>CAZEZM010000005.1:181252-192334 GCA_964515955.1 uncultured Flavipsychrobacter sp. | reverse complement strand
TATATATTCCATCCGTGTGCTTGGCGGACCGTGGCGGCAACCAGACTTTCAGTGTAAAGTATAAGGCTACACCCGGTTTCGCTTACCCTGCAGGTACCTACGCAGTAGATGTAGTGTACACAGCCACACAAGAATAACATTATATAAGGGATAAAGGAGAGAAAGTGCCAACATCGGATCTTTTTCATCCTTATAAGACGGGCCCCTGTTAAGGGGCCTTTCTGTTGTTAATAGTGACACCTGTCATTGCCCGATTCATTAATATCACGGTATTTTGACCATATGGATGATAAGCAAATAACAGACTGGCTACTGAGCGGCGATGTATCCATACAATACCAGGTGTACCGCGACCTGCTGGGGAAAAACAGGAATGACCTCCGGCAACAAATTGAATACAACGGGTGGGGCAAAAAATTTCTTTCGCAAAGGAAGGCGGGCGGACACTGGGGGCGGGGTTTTTATCAGCCTAAGTGGACATCCACGCACTATACCCTGCTCGACCTGAAAAACCTGGGCATCTCCCCGGCATGCCCACCCATCAGGCAAACCATCGAAATGATACTGGCCCACGAAAAAGGGAAAGATGGCGGCATCAACCCTATCGGCACCATAAGCGTGAGCGATGTTTGCATCAATGGTATGGCGTTGAATTACATGTGCTATTTCCAGGCAGATAAAAAACAGATTGAGTCAGTAACAGACTTTTTACTCTCGCAACATATGTATGACGGGGGCTTTAATTGTCACTCTAACAGAAAAGGCGCAGTCCATAGTTCGCTACACAGTACCCTATCAGTACTGGAAGGCATACTCGAATACAAAAACAATGGTTACACTTACCGGCTGAAAGAACTGTTGGCAGCAGTACAAGCATCGCGTGAGTTTATCCTGCAACATAAACTGTACAAGTCAGACAAAACAGGCGAAGTAATTGATAAGAAAATGCTCAGCTTTCCCTATCCATCGCGGTGGCGATATGACGTGCTACGTGCGCTGGACTACTTCCGTGCGGCCGGGGTTAAATACGACGCCCGCATGAGGGATGCCATAGACGTGATACTGAAAAAGCGCGATAAGGAGCATGTATGGCGGCTGAACGCGCACCATCCCGGAGCCACCCATTTCCTGATGGAACAGGCAGGCAAAGCCAGCAGATGGAATACACTGAGAAGCTTAAGAGTATTGAAACATTTCGATATTACAGATTAGCTATTAACCCCAAATTACAAATCTACACCCACAACCATTGTTTCCACTGTACTTTAACACCTCTACGCTTGTATATATAGCGTAATTCTTTAGTTTAGCCATATCAAATGAACAACTGATGAGAAAATGGTTATCAACGGCATGCATATTATTAACCGGGGTAAATAATATACAGGCGCAGGATAAGGCAAGGGAGTTGGATAGCGTTGTGAGCCACTGGACAGCACTGGCAAAATTCAGCGGTACTGTAGTGGTGGCACAACATGGAAAGAAGTTGTTGCACAATGGATATGGTGTCATATCGCACGACCAGGGCAAAAGGCCCGATTCCAACACCTTATTTATCACCGGGGGGCTTACCGAGATGTTTACCTCGGCCCTGGTGTTCAGGCTGCAGGAAGAAGGCAAATTGTCAGTTAAAGATACATTAGCCAAATACCTGCCGGAGTTTCCCTTTAGCCGGCAGGTGACGCTACAGCATTTATTATCGCACACATCGGGTATACACGACTATATGAAGGATGACAGCTTCTACGTAGGCGGCATTGTCACCCCCCGCGAACGAGAAGACATTACCGGTTTCTTCAAAAATAAACCACTGGCATTTGCACCCGGCAAAGGCTTCTCCAACTCCACATCCAATTACTACCTGCTGGGCATGGTAATAGAAAAAGTAACAGGTACTAGCTATTACGAAGCCATACGAAAATACATTATCAACCCGCTAAAGATGGAGAATACGGGATTTAACTATGGCTTCTTTGCCAGTTGGGACAAGGCGCAGGGCTACTCCATTCTGAACCAGCAAAGGCTGATACCGGCTTTCCCGCCTGACTCAACCGTCAGTTATGCAGCAGGCGGCATGTTTACTGGCAGCAAAGGCATGTACAAATTTGCCGAAGCGATGCTGAAACAACAGCTGTTGAAAAAAAGCAGCTGGCAGGCAATGACCACAGCATCACCTCAAAACGAACAATATGCATATGGCTTTGAACTAACAGAACTTGCAGGCAAAAAAGCCATAGGGCATACAGCAGAGACCTTCGGCTTTGTACATTGTTTTTACGTGATACCTGAAGACAGTACAGTCATCATCATTATGAGCAATGACTTTGAAAGTGAAATATTCTACATGCTGAATGATATAACCGCGGCATTGTATAACCAGCCCTATGCTTTACCCAAGCCACGGTCTTCAGTATTCCTGGAGGAAACCAGGCTGAAACACTATGAAGGCAGGTACGAGTTTGATAACGGTATAGACCTGAATGTTTATCCGAGGGATAAACTGCTGTGGGGCAAGATATCAGGCGGCGAAGAATTCACTATGCTGGCCGACGTAATCCCCGACGAGTTCTTCATGTCATCGGCCGATGTGGTATTCCGGTTTGTCCGCGACAGGAAAACAAACCTGGTAACACACATCATTATCCGGCAGAACAGGAAGGAGATGACGGGCAAGAAATGGCAATAATCTTTTACTAACGGCTTGTTAAGCAAGCCGTTTTTCTTTTTTTGTATATACCCATGTTGGAAATTTAATATCCTGCTTATATATGCGGGATAATATTTTCTCTATGAGGGATAACATTAAAAGGCCGGAATTGAAAAAGCTGTTCACCAACAAGTTTTACACCTATATGGTAGCAGATGCCCACGGGCGCGGTAATATAGTAGAAGTAGAACTGAAAGTGAGCGGCAGGCGCATTTCTTACTCTTATACCAATATCAAAGAGCGCGGCTAAACAGTTATCAAACATTTAACCCTCATCATTGTTATACTGCCCTATGCATTTGGCAGTTTATTGCTATTATTGCATCATCAACATCCACACATCTAAAATCAACTGTTTATGAAACGTAATGCTACAGCCGTATGGAAAGGTTCGGGCAAAGAAGGTAAAGGCCACCTGACCACGCAAAGCGGAACGCTGAACGAAACGCAATATTCTTATACCAGCCGTTTTGAAGAAGGCATAGGTACCAACCCCGAAGAACTGGTAGCCGCGGCACACGCAGGCTGCTTCTGTATGAAACTGTCCTTTGTATTAGGTGCTTCGGGTTTTACACCTGATGAGTTGAACGCGAAATGCGTTGTGACACTTGAGGATGGGTCTATTACCACTTCGCACATTATACTTGCTGCTAAAATAGATGGCATAACGCAAGAGCAGTTTGACGCAGCGGTAACGGAAGCTAAAGACAACTGCCCGATATCCAAGTCGTTGACTGCACAGGTAAGTGTAGAGGCTACACTCAACTAAGTGGCTACTTATTTTCCATCTCCTTCAACCGCTCCAGCACGTGGAAAGTGATGGGACATACGGTTGAGTTCTTTAACGTAAGGGGAACACGTTTTATCAACACATCTTCATCAGTATACGGATACCGCCTGCAATCGCTGGGGCGGTCTTCGTATATATTGCAGGTATTGTCTTCTGCCAGGAAGGGGCAGGGCTGCTGCTTTAATACATAATCATTATCCTCGTCCAGGCGCAGGTAGGTGTCTGTAAACTCCCCCTCTTTCATCCGCAGCAGTTTGGCTATCCGCTTTATGTCGGGATTTTTGAAACGGGGGGAATAGCTCTTGCAGCAGTTGGCGCATTGCAGGCAATCTATTTTTTCGAAAGCTTCTTCATGCAGGTCCGGCAGGGCTTTCAGAATTTTGTTCTTGTTCCCCTTCTCCAGCATCCGCTTGTATGCCTTGCGGTTGTCTGCAGCCTGTTGCTGCCAGTTTTGCGGTAACATATCTGTTAATCCAGGTGCATCAGTTTCATGATGCGTTCCAGGTCTTCATCGTTATAATACTCTATGGTAATGCTGCCTTTGCCGCTCTTCTTCCTGTCCATTTTTACCCTGGTGGAAAAATGCGAGGCCATACTGTCCTCGATACGCTTGTATGCGGGGGGTAGTTTCACAGGCGCTGATTTTGACATCGACTGGCTTTTTGCCTCGGGCGATGACATATCCTTCACCAGTTTCTCTGTCTGCCTTACCGATAAGCCCTTGTCCCTTACCTCTCTGAACACATAGAGTTGCTGGTCTACCTGCTCCAGGCCGATAATAGCGCGCGCATGGCCCATGCTCAGCTCGCCATCGCGTACCGACCTTTGTACATCGGGCGGCAGGCGCAGCAGGCGCAGGTAGTTGGTAACGGTAGAGCGGTCTTTCTTCATACGTTCGGCTACCTCTTCCTGTGTCATATCACACTCGTCCATCAGGCGGCGGTAACTCAGGCCGATTTCAATAGCATTGAGGTTTTCGCGCTGCAGGTTTTCCAGCAGGGCCATTTCCAGCATCTGCTGGTCGTCGGCTGTACGTATATATGCGGGTATATCCTTCAGCCCTGCCAGTTTGGAAGCGCGCAGGCGGCGTTCGCCAGAAATCAGCTGGTATTTCACCGGGCTGATTTTCACCACGGTTACCGGCTGTATGATGTCGTGCAGTTTGATGCTTTCAGCCAGCTCTTTCAAGGCTGTCTCGTCAAAGTCGCGGCGGGGCTGCTTGGGGTTTACTTCTATCTGCTCTACAGGTATGCGCATGATGTTGCCCGTGCTCTGCCCCGATACGGCGGGCGGAACGGCTTTCTCATCAGTGCCCTTCATTTCCTCGTCGATGGTATTGAGCAGGGCGCGGATACCTTTTCCCAACGCTTGTTTCTTATTATTAGTCGACATGATTGCCGGATTCAAATATTTTGTCTTCGTTTTTGATCTTCGTCATATTGTTCTTCTGCAGAATCTCCTTAGCCAGGTTGAGGTAGTTAACCGCACCCGTGCTTTCCGCATCGTACATCAGCGCCGGTGTGCCAAAACTTGGCGCTTCGCCCAGGCGGGTATTGCGGTGAACAATAGTATTGAACACCAGCTCGCCAAAGTGGTTTTTGATTTCTTCTACCACCTGGTTGGACAAGCGCAGGCGGCCATCGTACATGGTCATCAATATACCCTCTATCTGCAGCTCGGTGTTGATGCGCGTCTGCACTATTTTGATAGTATTCAGCAATTTGCCCAGGCCTTCCAAGGCAAAATACTCGCACTGTACGGGTATCACCACGCTATCCGCAGCCGTCAGGGCGTTCACGGTAATGAGGCCCAGCGACGGTGAGCAATCGATAATAATAAAATCGTACTGGCTGCGCACCTCTTCCAATGCCAGGCGCATTACATGCTCGCGGTTGGGATGGTGTATCAGTTCTATCTCGGCACCTACCAGGTCCAGGTGAGAAGGTATGAGGTTGAGGTTTGGCGTTTCTGTTTCCAGTATCACCTGCGACACCGGTGTTTCATTCACCATACAGTCATACAGGCTCAGCTGGATGTTCTTCAGGTCGAAGCCATTGCCCGTAGTGCTATTGGCCTGCGGATCGGCGTCTATCAGCAAGGTTTTGTATTCCAGCACGGCCAGGCTGGCAGCCAGGTTGATGGCAGTGGTAGTTTTCCCTACACCGCCTTTCTGGTTTGCTATTGCTATTACTTTTGACATATATATGGTTGTACTAAGCTGGTTAAATTAATCTTTTTCCCCGAACGTCACTTGTTAATTATATGGTTATCGTTTCGCCAATGGCAGGCAGCAATAGCTCCCGGCCTGCGTCTGCAAATATTTTCTTAGCCTTTTCTTTATCTATAGCTATGGGCGACCATGTATCGTAATGCACACCTACTACCCTATCGCACTGTACAAACTCCGCAGCTATTACCGCATCTTCCACGTTCATAGTGAAGTGGCCGCCAACGGGCATAATGGCGAAGGCCATTTTGCCATAGCGTGGTATCAGTTGCATATCCATTACCAGGCAGGTATCACCCGTATAATGGAAAGTACCATCTGCCGTAGTAACCACAAAGCCAGCAGGATTACCCCCGTAACTGCCATCGGGCATACTGCTGCTGTGCGCTGCGGGCGTCATACGTACGCTGCCAAAATCCGTTTTCAGCAGCCCCAGGTTCATGCCGATTACATTATCATAGCCCTGTTTGTTAATCCAGTTAGCCACTTCCAGCATGCCTATTACCTGCGCCCTTGTTTTTTTAGCTATGGTTACCAAGTCGGTTATATGGTCGCCGTGGCCGTGTGAAATAAGGATATAATCTGCCTCAATCGACTGAATATCAATACCTTTCGCGTTATCGTTACCTGAAATAAACGGATCGAACAGCAGCTTTAAGCCTGCCGCCTCTACTATAAAACAGGAATGTCCGTAATACGTAAGTTTCATGTTCCCTTATGCTCCTTTTTTTTGTTTGGTTTGCCAGTGTAACAAAGTTAATGTGGTTGGTGCATATTTGCGTGGAACATCCGTGAAATGTGGATAAGTCAAAAATCAGACATCCCGATAGCTATCGGGACGGCAATGGTTCTTTTTTGAATTTGTTCCAAAATGATGCCGGAAAATGAATCCGACGCGAGAGGCCCCTCTATCTCCCCTGAAGGGGAAGACTAATAATTGATTAATTCCATTTTGTCATCCCTTTCGGTCACAGCAGTTTCACGAGAGGCCCCTCTATCTCTTCCACGAGGAGGACAACGTATGGGTGCTTTTTGTTCCAAAATGATGCCGGAAAACGGAAAATATAAAAGTGGCATCAATTTGAAGTTAAATCGCTGATTGTCAAATTTCTATTTTGTTCCAAATGTGCAGAAAATGTTCTGTGGGGGGAACAAAACCTAAGAGCCTGGCAACCTGTGGCACCAGAAAATATTTGTTATGTTTTCATGTCAAAGAACTTAAGTAGCTACCTTACCAGGCAGCTACTTATCAAATGTAAATTTACGTAAAATTGTTGTATTATACAACTTTAAATAAGTGATAGCCAGTGGGGGTTACCATGTGTCAGATTGAATTACCTTGAGGCAGATCTTTTCCCGAACCTCTAAGGCCTATCCTCATACCACCTCTCGTCGAAAGTATATGTTGATGGTTTTCCGTATTTCAGGATTACATAAGCCATATACACTACCAGGAAAGGTGAGAGGATGAACATGCCGATAATCAATTTATCGGGCAGGCCGATGAAGGGTGCCGCATGATATATTACTGCAAAGAGCGTGACTAAGCTAACCACTATCCACACACGTTTCATAACATCGCGTTTTAGTCTTATATAACAACAACAGGTATGCGGATTAGTTGTTGCCATTCGCTGTTAGCTGCGGCGCTGTTCCAATAATTTACCATTTTTTTATAACATCTGCCCTATTTTATTTACGGGCGGGATAACAGAACTTTGTGCTTATGGAAGAGAAAATCATCATAGCGATAGACGGGCATTCGTCATGCGGAAAGAGTACCCTGGCCAAAGAACTGGCAAAGGCCCTGGGCTACCGCCATATAGACAGCGGCGCTATGTACCGCGCCATCACTTTATACTTCCTGCGCAATAATATCAACATCGGTAATATAACCGAAGTAAAAGAGGCGCTGGGCAATATCAGGCTCAGTTTTATTAAAAATGAGACAACGGGCCAGTCGGAAATATGCCTGAACGGTGAGGATGTACTGCATCATATACACGATATGATAGTGGCGGAAAAAGTGAGTGATGTAGCAGCCATAAAAGAGGTGCGCGAATTTGCCGTAGCGCAACAGCAGGAAATGGGCCAAGAGAAGGGCATAGTGATGGATGGCAGGGATATAGGAACGGTGGTGTTTCCCCATGCTGAACTGAAAATATTTATGACTGCTGAAATGGACGTGCGTGTGAACCGCCGTTTCCAGGAATTGTATGTAAAGAACCCGAACATTACCTACGAAGAGGTGATGGCCAATATACAGATGCGCGACTATATAGACAGCAACCGCGAAGAAAGTCCGCTGACACAGGCCACCGATGCACTGGTACTGGACAATACACAACTGAACCGCGAGGAGCAACTGAAGAAAGCACTGGGATGGGTGAAGGAAAAAGCGGGACAATTGGCCAATAGCTACCCCCACCCCTAAAGGGGGGATGAATTTCTGAATGGCTCAATAATTACCCTGCTTTTTGCTTTTTGAATTTTTCCTTTTGATTTTTGCAGTATGACCAACAGCGAAATAGCCGACCATTTTTCTTTGCTCTCCAAACTGATGGATATACATGGCGAGGACGCCTTTCGTGCAAAGAATTATAGCATAGCAGCATACAATATAGAACGCCTGCCAGCAGAGGTGGCCGGGATGGATGAAGCGCAATTATTTGCTACCAGGGGCATAGGCAGCAGCACAGGCAGTAAAATTCGTGAACTGTTGGAAACAGGCAAACTGCTGGCGCTGGAAGAAATGATTAACCGCACACCCAAAGGCGTGCTGGAAATGATGCAGATAAAAGGCCTGGGGCCAAAGAAGATAGCCCTGATATGGCGCGAGATGGGTATAGAAAGTGTGGGCGAACTGGAGTATGCCTGCAACGAAAACAGGCTGGCGCAGTTCAAAGGTTTTGGCGCCAAAACACAGGAAAGCATATTGCAGAGTATAGCCTTTATACGGCTGAACCAGAACTACAGGCTGTGGGCGGAGGTGGAAGGCCTGGCTAATACCCTCGTATCGCAACTGAGCAGGGTGAACCCCGGCAAAAAGTTTGAACTGTCGGGCGAGGTACGCAGGCACATGCCCACTGTAGAATTTATAGATATCATTACCGATGCAGATGCTGCTACCTTGCAAAAACAGTTTGGTGTCACGCAGGGGGTAACCACAACGCTGGAGGGCAATATACTGCACGTAGATGCACCCAACCAACCGGCTATACGGCTGTTCCTCACCGATAAGGATAATTTTTACCAATCGCTGTTTGTCCATTCCGCCTCGCAGGAATTTGTAACAGCTTTTGAGGCCAAATACGAAATGCTTGCTGCCCCGGCAAGCGAGGAGGAAATATTCAGCGCCAATAAACTGCCTTATATTATAGCGCCACTACGGGAAAAGGCGGCTATACTGGAAAAAGCTGCTGCCAATCAGTTGCCTCAGCTGATACAACCACAGGACATCAAAGGCATTATACACAGCCACAGCACCTGGAGCGACGGTGCTGAAACCATTGAGAAAATGGCGAAGGCGGCGATAGAAAAAGGCTATGAATATTTAGTTATCAGCGACCACTCACAATCGGCCTACTACGCCAATGGATTGACACCCGAACGCATAGCCAAACAGCATATTGAAATAGACGCGCTGAACGCACAACTGGCACCATTCAGAATTTTCAAGAGTATAGAGGCCGATATACTGAACGATGGCAGGCTGGATTACAATGACGATATACTGAATACATTCGACCTGGTGATAGCATCTGTACACAGCAACCTGAAGATGACAGAAGAAAAAGCTATGGAACGGGTGCTGGCAGCCATACGCAACCCCTACACCACAATACTGGGGCACCCCACGGGCAGGCTGCTGCTATCGCGCGAGGGGTACCCGCTGGACCATAAACTAATTATAGATGAGTGTGTAAAACACAAAGTAGTAATAGAAATAAACGCCCACCCCCGCAGGCTTGACCTGGACTGGCAATGGATAAGCTATGCCATAGGAGCAGGAGCTATGTTGAGCATAGACCCCGATGCCCATGCTGTAGCAGGCTACCACGATGTGTATTACGGCGTACTGGCAGCACAAAAAGGGGGACTGACCAAAGAACGGAACCTGAGCAGTTTTTCGCTGAAGGAGTTGGAAGAGTATTTGGTGTCGCTGTAACCATCGCTGCTGCATATGCGTATATTAGTATATGCGCAGGTTCTTAAAATATGTATTAACAGGCTTTGGGCTGTATGTACTTTATAATATTGTTGGAATGGTACTTATATCAGCCAAAGTGGTTGATGAGTGGGTTGTATTTCCAGACTATGCGCTAGTAGATGAACAGGAAGCAGGACCCGGTACTGATGGGCCACATATCTTTTACCACGATAGTCTCATTATTGTAAAGTCGGTGGTTCATGTAGATACCGGGTATGTTGGCGTTACAGATACATTCCACAATAGAAAGGCAATAACAGTTCAATGCCGTTTTGACGGACATCCTGATTGGGATTTCACAACAACACTTAAAGACAGCCTGCAACCTGAGCCGCCCATTTACCCTACAGCAGATAGCATCATCGCTTTTTCGGATATAGAAGGAGAATTTGGTGCGTTCAGGCAGTTACTCATTGCCAACCACGTCATGGATACAAAATACAAGTGGACTTTCGGCACCGGGCACATGGTGTTGGTGGGAGATTTTATGGATAGAGGTATAAATGTAACTGAAACGCTTTGGCTGATATATCACTTGGAGCAGGAGGCGGAAAAAGCGGGAGGAAAAGTGCAATACGTATTGGGTAACCATGAGATAATGAATATGAGCAACAACCTGAAATATGTGAATGGGAAATACATAGAGAATACATACCTCATAAAAGACAATTACAAACAATGGTTCAAACCCGGTACAGAATTGGGACGTTGGCTAGCCACAAAAAATATTGTTGAGCGTACAGGCGATATTCTTTTTTGTCATGCCGGTATTTCACAAGAAACATTAAATATGTCACTGGGCATACCTGAAATTAACAACCTCTGCCGTCCTTATTATTTTACAGAACAAGAGCAAAAGCGTGCAAGGTTTGGCACTGAACTAAATATTCTTTTCTCACCTGAAACATCACCTTTCTGGTATAGGGGCGTCATTAAGGAAGAAGTTTCGCATGGACTGGTGGATAAGGCGCTGGAAAAATATCGTGCCCGGTATATTGTGCATGGCCATACGGTAGTAGATGAGGTTACCAAACTATATAATGGTAAGATAATAGCTATTGACACAAAACATACAAAAGGTATTTCGCAGGGGCTATTATGCGTCAACGGACAGTTTTATAAAATTGATACATCAGGCGACAGAAAGA
>CAZEZM010000005.1:102184-181242 GCA_964515955.1 uncultured Flavipsychrobacter sp. | reverse complement strand
CATTTATGACTTTTCTTTCTTTTTCTTCTTATCCTCTTTGGTAAAAATACGTTTCAACAATCCCGGTTTTTTATCATCCACTTCTTCATCTACTGTTTCAATATTTACCTGCTGGTCTATCTGTGGCAGCAACGCCTGTACGAAGGCATTCTTCAACAATTCAAATATCGCTTCCCATGTATCTATACCGGCATTACCAAATTCGCCCTCTATAGGCACCTTAGTCGCCACCTGGTCTTTTTTGGGGTTTTTGAATATCACACCTGCAGCACCTACCACGCTTTCCCATATCCGTTCAAAAAATTTATCGTTTTTATCTTCAGGGCCTACCACGTCCAGGTCTTTTATCAGCGGTTTTGCGTAACCTGCAAACTTCCCTTCTTTGGCGGCAAACTCTGTGTATAAACCAAAAGTCCCTTTATTAATGTCAAAATTGCCGTAGGTTTTCAGGTAGTCGTTCAGCAATACCAGGTTCAGGTGTTCCATTTCCGCTTCCATGTCAAATGTCGGGTCTTCGGCCAGTGGATTGAGTTTCATTTTGAAACTCAGTACGCCCTCGTAGGCATACGCAGTGGCAGTGACCGTAGATGGTAGTGTATCACCGTTTTTCTCTGCATTAGTCAGGTTGTAAGCCAGGATATGCGTGCTGTCCAGTGAGATGTCAATTTTGGGAGTAGCTGTTTCATCAGCATAATGGATGCTGCCGTTAAACACTTCAAACCTGTTTACCTTCAGCGGCATGAAGTCTTTGAGCAATTTCCTGAAATCGTTGGTATCCTTCGCTACATCGCCCAACTCTGCCTTATCCCTGGTGAAAACCAATTTAGGTTGATAAAATTCCAGTTCGCCTACAATTTTACCGTCAAACAGGGCCTGCCATTCCACAGAAAGATCTATCATCCGCGAACTGAAAAATTCGGTCCGGTCGCCGCTTGCGCTATCTACTTTATTTATATAAAGTGAATCAAGTTGGTATGCTCCCCTGTATATGTGCAGGTCAACATCATTTACATGACCGTAGTAGCCATCCATTTCTGCCAGTGTCTTATTGGCATAATGCAGAACAATATATGGCAATGCTATACGAATAGCTATCAAAACCGCCAGGGTTATTAGTATGATCCTCCATACCCTGCCACGTTTCTTGTTGCGTGGGTGCTTGCTCATCAGGCATTGTTTATGCATAAAACAAAAAATAATGCCCTGAGGTTCATACGCTACAGGTAGTCACCCGGGAAAAGTTGTTATTAAAATAACCTGACGTGAATGTCCATATAACAAAACAGGTAATTTCTTTGTTATTAATTCACAATTCAATACAGAGATAGACGATGGCATCTTCTTTACGATTAACATTCTTATTATGGATATGCTCCACAGTATGCTATGCACAAAACCAGGATACAAGTACAAAGCAACCTCCCAAAATCAAAGTCTTGCCCGTACCCGCTTTTGGCCATACGCCTGAAACAAGTACTTATATAGGCGCAGTATGCCTGTTCACACTGGATTTTTACAGGGACACATTGACACGCACTTCTAATGCCAAACTGGAGTTTAACTATACCTGGCGAAGGCAGGTGATACTGGAGGCCGGGTGGAATTATTTTTTCAGGGAAGAGAAATGGTACACACAGGGCACCTTACAGTATTCCAAATTCCCTGATTACTATTACGGAATCGGGGAAGGCACAAACGATGCCGCGCAGGTACTATATCAGAGCAACAGGATGGTGGCCGATGTCAACCTGTTGAAGAACATCAACAAAAAATTCTTTATAGGGCCCAGGCTGAGGTACATCAATTACTATGCGCTCAACTATGATACCGCAATGAACTACCATGCAGAGCTGGTGGATGCCAACATAGCAGGTGGTGGCTTTACGGCATTAAAAGATACCCGCAATAACCTGCTGAACCCCGGCAGCGGCACTTACCTGGAGCTAACCAATACTTACAATGGGTCATCAACAATTCCTGTATACAGCAAGCTGCTGGCTGATGCCCGCGGTTACAAAACTGTGTGGCCTGATGTCATCATTGCGGGCCGTTTTCTTAATGAGTTCACCTTTGGTAATCCACCGTTTTATGATTATTCACTGCTGGGGGGCGACAAAAAAGTGAGGGGGTTTTACTACGGCAGGTTCAGGGACAAAAACCTGAGTACCCTGCAGGCTGAGGTACGCTTTAAAGTAGTGTGGCGTTTTGGCGCAGCCGTGTTTGGCGGTGTCAGCAAGTTATATCCTGAGTTTAATAAGCTGTCATTCAATAATATAAAACCAAATTATGGGGCGGGTATCCGGTTTGTGATAGACCGAAAACAAAATATCAATTTACGTTTTGACTATGCACTGGCCAGCGACGGGCAGGATGGGTTTTATGTGTCTTTCGGAGAATCGTTTTAAATGAACTGATTGAGGGATTTATTGTTAAGGGTATATAATAAGTCCGGCATATGAAAAAATATATGATACTCATCCTGTTATCTATCCTCGTTGTACATACAGGTTGTTACAGAATGAAAAAATCGAAAGGTGGTGGGCAGATAGGTAAGGTACCATCACAAATGATTAATCCAAAAGACATAGCCCTGCCACCGGGTTATACTGCTGAGGCGGTAGCAACCGGCCTTACCTTTCCCAGTTCTATGACCTTTGACGACCAGGGGCGTATCTATGTAATAGAGGCAGGTTATTCATATGGCGAAGTATGGCTGGAGCCCAAACTATTGCGGATGGAAAACGATGGCAAATTTACAACACTGGCTAAGGGCAGCAAAAACGGCCCATGGACCAGCCTGATTTTTCATGAAGGTTATCTCTATCTTTCTGAAGGTGGCGCTGCTGAAGGTGGCAAGATATTCCGCGTGACGCTGGAGGGAGAAATGAAAGAACTGGTATCGGGCTTGCCCAGCATAGGCGACCACCATACCGACCACTTAGTCATCAAGGATAACTACATCTACTTCGGGCAGGGAACGGCAACTAATTCGGGTGTGGTGGGCGAAGACAATATGCAATTCGGCTGGCTAAGCCGCCACCCGGAGTTTCATGAAATACCCTGCAAGGATATTACCCTAACAGGGCAAAACTATGTAACGGATAATGTGTTGACAGAAGACCCGGACGATAAGGCAACAACAGGTGCATTTGTACCTTTTGGCACAGCTACTAAAGCGGGAGAGGTAATAAAAGGCTGTGTGCCCTGCACGGGTTCGATAATGCGGATACCATTGGAGGGTGGTAACCCTGAGATGGTAGCCTGGGGTTTGCGTAATCCCTATGGACTGGCGTTGGCGCCCAACGGGGATATTTATATCAGCGAGAACTCTTACGACGACCGCGGCAGCCGCCCTATATGGGGTACGGGCGACGTGCTGTGGAAACTGGAGCCCGGCATATGGTATGGTTATCCTGACTTTAGTGCAGGAGTTGAAATGGCAGGGAAGAAAGGTTTCGCAGTGCCGGGCAAAGACCTTGTGAAGCCGGTGATGAAAGATTACCCTAACAAACCACCAAGGCCTGTAGCCATGTTCGGCGTACACTCATCTACCAACGGCATGGACTTTTCTACGCACAAATCGTTCGGGCACACGGGAGAATTGTTTGCGGCTGAGTTTGGAGATATGGCACCGGGTGTAGGTAAGGTATGGGCGCCTGTAGGTTTTAAGGTAGTGCGGGTGAATGTACAAACAGGGGTGGTAGAGGACTTTGCAGTAAACAAAGGTAAAAAGAACGCACCGGCCAGCATGCTGGGCAAGGGCGGGCTGGAAAGGCCACTCGCTGTGAAATTTCATCCTAAAGATGCGGCGCTGTATATCGTAGACTTCGGCATACTGAAGATGACGGAGCGGGGACCCGAACCACAAACGGGCACAGGAATAATATGGAGAATAACACGAAAAAATTAAGTTATGAGAAAGACATACGAATCGGCAAAGTATATCCTGGTGATAAGTTTGTTTATCATATACGGTGCCTGTGCTACAAGAAAAAGCGAACCGATAACAGGGGCTGTAGTGGACCGTAGCGATGCCCGCGTAGCCAACGGGCAGGAAAAATATAACCGGTATTGCCAGAAATGCCATCCTGCAGGCGAGGCGGGCCTGGGGCCGGCGGTGAATGGCAAGCCCAATTTCCTGAAAAAATTCCAGGCGAAACATGGGCTGGGTGTAATGCCTGCGTTTAAAGACATTATATCCGAACAGGACATAAAAGACATTGGCCTATATATGAAACAATTAGACAAACTGAAAAAGCGGAAGGATGTTTAGCCTACGCCTTATGCTGTAAGATTCTTTATAAATGCTTTAACAAAACTAAAGGACGGATTATAGTACTTTTGTACTGTTTTCATGGTGATAGGGTTTATAGGGGCTGAGCGTTTTAACGCTCGGCTTTTTTATTGGATTTATCCGGAAAGATTTGCGCAAATAGAAAAAGGGTTCCATTGCTGAAACCCTTTGTTTTGCAGTGACCGCAGACTCGGGCGTGGAATTTATACAAGAGGCGCTGGGTCATACAGACAAAAGCACTACGCAAGCTTATTTAGACAGTTTTGAAGAGGATACAAAGAAGCAATTCAGCAAAAAGCTACTGGAGTTTTAGTATCAGTATTGTCATTTCTGTTCTTTTAATTAGTTTTCTAATACTTTGTACTGCCTTGATTTTCAATACCTGTATTTTTTGCGAATAAGTCAAAGGGGAAAAACACCCTGTTTTTGAGGATAAATATGCATGCCCATCGGGAAGTGCGCAGGTAACAAGTCATTGTAGCTACACACCTTTAACCATGGGCACTCCTGACTATTATCACATTTGTGCTTATCCGGTTGCGCCACCGCTTAAAAATTCGTTATTTTTATTGAATCCATTTTTTCGCGAAGTAATAAGCTATTCTTTGATGAGTTTTTCTGAGAACTTCGCATTGCTACTTTGTAGTTCGACAATGTAAATGCCTGCAGGCAGGTTGTACAAAGGGATAATAACGCTGCCAGCGGTAGCTTCTATTTCCCTGCTGAATATTACCTGACCTGCAATATTGGACAATTTGAGTATAGCCTTTCCTTCCAGTTTGTCGAAGGATATTTTTACTTCCTCTTTGGCAGGGTTGGGAATGATCTGCATTTTTGCAGCTCGCCTTTCTGTAAAAGCAATACTATTCGCAGGCTGGTCAACCATGTTTATTTCAAAGCGGCTGTTGCCTTGCGAATTGGTATCTGCTGTTATATCGAACCAGTATTCAAAACCGGGGTTCAGTTCTTCCTTCTTGTTCAGGTATTTATCGTGCAGGAAAAGTTTTGTACCTGAAGGCATGTCGAACATACCCGTTTTGATGACATACTTATTGTACATGTTGTAAGCTGCCAAGCCAAGCGGAATTGATGCTCCGTCGTTGTAGCTACGCACACCACTGCCACAGGTACGGTCTATCAATACGATTATGATTTGTTGGGCAGGGTATTACAAAAACATATGTCAGGCCCAGTCAGCCATACACATATACCTATGATAACAGTACCGGCCTGGGCAGTACCGGGGAGCTTACACAGGAAACCTCGCCCAACGGCCATGTTAAAGATTATACATACTATGCCGAAGGGTGGCTGCACTCAATTACAGAAGATAATATCTTCGAAACCGTTTACCAGTACTACCCCAATGGAGATTTAAAGCGATATATTTTTGATAACGATATTACCATTGAATACACCTATTATCCACAAGCAGCTGGGGTAGTTAAGGAAGCTAAGCTAGTTAATGGTGCTCATTTTTCTATTCCTACCCCTCCGGGTTATCAAAAACTATGGGAAGGATGGTGGCTGAACCCACGTGGCCAACGGCTTGGAGCCTACTTCTTCAATACAGGTAATGCCCCCGCTTATGCCGATATGCGTACCTATGATGTGCATGGCCTGCTGGAAAAACACGAAATGCTCAATACCGGTATGGGTGTCAACATCGCTGATAACAGGTACTCTTTTGATATACATACGGGCAACCTGAACTGGCGTGGTGACGCTATGCCCACGCGCAACCATACCGAGGATTTCACCTACGACAACCATTATGACAGGTTGAGCACTGTATCACAATCGCTATGGGGCGGGCCCGGCATGCAAACCTTAAATATGGGGTATAACGAGCATGGTAATATTACAGAGAAAGATGATGCAGCTCCTGTTGACCCTGATTATCCCAACTGGAGATACGACCATTATGCATTAAAAACCGTGCAGCTACCTAGTGGCCCTCCATTCCCTGCTTCAGTAAGCATACCACAGTACAGGCAGAGCATTGTGTACACCCCATTTGAGAAGGTGGAAACCATGCGTGAAGACCAGAACAATGAAGTTTTCTTTACCTACGGGGCAGACGATCAGCGCGTACAAGCCACCTATAGCGACCTGACTGCCGGCGCTGCGGGCAGCCTTACTAAAACCAAAACCTATTACAACAATTACGAACGGATAGACTACCCCAGCGGCGGTAAAGATGAATTGTTTTATGTATGGGCGGGCGATGAACTGGTATCTATACTCAAGCTGTTCTCTTTTCCCGGACAACCCACTGTAAGTAATATATACTACCCTATGCGCGACCACCTGGGCAGCATTACCCACCTGATGGATATCAACTGGACGGCAGGCGCCGCGGCCAATGGTATAGTGGAAGAACGCAGCTTTGATGCCTGGGGCCGTACCCGCGACCCCAACAACTGGCAGCCCTACCCCATAGGCGCCCACCCCGGCTTTTGGATAACCGACCGTGGCTATACAGGGCACGAGCATATATGGCAGCCGACCTTTGCCAACTTCTACGATAACAATATCATCAATATGGATGGCAGGCTGTACGACCCGCTGGTAGGCCGTATGTTTAGCCCCGACCCCTATATACCCGATGGTACCAATACACAGGATTATAACAAATACATATACGCCCGCAACAACCCGCTGAAGTATAATGACCCTGATGGTGAATGGGTGAATATTGTGGTGGGTGCGGCAATCGGTGGTGTTGCTAATTTAATTATCCAAGGCGCGAAAGGGAATGTTAATTCTTGGGGAGATGGTTTTAAAGCTTTTGGAGTTGGGGCACTAGCGGGTGGAGTTGCAGGAGCTACATTTGGGGCTGGCGTAGGTCTCGTAAGTGGCGCAGGTATTTCTGCTGGGGTTATGGGGACGACAGCGGCAGGTGCTGGTGGTTTTGTGGGTGGAGCACTTGGTGGCGCCGGGGGTGGTGCACTTTCAGGTGCAATACTGACTTACGGCACCGCGATTCTATTGGGTGATTATGACCCCAATAAATCATTGGGCAAACAAGTCTTAGAGAGTATGTTGTGGGGTGCAGCAGGAGGTGCTATCACTGGAGGGACTTTCAATGGCATAAAAGCTTTGAGGCATGGTAGGACTTTTTGGATTGGTGCTCATAACAAACAGAATGTGTTTATGTTACCTGTAAGGCCAGTGGGACAAATAAAAACACATTCAGTCTATGAAGGGTTTGATGAAGACGGTGTAGTTAGGTATGTCGGCAGAACGGCTAGACCGCCTGAATTACGTTTTGAAGAACACTTGCGTTCTGGTACACAGAGAGCTACTTTGGATTATCGTGTTCACCCTGAAGGTTCGAATATAATAAATACCCTTGATTCAAGAATTTTTGAACAAAATTTGATAAATAAGCATGGATTAGATAATTTATATAATATCAGAAATTCAATAGCTCCAAAATATTGGCATTTATACAATATAAAATAATAGTTTAATGAAAGGTAACACTAATATTGGTGATGTATTCGTAGTCAGAAACAAAAAAAGTGCTAAATATTTTCAGTACATAACTAGTGATGTCACACAGTTAAATAGTGATGTTATCAGAGCGTTTAAAAGAGAATATGATATAAATAATGGTGCTGAATTATTAGAAATAGTAAGCGATGATGTGGACTTTTTTGCACATTGTATAACAAAATTGGGTATCAGTATGGGACATTGGGAATTTGTTGGTAATATAAAGCAAGTTGGATTTTATAATGATGTACTTTTTAGAGATACCACAGATTATGGAAATCCAGATGTAAAAATATCTGAAAAATGGTGGGTGTGGAAAATTAATGAGCCTCAGCGGTACATAGGGAAATTATCAAAAGAATATCAACATGCTGAAATAGGGTTAGTTATGAATCCTAATAGAATAGTTCGAAGAATTAATACAGGAGATTGGGGCTTTAAAAATTATCCGAAGTATTGAGTTTCCGTCCACTCGGCGTAGTCTACTTGGCTACGTCGGGCTGGCAGTCAATCTCCTGATTGATGAAGATGATTTTGCCCTTGCCGGGTTTTCTGTAAAGGGTGCAGCAAAGTTTTTCTGTTCTTTGATATAGGCGCCAACCCGGCTACATGGATAACCGACCGTGGCTACACAGGCCATGAGCATATATGGCAGCCTACTTTCGCCAACTTCTACGATAACAATATCATCAATATGGATGGCAGGCTGTACGACCCGCTGGTGGGCCGAATGTTTAGCCCCGACCCCTATATACCCGATGGTACCAATACACAGGACTACAACAAGTACATATACGCCCGCAACAATCCGCTGAAGTATAATGACCCGGATGGTGAATGGGTGAACATTGTGGTGGGTGCCGCTATTGGTGGGGTTGTTAATTTAGGTGTACAGGCAATAAAAGGTAATGTTAATACGTTTGGAGATGGATTAAAATACTTTGGTGTTGGGGCATTGGCAGGAGGAATAGCAGGTGCAACTGGAGTATATGTTGGTGGCCTTGTTAACGCAGGTGGTTTTGTTGGTGGTGCTACAATAGGAGGTGCAAGTGGCTTTGCAGGTGGTTTCGTTGGCGGAGCAGGTAACGCCTGGGTTGGCGGTGCTACTTTTGGACAAGGTTTAGGCGTAGGGTTGAAATCTGGAGCTTATGGCGCGATCGGAGGTGCGATAATTGGTGGATTGGCATCGGGTTTTGCAGCTACAGGAAAAGGGGGTAGATTCTGGGATGGTGATCCTAAAACATTTAAGTTATCTAGTTTGGAAAATGAGGATGGATTATATCCCGGAGATGGAGACCCTGACGGAGAACATGATGGGTGGACGTTGAAAAACAGGTCTGGAAAAACTATCCACTACAAGCCTGATAACGATGTTAAACGATTCGGACTTTCACAGAAAGGAGCATACCCCCTAAAACATGGAAGAGGAGTAAATTTTAGAATAGATGGTGTTACCCATCACAAATATCCTGGACAAGTTTTTAAGACAGCAGACTTTACAGACCATATATTTGGTGTTCAAGCTACATCAAACGGTATCGAATACAATACCATTTTCGAACCCTTGGGTACCGAACTAAATCATTTTATGGGCGGAGGATGGTTATCAACTCCTCCCGATGGCAATTGGTTTGAAATATTTAACGCTGCTGGCTATGTCTTTAAGTAATATGTACTTTATGCTGAGGAAACTACACAATGTTATGTCATGGGTACCATTCATTTGGTTCTTGATTTGTATCTCGTTGATATTTGTCGCAACTTTAGAATTAGGTCATATTCCACAATATGGCAAAGACCCAGATCCAACAGATTTGGGGTTTGCAACAATCAAACTTATATCACTTTACGTAGCAATCATAGGATTTATAAGTGCATTTCTGTGGCCTTTGACATTTTTGGTATTGTTGGCAATAAAAGGGAGAAAATATAATGTTAGTTACGTTTCTCTAATAGTATATTCTCTAGCTATCACATTAATATTGTGTCTAAAATATTTATTCCCGTCTCAATTTTTATGGTTTAATGATTGAGTAAGACAATTTCCCACTTCCCAAGGGAGTTCCAATACAGGTAACTAGATGACCGTTTCGAATAATCGAACCAACAAAAAAACAGCCATGCTAATGCATGGCTGTTTTTTCATGTCATGTTACCAACCACCCTTCACCACCTTCTCTTTCCATTGCCTGCCGTCTTTGGTGGCTATATGCAGCAGGTACATGCCATCCGGTAAATCAGCTATAACCATATTGCCGGGGAAGTCGTTAGCGGTGTATTGGCGCACCCTTTTACCATACAGGTCGTACAGGTTTATCGTTCGTATATCCTGCACTTTCAGGCTGGTGTTAATGCGTATGGTTTGATTGGAGGGGTTGTAAACAGTTAACTGCTCATCCTCGCCGTTTATTGCTGCCACCGATTTCGGTACAAATGGGCAATGGGTTGTATCGCCTGTTGCGTCGTAAAACGCCGCCGCCCCCCGTATCTGGAAGGTATAACTGCATACCGAGCTCAGTACTTTTTTGTTCTGCATATCTATTTCCACCAGTTGCGATGTAGCGTAGTTCGGCGGGGCGGTAGAAGAGATAAATACACGGTGTTTATTGCCATCCTGGTAAGAATATGCCGCCCAAGGGTGTGTAATGCCCGGCAACGGCATATAGTAGCAGCTTTGCGCGGGGTCGGCCAGGGCTATTTCGTACACAAAGAAAGAATCTGCCCTGTTGTCAATACATGTCATAAACAACCTCTGTTTGTAAAAAAACAGGTCGCCGGCGCACTCTACCCATTTGGGGAGCATGCCCAGGTTCTTAAACCCGTTAGTGGCATCATATTTATACAGCACACAATGGTCATATCTGTTAGCAGCCGCGAATATAGTGCCATTTCTGTCGGCAACAAGCCCGCTGAAAGTTGCCGGTGTATCTGAGAACCTACCCACATAGCCGCATGAGGCAGTGTCGTCAAGTTTCCTCATATATAGGTCCCCGGCTAGTGTCAGGTACCATAAGTTTTGAGCTGCGTCAATAGCCATATCTGTAAAACTGCTGTCTACATAAGATGGGTTGGGCTTCGTTTTTGCTTTGCAGGTGTATATGGTCAAATCCGTACTGTCCTGGGGTATTTGGCACCCGCCTACGGTAAATTCATAAGTTAGGTTTGTCTGATTTGGGGTCCACCAGGCATTCACATAAAAGCTCTGGCTAAAAGCCGGGATGAAACCACAGGATAATACTAAAATGAAGACGGCACGGTATATGGCCTGTAACATGGTTTTGATATTTTGTTGTATGCAATATTACGGAATCGTCCCCGCTTATCGCGGTGGACAAAAAAACAGAGAATATGGCATCACTTCGGCAACACTTGCAAAGTACCAACTCACATGTCCTCCCTCCGTCCGAACGGTTTGGCCGGGCGGGCTTGGGGATATAGAGGGGCTTCTCGCGATAGACAAAAAAACATAGAATATGGCAACACTTCGGCAACACTTGCTCAGAACCAACTCATATGTCCTCACCCTGGAGGAGATAGAGGGGCTTGAAATAGAAAAAGGGTTCCATTGCTGAAACCCTTTGTTTTGTAGTGACCGCGTCAGGATTCAAACCTGAAACCTTCTGATCCGTAGTCAGATGCTCTATTCAGTTGAGCTACGCAGCCATCCCTTTTTTTGAATTGGGACTGCAAAGATAAGGGCATTATCTTATTTTGCAAAGCATTTTTTTAAGAGTTAGCGGTGACGGTTTTTGTTACTTTACACCTGCAAAATACAGGGTATGGATATTGAAATATGGTCGGTAGGCAAGGAGAACGAGGCTTTTATTGAGACGGGTGTGCAGTATTACTTCAAGAAAACCCGGCCCTACAACCCCGTGCAACTGGTGACCCTGCAATTGCCCAAAAAAGCAGCAACGACGGATATTGAACTGGCCAAACAGCGGGAGGAAGAACTGATATTAAAAAAATTGCAATCGCACCACTACTTGGTGCTGCTGGACGAGCGGGGCAAGCAACTCACTTCGCCCCAATGGGCCAAACAGTTTCAGCAGTGTATGAACAATGGAGTGAAGACACTTGTCATATTGATAGGCGGCGCCTATGGTGTTAGTGAAAAAATACAGAAAGAAGCCAAACAGGTATGGTCGCTGTCGCAACTGGTTTTCCCCCATCAACTGGTGCGGCTGATAGTGGCGGAACAGGTTTATCGTGCATTCAGTATCTTGCACAACAGCCCTTATCATCATTCTTAAAAAAGGAACATGAGCATTACAATCGTCATTATAGCTATTACCGTAATTGTGTCATTGGTGGCATTCAGTAACGATGAACTGCTGAACAAGCTGATATTTTACCCCGCCCGTATGAATACGCCAGGCGAATATTACAGGTTCGTTACCGCCGGGCTGATACATGCCGATTTCATACACTTGTTCTTCAATATGTATGTGCTATACATATTCGGCGAGAATGTAGAATATGTCTACACCTCATTTATCGGCAAACCCTACCTGTTTGGTGTATTATATTTCTTTGCCCTCATTGCCGCGTCGCTGCCGGCGTTTGCCAAGCACAGGAATAATTATTATTACCGTGCATTGGGCGCATCGGGGGCTGTAGCCGCTGTGTTATTTTCGTTTGTGTATTATGCCCCGTGGACGATGCTCTACCTGTTTGGCATAGTACCCATACCCGCTATAGTATTTGCGGTTATCTACCTGGTCTATTCCGCCTATGCGGCTAAAAAGGGGCAGGATAATATAGGGCATGACGCACACTTCTGGGGTGCTGTGTTCGGGTTTGTATTTACACTGATATTCGACCCCAGCCACGGGCAGGTATTTATACAGCAAGTGCTGAACCCGAGCTTCAGGTAACGGTGGCCAGCAATACCTCTTTAGTACCGGGTTTTACTTTAAACCGCTCATCGAGGCGATGGCCTGCTACCCATACTATGCGTTTGTTGCTTTCCAGCACCCACACGTTTTCTTTATCGTGCAGGGGTATTTTTTTATCTATTAAAAAGCGGCTGAGCTTTTTCTTTTTCATACCCATACCCAGGGGGTAGAAATAATCACCCTGTTTCCACCTGCGTAGTATCAATGGCTGCTCCAGTTTAGCCGCATCAATATATGCCATGTTACTGTCCGTAGGTATTTCAGCGGGTACGTGTGTGTGTTTAAACTTGTACTGCCTGTCGCCCGCGCGTAGGGTGAGGGGAATATTTTCTATCGTAATGAAATCGGCTTGCCGGGTATCGAAGACGGTGATGATGAGAAAATCCCTGTTGCGGATGATACGATGCGTGGGCGATATAAGATAATGCCCGCTCTCTGAGGAAAGCAGCCCGATAATATCCTGTACCTGCCCTGTAGCAAAGCCAAAGGGCTTGAACAGCTCGTAGCAGATAGTGTGCAATGGCTGCCGCTTCTCCAGTTTTTTTATGGCTACATAATAATCTTTGCCACGTCGTTCCAACAGTTTCTTGCGCTCCTGTTCTATAGCCTTCTTATATAGTTCTTCTGCCTCAGCAAATCGCTGTATGCTGTTGTTCAGGCTGCTGATGATGTTAGGGAATGATTTTTCTATCACGGGCAGTATGTTCAGCCGTATATCGTTGCGGGTATATTTATCACTGGAGTTCGATGCATCTTCGCGATAGGGCACATTATTCTGTTGCGTATAGCCTGCAATGTCTTTCTTAGCTGCAAATAATAAAGGGCGGATGATACGTCCGTTCTCAGGCAGTATACCGTGCAGCCCGCTGATGCCGGTACCTTTAAACAGGTTCATCAGCAGTGTTTCCGCATTGTCGTTGGCATGGTGCGCTGTGGCGATGGCAGCGTATTGATGTTGACTCCTTATTTGCTCCAGCCAATCG
This sequence comes from uncultured Flavipsychrobacter sp., assembly GCA_964515955.1. GTDB lineage: Bacteria > Bacteroidota > Bacteroidia > Chitinophagales > Chitinophagaceae > UBA5543. Next base: position 167,566 of record CAZEZM010000005.1, on the reverse strand, counting down.
TAGCGCAGTATACGGGCGGTTTCCTGTACGCCTTTCTTCCATTGTTCTACCTTGGCGGCGGTATCAAATCGCACGTTGTAAAACTCAATATTATTCGGGGCGCACCAGTTGCGTACCAGTTCTTCGTCTTTATCCGCTTCTTCGCCGCGCAGTTGAAAATTGCAATGCGCTACGACAAATGGTATGGCACTTTCCAGGAATAAATGTGCCATTACCATAGAGTCGGAGCCGGCGCTCACCGCCAGCAAAATGGGTTGCTGTATGGTGTTGAAACCATGACGCCTCCAATTCTCCTGAAACTTTTTTAGTAATGACATCTTAAAACGTAAGCTCCTCGTACGCGCTTCTTAATTCGCTGAATGTATGATTATCCCCTGCTTTTTTGCTTTGCTCCATGCCTTGCTCGTATACAGCTACGGCCCTTTGCTCATCGCCCAGGCGCTCTAACAATTTGGCATAGTGGTAATAAGTGGCCAGGTAGGCGGGGTCGTAAGCCATGTTCTTTTTAAACAGCTCCCCTGCATGAATATCGTCACCCAGCTTGATGTACTCCAGCGCCAGGGCATGGTTCAGGAAACAGTCGTCGGGAGACTGCTGCAGGAATGTTTTTATTTTATCTATCCTATCGTTCATGCAAGGCAAAGTTATAAAAAATAACAGGCTACCCTGAGGCAGCCTGTTATCCAGATTATCTTTTTACTTATTTAGCTATTACCACCCTTGATTGCAGCCTGGTATCACCACCATCTGCTGTAGTAAACAGCACTGTATATACACCATTGCTGATGGTTGAAGTATTCACCGCAACAGTGGCGGCATCTACCTGCTGCTGCAGCACTACCCTGCCCATCATATCTACCAGCCTCAGCGTGCCGCGTATATGCGCCATACCACCAATAGTAACGTTCAACTGGCTGGCTGCGGGGTTGGGGTGTACCATTATCTCCGGGCGGGTATTTACCTCGGTAATGGCTGCCGGCCACAATACATTAAAATATTGCGAAAACCCGCAACCGAAATCGCCACCGAAGAGACCTGTAAGTGTTACAGGTATGAGGGTTCCCCTCCTGAACAAGTTCAACTCGCCCCTGCCATCGCCGGGACTGGCCCACCAATACAGGCCATTGCAGCCCGCATCTTCTACATCCAGCCTGTACATACCCTGGTTGAGTATAAACGAATCCCTGTAGGTAGTATTAGGCGCACAGTTATTTCTTTGTACCACTACATTGTTGGTAGCCAGGTCAACGATTTTCCAACTGGTTTGGCTGGTGCCTACTACCGTGCCTGAATTTGTTTTCAACTCAATAGACAGTTCTGACGGTACATTGACAGCTGCTTTGAAATTAGATGTAAACTTGTTGTTAGTAGCATCAGCGTCAGCAGCGCCGTTTACTTCTATTATCTCAACCTTAAACGTATTGGTATTGCCGGTTGCAGCCTGCAGGTCGCTCATGAGGCCCAGCTCTATATCGGCCGTTTCCAGCGATGCCAGGGTACCGTTCCAGGTATACTCCTGCGGTCCCTTGGTATTCACTTCGTACCTGAACTTTATAGAGGTAATTGTAGTGGCGCCTGTATTCTGCACTTTCACTATTGGTTTTCCTGTAAAGGGATTGTAGCGGAAATGCGTTTCGTGGTCGCTGGGGGCAATGATGTCATCCAGCGATGCGTCTAAACTCTTGTTGAAGGCACCGTAGTATATTACAGCCGATTGGATATTGTAGGATGCACCTGTGGAGTCCAGTGCTGCCTGGAAATCCAGATCAATATCGAAGTTAGAACTGGCGGTAATGCCTGTCAATGCATGTGAATTGGTAAAGGCGATATCACCCGGGCACCAGTTGGCACGGTCATATACCCATGTACCTGATTGCGGGTATATATGGTTGTAACCACAGTCATCGCGCCAGATATCCTTCTGTGCAACCTGGTTGTTATTCAGCATCACACGGTAGTACTTCCTGCAAAACTCAGAACAACCTTCATTGTTATTACCATGCCCGGTAATGTTCAATTTCAGTTCTGCATATTGTGTATTAGCAGGAGCTGTCAGGTTTACAGGCACTATATTATTATCAATCGGGTTTTTGGTGGTATATGCATATCCACCTTTCCACAATCTGTCTATATCAATCACATTACGCGGCGGTGTACCTTCTATAAAGTCGAAACGGACATCGGCAGTAAAGCCCCATGAGTAGCCCGAATAGAAGATACGCACAGTGGCGCTGTCTTTCAGCTGGTTGTAGAAGTCCGTCACATCAAATACATAACGCTGCTTCCACGTCCAGGGAGTGCGGGGGGATGATGCATTGGCATAGGGTGTAATGAACCTGCCAATCTCCAATGTATCACCGGTTTTGGTCATGATAAACATATGCACATCATAATCCCAGTCGCCGCAATATTGGGGGTTATTTGGACACTGGTATTTACCCAAAGTAAAATTCATCAGTATCTTCCTGTAAGCAACGGAGCCATCAGGAAATTCAACCGTGGTATCGAAAGCCCCATAGTGGTCCATTGGTAAACCGGCAAAAGACTGCACTTTGGTAGTATCGCCGGGGGTTGCATAGCTATATGCAGCCAATAATAAAACAGGAAGTAATGTTAGTAATCTCCTCATATATCAGAATTAAGCTTGTAAAGCTAACAAAACATAAGTAGAGATTACCTATTGTCATTTTTCAGATAGGACACGTTGTGGATACTTATCCCTCCTGCTTTTCCTGCTGCTGCTCCGATGCTATGCCGGACAGGCATTGCGGGCAAAGGCAATCGGCATATTGAGTACGCAGTGTTGCCAGGGTGTCAGTATTTAATTGGTACTGCTCGCACCAGCATCCGCTTACCGGCGCAGTGCAGGTAAATTCTGCCTTGCATTTTGAGCATTGCTTGGTAGCCATTATCCCATATTGTGGAAAACCCGCTGCACGTCATCGTCCTGCTCCAAACGCTCTATGAGTTTAGATATGTCATCCGCCTGCTCATCGGTTACCTCTACGGTATTCAGGGGTATCCACTCCAGCTCGGCAGACAAAGGAGTCATGCCCCTTTCTTCCAGCGCTTTCTGCATATTGCCAAAGTCGCTGAAACCGCACCTGATAACCAGGTGCCCCTCGCTGTCTTCACCCATTTCTTCCAGGCCGGCATCTATCAGTTCCAGTTCCAGGTCTTCCTGGCTGACACCTTCGTTATTGAGCTTGAACACCCCCAGGTGCTTGAACAGGAACCCCACCGAACCGCTATTGCCCAAGTTGCCGCCGCCCTTGTTGAAGTGCGAACGTACGTTGGCAACGGTACGGGTAGTATTGTCAGTAGCTGTTTCTACCAGCAGGGCTACACCATGCGGGGCATACCCCTCGTACAATACCTCTTCATAGTTGCTCGTATCCTTGCCCAGCGCGTTTTTTATTGCACCCTCTATGCGGTCCTTGGGCATATTGAGCGCCTTAGCGTTCTGCATGATACGGCGCAGCGTAGGATTGGTATCGGGCTCGGGGCCGCCGCTTTTTACGGCAATAGCTATTTCCTTCCCTATACGGGTAAACTGCTTGGCCATCCGGTCGTACCGGGCAAACATCTTGGATTTACGAACTTCAAATATCCGGCCCATGGGTCTTACTTATTTAGGGCGCAAAAATAAGGATTGTTTTGGCAGATTGCTACTAAAACTTCACTACAAGGTAAAAGACCATAGGCAGGTTAAATTTGCCGAATTCTACCTTATTATCGGTCTTGGTTATTTTGGTTTCAAATTTTGACGGCCCACCTATGGGGCTGGTATTGCCCGTCTTCCGGGTAATAGAAACCTGCTGTTTGAAATCGCCCTTGCTGTAATAAAAGCTGGTTTCCGTACCGATTAATACCCGGGGTGTAATGTGGTAACGCAGCCAGCCCATAGCACCGCCGCCTTTGGTACTGGTGCTCGATGATATATCTGTGGCGGTAGAATCGAATGAACGCGTGAAGGTCTTGGTATAACTCACATCATTAAAATATATAGCATCGACCCCAACACCTGCCGACCACCGTGCCGACAATACGAAGGTTTTTTCTATCCCAAAGCGAAGGTTCATTACATTGATATTATTATCCTGCTGCACGATGCCATCATCGTCCTTAAAACTGCGAAAATCGGGCCCTACACCCAGGCGAATGCCTACGCCCGGTTTCTTCCAGTTGAGCGAATAGGTGAGCAGGTAAGGATTGTTGAGCACATTGTTGTTATTGTTGAAATTAAACACCTGCCTGATAAGTTCATTGGCCTGCACACCAACCTGGTGTTCAAATACTTTAACCTTAGGCGCGGCAGGTTCTTCCTGCGCGCTGGTAGTGGTTGCGGCAAAACAGGCTGCTAAGGCTGCCATCATCGCGAATTGTCTGAGCATAATAAGTAGTGTGTATTGTGGTTATTTAGTTTTAAAGGGATTTGAATATTTGGGTTCGGTGAGCATGGCATAATCCGTCAGTGTATTCAGGAAGGCAACTATAGCCTGCTTTTCGTTGTCGCTGATGTTCATGCTCATGGGCTGGCCATATTCATCTTTAAGGCGGTCGTCCAGCGCGGGGTTATTTTGTATACCTCTGCTATAATGTTCTATTACTTCTTCCAGTGTATTGAAACGCCCATCGTGCATATAAGGAGCCGTGCGTGCCACATTCCTCAGGTTGGGCGCTTTAAAAGACCCTTCAGGAAAAGCAAATGTTCCGACCGCAGCCGCACCCCTGTCTTTGCTTTGCGCATCGAGGCCTATATTGGCAAACTCGCCGGCGGGGTATGCACCCTCTACTATGCGGTGGCAGGAGGCACAGTTGTACTTCTGGTTGAACAATTGCAGGCCATACAGCTCTGTAGCAGTCAGCTCCTCTTTAGCCTTCAGGTAATTATCGAAACGCGACTGGTGGGAGAATATGGAACTCATGAAAAAAGCCATCGCCTCCGCTATACGTTCCATTGTAATATTTTCATCGCCATAGGCATCCCTGAAGAGGGGCTGATAATAACCCAACTGCCCCAGCTTGCCGGGCAGTTCATCGATATCATCCATACCCATCTCCACATGGTTGAGTATAGGGCGGGAAACCAGGCTGGTGAGGCTGGTTTCGCGGCCGTCCCAAAACAGGAAACCTGTAGTAAATGTGCCCAACATGTTGCCGGCTGTTCCGTTAGTAAAGTTTTGAATAGCCATAGAATTGCGCCCTGTCATGCGCCCTTCAAATCCGCGGCTGGCGGCTACATTGTCAGAAAATGCGAACTCCTGCTTGTGGCAGCTTGCGCAGGCTACTGCATTGTTCAGCGACAGTTGTTTATCGTAAAAAAGTACGCGCCCCAGTACGGCTTTCCGGTCTACCTGCTCGGCGTAATAACCTTTGAAGTAATTACCCGCCGTGTCAGACAGGTCTAAGTACACTTGCGGCTGGGGGGTGTTGGCGGCGTTATCGCCTTCTTTTTTGCAGGACAGGGCTAATACAGTAACTGCAACGCCGAGGCAGAGGATATAGTTTTTCATAGGGTATTGTTTTGTGTGATAACCAGTAAAAATACACAATTATTGTGCCATATGTTAAAGGTTTGGGAAAATTGCATGGCGGTTAACCCTATACCGCCGATAGCGGGATAAACTCCGGGGACTTGTATAAACCACTTCTCATTTTGTTCCATTTTGATGCCAGGAAAATGAAAAAAGTAAAATTGGCATCAATTTGAGATTAACTCGCTAATTACCAGCATTCTATTTTGTTCCGGGATTGTGCGGAATGTTCCGGGAAGGAACAAAACCTAACCAACTGGCAGATTTTTGTGCGAAGTTGCCTGTTGTGTTTTCATGTCAAAGAGCTTGGTTTACCACCTTTTAGGTAGCAGTTATTAAAAGTAAATTTACGTAATTTTGCTATTAATAACAAGCTTATGTTTTAAGCGGACGCTTTTATTATCCTGGGTCTGAGCGGGATGCTCAGACCAGTAGGGAGAGACTATGCCTAACTAACAGCTTCTATTTCAACAATAGCCTTAACTTTATAGATGAAAAAAAATGATTATTCAGGTATGACAGTAAACGAACGTTTGTTCGTAAGTAATCAGATTGAAGATTTCGATTTCGCCATAAAGCAAAAAACAAAGAAGAGTTAATCAGAATACTGAAGGCAATTGAACTCACAGACGACTCAATTGAAGCAATATTAAAAAAATACAACCTTTAGCACTCGACGAAACATAACATATAGTTTTGTCGAACTAAGGTACGGTTTGTAAGTGCTGACGTTGAATGAACGTACCGCAATATGATAACACATTAACTCTATTATCTATCTCTATAATTCTAAAACCTAGCTTATTTTTCGCAAAGAGGTTAGCCAGCGTACTTCTTTTCACTGACAAATAAACGGTATCCCTATTCTCAGAATAATTTAATTGACAGGATTGGATGTAGTAATAACTGTCTGTAAGCTCAATACTAATCTTATTACCTTCAATAAACGACATATTTATTTCCGTCGGTTTTTTTACTTCCTTCGGCATAACAAAGACAAGCAAATAAAACAGAAGTGTCGCGATCAATACAATAAGAACAGCTTTTTTCATAACTTTTAATTGTTCAGCATTGTGTTATCAAATCTCCCGATTGCTAAAATAACACAATCTAATATTTACTTCGGCTGGTATGCGACATCAACAACCAAACTGTCTGTTTTATCGAAAAAGACTGCTAAGTCACTTGAAGCACTTAGACCAGCGTAGTAGAAATAACCAAACCAATTACTGTCAATTAGTTCTGAACCAGGTTGTATGTAGTCAGGTTCCCCCATTATACTGTCAACAATCCTGACATGCATACCTTCTTTTACACGAAGTATTTTACCTGAATTTTCAACCTCGGCGCAACCTACACTTAATAGCAGAATAACAAGTATAATGAGTTTAGTCATAAAAAATAATTGTTCGGCGTAGTCTCCGACTACGTCGCTGCGGAGGCAAATCTCCTGATTTGCGAAAATAATGTAATTTGACGTGCATGAGCACAGGATACCAAATCTATAACCAGGACGCATTACATTACCTTACTTTCACTATTGTAGATTGGGTGGACGTTTTCACCCGCAAGATTTATAAAGATATTATTGTTGACAGCCTGCGTTTTTGCATCAACAAAAAGGGGCTTGAGATTTATGGATTTGTCATCATGAGCAACCATGTGCATATAATAGCCCGCTGTACTACCGGCAATTTATCCGACACGGTCAGGGATTTTAAGAAATACACCGCCAACAGTATTTTAGAGCTTATCAAGACTGAACCCGAAAGCCGCCGCGAATGGATATTGCATCGTTTTGAATGGAATGCGGGCCAGCACCAACGTAACAGCACACACCAGGTGTGGATGCATGGCAGCCATGCCGAAGAAATAACCACACAACCTTTCTTCCAGCAAAAACTGGATTACATACATATGAACCCTGTAGTGGCTGGTTGGGTGGAAAGAGAGGAAGATTATTTGTATAGCAGCGCTAAGGCGTTGTATAATAATGTGGAAACGTTCTTTCCGCTTTGTTTGTGGTATGATTAAACAGACGTCGCAAATCAGGAGATTTGGCTCCATTACGACGTAGTCGGAGACTACGCCGAACTAACATAGTCAGAGACAACGCCAACTATCTAATTTTATTTACTCTAATATCGATACAAGGATTTTATCTCCAATCTGTAGTGCAAAATCCAGAGCAGATTTACCGCTCACATTTTTCGCATAGGGGTCGCCTCCATGTTTTTTGAAAAGCTTGACTAATTCATATTTCCCACATGCATTGAATGTTGCTGCCCAAATTGCGTTGTTACTGTATTTATTTTTTATGTTCGGGTTGCCACCACAATTAAAAATTGCTTCAGCTAAGACAAAATTATTATAATGAGCTGCGAAATGAAGAGGTGTGAATCCCTCATAATCTGTATGGTTTACATCAATTTTACGATTTATCAAGTCTAAACCAATTTCTGTGTTATTAAACGCCACAGCCTCGTGTAACAGATTTTGATTGAATTCATTAGTAATATTTACATCGACCTGTAATATCAGGTTCTTATAAACATCTATATCATTTAATCTAATTGACTGAAATATATCTTTCATCAAATATTCAATTTTAGCGATACAGCTTGTTCAGTCTAGTCCCTAGAATAGACGGTCGGCGTGGCAATTCATCTGAATTGCTAAAATATTACAAATTCTAGTTCGGCGTAGTCTCCGACTACGTCGCATAGGAGTCAAATCTCCTGATTTGCGAAAACCCTATCTTTGCAGCCATGAATTATCAACTGTTGAAGCGTTTTCGCCAGGTGGCGGTGCTGGAGGGGATTTCTTACCTGCTGCTGTTGTTTATAGCTATGCCGCTGAAGTATATGGCCGATATGCCCGAGGCTGTGAAATATACGGGCTGGGCACACGGCATCCTCTTTGTACTGTACGCGCTGCTGTTGGTGCAGTGCTGGCAAAATTATCGCTGGAGCTTTGGCAAGGCGGCCGTTGTGTTCATGGCTTCGCTGCTGCCTTTCGCGCCGTTTATTGTAGATAAAAAACTGAAGGCGGAAGAAAAGCCTACTGTTTAGGCACATAGATAACGTACTTCTCTTCGAAGAAGGGTTCTTCAAAAATATCGTGTACGCTCCAAGCCTCTGCCTGGAGGCCCGATTCTTCTATCTCTGTTTGCAGGTCGCCACCCTTAAGGCAGATGAGCCCGTTGTGCAGTTCGTCCGATTTTTTGCCCGGCACCAGTGCGGGTGATACCCAACGCCACAGGTCGCCCAAGGGGGCAACGGCGCGGGATACGGCGAAGTCAAACTTCTTATTCTTTATATCTTCTACCCGGCTATGTATGGCGGTCACGTTTTCCAGCCCGATGCCCTCCGCTACGGCGTTCACCACTTTTATCTTTTTGCCTATACTGTCCACCAGCAGAAATTCCACATCAGGAAAAAATATAGCCAGCGGAATACCGGGGAAGCCACCACCCGTGCCTATATCTATCACACGCGCGCCTGAATGGAAATTGCAGAGCACGGCAATCGCCAGTGAGTGCAGCACGTGTTTTTCATAGAGAGCGTCAATATCCTTGCGGGAAATAAGGTTGATTTTCTCGTTCCATTCGCGGTAGAGACCGTCGAGCGCACGGAACTGTTCTTCCTGTTTTGGGGTAAAGTCGCTGAAGTATTTTAGGATTATGTCCACTGCTGCTTATTTTTCCAGAGTATGTATGGCAAAAAGGCAAAGTTATATACCAGCCAGCCAAAATCGAACAAAGGGAAAAATCTTATCAACCGTCGCTCGTCAAGTATGCAGGCGGTGCGCTGCCATACGGTCCAGTATATCACACTGCGGAAGGCCATAATCCCCAAAGCCTCTCCCCATAGCGGGGTAAACAGTAATATGAAAAAACTGAGCCATGCCAGCGCGTGAGAAAAACCATAGTTGGCCAGCAGCATTTTTACCAGCCAGCGGTAGTATTTGCCCGTGGAGAGGTGCCTTTGTTTCTGCCGTGCGTATTCGCCCCAGTTGGCCTTAGCCTCTGTAATGGTAAAGGCGGAAGGATGGGATACCACCGCCACATTGTGCTTACCGCCTGCCGCCTGTATCAGCAGGTCGTCGTCGCCGGAGGGCAGCTTGTCCCACTGTGGTGAGGCCTGTGCCTTGAGGAAGGCGGCACGGGTACAGGCCAGGTTGCGCCCCACGGCCATATAAGGCCTGCCAGCACGGGCGTAAGAGCTGAACTGCATAAAAGCATGTACCGTTTCCCAACGTATAAATGAATTGAGCATGGAATACTCCGTCTTGTACTGTCCGTAGCCTGTCACTATTTCCTTTCCCTCGTGGAATGCCTGTGCCATATAGTGCAGCCAGAGCGCGCTCGCAGGCATACAGTCGGCATCGGTCATCACCAGTATATCGTGCTGTGCTATGTTTACCGCCTCGTTGAGCGCATGCTTCTTGCCCGGGTACCTGCGCGGCGCACCGGCCTCTATAGTCACCACACGCAGGTTGCTGTACATATTCTGCAAATCCTGCAAGAGTTCTTCCGTATCATCGTCAGACGCATCGTTGACCACTATCACTTCAAACAGTGTATTACCGGCGGCATTCGTGTATCTTTGCGCCAGCACGGCCGGCAGGTTGTGCCGCAGGTTGGCGGCTTCGTTATGCGCGCATATTATTACCGATACTGGTTTGGATGGCGTGTACACCTCTTTTTTTTGCGAAAGCGAAAAAATATGCACAAAGAAGTAAAGTACGAAACCCAGCTGTATGGCTATGCAGAGCAGGAACAGTATGAATACAGCATTGGTGATCATACAGCAAAGAAACAAATAATAGTTTTAACAAGGCATTCAAATAAGAAAGCGGACTTTTGGCAGGGCAATAATGGAATTTACACTATCAGCAACAGACGCACACTCATCGGCCAGGGCGGGTATCATCAGTACCGCGCACGGCGATATTGAAACACCCATCTTTATGCCCGTGGGCACCATTGGCAGTGTAAAGGCGGTCACACAGCAACAACTAAAGGAAGAAATAAAAGCCGAAATAATATTAGGCAATACTTACCACCTGTACCTGCGCCCCGGCACAGAGATACTGGAACAGGCCGGCGGGTTGCACAAATTCAACGGCTGGGACAGGCCTATATTGACCGACAGCGGGGGCTACCAGGTGTTTTCGCTGGCCAACAACCGCAAGCTGAAGGAAGAGGGCGCACTGTTCCAATCGCATATAGACGGCTCAAGGCATTTGTTTACCCCGGAGAGTGTAATAGATATACAGCGCAGCATAGGCGCGGATATTATCATGGCTTTTGACGAATGCCCCCCCTACCCCAGCGAATATGACTATGCCAAAAAATCGATGGAACTGACGCACCGCTGGCTGACGCGCTGTGTGCAGCGTATGGGCGAAACGGAACCTAAATACGGGTATGAGCAAACATTGTTCCCCATAGTGCAGGGCAGCACCTATAAAGACCTGCGTGTGGCATCGTCAGAGTTTATCGCATCGATGGAATGTGACGGCAACGCGATAGGAGGCTTATCAGTAGGCGAGCCGGAGGAAATGATGTACGAAATGTGTGCCCTGTGCTGCGAACACCTGCCGGCAGATAAACCCCGCTACCTGATGGGTGTGGGCACCCCATGGAACATACTGGAAAACATATCGCTGGGCATAGATATGTTTGACTGCGTGATGCCCACCCGCAACGGGCGCAACGGCATGTTGTTTACAGGCAACGGCGTTATCAATATCAAAAACAAAAGATGGGCGAATGATTTCAACCCGATAGACGAAACGATAGACTGCCCTACCAGCAACTTTTACACCAAGGCATACCTGCGCCACCTGTTTGTGGCCAACGAGATATTGGGGATGCAGATAGCCAGTATTCACAACCTGGCTTTTTACCTGCATTTGGTAAAGCAGGCCCGCCACCATATTTTACAGGGCGATTTCAACAGCTGGAAAAAAGAAATGATACCTGTATTAAAGCAAAGGTTGTAAAGCAAGGATGAAAAAATTAGACCTCTATATCATAAAAAAGTTCCTGGGTACGTTTTTCTACGCTATCATGATATTGGCTGTAATAGCCTGCGTAATCGACTACTCGGAAAAGGTAGAGGAGTTTGTAAAAAAGAGCGTACCTACGGGAGATATACTCAGGTACTTCAGCAATTTCGTTCCGCATATCACGGCACTGCTGTTTCCGCTGTTCATCTTTATAGCTACCATATTTTTCACGTCGAAGCTGGCGTATAAGTCGGAGATAATCGCCGTACTGGCATCGGGTGTTTCTTTTCAGCGGCTGCTGCGCCCCTACCTGATAGCGGGAGGGTTGCTCTGCCTGGGGTCACTTATAGCCAACCATTATATAGTGCCCACCGCCAACCAGAAGCGGATAGCCTTTGAAGACAAGTACCTGCATTATACCGCTCAATCGTCTGACAAAAATGTACACCTGCGCCTGCGCGAGAACCTGTATGTGTTCATTCAGAACTATGATTATGCTTCCAACTTCGGCTACCGATTTACAGCGGAAACTATTGAGGGCACGCATATCAAAGAAAAGCTGATGGCCGACAGGGTGAGTTACGACTCAGTAAGGAAAACATGGAAGATGTACGGGGTAAAGATACGTACCAACGATAGCCTGAATGAAACGTTCACACAACAGGCTGAAATGGAAAGGAAATACCCCTTCACCCCGCACGACCTGGAGGAAGATGAGGCGATAAAAGACGCGCTCACTACCCCTGAACTGAATAAATACATCGCACGAGAGAAACTGAGGGGCAGGGAAACGCTTAACTTCTTCTACGTAGAAAAATACCGGCGTACCGCACAACCATTTGCCGGATTGATACTGACCATCATCGGCGCATCTATAGCCAGCAGGAAGGTAAGGGGCGGCAGCGGGCTGCACCTGGCGGTGGGCATCATCATCAGCGCTATGTACATCATGGCCATGCAGCTGACCAATACGTTTGCCACCAAAGCCGGGCTGGACCCGCTGCTGGCGGTATGGATACCTAATATTATCTTCGGCGTACTGGCCGCGTACCTTTTTTACAGGCAGGTAAAGTAGGTTACTCTTTTACAAATACCGCTGCACTGTTTACCGCTGCATTATTCAGCCGGATGTTGTACACACCGGGAGCAAGGGCCGATACATCAACCTCCATGGTGTGGCCGTTCACAGTATAGTTTACATTCATTTTTCTGCCTGTAATATCATACACTGAAAGGGACACATCAGCAAGAACAGAACCATCTGCCCAACTTACACGCAGCATATTATCAGCGGGATTAGGGTGCAATTGCAAATCGCTGATTTTCGCTACATTATGCACAGACAGCCTGCCCGGTGGAGGTGCGTTGAAATATTTCCACGCAGTATCAGTTACATCTTTTATCCCGGTAATATCAATGCCGGGGCATGCATTATTACTCCCCCTGTTGGTAGTGACTAATGCGAACCCTATGGATATGCTCGTATTATTGTTGAGTGCCAGGTCTCCTGTCGATAATACAAAACGCCTGTCGCCGGGAGGGTTGTAGCAGTTGCATTCCGACCATGCAGTTGTGTCAGCAGGGTTGCCGGTGAATATATAGTTGGTTTGCGGGCCCGTGCCCCGGCCGTATGAGTTTGTTCCCTTCCCTGCAAAATCATTATTCAGGTGCATGCCGTCCCTGAAACGGGAGGTCATGTATTCGTAAAAGTCACCGGCACTTTGAGGATTGCCCATTACAGTCATGTCATTATTAAAAGTCATAAAGCTGCCTGTAGGGACATAATTTGTACCATCATCTCCGGGCATCTTCAAAAAAGTATAGCCGGCTATGGGCGGTGTATTACCATATGCATCAGGTTGCCCCGTACCATCAACGGTATTGCCGTTGTACACATAACCCAGGCGGCGTGCAGAGTCGAAACCTATATAATCATCGTTGATATATCCTAAATCCATGTCGGCATTAATAGCCAGCCTGAAAGCCAGGTAGTCCAGCGGAGATTTGTTATTGATTTCCATTTCGTAAAACACGATATTATCCAGTGTAGTGCCCCTGCTATACGCATATGCTTTTGCATGCACCTGCACACCCAATGGCTGCGACTGCGTGTTGTTGTGCGTGGGGCCGTTGTCGCTGAATACCCACCAAAGCATCTGGTCGCCTTTTATATCAGGGTAGTCACCATCCAAAGGATTATAGTTCCCATCGCTGTTCACATCCACGAATGGTGCCATATTGTTGGTAATGGTAAGTTGCGCGCCATTATAGCCTTTAGCATACGGATTGCCTTTAGCCGGCCACTCCAATATGGCGGGTGGTGTATTGTTCACAGTGCGGGTGGTATTACTTATATGTTTGCCTATTTCAATAAAATTGACCTTCCATATCCGCGCCCATTGCGTGCTGGTAGCCAGGTTCAGGTTGCCTGTATTATCCAGGGGGCCGGGCCAGAAATCATTACCTGTCTGCCTGTAAGTCTGAGCCGAAACATGCAGTTGATTTTGCTGGTCGTACCCGCCCATCCAAATAGTGGTGGCGCTGGCGAGGTGTATGCCGCTCCCTTTAGGAAACTCGCATTGGCCGGATAAGCTCGTAACATCCCAATTCATGTCGCCATGCAGCAGCACGGCTGATTTGATGTTGCCGATATCAACATACTCCTTTATATTGAACCCGGCTTGCGCAAAGACGTTAGTGGAGAAGCAAATAAAAACAGAAACTGCTGTAAGAATTTTATTCATAAGGTTTGATTTTTCAGGATGAACGTAATATCAAATGTAGGTGTTGAGCGGGCATATAACAAACCAAGGCTTGATATATGACAATAATGTGAAATAATAATACTATTAATTAAAATATGTCGGAGTTTGTCTACTTTTACCTTCACCCTTCCCACCAAAATATAGCAGGATGACTAACAACAGTTACATAAAGTTCACTTCCATACTCTTTGTTATTTACATAGCATCGCTGCTATTTTGCGGCGCATTTTTTTACAACCGTATCAAGGTGCTGGATAAAGCATTTGACAGTGTAACACAGAGCATCAGGATAAAACAAAAACTAAGACAGGTAGAAGCAGAAATCAGTACATCGGAATCTGCCCAAAGAGGTTTCCTGCTTACCGGCGATTCAGTTTTCCTGGAGCATTTTCATGAAGCCACCAGGCAATCGAAGCAGGCCGCAGATACTATTTCTTTATTAACCTCCGGCAATGCAGAACAAGCCGCACATGCAGAAGAACTGCAGCAATTACTGGACATACGCATCAACCTCCTGGAAAAGACGATGGACCCAAATGGATTTACCCGTGCCGATGTAAGCGTAAAAAGGACCTACCTGCTGAATGGTAAAAAAATAATGGACAGCCTGCTGGACCTAAGTGATAAAATGCTGACTACAGAAAATAACCTGCTGGAAGACCGAAAAAAGTTCAGGGATGAAGCCCGGGAACTGACACCCAAATATGTGCTGGGGATATTACTGTTTTCAGTATTGGTAGTGAGCGGTTGTTATTACGCCTTATTGAAGTTTCATCGCAAAAAGATGGCATATTAAGCCAGGCCTGCGTGTTTTAAGGGTAATTTGTTAAAAAGACCCGCGGAAATGGCGCTTTTTGCCTGTTCGAAACAAACATTCTCCTGTCTTTAATTGTATTTATTAGTATATCTTTTCTCACACTGAAAATATGATGATATGCGTGCGTTATGGAGTGGTGCAATCGGTTTCGGGCTGGTAAATATCCCGGTGAAAATATACAGTGCGTCGGTGCCTGCAACGCTGGACATGGACATGCTGGATAAAAAGGACCATGCCAACATCCGTTACGAGCGGATTAATGCTTCTACAGGCAAAAAAGTAGAATGGGAAAATATCGTCAAAGGCTATAAATATGATGACGAGTATGTAATACTTACAGAATCAGATTTTGAGAAAGCAGCACCTGAGAAAGACAAAGTAATTTCCATAGAAGAGTTTATAAAAAAAGAAGAGATACAGCCATTTTACTTTGACACCCCTTATTACCTGGAACCGGGTAAGGGAGGTATACGCGCCTATTCGCTATTGCTGGAAGTATTAAAAAAGACCGGCAAAGTGGCGATAGGTACCTATGTAATGCGTTCGAAGGAAAACCTGGCTATGCTGATGCCGCTGGATAATGTAATTATGCTGATGCACCTGCGTTTTTATGAAGACATGCGCGATACCGAAGAACTTAACCTGCCCGAAAAAACAACAATAAAACCTGCAGAGCTGAAAATGGCTGTAGAACTCGTTAACCAGCTTACGGCTGACACATTTGATGCCGCCAAATACAAAAACACTTATAACGATAAGCTGATGAAAATTATCAAAGCCAAACGCAAAGGCGGCAAAGTGCCCGTGCCAAAAATCCAGGTATCGAAAAGTAAATCGAAAGACCTGATGGCACAACTGAAAGAAAGCCTGAACCGTAAAAAAGCTTCCTGATGAAACTGGCGGAATACAACAAAAAAAGAGATTTCAAACAAACCTCAGAACCTGCGGGCAAGAAAGCCGGCAACCGGATGAACTTTGTAGTGCAGCGGCACCATGCATCGCGCCTGCATTACGATTTCAGGCTGCAAATGAATGGCGTGCTGAAAAGCTGGGCGGTGCCTAAGGGG
Source organism: uncultured Flavipsychrobacter sp. (assembly GCA_964515955.1). Classification (GTDB taxonomy): domain Bacteria; phylum Bacteroidota; class Bacteroidia; order Chitinophagales; family Chitinophagaceae; genus UBA5543. The sequence goes on along the minus strand of CAZEZM010000005.1, from coordinate 151,365 downwards.
CCATCACTCAATCCTAAAGACAAAAGACTGGCAGTGCTCGTAGAAGACCACCCTGTGTCCTACAAAGATTTTGAAGGGGAAATACCTGAAGGTAATTACGGAGCAGGGCGTGTAGACATCTGGGACGAGGGTAAATATGAACCCGTGGATGAAGAAGGCAAGCGTATTACCGGTAAAGCATTTTCTGAAGCATTTGAAAAAGGTAGTATGAAATTCAGGTTGTCGGGCCATATACTGAAAGGTGAATTCGCGCTGGTGCGTATGGAGGAAAACAACTGGCTGCTGATAAAACATAAGGATGAATATGCTGTGACTAAAAAATACGATAGCGAAAAAGATGCCGTTAAAGAAGCACTGGCATATTCTGCAGAAAGAAGTAAAAAAAAAGCCCGGTAAAACCCGTAGCAAAACATAATGGGCTGAAACCCCAACCGGCACGTTACAAAAAACACATCCACCCCATGCTGGCCAAACTACGGGCTGATGCCTTCAGCGACAGCGACTGGCTGTACGAAATAAAATGGGATGGATACAGGGCGGTAGCAGAAGTAAATGGCAATGATATAAAGCTATACTCCCGCAATGGCATAGCCTTTCATAAAGACTACCCGGGTGTGTACAGCGAGCTGCAAAAATTTGAACATCCTGTGATAGTTGACGGAGAGATTGTAGCGTTGGATAAAGGCGGAGTAGCGCAGTTCCAATTGCTGCAACAATACGGGAAAGACAACTCTATTCGATTATGCTACTATGTGTTCGATGTGATGAGTATCGACGGAAAATCAGTGAAGCAGTTGCCCCTTGTTGAAAGAAAAGAACTGCTCCAATCTGTGTTACCGAAAAGTGACATCATTAAATATTGCGACCATATTGAAACTGAAGGAGAACGATTTTTTGAGGTACTGCATGAGCAAGGTGTAGAGGGAATGATTGCCAAGAAAAAGGACAGCAGCTACATAGAAGGTAAAAGAGGCAATACCTGGTACAAGATAAAACATGCATTGACAGACGAAGCCGTAATAGCCGGCTACACAGCACCCCGCGGCGGCCGAAAATATTTTGGCGCACTGGTATTGGGTGTGTATGAAAAAGGTAAACTACAATACATCGGCCATACAGGCACGGGATTTACACACAGCAGACTGAAAGAATTGTATGGAAAAATGCAGCCGCTGGTACAGGATAAAAACCCCTTTGGAGAAAAAATACCTGTCAACGCCTCCGTTACCTGGCTAAAGCCCGAACTTGTTGCTAATATAAAATATACAGAAATTACGCAAAGCGGCATCCGGCGGCATCCTGTATTTTTAGGATTAAGAATAGATAAAGCACCGGGCGAGGTAACAGGTGAAGTACCTTTAAAAGACAAAACTATGGATAAGACAAGAACTATCGGCGGTCACAGTGTGGAGCTCACTAACCTGGATAAAATATACTGGCCCGGAGAAGGTATCACCAAGGGTGATGTAGTAGCCTATTACGACAGTATGTACAGGTACATAATGAAATACCTGAAAGGCAGGCCACAGTCTTTGAAACGCAACCCCGGGGGGATACAAGACAAAGGTTTCTTTCATAAAGATGCAGGGGATAACAGCCCTGAATGGGTAGACACCTATCCGGTGTGGTCGGATAGTGCAGACAAGGAAGTAAACTACCTGGTGTGCAACAACAAAGCAACCCTGCTGTACATGGCCAACCTGGGATGTATAGAGCTTAATCCCTGGTCTTCCGTTACTTCAAAACCGGACCATCCTGATTATGTGGTGATAGACCTTGACCCCTCAGACAACAATAGTTTTGAAGATGTGGTAGACGCTGCCCTCGTAGTGAGGGAAATCCTGAAAAAAGCAGGCGCTGACGCATATTGTAAAACATCAGGTGCTACGGGCCTGCATGTATACATACCCCTGGGCCGAAAATATCATTACGACCAGGCGAGGCATTTTGCGGAACTGATAGCTAACATGACAGTGGCAGAACTACCCGGTATCACTACAGTAGAGCGCTCGCTTAAAAAAAGAGACAAGGGTAAAATATATGTAGACTACCTGCAAAACAAAAGGGGACAGACTTTGTGTGCTGCTTATAGTTTACGCCCACGTCAAGGGGCACCTGTGTCTACACCATTGAACTGGAAAGAAGTGAAACACGGCCTCGACCCGCTCGACTTTAACATACACAACATCAAAAAACGTATTGAAAAGAAAGGGGACTTGTTTGCCCCTGTACTGCAAAAAGGAATTGACATGATGAAAGTGCTGAAGAAACTGGAGGGGTAATTATACAGCCACTTCTACCCCCTGGTAATAATTCCTGATGTCGTTAAATATATGTTCCAGTTCGTCTGTTTCCTGCGCAGTTACCAGGCGTGTGCGGAACTCTTTGATATTGGGCAGACCTTTCAGATAGTTGGCATAGTGGCGGCGCATCTCCAGCAATCCCAGCTTTTCACCTTTCCACTGTACGGAGCCATGCAGGTGCGTGCGGCAGGCGTTCAGCCTTTCGTCAAGCGTGGGTGGCGATAATAATTCACCCGTAGCTACAAAATGTTTTATTTCCCGGAATATCCAGGGGTAGCCTATAGCTGCACGGCCTATCATGATGCCATCCACTCCATACCTGTTTTTATACTCCAAGGCTTTTTGCGGGCTGTCTATATCGCCGTTGCCGAAGATGGGTATTTGAATACGTGGGTTATCTTTTACTTTGGCTATCAGGCGCCAGTCGGCCTCGCCCTTATACATCTGCACCCTGGTGCGTCCGTGAATGGACAATGCCTGCACACCAATATCCTGCAGGCGCAGGGCTACTTCTTCAATGTTTTTAGTACTATCGTCCCAGCCGAGGCGGGTTTTTACAGTCACAGGCAGGTTGGTAGACCTGATAACCGCCTGCGTCAGGCGCACCATCAGGTCAATATCTTTCAGCACAGCGGCACCGGCACCCTTACACACTACTTTCTTTACCGGGCAGCCAAAGTTGATGTCTACCAGGTCGGGGTTGGTGGTATCCACAATGCCAGCAGCCATAGCCATAGCTTCCTCATCTCCCCCGAATATCTGTATGCCAATTGGACGTTCCTCTTCAAAAATGTCGAGTTTTTGCCGGCTCTTGATGGCATCACGTATCAAACCTTCTGATGATATGAATTCTGTAAACATGAGGTCGGCCCCGTGCTGCTTGCATACGGCACGGAAAGGCGGGTCGCTCACATCTTCCATAGGTGCCAGCAACAGCGGAAATTCGCCCAGTTCTATTTTATCGCCTATTCTTACCATCGGCGGCGCAAAGTTACTATATTCTTTTCTTTACAATTTTTTTAACAATAACTTTACCCCCTGAATCTATAGACAACTCAAATTGGGCAAGAATCTTCAAAAAGTATCAGTAGCAGGATTACTCGTTGCGTTAGGTATTATCTACGGAGACATAGGCACATCCCCACTCTATGTACTGAACGCCATTTGTAACAATAAGGAAATCAACGACATGTTGATTATCGGCGGCTTATCATGCATTATCTGGACACTAACGATACAGACAACAGTGAAGTATGTTATACTCACACTGAGGGCTGATAACAAAGGTGAAGGCGGAATATTCTCATTATTCGCACTGGTCAGGCGTCATGGCAGATGGGCAGTATTCCCCGCCATGATAGGTGGTGCAGCATTATTAGCAGACGGTATGCTTACCCCTCCGATATCCGTATCATCGGCCATAGAAGGCCTGAGAAATATTGAAGCTTTTGAAGCAGCTTCTGACAAGACGATAATGTCTATTGTCCTGGCAATACTTACGGGACTGTTTTTTGCACAGCAATTTGGGACTGCTTCCATAGGCAAGGCATTCGGCCCGATAATGCTCATATGGTTCACCATGCTGGCGACACTTGGCATTATGCACATCAGCGACAGCCTGGATGTTTTTAATGCGTTTAATCCTTATTATGCCATTCAATTGCTTACCCAATACCCCAAAGGTTTCTGGATATTGGGAGCTGTATTCCTGGCGACTACGGGTGCCGAGGCATTATATTCTGACCTGGGGCATTGCGGAAGGCGTAACATCCGTATATCGTGGATATTTGTAAAAAGCTGCCTGATACTCAATTACCTGGGACAAGGAGCCTGGATACTCAGCCAGTATAAAGGAAGCACATGGTCTTCGACGGATAATATTAACCCTTTTTACGGCGTAATGCCTGAGTGGTTCATGCCGATAGGTATTTTTATTGCTACGTCAGCGGCCATTATTGCCAGCCAGGCGCTAATATCAGGTTCTTTTACGCTCATCAGCGAAGCCATAAAACTGAACCTGTGGCCCAAAATGAAAATCAATTACCCTACTATAGAACGCGGCCAGTTGTTTATCCCGGGTATCAACCTCTTATTATTTGCAGGTTGCGTTTCAATGGTGCTCATATTTGAGAAGTCATCCAACATGGAAGCCGCCTACGGGTTGTCTATCACCATATGTATGATTATGACATCTTCTCTATTTGCGTACTACATGTTTATAAAGCGTGTAGCATTAGTATGGATAGGCACCTACCTGCTGGTATTTCTGAGTATTGAGTTTTCGTTCCTGATAGCCAACCTGGAAAAATTCCCTCATGGAGGCTATATAGCATTGATAGTAGGCGGCGCTTTTTTCATAACTATGTACTCCTGGTTTAAGGCAAGGAAAATTAAAAACAGGTACGTGGAGTTCGTGCGCATGGATGAATATGTGCCTGATATGCAAGACCTCAGCAATGACAAATCCATACCCAAATATTCCACCCACCTGGTATACCTGACCAGCGCCAACAACCCCCGCGAGATAGAGCATAAAGTGATGTACTCTATACTACAGCGCAAACCCAAGCGTGCGGATATATACTGGTTTGTACACGTAGACGTGCTGGACGATCCCTACACAATGGAGTATGTGGTTCAGACTATTGTGCCCAACGAAATCATACGCGTAGAATTCAGGCTGGGCTTCCGTATTGACCATAAGGTGCACCTGATGTTCCGCAAGGTGGTGGAAGAGATGATGGCCAATAAAGAAATCAATGTCATCAACCGTAATGAAACCCTGCACAAGGGCAATATTATGGGCGACTTCCGTTTCATAGTGCTGGAAAAATTCCTGTCGCGCGATAATGAACTGCCATTGGTAGAACGCCTGATCATGAAAGCCTACTTCCTGCTGAAGAAAGTCAGCCTGTCGGAAGAACGCGCTTTCGGGCTCGATTTATCAGACGTAACCATTGAGAAATACCCCATCATTGTATCCGCCGTATCAGATATACAACTGAAACGATTAGAAGACGAGAATATACTGGCTAAGTAGAGCCCCTACCGGCCTTCCGCCTAAGGCGGAGAGGTGAAGTTGCAATCTATATACCCAGGCCAATCATTTGGTGCTGGGCAGGTACCTCCACATCGTGGTAGCCTTTTCTCAGCAGCCTGTTTTTGAACTTTTCCTGCACATCATATTCGCCATGCACCAGGAATACCTTTTGCACCAGCGAAGCATCCTGGCAAGCCAGCCACTGGGTGAGGTCCTCGTAGTCGGCGTGGGCGCTCATAGAATCGATAATACCGATATTGGCACGCACATTATACTGTGTGCCGAATATGCCTACGCTCTGCGGGTTCTTCTTCAGCTTACCACCCAGCGAGTTGGGTTCGCAATAGCCCACCATCAATATGGTGTTGCGTGCGTCGCCTATGTTGTTGGCTATATGGTGTTTCACCCTGCCCGCCTCCGCCATACCTGATGCTGATATGATTACACAAGGTTCTTTTATGAAATTCAGTTTCTTCGATTCCTCCACGTCTTCTACAAAGTGCAGGCCCTTGAACAGGAATACATCATTGTCCCGCTTCATCATATCCTGCACATGCTCATTAAAACACTCTGTGTGCGTTTTAATAGCATTGGTTATTTTGATGGATAAAGGGCTGTCCACATAATAATTGAGTGCGGGCAGCCTGCGTTCCAGTTCCAGCATATTGAGCATATACAGCAGTTCCTGCGTACGCCCCAGGCTGAATGCCGGGATGATGAGTTTGCCTTTATTTTTGATACAGGTTTCTTGTATATAGTGCAAAAGATCGTCGGCGGCGGGTGCTATCAGGTCGTGCAGCTTATCGCCGTAGGTAGACTCCATAATGATAAAATCAGCCTGGGGGAAATTGTCAGGGGAGCGCAGTAATACATCCCTGTACCTGCCGATGTCTCCGCTGAATGTCAGCCTTACCTCTTTATCATTCTCCCGCAGTTTCAGGTTGACACTGGCACTGCCCAATATATGCCCGCAGTCTTTGTACAGCAGTTCGATGCCATCATCTATTTTATAAGGGGTGTCATAGTCCACCGTTTCCACCAGGGGCAATACTTTGTACACATCTTCGGTAGTGTACAGTGGTTCTATATGGTCCCTGCCCTGCTCATCGCGCCTCTTGTTAATGTACCGTGCATCCGCCTCCTGTATATAGGCAGAATCCAACAACAGCAGCTCCATAAGTGTAAGGGTTGGCGTGGTGCAATATATTTTGCCATTGTAGCCATCTTTTACCAGTTTGGGCAACAGTCCTATATGGTCGATATGCGCATGAGAAATGATGACATGGTCTATTTCAGTTGGTTCAAATCCCCATTTGGAGTTCAACTCCAGCGTTTCTTTGCCCATACCCTGGAACATACCACAATCGAGCAATATTTTCTTTTGAGGGTTATTGATATGTACCAAATGCTTGGAACCTGTAACTGTACGCGCGGCGCCGTGGAAGGAGATTTTCATTTGGCTAAATTAGGGTTAATAAGTTAAAAAGATAAAAGGTTAATAGGGGAGCTTAGTCGTGAGTCGTAAGTCATGAGTCGAGAGTATGTTTTGTTAACTATGAAACATCCGGGTTTAACTGCCCGGAATATTGTGCGTTTATATTGCATTGAAAACAAATCTATTACAATAGGATTGTTAACTTTTGTTAACTGAAAGGGCTTTTTCCAGGATGTTAACAATTTATAAAAAAACCGCCTTGCTGGCGGTGGTGGTGTCATTATTTTTGGGCTTATTGTTTGCATATTCAAGCAGTTATTTTCAATAACAAATATACGCATTTTTATGTATTCAGTCAAATAAAATTATGGTGATCGGTGACAACACCGACCACAGGGAATTATTTCCGCTGACGGCGGAATTCATTCAATAGTTGTTTTACTTCGTCATCGCTCACCTGTTCAAAATCGTAATAATACGCTCCCACTCCTGTAAAGTATTCCGGAACAAGCGGGCATATCATCTCATCCACTAACGGTGACAGTTTTGCAATAGCCTCCCGGGAGGCAACAGGAACAGCAATAATTATTGAATCAGGCTTTTGCTCTTTCACCATGTCAATCACCGTTACTATTGTATTACCGGTAGCAATACCATCATCTACAATCACCGCAATTTTTCCGGTCAAAGTCACCGGTTTTCTGTCACCATTAAATTCCAGGTACATCTGTTTCAGCCTTTCGCGGATACGTTGCGTTTCTTCTTCGATATATTTAGCCGGCACTTCAGGATGAGGTTCTAATACCCTGCCGGTCAAACTTACCGCGCCAATAGCATATTCGCCATGCAAGGGATGACCAATCTTCTTGCTCAGGAGGATATCGAGCTCAAAGCCTAATTCGCGGGCGATGGTGCAACCTACGGGAACCCCGCCTCTTGGTATGGCCAATACAATACCATCCTTACCCTTATATTGCTTCAATTGCCGAGCCAGCACCTGTCCTGCATCGTTCCTGTCCCGGTATTGGAATTCATTGTAGTAATCAAACATAAGCTACATCGTTTATAACAGGTATTCGTGGAACCACCCTGTTGCCAGGCTGCACACCTGCTCCATAGCACCCGGTTCTTCAAAAAGATGGGTGGCCCCATCTACAATTTCCAACTTCTTCACACAGGTAAGAGCATTGAAAGCCTCGCAGTTCAGCTCTAATACATCAAAATCCATTTCTCCAACTATAAGCAAGGTGGCAGCCTGTACAAAAGGCAAAACCCCGGCTGCCAGGTCGGGCCTGCCGCCACGGCTTACCACGGCGCGGATACCCGGCAATGCAGTCGCTGCTTTAAGTGCCGCCGCCGCTCCCGTGCTGGCCCCGAAAAAACCTATTGATTTCCCAGCCGTGCCCTCCTGCTGTTGTAACCACAAGGTAGTATCGCGAAGCCTGCGGGCCAGCAAGTCAATATCAAAACGGTTGGCATATACACTGTCTTCCTCTTCAGTCAGCAAATCAAAGAGCAAAGTGCCCAGACCGGCCTGCTGCAGGTATGAGGCTACCAATCGATTGCGGGGGCTCAACCTGCTGCTGCCACTACCGTGCGCAAACACTACAATTGCCCCGGCATTGGCCGGTACGTTCAGGTTACCCTTCAAAGTAACCTGCCCGAGGGGTATCGCTATTTCATTGTGAGGTTCCATATGAAAACATCTGATGGCATGCGTGAATGCTGGTTGTACCTAAAAATACGCGGTTATGTATGCATGCAAAATGATGTATATCATGAGGCCTGATGATAATTGTAATGGACCGCAGGTTTTTTAAGAGTGGACATATTGTACGCAATTAGGTGTATTTGTATAAGCTAATGATTAATTTAGCGGCAGAAATCCACTTTCCGCAAAAATGAAACTATTAGAGAATAAGACAGCCCTTGTAACAGGTGCAAGCCGCGGTATCGGCGAGGCGATTGCCATAAAGTTTGCTGAACAGGGCGCCAATATAGCCTTCACCTACCTTTCGTCGGCAGAGCGTGCACAGGCGCTGGAAGAGAAACTGGCAGGTATGGGCGTAAAGGCCAAAGGCTATAAAAGCGATGCCGGCGACTATGCCGCCGCAGAGCAACTGACCAATGATGTGTTAAAAGAATTCGGCAACATCGATATATGTGTGAACAATGCAGGTATATCCCGCGATAACCTGTTGCTGCGCCTGACCCCGGAGCAATGGGATGATGTGATTAACGCCAACCTGAAATCGGTATATAACCTGACCAAGCAGGTGATACGCCCCATGATGAAGGCCCGCTCAGGCAGCATCATCAACATGAGCAGCGTAGTAGGTGTAAGCGGTAATGCGGGGCAAAGCAGCTATGCAGCATCCAAGGCAGGTGTGATAGGCTTTACCAAATCGATAGCGCTGGAGCTGGGCAGCCGCAATATCCGCTGCAATGCTATAGCCCCGGGCTTTATAGAAACAGATATGACCGGCTACCTGAAAGAAGGCGGCGCGGAAACATGGTTCAGCAAAATACCCATGGCACGCTTTGGCAAGGTGGACGAAGTGGCCAATGTAGCCCTGTTCCTGGCATCGGACATGAGCAGCTATGTGACCGGGCAGGTGGTAGGCGTATGTGGCGGGCTCGACACATAATAACAAAACCCTATCTGATAGCTTATCAAAATATAAAGACCTAATTTTGCCAATTATAAAAGAGTATAAATGCAAAAAGTTCACGCTGCCATCACGGCAGTAGGCGGTTATGTTCCGGACTATGTAATGACCAACAAAGAATTGGAAACCATAGTAGATACTACGGACGAGTGGATACAGACAAGGACAGGTATACTGGAGAGAAGGATACTGAAAGGAGAAGGCAAAGGCTCGAGCGATATAGCGGTAGAGGCGGCAAAAGACATGCTGAAAAAACGCGGTATCGGGCCTGAAGAGCTGGACCTTATCATCTGCGCTACTACTACCCCGGATATGCAATTTCCGGCTACGGCCAATGTAATAGCGGATAAACTGGGCGCTGTCAACGCCTTTGGCTACGACATCAACGCGGCCTGCAGCGGGTTCCTGTTCGCACTTACCACAGGTTCGCAATTTATAGAAACAGGCAAGTACAAAAAGGTAATGGTAATAGGCGTGGACAAAATGAGCTCCATACTGAACTACGAAGACCGCACTACCTGCATCATATTCGGCGATGGCGGAGGTGCCGTATTGCTGGAGGCCAATACCGAAGGATATGGCATCATCGATTCCAAGCTGCACACCGATGGCTCGGGCCGTGCATACCTGCACCAAAAGGCAGGCGGTTCTGTAAAGCCCGCAACGATAGAAACCGTTATGAACAAAGAACACTTTGTGTACCAGGAAGGTAAAACAGTGTTTAAGTTCGCAGTGAAAAACATGGCTGAAGTAGCTGCCGAGATAATGGAGCGCAACAACCTGACAGCCGATGATGTAGCCTGGCTGGTACCCCACCAGGCCAATAAACGCATTATAGACGCTACGGCTGAACGCATGGGCCTGGATGAAAACAAGGTGATGGTGAACATACAGCGCTACGGCAATACCACCAATGGTACTTTGCCCCTATGCCTGTGGGAGTGGGAGAAACAACTGCACAAAGGCGACAATATTATACTGGCGGCATTTGGCGGCGGTTTTACCTGGGGCGCTACTTACATCAAGTGGGCGTATGATACGAAATAGGTGTTGGTAGTTAGTAGTTAGTGGTTAGTTTTAAGATTATATATGGCGGGGGCTTTTGGCCCCGTGCTTTTTTATATACTTATGCACATAGGGCTAAGAGTTTTGGGCTAATATTCTGATATTTGTACGTCCGCGCCTGCTATGCAGCCATCAAAAACGGACACATAAGGACTAACCCATTTGATGACACTGAAGCAGACATACAAGTGCCGCAGCAGAATATTATTGTTTTGCCTGCTGCCGCTTCTGCTCTTTTCGCTGCATACACAGGCCCAGCTCAGCAAACGTATCTACCGCACCCAACTGCTGAATGATACACTGATAGCCAATAACAACCGGGACTTCCTGTACAATAACGTAAACATTACCAACCTGACGGCGGACTCGATAAGTATACTGCTGACCATCAACATGCCCCAGGGCTGGGAACTGACCACCCAGAAGATAATGACGGTAAGCTTGCCGCCCAACCAGAACACTATCGTCAACCTGCGCCTGCTGCCATCCAAATCAGTTTCTGCCAACTGGGAAAATGTAGTGCTGGAATACAGGCTGAACCAGGGCATGGAAACCCTCGCTGATACCTTCAGGGTGAAGGTGCAGGAATTTACCAAGTTCAAAGCAGTGTTGCTGACACCAAATATTGTACTGGGCGCTTACCAGAAGGATATTTCCTTTCCAGTGTATGTAAAAAACACGGGCAACGTACCCAAGAAGTATACCATTACCTACTATAACGCACTGCTTAACCTGGATTACAAACAACAATTGCAGCTGAACCCGTCTGAAGACACAACGTATAAAATACCACTGAAACTAAGTGATGCGCAGTGGGGCATGCTGCGCAAAGAACTGATAAAGGTGCAGGTAGGCGTAGAGGATGGTGAAACCATGAACCTGATGCAGGAATTATCCAAGATAGGCCATATGCTGAAAGAACACTCATCGGCCTACCTGAACATGCCGCTGCAACTGGAAACGGGAGTAACAGCCCAGGGAAAAGACGATATACAATATTATGGCGCGTTGCACGGCCGAATAGACATACGGGACAGGGAACACGTAGCCTTTGATGTGAGAAGTAAAACCTTTACCCAGGGGCAGTTTCAGAACAATGATATATACCGCATAGAATATGAAAGCCCGGGCTGGGCAGCATCTGCCGGTAATATCATGCAGCTTACCGACTTTGTAATGGATGGTTATGGGGCCAGGGTATCACGGAAATGGGGGAATGATATCAATCGTGTAAATGTGTATAGCCTGGTGAAAAGCCGCGTAGGCAACAGCCAGCTATTTGGCGCAGACGCCAGCATACTGCTGAAAGATAAAGTGACCCTGTATGAAGGGCTGGTGGCCAACCTGGACCATGCCAAAGGGCTGCACAGCTATATGGTAAAGCAACAGGCATCGGCCAAGCTGACTGACGAAATAAACGTAAGGATAATAATGGGGGCTGGTGTAGAACAAAGCACGAAACAACTGCCCGGAGCCCCCGCCAGCCAGGCCGGTACATCATTTGGCTATAACTTCAATTGGGACAGCAAGTATTTCAACATTACATCTCACGTGCTGACCAACAGCAACTCATACCCCGGGCTGTTTAAAGGCCAGCGCTCGCATAGCCACGATGTAAGGGCTGTTTACAATAAAGTATTCATAGGCGGCTTTTACGATTTCAACCTGCGCAAGCAAAATATTTATACGGATACGCAACTAATATCCAACGTATTCAACCTGAAGACAAGCAACTATGGCGTAAAAACAGGGGTAGGGTTTAAAAACACCAATATCAGCATTTCGGCCGGCAAACAAAGGCAACAACAAAGTGATACGGGCACATCACCCATATACGATTATCGTTTTCTGAACCTCGCCGCCTCGGTTATGTTTGGCGAGCGGTCTTATGCCAATATCAACACTTATTACGGCACAGGCTCGCTGGCAGGACGCGAGGCTACTACCAGTGTAAATGTAATGAGCAACCAGGGCTCGTTGCAGGTATACTTCGCAGGCTTGTCGGCCCGGTATGATATAGGCCCCTATTTCTACCATGAATACCTGAAGTATTTGGAAAGCCCTGCCGAATTTCGCCGGCTGGTACTGAGCCCGTACGCCGAGCTGAACCTCTTCAAACGCAGCCTGGTGATACGTACACAGATGAACTACAATAAATCGCAACCCTCCGGCGACGAAACATCGAACGTATTGGGCAACCTGCTCTACCATAACTACAAGCACGGGTTCGATTTCAACCTGACCGGCATAGTGCCGCTGCACCAGGCTGAAATACAACCCTATATTACAGCTTCGCTAAGGGTGAGGCTGAACACACCCTTTGTACCCGTGCGCAAATACTACCAGCTGAAACTGGTACTGTTTAAAGACGAGAATGTAGATGGTAAGCAGGATGAGGGTGAAGGGCCTATATCCGGGCAAATGATAGCCCTGAATGACAATCTCTTCGTATCAGACGAAAAAGGCACTGTAATATTCAAAAACGTAGAAAAGAAAAACTATAAAGCCGACTTTGGCTATACCAGCAAAATAAAAGGCTGGATACCACAGGGCGGAACGATACAGTCCTTTACCGTAGCAGGAAACAGGACTATATATGTACCCTACAAGAAAAGCAAGATACTATCAGGCAAGCTGAACGTAGTGCTGGACAAAAATTCTAACCTGGACTTCAAACCCGGCAATATCAAAGTGACCGCTACCAGCAACGATTCGGTACGCGCATCATTTTCTACCCTTACCGACGAGAACGGGGAATTTTATTTTAACCTGCCTGCGGGAATGTATACCGTAGCCCTAAGCGAAGTAGCTTTTGACGAAAACTTCAAACCAACTGAATACGCCCAGCAGGCCGACCTGATGAACAACGATGAGAAGACCGTATATTTTGAGATAAAACAGAAACGGCGATCTATAAATATTCGAAAAAAGTAACATGTGTAAACAAAATGTTAACGGGATGTAAAGCACAGGTTAACCGTTAACAGAAACTTGCAATGCTGTAGCTATAACATGATTTTTGCTACCAGTAAAAAAATCATCTCAAATTATAGTGGCAATGAACAAACAAATCGCAATTTTCTCAAGAGTGGCCGGGTATGCCGTTAATAAGGCTTTAACCCCTGTGAACAGAACAAAATCAGCAGACAGGGTACAACTGCTGATTAATAACATGAACCTTATCAACCAATCGTTGATGACGACAGCTGTGAAGGTGATGCAAAAAGCGAAAAAGGAAAGTGGTATAGACACAGATGAGCTGGCAAGTAACCTGCACGAAATTATTCATTTATCAATAGTGTCTTACGCCAAAAGGGCCAACTAATACAAGCCTGGAACTATATAAGCGCACCCCCCAAAGGGTGCGCTTATATATTACTGAAGTACGAAGCAAAAAAAAAGGGACTATTAAAGTCCCAATTGTGAAAATTTTATTACCGAAACCAGGAATATACCGGCGAGGCTGAGCAAAGCTATCATCATAGCCACAAGCGTAAGCAGCGTCTTCGGTTCGTATTTTTTAAGCATAGGTGACAATGTTTTAAAATAATGTATGTATCAGTTTGACAGGGCTCGGGATTGCAATGCAAATATACAAGCAAAAATCAGCTATTTACATTATCATGGCATGAATAATATTAGAATTTTATATGAAATTCTGTTTAGCCATGTCAATTATTTATCTTTGCACCGATTTTTTCATTCTTAACGCTTAAAAATATACTATAAATGAAAGTAACTGTAGTGGGTGCCGGTGCTGTAGGGGCTACTTGTGCTGACAACATTGCCCGTAAAGAACTGGTGGATGAACTGGTACTTGTTGACATTAAAGAGGGTTTCGCCGAGGGTAAGGCGCTGGATATTACCCAAACAGCCTCATTGCTGGGCTTTGACACCACTGTTACCGGTGTTACCAACGACTATGCTAAAACAGCCGGCTCTGATGTGTGTGTTATTACATCGGGCATACCCCGCAAGCCGGGCATGACACGTGAAGAACTGATAGGCACTAATGCCAAAATAGTGGAAACAGTAGCTAAAAACCTGCTGGAGCATTCGCCCAATACTATTATTATAGTTATATCCAACCCCATGGATACTATGACCTACCTGGCGCTGAAAGCCACAGGCCTGCCTAAAAACAGGATTATAGGCATGGGTGGTATACTGGACAGCGCACGCTTTAAGTGCTACCTGCAAAAAGAACTGAGCTGCTCGCCCAACGACCTGCACGCTACCGTGATTGGCGGCCATGGCGACACTACGATGATACCATTAACAAGGCTGGCCACACTGGCAGGAGTACCTGTAAGTGAATACCTGTCTGCAGAGCAAATGGAGAATATATCTGCAGCTACCATGGTAGGTGGCGCTACGCTGACCAAACTGCTGGGTACATCAGCATGGTACGCACCGGGTGCAGCAGGAGCCGCCCTGGTAGAAAGCATCATACGCGATGAAAAGAAAGTATTCCCCTGCTGTGTATACCTGGATGGTGAATATGGCCAGAAAGACATTTGCATGGGCGTACCCGTGGTAATAGGCAAGAATGGCTGGGAAGGCATTATTGATTACAAACTGACTGAAGAAGAGCAAGCTAAATTTAACGCCTCTGCAGAGGCCGTTCGTAACATGAACGAAGTGTTGAATACACTGGTGTAATATTTCAGCGATATACATAATACAACCCCGGCTATATAGCCGGGGTTTGTTTTTGTCATCACACAGTAACCCGCGGGTAAAATGCTTGTCATACTAAAGGCATAGTGTTGCAACGCACTATATAAAACATATACCTTTAAACAAGAAACATTTTATTACCCTACAAAAACGGCCTTATGAAACATGCTACTTTTTTACTCGTCTTTTCCCTGCTTTTGTTTTCAGATGTGTATGCCCAACCGCCTGCCAGGTTGAAAAAGGTCCTCGTGAGCAGGTACACGACTACAGGAAGCGGATATACACCCTGGGACTCTACAGTGTACTACTACAGCGGTAATAACCGGGGTTACCTGGTAAATGAAACTTTTTTCAATGGTGTTTCAAATACCCTCTCGGGCACTACCGGTACACCCTGGGTTAGCTTTACAAAAAACATGTACTCCCCTCATATATTGGCCAACCAGGAATCTCAATACGATAGTTTGATTTTATATCAACGCCACATTCCTGCTGGTATAGTACCCTACCTGAAAAACAAGCAAACCATCGCCAACAATGTTGTCACCAAAAATTCAACAGAAGAGTATAGTTCTGCCAATAATCAGTGGAATGCAAAAAGGGCTTCCCAGTACACTTATCATAACAATTTGCTATCCGGCCATATATATCTGCATAATCTAAACACCGACACCATCAATTACCGCTATGTGCCAAATATCAACAACCTTCCTGATTCACTAATTGTCGCCCATAGCAATAGCGAGGACATCACATACACTTACTCTTACAGTAATAACCAGTTGACAGAACTCAACACTTATTATTCTGTTTCGGGGCATTATAAAACATTGTTTGATTACAACAGTGCCGGACTTGTTAAGAATAGCAGCACATTTAAATACAACACCGGCACATCTGTTTGGGACACTGTACACGTTTTTAATTACAGTTATAATACTAACAATCAGCTCACAAGAGAGGAATTCCACGAAATAAACGTACAGACAAACCAGGGGCTAAAGTTGTTGTATACAATTGACATAGCCTATGATAACAATAATAACAGGGTAGAAGACATCATCCACTTTGACTATTACAAAAACGGGCTCGGTACAGGATTGGTTAAAATTGCCAAAAAACAGTATGGATATAATTCATTCGGCTTAATCAGCGACTATGAAGTAGCACACTGGATAGACACTGCACAGGCATGGGGTATGAGCGCCGATTCCCTATTTGGGGCATCTCAAAAGGTAGAACTTGAATATGATGTATTCTGGCCGCAGGATATAAGTATTATCAACACTGCTAAAGCAGGATTAACAATATTCCCCTCCCCTGCTTCGGGTTTCATAACCGTGAAAGCAGATGAAATGCCAACCGGCGACCTGGAGGCGATAATATATGATATGCAAGGACGCATATTACGCAAATGGGCAGATAAGGCCGATAACAAATACCAGAGAACAATACCCGTGCAGGAATTGCCGGCGGGGAGCTATATATTACAACTAAAAGGAAAGGAGAGTAGCCGGCGGGAAAAATTCGTTATTTACAAATAAACAAAAGCGCCGTCAATTGTATTGACGGCGCTTTTGTTTGCTTCAATAATAAGCCCTTAATAAATTTTGTTGCGGGAACCTTTGAACTCTTTTGGGCGAACGATGGTAAATACCCTGGATATGTTGAATCCGAGGTGTATTGCGCCCAACTTGTCAAATCTCCATTCTCCCGGTGTTTGCCCTATATATGCCCGTTCTGTCATAGCACGCGAGTTGCTGAGCATCAACTGGAATACGTGGCCGCCGGTTTCTATATCTACACCTACCGAAAGTACATTCCTGTATCCTAACTGCTCTGTGCCGGGCACACGGTAATAATACTCACCATTCAGCGTCACCCTGTTAGACAGTTTTATCCTGCCGCCTACACCCAGGGCCACCAGGTCGTTAGGTTCAGCCGTAGTGGGTACCAGGTTATAATGTATATGCGTGGGCATCAACTGCAGTGACAACCACTTGTTGAATTTGCGGGCTATCAGCAATTGGTTCACATAATACAACCGGTTGCTGAAGTAATATTCCTGACCGGCAGGCAATACGGGGGCGGGCAAAGATTGCACGCTCATTGCACCCATATAACTAAGGCTGAGCGGACTGCCTTTACCTTCCTCTACCTGGCGTAGTATTTTAGCTTTGAAGAAACCGTCATACTCTTTCATAAAAGAATTACGGCCAAAGCCCACCATCAGCCAGTTGGTAATGCCGTAATCGAAGCCAATGCGTGTGTTGGCATCGTCCAACCCGAAAAAAGTAGATGTACCTGCATTGAGAGCACCAAAACGGTGGTTGACACGAAAATCAAGCACACCTTTGCCGGTGTTTTCAATGCTGTGGCCCGTAACCAGCCTGGTAGTTTTGAAAGTGGCTGTAGTGTATGTTTTTTTTGCCGGCTCTTCCTGGTCCAGCATTTCCATCAGGTTGGCATCGTCATCATCATTAGGTTTCTGCTTTAGTTTGTCATCCTGTGCATACAAATTGCCACAGGCAGCCAACATTGAAGCAGCCAATAAAAGGACATAAGAAACGCGCATAATGTGTGTATTGAAGTTTAAAATTGCTTATTTTTTTTCTAAAATGCTATTTACAGTCACCTCTATTTCTTTGGCTATCTTATTTTCCACCAGTCCCGGTATTTTTATGTCGTAGTCCTGCGGTTTTACTTTAAACTCGCTGTTTACCATTACGGTCTTGTCCTTCACTGTAACTGTGGCCGGCAGCGTAACATCCCTGGACACACCATGAATGGTCAGCTTGCCTTTGGTAGTCACATTATAAGTACCGTTTTTGCTGAAATTTATTTTATCCAGGTCGGTTATTTTACCTTTGTACTCCGCTTTGGGGTATTTTCCGCTTTCCATATAGTTCTCATTAAAGTGCTCCTGCATCAGCGCTTTTTCGAAACGAAAGCTCTTAACAGGCACCTGGAAAACAAAATCGCCTGTCGCAGGGTCTAATACAGCCGCTGTTTCGTTATTAAAGGCTTCAATATTCTCCAGTGGTGTAGATGAGAAGAAGGTCACCTTACCTGTACGTGTCATATACTTTTGGGCATAGGTAGTCGTTATACCACATACCAGCACTGCCGCTAACATCAACTTTTTCATACCTGTTTTTTTATACTTAAATGTTATTCAAAAACTATACCTTAATTATTGCGGCATACCTGCGTTTACCCAAGCGGTTATTTGCGATAACTGGCAGTCATTCAGCTTAGTCATGCCTTTGGGCATTTGGAGATAACCGGTTTCATGCCTGATGGCCCCCAACATTCTGCCACTATTTACAGCGGTTACCACACCGCTGTGGCTGCTCAGGTCGTGCCCGAATGATTTGGTAGTAGCGTCATGACAACCGGCCAGGGCGCAGCTTTGATTAATGATGGGTTGCACTTTGGCAAAGGTCATATTTGCCGTATCGCAGCTGCCTCCTGTATTTGTGGGCGATGGGTATAGTTCGCTTTCCTTGTCATTATAACAACCTGCCAGGAACAGTACCGCAAAAGGGATTATTAATTTTTTCATGCTCTTTATTGTTACTTATAAAAATATGTTAAATCGTTCAATAAAATCATTTATTCGTTAATGCTAATTATTTTGTCCCCCTGCCGCTACCCACTTTTCTATCTTAGTTATTTCACAGTCGCTTATTTTGCTGCCACCATATGGCATGGCCACAAACCCGGCCTCATGCCTGATAGTCCCCAGCAAGCGCCCGCTATTCACAACAGCGGATGTACCGGTATATGTGTCCAGCATGATCCCTTTTTGAGCAGCAGCACCGCTATGACAGCCTTTACAGTATTTGTCAAATATGGGCTGAATATCTGCTGCATAGGTAAACTTCGTTGTATCGCATAGCGAGCCGCATCCGGTTGTATTTTTTGCGCCTTCATTTATCCACCTGCGTACCAGGGCTATCTGCTGAGAGGTAAGCGGGCTATTGGGCAGTGGGGGCATTCTTTCGTCTGCTTTATCCTCTATCATTTTCTCATACAGTTCTGACGCGTCGGCATTGCCCGGCACAAATTCTTTGGCTACTATGGAATTATAATCCGTAAACTGAAACCCTTCAGACCTGGTCACAGCATCGTGGCAGCCGGGCATCGCACAGTTGGAAATAAAAATAGGCAGTATGTCCCTGGTAAAGCAGATACCCGTGTCCACATTGTTGTTACCACCATTATTGTTACCCCCGTTATTACCGCCATTATTGTTCCCGTTATTACCTGTACCAGTGGTCGCAGGGGCGGGGGTATTTCCCTTATGACTGCAAGCTGCCACTGTTAACGTACATGCAAATAAAATAACCATTGGTTTTACCAGCGTTCTCATACATTTATTGTTGTTTGTTTGTTTTGTTTTTTCTTAGTTTATTCTATTACCACACAGTTGCTCAGCAATACGCCAAACAAACTGCTGCCCGTGCAAAAACCTTTGACAATCACCTCTCCACCCACTTCGGCTTTTACATCTTTGTCCCTCATAGTGCATTGCACGGTAGCCATAGGGTCTTCGCCTGCAAGTATGATGACAAGGCCACCATCCTGGTTTTGCTGGGTCTCCGTCACCGTACCTTTTACAGTCAGGGCTTTGTTCAGATATTTTTCATTGGCTTTGGCCTCATCCTGGCTAAAAGCCCCCGCCAAATCGGCCACGGACACCTCAATGCCTTTTACATCCTCTATTTGTTCATGAGGTTTATTCCACATATATATACCTACGGCAGCACCCGTCAGCGCCCCTACCAGTAACACTATCAGAATTATTTTAACTTTATTCATAAGCGTAAACATTTACTGTAATCAGCATCGTAAAAGTATTAATAGCATCTTTATTATATGACTTAATTGTGACGAAGCGGTATATAGGGAGGATGAACCCGTATTTGCCCGTATTTTTATAGTTCGCCAGCCAGCCATAGCTTGAACCCCGCGCTGCGCTCGGAGCTGACGAGCGGTGGCTCTTTTACTTCGGGCTGTAGCTTGACCAATACCCTTGCTTTGCTGTAAGTTTTCATCTCTTTTATAGCTTTTAACGATATTATATATTGCCGGTTGATACGGAAAAACCTTTCAGGATCCAGCATTTGCTCCAGGGCATCCAGGTTGTTATCAATAGGGTAGGTGCGGTCTTCGAACATTCGTGCGAAAGTGCCTTTATTTTCGCTGAAAAAGTAGGCTATGTCTTCTGTTGAAATGGTTTTTATATTGTCGCCAAAACGTATCATGAAGCGCTTCTTATATTCAGGCTGCTTGAGCGCCTCCAGTAGTTTCGCCTGCTTGTCTTCCGATACGCTGAATATCTTTTTCAGGTCATTCAACTTATCCAGTGCATCCTCCAGGTCTTCCGATTTGATAGGCTTCAACAAATAACCTACTCCCGAGGCTTTAAACGCTTCTATGGCATATTGGTCGTAGGCTGTGGTAAAGATAATAGGTGCGTCAATCTTTACCTGTTTCAGCAAATCGAAAGCAGAACCATCTGCCAGGTGTATGTCCATAAAAACTATGGCCGGCATTTCGTTTTCCTCAAACCATTGCTTCGCGGCACTCACACTATCGTGATGTGCTGCTACTTCGGCTGCAGGTAATAACTCCCCGAGAAGCTTTACCAGTCTTTTGTAAGCAGGCTGTTCGTCCTCAACAATTACAACTTTCATATCAGTGGTATTATTACGATAAATTCATTGTCTTTCATATAGGCAATCACGGGGCGTTTGGTATACAGTGCGTAGCGCTTACGAATATTAGCCAGTCCAAGTCCCGCACCTTTTTCTTTACTTATTTTAGGTTGGTACACATTACTTATGACCAGTTGTTCATCATCAGCCTTAAACTTTACTGTTAAGGGACTGGATTTCGATACAATATTATGTTTTATAGCATTCTCAAGCAGCAGCTGCAGCGCCATGGGCACCACCTTTTTAGTTTTTTTAAGCTTTTCAGGGATATCAATTGTTAACTGTAATGCATCGCCGAAACGGCTCTTCTGTATATAGATGTAATTTTCCAGGATTTCCCATTCCTCAGCTAATGTTATCAGGTCTTTATCTTTATGAGAGAGCATATTCCTGTACAGGTCGGATAGCCGCGTGGTGTATTGCATAGCCCCTTCTTTGTCATCTTCTATCAGGCCGGTCAGCGTATTGAGGCTATTGAACAGGAAATGCGGGTTAACCTGGCTTTTCAGATGTTCATATTCAAACATCATCCGCTCGCGCTGCAACGACGATAACTTACGCAGGTTCCGCTCCCTGATGCGGATATATGTATACGAAATTAACCAGGCCACCACTACCACCAGCAATATAAACCACCACTGCAGCCAGTATGGACGGGCAATAGAAAAACTATGCTGCGCCGTGCCATAAGCCGTAAACAATCCATTCATAGATACCTGTACTACAAATTTATAGTCTCCGCTGGGTAGCTGGGGAAATGTGACAGACTCATCCCTTGTTGTTATCCACTCATTATTGTATCCAATTAGTTTATACCTGTAAAACAGCTGCTCGGGGTTGGCAAAATTTATGCCATCGTATTTAAAAGTGATGTGATTTTCTGAATAATTAAAATGCTCTCTTTCCAGGTGAGTTTCGCGGAAGAATGTGTTTAATGAAGTAATCTTTACAGAGGGTATAATATCCACCGGGTAATCGTATTTGCCAAAGCGTACCAACCCGTCCTGGAAAGGTATGTACACGTTGCCCGCTGTATCAGTAGCTGTGAGGTTAAGCGTGGCCGACACACTGTCAATACCCATGCCCAACCTTCTCTCAAAATGCCGGAACATACGGCTGTGGCTCTGCCACTCTTCTATACCCTTGGCATGTACTACCAATACAGTGCCATTACCCGCGGGTGCAATAGCTGATATCCTGAGGCTCTGCAATCCATTGTCATTATCCAGGTTCTCCCATCCCGTGCCGTTGTACACCAGCAAGCCCTTGTTGAACGTACTGGCCCATATACGTCCCGATGCATCTTCGGTGATATTATACGCCACATTGCTGACCATGCCTGAAGTACTATCCCACAATGTATATTTGCCATCGCTGTATTTACATATACCTGCGCCATCGGTAGCCATCCAGGTATTGTTTTTACCGTCGTGGTATATTTCGTACACATAGTCGCTGCCTATGCCCGTGTTTTTATTATGCAGTTTTACCAACGCTACGTGGTTGCCCTCACCTATAGTCAATTCCTCCACACCGTTTATCCCGGCTATCCATAGCCTGTCGTCAACACCCGATATATCCAGCACACTTTCTTTTTCCAACGGGGCTATGCCGGTAACTTTTCTGAAATTTTTATGATCGCCTGATACCCAAAGCCCATCGCCAAAAGTACCCACCCACAATACATCTTTTTTATCGCAGTACAGGTGCGTGATGGGTGTAACGGATACATACCTGAGTTCCAATCGCGGTACGGGTTCGGTGAGCCGGATACTATACAACTTCTCCCTTAGCGCCAGCCACAGCTCAGTATCCCCGTCACAGGCCATAGCAGTTATATCCTGCAGGGAAAAGGGCGGCGGCAAATGCATTGCCGAAACATAAGCGGTGGCAATCATTTTAAGGCCGGTATTGGTGGCGCACCATATATTGCCTGTACCGTCCATCAGCAATTTATAGATTCGTTGCCGTGGGTACTCAATCGCATCTACTTTCAATGTATTTTCATCAACCAGGCGCAGTCTCAGCAGGTAGCCGTTTTGTGTACATACCCAGGCCATATCATCGCCTATGGGCAATATATCATTTACCTGGCCCCATTGCCAGGGTACATCTGTAGCAGGTGTCCATGTTTGCCTTGTCTTACTGCAATATAATGAGACGCCGCCCTGGTGGGTACCTAACCAGCTCCAGTGTTTGCTCTTCATGGGCCTTATTACCCTGACAATATTATCGGGCAGGCCGCTGGCAGTAGTATAGTGGCTGACAGACAGCTTACCATTCTTCAAAGTTATTTCGTTGATACCCTGGTCGGTAGCCGCCAGCAACACATTGCGGGCCGGGGACACAATGGTATATACATAATCATCAGTAAGCCCGTCGGCCATACTATATTGCCGGCAGTAATTATCGTGTATCAAATATATACCCTGCCCTACGGTGGAAACAACCAACACATTGCCGGTAATAACGAGTATTGAAGAAATGGCTTCAGCAGGTACCGCCCCATACAATTTTTTCAGCCTGAACCGGACACCATCCCATACGCCAATCCTGCCGTTGCCGAAACCCACTATTTTTTTATCCCCCGATATGGATATGGCTGTAACGGGTATATCCATATCTGTTGTAACCTGCGAAAATGCGCGTCCGTTATAACAAAAAAGACCGTCATCTGTTCCCAACCATAAGTAGTTATACTCATCGCTGGCCAGGCAATTTACTTTTACAGCCACGTTGGTTTCATTCAGCCATATATCTTTACTAAAGGGCTGGTATGCCAGCACGATACTGCATTTAAGCAATAGCAGCAGCACAAACATTATATACACGGGTGGCCTTAACATCAGGGCTGTTGTTCTAACAATATCATTTTTACATTGATATATACTTCTGTAGCAAGTTTATCATTTACCACCCGCGGAATTTTTATATCATGATCGGCCAATGCCACCCTGAAGCCGGATACCACTTCCATGCTTCCTTTTTTAGTAACCACCTCCGCATATAATATTCTATCCCGGCTTACACCATGTATCGTCAGTTCGCCCTTGGCCCTGATGGTATATTTACCATCCTTCGAGAGGTCAACATCCTCTATTATTTTCCCCGAAAAAGTGATGTCCGGAAACCTGAAGCTCTCCATATAATTTTCATTAAAATGCTCCCGTTGCAGGGGACTGTTAAACCCCTCGAAAGTAGCCACCAGTACCTTAAAGGCAAATTGTTTTTTACCCGCATTCACCAATCCCTTCAGTTCTTTAGAGGTGGCCTGGATAAGTTCGTTAGGAGCATCAGAGTTAAAACCTATAGTGCTTTTGTGTACCCGGTACACAGGTTGGGCCATTGTACCAGCGGCACATACCAGCAACAGTAACAACATACAAAAACGGAGCAGAAACATAGATATTAAAAATACACTATTATCACGGCCCAATCAATACAATTCTGCTTTTACGGGATTTTAGGGCGATGAAACCGAAATTTTCACATCTTGACAAATACTGAACGTGCGGCCTTTTTGCTGGCATATTCAACTTCCACAATATAAGTTCCGCTGGACAGGGCGCTGATATCCACCTGCAGCCTGGCAGCCAGCAGCATAGATGCATCATATACTATATTCCCTGCCATATCCATTATCCTTACATGGCCAAAATCTTCGCCGGAGAATATGTTGAGCATATCTCCGGACGAAATAGGATAAACGGTAAGGTTCTTTTCCATATAGGGGCTGTATGCTCTATGCAAAAGTGGGAAAACATATACTTGCAGAACATACCTTGTACAGGGTATGTATACCTACGTGCTGCTGGGTATTCTATATCAATTATCCATCTTTATCTCCAGTATTTTCGGCCAGTTTTTACCGGTTACAAATATCCGGTTGCCTTCTTTGTCATAGGCGATGCCATTCAATACCTCGGGCTGGTCTTCGTTGTAGCTGCGTGGTGGTATACCGGCTTGCCCTCTCAGCATACGTAAGTCAGACCGGGCCACTACCCTGCCTGTGGCGGGGTCAATTTTCAATATGTTATCTGTTTCGTATTGATTGGCGTATATGTACCCTTTTATGTATTCCAGTTCGTTGATATTGCTTACAGCCCCGTATTGGTCCCTTACTTCGATACGCTTTACCTGCTGTAGCGTGGCGGGGTCAAGAAAGTAAAGATATGGCGTACCATCACTGTAAATGAGGTTAACCGTATCATTGGTAAGGCCCCAGCCTTCGCTTGTTGCCAATACAAAGGTGCCGAGGAGCCTGAATGTTTCCTTATCTAAAATAAGCCCTGTTTTTTCGCGCCAGGTGATAACGTATATCTTATCGCCCATTACCGTAAGTCCCTCTCCAAAATATTTGTCATCCAGCTTATACTCCTTCAATACCTCACCTGTCTGCAGGTCGTACTTATATATATGAGACTGGCCATAGTGGCCTGTGCATTCATACATATAGCCATCTACATACTGCAAGCCCTGTGTGTATGCATCTGTTTTATGCGGATACTGCTTCAACAGGGTATATGGGATATTAGGGGTAAGGGTTACCGTATTTTCAGCCTGCTCTTCATCAGCAGCCGGTTGTTCCTGCTCTGCCTCGCCCTTGCATGAAGACAACGCCAGAACAGACGATAATATGATGGTAAAGATATGCCTGTGGTTCATCCAATATTTATTTCCTGCTCAAAAATACGGGCAGGTGGTTAGTATTCAAAAATAACTATGAATCAGCGGGAATTATTTAACGCTCTATACTTTTGCGCCTCAGCACATAATATGGCGGGGGATAAACAGCGCCTGTGCTATCCATAAAATACCGGCTGTAGTACAGGGTATCAATTGCCTGGGTAGTCAAAGCAAGATGCGGCGACAAATCGTTGCACAGGATATAGCTATCCGCCTGGTGCGCTACCTTCAACCACATTCGGGACGATGACATATCCAGTGTGAAGGCCAGTTGTGTAGTGCGCGGCTTATTAGGTGTGTCAATAAAACTATGCCGAACTGTATGGTACTTGCTGATGACAAAACTATGGTTACGCTCCCTGTCCGTCAAGGTACTCCATACAGAAAGGCCGGTGGTATCGTATGCATCTACCGCCTCCCATAAGCTGGACAAGCCGTCACCAGCCAGGCATATCAGCATTTCATTACGTTTGGCGCTTTCTACCTGTATCATGTAGTTTTCCGCTTCGCCATAATAATCGAAAGACAAATTTTTTGGTTTTCCCACAGCATCTGTTACAAGCCAGCTACTGTGCGTATAGTCTGCCGTATGCCAATCGTAACGGTACTTATAAGCATCTCTAAGGTCGGCACGGGGTATAGTTATTGAGTCGCCGGGCGGTAAAGTAAGCTGTATGATGTGCGGCAAGGTGCCTGTAGCAATGTCCAATCCGCTGAATGTGATGTACACCGAGTCGGCCAGTTTGTTGACTACTACAGCTGAAGCATTGCCTTTCACACCCTCATTATCCGGCGTTTGCACTGTTTCTTTTTTCTTGCAGGATTGTAAGGCAAAAGTTGCCGTGAATGCCAAAATGATGATACCAATGAGGCGCATAATGCTAAGTTATGTTATTGCAATTTACAAACAGTAAGGATTCCTGTATTATATACAACGTGCGGAGGGCGGCATTATTGCTAAATCATAAAATATAAGGGCCCCCGCATGTGCGGGGGCCCTATGAAAAATGTTATCCCTTATATTTTATACTTTATCAGCCTGAGTATCTCTATCAGCATATCAGGTGTGAAAAGCTTCTTTTTGCAGTGCAATATGCGGCTGAGTATCTGCTGGTCTGTTTTGAGGTGAGTGGCCAATTCAGCCTGTGTCACTTTCTTGGCTTCCATATACGCCTGCAGCCCTTCCGCTACCACTTCATACATATTTTTGGGCGGCTTCTTGGATGCCAGTATCTCGTTGATACTACCGGCACGCGCGTACTTCAGAAACTTTTCAAGAAAAGCCTCGGTAAGGGGTGTTTCGCCATTTATCACTTTTGAGTAATAGTAAGGCGTCACTTTTATCTTCGATGCAATTTCGCCTTTTGTGGCAATATTGCGGCGCTTCATTAATATAGCTGCGGCCTGCTTGAGTTGCAGCGGTTTAACGTCCTTTACGTGTTTCGCTTTTGGAGGCATTACTTACGAAATTTGTGTAAATATACATATATCTGTCAGTTATCACAATCTTAATGTAAAATTGGTGCGTTAATTTTCAAAGCGCCCCGGCAGAAACATAAAGATAGAAACATTTCAGAAGTTTTGTTATTGTCTTACCATCAGAAATATATACTCATTATCAGGGAAGAGGGCCATAACTGTATCTATCGAATTGCTCTTATAATCAGGTGGCGAAGCGTAGGGATGTTTTCCCCCTGTCATATTGCCTGCCGCCTGTCCTGCCGTGGTTTTAAACTCTATATAAGGCACTTCTGACTGTTGCACCATAAAAGGCACATTTTCTGTTATCAGGTTGCCCGAGTTATCTCTCCTTGTATATTCAGCGCTAAACCCTTTCTTTAATTTCACCTGGCGAAAACGTTCGTTCATGTCTATTACACCCCATTTATCAGAATACCCAAAGGTGGCACTGTATAAATAAGCGCCTATGGCAATCCATGTCGTTTCAGTATTTGCCCCTTTCAGAAAAGCGTTGCGTGCATTACCCTTATAGCCCGGCTCCAGGTAATAAGTATTGGCGCCCGCTTTGGGTGCTATGCGTACCCGCTCGCCTGTTACAGGATAATCGTCGTTGTACCAGTTGTTGTAATAGTAATCCTCGGAGTACCAATCCATATAGTAAGTGTTGCCGCTGATAAATGTGCTGCCGGGCAAGCTGGCATTACCGTTAGCAGGAACTATTATCCTTTCTACCAGGTTGTTGTTTGTTGCATAATCTTCTGCACCTGCATACAGGTCCAGCGTAATAGCCCTGTCTATCCGGTTAACAATGGTGACCGTAGTATTGTCTTTCGGGTCTTTCTTACAACCGGTAGCAACAGCAGCCAGCATTATCAACAATAGGGCTAATGGCCTTAATTTTACCATACTCATAAATCACTGTGGTTTTGTAACCAACTAAGTTAAGCAAAAAACAGCTCATCACCTTACAACGGTAAAGAGGATTTCCCTGCTCTTGCCACTCATCATGGTACGGAAAATGTACACTCCGCTGGCCATTCCACCATCCAGTTCTATTTTACGTTCCATCTGGCGGTTTTCCGTTTGTACAACATCGGCGTATACTATCATACCCAATACGTTTACTACTTCGTACGGCATTATCTGGTCGCGGCTCACTTTTGCTTTTATTGTAAAGTTTCCATCGTTCGGATTAGGGAATAGTATCAGTTCTTCCACCTCTGCTTCTCCCTTATTCACCACAACAATAGTTATTGCCGAGCTGCTGCAACCATTTAATGTAGTAACAAGCGTATAAGCACCCGATGCTGCCACAGTCACATTTTCAATAACAGGGTTTTGCACCAGCGAGCCGTAGTTATTAGGGCCTCTCCATTGAAATGACGCCCCTGCGGTTGGGTTCAACATCTCCAGGTATAATTTCTCTCCGGTAGCCAACGGGCTGTTGCTCTTGATATCCGGCCGTTCGGGCCTCGGTTTTACTATTACATCTACAGAGTCCTGAACGCTGCATTTATCACGGTTAACAGTTACAACATACACACCGGCGCTACTCAATTCAGCAGGAATCCTGGATGCCTGTTTTTCCGGGTAGGCATAATTGCCGGGGCCTGCCCAGGTATAAGTCACGTTGGTAGAAGTATCATTTACATTCAGCACCAATGTGTCACCGTCGCACAGGGGGCCATTGTAATATGCCTCGGGTATACCCGGCAGGGGTATTACCTGCACATCGGCAGTATCTCTGCCCACACAACCGGTAGTACCGGATGTAGCTGTTACAATATAAAGGCCTCCATCACTCAGCATGGAATTATTCACCGTTGCGCCCGACCCCGTGCCGCTGAAGCCGGGGTTACTGGCCGAAGACCATGAATAGGTCTCGTCACCGGCAGGCTGTACACCCATCACTATATCATCCCCCTCACACACGGGACTGTTGGATATTATTTCAGGATTGGGATTACGAATGATTTCCACCAGGGTAGTGTCAGCAGTTGAGAAGCAGCCGTTAGCATAAGCCCTGGACAAATAATAACCCGCATGAGTAGGAGAGTCCACATTAGGAATCGAAGGATTTTGTGTTGTGGAGCTATAGCCCGAAGGGCCGTTCCATGCGTATGTAACCCCGGCAGTACTGCTGTTGGCAGATAAGTCCAGCGTTTCACCTTCGCACAACGGCCCGTTGTTGGTAGCAACAGGTTGTGCCGGCAACGAGCGCACCTCGAGATAACCTGTATCGTATGCCGTACATCCGCCCGATTGCACTTTCACGATATACGTACCATGATTATCAGGTATGGTCAAACCATTAAAAGTTATGCTTTTGAATGGCTTGCTGGTAGTACCACCCGGATATGTTAGCAAGAAACTGTCAAGATGTGGGTGTGAGATATTAAGTTTCAATGTATCTCCTTCACACGCATAAGATGGCAAAGTGAGTATGGGGGGCGATATAGTATCCACTACTGCAAGATGGACAGAATCAACTGCCAAAGAACATGCGCCGGTAACTACTTCTACCACATACCAGCCTGAGTCTGCATACGCAACACTGGGTATTTTAAGCGTGTCCAGCTGGTGTACCACCAAATTTGGATCTGTCCATTTCACCTGTGCGCCTGTTGGTTTCCCCAGCGGTATAAATGCCATAGCCGTGGTGGGGCACACGACGGTACCCGGAGATGCTACAGCCGTTATGGGTATGGGGAAAGACTGTGTAACTGTGACAGTAACAGTATCGCGCTGCTGGCAGCCATTACTGTTGGAAACTGTGAAGATGTAGTCGCCCGCATCCGGCAACTGTATATTGTACCTTGTAGCTGTATTGTTGTTTGTACCGCCATTCCAGGTACTGCCCGCATGTGTCCACAACCTTGTTGGGCCTGTCACATTAGTGCCTGTTAATACCAGGTCTTCGTCACTACAAATGGCAGTCTTATTGGCCGTAGCTACAGGCTTGGCGGGAGACTGGTTGATAGTCACCGTAATTGTATCCCTTACCTTACAACCCAGCATATCCGCCTCTACTATATAATTGCCCGAGTAAGACGTTTGCAGGTTGGTCCTGGTGGTATCTTTTTTATTGTTGGCGATGAAACCACCGGGCCCTGTCCAGTTGTACACCACACCGGGAGTAGTAGTATTCGCCGTCAGTTGCAATGACTCGTGCGAGCAAACAGGACTGTTGCTGCTTGCCGTTACCGGGTTGGGCCTTTGCGCAACGGTCACCACCGCAGTATCCCTGCTGGGGCAATTGTTCATCCATACGGTAAAAACATAGTTGCCTGCGTCTGCCGTAGTTACATTAGTAGTACCCCTGGAAACTGCTGTTGTTGATATGGTTCCTGTATCAGAAAATCCATTCGGCCCCGCCCATTTCATGCCCATATTCTGGGTGAGGTTCGTAGCTGTTAATACTAAGTTGTCGCCGGTGCACAAGGGACTGTTGCTCACCAGGTCCGGTTTGGCGGCAGCTTGTATAATGGTAGCCGTTGTAGTGTCTTTACGCATACAACCATTCAGGTTTGCCGTTACTATATAATCGCCTGAGTGGGCTGCTGCGGTCATATTGGTACGTATGGCGTTTTGCGTTGTAGCAGTGTACGCCCCGGGGCCGGTCCATGAATATACCGAACCTGATGTAGATGCTGTAGAAAACAGTTTCAAGGTATCATTGCTGCATACCGGGCTGTTATTAGTAGCCACAGGTTTAAGGGGTAGCGGCTTGATATTAATATCAAAATCATTGTCGTAAGAAGTGTCGAGGGGCAGAGTGGCCAGTATCCTGATGCGGTAACCGGTACCTACGGCACCCGCGGGCAAGCCCACATTGATGCTACCCGGAACATTGGATGTTTTTGCACCGATAGTGACTGGTGATGCAAAACTGCCCGAACTGTTGGAAAGTTGTACCGTAAATACATTGCCCGGCCTGAAAGGCTCGGTAACAACATAACTCAATGCAAATGAATCCAGCTCGCAATAAGTATTCTGTACCGATGTTTTTACAATGGAAACACTCGTGTCTGGTGTTATTTTGAATATAAATGCGTCGAATGAACCGCCATATGAATTTTGGGCGCCATTATAGCTAATCCCCGTAGAGCTTTCCGTACTACCCACAATATACATATGCCCGCTGGCTTTACCCCTGGCTACACCAAAGCCATAGTCATTACCTGTGCCGCCAAAATAAGTAGCCCATATTTTATTCCCACCCGGGCTGTAAATAGCTACTAATGCGTCGAATCCGCCGCCAATAGAAGTACTAAACCCATCAGGCGTTGCCAGGCCGCTTGAACCAAATGTGTTACCCGTGGTATTCAGGTTGCCTGAGTGGTCTAATACAACATTACCCCCGTTATCAGCACTGTTATCCCCCAGGTATGTACCCCACGTCCTGCCACCCGAACTATCGAACTTGGCGAGGAACATATCCCTTTGCCCGCCAAATGTTGCCTGTGCTGCATTAAAGGCTATGCCTGTCGAGCTTTCTGTAGAACCGCAGATATACACATTACTACTATCACCTACTACCAGTCCGCGTGCTTCATCTACGCCCGCACCACCATAGTAAGTCGCCCATATCCTGTTACCCGTTGCCGGGTTAAATTTGGCTATAAGTACATCGGTACTATCAGCAGTAGTAGCGGCTACCGGTTTATTAGGCGCGTGTGTGCCCGATGTGCCCATTGCCGTGCTCTGGAAATTGCCGGCCACGTATATCACACCCGCACTGTCTGTACCAACAATGGTGAAACGGTCATTTACAGTGCCTCCATAATAAGTACCCCACTGGCGTACCCCGTTGGTATTGAACTTTGCAATAAAACCATCGAGCCCACCGCCGCGCGTTGCCTGGTAAGCACCAGAACTGGCTATCATTGTGTCACTTTGTGTGCCGCCTACCAGGTATATATTCAGGGCTGTATCGCAAACCACACCTGTCTGATAATCCGTGCCGATACGTTCAATACCCGGCCCACCATAATAAGTGCCCCATATTCTTTGTCCGCCTGGGTTCATTTTTACCAGGAAACAATCACTGAGCCCGCCGCCGTAGGTATACTGATGCACGGTGTTACTGCTGGCTATACCCGTATATGATGTATCCGTATAACCACAAAAAATGATATTATTCTGTTTGTCTACCGTTATAGCATTGATGGCATCTACACCCGCGCCACCATAGTAGGTAGACCAAATGCGCACACCACCGGCCGTATACCTGGTAATCACTCCGTCTTCGTTTCCTGCAAACGTATCCTGGTGCGCGCCCGACGTATATACGTTAGTTGAGGAAGCGCTGGATGTCCTGCCGGCCATATATACATTTCCGGCAGTGTCAGAAGATGTGCACATACCCCTGTCCGAACTGCTGCCCCCCATATAGCTGGACCACTCCAGCGAGGGGTCTATTACAATATTGCCATTATTTTCTCCCAGCCTGAACCCTATAGTATTACCTTCTAATACATATTCAGTAGGAATAGAAATATCAGTATGCGCATAATAACTGTATGGCACGTCCTCTGTTACCGACCCCATAGGTGTTGTTGCTATAATCCTGCCGCTTTCACGCGCCATGGTCGTCGCCCCCTTGTAAGTAATTTTTATATTGCCTGCATTGCCACCCGGGCGTACCAGGAAATCGTATTTCAATCCCTCGCCAGTAAGGTATAATACCCAATCAATCTGCGGATAAATATTTTTATAGATGATTTTCCCGTATGCATTGGCTACTACACCATTCAGCCCGTTAGTATAATACCTTTCTGAGTAGCCTACCGGCCTTTCAGCTATTGGCTGCACCGTCATATCAGCACCTTCCAATATCACATCCAGCCTGTAGCCTTCATGCTGCAATACATTGCCTTCATTGTCGTGCGTCAGCGGCCTTGCCCACTGGTAGTGCAGCTCGCCTGCGCCGATAAAAATATTCAGCGCACCTGCCGGCAGCTTGTAGTCAATATTATTGCGTGGCTGATTATACTGGTCTCTCACCTGGCCTTTATTTTCTATAAAGCCGGCAAGTGCATTATTGCTGATTGTCTTACCCTCTGAAGCCAATGATACGCCACATGGTGATACGATGGTGAGCAACAGCAATACAAGAGCGGATACACTTTTGTGTATAACGTTTACCATTGATTACAATTTTCGTTATTTAAAGATAATTAAAATGACGAAGACATCCCTATACATAGAAGAATGGGAGATGTTTTATGCTGATTTTAATCTGCGGTTTATAACTTCTTGATAAAATCTTCTATGGTATAGCGAATAATTCCCTTTAAATCATCGGTAATTGCGTCCTTATCGGTTGACGGGTCTTTGAATTTTTCAATAAATTTCACCCCATGTGAGGTAAGTTCATGTTCCATTTGTTTCAGTTGGACCATCAGATCGTCAAAAGATGGACGTGCCCCGGACTCAGCCTCCATAAGCCTTATATGAGCTAAGTACTTAGCCGAGATAGCTTCTGCCATATCTTTAAAGATGCTTATGGAACTACTGGCCTGGCTCATTATAATGTTAGACTATTACAAATATAAAAAAATGCATAAAATATAGCAATAGTGAAAATCAGGCGATGAGAAGAGATTAAAAGAAAAAAACCGGCTATGAAGCCGGTTGATAGTTATTTTATAACACAAGTCAGTTTATCTTTTTCGGGGAAGACACTGCGTTGCCTGGTAGCCCAGTCTTCGCACAACCGGTCGGCATGAGACTCCTGGTTGGTCCTGTAGGTCATTTCACCTTTTTCCTCCGTCGCAGGGTCATTGCATTCACAAACATACTCCTTAGTACAAGATGCGAATATCACAGTAGCTGATGCCAGTATTAAAATTTTCTTCATTTGTTTTAACTTTTATGCTTGTATTGCTGTAAGAGCGACTAAGTTAACAAAATTATAAAACTCCCGCCGATTTTTATATACTTCATGCCATGTATTTGTCATAAAAACAGCCATATATGCCTATCAGTCTATTTTGCAAGCTATATTTTTGCCATAGGCATTGGCGGTATCTCCATAATCTTCGCAACGGTAAGCCGCCTCTCCTGATGTCTGTACCCTGATAGTATATATGGTATCCGACTGGCCGGTGGCCTTGTCGTTGCAACGGCAGGTGTATCCATACGTATCTTTCTTTTTGCAGGATATAAAGACCATATTGAGCGCCAACAGTATAAACAGTATTTTTTTCATCTCTTATTATTTTCCGGTTTACAAATCAGAAATCTATTATCAGTTTAGCATTAATCAACCGCGATGTAAGGCGGTTGGGCACTGCAAAGGTAAGGCCGCTGCTCTGATCCTGTATCCAGGTGTAAGATAAAGTATTTTGTATACCCAGCAGGTTGAATGCCTCGGCGCTGAACCATATCTTTTTAAAGCTTCCAAGCAGTTTTTTGTCAGTATGCTTGCTGCCATCCAACAGCAGAGCCGAAAAACCAATGTCTACACGTATGTACTGGGGCAGCCTCAATGTATCTCCATAACGCTTCTGGTCGGGCGGGCCGAATGGTAAGCCGGTAGAGTACATCAGGTTCAGGTGCATTTTGAAATTTTTATTCCTGGGGAGGTAGTCTTCGAAGTACATACCCAGCATAAACCTCTGGTCGGCAGGGCGGGGCACGTATCCGGGCTCTATGCTCGCGCTGTCGGCACCCGCGGAATTCTTATACACAATGATATCATCGGTAATGTCCTCTTCCGCCTTCATGATACCTATGCTTATCCACGATGTGGCATCCTTTACAACATCCCCGTATATCCTTACCTCTCCGCCATATATGCGTCCCACTGCATTGTTCTTGCCAAAATACCGTATCCGTACATTATCATATTCATATGGCACCACATCCCACAGGCCTTTGTAATATACTTCTGTAGTAAGTTTAAACGGCCTGCCCCAACCTTTGAAGTTGTAATCGCTGCCCAGTAGTATATGGAAAGATTTTTGCGCTTTCAGTGATTTATTGACATTACCATTCAGGTCGCGCATTTCGCGGTAGAAGGGTGGTTGCTGGTAGAGGCCGCCCGCCAGTTTGAACACGATATCCCTCTTCCATTCAGGCTTATAGGCCATATGCGCCCGGGGACTGATGAGCAGTTCCCCATTCAGCGTACTATAATTAAACCGCGCACCTATAGAACCGGTCAGGTCTATGGAATCGCCTATCCTGAAATTATCCTGCAAGTAGCCCGTGTACCTGATGTAGTTGAATTCGGATGAAGAAGTGTACACCCTCGTCAAATCGAGGCTATTGGGGTCGAAGGGTTGTGTAAACCCGGCGGAGTCCCTGCGTTCCCATTCGTTCAGCTTGTCGCTGATGCTGGTAACATTACCGCCCAGCCCCCATTGTATGAAATGTTTGCCGCCATCGTAACTGCCCCTGTGTCCTACATCAGCCACATTCACCTGCAGGTAGTTGCGTGCATAGGTATGAATGATGCCTGTACCCAGGTAAGTTTTCAGCTGGCCAAAATTTTCTTTACCCAAATCTGTTTCCAACTCGCCCAACAGGTATTCGCCCAGTATATCGTATGTTTCTTTTTCATTGGTCTGGAAGCCTGAAGCTAAAAATTTCAGCCTGAGTTTTTTATTGGGTTTAAATGTGGTGGATATACCCCCGAAACGTGAATCGAACTGGTCTATTTCCTGCCCTTCGTAAAATACACGTAGCTGGAACGCCTTGTTGATGAGCCCGAAGCTGCTGGTCTGTTCCTCCGGTGCAAAGTTGAAGCGGTTGCGGGCGTAGTTGCCTATCAGTTCCACCTCCCACTTGGGGCTGAAGTGGTATTTGATATCCGCCTGTATATCGGTAAAGGAGGGGTTGTATACACCTTTGGTGGGTTGTGCCTGCAGGAGGTACTGGTTGCTTTTTTGCCGGGCACCGGCCAGCCAGGTCAGTTTGCCGTTTTTAGACGCCCCTTCCAGGGCAAGGCTGGCACCCAATGCGCTGAGCATTACCCGGCCGCCAAACTCGGTAGGGTTTTTATACGTTACATCCAGCACACTGGACATTTTATCTCCATACTTCGACTGAAAGCCACCTATTGAAAAGTTTACACCGGATACCAGGTCGGCATTTACGAAACTCATACCCTCCTGCTGTCCGCTGCGGGTAAGGAATGGACGATATATTTC
Organism: uncultured Flavipsychrobacter sp.; assembly: GCA_964515955.1. Lineage (GTDB taxonomy): Bacteria > Bacteroidota > Bacteroidia > Chitinophagales > Chitinophagaceae > UBA5543. Next base: position 115,145 of record CAZEZM010000005.1, on the reverse strand, counting down.
AAAGTCGTTTACATAGACCAGGTTTTCGTCATAGTTTCCCCCTCGTACATTGTATTGAGAGGTCATCTCGTTATTGCTGCCCACGTATGTTTTTATCAATGCCTCTACCCCGCTGCCAAAACCTACTGTTGGTATCAATCCGGCTTTGCTTACATCCAGCTTTATGTTACCCGCTTCCTCACTCCTGTCAGCTGTTTTTATCACCTCACCCAGTTGGGTGGCCGTCTCCCTCAGTTGTATATCTATTGTTTTGCTCTGGCCGGGCACCATCGTTACCGATTGGGTCTGTGTTTCGTACCCGACGAAAGTGAAAGCCACCGTAATGGTTGTATTGGCAGGCACCTGCAATTCGTAGTAGCCCTTTTTATCGGTACCGGTACCTATGCCTGTACCGCTTACAGCTACCGTCGCTGCCTCAATACCTCTTCCCTTTTCATTGGTGACACGGCCTTTGATATATGCAAACTGCTGGGCTAAGCCGGTGACAGCCATCGAGAAAAAAAGAACAAGAAGCGCGGTAAGTTTCTGCATCTGATTGTTAACGATAATAGTTCAAGTTTATTTCCCTGCCTGCTTCAGTTTTTTAATAGTGGCCACAGGGTCGGGCGATGAAAATACAGTATTACCAGCTACCAGCACATCGGCGCCGGCAGCTACCAATACCGGGGCGTTATCCAGCGTTACCCCGCCATCTACCTCTATTACTGCGTTGCTACCCACCGCTGCTATCATCTGCCTGAGTTTCTTAATCTTATCCAGTGCCTGCGGTATGAACTTCTGGCCGCCAAAACCCGGATTTACACTCATAATTAATACCAGGTCAATATCTGCAAGTACGTCTTCCAGCACCTGTACGGGTGTATGCGGATTGAGGGACACCCCTGCTTTCATACCCAAAGCCTTTATGGCCTGGATGCTCCGGTGCAAATGGACACTGGCTTCGTAATGAACAGTTAATACATCGGCGCCGGCGGCTTTAAATTCTTCAAAATATTTTTCCGGTTCTACTATCATCAGGTGTACGTCAAAGGGCTTGGTGGCCACTTTCTTCATAGTTTTGATAATAGACATACCATAACTGATATTAGGCACAAAACGGCCGTCCATCACATCCAGATGAAACCAATCGGCCTCGCTGTTGTTGACCATTTCAATATCCCGTCCCAGGTTCAGAAAGTCGGCGGAAAGTATAGAAGGAGCTATTAATGGCATTTGTATTGTTTTATTGTATTTGGCTTGCAAGATAAGGTTAATGGCTTAAATGGGTAAATGGTTGATTGGTTAATAAGGTAATTGGTTAAAAGGTTTTTTGCCGGGTGTTGTTGGCTGAAAATTGTTAAGTAATTGCCCGTAAAATGCACAATACAGCCTAACCGTGAGTTAATAATGCGCAATTGCAATAAACTGATATTCATAGTGTTGCGTACTAATTTGTTAACTTTTGTTAAGTAAACCAATGTTGGCCCGGGGAAATAACCTGTATGAAAAAAGCCCCTTCGTTTCCGAGGGGGCTGTGCCTGATATTTTATATTATGTTTTTTGTTGGCTGGCGGATGCATTAAGATACGCGGTTTTATTATGACAAAGATACGTAAAAAAACAATAAATAAAAATTAATCCTTATTTCCTAAGCGGCACCCAACCCCTAATGTAAGACCGATATTATATAACCTTGTTTCTATTACCCCGTTGTTTGCCGGTGACAGGTTGTAATATATAGCAGGCATCAATTTTATTTCCCAGCGGAAGGTTGGCCTGAGGCTTAACCCCAGTCCTGCTTTTAGTCCAAAAACATTTTTCCGCAATCCTGCCGCACGCATGGGGTTGGTATATTGTTTCACCACATCTTCGGTAATAAAGGTGGTAGTGTCCTGGTAATAAACATCGAAGAAGTTATAATAAGCTCCAAGCTCTATAACGGTATTAACAAAATGGTCGTAGCCGCTGTAGTTGTACCCAATACCTAAGCCCATACTGGAGAAGACATACTTGCGCTGGCCTGCGGCCATAGCAGGCATACCTGTTTGCCAGTTGATGGTTTGGTTTGTAGAATTGAACCCCTGGCGAAGGTGCAGGTACTCGCCATATATGGTATGCCTGCCATAATTGTACCCTAGCTGCAACGATACAGCATGGCCATAGCGGTTGGTTTCTGCATCATGCCGGTCATTCAAAGCATCCAGGTCAGCAAATTGGGGTTCATCAAGGGTTATACTGCGGAAACCGGCGGAAGGGGTATAGAATATTCCGATGTAAAAATTAGAGGGATCAAGCGCTCCTACTGTCGTGTTTTTGATTTCCCGGAGGGAGAGGGTGGTGTCTGTGACAGTGTAAAAGATAGACCATCCCAATGTGTCAGTGCTAAATGGGCTAAGCTCATATGTGTACCGTCCGGAACCGATATTGCTATCATGATATCTATTCCGGGTTAAATCGGTTAACCTGAGTATGGGTACTAAACCTCTTGCGGGAGTTATTTCATAATATTTCAGCTTGTTAGTATCTATCTGCGACCATTCCTCCACTATACCGGGCTTATAGGAGCGAGTGACATTTACATTAATCCTCCTTTGGAAACTTTTGAGTTGGGGTATTTTTTTTGCCGGATCGCTTGGTATAGCCACTGAATCATAAAATACACTTACAGTATCCACTACCACCTGCGGGTGGTAGGCAACGTGCAATGAGTCTCTGCCAGGATAGTATTTGATCTTTTTCGGGCTTAGCGGTGCATTATATTTTACATTCCAGTCTTTCAGAATATTGGTCTGAGCGGAAATGCCCTGTGCCGATAACAGCAATGTTAGTATGCAAAGAATACGGTTCATGATATAGTAGCTTTATTATTTTTTATAGAATAAATTGTAAGAATAACCTAATTGCAATTGGGAGAATGAAGTGTTCATATCGCCGTTTTGCATGAACAACCTGCCCCTAAGGAAGAACTTGTTCCTGTCGTTTTCTGATGTTTGTATCCGTACATATAATTCCAGCATATGCGAACCCCTTGCCCTTGTATCAAGCAGCGTATTAGATGTTTGCGATTTAGCGTAGCTGGCCACCTGCTTGAACAGGTTGTTGCTCAACAAGTAGGTATAATGGTATTGGTAAGAAACGGTAAATCCCACCCTCTGCTGTGACATTACCTCCGCAGAGATACGAGGAAAGAATGTCAGCGTATTGGCATCATATTCACTGAACTTGTTGGCATCTACAACAGCGTCGCCATTTTCAACTTTGAGTGTACTGTCCAGTACCTTCGTCAGCCCATACCTGGCACCGATATCGAAGTAAAATGTAAACTTTGTATCCGGCCTGTCAAACAGGAGTAAATTAAGATCCCCGCCAAATGACAGCATTTCGTATTGGCGGAAATCAAGATTAGTGGCATAAGACGGGGACACGAGCGTATTGTTGACAACGACCCTATCATTGCGCAGCTGCAACACCCTGTCTTCCTTCTCTATTTTGGTAAGCGCACCCCACAAGGTTATATAGTTGAAATACCCGAAATTGTTCCTGGAGCTGAATACCTGCCTCCTGTGTGTGTTCAGGTTGAAGCGTTTATTTACATCGATCTGTACCAGGCCGTTGGGCTGATTTTCGGCTATTCCCCTAAGGTCAGTGTAAATTTTTGAATCGAATACATTAATCAGTCTTTCCGTGCTCAGGTTCAATATCTTTTCATCGGCGGGATCCACTTCGTTGATAGCCGTGTCAGCAGGACTATAGTCTCGTGTATAGTTGTGAAGATAGTTGTCGTAGTTGGAGAAAACGTCGCTCAGGTAAATGAACGGGAATGCAATATCTGAGTTGCGGGCAAACAGTTTGATATCCTTGAAATTCTTAAAATTGCTTACGGAGGAGAATCCGATGGCGTACACATTCTCGAAAATTTCCTGTTTATCATCCACTGTCACCCAAACCTGGATGCGCTCCAGGAAGCCTCTTTCGAATTGGAGGCTTATTTTATTGATCATATAAATACTTTGCTGTTGCCATAGGCGTATTATTTGCTCGGCCGCTTCCCTGTCAGATTCGAATTTGCGAAGAAGATGAATCAAATCCGAACCATATTTAGGGTCATCGGCACGTATCAATCTTTGCTGTGCAAAATCTTTTAGCATCTTTTCGATTGAATCAGGCCTTATAGTGGTCAGACTTTGTTCCAATTGTGTGATGGCCATATCATATTGTGGAAGCGAAGAGAGTTCACTCGACAAGTCTGTTATTTTGTTTTTAAGTGCTATAGTCTTCTCTGTATTTTTTGAAATTGAATCTTTAATCTCTTTATAAATAGCACGTTTTGTAGCAGTATCCCCTGCTATTTTTTGAATTTCCAATGAGTCTATTGTTCTTTGTATGTCATTACGGCTTTTTTCAATGTCAATGTCAATAGTATCCAGACTATTTGACCAAGTTGTAATATTCTTGTTCAACTTCTCTATTTCAACGCTACATTCAGCAATTAGATTAGACACTTTGGTTTTTCTAATCTGAGCCTCTTGGTGCGCCACGGCAATATTCGACTTATGCCTTTTCAATAATGCAATTAACGAGTCTTTCGTCCTGATTACCTCCTGTTCCACCGCTGTTATTCTTGCCTGTGCTGCGATGTACTTGCTTGATTCCTTTTGAACAGTTAACGCTCGTTTAGAATAGTCATCGTATTCTCGACTATACCCTTTCTTCATCACCATAATCTGCTGATTCAGCGCCAGTTTTCCGCTGAGGGTGTTACGGTCAACCATATTTGCCGGATTTGCAGACAGCAGCCACAAGTACACATCACTGGTGGACGCTTCAGTCAAAGCCTTATCAATATCCTTGTTCTGTGCCATGGTGTTCAGTTTTTCTTTTAACCCGTTGTACAATTTTTCACCATTCAGGTCAAAAGTGTCGAGTTTTTCGTTGGGTTCTTGCTTATACACTGCGATAGTGTATTTGTCTTCTTTGCTGTCGTACTTTAACCAAATGCGGACTTTCAGAATAGCGCTGGTATCGATAAATGTGAGCGTAAATTTCTCCTCGGTCGTAATGGTAAACGCTGTTTTATCTTCTTCTTTGGCATAGCTCCGCGTTATCGGTAATACGAAACATATAGCCGCCAGTATCAGTATTATTTTCAATCCGTTTTTCATGTCTTATTGTTTTGTAGCGTTTACAGATATGCTGTCTATGCTTCCGGCTTCCAGCGGTTTTTCAAGATGCAGGCTGAATGACAATTTATTTCCATCCAGGTAAATTGCCGGCAAGCCAGCCGGCGGGGGCGATGCTTTGATGACATTGACGAGCTGGTCGTTCATGGTCAACCTGCCATCGCGTATGGATGAAGTATCATCAAACTTGCCGCCGGCATTGTATAACACGGGGCCGGCAGCTTTCATCCTGAGCATGAAATGCCCGTCTATATCCACGTAGCCCCGCATATCGCCGTAATATTTTAAGTTGCGGGTAGTATCGTAAAGCCTTGTGGTAGAGTCGGCAACAACAATGTCGGGGGTGGTTTGTACCGTATCCTTCCATAAACTGTCGTGCCAGGTTATTGCTGTGTCAAAAAACCTGAGCAAACCGCTACCATAGATACCTGCCAGCGGATGGGTGAGTACCGATTGTCCGCTATACTTCACTGATAATATATGAATATTGACGGTTGAAGAATCGAAATCAATTTTTTTATCGATAATCCTGAATATATTTCCGGCAATGCTGTCTGCCTGTATCCTGCCAACCGGTATGGCGGTTTCCATATAACAGTTATCATAATTATGCGGTAGGGCCTTGCACAGTTCTATCATGAGCGTGATACTATCAATATCTCTGCCTGATACATTTTTAAGGCTGATAAAGACAGAGTCGTGCCCCTTTACTGTTACACGCGAAAATATTACCTCCAGCTTTTGAGAGCCGGATATGGCCACCGGAATTACTATTTCGTCAGAAGGTGCATCGATAACAGGCAGTTGGTTACTTGTTTTGTTGCACGCGAGGCTCAAGAGCGGAAGTATAATCCATAGCCGGAGGTATTTCATAAGGAAGCTTTTAGGCACACAACATACATCGCCTTTTTTTGCCAGACAACGTGAAAAACACCCTATTTTTTTATGAAAAATCATATACCCGGAGTATGAATACCGGCATGATGATTGCCACCTGTACCTATGCAGCGTGGCGGGCATAGAACGCTTTTACAGTAAACTGTGCATTCCAAATGCTGCTTTACCCATTGTAAATGAATAGATTATGTTAAGTTTTCTTCAAAGCTTCCTTAATCTGCAGGATTTTACTAATTTTCTGAAAATTACATATTTAGTGCGCGCATGAGTAAGAAGCCGTATGTTTCACCATCATTTTCGTATGTGCCACTGGAGGAGACGCTGGAGGTATTGCCCAAAAAGAAAAAGCTCTTTATAGGTATTCCCAAAGAAACATCTTTCCAGGAAAACCGTATTGCCCTGACGCCTGAAGCCGTAGCCGTATTGGTAAATAACGGCAATAAAGTAATAGTAGAACATAACGCCGGAGAGGGTTCATTTTATTACGACACCGACTATAGTGAGGCCGGTGCGCACATAGCCTACGAGCGCGAAGAAGTGTTCAAAGCCAATACGATTATCAAATCGGCACCCATATCGGGAGAAGACATACCCTCGCTACAACCCAACCAGTTTGTGATATCGCCTATACACATGCCGCTGCTGAAGGCGGAAATGCTGGAACAATTGCTACAAAAAAAGATTATAGCCATCGCATTCGACTCCATAAAAGACGATGCCGGCACCTACCCCATAGTACGCTCAATGAGCGAGATAGCGGGCAATACCGCTATACTGAACGCGGCCAAATACCTGAGTAACGTGCACAGCGGCAAGGGTATTTTGCTGGGCGGCATCAGCGGCATACCCCCGGCACGTGTAGTGATACTGGGTGCGGGCGTAGTAGGTGAATATGCAGCCAGGGCCGCCATAGGCCTGGGCGCGGTGGTGAAGGTGTTTGACAACTCGATATACCGGCTGATGCGCCTGCAAAACAACGTGGGCCAGCGCGTATTTACATCGGTACTGGAGCCTATAACCCTGGCGGAAGAACTGGCTACGGCGGATGTGGTAGTGGGGGCGCTGAAACCTATTAACGGCATTACCCCGGTAGTAGTAACCGATGAGATGGTAGCCAATATGAAAGCCGGCTCGGTAATAATGGACGTAAGCATAGACCGGGGCGGGTGTTTTGAAACTTCTAAGGTGACCACCCATGAAAAACCAATATTCAGAAAATACGACGTAGTACATTACTGCGTTCCTAATATAGCATCGGGGGTGTCGCGCACGGCATCGAGGGCCATCAGCAATGTACTGATGCCGATACTGCTGGACTGTACGGACATGGGCGGACTGGAATCGCTGATACAGGCTAAGGCCGGCATACGCAACGGCGTGTACCTGTACAAAGGCTGTGTGACCAACGCCCCGATAGCTAAACGTTTTGATTTAAAATATACTGACCTCGACTTACTGCTTGCATCGCAGATATAAAACAAATGATATTGTTTGTATGCCAAATAATCGTGTAAATAAAACCATCGCAGGCTACCACCTGCTTATGTTGCTCTCGGCTGTTGACCATAAATTCATAGCCAATGAAGATACCGTCATCAGGGACTATTTAGTGCAGGAATTTCCTATACATGTAGACCTTGACAAGCAGATGGAGATCATCAGCTCCCTTAAGCCGGATGAATGGGAGCCGCATTTCCGCAAGATGATGGATGATTTTTATGACGACTCTACAGAAGAAGAGCGCAACAACCTGCTGCAATTTGCCATAGAGCTGACCAAGGCAGACAATGTGATAACCAAAGAAGAGAATTATTACCTGAACATGCTGTTTGACACATGGAAGCCTGACGAAGCGTGAGGTCATTTCTGCCTTAATTCTTTTTCAACTAACCGGTTGATTCCATAGATATCGCCTCTGTAAATCTTTTTCCCGTTTTTTATGGCAATAACGGCCGGGTAACGAAATACACCTAGCTGTGCGTTCAAAGAGTCGATGCCGATACCTACAGGGAATGAATAGTTATTTTGCCTGATCATACTTATGGCCATGCCATGGGTATCTGATGAATATGGAATATTTACGGCTACAATTACCATACCACTATCTGACTTATACCGATTAAAAAAAGTATCTAAATCAGGGAACTGCTTAAAACAGTACCCACAGGTTGTTGTCCAGAAGTCCAGTACATACAGCTTATTATCATGGGTATTAACATTCACTGTATCGCCCGCCTCGTTGACGAACAGAAGGGTTTGTGGGATGCTTTCATATACACTGCCGGTAAAGTTGCCGTGCCTGTCAAAGTGCAACAATTTGCCGGCCAGGTAAAATACAGCAATGAGGCAAAACAGAACGGATACAGCCACAATTAAAACCCGGCTTCTGATATTCCTGGCTTTAGCAAAAAGGTATCCATTGGCCACTGCAACGAGATATGAGAACAAGAGAAGGGTTTCGAATAAACCGAAGTCGCTGAAATCAAAACCCTCAAAGATTACATCAACAAAGAACAAAAATGCACCCAAAAGAAATCCGGCAAGTATCTTGCCGGATATTTCTTTCCTCTTTTTTACTAATGCCGCAACAACGACAAAAATAATTATATGGACAACCCACATGCCATGCTCCCTGCTATAGCGTGATACAGGGCTGGTGGCTAATAGTATGATAAATGCCAATAAAAAATAAAATACGCGGCGCTTAGACAAAACGGATGATGAGTTTCATGTCTAACGGGGAATACCCGGTTTTATTGCCGTCATATTTTTTAGTAATTATTGCTTTAACATTTTCTGTGTCAATACATCACCACCCGTTACCACCTGCAAAATATAATTGCCCGGTGCCAGCAATGCGTCGCCTGTATTTATTTCAAAACTATGGTGACCGGCTTGCAGTTCCTGCTCTTTATTTAAAAGTACCTTACCGGTAATGTCGTAGAGTTTTACCTGTGCTTTGGCAGCAGCATGCAGGTTGTAGCTCACATATATCCTGTCTGTAAACGGATTGTTCACTACACTGATATTGCCTGTATTCCTCGTTACGCCTGCTACATCGTCGGGCAGGTTGATTTGGTTGTCTACCAGATAGTATTTTTTCCTGATGCCTTTAAACTGCGCGTTAAAAGAATAAGCGCTGCCGGCCTGCACCATAGCAGGAACGACTACTTGCGTATTGTCCTTATTCATCGAAGCCTCATTGGCAGCGGAGGTGGCCAGTACCCTTACATTAGCCAGGTTGACACCCGATAATTCTGAAGTATCAAAAAACAGGGCCAGTGTATACTCTTCGCCGCCCAGGTTATTGGTTGTCTGCAACGAGAATTCTTTGAGCGACCTGTTGACAGAAGCATATGGCGCACCCATAGTAGTGAAGCCTGCCCCCTGCGAGGTGATGGATACATAAGAGCAGCCAAGCGACTGATTAGCATCCTTTATGTTCGCTATTACTTTGCCGTTAGTATCATTATGGAAGTATATGTTTTGGCCCGGGTGTATTTCCCAAGGCTTGCTTCCCACCACTATCTTTTCTGCTTCGAGCGGCTGCGCATTCTGCACCAGCCTTATCACCGGCTTCGACACACTGAAATAATTAAACCCGGTTGAAAACGAAAGGTTGCAACCACCGGAGCCTGAACCGGCATGAGCGATGGTACAACCATAACTGTTAGTGCCTACACCCAGTACATAATCATTTTCGGCGCTGGCTGAGCCGTTGGTAAAACAGGTTTCGATAGCCAGGTTGTCAGTACCGTTCCATACCAGGGGTGTGCTGAACGCCAGCCTGTTCCAACCCGCCTGTGTACTATAATTGCTGTTGTGGTATACAGTAGATACAGTGGGGTTGCCCGAGCTGAGGTCATTTACCGTTGTAGCGTCAATTTTCAATTTGAAATCGTTGAATGGCTGGCCGGAGTTCTTTTCTGTCACATTAAATTCCAAGGCTGTGATAGGCTCATTGGGTTTCACACCCGCCAGCAGCAACTCATCGGCCCTGACAATAAACTGTGTACGTGCCAGGTAATCGCGGCTGAAGAAAGGCGTGATGCCTTTACTTTTTACATCCGCATCATTTACCCTTATCACTATACTATTGCCGGTATCTGGCACTGTTCTTGAGCCCAGGATAGTAATATAACAAGTGTCATAAGTAAATGATGTGGTGGCGTTGCTGCCATTCTGCGCAATAGTGAAATACAGTTTCAGGAGTTTATCCTGCGTTACATCGCCATTATCTAAAATATTTACCTGTACATTTTGCGAGGCGCTGCTGCCTGCGTTGAACGTAAGCGGATTGTTCAAGACCGCATAGTCACCACCGTTCACATTGCCTGCTCCGCTTACAGTAACAGTAGCATTGCCACCCGCAGGCGTACCAAATACACGCATAGGTATAGATATTGTTTTAGCTGAAGGGCAGGCCACACCGGGCACTACTTTATTTACAGCAGTATCCTGCAGGGCAAAACCAATCTGCGGGGCGCATGGCGAAAAAGCCGCGCCCACACCTACCGCATACCATGCACGGGTAACCGCCTCTACCTCGCGCGAGCAGTTGCCATACATAGCCACCGCAGCATTGATAGTTGCCGTACGGCAGGCAGCGTAGTTGTCGGTGGAGTTCATTGCCAACTCTGCAGCATAAGCTATGTCCGCAGCTTTGCTGACACCTATACCCGACACCTCAAAATTATTGTTCAGGTCGTTCTTTCCTTTGCCACCTTTTACCAGCAGGTAAAACCAATAGTTCAACACGCCGCTGTTGGTGTGTACACCACACTGGTCGTTGCTACCATTAGGCGTACAGCCTATAGTGGTTACCCAGTGCTGGCCACCATAACAATCAGGGTCGTTAAAGATATTAGGGTTGCTCATACTCCTCAACGCACCTACACGCAGCTCTTCGCCCACACTCCACATTTGCTTATCAGGGGCCGCGTAATTTTCAATCACCGCGCCCCAGATATCACTGAAACCTTCGTTCATAGCACCCGATTCGCCTGCATATACCAGTTCGGCAGTGTACTGGCATATACCATGGCCTAACTCGTGGCCGCATACATCCAATGCTACCAGTGGCTCCATGCCGTTGTTGAACATACCTGTACCGTTACCATATATCATGAAATAACCGGTCCAGCCTGCGTTGTTGTAGCTGATATCGTAATTGAGAAAGCTGACAATATTCTCGCCCGCTCCATCAAAGCTGTTACGGCTATGTTCATTCTTCCAGTAATCGAACACCATTGTCGTACCCCAGTGCGCGTCTATTGAATAATCCTTGCCCCAGGTAGTAGAGTTATTTGTGAAGTCGATTGCTGAACCGAAGTTGGTGCCGCCTTGCAAATCGTAAGTGTATACTTTACGTGTCAGGTCTTCCAGGCTGTAAGTGCCGGGGCTCAGCAAATTGGTTTCAAAACCTACATTGCCGCTATACACCGCCTGGCCTGTAGCTGCCACATGCTTCATCAGGGGGTCTTTCAACAGCACCTTACCTGTTTGCGCATCAATATATATGCGGTCGTTGCTCATTGGCTCTTTGGCAAAAATTTCAAAGCGGTAAGCCAGGTGCAATTCTTTACTTAATTCATTATTACTGAAATCTGCTACCCATACCAGTGTAGCTTTCGGGTATTGGAAAGCTGCATTGCCGGCCATGCCTTTGGGCACTGTTCCTTCCCACATGTATTGCTTAGCGTTGATGCTGCCCAGCGCAATATCCAAAGCCTGCGCTTCTGTAATAGCGGGTATGGCAGCAAGTGGTTGGAATGGCTTAAATACATTAGCATTAACAGATGTAACCCTGTTGTTGACCACCATTATAGTAGCAGAACCGTGTTCTACCGGAATATTATTGTACCATTGGGCATACTTGCTTACCTCCAGCCCGTTAGCTGCCGGGTGCGTGTATTTCAACTTCAATTCGTTGGGTGCGCTTAATTCCAGCAGGCCGGGTAATATATCGGCTGCATTATCAACAGATGGGCCGGAATTGTTTTCGAAAACAATTGTCTTTACCGTATTGTCTTTCGTATCGCGTGTAATTGTCTGCGCATAAGATGCCGGCAGTGTGGCAATCAGTGTAATAGATAAGATACTTGCGGGTATAAGTCTTTTCATTAATAAAAAAATTTGATGGCAAAAGTACGCCTGTTAGGCCAGTAAATGAAAAAAGCCCGGTACAAAATGCACCGGGCTTCGAAAATATGACAATTCTGTTTCTTAGTTTTTGAACTGTGGTATCAGGTCTTTAGCCAGTTTTACCATTTTGTCCAGGCTGGCTTCATTCAGCTGGCCTTTTTTGAACTCTGCCAGTACATCAGGAAGCTTGGAATCCATCTCGCGCAGGAAAGTTTCTTCAAACTCTTTTACGCTCTTAACGGGCACCTGCTGTATCAGGTTGTTGGTACCCAGGTAAATGATAGCTACCTGCTTCTCAACAGAGAACGGGCTGTACTGGGCTTGCTTCAGTATTTCCACGTTGCGGCTACCTTTGTCCAGTACTGTTTTTGTAGCAGCATCCAGGTCACCACCGAATTTAGAGAACGCTTCCATCTCGCGGTAAAGCGCCTGGTCCAGTTTCAGCGTACCGGCTACTTTCTTCATCGATTTGATTTGCGCGTTACCACCCACACGGCTTACTGATATACCCACGTTGATGGCGGGACGGATACCGGCCAGGAACAGGTTAGACTCCAGGAATATCTGGCCATCGGTAATCGAAATCACGTTGGTAGGGATATACGCAGATACGTCACCCGCCTGTGTTTCGATAATGGGCAATGCTGTAAGAGAACCACCACCTTTCACTTTGCCTTTCAGGCTTTCGGGCAGGTCGTTCATGTTTTTGGCGATGTTGTCATCGTTGATCACCTTAGCGGCACGCTCCAGCAAACGGCTGT
>CAZEZM010000005.1:0-102174 GCA_964515955.1 uncultured Flavipsychrobacter sp. | reverse complement strand
ACGTCACCTGGGTAAGCCTCGCGGCCGGGGGGGCGGCGCAGCAGCAGGGACACCTCACGGTAAGCCACGGCCTGCTTCGACAGGTCATCGTACACTACCAGTGCAGGGCGTCCTGTATCGCGGAAGAACTCGCCTATGGCAGCACCTGCGAAAGGAGCGTAGAACTGCAGCGGAGCGGGGTCAGAAGCAGAAGCCGCTACTATGGTAGTATAAGCCATAGCGCCATTCTCTTCCAGGGTCTTCATCACACCGGCAACGGTAGAAGCTTTTTGCCCGATAGCTACATATATACAGTATACAGGCTCGCCTGCATCGTAAAATTCTTTCTGGTTGATGATGGTATCGATACAGATGGCAGTTTTACCTGTCTGGCGGTCACCGATTACCAGCTCACGCTGTCCGCGGCCGATGGGAATCATGGCGTCAATCGCTTTGATACCTGTTTGCAGCGGCTCTTTTACCGGCTCACGAAAGATAACACCCGGCGCTTTACGCTCCAGCGGCATTTCATACAGTTCGCCTGAAATCGGGCCTTTGCCATCTATAGGCTCACCCAGTGTATTTACCACGCGGCCTACCATGCCTTCGCCCACATTGATAGAGGCGATTTTGCCGGTACGGCGCACCTGGGCACCTTCTTTAATTGTTCCGCTTTCACCCATCAATACCACACCCACGTTGTCTTCTTCCAGGTTCAGCGCTATAGCTTTTACACCATTTTCAACAAACTCTACCAGCTCACCCTGGCGAACACTGTTCAGGCCATAAACACGGGCGATACCGTCACCCACCTGCAGTACAGTACCCACTTCTTCCAGGTCGGCAGAAGTGTTAAAGTTGGTAAGTTGCTGGCGAAGAATCGCCGAAATTTCATCCGGTTTAATTTCAACCATGATATTTATTATTTATAATCGTTTATAAAAATTTCAATTCAAAATTAGCGTAAGTCCATCACATAAATATTCTTACGGAACTGTGCTTTCACATCGTTCAGGTCGCGGCGGATACTTGCGTCAAACAGTTTATCTTCCATTTGCAGCACGAAACCACCTATCAGCGCTTCATTCACTTCTTCTACCAGCTCTATCGTAGCACCGGGCACTGCGGCTTTTACCCTGGCTAATACAGCTTGTTTCAGCGTATCGGTAGCAGGCGCGGCAGTGGTCAGTTTTACGGTTTTGATGTTCTTTATGTCCTTATACTGCTGTACAAAAGCCCTGGTTATTTCAGGCAGGTATTCTTCGCGGCCTTTGCTCACCATCAAGCGGATAAAAGAAGCCGCCAATGGTTTCAGGCTGTCGCCTACTACCGCGCTTATGATTTCCAGCTTTTTATCGGCATGTATTACCGGGCTGCGCAGCATGTTGGTAAACTCGGGGCTGTTGCGGCAGATGCTATCCAGGTACTTAATATCCGCAAGGGTATCTTCCAGGCTGTTTTTTTCAACAGCGAGGTCAATAAGCGACTTGGCGTAACGTGCAGCTAGACGTGGATTCTGCATTTAATACAATTTATTTAAATCCCTTTCGGGGGAAATTAGTTCAGTTTTATGTCTTCAACCAGTGTGTGTGCGTATGCGTTCTGGCTTTCGGCACCTGCCAGTTCTTTGCGCAGCACTTTCTCAGCCACTTCTACAGCCAGGTTACCTATCTGGTTTTTCACCTCGGTAATGGCGGCCATTTTCTGCTGCTCTATCTGCTGCCTTGCGTCTACCAACATCTTGTCGGTAATAGCTTTGGTATCTTCCTTGGCCTTGTTGATGATGCGCTCCTGCTCAATACGTGCTTCTTTCAGCATAGCGGTACGCTCTTCGCGCGCTTTAGCCATCAGTTGCTCGTTCTCGCTCTGCATCTGCGCCATTTCTTTCTTCAGGCGGTCGGCAGCGGCTATAGACTCGGCTATACCTGTTTCGCGCTCGCTCAGCGATTTCAGTATGGGCCCCCATGCAAACTTGCGCAGGATAAAAAACACTGCTAAAAAGGCGATCAGCGTCCAGAAAAACAACCCTAATTCCGGTGTTAACAAATCCATATACTATATATGATTAAATATTTATGATTGATGATTTTTTACGCTAAGCCCGATATATGAGAAATCATAAACCACATACCGGGAAATTTTAAAATAACTGCGCCCATTGCCCTCTGCTCAGGGCGCAGTTAAGGTTTTTGTACGTAAGCTATTACAGTACGATGGCCAACAGACCTGCGATAACGCCGAACAGGGCAACACCCTCTACGAACGCAGCAGTCAGGATCATGTTTGCACGGATGTCACCGGCAGCTTCAGGCTGGCGCGCGATAGATTCTACCGCACCTTTACCTATCTGGCCGATACCAACACCTGCACCCAGTGCAGCGATACCCGCACCTATAGCACCACCTGCAGCGGCAGTACCATCAATAGCTAACATAATTGTGTTTAACACTGACATGTTACTTGGTTTTAATTGTAAAAAAACTCTTTATATACCTCACCCCGACCCTCTCCCACGGAGAGGGGGAGTATTTATTCTATTTAATGATGAGCATGCTCCCCATGATGCGGTTCTTCGATAGCCTGGCCGATAAATACAGCTGTCAGGTTTGCAAAGATAAATGCCTGGATGGCAGCCACCAACAATTCTAAAAAGAACATGAAGATGCTGAACGCCAGCGATACCGGCACAAAACCCCAACCCGCTATCTTGCTGATACCACCAAAGATGAATATCATAGATATTACACTCAATATAACTATGTGGCCCGCCATGATGTTAGCGAAAAGACGTATCATCAATGCTACCGGCTTGATAAACAATGAGATAATCTCGATAGGCACCAGCAGCAGCTTAACACCCAAGGGTACTCCCGGGGGGTTCAGCAGGTGGCCCCAGAAATGCTTGTTGGCGCTGGCCACCATCACTACGAATGATATGATAGCCAGGCAGCCCGTCACCGCGATATTTCCGGTAAAGTTGGCGCCACCGGGCAGCAGGCCCAGCATATTGTTAATCCATATAAAGAAGAACACCGTGAGTATCAGCGGCATAAACTTCATGTACTTTTTGCCCAGGTTGGGCTTGGCCACTTCTTCGCGTATGAAAGTGATAATGGGCTCCAGTGCGTTTTGAAAACCGCTGGGGGCAGTCATTACGCCGTTCCGCTTGTACTTCTTGGCTACGTTTGTCATGATTACCAGCAGCAGCACAACCGATACCAGCATAGACAATACATTTTTAGTAATAGAAAAGTCGATGATAGAAGCCCCGTCTTCAGACAGTATCTTTTCTTTCATCTTATTGGCGGGGTCTATATAATACCCGTTGTAATGCTCGTGGCCGTGGTGAAACCTGGAGGCGGAGAAAAATTCCAGCCCCTTCTCGGGGTGGTATATAATAACAGGCAAAGACATGCTGACGGGGTGTTCATTCCAGTCAAATAGGTGCCAGTAATGCGAATCGCCTATGTGCGAAAAGATAACTTCAGACGCGTTAAACCCTTTCTTTTCTTCGTGAGCGGCACCGTCGTGGGCGGCGGCTTCGTGGTGTGCGGGTTCTTCATGAGCGGCAAATACCGCATCCGATGTCACAAAAATTGTGAAAATCGCTACCAGCAAGGGGAAAAGACGTTTTACAATCATTACTTTGCCTTAAAATTTGCGCAAAGGTACTGGTTTTTCGTTCAAAAAATAAACCACTCTCATATTTTTATGTAAACTCATTTACCATTAATACTTTTATGTCATAATCGTGGCAGTATAAGGCCTTTTTGTCGTTATGAACATCCAAACACGTTTCGCAAATTTTATAGCTAACCACAACACAGTCCTTATTATATATATTATTATCGCTGTAATGATTAGCATACAACTGACATCTTTAGGCCCCAACCAGCAATTCAACCACGAAGCCAACAATTTTTACACCTCCTATAATAATTATATCATCTTCAAACAGTCGTTTTTTCATTTGCTTTCGGGTAAGGATATGTATATCCATTATCCCGATGAATATTTTGACCTTTATAAGTACAGCCCAAGCTTCGCCGTGTTTATGGGTCTTTTTGCTTACTTGCCTGATTTTGCGGGCCTTAGCTTGTGGAATATGCTAAATGCAATTGTTTTATGCATGGCTATACGCGGGCTGCCATTAGGCAATAAAGCCATATCTTACATACTGTTGTTTATCATCATTGAGCTGGTCACCTCACTGCAAAATTCCCAGAGCAACCCTTTGCTGGCGGGGCTCATGATTGCTGCATGGAACAGCATGAACAGGGGCAAGCCGCAATGGGCCACCCTCTGGCTGGTACTGGCTACCTTTATTAAAGTGTATGGCGTAGCCGGATTTTGCCTGTTCCTCTTATATCCTAAAAAACCTGCATTCATAGCCTGGAGCATTGTATGGACGATCCTGATATTGCTCCTTCCATTGGTTTTTACCAGCCCCCAAATGTATGTATTTCAATACAAAAGCTGGATGAACATGATGGCTACAGACCAGGCGGCCTCTTACGGTTTATCTGTAATGGGGTGGGCACAAAAATGGTTTGGCTGGAATAATATGAAAGAAGAATTGACCTTAGCGGGTATCCTACTATTTTTCATACCCTTCCTGAGAGTAAAAATGTACCGGATTCCATTGTTCCGCCTGCTTATCCTCGCCTTTATCCTGCTGTGGGTCATTATATTCAATCATAAGGCTGAATCCGCCACTTTTATCATTGCGGTATCGGGTATAGCAATATGGTATTTCTCTGAGCCACCTACTCCTCTCCGCACTATATTATTATGGCTGGCATTTTTACTGGTGTCACTTTCTACAACGGAATTATTTATATCCGTAAGAGATGAGATAACAGAACCTTATGCACTTAAACCTTTTGGCTGCATCATTATATGGGTTGTAATATTCGCCCGGCTGATTTCTTTATCTGCCCATGCCGGCGAGGCAAATGTTAAAGGCTAATTTTTCATTAGCTAAAAACAACTGTTTTACTGCATATAAAAAGGCAAAAATTAATCCTACCTATAAGTTTTATGTACTATTTTTGCGGTCTCAAAAAAATTTTTTTACCAAAAAGGATAATATGCAGGAAAATGGGATAAAGAACCCGTCAGCAAATCTTGCCGACATGGGCCTTAATGTTGCAGTAGCTAACTGGAACCTCACTCCGACCGAATTGATTAATAAAACAGTAGAACTGGGACAGGGCACCATGAACAATACCGGGGCCCTTTGTGTAAGCACGGGAAAATTCACGGGACGTTCTCCGCAGGATAAATTCACGGTAAAAGACGCATATACTGAAAACAGCGTAGACTGGGGTAAGGTAAACATTCCCATCTCTCCTGAAGTGTTTGACAACCTGTATAACAAAGTATGTGGCTACCTGGCAGGTAAAGAAGTATGGGTGCGCGACGCCTATGCCTGCGCCGACCCTAAATACAGGCTGAACATCCGCGTGGTAAACGAAACCCCATGGGCCAACCTGTTTTGCAACGACCTGTTCCTGCGCCCTACAGAAGAAGAACTGAAAACGCAAAACCCTGACTGGCTGATACTGCAGGCCCCCGGCTTCCAGGCCGACCCCGCTACCGACGGTACACGCCAGGGCAACTTTACAATAGTCAACTTTACCAAAAAGGTGATACTGATAGGCGGCTCTGCCTATACGGGAGAAATGAAGAAAGGTATCTTCAGCGTACTGAACTTCCTGCTGCCGCACGAGCACAATGTACTGAGCATGCACTGCTCGGCCAACGAAGGCAAAAACGGCGATGTTGCATTGTTCTTCGGCCTGTCGGGTACGGGTAAAACCACCCTGAGCGCCGATGTAAACCGCGCCCTGATAGGTGACGATGAGCACGGCTGGGCCGATGGTTCTGTCTTCAACTTCGAAGGCGGCTGCTATGCAAAAGTGATAGACCTGAGCGCTGAAAAAGAACCCCAGATATTCAATGCTATCAAACACGAGGCATTGCTGGAAAACATCGTTTTCAAAGCCGGTACCAACGAGCCTGACTATGCTGATGGCAGCATTACAGAAAATACCCGTGCAGCATATCCCATACATAACATACCCAATGCTAAAGAACCATCGTACGGCGGCGACCCGAAGAATATCTTCTTCCTGACCTGCGATGCATTTGGCATACTGCCCCCCATCAGCAAGCTGACTACGGGACAGGCTATGTACCACTTCATCAGTGGATATACCGCCAAGGTAGCCGGCACAGAGGTTGGTGTAACCGAGCCGCAGACTACGTTCTCTGCCTGCTTTGGGCGCGTGTTCCTGCCACTGCACCCTGCAAAATACGCAGAGCTGCTGGGCCGGAAACTGGAACAACATTCGGACGTAAAAGTATGGCTGATCAACACCGGCTGGAGCGGCGGCGCTTACGGTACCGGCAGCCGTATGAGCCTGAAGTATACGCGCGCTATGATAACCGCAGCCATGAACGGCGAGCTGGATAACGTGGAATATAAAGCGCATAATGTGTTTGGTGTACTGGTGCCCCAAACATGCCCCAACGTGCCTGACGAGATGCTGAACCCCCGCAGCACATGGGCCGATAAAGAAGCATACGATAAGAAAGCTAACGAACTGGCGCAGCTGTTCAACAAAAACTTTGAGCAATTTGCAGACCAGGCCAACGAAGAAATACGCAACGCAGCGCCTAAGGTGATGCAGAATGCCTAATCGTTGATTAATAATATTAATTACAAAGCCCCCTGATTAACAGTCAGGGGGTTTTAGTTATACTGTACTGCAATTATTACATCTTATCTATCAATTCCCCGTCACCCACTATCCACACTTTGTCTTTTAGCTCGAAGACGGTGTACGACTCTGGATTGAGCAGCCGCCTGCCGCCGCGCTCTATACCTACTACCAGGCCATTTGTCTTTTCCCTTATGCTACTATCTCGTATACTCCTGCCCAGCAGGGGTGAGCCCTCTTCCACTACCAGTTTTCTCAGCACCACGTCGTGCTGTTCCACCAGTTTATGCTGTTCGTCATTCGGCTGAATGAACTCTTTAAAAATATCCAGTTGCTCGTCTGTGCCGATTACGAACATCCTGTCGCCGGGGTATATCTTTTCGTACCGCGACGGAGCCAGCACGGTATAATGGTCGCCACGTTTTATCATGGCGATATTCACGCCCATCCTTTCGCGTATAGCCAGTTCTTCCAACATTTTGCCGGTAGCGGGCGAACCCACGGGCAAAACATACTGTGCTATGTGTGCGTCCCAGGGCGCCAGTTCCTTCCTGTTGATGCGCGCTTCCAGCATTTCCCTGTGGTTGAAGTTGAAGAAGAAGCGGGTTTCCAGCCGCAGGTAAAAAGCATGTATTTTTTTAGCAAAAAACAGCACCAGCCCTATAAGTATAGCTGCCGACAAGATAGCATACTCTATAGGCAGGAATACAATGAACATGACTGTAATAATAGCGATGGCCAGCGCCACGCGTATCAGCCTGAGAAATATAAGCGGGCCGTGGTACCTTTTGTTGGCCCATAAGTTGGCAAAAGACTGGGGCTGCAACTTGCGCATCACCAACGCCCACAAAAACGGGGATATAGCCATCAGGCATAGAATGACCGAAATGACGGAAGCCATGAAAAAGTTTTCCATATTCTCCAATACGATTTCGTGCACCACCTCGGTAAAAAGTATGATGATACCCGTTGATAAAACAAGCGCGAATACGGACATTAATATGAACGAACGCAACACCAATTGCCAATCGCCTGCCGAATTGATGGTTTGCGCACCGGTACTGTACCGCACCAGGGTTTTCAGCCACTTGTCGGGCAACATTTTTTCTACACGGGCATATAGCGGGCCTGCAGCTTTTATCATATAGGGTGTAGAAAAAGTAGTAATGGCCGATACCGCCACCGCTATGGGATACAGATAGCTGCTGGTTACGTTCAGGGTAACACCCAGTGTGGCTATAATGAACGAGAACTCGCCAATCTGCCCCATACTCATACCGGCAAATACGGCAGTCTTCAGCGGCTGGCCCGATATGACGGCACCTATGGTAACATGCAGCACTTTGAAGAATATAAACACTGCAGTGATGAGCAATATTGGCCCGGCATAATCTACCAGTATAGTGGGGTTGATAAGCATACCTACCGACACGAAGAACACCGCACCGAATAAATCTTTTACGGGAGTAATGATATGTTCTATACGCTCTGCCTGTATTGTTTCTGCAAGGATAGAACCCATGATAAACGCGCCCAATGCAGGTGAAAACCCCGCCAGCGATGCCAGTATGACCATCAGCAGGCACAGGCCAATGGCCAGTATCAGCAAGGTTTCATCGTTCAGGTGCTTTTGCACACGGCTTAAGAACGACGGAATGAAGAATATACCGGCTATAAACCACAGCGTGAGGAAAAAAGCCAGTTTCAGGATAGAAAGGAGCATTTCCATACCGGCAAACTCGCGGCTGACGGATATAGTGGTGAGCAATACCATCAGCACAACCGCTACCAGGTCTTCTATTATGAGTACGCCGAACACCAGGTTGGCAAATTTCTTGCCCTTTACCCCCTGCTCGTCGAAGGCGCGGATGATGATAGTGGTAGATGCGATAGACAGTATCCCCCCCAGGAATATACAATCCATGATGGGCCAGCCCATAAGCCTGCCCAGGATAAACCCAACCCCCAGCATAGCCGATATTTCTATCAGGCCTGTAATGGATGCCGGGCCGCCAATATTGATAAGTTTTTTGAAACTGAACTCGAGACCCAGTGTAAACAACAGGAAAATCACGCCAATATCAGCCCATATCCTGATGTTCTCGATTTCTGTAATGGTGGGGAAGAGCGGCAATTGTGGGCCCACCAGCAGTCCTGCCAGCAAGTACCCTAATACTACAGGTTGCTTCAGCCACTTGAACAGCAGGGTGGTAAGCCCGGCCACAACCAGTATCAGCCCCAGGTCTTGTATAAGATGCGGTAAATGATTCATGTAACTTAGCTAAAATACGCTATTGTCACGATTTTACCCATCAGTGATATATACATATTGCCAGATGAATTGTACACATAGTTGTTATTGGCGCGAGGCCGTTACGATTTGAAGTATTTCTATTTTATTTTAGCGCATATTTACGCACGTTTTCTCAACTGCTATGCTGTTCAACTCTTTTGAATACCTGTTGTTCCTTCCGCTGGTATTTTTTATTTACTGGTTCAGCACCTCCCGAAAGCTGTTGTGGCAAAACAGCGTGGTGGTGATAGCCAGTTATATTTTTTACGGCTGGTGGGACTGGAGATTCCTGTTGCTAATAGCTGCCAACACAACTGTCGATTATCTTATAACACGTAAGATGGGCGGCATACCGGATAAAAAGAAGCGTAAACCCTGGATGCTCCTCAGCCTGTTTTTCAACCTGGGTATACTTTGTTTCTTCAAATACTTCAATTTTTTTGTCGATTCGTGGATTGCCGTGTTTGCCGAACTGGGGTACACGATGACACCCATCACCACCAACATAATATTACCTGTAGGCATATCCTTCTATACCTTTCAGACAATAGCATATGTGGCAGATGTATACAAAGACAAAATAAAACCAACGGACAGCCTGCTTACCTATGCCGCTTTTATCAGTTTCTTCCCGCAATTATTAGCAGGCCCCATAGAGCGCGCCAGCAATATGATGCCGCAAATGGCTATGGAAAGAAAATACAGGCATGTGCAAATAATGGAAGGGCTCAGGTTGATATTATGGGGATTGTTTAAGAAAATAGTAATAGCCGATACGCTGGCCCTGGCAGTTGCGCCAATATTTGAGGTGTGGTACGCTAAAACAGGTACAACTATACTGATGGGTGGATTGTTCTTCACGTTCCAGATGTATGCAGACTTTAGCGGTTACTCTGATATAGCGGTAGGCTCCGCCAAAATGATGGGAGTGGAATTGTCCACCAATTTCAGGTTTCCGCTATTCAGCCGCAACATGGTGGAATACTGGCAGCGATGGCATATCTCACTATCTACCTGGTTTAAAGACTATGTATATATACCCATGGGTGGTTCCCGAAAGGGTATTATCCGGGCTTCATTCAATGTTTTATTCATTTTCTTCCTTAGCGGTTTGTGGCATGGAGCCAATTGGCCGTTTGTGGTATGGGCGGTATTTCACGTTATTTTCTACTGGCCTGAGTTTATCTACCGAAAGATAAAAAAACGGCCAATGATAGGCCATATACATAACCGGCCATTAAAATATTTGGTATCCGGCGCGCAGATACTTTTTATGTGGTATGTATTGTCGCTGGCAAGATTGTTTTACCGCAGCCCCGATATACAGCAAGGCGCATTGATGTTCAAAAAATCAATAGTAATGGCCTTCACGCCATTACAACACGGCGAATACCTATGGTATATAGTGGTAATGGTGGTGCTTGATTACTTTATAAGAAGGGACGAGCGCAACCCCATGCCTATGAAGAACAGGTTGTTGCGGTATTCCTATTGCTCCTGCCTTATTATCGCTATATTGTTTCATCTTGATAATGATGCTTCTCAATTCCTGTATTTCCAGTTTTGATATTTTACTCATGAAACAGGCCTGATGAAAAGAACGATTCTGAATATTACCCGCTTTACTGTATTCTTCATAGCATTCTACTCTGTGGTAATGCTGCTGATTGCTGCCAGCACCGCTTTTACTTTCGAGGTAGAAAAATTCTTTTTCAAAACGGTACACATAAGTAGCTATAACGGGCAACGGTCAGCACACCTGAAAGAATGGCTGGCAGCAGATACAGAAAGCCCCACCGGGTTGATATTGGGCAGCAGCAGTATTTGCCTCAATGTAAATCCGTATGTCCTTAGTAACAACACAGGTATAGATTTTTTTATGGCAGGCAACGACGGGCAACCCATCAGCAATTCGTTGAACATGCTGCAACACTGCATGCGTTCGGGCAAAAAATTGGATTATGTACTTTTAGGCATAGACCACCTGGTATGGGATTTTAAAGATGAAGGCGCTGCGCTGGAATGGATGATAACAGATACCAATCCTTACCAGAGGCACCTGCTGGAAATGGCGATAGATGCACACAGCAGCCAGGTGGCTATGATATACAGCTACCTGCTGCTAAAAAAACTATTGCCATTCAGTAAGTATTACTACAAAGCCCCGCCATCATATACCCATTATATAGGCAAAGGCTACATCTGCAGCTCAAAAGAAAGAGAGAAAATACCTTTCTCGGCGCAGATAGGCGACAGAACCTTTTCAGCCAACAATTATGACGCAGCTAATAAGATAATAAATATGTGTAAAGCCAATAACATAACCTTGATACTACTCAAACCAAAACTTATCAACTACTATGGGCGCAACGATACGCTGGATGGGAAACAAGTGCCGGTAATTGACGCATCTAAAGCACCTGTTGATACAGCCCTCTACTTCGATAATTACCATATGTACTGCGACGGTGGTACTGTATATTCGCAATGGATAGCAGAGGAAATCAATAAAATAGCAGCCCCTGCACAACCTTAGTAGAAATCATAATTCCTCGGTACAATATTCAACCTCAACCCGCCGGTGAACCATAGTGCATCTTCAGCTGGGAAAACTGCATTGTCATATACCTTTTTGCGGTAGGTGGCACCTGCATCTATGAAGAGGTTTTCCTTCAGTTCGTATGAGAGGCTGAGGTTGGCGAGCGCGCATTGGGCACGTACGCCGTTAACCAACGACACCCCATAGTTGCTGGCGCGTGAGTCATAATCGCGGAAAATATTGCCCCCATAATTGATGCCCCCCGAATCTGTGCTTTGCTGGTAGTACATCGCCCTCGCGCTTATATAGAAATTCTTCACCGGCTGGTAGCGGAGCGCACCCAGCAACTCAAAGAACCCGGAACCGAGCGGATGCGCCAGGGGTTGGTTGTAATGCGAATAGTTGGCATAACTATCGTAGTGCGAATACATGTAGGGACGCACCAGGTTGATTTCGCCCTGCAGGTCAAGGTTCTTTACTGTAAATGCATCAAAGTATTTACCACCTACCTGTATACCAAATTTATTGGCCCAGTAACCGTTGCCGCCGGTCAGCTCGCTGAAAGTAAATTCATCCAATATGAATTGCCCGTAAAACTGCAAATGCTTTAAAGCTATGGCTTTGAAATTCAGGCCTATCAATACATTGTCAGGACTGCCCATCATACGCTCGGTTTGGCGGTAGAGAATAATGGGGTTCATATAACCAAACTCAAACCTGTCTTTACGGTTGAAGACCACTGCTTCGAATATGCCAATATTCAACCAGTTAAATGCATTGACACTGAGGTGGTGCATAGTGGCGTATTTGCGCGCCAGACGGGTATCGGGGCCGCGGCTGTATTGCGGGCGCAACTCCAGGTACAGGTTCTGGTAGTTCAGCTTCCATACTTTGGTATTCAGCCGTAGAAAGGTAGCGCCAGCATTAAAATCACTGAGAAACAGGCTGCGCATACCATCACCAATAAAATGCTTGTCGTATCCGAATGTGACATTGATATGGTCTTTCACTACTGCGAAGTCTATATATCCTCTCGCCTGCAGGTAGTCGTAACTATTGGGACCGGTTATTTTGTAATAATCAGCACCCGGCACTGCCTGGAAACTGTCTGACCATTTACCCACATGCAGCGGCACCTGCTCCTGGTTGTCGGTAAAAAATGTATAAAAACCTACTCTGTCTAACAACCTGCCACGGGCTTCGATGCCACGGCTGCTGGTAAATAACAGGTTATCGGGGTTGTTCTGTTCTTTGATACCAATGGCACTGATAACCGGGTTAAGAGAAAGAAATAATTTATCATTGTTGACATAGAGTAAATCAGGCTGTGTTTTATAAAATGTATTGAAGATGGCACGCTTGGAAATAAACGCACCTGCAGATTCCTCAGCCCACTCACCGCTTACTGATGTCATATGTGCAATGTTGTACCTGTCTATTTCCGTCAGCCCTATGTATCGTGCATCGTTTCTTGTTTCCATCAGGAACTTCACCAGCGACTTGCGCGATACAGGTTTTGTAGCCAGGAACAAGTCGTCAGACAATTTGCCCGACCTTGTTTCCAGCCTGTCCAGTGTTTCGTAGTCTACATGGCCCAATTGCAGGTATGTTGTTTGCGCCACGATGGCGTTGGCCAACATCAATACAGCAGAGGCAAGTAACAGTGCTTTTTTCAACATATAATGTGATTTCCGGGACGTATGCGTTAATATTGTTACAAAAATAGGGTTATAACCCAGTTATTATAGCGTATGGAAACGGTTTTAATAAAGAACACGACAATAGTAAACGAAGGGAAGCAACTGCAAGGCGATATATTAATACGTGATGGCCGTATAGAAAAGATAGGCGGAATAATAGATACCCCGGCACGGGCACGGGAAATAAACGCCGAAGGGCTGCATACCATGCCCGGTGTAATTGACGACCAGGTACACTTTCGAGAGCCGGGGCTTACCCACAAAGCATCATTAGAAACTGAATCGACAGCAGCGGTGGCGGGCGGCGTTACCTCGTTTATGGAAATGCCCAACACACGCCCCGCAGCCTTGACACAACAACTGCTGGAAGAAAAATATAACCTGGCGAAATACAGGAGTGCAGCCAACTATTCTTTCTTCATGGGTGTGTCTAACGATAATGCAGATGAAGTGCTAAAGACCAACGAGAAGAAAAAAGATATATGCGGCATCAAAATATTTATGGGAAGCAGCACCGGTAATATGCTGGTAGACAACCATATGACGCTGAACAAAATATTCGGCGAATCGGAGCTGTTGATAGCTACACACTGCGAAGACGAGCGTATTGTAGAAGCCAACAAACTGAAGTACAGCGGTGCCGACAACGCGTCGTACCACCCCATGATACGTGACGTAGAAGCCTGTTACGAAAGCTCGCTGATGGCAGTGCAACTGGCTACCAAACACAATGCAAGGCTGCATATATTACACATCAGCACAGCTAAAGAATTACAATTGTTTACCAACCTTTTTCCACTAGCGGAAAAAAAGATAACAACTGAAGTATGCGTACATCACCTGCACTTCACCGCAGACGATTATGCACGCCTGGGCACGCAGATACAATGCAACCCTGCCATCAAGGCGCCGGAAAATAAAGAGGCGTTGTGGAAGGCCCTGCTGGATGACCGGCTGGATATCATTGCGACAGACCATGCGCCGCATACCTGGGAAGAAAAACAGCAGCCTTACCCTAAATCACCTTCAGGATTGCCACTGGTACAACACAGCCTGCTGCTGATGCTGAGGTATGTACGTGAAGGAAGGATATCGCTGGAAAGAGTGGTAGAAAAAATGGCGCACGCACCGGCCATATGTTTCCAAATAGCGGAAAGAGGTTTTATACGCGAAGGATATTACGCCGACCTTGCCATTGTAGATTTGAAAGGAAGTACAAAGGTGAGCAAAGAAAACCTGTACTATAAATGCGGCTGGTCACCATTTGAGGGAGAAACTTTTCCCGCATCTATCCGGTACACGCTGGTAAATGGTAAAGCCGCTCTTGATGATGGTAAAATTAACAAGGCCATAAGAGGAAAAAGACTTTCTTTTGACAGGTAATGCGCAATGATGCGATAACATTTAAAGACCTCTCTGTTTTTCCCTCGGCGGGCAACGAAGGTATTGCCGGACTGGTAGACCGCACGACAACTATTGCCGGCAAAGAAATGCTGTATAGGCATATAAAACAGCCCCCTGCCAGTTACGAGGAATTATTGCAGTTGCAGGACGTTATCAGATATTGGGCAGCACATCTGCAGGAGTGGCCAATAGTTATTACCAACGGTACGCTGGTGATGCTGGAAAAATTTTTCGAGTCTGCAGACAATATCTCTACCCCACCCTCAGGCCTCGCTGCTTTCTTAGGTGAGGCATTTCAAAAAACATTTAACAAGGGTGAATACTTCTTCACGCAGTTTTCAGTATCGCATATTGCTGATTTTCTGAAAGGGTGCAGGGAACTCGCAGCACCGCTGGAAAAACAAGGTATTCCGCCCTTGTTGCGCAAAGAACTGACAGCCATAAATGAAGAACTATCGCACCCGCTTACCGACGAGTTGATAGCTGTAACCAAGGACACCCCCTATCGTACACAGGCAAAACTCAGCTACCACGCACGCCGGGAAATGAAGAACAGGATTTACCGCCTGGTACAGCACTACGCACGCCTGGATGCCTGGCAGGCTATGGGGAGGGCTACAGTGGAAAGAAAATGGATATTTCCGGAATTGCTGCCTGCGACACCACTATGCTTCGAAGCAAAAGGATTAATCCACCCGCTGCTGCAACATCCCAGGCCTTATGATATCAGTTTTGACCGGCAGCAGAATTTCCTGTTGCTGACAGGTGCCAACATGTCGGGCAAAACCACGTTTATGCGCTCTATAGGTGTGGCTGCACTACTGGCGCATTTGGGCATGGGCGTGCCTGCTATCCACATGCGCATCAGCTTTTTCAAAGGAATCATTACCAATATGCATGTGGAAGACGACCTGCTGAAGGGGGAGAGTTATTTCTTTGCCGAAGTAAAACGCATGAAGCTGACCGCTGAGAAACTGTTGCAGCCCGAACCGCAC
The DNA here is from genome assembly GCA_964515955.1 of uncultured Flavipsychrobacter sp. Taxonomy (GTDB): domain Bacteria; phylum Bacteroidota; class Bacteroidia; order Chitinophagales; family Chitinophagaceae; genus UBA5543. The sequence continues at coordinate 86,539 of CAZEZM010000005.1, read as the reverse complement.
CTGGTGCTGATGGACGAACTCTTCAAAGGCACCAATGTGCACGATGCTTATGAATGTACCCGCGCTGTGGTAGAAGGGCTGATGAACAGGCCCGACCACCTGAAGATACTATCCACACACCTGTACGAAGTAGCCAAACATTTTTCGGACAGGAAGGACATCCTATTCTCCTACTTTGTTACCCGTATGACGGGCGATGATAATTTCCATTTCGACTACGAACTGAAAGAAGGCATATCGCAGGACAGGATTGGGTACCGCATACTGCAAAAAGAAGGCGTGCTGGATTTGTTGAAAAAGGGCCATCGTGCCGGCTAAGCTCATTACATAGTAATAATATTACTAATTTGACTTGCTTGCAGCTATTAAACCTTATTTTTGCCATTCTATATTTTCAGTAACGATTATTACAGACGAACAGTAAACATGACAGAATTCAGGCCGGGACGGTTCCAGATTTTGCCCACTATAGTTAAGAATCTAATCATAATAAATGCCATTATGGTATTTGCCCAGTTTGTATTGGGCAAGTTTGGTATAGATATTTCTGATTACCTGGGGCTACACCACTGGAAATCAGAGCATTTCAAACCCTGGCAGTTCCTCACCCATATGTTCCTGCATGGCAGTTACCAGAGCCTGAACGCAACACTGATGCACATATTCTCCAATATGTTTGCCTTGTGGATGTTTGGCAGCATACTGGAAAACGTATGGGGGCCCAAGCGATTCCTCACCTTCTACCTGATATGCGGACTGGGCGCTGCGGTATTGCATATGGCAGTTGTAGCCTATGGCTTTTATAATATAGAGCAGGCATTTAACGCCTACCAGGCCAACCCATCTATCGGGCATATGCGTGCATTTATAGACGAATATGTGACCCGCCCTACCGGCAACTCGCTGATAAATGAGGTATTTAATACGTATAACTATTGGGTATCTCATCCCCAGACAGATATGTCGCAGGAATCTATTACGGCTATCAACAGATACCTGCACGGCTATACTTACCCGCCTACGGGCCAATACTTCAGCGGTGTATTCGACGAGGCTACCGTAGGTGCTTCAGGGGCCGTATTCGGTATATTGTTTGCTTTTGGCTACCTCTTTCCCAATACGCTGTTGTACATCTACTTCCTGGTGCCTATCAAGGCCAAGTACGTAGTAGCCGCATATGCCCTATTTGAGTTATATGCAGGTATACAAAACTCTGCCGGCGACAACGTGGCGCATTTTGCCCACCTGGGTGGTATGCTGGTAGGCTTCATCCTGCTGAAGATATGGAACAAGCGCAACCGCAGCCAATTTTATTAAATTGCCAAAGAATTAAGTGAAATGATAAGGACGCAAAGGGGTATACCGGCTTTTGAACAGAATGCAGTACTGCAACTCATCATTGCATCCGGTACGGGTTTTATTGCTTACCACCTTACCCGTGTTACCATGATGGTGGCTGAAGCTGACCCTTCTCTATTTGGAAAATATTTTACAGTCAATACAGCATTGCCACAGGTAGATATGTTCCTGTCCAAATTCTGGACGCTATTTACTTATGGTTGGATACATGAGGGCTTCTGGGTATTGTTCAGCAATATGATATGGCTGTACGCCTTCGGCTCGCTGGTGCAGATGCTGATAGGCCACCGCCAGCTGATACCTATGTTTATATATTGCCTGCTGGCGGGTGGTATTTTTTACGAACTGGGCCAGCTGATACCGGGCAGCTACTTCAGCGGCAGGACAGCTATGTTTGGCGCACAGGGCGGGATAGTAGGCTTGTCTGTTGCGGCGCTTACATTGGCGCCGGGCTACAGGTTTTACCTCGGCGAAACTATACGTATACCCATATGGGTGGTAGCTGCCATTTTTTATGTTTTACAACTCATGAATGCCAACATCAATTATGAGGGAGCCCCCTTGTTTGTGCTGGTGGGTGGCGCTGCTATGGGGTACTTGTACGTGGTGCTGCTGCGTAGCGGCTATAAACCCGGCGATTGGATTTATAATATCAGCGATAAAATAAACAACCGTTTCGAAACAGATGACCGTGCTTATGTGAACAGGAGCAACACCCGCAGAAACCGAACAATGAGCATGTACACCCCCAAACCCAAGCAGGGCATCACACAAAGCAATATTGACGAAATACTGGATAAGATAAACCAGAAGGGATATGATGCACTGAGCAAGGAAGATAAAGAAACCCTGATAAAGGCATCGGGCGGTAAGGATAACTGATAAAAGCCATTTTGAAACACCCCATACTACGATTCATCAGGCGGTTCCTGGGCCGTATCGTACTATTGCTGAACCTGGGGGCAATAGTATGGCTGGGCATTTGCGTGGCAGCAGCGTATATCCACCCCGCATCTGTCAGGTATATCGCTATCTTCAGCCTGAGTACTCCTTTCGCTATACTTATCAATATTCTGTTCATTTTTGCCTGGCTTGTCCTCTCTACCCGCAAATTGAGGGCACTGCTCTCTACCCTTGCCCTCATAGCGTCTTACAAGATAGTAGCCACCATTTTTGCCATGAATTATTTCAAGCAGAACGATTTCAGCAACAAGCCCAATACAGTAAAAGTGATGCACTGGAATGCACACGGCATGGGCCTGTTTGACGAACCTTACAGCGAAGAACAGAAACATAAAATCATAGATTACCTGGATAGTGTAGACGCCGATGTGGTAAGCCTGCCGGAATTTGCCGTACGCAAAACGGAAATCAACACCACCACCGCTCAAAAAATAATGCGCAACTGCGGCTATAAGGACTATCGTTTCCAGGCAGATAATACACTGGGCAAAAACATCTTCCTTGGTACAGCTATATTCTCGCGTTACGAAATATACAATTTCAAGGCGCACAAACTGTCGGATTATATATATATGCTGCAGTGCGATGTATTGCTGTCCCATGCAGACACGATACGCATGTTCTCTGTACACCTTAATACATTCGGACTGAGCGACAATGATAAGGATTACATAGAGGAAGTAGCTACGAATAACGAAAAGGCCGACCTGGTTCGTTCGCGCTCATATCTTTGGAAATTCAACTACGCCTTCCTGCGGCGGGCCAGGGAAGTGAAAGTGGCAAAGAGTATTATTGATGCAAGCCCATACCCCGTAATTATCTGTGGCGACCTGAACGACCTGCCGGGCTCGTACACCTACACCCGCCTGACCGAGGGACTGGAAGACGCCTTCCTGGAGCGGGGCAGCGGACTGGGACGCACGTACAGCCGCCTGTCGCCCACGTTGCGTATAGACTATATTTTTTACGATGCGTCTGTACTTAAATGTATAGGCTACAAATCGCCTTATACATCCCTGTCAGACCACAACCCTGTTATTGCGAATTTTCAAATAAAGCCAAAGGCTCAAGGCTAAGCCGTATTTTTACATTTATTTTGCCATATGTCAGAGTTACACATTTACAATTCATATACCAGAGATAAAGAAAAGTTTGTACCCTCGGTACCCGGCCATGCGGGACTATATGTATGCGGCCCTACCGTTTCGGGCGAGTCGCACCTCGGGCATGCCCGCCCCTATATAACCTTTGATGTAGTGTACCGTTACCTGGCGCACCTGGGTTATAAAGTGCGTTATGTGCGCAACATCACTGATGCAGGGCACTTTGAAGAAGAAGGCCGCGAAGCAGTAGATAAAGTAGCTGAGAAAGCCCACCTGGAAAGACTGGAGCCTATGGAACTGGTACAGAAATACACCAACCTGTTTCACTGGGGTATGCGGTTGTTTAACAATGTAGAACCCAACATTGAGCCCACTGCCACCGGGCATGTGATAGAGCAGATACAGATGATACAGGATATCATAGCTAAGGGTTACGCCTACGAAGTGAATGGCTCAGTATACTTTGATGTAAAGAAATACGCGGAAAAATACCCCTACGGAAAACTGTCAGGCCGGAAAATAGACGAGCTGCTGGAAACCACCCGCGACCTGGACGGCCAGGACGAGAAAAGGAACAAAGTAGACTTCGCCTTGTGGAAAAAAGCCCCGCCGGAGCATATTATGCGCTGGATAAGCCCATGGGGAGAGGGTTTTCCGGGATGGCACATTGAGTGCTCGGCAATGAGCAGCAAATACCTGGGCCAGGTATTTGATATACACGGCGGTGGTATGGACCTGCAGTTTCCGCACCACGAGAGTGAGATAGCACAGTCAACCATCGCTCACGGGTGCGCACCCGTACGCTACTGGATGCACAATAACATGATTACCATCAATGGCAAAAAAATGGGTAAAAGCTATAATAATGTTATCAAGATAACGGAATTATTCAGCGGCGACCACCCTTTGCTGGAACAATCATACCACCCTATGGTGGTGCGTTTTTATATACTTCAGACACATTACCGCAGTACGCTTGATTTCTCTAACCAGGCACTACAGGCATCAGAGAAAGCATTCCGCCGCCTGTGGGAGGCATACGAGGTATTGCAGAAACTGGCACTACCTGCTACAGCAGAAGCAAGCGATAAAGAACTGGAAGCCAAAGTAATTACATGGTGCACCGAATGTGCTGATTTCATGAATGATGATTTCAATACAGCTAAAGTATTGGCTAACCTGTTTGAACTGGCACCCATCATCAACAGCCTGAAGAGCGGGCAGATTAAGAGCAATGCATTGTCTGCCGGTACACATCAGCTGATGCTGGACACCTTTACAACCTACCTGGTAGATATACTGGGCATGCAGCCCCTGCAAGTGCAACAGGATGGTAAGATAGACAAGGTATTATCGCTGCTGGCAGAGATACGCAAGGATGCCAAAGCGCGCAAGGATTATGCGACATCTGACCTGATACGCAATAAGCTGGCGGAAAGTGGTGTTATGTTAAAAGACGAAAAGGATGGCAGCGTATCCTGGACGATAGAATAATATTATGAAACGAGATTGCAAATGTTCAGATCTTGCAGGTTGCCATAGGGTTATTGGCCAGCCTGGCCAGTTCCGGAAAGTTGCCGCGAGTTCCATCTGGCCATTTAAATTGACAATTATTTTCAGATGAACAAAATAGCCCCGTTACTCAAGCACCTGGCAGGCTTTCAGAATAGAATCATCCTCTATTTCTTTACCAGCCTGCTGGCAGTTGTATTTTCATTGTTCTCGTTTACCATGCTGGCACCTGTATTGCAGGTACTGTTTGAGGGGGTGAGCGAACCTTCTAAAAACAAGGGTATCGTCAGCGATATTATCAATACAGTTAACCAGACTATATTGGAATACGACAAGCTGACTGCGCTTACCTACAGCGTATTGATAGTGGTGGTATTCACTATACTGAAGAACCTGTTTGTATATACATCGCTGAACATACTGAACCCCATACGCAATGCGGTGATACGCAAATTGCGCAATGAGATGTTTATGAAAGCACTCTCTTTGCCTATCGGGTTTTTCAACGAAGAGCGCAAGGGCGACCTGATATCCAAAATGACCAACGATATCAACGAGGTAGAGGTGTCTATAATGAATGTGTTGGAAACCTTTATCCGTGAGCCATTGACAATTATCATCACGCTCATATCAATGTTGGTCATCAGCCCGCAACTTACACTCTTCCTGTTGATACTACTGCCCATATCCGGTTTAATCATCGGGCGTATCGGTAAGTCACTGAAAAAACCATCAGGCGAAGCACAAGAACAGTTGGGCAATGTTTTGGGTGTGATAGACGAAACGCTGGTGGGCATGAGGGTGGTCAAGGCTTTTAATGCAGAAAAACACCAGCAACTGCGTTTTACACAAATCAACAACCTCATCTTCCGGCTGAAGAATAAAATAGCCATGCGTCGCGACCTCAGTTCACCTTTGTCAGAAACCATGGGTATTATAGTTGTGTGCATCATCCTCTGGTATGGCGGCAAGCTGATATTCTCGGGAGACACTTCTCTTACAGGCCCATTCTTCATCATGTTCATCGGCTTGTTCTATCAAATCATTAACCCGATTAAAAACCTGTCTACCGCTTTTTATAATATCCAGAAGGGATCTGCGGCTGTTGCCAGGATAGAGCAATTTCTGAATACTGAAAACACCATAAAGGAACTGCCTGACGCTAAAAACATTGCGGGCTTCAACCATGCCATCGAATTAAAAGATGTTCATTTCTCCTACGGCAATAAAAAAATACTGGACGGCATTAACCTTACCATCCGGAAGGGTAAGATGGTGGCGCTGGTAGGGTCGTCAGGTGCAGGAAAATCTACGCTCGCCGACCTGGTACCCCGTTTTCATGACGTAACCGCCGGTGAGGTATTGATAGACGGAGTGAACATCAAAGAATATAAATTGGGTGAATTGCGCAAGTTGATGGGTATAGTCAACCAGGAGCCTATTTTATTTAACGATACCATCTTCAATAATATAGCATTGGGTACCGGCAGCGCTACGCAGCAGCAGGTGGAAGAAGCAGCGAAAGTGGCAAACGCACACAACTTCATTTTGAATAAACCTGACAAATACGAAAGCATCGTGGGCGACAGGGGAACCAGGCTGAGCGGTGGTGAACGCCAGCGCGTTACCATTGCACGTGCTGTATTGAAAAACCCCCCCATACTTATACTGGATGAAGCCACCTCATCGCTGGACACGGAAAGCGAACGTATAGTGCAGGAAGCCATCAACACGCTGATGCAAAACCGTACAAGTATTGTCATTGCCCACAGGCTATCTACCGTGCAACATGCTGACGAAATAATAGTGCTGGATAAAGGCCGTATTGTAGAGCAGGGAACCCATACTGAACTGATGGCCAGAGAGGGCGTATATAAAAACCTTGTGGCTATGCAGCAGGTTAAATAATACGGTATATTTGCAGCAACTAACTACTCCTGATGAATAAAATATTAGTAACAGGCGGCTGCGGTTACATCGGCAGCCATACCATAGTAGACCTGGTAGAAAACGGGTTTGAAGTTATCTCTATAGACGACCTCTCGCGCGGGTCTTTGCGCATGATAGAAGGCATAGAAAAAGTAACGGGCAAAAAAATAAAGAACTACAAAGTAAACCTGTGCAACCTGGAAGATACCGAGGCTGTATTTATTGAAAACCCGGATATTGCAGGGATAATACACTTTGCAGCCTACAAGTCTGTCAATGAATCTGTAACAGAACCATTGAAATATTTCAGGAACAACATCAACTCCCTGGTAAACCTGCTGCAATGCGCGCAGGAAAACAAAATCAATCATTTTGTTTTTTCATCGTCCTGCTCGGTATATGGCAACCCTGAAAAACTGCCTGTAGATGAAAAAGCAGAATTGGTAGAGCCTGAATCTCCCTATGCCCGAACTAAGCAAATGGGCGAGGCTATATGCCGTGATTTCTGCAGGACATATCCCGACTTTAATATTATCCTGCTACGCTATTTTAACCCGGTAGGTGCACACCCATCTGCACTGATAGGAGAACTGCAGGAAAAGCCGGAAAACCTGGTGCCTGTGATTACCCAAACTGCCATTGGGAAACGTGCTGAAATGCATGTACACGGGGCGGACTATGACACCCGCGATGGCTCCTGCGTGCGTGATTATATACATGTAATGGATATTGCCAACGCACATACCAAAGCCATGCTATATACCATGGAGAGCAAAAACATGCACCAATGCGAGGTATTCAACCTGGGTTCTGGCAATGGCGTGACCGTGCTTGAAATGATACATGCTTTTGAAAAAGTGTCAGGCGAAAAACTCAACTATATAATCGGCCCTCGACGTGAAGGTGACGTAGTGGCCGTATACGCTGATAATTGCAAAGCACGTGCCCTGTTGGATTGGGATATAAAATATAGCCTCGACCAGATGATGGATACCGCCTGGCGTTGGGAGCAGGCACAGAAAAAAGAAGCCACTAAAAACACATTAATACCATAATATCCGGCCCTGCAACTGCAGGGCTTTTTTATCCAAGGTCTATTTCTGTATTGTCACCAATATTCAGGCTTTGGCTGAGGCCCCGTACAAATGCATCGCTACCAATAATGGATGAGTGCAATACTACTTCGTCCAACTCGGCAAATGAGCCTATTATGGTATCTTTTATGATGGAAGACTTAATATTGGTATGTTCGCCTATTGTAACATTGGGCCCGATAATTGAGTGACTGATAGTACAACCCTCGGCTATGCTTACAGGTGGTATAATAACGCTGGTATCATATTGATAAGAAGTAGTTGTTTCGCCGCGGCGTTCACTTTGTTCTTTCAGCAGTACCGCGTTGGTGTACAGCAGGTTTTCCTTCTTACCACAGTCGAACCAATTATTAACGCGGAACCCTTGAAAGGTTATACCCTGCTCTATCATAAACTGCAGTGCATTGGTCAGGTGGTACTCACCTTCTTCATCCGTGTTCCGGTCGTTCAGGTGCTTATCCAGCGCCTTGAACATCACTTCTGTTTCTTTGATATAGTAAACCCCTACCATAGCCATATTCGACTTTGGAATTAATGGTTTTTCTACCACCTTCAGCACTTTGTCATGTTCATTCAGTTCTGCCACACCAAATCCACGCGGGTCATCCACTTTCCGGATGCCTATTTGTGAAACATTACTGGCCAGTACCTTTTTTACATCGTAATCGCAAATGGTGTCGCCCAGTACTATCATCACTTCATCATTGTCTACAGCACCGCGGGTAAGCCAGATAGCATGGCCCGTGCCTTTCCTGTCGGTTTGGTTCACCAATGTATATTTCAGGTTGGGGTAACTCTTTGTAAGGTAGCGCTGAATCTTTTCTCCCAGGTAACCTATCACAAATACAAACTCTGTAACACCCGCCTCCAGTAGTTGGTCTATTATGACACTAAGTATCGTTTTACCAGCTATAGGTATTAACGCTTTGGGTTGTGTATATGTGAGCGGTCGAAGCTTGGTGCCTGCACCTGCTACGGGTATAATGGCTTTCACAATTGTTTATTTTTCCGGTTAATCAATTCCTTACTGTATATCCTCTATGAAACGAAATGTGAAAATACTAAGAAACAGGTACTAAACCAGTCAGATGTGTGGAATGAGGGGCATTTCAGTGCATATATTATTGCATGTATTCATAAGCTGTTGATAATCAAAATAAGCATGTTAATATGCAGGCGGTCATAACTCTTTTATTAACCGCGAATTACAATTCGTATATTTTTATTCTACATCACCCAACCTTATATTGAATCCTGCCTATCTATACAAGCAGACACAAGTTTACCTGAAAAAGAAGCAAGTTATTCCTATGGACTACTTGCTTTTTTCATGCATATTTTTCCTATATTTAATCTGTTTTTAATGCAGAACAGGTAAACGAAAATAATGGGGGAAAACTCTATCTATAGCAGGTATCATATAAATGTCAGGAAAAAAGTATGGGCTAAAGCCGGGATACTTGAAGGCCACCCGCCTGATATATGGCGGCGCGACAGGAAAGGCAACGTAATTAACTGGCAGGAATATGGTAATGATGAATCGCAATACGGCTGGAAAATTATCACTACAAATCAAGGTAGTAACGCCATTGCAGACATTGAGCATCTGCATCCCGTACACAATAAGGTAAAGGACATTAATTTTTAGCTGTTACCCAGCCGGGGCTATACCATTTTATGGAGTTAGCTATTCGGTAAGACATGTCCCGCCAATGGCTAAGGCCTTTTGCGTCTTCAGCCCAATAGTTGTATCGCATTTCCAGCATCCTGCCATCAGCAATTATATAATAAGTAAGATGATAATTATTAGTACCGGTACCGGAGCGTTTAGCTGCACCATGGTCACGCTTTGCAAGGGTGGCTACAATAGTGTACTGCTTGTTGCCAATCGTGTAAGTAGTGTCGTGCAATACCCTGGCATTGCGTATGCAGTGCTTACGGGGGTCGTACAGCCCGTGTACAGCTTGCGGGTCTACGGCATGGTCGTGTATATTCAGCTGGAGGTTCATGCCGGCCTTGCGCGTACATTTGGCGGCAAACAATACGGTATAGCCTCCGTCGGGGCATTTATCCCAATAGTGGTAAAATTCTCTTTCTTTTTCTAACAAAGCGGGGACATCCAATTGGACATTACCATTAAACAATGTGATAGTCTGATAGGCAGGGCCCGTAGCAGCGCCTGGCTTTTTTGCATATACGGCAACGGAAGCTGCCATAAGCAGGGCGAGAATTAGTACACGCATGTTAATTATTTTCCGGTTGAACTGCTAATGTACAATGAAAAAATCAAATGTTAATGAAATTCATCCTGTTAACAATCAAAAAATTACAACGACATGGGTTTACCTGAACAATCACCTGTATCCTTTGTTAGCATTGAATTGAACATCGTAAAAAACATGGATTATGGGGTATATGGAAAACAGGCAGTGTGTAGATACCTGCCTCAACTGCGCTGCCATGTGCAGCTACTGTGCACACAGTTGCCTGCAGGAAGATAATGTGAACATGATGACAGAATGCATCAGGATGAACCTGGAATGCGCAGCTATGGGCAAAGCCGCGGCAGAAATGATGATATATGACAGCAGCCTGGCAAAGGATATATGCCAATTGTGCGCCCGGATATGCGATAATTGCGCGGCTGAATGTGGTAAGCATGAACACGGGCATTGCCAGGAATGTGCAGCAATGTGCAGGCGCTGCGCAGAAGAATGCCGAAAGATGGCGGCCTGACAACCAGGAGAGCTTACTCAATCAATTTGTAAGAGTGGATGATTTGTCGGCTTAACCGGCGGTAATCCTCCAACCCTTCTATATCTCCCTGGTAATCAGCAATTATCTCCGACAGAACACCATTCTGAAGGAAGAAATAGAAGCAGAAATAATTGGGTATAACCATCCCGGTAACAGCGGTATCTTCAATCTCGTATACGGGCTGACCGGGTTTCCGGTATAACTCATCTTTCAGCCTGCATTCGTAAAAGAAGTAGCTGTTGTCTCCATCAGCTACGAATTCGTCTTTTAGCACCACCACATACTCGTCAGTATACATAGTTTTCACGCCGATATAGTGTTCGTACAGCTTTTCCTGCGATACTTCATTTCTGTAAATACTACAGTAAATATTTCTGTGTCTTTTACGGTCTGAGTATGAGGCTGCATCTAACACCTCTGAGTCAGCAAGGAAGACTTGACGGCCATAGCTGAATTCGTCAGGTAATAATATCGAAGCCTTCCCTTCGAATATGGTGCGTGTATGCGCATTCTTGTCGTCTTTGAAAGGTTGCTGCGCCGTACACCATTGCGCTACCAGCAAAAAGTACAGGGATATATAGATTTTCATAGCACTTTATAACTGATGACGGTTAAAGGCCGTGAATGGTTAGATTTTAATTGTAGATACTTGCTACACCAGTCAGTGTCCATACCGTGTCTCTATGTATCTGTATAATTTTCATGCCCCCTGTAAAGTTGTCAAAGGTATATGACAGTTCCGATTTCTGATTATCACTTTTATATACCAGGTGTTTGGCATTTACCTCGTGTTTCCTGACAGTGTATGGCCCACGTATCCGCAGTTGGGGAATGTCCGGTATACGAATGGTTGTATCATTTACTATTTCCATTTCCAACTCCCTGCTGAAAGTTTGGGTAGGCATTATTGCCAGCGGGTCACCTGCCTTCAGAAAGAAGTTCCAATTATGTTTACCGGATACACGCTCCGGGCCATTGGAAATGGTAATACCTTTTGATACTGTACCGCCAAAACTATCTACAATAGTCATAGTTACCGTGTAGCTACCGGCCTCTTTGTACGTATATGATATTTCGCGCCCGAAGATTGTTTCTTCATCTCCGTTACCGAAGTTCCAGGTAAGTTTTGTATCCTCCTTAAAGTTGCTGGTAAATTTAATGGGTGAATACACATAATGCTTGCCTGTGTATTCAAAATCAGGCGTGTGTGGCACAGGGGTTTCATCTACGGGCCCGGGGTCATCTTTTTTGCAGGATGCAACTGTGCATGCCAGGTATAAAGCCAACAGTATAAACAGAGGATATTTCATATCCTATAAAGTTAAGCGAAATAAGATAAATCGTACAAGAGTTTTAATTGGCCCAGCTTATTTTATCTTACAGTTAAAGCTCTGAGTACCAGCGCTTTCGTTGTAATCGTTAATACGCCTTTCTATGTCATTACAATTTATACCGGCTTCGCCAAGGTCTGTAGCCTGTACTCCATACTCCTTAGTGTCAAGTATAGCCCCGTTATGTTCCATTACGCAGTAGCAATTATATGATTTATAACTTGTCTTAGTACAAGCCGGCGACAACAGCCACATAGCAGCTGTCACCACCCACACGGTGATTTTATGCTCTCTCATCTCTTAAATATTTAGATAACTAAGATACAAAAACCGTGCCGTGAAAAAGTTGCGGCCAGGTTATCAGTCTATGGTCGTGTACTCGCCATAATAGCTACCCCACAGTTTATCATCCTGTGTATTTGTGTAACCGTGCCACCTGTGCATCACCATACTATCTTTATTGAAATAGTAGGAGATGCTTACATTGCCATTCGCCCAGCTACTATAGTACGAAATGCTTTGCTCATAAGATTCGTTTATCGCTGAATAGAACCGTACCGTATACCAATAATCGTCAGGGAAAAATTGTTCTTTGTCTACTATTATATCATAGTCTGAAATAACATCCAGTGCAAATGTAGTGTCAAACTCCCTGCTGGAAGTTGGGTTGGGGTTGCCCGGCCCATTGTGTGTCGTCCCCCTGCCATTATGTACCATTCGCACATGCCATCGTCTTTCTTTCTTCAATCTTTCAGTGCCCACTATGATATTCACATCCTTTTCAAGCATGAAAACCGTATCGGGTGTAGTTACCCGCACTGAAACTTTGTAGGCGCCCGGTTGGTCGTAGGAGTGCGCTGGCTGCAATTCATGCGAAGTAGTATTGTCACCAAAATCCCAATAGGCCGAGGTGGCATTATCGGGGTTTACAGCATATCTTATAGAGGTCATGATGTACAATTTCCCGCTGGTGATAATACCCGGCATGTAAAAGGTATCGGTAGTTAATGCATTGGTATACATGCCTGATTTTTTCTTTTGGCAGCCTGCTGTAATTAATATACAAAAGCATACAAACCATATGCCTGATTTTGAGAAAGCATTCATATAAAGGGTGTGATTTGGTGATGTATAATTGTCTTCTACATCAAAACGCCATCTTAAATCAGATATTGGCCGCATCTAAAAAGAAAACCCCGCTCAGTGAGCGGGGTGTGTTTGTTTGTTCTGCCTGGGAAATATCAGAGTAGCGTGGTAGGGCATACGTAGTCAGACACATCAAACTTGCCTGTTTCTTTTATTGCACCGAAACCGCCTTCTACATTGATAAGGTTATCGAAGCCCCTTGCCTTGAGTATAGATGCGAATATCATAGAACGGTACCCGCCGGCACAGTGTACATACCATTTCTTGCTTTTATCCACTTCCGCCATATTGTCGTTGACATAATCCAGAGGGACATTTTTTGCACCTATCACGTGCTCACTGTCGTATTCACTCTTCCTGCGCACGTCTATTATATCAACATGGCTCTTTTGCGCCAGTGCAGCAAATTCAGCAGCGCTTACTGACGGAATAACATCTGTTTCTTTACCCGCAGCTTGCCATGCGTTGTATCCGCCCTGCAAATAGCCTAATACATTATCGTAACCTACCCGTGCAAGCCTGATGAGGACTTCTTCTATTTTGTCTTCATCAGCCACCACCAGTATTTCTTGTTTTACATCAGGAATCAGCGCACCCACCCAAGGGGCAAAGTTACCGTTGATGCCAATGTTAATTGAGTTAGGTATAAAACCTTCTGCAAATATTACTGCATCACGCGTATCCAGCACTACAGCACCTGTCTCATTAGCAGCCGCTTCAAACGCATCGGGACTAAGTGCGTGCTGTCCACGTTCCAATACCACATCGATACTTTCGTAGCCCTGCTTATTCATCATCACATTCATAGGAAAGTATTTAGGCGGTGGTGTCAGCCCTGTGGTTACTTCCTTTACAAATTGCTCTTTGGTCATCGGTTGCAGGGCATAGTTGGCCTTCTTCTGGTTGCCTAACGTATCTGTAGTTTCTTTACTCATATTCTTGCCGCATGCGCTACCTGCCCCATGTGCTGGATATACGATTATATCATCTGCCAGCGGCATAATTTTGTTGTTCAACGAATCGTACAGCGTTTCTGCTAACTGCTCCAGGGTCATATTCGCAGCTTTTTGCGCCAGGTCAGGGCGCCCCACATCACCTATAAACAAGGTATCTCCGCTAAACAGGCCTATATCTTTCCCATTTTCATCTGTTAATAAGAAGCATGCACTCTCCATAGTATGCCCAGGTGTGTGCAGTACTTTTATGGTAACATCTCCCAGTTTAAACACCTGCCCGTCTTCTGCAGTCAGTGCATCAAAATTTGGTTGTGCTGTAGGCCCGTAAACAATCTGTGCACCTGTTTTCTTAGCCAGGTCCAAATGCCCTGATACAAAGTCTGCATGAAAGTGGGTTTCCAGCACATACTTTATTTTAGCACCACTCTTCTCCGCCCGGTCGATATAAGGTTGTACTTCGCGCAAAGGATCAACCACGGCGGCCTCTCCGTTGCTTTCGATATAATATGCGCCCTGCGCCAGGCATCCTGTATAAATTTGTTCTACTTTCATAATGGTTATTAATTATTATTTTTGTTATCAATAATTATCAACAAAGATGAGTTGTTGTTCCCTGAATCTCTGTAACAATTATTACAAAAGTTAAATTGATATGGAAGCGCAATCGGTTTCACTAAATGGTCTTTTTAGCCAGGTAGAAATCTATCATTTCATAATCGCTTTTCTCGCGGGCTTCCATCTCTTCTACTGTTTTGGGTGGTGGTACTATTACTTTGTCGCCCGGTTCCCAGTTCAGCGGAATAGCTACTTTATACTTATCGCTTGTTTGCAGCGCATCCAGTACCCGCTTTATTTCGGCCATATTACGCCCTACATTCAGCGGATAATACATAATCAGCCTGATTTTGCCGGTGGGGTCAATGAAGAATACTGCGCGTACCGCTGCGGTTTCACTCTCTCCCGGCTGCAGCATACCATATAGTTTAGCCACCTTCATGTCTATATCAGCTATGATGGGAAATTTCATCAGTATGCCCAGGTTTTTCTTCACATTATTCACCCATGCTATGTGCGAGTGTATGCTGTCGATACTCAAACCTATCAGTTTAGTGTTCTTTGCAGCGAAGTAACCTTCTTCCGTAGCAAATGCTGAAAGCTCTGTAGTGCATACCGGTGTAAAATCTGCCGGGTGCGAAAACATGATTACCCAACTGTCTTTATTATACTCGCTAAACTTCAGTTTACCTGTGGTCGTTAAGGCTTCAAAATCCGGTGCCGGATCGCCTATGCGGGGCATTGTTGCTAATTCATTCATGTCAGTATTGTTTTAATTAATTAATAACTTAACGAAAGTATTCTTTTGCCCCTCCTTCGTTTATGATTATTGTCAGCTAAATTGTTGATAAAAGTCAGGTACATAAATAGGCCGGGGATACAAAATGAGTACATTGACAACAAATAAAATGATACCAATGTTACAGAAAGGCTAAAACGGGATTTGTGTAACATTTATCACCTTTTCTCAGGCATATTATACAGATATTTGCATATAGAACAAGTTAAAAAAGTATAATAAACAATGCCACGGACCTTTCATGAACTGATAAATGCCGATAAGCCCGTACTGGTTGACTTCTCTGCCGAATGGTGCGGGCCATGCAAAATGATGGCGCCTATCCTTACTGAATTAAAAAATAAAGTGGGCGATAAAGCCAATATTATTAAGGTGGATGTTGACCAAAACAGGGCTGCCGCGCAGGCATACAGTATTTCCGGTGTACCTACCCTGATACTCTTCAGAAACGGGCAGATTATGTGGCGCCAAAGTGGTGTAGTGCCTGCCAACCAACTACAAAAAATAATAGAACAATATGCATAACATAATGATCAAAAGCAAAATAATGAAAGGTATTGCTGGTAAGACGCTGATTTTAGCGGCTGTATTTTCCCTGGGTTTCCAGGCATGCAATTCGTCGCCTAAAGGCAATGAATTGAATCCAACTGCCTTCAAAGCGGGGTTGAACGATAAGACCAACGAGATATTGCTGGATGTACGTACACCCGAGGAGTTTGAAGCCGGACATATTAAAAACGCATTAAATATAGATTGGTATAATCCCTCTTTCAAAGAGCAAGTAGCTAAACTTGACAAAAACAAACCCATTTTTATTTATTGTAAATCGGGTGGCAGAAGCGGACAGGCTACCCAGGTGCTGAAAAGCATGGGTTTTACAGAAATATATGACCTGGACGGCGGTATAATGCAGTGGAAAAATGAGGGTATGCCTTTGCATAACGAAACAGAAAGCAAACTGCAGGGTATCAATCTTGAAGACTACAACAAACTATTAGATACGGATAAGCTTGTATTGGTAGATTTTTATGCCACGTGGTGCAGCCCTTGCAAGAAGATGGACCCTTTTTTAAAGGAAATAGCGACAGAAAAGGCTGATATACTGGAATTGCAGAAAATAAATACCGATAAAAATACTTCTTTAGCCCAGCAACTGAATATAACCGGGCTGCCCACCATAATGTTATACAAAAACAAAAAATTGATTTGGAGCCATTTAGGCTACATCGGGAAAGGTGAATTATTGGAAAAAATAAGTACCTTTAATTGATTTTCGTATCGTTTACCTGTTACATACAGAAAGCCCCGTTTTTACGGGGCTTTTATATTATATGGGTTACCCCGGCTTCACAATACCATACTTTATCGCAAACAAGACCAACCCTGTTTTTGACCTGATATTGAACTTGTTGAACAACGACTCCCGGTAACCATCTACAGTGCGGCGGCTTACTTCCATCATATTGGCTATCTGCTCGTAAGTAGGTTCATTTTCATCGCAAACCAACTTTAAAAAATCCCTTTCGCGCTGACTCACCTGTGCAAGTATCTGCTGGCGCTCGTCAAGTACTACCTTGTCTGGGGATAATAATGCTTTTGCCAGCATTTCATTATGGTAATACCCGGTACCCATCACATCGCTTATAGCCTTACGCAGCACATCGGCGGTAGAGCTCTTGGGCAGGTAACCCCTGATGCCCAACCTGAACAGGTTGACGATGGTACGTTCATCCGTTTCCAGCGTGAGTATCAGCACCGGTATTTTTGAGCCTTTTTGTTTTAATGCAATAACGGTTTCCGTGCCATCCATTATGGGCATGGCCAGGTCCATTATTATCAGGTCGGGAGTAGGTGCAAAGGGGTACGCATTCATCAAATCTTCGCCATTGTCGTATTCGGCAATGACTTTATAATTGCCCAGCCGCTCCACCAGCCCCTTAAGGCCATTGCGTACTATGGGATGGTCGTCTACCAGGAAAATATGTACAGCGTGTGACATGATTTAAGTCTCTGAGAAAGTAAATATAGTGCCTTTGCCTGTGGCAGAAGTAATATTGAGCGATACCTCCGCCAGCTTGGCCCTTTTCTGCAGGTTGTTCAGGCCGGAGCCTTTTCCGGAAGACATTACCATTTCTTTATCAAACCCCCGGCCATCATCCTTTATTTCCAGCATAAAGCTATCGCCCGCCCTCATGGTAATATAGATGTTTTTGGCGGTAGCGTGTTTCAGGGCGTTATTCAATACTTCCTGCAGCATCCTGAATATCATAATACGCTTCCCTTTGTCAAAGGCTGGCTCAATACCGTTTGTATCCCAGTGTACCTTCAGCTTCCTGAGCTTAGATAGTCTGTCAACTTCTTTTTCTATGGCATAATTAAGCCCCTGAGATTCCAGGTAATCAGTATTGAGGCTATGGCTCAGCATGCGTACCTGGTCTATCGTTTCGGTGAGTGTACTATCAACAGGTGCCAACTTTTGAGCTATATCCTCATTGTCCAGTTTTTCCTGCTCCAACTGCAGCCTGATGAGCGTGAGCAGTTGGCCTACATTATCATGCAGCTCCCGCGCTACATTGGTCAGCACCTGCTCCTGTACTTCATTTTCCACTATGCGCAATTCCTTTTCATATTCCACCTGCATTTGCGCCATCTTTACCTCCTGCTGCACATGGCGGCGGTTGGCCAGTACCATAGTGATAATGACACCAGCTACCAAAAGTAATATCAGCATGGTGCTGACCAGGACTGTCATAACAACATCGTTATGCAACATAGGCTCTTTTTGCTTGTCGGCCGTAAAGATAGAATGCGACAGCGATTAAAGAGTAACGAAGGATGGCAGCGCCGAAATTTATTTTAAACAGCTTACCAGCCAATTGCATGTTACTACTTGTTAAATAGTTCATAAGCCCAAATAGCGGAATAATCGTTGCATAATAAATAATTATTGCCATGGCTATAAGAAACAGTGGCTGTTTGTATAATTTTTTATGGCTGAAGATAGAATTCTCTATTAAAAGCATTAAATAGAAAACAATAAAAAAAATCGCATTGGAAATCACAGCCCAATTGTTGAAAACATTAATTCCATTTATTATTGTATTAACAATCCATATTATAGTTAAACACGGTAAAAGATACTTGACAATTTGTCTAATCATTGGACTTGTAAGTAATAACCAACCTGCGCTACCTAAAAGCCACACTTCTACCACAGTGTAAATATTATATAGCAGAACATTATTATACCCAGCATACTTTTGAACGGCCCATGCTACTATATCATTAATAAATGCCAGAAAAATTTGCACCAATAATAACTTGTATGGAAGCGTAAGTCTATCCATGCAATAAAAGCCGGCAAGAAGGGCCAATAACTGGAATAAAGAAGTAGCAGCTATATAAGCCTGCATGGCATTGCTTTTGTATTCAAACTATTAAATATCAGAACGCTGGTTGGATGTACACATTACAGTTAGGGGGGCATAATGATGAATAATCCGCCCCTTTGTTATGAAATATACTGATGTAAGTATTATTATCCAGCATAGGATGCCCGCCACTGTCTGACAAATAAACTACCAATCCGTGAGGCCACTCCACATGGCTGTATTCAGGGTTTTGCTCCGTATAAGAGCATGCGGCAAAGTGCACCCCTGCATTTTCAGGGCTTCCGTTTTCTGCATACATCAATTGTATTTCGGATGCCCAGGGCAACACCAGGTTTTTCACATATTTTGCGGGCCCGTCTTTCAGGCATTCCATATCAGCGGCCTGTGGCTCTGCTTTATAATAGAAGTTGTCGAGGTAAATAACACCAAATAATTGTTCATCATTAGTAACTGAGAACATGCCGTTCCTGATTTCGTACCATTTCGAATTAGTAGTATCCAGGTCGTATATGGCTTGCGCGCCTGGGGGTACAGGCAGCTCAGAAGGTACCAGGCGGCACAGTTGCAGGCGTAGGTGCATATTTTCTTCAATAGACGAAAAACAGTGGACAAACCTGAGCGCGACTTCTGCTTCGGGGGTACCGGAAGTATTTACATAATCGGTTACAGCAGCTTGCAACTCATCCCATCGTGCGTCAATTACCTGCCCGCCGAAACCGGATTCCGAAGATGTGTAATAGTAGTGTAAATCAAAGTTGGCCCGGCCATTCATATAATCTTCCAGGCTGATGACGCGGGGGTCGTCCGAATTATCCCCAATCTGAATTTTTACAGGCATAGTGTTCTCTCTTTATGTAACAGGCACAAAGTAATGTATTTCCCCGGCACAAATCAAATATGCCCCGTGAAAAATACCCCCCTTGATTTGCACATATTCCCGTTGCGGGGCTATAGGGCATTCAGCACTTTTGTATTGCGGTCAACAGTGTTTGGTAAAACAACCGCTAATAATAAGAATTATCCTCACTTACCTGTAAACCCTTCACTGTGAGACATGAACAAGCAGCGTATGATTAGAATCAGCTATCACGGCAGTAATGACATTATAGAAGTGGCGATACTACATGTGAACAACCTATTTACACATATACCCTTCCTGGATGCTATCTATAACTTTAAAAAATTTGACATGGCAACGATTTCACCAAAAGAAATAACCGATATGCTGTGCAATACCAACCTGCAGCTGACAGTAGATACATACTGGCCCTTACAATTCAGTAGTGTTGCAGATGCATATGACGACAACCTGAACCCCGCCGCTATTCACCTGAACAGGCTGAAATTGAATAAACCTATGCACTGTATATGCAATACGCTGATGCACCAATGCGTACATGCGCTCAATGCATGCTACCCTGCTCAATACTTTGGCCACGGGAATAACGACCCCCATGGCAAGGATTTCACAGCCCCTTACTGGATAGCCGGACTGGCACAAAAACTCATTGCAAAAGACGAGAGGGCTGTACAGCCTATGGTGCATGAGGAGCGATGTAATGTACATGCTATTAATAACAATAGCAGCCAAGTCCAGGAAACCCTTTACCATGAAGGCATTTTCTGCATCTACGATGTGATGAGCATCCTGGAAGCCAGCTGACGGACGGACGGTATATTATTTCACCACGAAGTAGCCTATCAGCAGCCAGGCTATGCCTTTGGCCAGGAAGAATATGAAGCCCCAGAATCCCAGCTTCTTTAGCCATTTCATCAACTTGTTTTGTTGTATAGCTTCCATTAGTTCGCTATGATTTCATAGGTTTTAAAATCGCTGCTCATCGGTGCTGGGCGCCCCTCCTGTTTAGCCTTTGCCAAATCTGCAAAACCCCTTTTATGCCCTTCTATAAAAGCTTCGGATTTTGTCCAATCTTTAAAAGCCCCTTCGTGCTCCCAATAACTCACTATCAGGTAATTGTCACCCTCCTTACCGGGGCGTAGCACATGCATTTCTATAAATCCGGGCACCGTATCAATAGCATGGGCACGACTGCCAAACAGCTCTTCGAATCGTCCTCTGTATTCCGCTGTACAGTTGATATAGTTTACCGCTACAAATTTCTTTTCCATGCAGCAAAACTATGTTTGTCACAGTTGCGTCAATTGCCTTATCGGGAAAATGATTTTATAATATCGGGAAGAAATAAGTTAGCCCTCGAGGTGGAGAGATATGACTATCATACGCGTACTGAGCACATCTATCGCATTGCTAAGGGGTATGTTCGGGTCTTTGAAGAGTTGATTGCCCAGGCCCTGGCTTAACTTGATTTCGGGAGAAAATATAAAGTTGGGGTAATAGAACTCGAAGCCTACACCCAGTTCGTAACCAAAGTCGGCGGCCGATACCTTAATAAACTCATCCCTGCGGCGAGACCGGGCATTGGCAGCCATATCGTAATCGAACTTGACACCCGTTATTGCGTAAAACCGAAAGTTCTTTATCCTGTCGCTCTTGAATTTGAGTTGCAAAGGCATATGCATATATATAGACTCTACCGTACGGTTAGAAACACTGTCATTGCCTGCAGCATCCCGCATATTCAATGCCACCTTTTTTTCTGCAAATGCCAGTGATGGCACAAAACGCAGGTCAACAAAACGGCTCAACCTCAGGTTGCCCATCAGACCCAGGTTAAAACCCGGCCCAAAGGAAGGCTGTATGGATTTGAAAGTATCGTTGTCAATAAAACTTTGTGAATACTTGATGCGATAGGTAGAAAAGTTGGCACCGAAAGTAATACCAAAATAATACGCTTTGGAGTCGTGTTCGGGCATGTTCAATACTTTGCGCTGCGCAACCGCCGGCACCGTCATAAAGACCGCCAACGCTATCACTATTATATACTTTATTCGCATCAAAATGTTATCGGTAAATATAACGAACGGAACGAAGATACAGTATGTTAAAGCGTATAAAAAGTTTAGAACTGCTTAAAAATCATAATTCTACACGTTTAATCCTTCTTTCTCCCGCATTTCCTTTATAAAATCTGTACCGCAAGCCAGTTTTTTTGCAGAAGGGGACTTTAAGTCTATCATCCGCCAGAATGGTGTGATTTTGGTGATGCTTTTACCTTTCATCAACTCCTCCCATGCGTTTTCAGCCACTATGCGCAAAAAAATACCCGAAGTGACGGGGCAGGTATATGCTGCATGATACTCCGCTGCTAAATCTTCACGCATCTGTTTGATGGAAACATGTTTCCCTTCAGGAATATTACGAACGTACTCGTTAACTATCGCAGGTGTAGCTATCAGAAAACTACTGCCTGCGGGAATATCCGCAAAATCTTTATCATTGGTTTTCACCTCGTGCTTCATATCGGATCTCATTTTCTGAGACCATGTTTTCTTTTTACTCGTCATAACATCCCACAATTACATCAGGCAAATTTATAATATAGGATTCAATTTTTCGAATAGATAAAAATCATGATAACAGCCATTGCAGTATGACAAAACTCATTTTACTGAATAATACAATGTGCTACCTTACATAAAACTTAATGATATGAACTCAGGAAAAAAACAAGTAAATACCGGCGGTAAAGTAAAAGTATCGAGGCCGGATATTCGCGACGATATGGACAGCCGCGAGAATAAAGAAGAAAAGTATAAAAGCGCGAATAACAAAAGAGGTGTGAAGCCTAATACAAAGGCTAAAAATAAAGCAGGTAATTAACAAGGCCTGCTTACTTCAGGGCAAATGTATGAAAATCCGTACCTGGTATCTTTTTGACACCAGCCTGGCGTAGCATGGTTACCAGTTGCCCCCTGTGATAAGTAGCATGATTGAATACCTGCATCAGTACCGTTGATACGGGAACTTTAAAAGATATTTTTTTCAGGTTGTAATACTGTAATATATGTCTGAAGGAGTCGTCGTTGTATTGTTTCTCAACAAAAGCCAATATACCCGCAGACGTATCCTGCCATTTTCCTAACGCCGTTTCAAAGCCGCCGCTGAATACTGACTCTGCCCACACAGGCTGTTCAGCCAGTTGCAGCCTCTGCAGCCAAATATCTTCAGCACTCCACATATGGTATACCGTTTTTCTGATACTTGGGAAGCTACTCTGTATTTCTGCATCAAGCTGCTCATTATCAAGCTTTTGCAACACATCTATCAAAAGTTTATTGGCCCAGATATTGTAACGGGCATACTGCTGTAACAGCTCTTTCATCCTCTGTAAAATAATATTCTGACAACAAGATACATCATTGTAATAATAACGCTAATACTTAACTTGCAGTTCACTAAATAAACATCAGATGAAAAAGATATTATTATTTGCTGCTATGATAGCATTTGGTACACAAAGTTTTGCACAAAGCGAGGCTGACATGCAGAAATGGATGGAGTATGCCACTCCCGGCGATGTACATAAAATGCTGGCGAAATATAACGGTAAATGGACAGCAACCACTAAAATTTGGATGGCCCCGGGACAACCACCAATGGAAAACACCGCTGAAGTAACTACTGACATGTACATGGGCGACCGTTACCAAAGGTCAACCTATAGCGGCGATTTCGGTGGCATGCCTTTCAATGGCGAATCTACTACCGGCTATGACAATACCCGCAAAGTATTCACCAATACCTGGATTGACAATATGGGTACAGGCATTATGTACAGCGAGGGAACCTGGAATGCATCCACCAGAACTGTGGAATTTAAAGGCACAGCTACAGACCCTATGGTCGGCAAGGCTACCCCCTTCAGGGAAGTGATGACCTTCAATAGTGATGACAGCTACACTTTGGAAATGTACAATGTAATGGATGGGAACGAGTACAAGTCCATGGAAATCACTTTTACCCGTAAAAAGTAATCCGTATTTGTATTAGAATACTTGCAGCCCTGCATATTGCGGGGCTGCTTTTTTGGGGATTAGCTGTACCTTTGCGCACACAAATACATACCCCAAATGAAGGAACTGCACGACAAAGGTTTTGAAACAATATGCATACATGGCGGCCACAAGACAGAAAGCAACCGCGCACACCTTACACCCATATATGCCAGCAGTACCTATACTTTTGACACTGCCGAACAAGGGGTAGATATCTTCCTGGGTAAAGAAAAGGGTTATGTGTACGGCCGTTTTGGCAACCCCACCATCAACGAGGCTGAAGAGAAAATAGCCATGATGGAAGCCTATAAGCTAAAGGACAGCCAGGGCAACCCCTTGCAACTAAAAGCTATCTTACACGCATCAGGTATGGCGGCCATTACTACCATGCTGCTCAGCAACCTGAAAGCAGGTGAAAAAATCATTACACACCACTCATTATACGGCGGCACGCAAGAGTTGATAGACAAAGTATTGCCCGACCTCGGCATGGAAGCAGTCATAGTTGACTTTCACAATACAGAAGCTGTAGAGCAGGCTATCAAGGCGGACGACGCTATCAGCCTGATGTACATAGAAACACCTGCCAATCCTACCTTACAATGTATTGATGTAGCTAATCTTAGTACACTGGGCAAATCATATGGGCTGACCGTATGTGCCGACAATACTTTTGCTACCCCGTATCTGCAGCAACCGTTTAAATATGACGTAGACTATGTGATGCACAGCACCACCAAGTTCCTGAACGGGCACGGTACAGCTGTAGGCGGAATATTAATTGGCCGCGACCTGGAAAAGATGAATACCATTGTTACCAAAAAGCACAGGCTGCTGGGCGCAAATAGTAATGCATTTGAAGCCTTTCTGCTCACCAACGGCCTGCGTACCTTCCCCTTACGAATGGAAAGGCATTGCAGTAACGCACACAGGGTAGCGGGTTTCCTTAGTGAGCATCCTATGGTGGCACATGTTAATTACCTTGGTCTCGATTCGCACCCTGACTACCATATAGCACAGGCACAAATGAAACATCCCGGGGCGTTAATGAGCTTTGAACTAAGGGGCGGATATGAAGCAGGAATGGCATTTATCAACCAACTGCAATTATGCACCAGCGCCGTATCGCTGGGCACCTGCGATACACTGATATCGCACCCGGCCTCTACTACACATGCAGGTGTAAAACCCGAAGACCGCATAAAATTCGGCATTACAGATGGCCTTATCAGGTTGAGCGTAGGGCTGGAAGATTGTGACGATATAATAGCAGATATTGAACAGGCATTAAATCATTGAAAAGAAGAGATGGAGAAACGCAGGAACATGAAATATGTTCAAATGAACGTTTTCTCATCTCAGAAAAACAAAAACAGAAACCAATTATGAAACAAGTATATGTTATTGATGCAACGAGGACGGCCATTGGAAAATTTGGCGGTACACTGAGCACAGTAAGGCCCGATGACCTGCTGGCGCATGTTATCAAAACATTAGTAGAGCGCAACCCCTCTATAAACGTAAATGAAATAGAAGATGTAATAGCCGGCGCAGCTAACCAGGCGGGCGAAGATAACCGGAATGTGGCACGTATGGCGGCACTGCTGGCCGGCCTGCCTGTGACAGTAGGTGGCAATACAGTGAACAGGCTTTGCGCATCGGGGCTGCAGGCTATTATGGATGCATCGCGCGCTATCATGTGCGGCGATGGGGATATATACATTGCCGGGGGTGTGGAAAGTATGACAAGGGCACCGTTTGTTATGGCCAAAGCAGACAAAGCTTTCAGCCGTACGCATGAAATACATGATACCACAATAGGCTGGCGCTTTATCAACAAAAAACTCAGCGCTATGTATCACCCGTACAGCATGGGCGAAACCGCTGAGAATGTGGCTGAACGCTACAACGTAAGCCGGGAAGCACAGGACAGGTTTGCCGTGCAAAGCCAGGAAAGGTATTTTGCAGCTAAGGCCGCCAACAGGTTTGCAGAAGAAATCACCCCATATACCGTAGACCTGGGCAAAGGCAAAACGATACTATTTGATACGGACGAGCACCCGCGCGAAACATCTATGGAAGCGTTGGCGGCACTGAAGCCCGCTTTTAAAAAAGATGGTACAGTAACTGCGGGCAACTCCAGCGGTGTGAACGACGGAGCTGCTGCCATGATACTGGCATCGGAAGACGCAGTAAAAAAATACAACCTGGAACCCATGGCCCGTATTGTGAGCATGGGTATAGCCGGGGTTGACCCTGCAGTGATGGGTATTGGCCCCATACCTGCCTCGCAAAAAGCGCTGAAACGCGCTGGCATTACAGCCGCCGACCTGGACCTGGTAGAGCTGAACGAGGCATTTGCCGCACAAGGCATACCCTGTATGCAGGAACTGGGCCTTGACGAAAATAAAGTGAATGTAAATGGTGGAGCTATTGCATTAGGCCATCCCCTGGGTTGCAGCGGTACGCGTATATCTACCACCCTGCTGTACGAATTGAAAAAACGCAAAGGCAAATACGGACTGGCTACTATGTGCATAGGCGTAGGGCAAGGCGCTGCTATTGTGTACGAAAACCTGGGTTGATAAATAACTTGTGATGATTGATAATTTATTATCTTTAATACATTATCAATCATCACTATCATGAAACTATATAGAGGAAAAAATCTGCTGCATAGCGGAACCAGGCATTTATTACTGTTCGCCATACTCGTTACTTCTCTCACATTACCATCGTGTACGGTTACCACCCGAGTAACCAGCAACCTGGCAGACAATGCATGTCCCGATGCCGGTAAACATCTGTGCCACAGGGGCGGTACACATTGGGTATACTTCTGGGGCAGAGTAAATGAAAAAGCATATGTGGCTAACCAATGCAGTGAACATAACCTGACTACTGTGGACTTTAAACAAAACTACCTGTACACGGCAATATCTTTCCTGACACTAGGCATTGTGACGCCTGTGAAAGTAGAGTGGAATTGCAGTGCAGGCCGGGGGTAAAATTTTCCATCACAGGTAAAAAACAGCAACTATGCCACCACATGGAGTTACAGCCTTTGATGCTGCCGGAATATTGCAGCAAAATGCGCATCAGAATTTCAGTCACAATTTCAAGCCCGGGCATTCTTACTCTATTACAGTTACCGGCAATGATATCGCTGCATACAACCAGGCAACAACCAATATACAATGGGTGATACAGGAAGCTATCAACAACAATGTACGGTTGCGGGCAATGGGTAGCAACTGGGCTTTATCCGCAGCAGCCTCGTCAGACGCTATGATTAATACCAAGGGGCTCAACCTGCGTTTTAAACCGCAGGCATCCTGGCTGCACAATGCCTATATACAATCGGGCAAAACCGTTGATGATGCCCTGTTTGTACAATGCGGCTGTATGATCTGGGACCTGAACAAATATATGGAAACTGAACTGGTGCCCAGGCGTTGCCTAAGGGCCTCGGGCGGCAGTAACGGCCAAACCATAGCAGGGGCAACATCTACCGGTACCCATGGTGCAGCATTATACACCGGCAGCGTACACGATGCTATCATTGGATTACATATAGTAACCGGGCCCGGCAGCCATGTATGGTTGGAACGGGCTTCAAAACCCGTGGCATCAGACAGTTTTATCAACAGCCTGGGCGCGGTGCCTATACGCAATGATGAAATGTTCAATGCTGCTGTGGTAAGTTTTGGCAGCTTTGGTGTGATACACGGCATCATGATAGAAACAGAACCCATATACAGACTGGCCGTATATGAAAGTACTGCCAACGACAAAAATATCGTTCCATATTCCAACGAAATAAGGAGTGCGCTTGCTGCCCTGGATATCAACAGGCTTCGACAGCTATTACCCGGTTTTCCTGCTGAAAATATTGATAATAAGCTGTATCATTTTGAAGTATCTGCCAACCTGAATAAGATGAAAAAGGAAGGCAAGAAAGAAATAGTAATCCATGCATTCTTCAAACAGCCCTGCCCGGATAACTATATACCGGTACATGATTTTAATCAAAGTAAAAGCACCTACAGCAAAGATACTATGGGAGCCGTATCTGCCATAGTGGATAGTGTGGGGGCAATAGCATTATTAATGCCCTTTGCCGTTAACCAATTATTCTATTCGGGCCTGCGGGATACTGCAGGAGGTGCAAAAACAATAGGGGAGATGTTCCGGTATACGCGTTTCCGCGGCAAGATAGCCAGCGCTGCTATGGCTGTAGATGCCGCTGATGCTGTGCGTGTGCTGGACATCATGGCAGATGTAAATAAACAACTCACACTTCCCGGGGGAGTAGCCTTGCGATACGTAAAGGGTACAGGCGCAACACTGGGCTTTACAAAGTTTACCAATAGTTGTGTAGTGGAAATGGATGGGCTGGACACCAACAGGCTACACGAGTTTATTACAAAGGTGTGGAACAAACTGGAAGAACCTTCAGTAAACATACCTTATACCCTGCATTGGGGGAAGTTCAACTATATCCTTAACCCGGCACGCGTGCGCAGGATGTATGGAGATGCTAAAGTGGATAGCTGGCTGAATTGCCGCAGGCAGCTGTTAGGCGCTGATGCAAGGCGGGTATTCACCAACGACTTTATGGTACAATGCGGATTAGTGAATGTTGAAACACCGCCGGTACCGCCCCCACCGGTCATTACATAAGACAAACATATTTATTTATGCAACAGAGGGTCTGTTCCGTATTTTTGCGCTCATGAATAATACAATGAGAATCGCACTACTGCTATGCCTTTGTGTATCCATCACTGCTTATGCACAACCCAACAAGGAACTTAAGTACAACCTGAGCAAGGACGGAAAGAGATATATAAAAGCCACTTTCCTGAACCAGGTATGGCTGCGCTGGAATGAGAGCAATCCGGGCACCACTGTAAACGGCCAGCCGAAAGACCAGACAGTTGATATAGGACTACGCCGTACACGGATGCAATTATACGGTCAACTTACCGACCATGTATTTTTCTATACACAGTTCGGCATGAACAATTTCAATTACCTGGCTCATAGTGCAGGTAATCGCAAGCTGCAGGCGTTCTTTCATGATGCATTGGGAGAGTTTAAAGTGTTTAAAAAGAACGATGCATTGAAACTCGGTGGAGGATTGACAATAGCTAATGGCGTATCGCGCTTCTCGCAGCCAGGTATCGGCACCATCATGACAACAGATGTGCCCGTATTCCTGCAAACAACCGTTGACCAGACCGATGAATTTTCACGCAAGCTGAGTGTATATGCCAGGGGGCAAATAGGTAAGTTTGATTACCGAATTATTTTTTCAGACCCCTTCCCGGTGCAAACCAACGGGCAGACACCACAGCCTATTAGCACCGATGCCACATTTACTACCTATGGGCATACGCAACAATACCAGGGTATGCTGATATACAATATACTGGACAGGGAACCACATACCACACCCTATATGGCAGGTACCTATTTAGGAGACAAAAAAATACTGAATATAGAAGCAGGAGCCATCTACCAGCCCGATGCCACATGGCTGCTGAACGGTATGGATACCATGTTTGACAATATGCTGCTGTGGTCGCTGGCGGTATATGCCGATATGCCTTTGAAAAAAAATAAGTATGCATTATCTGCTTACATAGGGTATTCATCTACAGACTACGGCCTGAACTACATCCGCAATAACGGTATTATGAACCCCGCTAACGGTAATGCAAACTCTAATGTCTATAATGGGGCGGGCAACAGCTACCCAATGTTTGGTACAGGTGCCAATATCTACTCGCAGGTGGGATTAAGGTTACCCAAAGATATGTTAGGGGATATGGGCACCTTAATGCCTTATGTTTCTCATCGCTGGTCGTCTTTCACCAAACTAACAGACCCTGTACATGTAATAGACGCGGGTGTAAATTGGTTGATAGACAAACACAATGCCAAACTTTCGCTCAATTACCAATTGCGCCCTGTATTTGAAGTACAACAAGGTGGCTCAATCACCAACACGTCTTACGCTAACTCGGTATGGCTGCAATACCAGGTAAGTTTATAAACAAGCAGCTTATTGTTAGTTTTGCATAAAATATTTGAACAGTGGCTTACAAAAAGATAGATATACATACACACATCATGCCCGAGCATATACCTGATTGGTTTAAAAAGTTCGGGTATGGAGATTTTATTCACCTGGAACATCATAAGCCATGTTGCGCCCGCATGATAAAGGGCGATAAGTTCTTTCGCGAAGTGGAAGAAAACTGCTGGAGTGCGGATGTGCGTACCAAAGAGATGGATATGACAGAAGTTGGGATGCAGGTATTGTCTACTATCCCTGTCCTCTTCAACTATTGGGCAAAGCCGGAACATGGGCTGGAAACATCGCGCTTCTTCAACGACCATATAGCACAGTGTGTTGACCATCACCCTACCCGCTTTACCGGTTTAGGTACTGTGCCGATGCAGGATGTTGACACAGCCATCAAAGAGATGGAACGATGCGTAAAAGAACTGAAAATGCCGGGACTGGAAATAGGTTCCAACATCAATAAAAAGAACCTGGGCGATGCAGAGTTTGAACCATTTTGGCAGGCTGCAGAAGAACTGGGTTGTGCCATATTCGTTCACCCATGGGAGATGATGGGTGAGCAGGACATTACCAAATACTGGCTGCCCTGGCTGGTAGGTATGCCTGCTGAAACAGCCCGGGCCATCAGCTCCATGATATTTGCAGGTGTATTGGAGCGCCACCCTAAGCTGCGTGTGGCTTTCGCGCATGGCGGCGGAAGCTTTCCCTTCACTATTGGCAGGATAGAACATGGTTTTAATGTCCGCCCTGACCTTTGTGCTGTAGATAACAACGTAAACCCGCGTGAATATATCAGCAAGTTCTGGATAGACGCGCTTACTCATGACGATAAAGCATTGCAATACGTAGTAGATGTAATGGGCGAAGACAGAGTATGTATGGGCAGCGACTACCCCTTCCCCCTGGGCGAACATCATCCAGGCAAGTTGATAGAAAGCATAGACTCTTTTTCTAAGCAAACAAAAGACAAATTGCTCTATGAAAACGCCCTTGAATGGTTGGGCATAGACGCCAGACAATTTCAATAAAGAAAAACCCCTTGCTTTCAATGCTCAACAGCATTAAGCTAAGGGGCTCTTACAGCACCTGTATGCGAATACAGGTATTACTCATTTGGTTTGGATATGCGAAAATCTTAACTGCTAACCATTACCGGCCCTGCTCTTTTCATCT
This sequence comes from uncultured Flavipsychrobacter sp., assembly GCA_964515955.1. Classification (GTDB taxonomy): domain Bacteria; phylum Bacteroidota; class Bacteroidia; order Chitinophagales; family Chitinophagaceae; genus UBA5543. The sequence goes on along the minus strand of CAZEZM010000005.1, from coordinate 55,459 downwards.
TCTGCGCCACCTGTCCGCCTGCGGGCCGGGCCTATTTTATTATTGCCGAAGCGATAACTGAACGAAAGCGTCACCTGCCTTGTTTCCCTGTTTACTTCAAAGTCTTCACGGTACGAATCGTATAAAGATGTGGCGCTTGGCGGTGCCGTCCAGAATATATCCTGCGCGTTCAGGCGCAGTGTGCCATTATCTTTCAGTATATTCTTCTGTATTCCGGCATTCAGGGCCCACATAGGTTGCAAATCCATAAAGCCATATAGCTGGCGCGATTGGTACCAACCACCGAGTTCCGCCCTGAATCCTTTGGGAAGCGTAAAGTTATTGGTGATATTAATATTGAACGCAGGCGCGCCATCGCTCAGGTTGGTATTGGCTATAAAACCCCTGTAATGCGCATAATACAACACCACATTACTCACATTACTCCACCATTTAGTTACCTGGAAAGGATAAGCGCCGCTGATAGAATAATTGTCTACGCTTGCCAGGTTTTTGTGTATCTGCACTGTAACTGAATCCTCTGTATCGCTGGGCTGAATTACTTCCGTAATATTATCACTTGTAACGCTATAGCTGAGTGTTGTCATAAACTTCTTCTTAAAAATATGCGAAGCTTCTACGGCGTATGTGAGTGCAGGGCGCAGGTATGGGTAGCCGGCACGGTAAGTTGTATTATCAATAAAGTATTTAAATGGATTGAGCTGCTGGTAATTTGGTCTTTGTATTCTCCTGCTCAATGTTAGTCCCAAATCATTATTGTCATTTACCGCATGTTGTACGGCAAAGCTGGGGAATAGTTGTGTATAGCTGGTTTGGTAAGTGCTGTCTAATGTTATTTGTTCAGCAGTTACATTAGTATTCTCCACTCGCAACCCGATTTGGGTACTCCATTTCTCCCACTCTTTGTTCATGTTAACATACCCTGCATTGATATTCTCCCTGTAAATAAAATGGTTGCTTCGCTTCACATCCAATACAAAAGCGCCTGTGGTCTTTTCATAAAACAGGGGCTCGTTGTCAGATGTAACATAACTTGACTTCACACCACCTTCCAGCTTCATTTTTTCAGTCAGCGGATGTGTGTAGTCAGCCTTCACAGAACGGATACGTGTTAAACCCGACAGGTCGCTGCGCATGTAATAATCCGGCTGGTATTTATTACCATCGGGTAACAAATACATAGTTTCAAAATTCTGGTTGGCTTTGCTCCAATAGCTGGCATAGTCCACATCCACACTTAGTTGCTTACCCTGTTCATTAAAGTTCTGTCTCAGGTTCAGGTTGCCTGAGTAATTATAATAATCCTGCCTGTGGTTGCCATTGGTGTTGAAGTAATAAATCAAATCATTATTACCATTCAATGCTCTCGACCTGTTTTCAGCCAGCTGGTCGAAGCCGGTGGTACCCGCTGTACCAGCCACTCCTACTATTGTCTTCTTACCAATGCTGTAATCCAATCCAAAACTACCGCTGTGGTTGTTCATAGGCATTTTCATAAAGTTGTCCTGCACATAAGAAAACTGCAAAGTCTCCGCATTGTCATAAAACTTCCTGTCCAGCATCAGGTGGTTGAACCACCAGCGACGAGAGTAATTGTAGCTGATATAACTGCTCACTTTCTTGTTGCGGTAGTTCAGGTTCATACCCGCGCTATACTTGGGATATACCCCCTGTGCGTAAGAAGCATTCACACTGCCATTGATGCCCATGCGCTGGTCGCGCTTGGTCACAATATTGATAATACCTCCAGTACCGGCCGCATCATACCGCGCACCCGGGTTGCTGATTACTTCAATCTGTTTTATGCTGTTGGAAGACATTCCTTTCAGCATATTCGCCAGGTCAGTGCCAGATACAGCCATCATCTTGCCATCTATCATCACAGTCACACCTTGCTTACCTTTTATACTGATGTTGTCATTCTGGTCAACAGTTACATTTGGTGACTTAGCCAGTATTTCCATAGCTGATGAACCTGTATTGATTATACTTCCGTCCACATTTACTATCAGTTTATCAGCACGTACTTCTATCAATGGTTTTTGTCCTCGCACCGTCACTTCTTTCAACTTATTAGCTTTGGCTTGCAATATTATGTCGTTCAGTTGTATGTTTTGGTCTGCAACGGTTACATCCGCACCGTACGTATTATACCCCAGCATATTTACCTTCAGTTGGTAGGTTCCCGGGCTGATACCTTCTAAAACAAACAGGCCCTTGTCGTCGGTAATAGCGGAACGCACCAGCTTGTTATCTCCCTGGTTTAATAAAACAACGCTGGCTGCTACCAAAGCATCACCCTTGTCATCAACTATTTTACCGGTCACATTTGTCGCCTGTATTATAGATGAGTAACTTGTAAATAAGCCGCAGAAAAGCAACAACAGACCGTATTTCATTGTTTTGTGTTTTAGACAAGTCAAATGTAGGATGGGTGTTTATCAATCATCTACCCCATGTCGGGGGATTTGCATTTTTGGGCATCACTCGTTTGGGGGGAAATTTTGCCTGTATTATAAAAAGATAATTCTGTTGACAGTCAAAAACATAGTCTTGTGCGGTTATTCACTTAATTTCACAGTAAGAAGTATGAGATTAGCGCCGTTCATTTTTATTGTATTGTGCTGCACATTCAGTGCATCAGCACAACGTTATTCCTTTTATAACCTTAGTGTAGAAAACGGCTTGATACAATCGCAGGTACAGGCGCTGACCCAGGATAAGTATGGCCACCTGTGGGTGGGTACATTGGGCGGTATGTCCCGCTACGACGGGGAGCTCTTTACTAACTACAATGTCCGCAACGGCATGCTTGATAATGGCTGCTTTGCCATTACTACAGATAAGAATGGCCATATATGGTTAGGAGGCCAGGAAGGTATATCTAAGTACAATGGCAAAAGATTTGAACACTATCGCCTGCAATCGCCTGAGGACAACAATGCCCAAACCGTGAGAAAAATATTTGTTGATGGAAACAATACATTGTGGTGCCATACTGACAAAGCGGTATACCAGATACAAGGCAAGGGTATTCAGCCTGTTACATTACCCGATTCAGGCATCACCATCACCGCGATACTACCTGAAGAAAACAATCTATGGGTAGCTACTAATAATGGCAGGATATACCGTCGCACCGGGAAAGGATGGGATAGTATATTTTATAACTTTCCCGGGCTGCCGAAAGCTCCGCTACGCACTACCAATATATACAGGGACAGCAAAAAAAGGCTGCTGCTGACAACCGGGCATGGCATATTTACTATAAAAAATGACAGCGTGAAGCTGGTACTTAACAACGGGGCACCTATAGTCAATATTCCGTTTATATCAATAGCCGAAGACAAGTATGGTGCGTTGTGGCTGGGCAGTGTATCAGGCGTGTACAGGCTCACAGATTCATCATTTACATTGTATAATAAGAAAAACGGCTTTACAGATAACGCAATCAATACTATTGTGGCTGACCGTGAAGGCAGTGTATGGTTCGGGTCTAACGGACAGGGGTTATACAGGTTTTCTGGTGCGCAGTTTTCTATTATAGATGAGCGTAGCGGGCTACCCAGCGAGCAGGTAACCAGTTTTACGGCAACACCGTCAGGAAAATTATACATAGGCACATCAGAAGCCGGGCTATATTATTATGATAATGAGAACATTATTCCTATCCCTCTGCAATACAAGAACCCATATATCAGTACACTGTATGCCGATAGCGAGTATGACATATGGGTGGGGACCGAAGGCAGGGGCCTATGCAGACTGAAAGGCGGCGAACGGATATACTACAATATGCCCGAAATGCCTGCGAATACTACAGTGATATCCTTATACAAGGATACGGCCGGCAGGTTGTGGATTGGCAACGGTAAAGGTGCGGCAGTGTACAGTAACAATACCTTCCGGAACGTAGCCGGCATATCGGGGCCTGTGTTCTCCTTTGCATATATTGGCAGAGACAGCATCCTGATGGTTAACAACAATAACATTTACCTCTATCACGACAGCGCTGTTGTTCATTACATTACCGGCTCTGCGGCAGATAGCTCCAACACACAATGCATTGCCACAACAGGAAAGAAATTGTGGGTAGGCACCAATGACAACGGGGTCATTTGTTATGATATTGAAACCCGCAAATCATTCACCCTGAATAAAAGCAACGGCCTTCAATCAGACTTTATCTACAATATCATTGCCGACAAGAATAACGACATATGGGTGGGCACCGGCTATGGCATACACAAAATACATATGCAGGGCGACAATCCTGTAGTTACTTTTTATGGCAAAGAACAGGGCATCACAGGTATGGAGAGCAACCAGAACGCATCTTGCCTGATGCCCGACGGCACCTTATGGTTTGGCACTACCAAAGGCGCTGTACACATTGACCCGAACAAGGAATTGATAATGCCGCAGCCTATCAGCATTGTACTTCAATCTGTAAAACTGTTTGGCGATGATATACGTGATACAACTTACTACGACAGCCTTGACAACTGGTATAATGTGCCTTATCAACTGAAACTGCCGCATAAAAAGAACAATATCACTTTCACATTTAAGGGCATTACACTCAGTGGCAGCGCACAATTGTTGTACCGCTACCGTATAGACGGGCTGGACGCCCCCTGGAGCGACTGGACATCACTCAACTCAGTCACTTACTCCGCCATGCCGCCCGGCCAATATACCCTGCTGGTAGAATGCAAAACCATCAACGGTGAAGAAATAAAAGCACTTGCCTACCCATTTGAAATCATTACACCGCTGCACAAAACCACCTGGTTCAGCTTCGCCATATTCATTGCGTGCATACTGGCCGGTATCAGCATACAATATATCCTTAACAAACGTAAGCAAGCCAGGCTGGCACTGGTAGACAAACTACGGCGGGAAGAACAAGCCAAAGTAAGACAACGCACGGCAGAAGATTTTCATGACGAAGTGGGCAATAAACTTACGCGCATCAACGTACTCACCAACGTACTTACCCAAAAGCTGGGCGATGTATCGCCCGATAAGAAGAGGCTGATAGAGCAGATACAGGAGAACACCGCCCAACTGTACAGCGGTACAAAAGATATACTATGGTCGCTGCAGGCAACCAACGACAACCTGTATGAAATACTGCACCGCATACGCGACTTTGGCAATGACCTATTTGCAGACACCGATATCAGGTTTCAGTTTGCAGGTACAGACAGCGACTGGCAAAACTACAAGCTGCCACTGGATATGAGCCGCAACCTCATCATGATATTTAAAGAAGCACTGAACAACTGCCTGAAATATGCCGGTGCTACCGTAGTGACTATGGAAGCTGAACTGAAAGACGGAGATATACTGCACATAGCACTGACAGACAATGGAAAGGGTTTTAATGTAGAAGAAGTGGTAAAAGGTAACGGGCTGAACAATATGCGCAACAGGGCTGAACGACTGAAAGGGAAGCTATATGTGGATAGCAAACCCGGCCATGGCACCGTCATTAACCTGCATTTTCGTTTACCTGGCAAAAACAGGTAAATACCACCTGTTAAAGAATATTAAATACCTTATTTGGGGGGATGGAAATATCCCCGGGATGTAGGAACTTTATATCTTATAATACGAGTTATGCAAGACCTGAACATCAACATTTGCCTGGTAGAAGATGACGAAACTATACGTGAAGGGTATGAATACCTGATAGGCAATAATGAAGGGTATAAAGTAACCGGCAGTTTTGCTTCGTACGAAGATGCTGCCAAGCGAATAGCTAAATGCGACCCCGATGTCATTCTGCTGGACGTAGAACTGCCCGGTATTTCAGGTATCGACGCCATACCTAAACTTAAGAAATTAGTACCTGAAGCGCATATTATCATACTTACGGTTTACGAACAGGAACTATTAATCTTCCGCGCATTGGCAAATGGGGCAGCCGGCTACCTTACTAAGGACACACCACCTAAAAAGATATTGTCCTCAATCAGAGAGGCTATGGAAGGCGGCGGGCCTATGAGTTCGCACATAGCCAGGATGGTGATACAGTCATTCCAGCGTAGCGAAGAGTCGCCGCTGACACCCAGGGAAACGGAGATACTGGAGCAAATAGCTACCGGCAAAAGCCGCAAGCGCATAGCCGAAGAGTTGTTTATAGACCTGGAAACGGTTAAGTCCCACATCAAAAACATCTATAGCAAACTAAACGTACACTCCAAAGCGGACGCGATTAAGCTGGCTAAAGACAATAAGTTCATCTGATGTACCGTCCCTCCCCTGTGACGCATTTTTGTTCCTTTTTGATGCCAGAAACTTGATTTTTTTATTTTTGGCATCAATTCAGCATAACCAGTTGGTTATCATCTATTTATTTTGTTCCAAATGTGCGGAAAATGTTCCGGCGGGAACAAAATGCGGCAACTGCCCACTTGCAGGGCTACGAGTCTTCTTGTGCGTGTTTTCATGTCAAAGAACTTTTATAAACACCATTCCAGGTGACAATTATTCAATGTAAATTTACGTAAAATTGTTGTATTTAACAACTTTATTATAAGTAGAGGTAATACGTATCTTAGTTATAAACGAGATACCCGGAGCCCATAAATAAAAAGGCCGCCCATTACAGGCGACCCCATTATTACTCAAAAAGGTATAGTATTTTAAAAATTGTGGCTGAAACCAAGGCTTATCGCCCTGCCGGGATTTATGCTGTCAAAAATCTGGTCTTCAGCACCATATGACTTGTAGAAATTCTCTACCCTGTCGTTGAGCAGGTTGGATACTTTAAAGTCAATAGTGGTTTTACCATCTTTGCCGAAAGCCTTGTTCAGGCTGAAGTTGAGGCTATGGAAAGGCTCCGAATATACATCAGGATACAAACCTACCCCCACTATGTACAATGTAGAACCTTTCACATTGTAGAACAGCCCCGCATTCAATCCGGCTTTCTGGCTCATATAGCTCAAGCCGGCGTTGATAACATATGGCGATTGGCCTGCCATATCCCTGGTATTGGATATTGCCTGTCCCGCTCTTTCATATTCTTTCCTCGCATTGTACTCCAGGTTGGTCATCTGTATCTGAGACTTCACCCATGTCACGTTGCCTGAGAACATGAAATCAGAGAGCAGGGGCGAGATAAAGCCTAACTCTTTCCTCAGTTCAAACTCCGCACCGTACACCTTACCATCGCCCACGTTGCGCGCCTGGAATTCGGTGCTTGTCTGCTGTGCAGGTATCCTCACCAATTCGATAGCATTATCAAAGCTCTTATAGAAAGCACTTACTGATATCAGCTCGCTACGCTCCATGAACATTTCCCAACGCAGGTCGAAATTGTTAATCATAGTTGAAGTCAGCTTACCATTCCAGTCAGGATACTGAAAGAGGCTACCATTGAATATCCTGTTCGTAATCGGATCCAGTATCTGGGCAAAGGAAAGTTCTTTGAACGAAGGCCTTGCAATAGTCCTGCCATAAGTAAACCTGATATTCTGCTTTTCAGTCAGGGCATATATCAAGTTGGCCGAAGGGAAGAAATCAAGCGCAGATAAAACTTCATCATTCTGCAGGTAAGACCCGTTAAGGGTATCTCCGCTGGCATATTTCTGGTCGGCGCCTGTGTACCTCTGCACATAGTTTTCTGCCCTTACCCCCAACACCGTTTTCAGCTTGGGTAATAAAGACATTTCGTTTGAAACATAGAACGCGGTATTGTTCACGTTAGAAGAATACGCGTTGGGGTTCAGGGCCAGGTTACCTGTCTGGTAATAGATACTGTTAGGCCTGTTCGGATAAATATTCTCCGGGTTCAGCACCTTGTTAGGGTCAGGATCGGCCCAAGACTGACTGCCCAAAAACTGGATGTCGAAGAACAGTATTTCGTAATCTCTCTTTTTGTATATATGACTGCCGCCGAATTTGAATACGGCTTCCCTGTCCATTATTTTGTAATTTCTCCTTACATCAATTTTAGCGGAAGCATTCAGTTCATTAAGATAGCGCCATATACGGCTGGGGTTACCTCCTGCACCTGCCACAAAAAGTGTATCAACGTCCGTATACGTAAAAGCAGTTTTACGTACGTCCGGGTCGTTAGACGTGGACCATGTAGGAGACAGCTTCCAATCTACCTGCCACTTGTCGCCCGCCAGTGAGTGGTCGCCCGCCAGCAGTACGTTAGTCAATGAACGTTCATTATACTCCAGGTTGTCAGAAACAGCCTTGTAGCCTGACTGGCCTACGGCAGCACCATCGTTATCAATATAGAATTTACCGGCGCGGCTGGTGCCACTCTGCAGGTGCATAGCCGTCAACCTGAATTTTGATTTCTGTGTTTTATAAGCAATACCCGCCAGTCCACCCAGCAGTGCTGCACTTTCCGACACTTCACCTTTCTGAATAGTGGCATAGCGAAGTTCATTTAATGTTGATTCAGAGTACCTCTGGTATTCGCTGTAAGTTACGTCGTCATAATACTTGTACGACCTTTTATAAGAAAGTGAGAAGATATAACCCAGGCTATTTTTCTTAGTACCTTTTAGCTGATATTGATTTCCGAGAGTTAAACTTGCACCATAATCTATGGGGCTGGTAGCCCTGGTTACTCCCAGTTGCGGGTTAAAGCTCTGTACAAATTGATTTGTTTCTTCCTTAGAAGCACCGCTTACGGGTGAGGGAATATTCACAGGGTCAGTACCGGCAGGCAATGCCCTGGTACCATCATCAAAGCCCAGGAAATCGGTTTTACCGCCTTTGTAGGTGAGGTAATTGGAATTGAGGTGCATTTGGGGATTGTAACCCGCATCTACTGATACCTTAAATATCTTCTGCTCAGGAAAAGCTTTGGTTTCGATATTCACCAGTCCGCCTGTAAAGTCGGCAGGCAGTTCTGCAGAAAAGTTTTTGTGGGCGATAATGTTATCAATCAGGTTAGTAGGGAATATATCCATTTGCAGGCTATTCTTGTCAGGATCAAGTCCGGGTATCTGGATGCCGTTCAGCGTAGTACGGGTATACCTGTCTCCCAGGCCCCTTACGTAAACGTATTTGCCGTCTTCTATACTTACACCTGTTACCCTCTTAGATGCTTCGATAGCTGTACCATCCCCCACCAGTTTCATCTGGTCAGAAGATATGCCGTCCATAATAGAGGTTGACCTTCTCTTCATGGCTATCAGGGCGCTTTCATTAGTTCTTATCGCTTCTGCCCTCACCACTACTTCTTCCAGCTGGTTGCCCGCTGCTTTCAGTTGTATATTTTTCAGTACGCTTACTTCATCATCTTTTACGGCAATACCCTCTATGTTAACAGGCTGGCAGCCTATGCATTTTACCTCTATGTCGTGCACACCCGATTCAACAGTCAGTGTAAACTCACCGTCCAGGTCAGTAATAGTACCAATCGTGGTACCTTTTACCTGGACAATAGCGGACATAAGCGGCATGCCCTCCTGGTCTATTACAGAACCGCGAATTGTTCCCTTAGCCATAGCCGCGATACTTATAAAGCAGCTTAAGACGAATAATAAAGAAGATTTCATTTGAGTAATAATTTGAGTAATAATCTTTGAGTAATAATTTATTTATATGTAAGATTTGGAAAGGGTAATTAACCCTTTCCAAATCCGGTTCAGCCTTTCAGCTTATTTATTTCGTTTATTCTTGTCATATTTAATTAAAGACCTGCAGTTGCACCTGCTTTTGTAGCCCATGTCCATCCAAAAACAGAAGCGTTAGCTTTGTTTGAAGATGAGCTTCCGGCTGTAATACCGGCAGGTACAGGGTTTTCAGATGCGTTATAATCAGTGATATAATCTGAAATACTGCCTGAAGGTATATTGATAACTATGTTGCTGAATGTTACACCGGGGTTATCTTTTGTCCTGTTGATTTTCTGGCTTGCGTCAACATTTTTGTAGTAGATGTTCTCCAGTTTTACCATAGAGTTTTTATCTGTGTTGATCAGCTCTTCAGAAAGCCTGCCATCATGAGAAGCTACTACAGTACCATTCTTGATAGTGTGTGTTGCCTTGTATGAACCTTCAGGACCGTCCAGTTCGAAAATGTGGCCTGCAGGAGTTATGATTATAAAGTTATCCAGCGTACCCCCCCAAGACTGGTCAGTATCGATAGCATCGTCACCATTGTTCCAAACCAGTACATTCTTCACATTTACAGTACCACCAAACCACTCGATACCATCATCCTGGTTACCTACTATTTCTATATTTTCAATAGTGGTACCAGAACCAACACCACCCAGTGTAAGGCCGTTGATTTCGTTACCTGAACCGATGTTAGTACCACCGTGACGGATAGATACGTACTTAATAACACCTGAGTTATCAGCATCATCGCTGCCACCATACAGGCCATTCTGGTCAGATGTAGGGATACCCTCTATCTGCACTTCGTTGGCTGAAGCAGAAATCCTTGCTTTACCCAATACTATTACACCACCCCACAGGCCGTTAGCGTCAGAAGCCAGGTTAGGGCTGCCGAAGTTGCCCGCTGCTACATCTGCAGGTGTAATTTCGTCAGCTACCGAAGTGAATATGATAGGCTTTTCAGCAGTACCTTCAGCCATCAGCTTAGCGCCCCTGGCTATCAGCAGGGCTGTAGCGTTAGCGCCTGTACCTGCTTGTCCTTTAATAACAGTGCCCGGCTCGATAGTCAGTGTAGCACCTGCCAATACAGTGATGCGTCCACCCAGGATGTAAGTTTTGCTGCTTGACCATGTTTCGTTAGCAGAAATGTTCTGTGTAACAACAACTTCCTTAGGGTCATTTACAACCGGAGTTTGAGGAGTTGGTGTACTTTCTTTTTTGCAGGAAAAAAGGCTTATGGACAAAGCCAGCACCAGAGAAGATTTTAAAATGTAGTTCAGTTTCATAAAGTTTTATTTTGTTGCAAAAGAACATCAGCTGTATTATGCGAATGTTACTGCATGTTTAATTTAAAATGAAGAATTGCTTTTGTGTTTTTTAATAGTTTTTGTTGCCATTTGCACTGTTGTTCTTTTTGTATTTATCCTGTTTCAAAAATGCGTTTCTGAACTCCAGGGTTTTCCAAGTGCAAAATTCACACAGGGATATTACTACCATGTTACGCCAATGTTACGCCTGTGTAACCTTAATATTACCGCAATGTTAAGAGCAGGCTTAGTGCCTGAAAACCATAACTTTGCCATATGAACGCCCGTAACATATTCCAGAGGCATATTGCTCAAACATCCCCTAGTCCTGTTGGTTTGCACATTACCCGTGCCGAGGGAAATTACCTGTACGATGCTGACGGTAAAGCCTACCTGGACCTGATAGGCGGTATCAGCGTGTGCAGCATCGGGCACCGGCACCCTCATGTGATAACCGCTATTAATAAACAGGCTAACGATTACCTGCATGTAATGGTATATGGCGAGCTGGTACAGAGCCCGCAAACGGAATATGCAAGCCTCCTTACCCGGCACCTGCCCGCCCATTTAGATTGCGTGTACTTCACAAACTCGGGCGCTGAGGCTACGGAAGGGGCGATAAAACTGGCCAGGCGTATAACAGGGAGGACCGATATTATCGCCTGCAACAAAAGTTATCACGGCTCTACATTGGGTGCCCTCAGTGTGATGGGCGATGAGTACTGGCGCAATGCCTACCGCCCCCTTATGCCCGGCGTATGGCATTATGATTACAATGACTACCAGTTAATTGAAGCAATAAATGACCGCATAGGGTGTGTAATAATAGAAACTATACAAGCGGAGGCCGGCGTTGTGGAGCCGCAAAAAGAATGGCTGCACGCATTGAGGAAAAAATGCACCGATACAGGCACACTGCTCATCTTCGACGAAATACAATGCGGTTTCGGGCGGACTGGCAGGTTGTGGGGGTTTGAGCATTATGGAGTAGTTCCGGATATTGTATTACTGGGCAAAGCACTGGGCGGCGGTATGCCGCTGGGGGCTTTCATATCTTCCTACGACCATATGCAGGCTTTTACCGATAACCCGGTATTGGGCCATATCACCACTTTTGGCGGGCATCCGGTATGCTGCGCAGCAGGCATGGCGGCTATGCAGGTATTACTTGAGGAAAATCTTATAGCTTCTGTCGCGCAAAAAGAAAATTTATTCCGCGAAAAGTTGGTACACCCAGCCATAAAAGCCGTACACGCCAAGGGCCTGCTGATAGCTGTGGAACTGGAAAGCACCGAAAAGGCATTAGAAGTTGTTCAACGCTGTATACAAAAAGGCTTATTTACAGACTGGTTCCTGTTTGCCCCGCAATGCCTGCGCATAGCACCACCGCTCACAATTAATTCCGGGGAAATAGAAAAAGCCTGCGATATTATATTATCATCAATATAAAAAGCCGGGTATATATACCCGGCTTATATATTTTGCAAAATGGATTGTATTTACGGAATCTTCGCGATGCGTTTTACACCGTTTACGTTGATTACTGCGTCATTCTCACAATCTCCCTCGCCATAATCCAGCACACGCTGCGTGGCATTTTCAGGATAAATATTTGTTACCCCTTCGTTTATCCAGTTGCAATTGAGGGCGTCTACCAGCGGCTTGGCTATTTCGATGTAATATTTATCGCCGTTGGGCCTCACAAAATTACCAAAACCCGTTAGGCGGAAAACATCATCCGCTGTTTGGGGCGTTGCCGATCCACTATACCACTCGCGTGTTCGTTGGCTGGCACCTGTTACTTTGCCTGTGTTATCCGGCAGGTATATAGTATCTGTACTGGCAACGGCATATTCGGGATTGCCCGACGGATTCAGGCCTTTGTACCACATTTCTTTATATCCTCCTACCCGATGTCCGTCAACCGCATACATATTAAATACCGTCTTACGGTAATAACCGTCTTCGTTCATTTTCACCCCATGTTTGTAATATACCACCAGTTTGCCGGTGCGGTACCTACCGTCAAAACCCAGGCATGTAGTGCTTCCTCCAAACTCTATAGTCATACGATGTACGGTAGGGTCATCGGTACTGTCCATTTCAATAACAGCACATCCTCCCAAGGGGTTTTCACCACCTTTCAGCGACCCTTCACCCAGCAAAAAAGCCCGCTCTATTACCCTGTCTGCATTATTATATACCTGTTCCATGATCAGCTGTTCCTCAGCATAACCTGTCTTTTCATCATTATTAATGGTAGTATCATCCTTTTCGCGTTTGCAGGATGATGCCAGTATAGCAAGCCCTAACACAGGCCAGGCCATGATGGATAATTTCTTCGAAAACATATTTTATACCTGTTTTTTCCTTTAGCTGTGAGTATTGGCATAAATATAAGACATAAATGGCGCATATTTTATAACGTAATAACAAATGATTACCAAACCGCTAAAAAATAATAATTAGATTTGCACACAAATTTTTATCAATCATATGAAAATTGCTATAATAGGTACGGGATACGTGGGACTGGTAACAGGTACCTGCTTTGCAGAAACCGGGAACACTGTTAACTGTGTAGATATTAACGAGAAGAAAGTTGACATGCTCAAAAGGGGTGAAACCCCCATATATGAGCCGGGGCTGGACGTACTCCTCGAAAGAAATATCAAGGAAAATCGTATCCATTTTACCACGTCGCTGGCAGAGGGTATTAAAGACGCTAAAGTAATCTTCCTGGCCCTGCCTACACCCCCCGGCAAAGATGGGGAAGCAGACCTGCAATATGTACTGGACGTTGCTGCACACCTCAGCACTATCATAGATTCTTACAAAGTAATTGTAAATAAGAGTACCGTACCTGTAGGCACCGCCGAAAAAGTAGCCGCAGCACTCGCCGCCAACCTCGACAAAGAATTATTCGATGTGGTGTCTAACCCTGAATTTCTGCGTGAAGGCGTGGCAGTGGACGACTTCCTGAAACCTGACAGGGTAGTGATAGGCACATCTTCGGAAAGGGCCCGTAAAATAATGGAGGAATTGTACCAGCCGTTTGTACGCCAGGGCAATCCCATATACTTTATGGATGAGCGTTCGTCTGAAATGACGAAGTATGCCGCCAACTCTTACCTGGCTATGCGTATATCATTCATGAATGAAATGGCCAACCTGTGCGAGCGTGCAGGTGCCAACGTAGATATGGTGCGTGTAGGTATGGGCAGTGATAGCCGTATAGGTAAGCGCTTCCTGTTTTCAGGAGTAGGTTATGGTGGCAGCTGTTTCCCTAAAGACGTGCAGGCGCTGGCACGTACAGCCCGCCAGTTGGGTTACGACTTCAAACTGGTAGAAACTACCATGGAGGTAAACCACCTGCAGAAGACGAGATTGGGCCAGAAGATAAAAAATGTATTTGGCGAAGACCTGACAGGCCGCAAGTTTGCTATATGGGGCCTGGCCTTCAAACCTGAAACTGATGATATACGCGAGGCCCCGGCATTGGAGCTGATAGATGAATTATTGGCCGCAGGCGCTTCAGTACATGTCTTCGACCCGGAAGCCATGAACAATGTGAAAGAAATAATGGGGGATAAAATAACCTACGGCGCCAATGAATATGAACCATTGCAAGGTGCTGATGCATTGGCAATAGTTACGGAATGGAATGAGTTCCGCAACCCCGATTTCGAAAAAATACACGCCTCGCTGAAACAACCCTTTATTTTCGACGGACGTAATGTATTTACATTGGAGAAAATGGCAGAAGAGGGATTTTATTACGAAAGCATAGGCCGCAGTACCATCCACGAAAATTTGAAGGAAAAAATCAATGTTCTGTCGTAATTTTCAACAGTAATAGATAAACAATAGCAATGGCTGATAAAAAAAGAGTGCTCGTAACGGGTGCGGCTGGTTTCCTGGGTTCGCATTTGTGCGACCGTTTCATCAAGGAAGGTTTTCATGTAATAGGCATGGATAACCTGCTGACAGGAAACATTAAGAACATTGAGCACCTGTTTCCGCTGAAGGAATTTGAATTTTACCATCACGATATTACCAAGTACATACACGTACCGGGTGAGATAGATTATATCCTGCACTTTGCATCTCCGGCCAGCCCGATAGACTACCTGAAGATGCCTATACAGACATTGAAGGTGGGTGCATTAGGTACGCACAACGTATTGGGTGTAGCACTGGCCAAAAAGGCACGCATACTGGTAGCCTCTACATCGGAAGTGTATGGCGACCCTATGGTACACCCCCAGGTAGAAGAGTATTGGGGTAATGTAAACCCTATAGGCCCCCGCGGCGTATATGACGAGGCGAAACGTTTCCTGGAGAGCATTACCATGGCGTATCATAATTTCCACGGTGTGGAAACCAGGATGATTCGCATCTTCAACACCTACGGCCCACGCATGAGGCTGGATGATGGCCGTGCGCTGCCTACATTTATGAGCCAGGCCCTGCGTGGCGAAGATGTGACGGTATTCGGCGATGGCTCTCAGACGCGTTCATTCTGTTATGTAGACGACCTGGTAGAAGGTATTTACCGACTGCTGATGTCTGACTACTACATGCCGGTGAACATTGGCAACCCGGCTGAGATAACACTGAAAGAGTTTGCAGAAGAGGTGGTAGAACTGGTGGGTAACAAAAACGTAAAAATTGTTTACGAACCGCTGCCGAAAGACGACCCCAAACAACGCCGCCCTGATATAACCAAGGCCAAAGAGATATTAGGCTGGGAACCTAAAGTGGACCGTAGCGAAGGTTTGAAACGCACACTGGAATATTTCAAGCAGCATATTTAAGCTGAGGACTTTATATAGAACAGCCGCTTCGATTGAAGCGGCTGTTTAGTTTAAAGAATGTTTAATTTCAGTCTTTGTTCATGGCCCTGGCAATAATATGGGTGTCTGTAAACTGGTCAAATCTCGTTACCCTGCCGGTATGTAATACGTACCTGTGAGCAAACGCTGCTTTAAACTCTTTTCCCGTATCCTTATGCACACCATAGTAATAACCAATTGCCACAACCTCATTGCCCGCATCTAACCATTGTTCCACCTCCGCTTTCCAGGATGCCCAATTGTCTTTAAAACCATTAAAAACATTCCCGAAAATATCATCTGCACCAACATATCTGCCACCACCCGGGAAACCCTCCATCTGGTTCCACTCAATTTTATCAGCAAGTATTGTCCTGATACCTTCATAATCCTGCTGTGCAAATTTTCGGTACAAATCTTGCACTATTGATACATTGTTTACCTTCATAGAAATGGTATTTTATTGTATTAAATTCTCCTGTACGCAATTTTATAATCCGGCATAAACTTCTTCGTAATCCATGCGTCTAGTGATAACCTGCCTGCACCCGTGAAAACAAGGCTTAGCGCCATGCCAATCACCAGCAAATGATATTCATATCCCTCACCTTGCTGTGTACCGTACCAATTCATAAAAAACCCGTATTGAAGATGGCTGGTCACAATCATGCCGACAAACAACCCTGCCATGCCCAGTGCAATAAACCTGGTTGCAAAGCCAAATAAAATAAATAACGACCCGAAAAACTGCAGGAATATAACCATAAAGCCTACCAATGAAGGCAGGCCTTCTACCTCTGAAAAGTATTTCATTGCATTAACAAAGCCGGGGCCGTTAAAAGACCCTAATAATAATTGAGCACCATGAGGCAGAATCACCCCTGCAAGAGTCAGCCTTAAAAAAAGATTGCCGGCTGCATTTGCCTTACTTAAAGTTGTTTGAATATCCATTTTAAAACATTTTTAGTTTAATAAATGCAAAAGTCAGTAACATGGACAGCCCCATAAATAGCGGAGAACAACAAATAAAATTGAACCAGTTCAACTTGTACAGTTACGGCTAAAAAGTTGAAGCAGTTCATTTCTGAGGGGTGTAGCCTTGCCCACCTTCGCAGCAAAAAAGATGAAAAATGCAATTTTTATCATGATGCTGTGTATAGTAGTGGATGCCCGGGCACAGCCCGCCGAAATTATGACCGGGAACAAATATCTTCTTTATCAACACGCTATATCCAAACAAATAGCGCCTGATTCAAAATGGGGATTGATGCATATAGCCAGTTCCATAATCAGGTACAGGAGCAAATCTGAAAGTACGGTGTTACCTGATGAATTGATGAACCAGGCATATATAAAATATAGGGTTCACAAGAAGTTTTCTATCATCGGGGGAATGTTTTACAGTACAGCGGTGAAATTCAAACCAAGCATAGGAGTGCAATACACCTA
The DNA here is from genome assembly GCA_964515955.1 of uncultured Flavipsychrobacter sp. GTDB lineage: Bacteria > Bacteroidota > Bacteroidia > Chitinophagales > Chitinophagaceae > UBA5543. The sequence goes on along the minus strand of CAZEZM010000005.1, from coordinate 38,266 downwards.
CCCGGGCAAGGATCTGTTTGTAACACTCCAACCCCGGGTTGACATAACGAAGAATATAAACTATGAATTATTCGGGCTTGTTGAATACAGGAGGAAACTCAACAATTCAATTGCTATGTATTCCAGGCTTCAATTCATGACTAATCATGGCAGGAAATTTCATAACAGAAGTTATCAACAATTCAGGTTAGGAGTAGAGTACAGGTGGGTGCAAACGGGTATTGGCCTACAGTTTGATGAGTATGGGTGCAACGCTGCCCGCTATACTAACATAGGTGTATTTGTCAAAAAAAACCTGTACTAAGTAACCTTCTTCCTGCGGTCAGTAATCATCACCCTCTTTTTTATTTTGCTGAGGAACTCAGCAGACATTCCCAGGTAAGAGGCAACATGTTTCTGGGGTATCCGCATATCCATTTCAGGGTATTTCTCTTTGAACACGCGATAGCGGTTTTCAGCATCCATACTCAGATTTTCCAGTACTCTTTTCTGAAAAGAAATAAATGCATTCTGAAACATGATCCTATAATACCGTTCAATGGCGGGGATTTCTTTATACATCACCTGCAAAACATCATGCGGCAATAAAATAATCATACTATTTTCTATTGCTTCTACATAAAACTTACCCGGCTTTTGATGCACAAAACTTTCCAAGTCACCTACCCACCACCCTTCAATGCCTAACTGTATGACATGTTCCTGTCCGTTGATATCTGTAAAATATGACCTTACACTACCCTCCGTGATGAAAATGCCATTCCTGGATATGTCGCCCTCTCTTATGATGTAATGCCCTTTTTTGTAAGGCATATTTTTGCACCTCTCTACAATCCATGTAGCCTGGTCGTCCGTCAAGACAATATGCTCCCTCATACTTTTTATCAGCAAGTTTTCCATAACCCGATATTTACTGAAAGATAATATCAATTAAGATATTTGTGGCTGTGGTTGTTGGCTGAACTTTCATATAAATACAATTCGCCTGTCCGGGCGTTAGCTATCCTATTCCCATGACTGAATCATTAAGATTGTTGATAGAGCTTTTTTATTTAGCTATCTTATGTTACCGCTGTGTTCATCGGGCAATGCCAGGTGCAGGACGTATATGCCCTAAATGAGTCGAGTTGTATTGATTTTTATCGACTGTTTCGATTTAGCGACGTTTGATTTAGCAGGCTTATCACTCCCCAATTGTTGATATTAAATGCCTCCTTTTTAGCTTTCGTTTGACGAAACAATAAATTCGTTTGATGAAACAGTCAATTCGTTTGATATATGAAAAATGTATTCAAAAATAGAATAGGTTTACAAAATCAAATTTGATATCACAACAAAACCCTTTTTACAAACCAATTCAAAAACCTAAAAATTTTCTATTATGAAACATCTGATTCTTTCATTGTTATTCATTAGCCCCGTTTATGCCAATGCACAAGGCTGGCTCGGAAACACGCCCAATTCGATGATTGGACTTAACAGCAGTTCTTCAGTATCACCACTATCAGTAGGAATCGGAACTACTAGTCCCACAGCAACATTACACACTGTAGGCAATATTCGTTTTCAATCATTACCTACCGGTAGCTCCAACGACTACCTGACTGTAGATGCAAATGGCAACGTGAGTATTAATAGCTCACCTGGTGGTGCTAACGCGTGGCTCTTAACAGGTAATGCAGGAACTACACCCGGTACCAATTTTTTAGGTACAACGGACAATAACAGGTTGGTATTTAAAACTAATAATACTGAAGGTGCCACATTACTTACAAACACAAATTTCGGAATAGGTATAGGTTCAACACAGCATAATACAGCTTACAAACTGCATGTACACAATAATTCCAATGATGCAGGAATCGCAGTCACAGGTCAAGCTCCCGCAATCACCTTATCTAATCTTGCCACAGTACATCCAACGCATACATCAAATGGGAAAATAGGCTACAGTACCGTAAATTCCGATTTCGCAACAAGTGCCCGACCAAATGACTTAGTTATCGAAAATACGAGCGATATACGCAATATTATATTTGCTACAAATCATGTTAACCCCGGAGGTCCAAATTTTAATAGTATTGAAAGACTAAAACTTACTGCAAGTGGTCGTTTGGGATTAAACTTATTAAAAGGCAATGCACTCGGGACGCCAACTACAGTGACTGATATATTTCATGTAAATTTAGAAACCACCTTAGCAGACAATAATACAGTTCAGGAATGGATACGGTTTGAAAACATGGACACCCAACCGGGAACAATAGTTGTGATAGATAATGATGGAAGGCTACACAAAACGGAAACAGGGTCTGACGAGTTGGTTGAAATGATTCAAGAAACGACGGTTTTACGAGCAGAAGTAAACATACTAAAAGCAGAAATAGCAGAGTTGAAGGCAATGCTTAATGATAACAAAAGCAGTGACGTTGTAAAAGATGATGGCAAAAGTTATTTGGGTCAAAGTAGCCCTAATCCAAACAATGGCAGAGCAGAAATATCTTATTATGTTCACAAGATGGATGCGACCGCCGGCATTAAAATATACGATTTGAATGGCCGTGAGGTAGTTTACTATCCAATTTCGTCCGCCGGTAGCGGGCAGGTTACGACCGAGTATGACCATCTTGTATCAGGCACTTATTTATATTCTTTATTCGTAGATGGAAATAAGGTTGATACAAAAAGAATGACAATCGTAAGATAAAAAAAATCAGGTAGCAGTTCCCCAATATATACTGCTACCTGATTTTACTTAATTCATATAACTATTCTTGCTTCTAAAGAAGCAATAGTAACCTGATACCGAATGTTACTTTACTGTTATAGTCTTTTATTGCATCACACTGCATTCAAAGCCTCTCCCGGCTAATATTCCTGTTACATGTGCGGGGTCTACAGTTTCATAGTCTATCCTTAATACCTTGTCACAATCTTCCAGGTCGAAGTTAATAGAGCTACCGGGTAATAAGTACCGCAACAGGCCGATGAGTTCTTCAGCCTGCTGCGGGTTGGAAACATTTGTTTTAAAAACCTCTATCATGTTGCCATGTGTTTGTATCATGGTTTCGCTTTCAGCAATTTGTGGTGGTATATATAAGAGCCAAACAAAAAACCAACAGGCAATACCATGAAGAGCATAGCCGGGTCAACACCATAGGCGCCTATTGCCGAAACTACAGCCCCTACGAGGTCGAAGAACAAGCCCGCATATGCCCATTCTTTCAGCTTGGGAAAGCCCGGCACTATTAGGGCAATACAGCCCAATGTTTTGGCAATACCGAGAAAACGGGTGACGGTATCGTTATACCCAAGTTCAGTCATAAACTTATGTGCCTCCTCAGTAACCAGGATATCCGGAATGGCGGAGAACAACATAAAGGCTACAAAAGGGGCCGTGAATGCCCAGTAAATGATTTTCAACTTTTTCATATTTATAGTTTGATGTATTTACGTTATTGTCCATAATCGTAACTAATCATCCACTGCACACCATACTTATCTACCACCATCCCGAAGTATGCACCCCAGAATGTCTTATCCAACGGCATATTTACCTTGCCGCCTTCCAGCAAACCATTGTAAAACTTTTCCGTTTGCGCTTCGCTGTCTGTACTGATAGATATGTTGAAGCTGTTGCAACGGGTGGCTTCGCCAAATGCAGCCGGCATGTCGCAACCCATCAGCATACATTTGTCGCCTATGGGCAAAGATATATGCAATATCTTGTCCGCCTCCGCTTCACCGGCAGGCGATGGTACTTCAGCAGGTATATCCTTATTGCGCATCACCATATTTGCCTGGCTGCCAAATACCCTGCTGTAAAAATCGAATGCTTCTTCGCAATTTCCGTTGAATGCTACGTGTGCGTTTAATGTTGCCATATTCTTATTTTTTTAAAAAGTTATAATTATTGTTTCAGTTAATTGTTATCCTTTCATTATGCTTCTCCGGGTCCGTTGGGGTCCATCCATATTGTCTCCCACATATGTCCGTCAATATCTGTAAAAGCGCGCCCGTACATCCAGCCGTGGTCTTGCGCGGGCATGGGGCATGTACCGCCGGCCTTAATAGCCTTATTAATCAACTCATCTACCTGCTCCCTGCTGTCAGACGACAGGGCTATAATCACCTCTGTTCCTTTTTGTGCATCAGAAATAGGCTTATTGGTAAATGTTTTGAAGAAAGGTTCGGTTATCAGCATGGCGAAAATATTTTCATCTATCACCATGCAGGCAGCCTTATCGTCGGTAAACTGTTCGTTGAATGTATAACCCAGGTGGGTGAAGAACTCCATTGTCTTATCCAGGTTCTTCACCGGCAGGTTTACGAATATTTGCTTTGCCATAATTTTCAGTTTTATCGGTTATCAAAATTGTTCAGTGCAAACGTACAATGAAGGTAAATACAACATGATGTGTGTTTACGGCAAATAAAGGTCTGTTTGCGACAAAACTTTTAGTCATTCAACCTTACCATGCATTTCACCTCATCATCATTGATGTACCCCTCAATACAAGCCCCACTCTTATCTATGCCGGGGTTTGCAATGAGCAGTTGAAATGTCTCACCTATCTGCTGTACATTTTCTTTCCAGTTTAGCATCCTGCCAATGTACCTACCCTTCTTAATAATGAATTCTTCACAACCGTATTGCTCACCATCCTCGCCCTGCAAGGCTATTACACCTGCTTTGTAGATGATGCCATTGGGGCTACCATGAGAGATACCATAGGTAGTTCTTGTACCGGCATCGGGCACCATACTGTGTACCCTGCTAAAGGCAGCCTGTATACCTGCCGGGAATGATGCAGCTGTAACACATAGCACTTTAATATCGTTTTCAATTACATACTCTTGCATATTCAATTGTTTTGGACAAAATTATCTTCGCACCAAGTAACAAACAGGGTGCGATTACGGCAATGCAAGGGGCTTTTTACGACATGGCATTTGCTTATATTTGCCCTACAAACACCAATCGTTATATGAAACATGTATCCATAATCATCCCCAGAAAATCAATACTTGCCAGCCTGGAAGGTACCCGGATGTTATTCACACAGGTAAATAATGTAATGGCTATGCGCGGAGCGCCACCCGTATTTGAAGTGCAACTGGTGGGGCTGGAAAAGGAAACGCCGGTAAGCGGGGGCAAATTCACCGTGAATGCAGATGCGTTAATAAATGACGTCAAAAAAACAGACCTTATTATTATCCCCGCCGTGGATGGAGACCTCGGCGAGGCTATCGAAAATAACAAAGATTTTACACCCTGGATAGTAGCTCAATATGGCAAGGGTGCTGAAATTGCCAGCCTATGCGTGGGGGCTTTTATACTTGCATCTACGGGATTAGTAAATGGTAAAAAATGTGCTACACACTGGGTAGCAGAAAACCAGTTCAGGCAAATGTTCCCGGAAATTAACCTGGTGACAGAAAAAATCATCACGGAAGAAAACGGTATCTATTCCAGCGGGGGTGCATTCTCCTACCTCAACCTGGTACTGCACCTTATAGAAAAATATACGGGGCGCGAAATGTCGATGCTGCTGGCTAAGATATTTGCTATAGAAATAGAGCGCGATAACCAGTCCAGGTTCGTGATGTTCAACGGGCAGAAAGACCACGATGATGATGATATAAGGGCAGCGCAGGAATTTATAGAAAAGAACTACACCGAAAAACTGACTGTTGACCAGTTGGCCAGCACTTTTGCCCTGGGCCGCCGCAGCCTGGAGCGCAGGTTTAAACGCGCTACGGCTAATACAGTGGTTGAATACATACAACGTGTGAAAATAGAGGCCGCAAAAAAAGACCTGGAAACCAGCCGGAAAACCATAAACGAAATCATGTACGAGGTAGGCTATAACGATACCAAGGCATTCCGCACTACATTCAAAAAAGTAACAGGGCTATCGCCGCTGGAATATAAAAACAAATACAACAGGGTAATGGTAGCTGTGTAAAGCAGCTACCATTATTCCGATTTATTCTTCAACATCATCAGCAATGAGTAAGCATTAGTAGTAACTACCTGTTTACTTACATCTTCATCGTTTGCCCAACTTATAGCAATATACCCCTCGTCAGCACGTCTGCTTAACACTTCCGTCATCTCATATGTTTTATCGCCTTTCACAGTGAAAACATACTCTTTATCTCCATACCTTACTACCGCATCTTCTGGCACAACTAAAGCATCAGCCTCATCTACCCTTATTTCAGCATTCATATACATGCCCGGCACCAGCAATTTATCGTAACTATCGAAATGACAATGTACGGGTATGGTTCTGTCTGCTGCAACATCTTTACCTATCAGTACTATTTTCGCGGTATGTTTTTTGTCGGGCTCGTTGTTGGTATAGGCTACCAACTTCTGGCCGATAAAGAGCTTGTCTATATCTTTCTCAAAGACCGTTAGTAGCAGGTGTATATCTGTAGGGTCTACTATTTCAAACAGCACATCAGCAGGTGTTACATACCTGCCTACATTGACATTCACGGAAGATACAAAGCCATTTACCGGGGCGTAGATGTTTACGGTTCGCGAAATATTTGTTTCGCCTAACTGCCCGGTGTTTATACCAATCAGCCGCAGCTTCTGCTCCAGCGCACTTATCATTATCCTGTTACTGTTATAGTCTGCTTCTGCCTGTTGGTACACCTTGTCGCTGCTGGCTTTACTTTTGTTCAGCTCCTGCTGCCTGCGGTATTCATTTTCCAGGTACGATTGCCGTGCTTTGGCTGTCAGGTAGTCCTGCTGCAACTGGATGTATTGCTGGTCTTCCATAACCGCAATTACCTCACCCTTGCTTACACGCGCGCCCGGCAACAATTTTGTCGACTTCAAATACCCTCCCAGTGGAAAACTGACAGATACCATATTCTGCGGTGGCACATCTATTTTACCATTTACCTTCAATACGGCGGCTACACTACGTCTGGTAATATCGCCGGTTTCAATACGCGCATTTTTGTATTGCTCTTCTGTAAGCGTCACTACGGTTTCCGTTTCTTCAGTGGTTTCTACAGACGGTGTCTCTTTTTTATCACCCGCACAGCTTGCTGCGGCCAATAATATCAATATCCATATGAACTTCATATTCAGCTTATTTATTTGCGAGATAATTTATTTCAGTTATTGTTTCATTCAATGCTTTCAGCGCATCGTAGTAGCCTGTGCTTATGCCAATGGACTGGTTGATGAGTATAGTGTACTCCAGGTAGCTGATATCGCCCTGCATAAATTTGTCACGCGCGGCGTTGAGTATATCCTTTGCATTCTTTAACCCCGTTTTTTCGTAATAGGATACAGTCGCTGCATTTTTTCTGTACAGTGCCAGCCATTGTTCGTAGCGGGCAATAAATGCCTGCTCCCCGTCTTTATACATCAGTTCCGCTGCCTTCCTGTTCAGCGATAATGCCTTCAGTCTTGCACCCTGCGAAAAGAAAGCTATCGGCACACTGATACCCACCAAACCTGAGTTAAACCTGTTAGCTTGTGTATAAAACTGTTCTACATTACCCACCTTTTGCCAGCCGCTATAACTTTGGTTAAAATATCCTCCCGTAATCTCAGGCAGCAGCCTCGTCTTCTCCAGCTGGAGTTGGGTGGCGGCTATTTTCTGTTGCTGCTGCAGGTACAGTATATCCGGGTGTGTGGCAGATACCGCAGCAGTTAATGCAGGCGGCGACAGCTTTAATACCTCATTTTGCGGTTGGTATATTACATCCGTTTGTAGCAGGTAAGCAAACCTTGCCTGCGACACTTCTATATCCGCCTGTAGTTGCTGCAACTGCAGGTAAATCTGCCCGCGCTGGTTTTCGGCAGTCGCTTTCTCCAGTATATCGGATGCCCCCAGGTTGTACCTGAGTTCTGCTTTCTTGTAAAATTCATCATAGATACTATCCGCATACTCCAGCAGTTTCCTTTTCTGTAAAAGGATATTTATTTCACTATACAAAACAGAAACCTGTTTTACCAGTTCTTTCTTCCTGCTTTGCAATTGTATTTCTGAGGCCCGCCATTCATCGCGCATCAGTTCATGTTGTTTCGCATATACCAGGGGAAAGGATATAGTTTGTGTAACGCTATACCGGGTATCGTTGTAGGCACTATTGATATTACCCCACTCTGCCGCAACAGATGTTTTGCCAATATCCCATGCACTGCCTGTCATCTTCCTGTAGTACTCTGTTGTAAACTTCTGGCTTTTTATCTGCAGGTTGTTATGCAATGCCGTATCAATAGCAGCCTCCAGTGTAATAGCTTGTTGTGCATAAGACAATGACGGGGTTGCCAGCAGCAACATGAGTATAGCTGTACGTGGTTTCATCCTCCACCTGATTTTCTCGAACAAAACAAATAATACGGGCAGCAGGAATAATGTAAGAAAAGTGGCCGTTATCAATCCGCCGATAACAACTGTTGCAAGCGGCCTTTGCACCTCGGCACCTGCGCCATGACTCAAAGCCATAGGCAAGAAGCCGAGCGAGGCAACTGATGCCGTCATCAACACCGGGCGCAATCTTTCCTTTGTCCCCTGCAATACTATATCCTTAAGGTCCGTCATACCATCCGCTTTCAGTTTTCTGAATTCCGCTATTAATACAATACCATTCAGCACAGCAACACCAAACAGGGCGATAAACCCGATGCCCGCACTGATACTGAACGGCATGCCCCTGAGTGCCAATGCAAATATGCCGCCGATGGCAGACAGTGGTATGGCACTGTATATAATCAGGCCATGTTTTACAGAGCCGAAAGCAAAGTACAACATGAGGAAAATAAGGCCGAGCGCCAGCGGCACTACTATAGATAACCTACCGATTGCTGCCTCCAGGTTTTCAAATGCACCACCATAGGTGATATAATACCCCGGCGGCAAGCTTATCTGCTCAGCCTTTTGCTGCAACTCGTGTACAATAGTTTGTACATCCCTGCCCCTTACGTTGAAGCCTACTATTATTCTTCGTTTGGCATCTTCGCGCTGTATCTGGTTAGGACCGTCTTTTATCGTTACTGTTGCCAATTGGCTCAGCGGCACTTGTGCGCCGGCCGGTGTGGGTATCAGTAAGTCCGCCACGTCATTCAAATTCTTTTGTTCGTCTCCCGCCAACCTGACGACTATGTCAAACCTGCGCTCACGTTCAAACAACATGCCTGTACTTTGTCCGCCAAAGGCTGTGTTTACCACATTGTTTATAGTTTCAATATCCAATCCGTATGCTGCTATGGCTGCGCGATTGTATTCAATAACTATCTGCGGCAAACCGGTCACTGTTTCTACATAAATATCCCGCGCGCCATCTATAGAGGAGACGAGCTTGCCCAGCCTCTCCGCATAATGTGCCAGCGTATCCAGGTCTTCGCCGAATATTTTGCATACCACATCCTGCTTGGCGCCTGTCATCAATTCATTAAAGCGCATCTGGACAGGGTACTGAAACCCGGCTGTTACCCCCGGTACTTCCGATATGGCAGCACTCATTTTATCAGCCAGTTCGGGAAAGGTTTTAGCCGACGTCCATTCTTTTTTGGGTTTCAAAATAATCATGAGGTCGCTGGCTTCCATAGGCATGGGGTCTGTAGGAATTTCACCGCTGCCTATTTTCGTCACTATTTTTTCTATTTCAGGAAACCTGTCCAGCAATATAGCTGACGCTTTTTGCGTCCCCTCAATAGTTGTATGCAAATTGCTGCCGGTAAGTACGCGGGTATCTGCTGCAAAATCTCCCTCTTCCAGTTGGGGAATAAACTCACCACCTAATGAAGACATGATTACTAAAGCGATGATGAACAGACCAAGCGATGCACCTATTACTACCTTAGGGAACCTGATAGCCTTGCTGAGCATGTTTTGAAAACCCTGCCCCAGGCGTTCCATCATCCTGTCAGAAAAAGTAGGCTTGTAGGATATTTTTTTACTAAGCACCAAAGAACTCATCATCGGGATGTAGGTCAGCGATAGCAGGAAGGCACCAATCAGTGCAAAGGCTACAGTCTGGGCCATTGGCTTGAACATTTTGCCTTCAATACCCTGCAAGGTAAGTATAGGCAGATATACAATGAGGATGATTACCTGGCCAAACACGGCACTGTTCATCATCTTAGACGCGGATGCCTTTACTTCCGAATTCATTTCAGCCTGCGTGAGTTGGGTAACATTTCTGAACCGTGCAGAATGGTGCAGCCTGTGCATCACTGCTTCTACTATTATCACCGCGCCATCTACTATCAGGCCAAAGTCCAGCGCGCCGAGGCTCATCAGGTTGCCGCTAACGCCGAATTGGTTCATCATGATAACCGCGAACAGCATAGCCAAAGGGATAACTGATGCTACCAGTAACCCTGCACGCATATTACCCAAAAACAACACCAGGACGAACACAACTATCAATGCCCCTTCCAGCAGGTTTTTCTCTACCGTACCTATGGCGTTATTCACCATTTTAGTCCTGTCCAGGAAGGGTTCTATAACCACTCCTTCGGGTAAGGTTTTCTGTATCTGTTCCACCCGCTCCTTGATATCTTTTATGACCTTGCCGCTACTCGCACCTTTCAACATCATCACCACAGCTCCTGATACTTCGCCCTTGTCGTTGTAACACATAGCGCCATAACGCACAGCCGAACCTATACGTACCTCGGCCACATCCCTGATAAAAACAGGTATACCGCCTGATGTGTGCCTGACAGGAATACTTTCTATATCCGCAATATTTTTAGCTAATCCTTCAGTCCTGATATAGAGCACGGCGGGCCCTTTCTCAATATATGCACCCCCTGTATTGGCATTGTTATTTTCCAGCGCTCTGAAAACATCATTGACTGTTACATTATACGAGGCCAGTTTAGCAGTATTGATGGCTACTTCGTATTGCTTCAGATAACCACCAAAGCTACTGACATCTGCCACACCTTCCACACCTAACATTTGCCTGCGTATTATCCAGTCTTGTATCGTACGCAGTTCGGTAGCATCGTACTTACCTTCATACCCTGGTTTTGTCCGCACTACATATTGGTATATTTCTCCCAACCCCGTGGTAACCGGTGCCAGGAATGGTTCCGCCATCCCTTTGGGCAATTCATTCTGCACGCGCAGCAGCCGCTCAGCAACCTGCTGCCTGGCCCAGTACACATCCACATTGTCTTTAAACACTATGGTAACCAATGACAGCCCGAACCTTGAAAAACTGCGTATCTCTACGAGTCCCGGTATGTTGCTGTTTGCCTGCTCTATGGGAAAGGTTATTAACCGCTCCACATCGGGTGCGCCCAACGATGGCACTACGGTAATTACCTGTACCTGGTTATCCGTAATATCCGGCACGGCATCTACCGGCAGCCTGTTAAGTTCGTAACTGCCGTAGCCTACCAAGGCCAGTACAAATAATATTACAATGAGTTTATTCTTAATTGAAAACTCAATTATCCTGTTCAGCATAAAAATCTGATTGCATTAATTAATCCACTACCACCGATAAGTGCAGGTACACAAAAAAAAAATCTTATGAACAATTACGCTTTGGGAGGCTGCCAGATATTAGACAGCAGTTCTGAAGGATGGAACGGAGACCTGTATAAGGGGAGGTTTTTTTCGCTTTGTGCTAAAAAGGGTTTGTCCGTTAATGCAAATACCGCAGGCGGTGAAAAAGTGAATACCAGCGACGAACAATTGTATTGTTTGAAAGGGAGCTGCATATCCCTGTCGTTGTCAGGATACGGTACATCGCTATGAGAATAGTGCATCGCCAGGAAATCAGAAAAGCTCATATGCTCGTCCAGGTGTTTGTGCTCGGTATAATGCTCGAATAGCTCCGAAATTTTAAATAGCTGGCTGACAGGTGTCTGCACCAGCACCATTACTGCAAAAATCAATATGGACAATATTCGTAGCAACGGCACAAAGATAGTAAAAACAGCCATATAGAACCTGACAAATATCATCTTGTGCATAAGGTTTTACTATATTGAAATACAGTTTGCCCATGTATCCGGATGTTAGTTTCTTTGCCGTAATATGTCACTCTACGTAGCATCGTTAAACTCGGGCAGCAACGGAAACTGTTACTATATAGGTAACGGGCGCGAAGCCGTGCTGGTAGATGCAGGCCTGTCGTGCAGGGAAACCGAACGGAGGATGGCGAGGCTGAACCTGTCGCTGAAGACCGTGAAGGCCATTTTCATTTCGCACGAGCATGGCGACCATATCAAGGGAGTGAACGTGTTATCTAAGAAATATAGTTTACCGGTTTACTTCACTGAGGGTACTTTCCGGTTCAGCAGGTTGTCATTAGACAAATCGCTGGTGCGCATGTTCAGCGCTGATGAGCCCCTGGCCATAGGCAGTTTTGGCATCACGGCTTTTGCCAAGCACCACGATGCACGCGACCCGCATAGTTTTGTAATAGAAGGCCATGATGTGACAATAGGTGTATTTACAGACATAGGTAATGTATGCGACAACCTCACGAGGCATTTCAAACGCTGCCATGCTGCCTTCCTGGAAGCTAACTACGATGCCGATATGCTGGAAAATGGCCGCTACCCAATTCACCTGAAACAGCGGATACGTGGCGGTAAAGGGCACTTATCCAATGACGAAGCATTGGAACTCTTCAGGCAGCACAAGCCTGTTCATATGAGCCATATCTTCCTTTCTCACCTGTCTAAAGATAACAACGACCCCGAACTGGTGTCAGAATTATTTGCCCGGCACGCCGGGGGCACAGAGGTGATCATCGCTTCCCGCTACAACGAAACAGGTGTATATCATATACAGGCAGCAACAGGGGCGCAACCATTAGCTAGTATCGCGACTATTGGGCGGCAAGCAAGTTTGTTTTAATTTGTTGCGCCGTTCATAAAGACAGCGGGTATCATCCCAAAAAGCATTGCAAACTATATCAGTCATATGAAAAAAAGGGCTGCCCTGAGGCAGCCCTTTATAGTACAGCATTTGTGTCATTATCTATTGGCTATGAACCTGAGCACATGTACCCTGCCCCCGGCAGTGATACGCACCATATGCAGTCCGTTGTGCGCTTTGTCGCCCAATTCTACACGGGTATTCAACTCGTTATTACGCACCTGTACTTCTTCACGGTGTATTACCGCACCTACAGCATTCACTACTTCCACCATTACGTCCTCATCTGCCCTGCCCTGCGCCAATATGCCTTTCAATATAAAAGTACCATTGTTGGGGTTAGGCGCCAGGGTCACATTGTCAAACAATTGCCCCGACACTTCTTTTACACCTACTCCTACACTCAATACAACCACGTTACTTACTGCAGTATCAGGGGTACGGCAGCTATCGTTGGTTTGTACCCAAAGAGAGAATGAATCGCCATGCTGAGGATCAAGGTCCGTATACGTTAACCCGTTAGCACCCGGAATGTCCACTCCGTTTTTGCGCCACTGATAGGTCACATTTGGCGTATTCACAGAACTGGTAAACCATACTATATCGCTGTTGGTAAGTATTGCCCCCGGGTTGGCAGCTATACCCACTGTAGGCGCTGCCGTAGGGTTAACAGTCATAGTGATGGTATTACTACCCGGCACCACCGGGGCGTTAATACAGTTATCGCTGCTGGTAAACTCAATACTGATAACATCCTGGTGGCCTACCGTATTCATTGTAAATATTGTGCCTGTTACACCTACCTGGTCTACACCATTCAACATCCATTGATAAATCGGATTATTACCAACATTTGTACCATTCACGGAAAATACCGCTGACTGGTTTTCGCAAATTGTATCATTGGGCGACACAGCTATTGAAGCGGATGGCGTAACTATATTCATCACCATTGCATTACTCACCGCACTGTCCGGGTTGGGGCAGGTTGCGGTAATATCCAGTTTACAGCTAACGACATCGCCTGTTGCCAGGCTGCTCGTCATATATGTAGTACTGTTGGCTCCTGATATATCTACTCCGTTCAGCCTCCATTGATAAGCCTGTGAGGTGCCGCCATTTACCGGCACCGCTGTAAAAGTTACCTCGCCATTCACACAAGAAGATGTACCTGTATTAGAGGAAATTGTAATACCCGGAGTTGTCAGCGCGTTTACGGTCATTGTGACAGCATTGCTGGTATCCATGGTTTTAGTGACACACGCATGGTTACTGGTCAGTACACAGGTAATCACATCCCCTGTCACAAAACTATTACTGGTATAGCCACTGCTGTTGATACCTACATTGTTACCGTTCAGCTTCCATTGATATACCGGCGAAGTACCTCCATTAACAGCATTAGCCAGGAATACTACCGTAGTACCCGCACATACCGTATCATCGGGGCTTACCGTAATGCTGACATCAGGCGTCAGGTTCGGGTTCACCGTAATATTGATGACATTGCTGGTATCCATGGTTTTTGTCAGGCACATCTCGCTGCTGGTCAGTATCACCCTAACCGCATCATTGTTCACCAATGCACTGCTGGAATAGGTTGAACTGTTTGTACCAACATTGGCACCGTTTATCTGCCATTGATACACAGGTGCAGCACCACCATTAACAGGTGTAGCTGTAAATGTAACATTCGTACCATCGCACACTGTATCGTTCGGGCTTACTGTAATAGTTACATCGGGTGTGATGTATGGTTTTACCTCCATCGTTATAGCATTGCTGGTGTCCATTGATTGGGTCACGCAAACTTCACTGCTGGTAAGTATCACATCTATCACATCATTATCTGCCAGGGAAGAAGTTGTATAAGTATTGCTGTTACTACCTGCATTCGACCCATTCACCCTCCATTGATAAGCAGGTGAAGTACCGCCATTGGATATAGCAGCTGTGAACGTAACGCTTGTACCAACGCAGATGGTATCGTTGGGGCTAACCGTAATTGTCACCTCCGGTGTCAGGTTCGGGTTCACCGTCATGGTTATTTCGTTGCTGGTATCAGCCGCCTTTGTTACGCAGGGCTCGCTGCTGGTCATAATCACCCTTACCACGTCTCCATTTGCCAGGGCTGTGCTTGAGTAAGATGTTGCATTGCTGCCTACATTCACACCATTTACCTGCCATTGATACACCGGGGTTGAGCCACCGTTAATTGGCGTAGCCACAAACGTCACGTTAGTACCATCACAAATAGTATCATTGGGCAGAACTACAATCTGCACGTCCGGTGTTACTTTCGGCAATACGGTTATGGTAATAGATGTACTGGTATCCATAGTTTTTGAAACACATTGCTCGCTGGTAGTTAATATGCAATCAACCACATCTCCGTCAGTCAAAGTTGTGGCGAATACATTACTGTTACTGCCGGCATTCACACCGTTTATCCTCCACTGGTAAGCTGGTGACGTGCCACCGTTGACCGGGGTAGCAGTGAAAGTTGCCTGATCGCCATTACAAATGGTATCGTTGGGCGCTACGGCAATAGTGACATCAGGGGTCAATATTGGTTTTATCACCATTGCGATACTGTTGCTTGTATCTATATTCTTCGTTACGCAGGTATCCGAGGTAGTTAATATACACCTTACCACTGCACCATTAGTAAGCGAAGTAGTAGCGAAAGTGGCACTGTTGGAGCCTACATCCCCACCGTTCACTTGCCACTGATATGTAGGTGTAGGACCCGCGTGTACCGCTGCTGCTGTAAAGGTAACCAGTGAACCCGCGCAGGCAGTGTCATCCGGGCTAACAGATATAACAACATCTGGCTCTGACTTTACTTTAACACCTACTGTTATTTCATTGCTGGTATCTGCTGTCTTGGTGACACATACAATGTTGCTGGACATAATACAACGCACTACATCCCCGTTAGACAAAGTATTGCTATTGAATGTGGTGCTGTTGCTGCCCGTGTTCGCCCCGTTCACCTGCCATTGATATACGGGCGTGCTGCCGCCATTGGCTGACGTAGCCGAGAAAGTAATATTCGTTCCCTCGCATATAGTGTCGCTTGGGGCGCGGGTAATCACTACTACCGGCGTCACATTAGGTATTACCGTCATTGTGGTGGCTGCACTGGTATCATCGGGTTTAGTAAGGCATGGCCAGCTGCTGGTCATAATTGCCCTTACCATATCGCCGCTGCTCAGCGTACTGCTGCTGTATGTATTACTGTTGCTGCCGGCATTGATGCCATTCAACTGCCACTGGTACGTGGGTGCAGTACCACCGTTTACAGGAGTAGCGGTAAATGTGGTCATGGTACCGGCGCATATTGTATCGTTAGGACTCACCGCAACACTGACATCAGGTGTCAGTATCTGGTTCACACGCATAAAAATGAAATTGCTGAACACAAGCGAGGACGTTTTACACTGTTCGCTGCTGGCCATAGTACACCATACTGTGGAATTGACACTGAGGCTTACTGTAAGTGTAGGACTGTTGGTGCCTACTATTACACCATTTACCCTCCATGTGTACACGGGTGACGAACCACCGTTGACTGGGGTAGCTGTAAAGGTGACCGATGTACCTGCGCATATCGTATCATTAGGGCTTACCGCTATTGACAACGATGGTACCAGGTTAGGCCGCACAGTCATGGATATGATGCCACTGGTATCGCGTGTTTTAGACACACAAGCCTCGCTGGATGTGAGGATACAAATTACATCGTCGCCATCGGCCAGCGTATTGGTGCTGTATGTACTGCTGTTAGTACCCACCACTACTCCGTTTCTACGCCACTGGTATGTGGGTGAAGTTCCACCGTTGGAAGTGGTGGCAGTGAATGTAGTAAAAGTATTGGCGCAAATCGTATCGTTAGGGCTCACTGTAATATTTACAACAGGTGTCAATATCGGGTTTACCTTCATGGTTATACTGTTGCTGGTATCTGTAGCCGCTGTCACGCAGGTTTCGCTGCTGGTCAATATACAACTCACCACATCGCCATCGGCCAGGGTTGAAGTAATGTATTTGGCGCTATCACCCCCTACATTAGCACCATTTAATTTCCATTGGAATGAGGGGGTATTACCGCCATTGGCATATGTTGCCGTAAAGGTGACTGTAGTTCCATCACATATCGTATCATTAGGGCTCAACGAGATAGCTACTATCGGAGTAAGCCTGGCGTTTACCGTCATGGTAATCGTGTCGCTATTAGCGGTGGTGGGGTTGGCCAGCGGGTCGTTGCTGGTCAGCACACACCATATTATATCTCCGTTAGAAAGCGATGTAGTGGAAAATGTAGCGCTGTTGGCACCTGCATTGCTTCCGTTCACTTTCCATTGGTAGCTCGGGCTGGTGCCCCCATTGGTGGGTGTTGCTGTAAACACCACTGTATCGCCGGAGCAGATAACCGTCCCTTTGTTGGATACAATACTGACAGCAGGTACTACCGCCTGTGCAGCAAATGGTAATCCCACAAAACAAACGAGCATAAAGAGTAAAAGCTTCCTCATAAAAATTTTTATTAGCACGATAAATTCTAATATCTTTTTTAATATCCGGTACTAATTCTCAGGACATCATGGGTTATAATCTATAACCTGTTGCCTTTAAATTAAAAACAGGTTATAAAAATAGCTTTTTAACAGTCCTTTTACAAGTGGTATTTTTACAAATATTATATTTAATATGCATATTTTATACTTCCTGTTAAACTACTGTGTATTAATTCAATATGAATTTTCATTATTCCGGTTGAATTGTGGATACAAACCTGGCAGGAAATACAATACTTCAATTCGTAATCATTTATTTTTACGCCCATGATATACCATGTTGTAGTAGGAGATATGGCAGCCCAACCCTTATTGGAAGCTGTAAGCAATGAACCATCTATGCAGGGCGAGGTACTGGCGCTGAAGGATATACTGCATGTAGGGCCTATTAAGAAAGCCGCGGGGCAGTCATTCAGCCAGTTGCGCACCGAATTCTGGAAAGAGGTAGTAAATGATGAAAAACAGGAAATAGAAGTAAACGACCTGGAAAAATTACTGGAAATCACCACACAGCTCCACAGCAACCCCGATGCGGTAGTATGGCTGTGGATGGCCCCCTGGCCCGCCGATGTATGCGCCTACTACTGGATGCTGAATTATATGAGCAAGCACCTGGACAGGTTTTACCTGCTGAACCTGGCGGGATTACCCTTCCTGGACGAAGAAGGCAAGGTATATTACCCCAAAAACATCAGCGAAATACTACCTAAAGAGTTGGTAAAAGCCCGCCGCCTGGCCCGTGCTGTAACACCTGCCGAGCTGGAAGTAGATGGCGAAGAATGGCTGAATATGACTGCTGAAAATGCCGGCATGAGGCTGCTGGAGGGTGGCAAAAAGCTCTATACAAGAGATGAATCTTATTTTGACGAGAAACTGGCCAGCTTCTGCTCACACCAGTTTCAGAAGGCGCACCGGATAGTTACACAGGCAATCAATAAGCTGAACGTGCCCACCGGCGACTTGTACCTGGGCTGGCGCCTGCGCAAAATGGTGCAGAACGAAACCCTGCTGGCAGATGGCGACATCAATAAATCGTTGCGCGACTTCAGCGTGAAGCTACCCGGTGGTGCCGCAACTGAAGAGGTAGCTGCCGAGCCTACACAAACTGAAGAAGCATGATAAAAGTTACACCTATCATTCCGGCAGGGGCAGATGAACGGGGTTATACCGCCGAATTTCAGCAGCAACGCACGGGTACGCACCTGGTAGTATTCCGCAAGGCGGGTACTATCAGCGGCAGGCATTACCACAAAGGGCTGAGCGCCACTAAAAACCCTGAAATACTGATATTACTCAACGGCACCTGCACCTTCAACTGGAAACATATAGATGATGCTGAAGTGCAGACGGCACAATATACAGGGCCGGTACACTTTGAAATACCACCTTATATATGGCACGAACTGGTACCTGATACCGACTGCACTTTTATGGAACAAAACTCTATAGCCGAACACGCGGCTGACACATTCCGCCTGTAAACCGGGCGGCTTACATTATTTTTGCAGTTATGACATTTGAAATACCGCTGGCAGAACAGAAAATAAAACCCCACC
This sequence comes from uncultured Flavipsychrobacter sp., assembly GCA_964515955.1. GTDB lineage: Bacteria > Bacteroidota > Bacteroidia > Chitinophagales > Chitinophagaceae > UBA5543. Next base: position 19,246 of record CAZEZM010000005.1, on the reverse strand, counting down.
AGGTAACGGCCCTGCACCTGATGGCGGGTTTTGCACTGGTGGCGGCGGGTGCCTTCATCATTTTTGTTTTTACCGGCATGATGCTGATGCCTTTCCGTTGGGATGAAGTTGCGAAGGATAGCCCGGTAAATATGCATATGGTTCTTCTTCCCGAATACTTAATGATAACGGCGGGATTGATAATACTTTTCCTTTCTTTCTTTAAAAACAAGTGGCTGCTGCGGCACGGCAATAACAAAGCCATACGTATCATAGAACTCGTGTTTTGTGCCGCTATAGCCGGATATTCCTTATATACCAATGCTATGGTGCTGGCAGGTATGTTCGGAATATTATCGGTGGCAATTGTATATTCTTTTTTTGCTGAAAATACCGGCGCACAAACGGTTGTAGTAGTTATAGATGAAAAGGGTATCAGGTTGCCGATGGCCGTTCGCCGCCGTCACATCAACTGGGCAGAAACTGAGAAAGTACTATTACGTCACGGTACGCTCACTATCAGTTGCGTGGATAGCAAGCTGTATCAATGGATAACTACACCTAACAATACGGACAGCGCCATTCTTGAAGCTTTTTGTAATGCACATATTGAGGCTGCACAGAAAGACAGGAAGAAGTATGATTGGTAGACTTTAGTAGTTAGGGGTTAGTAGGTTATTATTTCACCAGCGCGCCTTCCAGTTCCAGTACGCGGGTTTCATTTACTTTCAGGTTGTATATAGCTGTGTAGTACCTTACTAATGCCTGCACATAGCTGTTCTCTGCTTCCCGGGTTTCCAGCGTATTGGCTATACCAGCTTTAAAACGCTCTTTCTGTATGTAGAGGTTTTCTTTGGCGTAATCGATGTTTTCCTTTTCCAGCGAATAGGCCCCTACTGATACCTGGTAATTGCGCCAGGCGGTGCGGTATTGCCTGCTTACTTCCGTGCTTTGCCTTTCGTACAACAACTCATCGCGCACAGCCTGCAACGATGCTACCTTAGCTTCACGCCTTACGTTACCACCCCTGAACAAAGGCATTGTGAGTGTCAACCCTCCACTCGGCCCGTACGACTGGCTGAATGCAATAAACCCGGCCCTGCTTTGGTTATTATTATAGGCATAAGCGCCATTCAGCGCTATTACCGGCAGGTAGTTGGCTTTGGCCATCCTGGCATTCAGCAACGAGGCTTCCGCATTATACCTTGCTATACTTATTGAGGGGTTGATAGTTTCCAGCAGTTCAGCATGTTCAGGTAACAGTTCTGTGTCTATCTCCAGCGAGTCCTGTACCAAATAGCTAAACTCAGCGTCTTCCCCCATCAGGGCATTCAGCGTAGCGAAAGATGCGGTAAGCGCTGCCACTTGCTGCAATGAGTCGGACTGGCGGCTGTTGTAATCTACCCTCGCCTGCAGGTAATCTACCTTGGCAGACGAGCCGGTTTCATATTTCACACGCGACAAATCCATTCTTGTTTTTGCCAACAGCAGCCCGGTATCTATGGCTATGCGCTGTTGCTTCTGCCACACCACCTGGGCATAAGCCTGTATCACCTGCGAAATTACTGCCTGTACTCTTTCTTTCAGTTGGGCTTCACCTGCCAGCTCCAGCACATTCAATTGCTTCTTAGCCAGGAACATCCTGCCGCCGTCGAACAATGTCCAGTTGAGGTTGACGGAGCCGTTATATCCCAACGAAGGGGCATTGCTTACCTGCTGCACACGCCCGTCAATAAATTCGTTACGCACATTCTGCGATGCCGTATTCAATCCGCCCCTTAAATCAACATTCGGCAGCATTCCGGCATTTCCTGCCGTATTATTCACCTCGGCCTGTTGCGCATCCGCCCGTGCTATCTGTATATCAAAGTTGTGTTGCAATGCACGCTCTATCGCCATATCCAGCGTCAGCAATTCCTGCGCGTATGCGCAGCTATGCAGTAATGTAATTAATATGGCCAGGCGTTTTATCATATTTTTATTCATCCAGTTTTTCTATAGCTGATGATGTGGCCATCTTCCTGCGCGACAGGAATGTGTACATCACCGGCACGATGAACAATGACAAAATTAATGAGAAAAGTATACCACCCACAATCACAATACCCAATGGTATGCGGCTGGTAGATGCCGCCCCTAATGACAATGCCAGCGGCAAAGCACCGAACATCATAGCAAAGCTGGTCATTAATATAGGCCGCAGACGCATTCCGGCAGCATCTATTGCCGCACGCGTTTTGGTGGCACCCCGTTCGCGCAGGCGGTTGGCGTATTCCACTATCAGAATACCGTTTTTCGTTACCAGTCCTATCAGCATAATCATACCTATCTGCGAAAAGATATTGAGCGTCTGGCCAAACAGCCACAGCGACAACAAGGCGCCCGCTATGGCCAACGGCACCGTCAGCATGATGATGAATGGGTCAATGAAACTTTCGAACTGTGCCGCCAGCACCAGGTATATCAGTATCAACGCGAGTATGAATGCAAAAGCCGTGTTAGAAGAACTCTCCACGAAATCCTTCGATGAACCACCGAGAGATGTATCAAAGCTCTCATCTATCACACCATCTTTTTTCAGCTTTTCAAATATCCTGTCCATCTCTTCAATACCATCGCCAATGGTGTTGCCCGGAGTTAACCCTGCCGAAATGGTAGCAGACTTATACCTGTTGTAATGGTATACTTGTGCAGGACTTGTTGTCTCCTCTATAGTGACCAGGTTATCAATAGATACCATCTGCCCCGTTGAGCTGTTTACATAAAACTGCTTCAGGTCAACAGGTGCTTCACGGTTGGGCCTGGACACCTGGGCCAGCACCTGGTATTGTTTGCCGTTTTTGGTAAAATACCCCAATCGCCTGTTGCTCAAGGCGAATTGCAATGTCTGCGCCACATCTTCGATAGACACACCCATTGAGGAAGCCTTCTCCCTGTTAATGGATACAGTCAATTCAGGTTTGTTAAATTTCAAATCAGCATCCACACCCTGGAACACCGGGCTGGAATTCGCTTCCTCAAGGAAAGCCGGCAAAGCCTGGGCCAGTTTATCGAAGTTGATGTTTTGCAGAATGTACACTATGGGGTAATTGCTGCCGCCGCGCTGAACGGAGATGGTTTGCTCCTGTATGGCAAATGCTTTACCATAGTTAAACTGCTGCAAACCCTTATTGACTGACTGAACTATTTCTTCCTGTGTACGCTCGCGCTCCGATGCATCCACCAGTTTTATATTGCCGAAGCCGGTATTCACCGCACCTGAACCCGTAAAGCCCGGCGCTGTTACAGATAGTATTACATCCTTTTCAGGCACACTGTCTATCATCATCTCCACTATCTCGGTCATGTACTTATCCATGGCGTCGTAAGAAGTTCCCTCGGGTGCGGATATAGCCAGTCGGAAACGGTTCTTATCTTCCATCGGCGCCAGTTCGCTCTGCATAGTCATGCCTATCAGCACTATCAGTCCGAAAGAAACAATGATACCGGCAGTTGCCGTCCATTTATGTTTCATCACCCACTCCAGCCCACGGGTGTAGCCGCGTTCCATTCCTGTAAAAAATGGCTCTGATTTTACATAGAAGCGTGAAGGCTTGTGGTTCTTCTTAGTCAGGAATACGTTCAATACCGGTGTAAGTGTCAGCGATACAAAAGCGGAAATAAGCACCGCACCTGCCACCACTACACCAAACTCAGTAAACAGCCTGCCGGTAAAGCCTTGAAGGAATATGATGGGTAGAAATACTATTGCGAGTGTAATGGAGGTGGCGATAATAGCGAAATAAATCTCCTCGCTGCCTTCGCGGGCTGCACGCATTTTGTCCATGCCCTTTTCCAGCTTCTTATATATGTTTTCCGTCACTACTATACCATCGTCTACCACCAGGCCTGTAGCCAGTACTATTGCCAGCAGGGTAAGTATATTGATGGAAAAGCCCATCAGGTACATGATAAAGAAAGCCCCTATCAGGCTGACGGGGATATCCAGCAAAGGACGCAGGGCTATCAGCCAGTCGCGGAAGAATAAATAAATAATCAGCACCACCAGTGCGATGGCAATGAATAATGTTTCTTCTACTTCTTTGATAGACTTTTTGATGTACTGAGCATTATCGTAGGCTATGCCCAATGTCATATCTTCAGGCACCTCGCTTTTTAATTCTTCGTAGCGTTTGTGAAATTCCTCGGCTATGGCCACGTAATTCGAACCCGGCTGTGGTGTCACCGCCAGGGCTATCATCGGTATGTTACTTTCCTTGAGTATCGTTTCTTCGTTTTCCGGTCCAAGGGTGGCTTCGCCAATCATGCCAAAGCGTATATCGGTACCATCAACGTTCTTGACAATCATATTGTTGAAATCCTCTTCGGTGTACAACCTGCCGAAGGTGCGCACCGATAGTTCCGTCTGGCTGCCACTCAGCTTACCGGATGGCAGTTCCACATTCTGCCTGTTGAGCGCCTGTTGCACATCGGGGAATGTAACACCATAACCCGCCATCTTCAGCGGGTCGAGCCAGAGGCGCATAGAATAACGCTTCTGCCCCCATATATTAATACCGCTTACACCGGGTATGGTTTGCAGTCGTTCCAGCAGCACATTCTCTGCATACTCCGTCAATTCAAGCTGGTTACGGGTAGTGCGCTGGCATCCGACTTGGACACTACAGGCGGCGCGTCAATATCCTGCGGCAGGTTGCGCACTGCCTGCGATACTTTATCCCTTACATCATTTGCAGCGGCTTCCAGGTCTACACCCAGGTCAAATTCAACAGTTATGTTACTACTACCCAGCGCGCTGGTGGATGAAATACTTTTAATACCCGCTATGCCGTTGATAGATTTCTCCAGCGGTTCCGTTATCTGCGATTCTATTATATCAGGGTTTGCGCCCGCATACGAGGTACGCACATTGATGATGGGCGGGTCGATAGACGGGTAATCCCTCACGCCCAGGAAATCGAACCCTATGACACCGAATATCACGATGATGATATTCATCACGATGGCAAATACAGGACTTTTTAAAGAAATAGAGGGTAAGCTCATGAGATTAAAAGAAGGTTCAAAGATAAGGATGTCCGTTTATCAGCCTATTATATTCTTTCTATCACAACATAAAGGGTCTAAATGTGTTTATTATAAGGCATATGAGCAGGTTTATCAGCTTTGGCTATTTTTATATAACACATGGAGATTTTTAATTCCATTGTGTATGGGTTAGTTTTGCATCATCTTTAATTATTAAAATTTAAAAACAATATATCATGGCACACAAACTTCCTGATTTGAAATATGCGTTTAATGCGCTGGAACCGGATATAGATGCAATGACAATGGAAATCCACCACGATAAGCACCATGCTGCTTACGTAACCAACCTGAACAAAGCTATAGAAGGCACTGACGCTGAAAATCTTTCGCTGGAAGACCTGATGGCTAATATCTCAAAATACCCGATGGCTGTACGCAACAACGGTGGCGGCCACTACAACCATACATTATTTTGGGAGATACTGGGTGCGGATGGTGGTTCCCCTTCAGGCGCATTGGCTGAGGCTATCAACAGCGCATTCGGTTCGCTGGACAGCCTGAAAGAACAAATAAACACAGCAGGCGCTACACGCTTTGGCAGTGGCTGGGCATGGCTAATCATACAAAACGGCAAACTGGCTGTATGCTCTACCCCCAACCAGGACAACCCGCTAATGGATATAGCCGAAGTAAAAGGCACACCCATACTCGGCATTGACGTTTGGGAACATGCATACTACCTGAAATACCAGAACAAACGCCCCGACTACCTGGGCGCTATCTGGAACGTGATTAACTGGGCAGAAGTAGGTAAGCGTTACGAAGCAGCGCTGTAACGTAGCTTAACATATAATATTGTGTAACAACCACCTTTACAGGTGGTTGTTTTTTTCTTGCAATAATATAAGCGTCCGGAGCGTTCTTGCAAGTATTAAAACCAAACGATATGAAATTTACAACCATGCTTACCGCAGGGCTATTGGCCTCTGCCGCAGCACAAGCACAGCAAGCTGAGCAGCCGGCGCAGCAACCAAAATATAAAAAAAACGAAATCGGCCTTTTTGTTAATCCCTTTGGGAGTAATAACACAAACGGGTATGAAGTGCCTTTCGGGATTCAGTACAAAAGGTGGACTACTCCAAATCTTGGTTATAGGATAATAGTGGCAACAGGAGGGTACGGCAGTGAATATAAGAACACTGAATTAATCAAAAATGATACGTTCTACCAGGCGTTAACCTCTACCAACATGTCCATGTTATTTGTAGGTGGCGGACTGGAAATGCAACAAAGGTTTATAGGGAAAACCTACTTGTATGCCGCTATTGAAATGAAAGGCGGATATGGTAGCGGGTATACACATACTTCGCAGGTGAAGGAAACAGCAAGAGTATCTGCCTGGGAACGGTCATATACTTATGAGCAAACCGCTGTTTCCTCCGTCAACACCTCGCTGTTTGTACTGGATGCTACCCCATATATAGGCATTAAGTTTGCTTTCAGGCGGTTGTTGATTGGCACTGAGTTATCGGCTGTGGCAACCGGTATTATGCAAACAAGTTATGATAACAGTCCTGCTTATTCCAACAGCTTTTTCGATATGGGCCAGTTACAACAGCGTTTCTACGTCAACTTCAGGTTCTGACATACAAATAACAACTGTTAAAGAATACATAACAAACCATATAAATTGCACACGGGAACTCATTTATCATTTAAATTCATATTAACAACAAAAAAAACTCCGCATATGCGTACGGCACTTATCGCTATAATTTTATTAACCGGCAGTTCTTCTTTTGCCCAGGACAATACTGATATCCTGCTACTGAAAAAGTACCCTAAAAATGAAACAGGGCTGGTAAGTGAAACCAACTTCGGCAATGAAGAATATGGAGGGCCCGGCATGATACAATACAAGCGCTGGGTACGCGAAAACATGGCCTATCGTGCGAATGCGGGCGTAGGTACTTATCACAACTTCATCCTTGACGGTTACTTTGGCATAATAGGCGACACCATACTGGAAAAACAAACCAGGGAACAGGTTACCATGGCATTTGCGGGTGCCGGACTTGAAATGCAGAGGCATTTTTATAAACGGGTGTATCTGTATGCAGCAGTTGATCTTTTGGCCGGTTACGGGCAGGGAAAGACCGAAGACTACATAGTACGCAAAGTAGAAGTAAACGGACAAGACCATAGGGAAAGCAGCCCTACACCCGGAAGAGGTAATATATCTCTATTCCACATGAACCTTGCGCCATTCGTTGGTGCTAAAATTGTGTTCAACAGAATTAGCTTCGGTACAGAAATTTCAGCCATTAATATGTCGTACACCCATAAATCCGACAATTTTGGCCGTAGCAGCGTAGTGGATATGAACATGGGGTATTTAAGGCAACGGTTCTTTATCAACTACAGGTTTTGATTAACCGCCAAAACCAAACGAAAAACCTAAGGCGAATATTACACCTCCGGGGCGCAGAATTTGCATAACAGTTTCACCGTCGGCAGTAAGCACATGGTTAGACTCTATGGTATAAACGTCTGTACTTATGGGATATGAATATCCTGTCTGCAGATAAAACCGATGGTCACCTTCCCTGCCCAGGTTGAAGAAGTAATATATGCTTGCGAATGCGTTCAGCGATGGGTGTAATTCGAAATCCACATTTGCATCGCCAACAGTGGTCGGCAACAAGGTTGTATAGTTCTTGATGCCAGTGTTATATGTAACCCCTGCACCCAGCGCCAGCTGGCGGTTACATTCACCCAGGTAAACCCTTGCTTCAGAATATCCTTTAAAGCCCCATGTACTTCTACCTGCGCCCACACCAAAAGACAATCTTGGTAAAAGAGGGATGTCAAAATTAGGCCCCAACACACCGGACTGGTTTTCTAAGCCTGTGCTGACACCAACATAAAATTTAGGACAAGAGCGAAAGTTATAAGCATTGCGGGCTGAAACATTAGTTGCCAAAGCAGCAATGGTAATGAAAAGGGTAATCAGTTTTTTAATCATTTGGTTTATGGTTTTTTACTGGCGCAAATATATCCGCTATCCATAAAAACAGAAAGTAAAATATTTATAAAGTCAAATCAGCCAGCATTGCTTTTGCCTGCCCATCATCCGGGTATTTCTTTAGCAGGTGCAGCAGTGTTTTCCCGGCCATATTATCCAGCCTGTTATTATGATACCACACCGCTATATTGATTAATGCCTGCCTGCTATCCGGCTCGTAAAGCAAGGCTTTATTCAAGTGGTCGTAAGCCATGGCATTGTTACCCTCCTGCATGTATATAAAGCCAAGATTGGTATGCGCGGTTGCATAGCGAGGGTTTTCATCTACTATGAATTGGAATACCTTTCTAGCTTCAGGCAAATTGTTTAAAGCAAGCAGGCAGGCACCGTACTTGTTCTGAAAGTCCAATGCATAGGGCCATATAGTTACTGCACGGTTAAACCATTGTTTGGCTGCCGCCACCATGCCTGATTGCGAATACGCTTCGCCAATGCGGTAGGCTGTCCACGCATCCATTAGTTCTGCTGGTTTCAATCCTGCCGCATATTCCATTACCTTTTTATAGTTATTCAGCAGGAAGTATATGCGTATGTAGTCCCTGTTCTGCTTATCATCGGCCTCGCGCTCCTTTTCTTTATCGAGGTACGTAAGGGCTGAATCCAACAGGCCCTTATTAGGATTATACCTTTCGTAAAACTCCATGAACCCACGCGCTTTTGTGATAGCATCTACACTGTCGTTGTTGTAACATACAATACCCAGGAAAGCGGTTATCTCATTCACCTCTCTTTTCTCTACCGGGCGCTTGCGTATGTAATGGTCCGTCACCGCAACATGGGGTATATCTATACTACCGTTTTTAGGCATGTGGCAGGTAATGCAGTTATTATCCTTCAACATGCGTTTGGGTTCTGTTTCGCTGCACAACACATCTTTACCGTCGCTATGGCAACTATTACAGGCATTGATGTATTGGCTGTTGGGTGTGAACTTAACACTAACATGGGGGTTGTGACAGGTAATACAACTCATTTTACCCGAGTTGGCATAACAGGCGCTTTTTTTCATTCGTTCCACATGCGATGCCATAATCATCTTGTCCTCGCCGCCCTGGTAGCCGGGCATAAATACGTTCATCACTTCGGACAACTTCATGCCCGGGCGGAAATCAGCAAATGTCTTGCCGTCATTCAATACAGCTATGCCTTGCAAGTGGCAACGCTGGCAGACGTTATTTTGCAATTCTGTTGACAACCGGCGTGGGTTGACGATTGTATAGTCGGGTATTTTTGAAGTGTCTACTATATTGCCTGACTCTTTCTCCTGCACATGCAGGCTGCCGGGGCCGTGGCAGCGTTCGCAGTCAATACCCTGTTTTATGTTCAGGTATTTATTCTGGCTGTTGTGCACAAACTCCGGCAAACCATTGTGGCAACTCATACACTCCATCTGTATCGTTCGGCTGAAACGGCTGTTGGCACCCTTTTCAAAACCCGGAGCGAGGTCCCATGTACCCTTTTGCGTATAGTAAGTAACAGGTGCCTGGTAGGTATACCCGTTCGTTACAAAAATATGTGAATTTGTATGCTGCCCGGAGCCCACCACATAGTCAATTCGCTGCACCAATTTATGCACAGTATCCTTACCTTCCAGCCTGTACTCCGTAACATAGAGGCTATCACCCTGCCAATGGGGGTGGTAGTAAAAATCCAGTTCCTTATCGTACACAAGGGCATGGCCGGGGCTGTAGTCTGCTGCGGACTTTTGTTTGGTGGCGTAGTCCCACGACTGGCCCATCCCTGTTTGTATGTAGGTTTGGTACACAGCCTCGTGACAGGTGCGGCATTTCTGCATGCCCACATATCGCACGGTAGTATCATATACATTCAGCCATGCGGAGCTGTGTTCTTCTACTGCAGCCTTTTTTTCAGGACTATAATAAAAATAAGCAGGCAGCGCAATAGCTGCTACCACCAGCAACAATACCAGGCTTTTTACTTTCCGGGATGACATTCCCTTCAAATTTAAGATAAAAGAGCTACACCATTAATTGAATATCGCCAGCGTGTAGTTCGACTTGCCTTTTTGCACCAGTATATACTTGCCATTGAGCAGATGGGCCGTGGTCAGTTTAAAATCCAATTCTGCTACCTTTTCTTTATTAATGCTCAGGCCGCCGTTTTGCAGCATTTTACGTGCCTCACCTTTCGATGGGAATACACCACTCTCGGCCAGGAAGGTAAGTATGTCTGCGCCTTCACCATCCAGTATAGCCTTGGCAGATTCTACCTGCGGTACGCCATCCATCACCTCCAGCAATTGTTGTTCGTTGAATGATTTCAGCACGTCTACTGCTTCATTGCCTTTACTGAACAATATATCAGAAGCCTGCTGCGCGAAAGCTAAATCCTCAGCGCTGTGTACCAAAGTAGTCAACTCTTCTGCCAGGGCCTTTTGCAACTTGCGCAGGTGGGGTGCTGTTTTATGTTCTTCTATCAGCGCCTGTATTTCTTCTACAGGTCGGAAGGAGAATATATAGGACAACTTTTCTGCTTCTTCGTCCGGTTGTTTCATCCAGAACTGGTAGAAGAGGTAGGGTGATGTACGGGCAGGGTCGAGCCATATATTGCCACTTTCCGTTTTACCAAACTTGCTGCCATCGGCCTTGGTTATCAGCGGGCTGGTAAAACCCCATGCATCACTACCACCTTTCCTGCGCACCAATTCTGTACCGGTGGTGATATTGCCCCACTGGTCGGCGCCGCCAAACTGTAGTTTTACATTATGGTTGGTGTTCAGGTAGTAAAAATCGAAGGCCTGTATGAGCTGGTAAGAGAACTCTGTGAAGGATAAACCCGTTTCCAGGCGCTTTTGTACGGAATCCTTTGCCATCATATATCCCACAGTTATATGCTTACCCACATCACGGATAAAATCCAGGAATGAATAATCTTTCAGCCAGTCGTAGTTGTTCACCATTACCGCACCGTTGGGCTTGTCCTCTCCAAAATCCAGGAACTTTTCCAATTGCCTGCGGATGCCGGCTATATTCTTTTGCAGGGTATCATTATCCAACAGGTTGCGTTCGGCAGACTTACCCGATGGGTCGCCAATCATACCGGTAGCGCCACCCAGCAGCGCATAAGGCTTATGGCCTGCCCTTTGCAGGCGCATCAGCAGTGTTATCTGCAGCATGCTGCCCACGTGCAGGCTATCGGCCGTAGGGTCGAAACCCACATATCCTGATGTTATTTCTTTCGCCAGTTGTTCCTCCAACCCCGGCATGATGTCCTGCACCAGGTTTCTCGCTCTTAAGTCTGCTATCAAGTCCATTGTATCGTTATTAATATAAGGCTGGCAAAAATAATACATTGTGCCATACACCTTCAAAAACAGCTTTATTTCTTATTAATATGCTTCGCGGGGTGCAATAACTACAAAGAATTAACCAGATACAAATATGTATTTTTTTGCATGTTTTTGTTTAAAAATCTTATTAGTGTTTTAACAGTCTATTTTGTTTTTGGAAAATTGTTTCTATCTTTCGCATTATCTCGTAATTAAAACAATTCCGTTTTGAAACGTATTATACTCAGCTTAGCTTTGTTATTGCCGTTGGCATCTCCTGCACAACAGCATCATGAGTTTGGATTTTCTGCGGGCATAAGCAGTTACTACGGCGACCTGCAACCTGAATTATTCCCGGATAACAGCACCCATGCTATGGGCGGAATCATGTATAAATACTTCATGAACCCGCACGTGGGCCTGCGTTTTGGGGTAGCTTATACCAATGTAGGGGCTTTCGACAGCTTGTCGCGCATACCTGCCAGGGTAGAGCGTAACCTCAGTTTCAGGTCGAACCTGCTTGAATTTCACGGAGGGTTTGAATTCAACCTGCTGCCTATAGAAAAGGACCGTATGAAGTTCACACCCTATGCCTTCTTAGGTATTGCGGTGTTCCGTTTCAACCCATACACATTCGGCTCTCAAGGCCAAAAGGTATACCTGCGCCCGCTGGGCACAGAAGGCCAGAATATTCCCCTGTATCCTGACCGTAAAGAATATAAATTAGTGAGCACCTCTTTCCCCGTAGGCGGTGGTTTGAAGTTCTTCCTGGGCAAAACCTTGCTGATAACGCCTGAAATAGGCTTCCGCTATACCAATACCGACTACCTGGATGACGTAAGCAAATCTTACGTAAACATGGATGTATTGAAAGAATACCGCGGACAGGAAGCAGTTGACTACTCTTTCCGTACGGACGAGCTGGCCGGATGGGATGGCAACTACCCTGACTACCGCTACCAGCGCGGCGACAGCAAATCAAACGATTTATACTGGTTCGGCAGCCTGACGGTGACTGTTTACCTGGATGCTGTAGGCAACCTGCGCGACTACTGGCAAGCCAACTGCCCCGCCTTCCTGAAGAGCGGCAGGGTACGTTAATGATATATTAGTAAAGCACACACTCATAAAGGCAACCGATGGTTGCCTTTATTTTTGGGGTTTTGTCCCACCGAGGCAAAATGTTCCAAAATGATGCCAGGAAAATGAAAAAAGTGAATTTGGCATCAATTCAACATAACCCATTGCAAACCAACATTTTATTTTGTTCCGGAATTGTGCAAAATGTTCCCGGGGTAGCATAAAAACGCAATAACTACACTATACAGGGCTTAACCTATTGAAAAGCGCCCTATACCCGTAACTAATTAATACCCCCAAACGGGTGCTTCTATATCCTATTCCCTTCAAAGAACTTGTAGTAAAAGCAAGATACTTTACCACTACAAATATACATAAATTATACGTATTCTACAATAAAAATATGCTTCCCCTTTTGGGGAAGCATACAGGTAAAATACGTGCAATTACTGAATTATTATTTTGCCATGCGATTCCCTGCCATTGCCTGAAACCCTTAGCAGGTATACACCTTTCGGCTGACCCGCCATATTTATGCTATGTAGCCCGCTACGGTCCGTATGCTGCTGCTGAATGACCTGGCCGTTGATATTTGTAACAACTATCTCCATACCAGGCGCTGGTGCGCTCACACTGAATATTCCATTATTGGGATTGGGGTATATTTCTATTGATTCGTCATTAACAATATTTTTCACCTGTACTGGAAATTTCGTTACCCTGATGCTATCCATTTTTACATCTGTAAGTGGCTTATTACTCGGATTGCCTGAAGTGGGCACCTTGCTAATGGCATCCACTACTGTGTAGTTGTCAGTCACCATACCAAATACCGTGTGTTTATTATCCAGGTGCGAGTTGTTGACCACATTGATGTAAAACTGGCAATCGCCGGTATTGGGGGTGCCCGTATTAGCCATAGACAATGCACCGGGTACATTCTTCAGGCTGGAGTGAAACTCATCAGGAATAGTGGTACCCGTTCCTCCTGAGCCGGTGCCCGTGGGGTCGCCACCCTGTATCATAAAGTTGACAATCACACGGTGAAATATCAGCCCGTCATAAAACTTACGGCCAACACGTGCCAGGAAGCTATCAACAGTCACCGTTGTCAGCGAATCGTATAACAGCACTTTGAAGTTGCCGTTCGTGGTATAAAATGTCACCTCGGTTCTCTGCGCCCGGGTGTCATTCACAAATAATGCCAGCAAGACTATTGCAGCAATAATGTATAGTTTCTTCATATAGTTTGGTTTATGATTATATGTAATGTACGGAAAATTTTGATTAATCGGTGATGATATGCCAATAAGGATATCTGCATCCTTAGGGACTTAGTGGACGACTATAACCAGCATAGAAAACAATTCGACAGGGCAGAATCAGTTTCTTAGGGAATAATATAGTAAAAGAATTGTTCCTCCTGAAAAGAGGATAATAGAAGATATATATAGCACCATACCTAGGTTTTTACATATCGTAGCCTTCGTCTTTTTTATTTTATGATTTATTCCTTTTTCTCTTCTTTTCTCAAAGTAGTCCTCCCGATAGCCAAATGATTCAATTATTATTTCATCGAAATGTTGAACGGCAATTTTGAATTCTGATTCTCTAAATTCTGCAAAATCCTTATAAAATTTTCTTGCATTCTCATCAGCTTTATGCCAGAATTTTGGATCTACTTTATCCCTTTCGTCTAGTATTCTCTTGTAATCAATTTTGAAGCTTTCTTGAAGCATATAGTAAATTTGTTCTGAAGTTTCTTTTCCCGCTAATGTGAATGGCTTAGTTGGTAATCTCTCCATCATACATCTGAATTGAAAAAATCGTTCCATGTCAAAATACAAGCGAACTGCCAATGTGTAAAAAAATCTAGCAAAAACGCCCGCGAGTATTGAAAATGTAACCAATATTAGCGCAGTGCTAGTGTATAGGTTTGGGGTTAAAGAAACATGTTGAGAGGTAGAATTCATAAGCAAAATTGCGCCAGCAGATAAACTGACAGGCCAAACTATCATATTGTCAACATTCTTTTTCAATTCTTGACTACCTTTCCATAGTTCGTTATAATATTCAAGATATATATCGGCTAAGTATTCTTTAAGCGTTTTTTCCATTGGTCCTTATTCAAGTGAGTTTTGCCTTAATATTGTGAATATATGCAACTTCCCTACCTACAAATCGCTGTTCGGCATCCAAGAGTTCAATTTCTTTCTTCCTAACATCAAGTATAACCTTCAGAGCTTTAGATGGTTTTAGATGTAGTATATTTTCAAGAGCTTCGGCTCCAGCAATAAAAAAAGTTTGCAATGTCGAGTACTCAAGTTTTGTTTTATGAAGTTTTAGTTGTTTCTCATATCTATCCAACAAGTATTCTATTTTTTCATACATTTCATCTGAATTAAAACTACTTTTAGATAACTCAATCATATAATCCCTCAGGGCTAAAAAACTGCTCCGAATGTCATTGTCAGTCTTAAACTCTTTTAGTTTAGATAAACTTACCTCTGGAGATATTGTGGGAATGGAATTAATAACAACAGATAACACATCTTGCTTTTTTTTGTCTTCAATACTATCAGGCAATAGGAGGTTTGCGTTGTTTAATAATGGTGTACATATAGCCTCACCCTTGAAGCAGCTAGAGTACTCTCTGGTAAAATAATCAATTGCTAGGCTAACTATCTCTAACATTATTTCGCCAGCCTTTCCTAATTGACCTGTAGACTGCAAGTACTCAACTGCTTGCTTTCTTGGTGCAAGTAGTTTATTAATACTAGCATCAAACGGTATATCTTTATAGTTAATAGATAGTGTATGATCTGTGCTTATATCCTTAATAATCTCTTTATTCTCTAATTCATCCAATGTTTTAAGGCCAATTTTGAGTAATTGCGTAAATTGGTCCTTTAATATTGCCTTCCCAAATTCAATCACCTGTTCTTTATGGTAATAAATTTTATCAAAAAGCAAAACTTCTTTAATGATGCTGCTTCTTACATTTATTAAATCTCTGATGTCTATACTTTTTATACCTATGCGCTCCATTAATTCATTAAAAATAAAGTTAGTTTGAAATTATAAAAATTGCACGTTGTTTTTCAATAAGTATAGCATAAAAAAGCCCCCTCCTTACGGAGGGGGCTTAATATTTGTCAAACCATATACCCCTTTAGGGGCAGGGGTTTAGTACCTGTAATGCTCAGACTTGTAAGGGCCGTCTTTAGGAATACCCAGGTATGCGCTCTGTGCGTCAGTCAGTTCATCCAGCACAACACCTATTTTAGCCAGGTGCAGGCGGGCAACTTTTTCATCCAGGTGCTTAGGCAGCACATATACTTTGTTCTCGTATTCAGTGTGGCGGTTCCACAGTTCTATCTGCGCCAGCGTCTGGTTGGTAAATGAGTTACTCATCACAAAGCTGGGGTGGCCGGTAGCGCAACCCAGGTTCACTAAGCGGCCTTCTGCCAATACGATGATATCATTGCCCTCGATGTTGTACAGGTCAACCTGCGGCTTGATGGTATCTTTTGTATGTCCGTAGTTTTTGTTCAGCCAGTCGATGTCTATTTCGATATCAAAGTGGCCGATATTACAAACAATCGCCTTGTCTTTCATCAGGCGGAAGTGCTTTTCAGTTATCAGGTCGCGGCAGCCCGAAGCGGTAACGATAATATCTGCTTCTTTCACAGCATCTTCCATCTTCTTCACTTCAAAACCATCCATAGCAGCCTGCAGGGCGCATATGGGGTCTATCTCGGTAACGATAACACGGGCGCCGGCACCACGCAGCGATTGCGCAGAACCTTTACCTACGTCACCATATCCACCTACTACGGCTACCTTACCGGCCATCATTACATCGGTAGCGCGGCGTATAGCATCTACCAGCGACTCCTGGCAACCGTATTTATTATCGAATTTCGATTTTGTAACCGAGTCGTTTACGTTGATAGCAGGAACAGGTAATGTGCCCGCTTTCATACGGTCGTACAGGCGGTGCACGCCGGTAGTAGTTTCTTCGCTGATACCTTTTATGTGCTGTATCAGTTCAGTGTAGTTATCCAGTACCATATTGGTCAGGTCGCCACCGTCGTCCAGTATCATATTCAGGGGACGGTCCTGGCTACCAAAGAACAATGTCTGTTCAATACACCAGTCAGCTTCGGCCTGTGTCTGGCCTTTCCATGCAAATACACCTATACCTGCAGCAGCTATTGCAGCGGCGGCATGGTCTTGCGTAGAGAAGATATTACATGAACTCCAACGAACTTCAGCGCCCAAATCCACCAGTGTTTCTATCAATACAGCAGTCTGGATGGTCATGTGCAGGCAACCTGCTATGCGCGCACCTTTCAGTGGCTGCTGGCCTTTATACTCTTCGCGTATTGCCATCAGGCCCGGCATTTCTGCCTCTGCCAGCCTTATTTCCTTACGTCCCCATTCAGCCAGGCTGATGTCCTTTACCTTGTAGGGTAATTTAAAATCGATCTCAGAGCGAGTCATAGTACTCATACTTGTTATATTTTATTCTTTTATAATTACAGAGCAGCAAAGGTAAGCAATTCCCTATTATATGGGCATGTTACTATATGTTTATATCTATAGGCTAATGATAAACAACGATATCGTTTAACTATTTGCCAGGTATGCTTTGATTTTGTTGCGCAATTCGGCTGTAGCGGGCACTAATGGCAGCCTTACATGTGCAGGGCACACGCCTAACTCATCCAGCGTACATTTTACGCCGGTAGGATTACCCTCGGCAAACAACAGACGGATACCATCTATCAATTGATAGTGTAATTCACGGCCTTGCGCATAGTCCCCACTCAACAGGTGGTTGACCATCGTGGTAAACTTCTTAGGGTAGCTGTTGGCGGCAACGGATATTACACCTTCCATACCAATGGCAGCCTGGCAGATAAACAAATCATCGTCGCCGCTCAGTATGGCAAAGTGTGCAGGTTTGCCCTGTACCAGCTCCATACACTGCGACAGGTTGCCGCTGGCTTCTTTAATTGCTATTATGTTTTTGAAGTCGTTCGCCAGCCTCAATACGGTGGCAGGTGCCATATTGCTACTCGTGCGGCCCGGTACATTATATAGTATTATTGGTAGCTTGGTTGCTGTTGCAATTGCTTTGAAATGCTGGTATATACCTTCCTGCGATGGCTTGTTGTAATGCGGTGATGCGCTGAGTATGCCCGATACACCGGTAAGGTCGTAAGTTTTCACATTGTTCACCACCTCGGCAGTATTATTGCCCGCTATACCGCATACCACCGGCACACGGCCATTACATTTTTCTACTACGAACGATAATACCTGCTGTTGTTCTTCTCTGCTGAGGGTAGGTGTTTCACCTGTAGAGCCCAGCGCCACCAGGAAGTTGACACCTCCTTCTATTACATGGTTCACTACTTTTTCCAGCGAGTTGAAATCGATGGAACTATCACTATTAAATGGTGTGACCAGCGCGACACCTGTACCTGCAAATTGATGCATATCTTATTAAGTCAAAAGTTAAAAGTCAAATTCAAAAGCTACCGGGACAAAAAATCAAAATCTAATATCCAATATCTAATATCCCCTATCCCTTACGCCTCTTCATAAAAGCCCATGGCAGAGAACTTATTGATACGTTCTTCCACCCTCTTTGCCGGTTCTTTGGCAGACAATTCGCCAATGGTATCCAACAGGTATTTCTTCAGCGTGGCCACCATTTCTTCAGGCTTGGCATGCGCGCCACCATTGGGTTCTTTCAGCACGTCATCTACCAGGCCGAAGTTCTTCATATCTTCCGATGTCAGCTTTAGTTGCTCGGCTGCCTGTACTTTATAATCCCAGCTACGCCACAGTATCGTGGAACAGTTTTCGGGTGAGATAACAGTGTACCAGGTGTTTTCCAGCATAGCCACACGGTCGCCGATGCCTATGCCCAGTGCCCCGCCTGATGCGCCTTCGCCTATTATTACGCATATCACCGGCACCGTCAGGTTAAACATTTCAAACAGGTTGCGGGCTATTGCTTCACCTTGTCCGCGCTCTTCAGCCTCAAGTCCGGGGTAGGCACCAGGGGTGTCAATGAATGTAATTATCGGACGGTTGAATTTTTCAGCCATCTTCATCAGCCGCAGCGCCTTACGGTAGCCTTCGGGGTTGGCCATACCAAAATTGCGCAATTGCCTCATCTTGGTATTCACACCTTTCTGCTGGCCCATCACCATTACCGGCATGCCATCCAGCTCGGCCATACCGCCTACCATGGCTTTATCATCCTTTACCTGTCGGTCGCCATACAGCTCCCTGAAGTTGGTAAATATCTGTTCGATATAATATAGAGTATACGGCCTGTCGGGGTGGCGGCTCAACTGAACACGCTGCCAGGGGGTCAGATTCTGATAGATACGCCTGCGCTCGTTTTCTATAGAAGCCTCCAGTTCCGCAAGTGTCTTCGTTACATCCACACCGTTTTTAGCTGAGAGTTCTTTCAGCTTATTCACCTGCGCAAACAGTTCTTCTATCGGTTGTTCAAAATCCAGGAATTGCATAAAATTTTATTTATGGGACTACAAAAGTAAAGCTTTGATTTTTTTTAAAAGAAGATTTGCAGAATTAAAGGAAATGCTTTTATCTTTGCAGCCCCAACAACGGGAAATTGGACCGGTAGTTTCCCGCACCAGCGGGATTGAATGCCTGACTGATTTCGGGGAAAAGATAGCTCTTTTATATAAAAATATTGGACCGGTAGTTCAGTTGGTTAGAATGCCGCCCTGTCA
>CAZEZM010000004.1:44115-198511 GCA_964515955.1 uncultured Flavipsychrobacter sp. | reverse complement strand
AACAGGGAGAAAGTTCCTGTCGAGGCTACTACTTTTTTACATTATTGCAACAGGGGGAAAGTTCCTGTCGAGGCTACGCAAAACAAGGCCTTCAGAATCTCTTGATTTTGAAGGCCTTGTTGACTTTTGTATGATTATTCTATTATTACGAACCGCCTGCTGAGTCTTTGCCCATCGATAATTACGTTCAACATATACCCCCCCGCAGCATTTGATTTACTTAGGCTAACAGCATGGTTAATTTTACCCTGTTCCGGTTGCACCTGTTTCCTGTATACTATCTGCCCCATCATATTTGTCACCTCCAGTTCCACATACATGGCAGTACCCAGTCCATCGACAGCCACAGTGAACATTCCTTCGTTCGGATTGGGATATAGCTTCAGGTCGATTTCAGCATTCTTTGTCGCTGTGATGCCCGTAGTAATATTTTCACTCATTACAGCTCTATCGCTTACACATTCCAGGCTACTGGTCATTCTCACTGTAATCCGGTCGTACTTCTGTATGCCTGTAGCAATGTAAATACTGTCCGTAGCTCCGGGAATGGTTGAGTTATTTTTATACCACTGGAATTGCGGATTAGTACCCCCATTCTGGGGCAAGGCTTTAAATGTATAGCTATCGTTGCCTGTAGAATATACCGTGACCCCTACACTTGTTGTTTTTATCGCATCCACATCGAAACTGAGTTCATTACTAAGCTCGGGGAACACACACCTGGCACTGCTGATGAAACGGCAGGCCACAACATCATTATCCGAGAGTGCCGTAGTTATGAATGAGCCCTGCGTTTCACCGGCCAGGTCCTGGCCATTTACCATCCACTGGTAAGCCGGCGTAGTGCCGCCATTTGTATACCAGGTGCGAAGGGTCACTTTTTCATTAGTACAGATATTGGTATCCGGCCCGGCGGCGATAACAATGCTGGATTTTGTTACGGGTATAATATCCATCGTTATGCTATTGCTGGTCACCACTTTTGGCATAGGGCATTTTAAGCTGCTGGTGAGGATACATTTAACTATATCACCATTTTGCAGGCTACTGCTGGTAAATGTGTCAATATTCGCACCTACAACACTACCGTTCACCTGCCAGGTGTAGTCAGGTGTCAGCCCGCCATTAGTTACCTGGCTATAAAAATACACAGGAAGTCCCAGGCAGCCTTTATCACCTGTTGGTGACGATACGCTGATAGTCGGCGTTGAGTATGGTGTCACCTTCATGTTTATTATATTGCTGGTGTCAGTTGGGGGCACTGGGCATACGTAAGACGAAGCCATGATGCAGCTTACTTTATCATTGTCGGCAAGCGTGGCGCTGGTGTACGTACCGGCTGTGCCTACGGTATTGCCATTTATCTTCCATATATACGACGGTGTAGTGCCTCCGTTTACAGGCGTAGGCGTAAATGTTACAGAAGTGCCCACGCATATATCAGCATTGCTGGCTACAATAGTAACCGCCGGTGTTTTCAGTTCATACACAGTAAGCAAAGCGGCGGATGTTGTTACTACGGGTGTACAACTGCCCTGCACTACACAACGATATTGGAAAGTATTCATAGAAAAGAACGCCTTGGCTATTACCAGTTGCTTGCTGAATACGCCACTATATGTAGAATTGTTGGACAAATTGTTCCATCCTGTACCGCTATTTACCTGCCATTGGTAGGTAAGGCCGGTACCGGTAGCGTCCATTGTAAAAGATACATTATTTGTACTGTCGCATACTGCTTTATTCACCGGGTTCAGTGTAAGAGCCGGTCTGGCATTAACAACCAGGGTGGATGTATCCGAATTTGTAATCGCACATGTACCCGTAATCACACAGTGATACTTATATGTGATTGCGGTAGTTGGAGCCAGCGGACCCGAAACACTGAGCGTTGTGGTAGTGGCGCCACCATAAATACCCCCATTGCTTACATTAGACCATACGCTACCATTAAAAACTCTCCATTGATAGCTAAGACCGGTACCCGCAGCAGCTAACGAAAAGGTTGTATTATCACCGCTACAAATAGTCGTTATTGCAGCAGGCTGTGTAGTCACCACTGGGTTGGTATTTACCACTAATGTTGCAGCCGTGGATGTGGCCGAAGGCGCACATGCACCGGATACCACACAGCGGTATTGATAGTTACTTACCGAAGGCGGAATATTAGCTAAAGCCAGGCTACTGGTGGTCGCACCAGAATAAATCCCGGTGTTAAATAAATTGGTCCAACCGCCTCCATTGTTTACCTGCCATTGATACGTAAGCGCCGTACCTGTTGCAGCCACAGTAAAGTTGTGCGTCAATCCTTCACATATTGTTTTGTTAGCAGGGTTGGCGGTTATTACGGGTGATGTGTGAATGGTTAACGTTCCAATGTTTGATATTACAGCCGGTGTACATGTGCCGCCAACAACACAACGATACTGGTAATTATGAACAGCAGTTGTTGCCGCCAAAAGCGAAAGTGTATTTGTAGTAACCCCATTATATATACCTGCATTGCTGAGGTTAGCCCACCCGCTGCCATTGTTCACCTGCCACTGATATGTAAGGCCCGTACCTGTCGCACCTATGCTAAACGTGGTATTCCCGCCTTCGCAGATAGTACTTGCAGAGGGTTGAGCGGTAATTGCCGGAAGTGCATTGACTACAAGGACAGCCCCTGCTGATGTTGTAGCAGGAGTACACGCTCCACTCACTACGCAGCGATATTGATAGTTATGCACAGCCGTAGTGGCTGTAGTAAGGTTCAGGCTGTTGGTCGTAGCACCCGAATAGATACCTGCATTGCTGACATTAACCCATCCGCTGCCATCATTTACCTGCCACTGGTAAGTAAGCGAAGTGCCTGTAGCAGTTACCGTAAACGAGGTGTTGTTACCAGAGCATATGGTACTGCCTAAGGGCTGAACAGTAATAACGGGCGCCGTATGTATGGTAAGCGTTGCGGCAGACGATACTATACCCGGAACACAGGCACCGTTTACCGAACAGCGGTATTGATATCCATTAACCGCAGAAGTAGCGGCAGTCAAAGTAAGGGTATTTGTAACGGCCCCTGAATAAATACCTGAATTAGTCACACCGCTCCACGTGCTGCCATCATATACTTCCCATTGATAAGACAGCCCTGTTCCTGCCGCGTTGATGCTGAAACTTGTGTTTGTCCCTTCGCATATCGTACTGTTTGCAGGCTGCAGCGTTAACGCAGGTGCGGTATTTACGGTAAGTGCCACTGCTGAAGAGGTAACCTGGGGCGCACACGTACCGCTGATATGGCAACGGTATAGATAGCCGTTCACAGATGCAGATACTGCGGTGAGCATTAACGTATCAGTAGTAGCCCCGCTATATATACCTGCATTGGCAATGTTAGTCCAACTACTACCATTGTATACCTGCCACTGGTAAGTCAAACCAGTGCCTGTAGCTGATATGCCGAACAGAGTATTGTTCCCTGCACAGATAGTACTGTTAACAGGCTGAGTTGTTATTACCGGTGCAGTATTTACAGTCAACGTGGCGCTTGATGACATGACGCCCGGCACACATGTGCCCCCTGTTACACAACGGTATTGATAACCGCTCACTGATGCAGGCGCTGTGGTGACACCCAATGTATTTGATGTGACCCCGGAATACATCCCCGTGTTGGCAAGGTTAACCCAGCCGCTGCCATCGTTTACCTGCCACTGATAAGTGATGCCAGCTCCGGTAGCGGTGATGCTGAACGAAGTGTTTGCACCTTCGCAGATGGCACTATTTGCAGGTTGTAATGTAATTGCAGGTGCTGTATTAACAGTTATGGTAGCTGATGACGATGTTGCAACTGGTGTACAAACCCCGCTCACACGGCAACGGTACTGGTAGGTATTAACGGCAGTAGTAGTGCCCGTTAACAGCAGGGTGTCAGATGTCACTCCTGAATAAATGCCTGTATTGGAAAGGTTAGCCCACCCGCTACCGTCATTTACCTGCCATTGGTAGCTGAGAGAAGAGCCGGTAGCGGAGATAATGAAGGAAGTACTGCTACCGGAGCATATAGTGCTGTTGGAGGGTTGTGTGATAACTACGGGTGCCGTATTAACGGTGAGTGTTGCAGCAGATGATACAACTCCCGGTACACAGGTGCCGCCTACTATACAACGATATTGATTGTTGTTTGCTGATGCAGTCGGCGCTGTAACCAGCAAAGTATTGGACATAGCACCACTATATATGCCCACGTTGCTCACATTGGTCCATCCGCTGCCATCGTTCACTTCCCATTGATATGTAATACCCGCGCCGGTAGCGGCTATACTGAAAGATGTGTTCGAACCTTCGCAAATAGTGCTGTTGGATGGCTGAGAAGTAATAACCGGGGCAACATTAATTGTAAGCGTTGCCGTATTTGTATTAGTGGGTGCTGTACATGAACTGCTAACCATGCATCGGTATTGGTAGGTGTTTACCGAAGTAGTGGCCCCTGTTAGTTGCAAAGTGGCGGTTGTAACATTCGAATATATACCCGAGTTACTTAGGTTGGCCCAACCGTTACCATCGTTTTCCTGCCATTGATAAGTCACACCCGCCCCCGTAGCTACTACACTGAACGAGGCATTGTTGCCGGAGCAGGCAGAAGTATTGGCGGGATGCGTATTAATGGTGAGCAATGAATTAATAGAAAGTGTGGCTGCATTGCTGGTAACAGATGGCGTACATGTTCCGTTCACCATGCAACGATACTGATAGTTATTAACCGCTGAGGTAGCACCCGTAAGTGCCAGGGTGTTGGTGGTAGCACCTGAATAGACACCTGTATTTGAAATATTACTCCATCCGCTGCCGTCATTCACTTGCCATTGATAAGTAAGCCCTGCGCCTGTTGCAGTTATGCTGAATGAAGCATTGCTGCCATCGCAGGCAGAGGTGCTCAAAGGGTGCGCTGTAATGACAGGAGCTGAGTTGATGGTAATCGCTGCTGCATTACTTGTATCAGACAATGTACACGAACTTGTGGCAATACAACGATACTGGTATGTATTTACCGTAGTTGTGGCTCCGGTCAATGAAAGTATATTAGTTGTAGTTCCGCTATATATACCCGTATTGGAGAGATTACTCCAGCCTGAACCATCATTCACCTGCCACTGATAAGTGAGCCCGTTACCCGTTGCTGTAATGCCGAATGTTGTATTGCCACCACTGCATATAGTACTATTGGCAGGATCAACCGTAACGGCGGGCGCTGCATATATAGTAAGCGTGCCCGCGTTGGAATTAGCAGGAGACGTACAGGTACTGCTGATAACGCAACGGTACTGGTAGCTGTTTTGCGTATTGGTAGCACCTGTTAATATCAAAGTAGCAGTAGTGACATCGCTGTAAATACCTGTATTAGACAAGTTGCTCCAGCCGCTGCCATCATTTATCTGCCATTGATAAGTCAAACCTGCGCCGCTTGCAGATACTGTGAATGTCGTATTATTTCCGGTGCAGATTGTTGTATTGGCCGGGTGTGTATTAATAGTTAGCAGCGAACTGATAGAAAGTGTAGCCGCATTGCTGGTAACCGGTGGTGTGCATGTTCCATTAACTACACAACGGTATTGATGGCCATCAACGGCCGATGAAACACCTGTCAGCGCCAGGGTGGCGGTTGTAGTGCCGGAGTAGACACCCGTGTTGGCTACATTACTCCAGCCACTGCCGTCATTTACCTGCCATTGGTAAGTTAGCCCGGCACCTGTTGCCGTAACGCTGAACGAGGTATTGCTGCCATCGCAGGCTGAGGCATTAGACGGGTGTTGTGTAACGGCGGGTAGAGCATTGAATGTAATTGTGGCCGCATTACTGGTGGCAGACGGTGTGCATGTTCCGCTTACTACGCAACGATACTGGTAACTGCTGATGGCTGTGGTGGCCGCAGTCAGGTTTAAAGTGTTGGTGGTAGCACCTGAATAAATGCCCGTATTGGTAGCGCTAGCCCATCCGCTTCCATCATTTACTTCCCACTGGTAAGTTAATCCTATGCCACTGGCTGTGACTGAAATAGACGTATTGCCACCCGGACAAATGGTGCTGCCGGAGGGGTGAACTGTTATAGCAGGTGCAGGATTGATAGTCAATGTAGCTGCACTGCTGGTAGCAGACGGGGTACATACGCCATTCACTACGCACCGGTATTGGTAAGCATTTACGGTAGTAGTAGCTCCGGTTAAAGTAAGTGTGTTGGAAGTCGCTCCGGTATAAATTCCGGTATTGGTTAAGTTGCTCCAACTGCTGCCGTCATTTACCTGCCACTGATAGGTAAGGGTTGTACCGGTAGCTGTCACGCTGAAGGCGGTATTACTTCCGGGGCATATTGTACTGTTCGACGGTTGTGATGTGATGGCAGGTGCAATTTGCACCGTTAATGTGCCGGCATTAGATATGGCATTAGGGGTTGTCAATCCTGTTACTTCGCAACGGTATTGGTTTGTGCTGACGGTGGTAGTTGCACCGGTTAATGTAAGGGTAGCTGTAGTAGCTCCGGAATATATACCTGTATTGGCCAGGTTACTCCATCCGCTTCCGTCGTTTACCTGCCATTGATAAGACACTGCATTGCTGGCTGTAACGCTGAATGTTGCATTGTTACCCGAACAGATGGTGCTGTCAGATGGTTGTGCTGTGATGGCAGGTGCCGAGTTAACGGTTAAGGTAGCGGCGGTGCTGGTAGCCGGTGGCGTACATACCCCGCTCACTATACAACGATATTGATAAGTTGTATAAGCCGCAGAAACGGTAGTTAAGTTAAGTGTATTGGTGGTAGCGCCGGTATAGATACCCGTATTAGCAACATTCCCCCACCCGCTGCCGTCATTCACTTGCCATTGGTAGGTTAACGTTGTACCGGTAGCTGTTATACTGAAGCTGGTATTGCTACCGGCACCTATGGTACTGCTCGAGGGATGTAGTGTAATAACCGGCAAACTATTAACAGTTAACGTCCCCGCATTGCTGGTAGCAGATGGGCTACAAGCTCCGCCTACTACGCACCGATACTGATAGGTGTTTACTGACGTAGTAGCACCGGTTAGCGTCAGTGTCGCAGTAGTTGCGCCTGTATAAATTCCTGTATTGGTCACATTACTCCAACTGCTGCCATCGTGCACTTGCCATTGGTAGGTAAGCGACGAGCCTGTTGCAGTCACACTGAAAGTGGTATTATTACCCGAACAAATAGTACTGTTTGATGGGTGGGCTGATATGGAAGGTGCTGTATTAATAGTCAATGTCGCCGCATTGCTGGTAGCATCAGGACTACATGTCCCGCTCACCACACAACGGTATTGGTAGCCATTTACCGCACTTGTCGCACCAGTTAAAGTAAGTATGTTGGTTGTCGCTCCTGTGTAAATTCCTGTATTGGTCACATTACTCCAACTACTGCCGTTGTGCACCTCCCATTGACAAGTAAGCGTGGTGCCCGTGGCGGCTACAGTGAAGGTCGTATTGCTACCTGAACAGATCGTACTATTGGAGGGCTGTGCCGTAATAGCAGGGGCTGTATTTACAGTTAACGTAGCCGCGTTGGATATTGCATTGGGTGTAGTAAGCCCAGTTACTTCACAACGGTACTGGTAGGTATTTACTGCGCTGGTAGCCCCGGTCAGGGTAAGCGTGTTTGTGGTAGCGCCGGTATATATACCTGTATTAGTCACATTACTCCAGGCACTGCCGTTGTGTACCTGCCATTGATAAGATACGGCATTGCTGGCCGTCACACTGAACGTCGTATTGCTACCTGAACAGATAGTGCTGTTAGACGGCTGTGCTGTAATAGCAGGCGCGGAGTTAACGGTCAAAGTAGCGGCGTTGCTGGTAGCAGCAGGGGTACAAGTTCCGCTCACTATACAACGGTACTGGTAAGTGGTATAGGCCGCCGAAACAGTTGTTAAACTAAGAGTATTTGTCGTAGCTCCGGTATAAATACCAGTATTGGAAAGATTGCTCCACCCGCTGCCGTCATTCACTTGCCACTGGTAGGTTATTGATGTACCTGTAGCCGTTACATTAAAGCTGGTATTGCTGCCCGCGCCAATGGTACTATTCGATGGATGTACAGTAACAGCTGGCAAACTATTAACAGTTAACGTCCCTGCATTGCTGGTAGCAGGTGGGGTACAAGTCCCGCTTATCACACAACGGTACTGATAAGTGTTCACGGCATTGGTAGCTCCGGTTAAAGTAAGTGTGTTTGTAGTTGCACCTGTGTAAATTCCCGTGTTGGTCACATTACTCCAACTACTGCCGTTGTGTACTTCCCATTGATAAGTAAGTGATGAACCCGTAGCAGTCACACTGAAAGTGGTATTATTACCCGAACAGATGGTGCTGTTGGATGGATGTGCTGTAACCGCTGGTGCAGTATTGATAGTTAATGTTGCAACATTGCTGGTAGCAGGTGGGGTACAAGCCCCGCTCACCACACAGCGGTATTGATAGGTATTAACAGCACTGGTAGCCCCGATTAAAGTAAGCGTGTTTGTAGTCGCTCCCGTGTAAATACCGGTGTTGGTCACATTGCTCCAACTGCTGCCATTGTGCACCTGCCATTGATATGTTACCGATGTACCTGTTGCTGTTACACTGAAGGTGGTATTACTGCCGGAACAGATTGTAGTATTGGATGGATGTGCGGATATTGCCGGCGCTGTGTTCACCGTCAGTGTTGCTGCATTACTTGTTGCAGCCGGACTTACTGAACCTGTTACCACACACCTGTACTGGTAAGAATTGACAGCAGAGGAGGCACCTGTCAGTGTCAGTGTTGCTGTTGAGGCACCGGTATAAATGCCTGTATTAGCCACATTACTCCAACTACTACCATTATGTACTTGCCACTGGTAGGTGAGGCTGGTACCCGACGCAGTAACGCTGAATGTTGTATTACTGGCGGAGCAGATTGCAGCATTAGATGGGTGCGCAGATATAGATGGCGCTGTGCCGGTAACAGCCAGCGTTCCATCGTTAGACGTATCAGGTGTACAACCGTTACTGTTCGAGGCAATACAACGGTACAGGTAGCCATTCACTGTAGTCGTAGCTGCTGTCAATGTTAAAGTGGCCGTCGTAGCGCCGGTATATATACCTGTATTTGTCACATTGCTCCAACTGCTGCCATTATATACCTGCCATTGGTAACTTGTCGTGTTGGCGGCTGTAATACTGAAAGTGGTATTACCACCGTTGGAAATACTACTGTTGGAAGGGTGTACGCTTATAGCCGGTGAGGGGTTAACGGTTAATGTTGCACCGGTTCTCGCAGTGCTATTACAACCGGGTTTATGGTAATGTATTGTTCCATTGAACCTCCGGTTGCTGTAATCTGTACTAAAAGGATAGGCCTTGCCCACCCCACCGGCAATAGCTACATCTGAATTGGATGCAAGCGTAGCAAATGTGCCGTTTGTATATCTAAGCCCTGCACTTGTAATATTATCGGTACAACTGATATAAAAACCATAGGTTTGACCTGCAGATAAGTTGAGCGAAAGATTGAACCCCATGGGTGAAGCTGTATTACTTCCCGCCGATGATACTGACGTTACAGAATCCAGCAATGTCCAGTTTCCGGGCGTTGTTGTAGAGCCGACATAGCTGCCCACCCTATAATAAATCACATAAGGCCCCGTTGTTCCAACTATCAGGTTTACATCAAAATCCGTCAGAACAATATCAACACTTGGTATGATATTGAACATCACTCCTTTATTACTGTTATCGCTATTGTATAGTGTTGCCAGGGTGCTGGTTGCGGCAGTACTTGCTCCGGCATAGTAGGTCCTGGTTGTCGCTGCCGATGCGATTGTCAAAGTATCCCCGGAATATAAAAGGGTTCCTCCCGATGAGGAGTCATACCATTCTATAGTAGCGCCCGACGAGGCAGTTGCCTGTACTTTGCCTGTAGTACCGGCGCATACCGTTGCCCCCGTAGTGGATGTAACAGTCGGTAATGCGTTTACCCCCAGCCTGGCTGCTGTGGAAGTGTCATAGTTTCCATTCCCATCGGTGGCAATACAACGATATTGGTAGTTATTGAGTGTTGTAGTCGCCCCGGTAATGGTCAGCGAATCATCGGTTGCTCCGCTATAAACACCACCGTTGCTCAGGTTGCTCCAACTGCTGCCATTGTGCACCTGCCATTGGTAAGAAAATGTATTGATCGCAGTTATTATTAACTGTTTATTAGTACCGGCACAGATCGTATCTCCCAAGGGGTCTAATGTAACAGTAGGAGGCTGTCCTACGAAGTTGTCAAACCATCTCCAGGTACCTGAACCCGTTGTCTTTCCACAAACTGTAATATATTGACCATTATTTGGAGCTGTGAATGTTACCGTATGCTGTACCCAGGCGTTGATGGAAGACGGTGGAGCCACCGTATAAATCATTGTGCCGAAAGTGCTTGCGCTTGTTGACAATCCTATATAGGACGTATCAGGAGTTGTGGCATATGAGTTAGGTCGGTAAACATAAAAGGTAAATGTGTAGGAAGTCCCGTTCTGCAGGGGTTGTGCGAGTTTCAATGAAAAACTATCGTGTGTTCCTCCGGTAAGTCCCACGCAATATGAACCATAGCTAACCGTACCGTAAGAAGTGCTGGAATGGACGATATCAATTTCAGAACTACCTCCAAAACTTGTGGCATCGCTCATATATCCATTAAAAGCAGTATTATTTAGATTGTACCGGTTAGTGCCCCCCGCTGTATTCGTCTCGAAGCCACCATTCAGGAAAGCCTGTGCATTGGCTGTGCAGGAAAATACCAATAACAGGATAAGACAATTGATAAATTTCATGTTTTGTTTTTTAGTAGTACAATGGTCCTGGTGTGTATTATTTTTTGCCGGTAGTCACATGCTTTATCTTTTCCTCTACTACATGTATCTTTTTATCATACATATACCAGATGATTGAAATAGTGAGCAGGCTGATAATTATTATTACCAGCAGTGCTCTCAATTCATGTTTGAACTTGCTGAATAAGCCGGAAAAAACAGACATGGCACAAATATGTCATCGGGTTTAACGGTAAGCAAAGATTAGGCGTAGCAATACTGTTGCATACGCGTTGCAAAATCGTTGCAACGAACACATGTATTGAAAATCAAACCATTACGAAGAATTAATTTCTATATAGCATCTACGAAATCCGTGATGCTGTTATCATCGGGGAGATTAAATTTTTTGCGCAGCCGGTGTTTGTTGCTGCGTATTGAGTCGGGTTGTACACCCAAAATACCGGCCATTTCTTTATTATTCAATTTCAATTTACTCAATACAATAAACCTTGTATCTGCTGGGCTCAACCCCGGCATCTTATCTTTAAGGCGTACCAGGAAACCTTTGTGCACTTGTTCAAAAAGCGCTTTAAATTCCTCCCATTCCTCATCTGTAAGTATCGTAGAGGCATGGAGTTGCTGCAGGACTTCGTCATTTACCTGCCCTTGCTGCGATGCCGTCAGTGTCGCTTGCAACTTCTCAATTTCCAGTGTTGATTTTTCTATTATAGCGTTTTTCTCCTGTAGCCTTTTTGTGTAACTCTCCAACTGGGCGGTAGCATTCAGCAGTTCCTGCCGGGCAAGTTCCTGGCTGGCTACAAGGGTGTTCTGCCTGATCTTGTGCCTGAGTTTTTGCCTGTTAATGGCCAGTACCGCAATAATACCCAATAAGGTTATACCACCAATTAACCCGTTTCGCGTAAACTCCATCAGACGCTTTTCAGCATGCAGCACTTCCAGTTCTGCCTCATGTTTTTCACGTTCTTTTTTATGCTCTACCTTGGCCAACAGGTATATATTATCTCTCTTTGACAGGCTGTCTTTATATATTGCAGCTGAATCCTGGTAGGCATACGCTTTACCCAAATCACCTTTTTTATAATGGTATCTTGACAAAACCGGGTATAGCATACTCAGGACTTTTATTTTATCCCTCGATGCATCAATATACCGGTTTACCAGTTTTATATCTTCAGCTACGGCGTTCATACTGTCCATTTTCAGATGTATGTCTGCCAGTATCAATTGCGAATTCAGGGCATTATCATATGCTCTCGGGCCATGTTTCAGGCAGGCTAACACATCATCCTTTAACAGCGGAATGGCCAGGTCGTATTTGCCCTGCATATAATAACAAATGCCAATATTTCCCTTAGCAATATTCTCCCATACCTGTATACCGTCTTTTGCGGCCAATTGCCGGGTTTGTTCAAAATAGGTGATGGCAGTATCGTATTGGCCATAATACCGATATATCAGGCCCAGGGTATTTTTATTGTTATAGTTGGTGATATGCATCCTGCTATCCGGCAGTGTGTCGCTTTCCAGCAATATCTCCTTTGCCTTTTCATGGTCGCCTATGGAGTAATAACGCGTGCCGATATTGGCAAGTACATTCTTTTTATGGGGAAAGTTACCGGAGTTAAACCCTTTCACCATATTATAAGAGTTAATGTAGTTCTCGAATGCCTTAGTATAGCTGAATTTTTTACTGAAATAGTTATTGCCAAGATCGAACATAATCAGCGCCGCATATTCTGGATATTTTTTTTTGTCTAACCCAGCCAGCAGTTTTTCCATCATGGCTATAGTTTCATCTGCATTTGTCAGGTCATGTTTATTCTTGTATTCAGAGCGGGCCATGATTATTTCAAGCTGGACTCCGTAATCCTTACTTTTTTTAGCCTTTGCCTCTAGTTTGTTTATACGTGTCTGGAAGTTGGCATAATCCAGTTGCTCCAACTCTTTCATCACTACAGTATCAAACACTTTTGCCCTCTCAGCGTAACTTTTATCAAATACTACATCATACTTTGCCTGAGCAAACATATCGACGGACAGTAATAAACAGCAAAGAAGTATATGTATATAATAATATCCCTTATTCAAAATACATGGCTTTTTGGAAATGTGGGGCTAAATATAATAAGAATATGGAGGAATAGTGGGTTATGAGACGCATACTTTCCTCAACTGAAAAGAACTAAATAGTTACCTGTTAATTCAGAACATATTCTTCAATTATATCAACACTTTGTTTTAAACATACACCATCACGTATGCACCCAGCCTACTCATGCATGAGCATTAAATATGTTAATACGTTGTTAACAGTTAACAATTAATTAAATACAAAAAATCGCCTGTCTATTTTTACTTTGCACATACTACACTCAAAAACAGCATTTTATGTATCTAAATCAGAGAAAGTTAGTCATTACACTTTTTATAACGGCTATCAGTCTTTTGTTAACAATGAATATGTATGCTCAGACATATTTCATTAATGAAAATTTTTCAACAGGGTCAGGTCAAACTCCACCCACAGGCTGGACTAATAATACACTCTCCGGCAATTCATCATTTGACAAATGGCGTTTTGACAACCTCAATGCCAGGACAATAAACAGCCCTATGTCTTCCCCGGCTGCTATTTTTGACAGTGATAATTATTCAAGCGGAGGGGGAGCTGAGGATGTCACATTGGAATCCCCTGCTGTAAATACAACAGGGTCAACAATTATAAAAATCAAATGGGATCAATATTTTCAGTCTGGTTTCGGAGGATCTGCTACTGTTGAAATATTCAATGGCACTACCTGGAACCAGGTCTACTTTAATAACAATACTACTACCAGCAACCCCAACACGCAGGATATTGATGTAAGCACACATGCTGCTAACAAAACGGGGGTAAAAGTACGTTTCAGGTGGAGGGGTGATTTCTCATGGTGGTGGATTGTAGATAACGTGCAGCTATACCAACCGGCGTTAGTACCGGAAATTACAACGCAGCCTACGTTGCAGAGGGCTTGTGATAACACCATCGCAAAATTCTTTGTTGCGGCAACCAACACCCCTACCACTTTTGCCTGGGAAGTGTCAAGCAATAATGGCTCATCATGGTCTGCCGTAAGCAATGGTGGTGCCTATTCCGGTGCAGCCACCGATACACTTAGTGTTACGGCTTCAACAGGTTTAAATAATAATTTATACCGCGTAACAGTGCAAAACATCCACGGTTCAGATGTTTCAGATACAGCCCGGTTAATTGTGCCGTTCGTAACCACTCCCACAACTACGCATGACACAATTTGTATCGGTGATACGGCAATACTTACTGCTAATGTATCCGGAGGCTATATTAATTGGTATGATGCATTGATAGCCGGTAATAAGGTAGGCACAGGTGATACATTAACACTACCCTCTGTCAGCTCAGCGGATACTTTTTATGCTGAATCTTCCACAGGCTCAACAGCCGGGGATAGCCTGCAGACACCTTTTACCAGCGGCAATGCGCAAAATGGCGTCATGTTCGACATCTTGACCAAGAATAACATCATTACTATCAACCGGTTTGAAGCAAACCTTGACCCAACCTATTTTACAGGCCCGGGTAATTTTGCCGTTTACTATAAAACCGGTACGCATGTGGGTTTTGAGTTAAATTCTGGTGCATGGACACTTTTGGACAACAGTACTAATATCGCCAGCCTCGGTTCAGGAGTAGGTACTGACCTGGGTTTTAACCTATCTCTGCAATTGTTACCTAATACCACCTATGCATTTTACATTGTTTGTTCAAATGCAAGTATACCTTACACAACAGCCGGTGTCTTTAATGCAGTATTGGCAAGTAACAACGATTTAAATATTTATATAGGCAAGGGAGTAAGCGGCCTGTTTGCCGGTACCTTCAGCCCCAGGGCTGCGAATGTTGAAATTGTTTATTCCCCGCTTTCTTGCGTGAACCCCACCCGCACACCAGCTATTGTCAGTTTATATGACGCCCCCTCTATATCCGCTCATCCAAATAACAGTACCATTTGCGAAAACACTAATACTTCCTTCAGCGTTACAGCTACAGGTACTGCGCTTACCTACCAGTGGCAGGTAAGCACCAATAGCGGAGGTACATGGGCGAACGTGGCAAATACAGGCATATATACCGGCGCTACCACTGCAACACTCAACTTGACGGCGGCAACAACCGCTGTTAATGGATATCAGTATCGTTGCGTGGTAAGCGGAACTTGTACACCATCTGCCACATCCAATGCCGCTGTTTTAACAATAAATACCGCACCGGTTATTACAAGCCACCCGCAAACAGATACAATATGTCCTAACAGCAATATAACCTTCAATGTTATGGCTACAGGCACCGCCCCTACCTACCAATGGCAGGTAAGCACCAATGGAGGAACAAGCTGGAGCAACCTGGCAAACGGCGGCATATACAGCAATGTGGCCACTTCAGTGTTGACGTTAACGAATGCTACTGCTGCGGTACATACCTATCAATATCGCTGCGTTGTGAGTGGTACTTGCTCCCCATCTGCCACATCATCTGCAGCTACGTTGATTATTAATACTACGCCTGTAGTTACCACGCAGCCTACAAACAAAACAGTATGTTCCGGCGATAATACAACTTATACTGTATCGGGTACAAGCTCACTCCCGGTATCTTACCAGTGGCAGGGGTCTTTAAACGGCACTACCTGGACCGACTTGCTGAATGCAGGTATCTACTCCGGTGTTACTACTACCACACTGACATTGACAAACATTTTTGGCGGCGCATACAGCATGTACCGTTGCGTATTGAGCAGTGGTTGCATTGCAACACCTTCTAATGCAGCCACCCTCACTGTCAATACACAGCCAACAATTGTAGTACAGCCCGTAAGTGATACTAAATGCCTGGGACAGAACACCACATTTTCTATCTCGGCTACCGGCACAGCTTTAACCTACCAGTGGCAGGTAAGCACCAATGGCGGAACAAGCTGGGCGAATGTCGCTAACGGTGGTATTTATACCGGCGCCACTACCAATTCTTTATCACTGTCAGGAGTAACAGCTACTTATAATGGGTACCGGTACAGGTGTGTGGTAACAGGCAGTTGCCCTACCGTAAAGACATCTTCAGCGGCTATACTTACAGTCAACAGTCCTGTAGTTATTACGGCCAACACGCCGGCTACGCAAACACTATGCAGCGGCGATAACACCTCATTATCAGTTGCCGCTACGGGTACAGGTATCAGTTACAAATGGTATATCAGGACCGGCACTACCTGGACACTGATAAACAATGGCGGTATATACAGCGGCGCCACTACGGGCACACTGAATATAACAGGTATATCAGCAGCGCCCACCACACAAGTGTTTGTATACTTCTGCGTAATATCAGGCACCTGCAATAGTTTATCTACTAACTATACATACATCACGGTACATGCAAAGCCAACTATTACGGCTAACCCTGCTAACCTTACAAAGTGTGATAGTACCAATAACGCTAGCTTCAACGTGACGGCCGTAGGAACAAACTTGTCATACCAATGGCAATTGAATACCGGTAGCGGTTGGAATAACCTATCTAACAACAGCACATACACTGGTGTGACTACACCTACCCTGCTGCTGCCAAATGTATATTACAGCATGAATGGGTACCAGTACCGTTGTATTGTTAGTGGCACCTGCACCCCTGCTGTAACATCAGCCGTCGCTACTTTGACGATTACGCCTCTGTTAACTCCTTCTGTAGCCATTACAGCCACAAGCGAAGATATTTGCGCAGGCACTTCTGTAACTTTTACACCTGCCCCTGTCAACGGCGGCAGCGCTACTTATGTATGGAAACGTAATGGCAATACTGTTGGCTCAGGCTCTACTTACACCTCATCATCGCTTGCTAATGGTGATATCATCTGGTGCGACATGACTTCTAACGTTGCCTGCCCGTCTCCTAAGTCTGTACGCAGCAACCAGGTAACGATGAAAGTAACGCCGTACTCAACACCGGCAATAGCTATCACATCCGATGTAGGCAATTCATGGTGCTCAGGCAAACCGGCCGTTTTCAGGGCGAATATTACCAACGGCGGGCAAACCCCGACTTACCAGTGGTTGATAAACGGGCAACCCGTGGGAGCCAACATAGACACATACCTCACATCTCAGCTCATCAACGGCGACCAGGTTCGTTGTCAACTGACAAGCAGCTTACAATGCCCGTCGCCTGCACTGGTTAACAGCAATGTAATCACAATGACTATTAACCAGACCACACGTGCGAGCATAGTGATAGCGCCCAACCCCGATAGTGTTATTTGTGACAATACAGAAGTAACTATGTACGCATTCTATACTAATTCCGGTATGACGCCTGCCTTCCAATGGGTATTGAACGGACAGGATATACCTGGCGAAACAGGTGGCACAATGAGGACTACCTCGTTAAACAACGGAGATACCGTACAATGCAGGTTTACCAGCAGCGCTACATGCGTCTTCCCCGAAATGAGTAACCCAGTGGTATTCTCTGTAGGCAACCCCATCGACCCTTCGGTGAATGTCACAGTTATATACCTGGGCAACAACACCTACAGGTTTACTGCGATACCTGTAAATGGTGGACAGAACCCATCATATCAATGGTATAAAAACACCGTGGCTATACCCGGGGCCACCGGTGCATTTTATGATGCATCAAACCTGGCAAAGACCGACAAAATACACGTGGAAATGACCAGCAGCGAACCATGTGTTAATGTCAACCTGGAAACGGTAGAAAGCAGGACTATTACTACGGGTGTAAGCGATTTCGGCAACACATTTGCTGAAATAGGCCTCTACCCCAACCCCAACAACGGTCAGTTTAGCATAAAGGGTACGCTCACTAATACTATAAATGATCAGGAGGTAATAGTGAAAATATCCAATTCGCTGGGCCAGTTGGTGTACAGCAAGGCCTATAACGGAGATGGCAACAATATAAACCTCCCTGTAATGCTTGAGAACAATCTTGCAAACGGCGTATACCAGGTGAACATAGTAATTGACAATCAGATGTCAACGATGCGGTTTGTGCTCAACAGGTAATGGTAAATAATAATGAATTCTAAAAAACGGCTGACTTGTTTCAGCCGTTTTTTATTGTCTATAGCTTGACTTTATAGTGTAGCCACTAATATCAGCTCAAATTGTGCCAACTCTTTATAAGTTGCTTGTTTTTTTCAAATACTAACGCTATTTTTAGACGATAAATAACAATTCATGAATAAAAATCTGACTTTATCTGCGGTAATAGCGTTATCTGTGCTTGTTTTATCTTCTTGTTATAAAACACACGACTGCGTATGTGAGGTTAAAACCGTAACCCAGGATAACAAGGATACCGTTAAAAGGACTACCACGCACCATACCATCAAAGGCACCAAAGCAGACGCTGATGATGCCTGTAAATACTACGAGACAGAGGAAGATTACCTGCAACGATACGCCATCATTTACCATTATTGCAGGATAGAAGAAGATTACGAAAAATAATAATTCATAAATTAATATATTCCAAGGCCTCACAATACTGTGAGGCCTTTGTCTTTACACTGAAAAACTTTAACACATTGGCATGACCTGTCCACGGCATTCCATTGTCCATTATGTACCTTTGCCAGCGGTTATGAAATCATTCGAGGTTCCGGTACATTATAGAAGCCCGCTGATAACTGCTATCAAACAGCAGCGAAAGGCTTCTGATAAAATGAAGAAAGACTTTGCGCCTACCTGTTTGCCAATAGCAGATATCAACATATACCTGGCGCGTCATTTCGGCTTTTGTTATGGTGTTGAAAACGCTATCGAGATAGCTTTTCGTGCCGTGGCTGAAAATGCCGGTAAACGCGTTTTCCTGCTCAGTGAGATGATACATAACCCCGGGGTGAATGCAGACCTCCAAAATATGGGTGTGCAGTTCATAATGGACACAAAGGGGAATATGCTGATAGATTGGAATGAGCTTACAGGTGATGATATAGTTATTATTCCTGCATTTGGCACCACGATTGAAATCGAAACCAAACTGAAAGAAATCGGTATAGAGCCCTCACATTACGAAACTACCTGTCCGTTTGTGGAAAAGGTATGGAACAGGGCCGAAAAAATAGGCCATGAGGGGTACACTATCGTAGTGCATGGTAAGCCCCGGCATGAAGAGACAAGGGCAACCTTCTCTCATAGCAAGGAAAACGCCCCTACGGTAGTAGTAAAAGACATGGCACAGGCGGTGCACCTGGCCAAATATATTACCGGGGAGTTGCCGGCACAGGATTTTTATACCGATTTTAAGTGGCAGTATTCAGACGGATTTGACGTAAGTAAAGACCTGCAACGAATAGGAGTGGTGAACCAGACCACTATGCTGGCCAGCGAAACACAAGGTATAGCCGACTACCTGAAACAGGTGATGATTGACCATTACAACCTATCGGCGGATAAGATACCGGAACGCTTTGCGGACACAAGGGATACCCTCTGCTACGCCACCAACGACAATCAAAGCGCTGTGCAGGGTATGCTGCAGCAGCCAGCAGACCTGGCGATAGTCATCGGCGGCTACAATAGCAGCAATACCTCGCACCTCGTAGAGTTGTGCGAGCAGGTATTGCCGACATATTTTGTCAAAAACGAAAGCTGCCTGTTAGACCAGCATAATATCTCCCATTTTGACCTTCATAGCCATTCTGAAAAGACAACGGAAAACTATCTTCCGGCAAAGCGTCCCCTCAATATCCTTATTACATCCGGGGCTTCCTGCCCCGATGCATTGGTAGAGGGCGTAGTACACCGTATAGCACAACTTACGGGTAATCTCAGCGCATTAGAAAGAATAATGAATGAATGGACGAAGCCCGACAGGCATTAAGCCCACAAACAAAATCCGCCCGGTAGAGGCGGATTTTTTATAGATAGCTTACCTGTCTTTATCTTTTTTAACTGCCAATGCGGTGCTTCAGTTCATGCACCTGCGAGTCCCACAGGCTTTCCTGGTCTTTAATATCCGATTTATCGGCGAAGTCTGTAATAGTCAGTATAGTCTCGTTAGTTACCGGGCTCTGCTCAATGCGAAACTCGAAAAACTCATCATCATCATAATAATCCCAACGGTACCGTACATACTCATTCTCCAACTGGTCTATCTGGTAGGCAATATCTTCCGAGCCGTTCCACGAAAAACGGAAGGTATGGTCACGCTGGTCTACCTTATCGGCAAACCACTCTGACAAACCCACCGGAGTTGATAAAAACTCGTACAATATCTGGGGTGAGCAGCGTATGGGGAACTCTAAAGAATACATTAACCTGTTCTTATTCATCTGGGACAATCCTATGCTGCAATAATATAAAAATGGTTGAACAATCAAAATTTTTAAAAAAAATTCAGCCAAATATTTTGTATCGCCATATCTGCAGGTTGGGGAAAACGCTGTTAAGGTATTCTTAATTTTTTTTGGGTTGAATTGCTTCAACCCTTAGATTTGTCTTAGTAATGACATTTTTTAAGGGATCCCGAAAGGGTTTATTTCTTTTTTTATTAAAAAAATATAGTTCTGCCTATGTCTATGCGTCAGCTTAAAATCACGAAATCTATTACGAATCGTGAAAGCCAATCCCTCGAGAAATATCTGCAGGAAATTGGCAAAGTAGATTTGATTACCCCCGAAGAAGAAGTGCAACTGGCCATCCGTATTAAACAAGGCGACCAGATAGCACTGGAAAAGCTCACTAAAGCTAACCTGCGTTTCGTAGTGTCTGTTGCCAAACAGTACCAAAACCAGGGCTTATCACTCAGCGACCTTATTAATGAAGGGAACCTGGGCCTGATAAAAGCAGCCCAACGCTTTGACGAAACCAGGGGTTTCAAATTCATTTCTTACGCCGTGTGGTGGATTCGCCAGTCTATTTTGCAGGCACTTGCCGAGCAGTCGCGTATTGTACGCCTTCCGCTCAACAAAGTGGGCCTGTCTAACAAAATAAGCAAGGCTTATTCACAACTTGAGCAGGAGTACGAACGTGAACCTTCTACCGAAGAACTGGCCGAAATGCTGGAAATTGGTACTGAAGAAGTGGAAACAACACTGGGTGTGGCCGCAAGGCACGTATCTGTCGACGCTCCCTTTGTGGACAGCGAAGACAACACCCTGCTGGATGTATTGGAAAACCCGAACTCTGAAGCGGCAGATTCTGAACTGTCTCACTACGACTCGCTGCGTTGCGAAATAGAGCGCTCGCTGGGTACGCTGACAGACCGCCAGAGGGATGTGATTAAATTGTACTTTGGCATAGGTGTAGAACACCCGATGAGCTTAGAAGATATAGGTGAGAAATTCTCCCTTACCCGCGAACGTGTACGCCAGATAAAAGACAAAGCAATAACCAAACTGCGTACTACTACACGCTGCCAGTTACTGAAATCTTACTTAGGCAACTAAATAAGAACTAAAAATAACATTTGATAAAGCGCTGTTAATCAGCGCTTTATTTTTTGTTCCTTTTTTGACCAGGCTTCTTGTAACACTTGTAGGTCATCTGCATCCAGCCGGGGTATACCGTTGTAATATCCTTTATCCATTCGTTGCCGGCGGGCTTCGTACAAAGCTACTGCGCAGGCTACCGATATGTTCAGCGAGCGTATCATACCCACCTGCGGTATGATGAAGCTGCCATCACATTGGCTCAATATTTCAGCGCCTATACCATCCCGCTCATTGCCAAACACCATTGCCACCGATTCTGTAAAATCAACATCGTAAAACGAGCGTGAACCCTCACCTAAATAACTGGCATAGAGTTTATCGTACCTTTTGCGCACGACTTGCACACATTCATCTATATTATCAAAATGGTGCAGGGTAAGCCACTTGCTGGCCGAAGATGAGCTGGCTTTGCCGAATTTCTTATGCTTGCGGAAACCCGTATTGATAATGTACACATCCTGTATGCCTACGGCATCGCAGGTACGCATTACTGCAAATACATTGTGCGGGTCTTCTATATCCTCCATCACCACAGCCAGGTCGGGCTGGCGGTGGCTCAGCACACGTTCTATATTAGCGGCACGTTCGGGTGTCATTGTTATACAATAAATAAGACGGTACAATAATACAAAAATGAAACTGGCTATTTAACCGAAGCTGAAAAAGCAGTTTTTACCAAATGGGCAAAACTCCTGCCTAAGGGCAAATTAACATCGCCTGACAGGCATACTTCGGTGGTGGAGATACTGCGTATGCGTGACAAGGGAACTATATAGGACTTATGCACTTGTATAAATTCATTATCCGGCAATTGGGAAAGTATCTCACCCATTGAGCTGCGCACCATGTATTTTTCATTACTGCTGATTATTGCTACATATTCTTTCACA
The DNA here is from genome assembly GCA_964515955.1 of uncultured Flavipsychrobacter sp. Classification (GTDB taxonomy): domain Bacteria; phylum Bacteroidota; class Bacteroidia; order Chitinophagales; family Chitinophagaceae; genus UBA5543. Next base: position 176,251 of record CAZEZM010000004.1, on the reverse strand, counting down.
CTCTGGATATATTGTATATCCGATAGCTTTATTTTATGGTATTGAAACCCTGATTTAACCACGATATGATGTATGTTTTCTGTAGCGCGGTCCGTCCACTGTTGCCTGTATCGCAATACTGCTTTGCTAAACCTTATAAAAGATATAGGCTTTAACAGGTAATCCAACACTCCGAAATCAAATGCCTGAACAGCGTATTCGCGATAGGCAGTTGTTAAAATAACATTCGGTATGTTGTCCATTTCTTTCAGAAACTCCATACCTGTCATCTTGGGCATTTTTACGTCAAGAAATAGCAAGTCAATATGTTGGGACTGGAGAACAGGCAATGCAGCATCAATACTTCTGCATTGCGCTATCACCTCCATATCGGCAAACTCCGCTATGTACTTAGCCAGTAGCTCTAAAGCATAAGGTTCATCATCAATCAATAAACATCTTATCATTACCTAGAAATAGTTAAAGTTACTTCATACAAGCTATCCGCTGCCTGAGTATCCAGTTTATACCGTTCCGGGTAAACCAGCTCCAGCCTTTGGATAGCGTTGTACATACCTATCCCCTTCTGTTGCCCGGGGGTATTGCTGCTCCTGTTACTTTTACCATTTATCACTTTCAATACCACGGTGTCCTGTTTTATTGTCACCGATATGTAGATATAATATTCTTCACCACTCAAGTACACATTACCATCAGCATGTTTAAACGCATTTTCTATAAAGTTAAACAATATCAACGGGGCGATGTGCCCGCTTTCCTCCCCCTGCACTTCCAGGTGCACCGGCTGATTATTACCCAGTCTCAGTTTCTGCAGGTTGATATAGCTCCTCAGAAAATCCAGTTCCTTAGCCAATAGCACTTTTTCCTCCCTGCTCTCGTAAATAGTATAGCTCAACAAGTCAGACAGCATCAATACGGCACCGGGGGCTTTGTCCGACTTGTTGAGCACCAACAGGTACAGGTTATTGAGCGTATTGAATATAAAATGTGCATCCAGTTGGCTCCTGAGTAGTCCCAACTCCGCCTTCATTTTTGCCAACTCCATATCCTTCACCCTGCTTGATTTCAGGTACCACTCTTTGGCCAGCTTATATAAGCTTAACAACATAAACTCCATGGAGAAAGCCACAACAGGGCTCAGCTGTTTAAGCAATGGCCTCTGTTGAGCGTCCGGAAATTTAATGATACCTGATAAGTAAATCCCCGCTGCCCCTGCCAGCCATACCAACGTCAGACCAACGAAATATAACCTGTACTTTTCTTTCTGAAAGTATCGTGGTATTAATACGAGGATATTGACATACACCGATACCAGCAATATGATATAGTGTACCAGGTAATATACCTGCACATCAGCAGGCTTGCGGTACATGCCCGGCAAAATCATTATACAGAAATACACCACCCATACCAGGATGTGCACCCATACTCTTATTGAACGGTAGCGTATTCGCATTTACACAATTTTACTGTGCCAGGACCTTACTTTTCACCACCCCTTTATTAGTGTGAATCTCCAGTATAAATATACCTGTTTGCATGATATCAAGTTTTACTTCGCTGCCTCCTATCTGGTTGTACGTTCCGCAAAGCTTGCCGTCTACAGAATACAATAACACTGTTTCCAATTGTACATTAGCCGGTACGCTCACGGTCACTTCTCTGCCTGCAGGATTAGGGAATATCATCACATCAGCACTGTTGATGAGTGTGTTTACAGTGGCATTTACAGGCTTGAATCGTGTCACATATATATACCTGATTTGCTGGCCGGGTGTGAATACAGAGCCTGTAATGGCCCACCCGCCGTCTGTGGTCAATGCCATTCCATTAGCAGTATAACTGGAGTCTGATGTACCAAAAGCTGTGTCCGATATTATATTACCGGAGGCATCTGTTGTCACTACGTATAGTTGTTGACTCTGCACAGTGGGTTCCAGTTTATAGCCTGATATTACGAATCCACCGTTCGCCAGTTGGTTGACGTTATACCCTTCTCTTCTCCATTGTTGGGTGCCGGAAGCACTGATTGATTTATCCCATAAGATGTTGCCGGCTGTGTCTATCTTTATAAATAACAGCGAACCTTGAGCACTGCCTGGCTGGGTTTCTTCGGTATTTTTTACACCTGTCAGAGCAAAACCGTTTACTATGCCGTTGGTCAGCACCGGGCACATTTCCCAGGCCCAGTCTACCCTGTTGGCAACACCATATTCTTTGTGCCATATTTCCTTACCTGCTGTGTCTGTTTTTACTACCCATGCATCATCAAATTGTCCGTTGGCAAAACTGTAAGTACCGCCCGTGAAGTAGTAGTGATTATCCGTTACCTGTATGCTCCATGCATCGTCAAACTCATTACCACCATAGGTTTTTGTCCATACCGTATCGCCGGATGTATTAAGTTTCAGCAGCCATGCGTCTGCATTGCCTGCGCCAAAACTTTCAGTTCTTCCGCATACAATAATATGGCTCCCATCATAAATGGCGTTAGTAGCTACATCATTTTGCGGGCCGCCATACTTTTTCTGCCATATTACATTACCGCTGTTGTCGGTGCACACAATCAGTGCATCGGGGTCACCGGTAGGTGGCTGGTTAACGCTTCCTGTTATTACAAGGTTGCCATTGGGAAGTTGTATCATATTATACGCCAGTTCCCTGTCGGTGGATGTGCCTATTTCCTTCGTCCACAAAGTGTCTCCTGAGTTATTAATCCTGAACAGGATAATACTGGCAATATATTGCGTACCTATGGGGACACTCCTGATACCACACACAATAAGATCACCATTGCTTTGTTCTATAATACTGCTGCCCTGGTTGGATGGGCCGTTGGTACTATACAATTTTTTGAATGTTAATGCCTGCGCATTCGCTAAAGTAAATGTAAAGCAAACAGCCAGGATAAATAATACATAACGCTTCATAATTTATCTATTTTGAGTTTTTACAATGCACTCAATGTCAACAAATTATGCTATGCGAATGTCATAGAAATATTATATGCAACCAAAGGTTTTGATTTGCAACGAAATACAGATAATATCAACCAACTACAAAGACTTATGTGTGCGCAGGTCATTCAAAAACGCCTCCAGGTACTCTACCTCCACGTGGTCCATCACTACTATTTTGTACCAGCCGGGATTTTCATCGTGGGTATCCGGCACCAGTCCATGTTTGGCCGCCACATCATGCGGCACATATTTCGCCCTGATGGTAATGATATTCATTTTAGGGTAATGGAAATACTGCACACCCAGTTTATCTAATTGTTTGCAGCACCATTCCGTACGGTACAGCAGTTTATTTATTTTCTCAAACCATCCGTGCGGGCCATAGGTCACCAGTATCATCCATATAGCTATCGCGTTGGCGCCCGATCGGCTGCCGCTGAGGGTAATATCCTGCCCATGCACATATTGTGCTTCTTTGGTAAACACATAGGGCATCAATCCTTTACGGGCTATAAATATTCCCGTGCCATACGGTGCCTGCAGCATCTTATGGGCATCCAGCGTCACAGATGACACATGGGAATTGGTGAAGTTCACATTAGATTCGGGCGTGCTGATGGGGAATATAAACCCGCCAAAAGCGCCATCCACATGCAGTTTAAATTCCGCATTGTGCCTGTTCATACAAGCTACATACACATCAGGATTGTCTACACTGCCAAACATGGTAGTGGCCATATTGGATATGATGATGAAATATTTTACCCCGGCGGCCATAGCTGTTGCCACTACCCTGTCCAGTTCTGCCTCTATTATTACCCGGTTTGTGTCATCTACAGGCACGCTGTACCATTGCAGGTTCAGCAGGTTAGCAGCCTTGGCTATCGAGTAATGCGTATCCTGCGAGCCTATCAGCGCTATCTCCTCCTGCCCGGCCTCATGCTCTTGTTTAAAGTAGTTCCTGTATATCCAGGCAGCCTGTATATTGGCTTCTGTGCCCCCGGCTGCCACATAGCCATCGTAGCTGCCTTCTTCTGCTTTCAGCACGTCCACTGCCAGCAGGTCTATCACTTCACGTTCTATATCCTGCGTACCTTTGAAAAACTCTTCTGACTCGCCCATAGTGTGGCAGCCTATATGGTTAGGGTTGGCCACATATGTACGCAACAGGGGTGCTTCTTTAAGAAATGGCGCCTGGTCGTAAAACACATTACTGTCCAGCTTGGAAGCAGGTATGCCTAATGATACCTTTTGCTTATAGTCGATATTACGGCTTAAGGCATCTGTAATTTTTTTGTCCTGTTCGGCATGGCCCAACTTCTTCCAAAACTTCATGTAAGTTATTTTGGGCGCAAAATTATCGTTTTTATACCACTGTAATCAATGATAAACGTCACAACACTGAATATTCCCGAATGTATAAATTATCGTTATTCAGCCCTGAAATGCTTATAACACCATGCTGAGAAGGGCAGGAACAGGAATAACAGCCAATACAAGTGGTTGCCTGTAATTATGACGGTTAACACGGTAGCCAGCAATACCAGCAATGGGTATACCAGCAGCAGGGATGCAAATAATACCGAATCAAAAAAAACAGTCCCTTTGGTTTTATTGCTTACAACACTGCGGATAAGTATAAACAATGGCGCGTGCAGGATGTACCCTGCCAATGCAGGCGGGGCCAGCATCAATTTGAGCAGGTAATCCGTCTTCTTCTTACTTAATGCGGCATTGCCTTTCTCTAATACTAAGCAGGACAAGCGGGCGGCAAGCTGTTGATTAAATTCCTTATAGAAACCAGCTTCATTACTCAATTCATATTCTTTACCGTCTATCACCGGTGCAAACTGCACACACACACGTTTGGGCACTTCAGTAAATGAGTGATAGTTGATACCCACGGGTTGCACTACCATATTCTTTATGCCTTGCTCTGCCCAGCACATCCACGCCAGCCTGGCTGTACCTTTTTTTAGCGGGCGCAGCTTCCACTCATTAATGCATATGCCTTCCGAAAATATCAATACACAGCCGTTATCTTTTAAAACATCCAGGCATTTGGCAAAAGTTTCATGGTTCTTATCCAGTTTGTCTTTCCCTTCGCTCATCCTGTATACGGGGAACATATTCATCATGCGAAGCAGCCTGTCAACAAATGGGTTAACAAAAGCATCACCACGGGCCAGGAAATACATTTTGCGCGGATGATAAGCACCCATCACCATTGCGTCAAAGAAAGAATTGGGGTGATTGCATGCCAAAATCAACGGGCGGTTGCTTTCGTCCATATGGTTACGGTCAAAACCAATGCGGCTGCAATAGAATTTCAACCCCACCTTCACCCATATTTTCAACAACGGATACATGCCTGATAAACGGACAATATACGGCTATTAGCCAGCTTAATAAATGTCTGAACCGGTAAAGTTCCCGGCTTTTAAATATTCAGAAAGACTTGGCTGTCACATTAAAACATTGTACATTTAAATTAAATTAGCCAATAATAAACCACAAAAAAACGTAGTCAGTAATGCCCGGGCATTAGATATGCCTTTCATCTTCTGTTCCCGGCACAAGATGGTTAAGAAACATTTCTACTTAAAGCAATACCAATGGGAATCTTCATATTATTATTATCATGGATAGTAGCAGTTGCTGTTTTCAGTATTGTCGTGTACAGGCATCGCACTTCGACAATACTTGCAATGATTGCTTTAGTTTTTAACATGGTTTTTGCCGGGAAGGAAATTTACACGTCAACACAAATTACTATTCCGGAATACGTGTACGCGATTTTATTCAGCATGGTTTTTACAGTGGTTACTTATATAAGTATTATAATCTTATCCAAGTTTTTCAAAAGAATAAAACTATCTTAGAAAAATCCAGATAACATTATCCATGTTATTAATTTTATAGGCAATGAACCGAACAGGTTCATTGCCTATACTTATATTACCAGTTTATAAAAAAAAACAAATGAATTATTCAGAACAAATAAGGGAGGCTGTATTGTTCCTCAAAGCTAAAGGAATAGAAGCGCCAAGTGTGGGGATTGTATTAGGCACAGGCTTAGGAAAGTTTACAGATAAAATCAGCATTGTCGAATCTATCCCATACGATGATATCCCCCACTTCCCCGTAGCAACTGTAGAGTCGCACACCGGCAGGCTGATATATGGCACAATCGGGCAAAACAAAGTATTGGCCATGCAGGGGCGTTTCCATTACTACGAAGGGTATTCTATGCAACAGATAACATTTCCTATCAGGGTAATGCATGCATTAGGCATACAATACCTGCTGCTGAGCAATGCCGCGGGTGGCATCAACCTCAACTTCAAAAAGGGAGACCTTGTATTGATAGACGACCATATCAACCTGCAACCCGAAAATCCTTTACGCGAATTGACCAGCCCCGTATACGGCCCCCGTTTCCCCGATATGAGTTGCCCGTACGATAAAAAGCTATCTGCCCTCTTATTGGACGCAGCGCAATCGCAGGGGTTAATCATGCACAAGGGTGTATATGCATCGGTAATGGGCCCCAACCTGGAAACAAGGGCTGAATACCGTTTCCTGGAAATAATCGGTGCAGACCTGGTGGGCATGAGTACCGTACCGGAAGTAATAGTAGCCAATCAACTGAGCCTGCCCTGTGCCGCCGTAAGTGTGGTAACAGATGAATGTGACTACAGGAACCTGCAACCCTGTAATATCGAAGAAATTATAGCAGTTGCCAACTCAGCCGACGCGAAACTCAGCAGCCTGATGGCATCTGTAATAGAACGACTGTAAGCTGTCAAAAGCTTCTGGTAATTGTGCTCAACAGTTTATCACATCTGTAGTTCCAGTGCACCATGTAGATTAATTTTTTGCAAAAGTTTAATTGCCACCACAGCGGTTAGTAATAAATACCTACTTTTACTCCCGATTAAAGGAATCTGTTTTTTGAAAAAATCAGTAGCGGCAAGCCTCATAATAGTCATTTTCCTGCAACTTGCAGGAGTGTCGGCTATTGCTTCTGGTTTCAACACCAACAATACAGCTACTCAACACTATTCCAAAGGCACGCATTGCACCAAATATCATCAAACAGGTTTATTCAATTTATCACAGTTCCTGGAAGTAGAAGACATCGAAGAGGATACAGTGAAGAATGTTGCTTTCTTTACAACTGAACAGCTATCTACCTACGACTATCTACCATTATTTTCTCCTGACAACAAGCACTTTCTCATCCATTTTGCAAGTGCTATAAAGGACAGTTTACCTGACAGGAATATTTTGTACTGCTCCTTCCTTATCTGATAAATTCTTGCGTTTTCTGCCATTGCCATATACTAATGTGTATATGGCAATGGCAGATTTACTTACTGCTATATCCATGCATATAGCATTCAATTCTACATCTGCTATTGGTTAATAACAATAGCAGGCATCCTAACAATAACTATTAATAGTCTCAATATTTAATACATGACAAACATGAATAGAATTCTCATGATCGTGGTCCTGGCAGCATATATATTTAACACAGGTTGCCAATCACACAAGAAAAAAAAGGAAGCCCCCACGAAATTTCTGGTTACAAGTCCCCTGAAAACCGACACCTTAATAATAAATGAGTACGTGTGCCAGATACAGTCTATACGGCATATAGAACTCAGGGCCCAGGAAAGGGGTTACCTGCAAAACGTTTATGTTGACGAAGGCAGGTTTGTAAAAGAAGGTCAACTGTTATTCAAAATAATGCCACGCCTGTATGAAGCGGAAAAACAAAAAGCAGAAGCTGAGGCCAGAGTAGCTGAGATAGAATACCTGAACACCAAGTCTCTGGCAGACAATAATATCGTTGCTCCCAATGAATTGGCTATGTCAAAAGCTAAATACGATAGGGCAAAAGCTGAACTTGTACTTGCGCAGACACACCTTCTGTTTACTGAAGTAAGGGCACCTTATAGCGGTTACATTGATCGCTTCCACGTCAGATTGGGTAGCCTGCTGGAAGAAGGTGACCTGCTTACCACATTATCTGACAACAGTAAGATGTGGGTCTACTTCAACGTATCAGAATCTGAATACCTGAACTACAAATCGATGGGCAAAAAAGATAGCCTGATGACAGTAAACCTGCTGATGGCAAATGGCCGCCAATTTGAACATGCGGGCATTGTGGAAACCATTGAGGCAGACTTTAACAACGAAACGGGTAATATCCCTTTCAGGGCCACGTTCCCAAATCCGGCCGGTTTGCTCAGGCATGGTGAAACAGGCAGTATCCTCGTCCCTGTTCAATATAAAAACGCATTGATTATTCCCCAGAAAGCCACTTTCGAGATACTGGACAAGAAATACATATATGTGGTTGACAAAGATAATCGTGTACAACAAAGGTTAATATCCGTATCGGCTGAAATGCCCGACCTCTTCATCGTAAACGAGGGGCTGAAAGAAGGCGAAAAAATATTGCTGGAAGGTTTGCGAAAAGTAAAAAACGACGACAAGATAAGCTACGAGTACGTGGAACCACGTGCAGTAATCAAGGACTTGAAATTATTTACAGAATAGTATAAGCAACTTAAAATATACATAATGTTCAAAGAATTTATACATAGGCCGGTGCTGTCTATTGTGATATCTGTTATCATAATGTTCATGGGGGTACTGGCAATTAATACACTGCCTAAATCACAGTTCCCGTCTATTGCGCCACCTGTAGTATTGGTAACCATGGATTACCCCGGCGCCAGTGCAGAAGTGCTGGTCAATTCGGTACTGATACCCCTGGAAAAATCTATTAATGGTGTACCGGGAATGAGGTACATGACATCGGATGCTACCAGTGCCGGAGAAGCTACTATACAGGTCGTTTTCAACCTGGGCGTTGACCCCAACCAGGCGGTAGTTAATGTAAAAAACCGGATAGAACAGGTAACCAACAGGCTACCGATACTCGTGCAACGGGAGGGTATAATCGTGAATTACATACAGCCAAACATGTTGATGTACGTCAACCTCTTTAGTAAAGACGAGCATGTTGATGAAAAATTCCTGTATAACTATGCCAGTGTCAACATGCTGCCAGAACTGCAGAGGATAAACGGCGTAGCCAGTGCAAAAATACTGGGCAGCAGGCAGTTTGCCATGCGCGTATGGTTGAAACCCGACAGGATGCGGGCCTATAACGTATCTACCGAGGAGGTAATGGAAGCATTGAATGAGCAGAGTATTATCGGCTCGCCCGGAAGGATAGGCCGCAGTGATGGCAAACGCTCACAATCTCTTGAATATGTGCTTACCTACGAAGGAAGGTTCAACAAACCGGAACAATACGAAAATGTCATCATCAGGGCCAACCCTGATGGTGAAGTACTGCGTCTTAAAGATATTGCCAATGTAGAGTTGGGTAGTGAATTCTATGATATCTACTCTAACCTGAACAACCATCCATCAGCCGCTATAGTACTTAAGCAAAACTATGGTAGCAATGCCAGTGAAGTAATCAGTCAATTGAAGGATAAACTGGAGGAAATGAAAGAAACTTCATTTCCTCCGGGTATGCAATACGAAATCAGCTATGACGTTTCCCGTTTCCTGGACGCGTCTATCGAAAAGGTAGTGCACACACTGGTAGAGGCCTTTATACTGGTAGCTATTGTGGTATTCCTTTTCCTGGGCGACTGGCGGTCAACGCTCATTCCAACATTGGCCGTTCCGGTATCGCTTATTGGTGCGTTTATTTTCATGCAGATGTTCGGGTTAACTATCAACCTCATTACATTGTTTGCATTAGTATTAGCTATAGGTATTGTGGTAGACAACGCAATAGTGGTAGTGGAGGCGGTACATGCGAAAATGGAGCAGGAAAATTTATCACCTTATGCAGCAGTTGTGAAGGTGTTGCATGAAATAAGTGGGGCCATCATTGCCATCACCCTTGTAATGACGGCTGTATTTATACCTGTTGCGTTCATGACAGGGCCTGTGGGTATTTTCTACAGGCAGTTCTCCATTACTATGGCTACCTCTATTGTACTATCCGGTGTAGTTGCCCTTACGCTCACCCCGGTATTGTGCGCTATGATATTAAAAAACAATCATGGTAAACCGAAAAAGAAAACACCCGTAGACCGCGTTATAGACGGCTTCAACCGCTGGTTTGAAGGTGTGACCGGAAGATATACTAATCTACTGAAGGTTATTGTCAACAGGAGGCTAATCACTTTTGGTATGCTGGCCGCATTCTGTGTGGGCATCTGGCTTACATCCAATACGCTGCCATCAGGCTTCATACCAGCCGAAGACCAGGGCATGATATACGCTATTGTCCAGACCCCCCCGGGTTCTACATTGGAACGGACAAATGATATTTCAAGAAAGCTGCAGGAAATAGCGGAACATGTGGACGGTATTCAATCCGTTTCTGCCCTTGCTGGCTATGAGGTACTGACGGAAGGGCGTGGCTCCAACGCAGGTACATGTCTTATTAACCTGAAAGACTGGTCTGAACGGGAACATTCAGCAGAAGAAATCATAGAAGAGTTAGAAGAGAAAACAAGGGAAATTCCCGGCGCTACTATCGAGTTCTTTCAACCACCCGCCGTGCCCGGCTACGGTGCCGCAGGCGGCTTTTCGCTTCGCTTGTTAGATAAAACCAACACCGGCGACTACAAGGCATTTGAAAAAGTGAACGATGAGTTTATGGCAGCACTGAAAAAGCGAAAAGAACTAACAGGTTTATTCACCTTTTTCGCAGCCAATTATCCTCAATACGAATTGGTGATAGACAATAAAGCCGCCATGCAAAAAGGTGTGTCTATTGGTAAGGCTATGGACAACCTGTCTATTTTGATAGGCAGCACCTATGAACTGGGATTTATCCGTTTTGGCAGTTTTTACAAGGTATTCGTGCAGGCATCTCCCGAATACCGCAGGTTACCCACCGATATACTGAGCCTGTATGTAAAAAATGACCACGGGGAGATGGTACCCTACTCCTCTTTTATGAGCATCAAAAAAACACAGGGATTAAATGAAATAACACGATACAACCTGTACACCTCGTCTGCAATTAATGGCGCACCGTCACGTGGATATAGTAGTGGCGAAGCCATTAAGGTAATACAGGATGTAGCGAAACAGGTATTACCTCGCGGATATGATATAGACTGGCTTGGCCTCTCAAAAGACGAAGTCGGGCGGGGCAACGAAGCTTTATATATCTTCCTGGTAGTACTGACGTTCGTGTACCTGATACTGGCTGCACAATACGAAAGTTTCCTGCTGCCATTGCCTGTCATTCTATCCTTACCGGCTGGTGTGTTCGGTTCATATATTCTACTCAAGGTTACGGGACTCGCCAATGATATATATGCACAGGTGGGCCTGATTATGCTGGTAGGGTTGTTGGGTAAAAACGCAGTCCTCATTGTAGAATTTGCCGTTCAGAAGCATCGTCATGGCGCAACGGTTTTTGAGGCGGCAATCGAGGGTGCCAGGACCCGTTTCCGCCCCATACTTATGACCTCGTTCGCATTCATTGCCGGGTTGATTCCGCTGGTAGTTGCAACCGGGCCGGGCGCCATTGGCAACCGCACTATCGGTACAGCCGCAGCAGGGGGCATGCTATTGGGTACAGTGTTCGGAGTGATAGTCGTACCCGGATTGTACTACATATTCGGGACACTGGCTGAAGGCCGCAGCCTGATCAGGGATGAGCACGAAAAGCCGCTTAGTGAAGAAGGAGATAACAACGAAGATATACTGCTAAACAAAGAAATAAATCAAAATGGTTAAAAAAATATATCGATACGCAGGAATTATCTGTTTAGTGTTCGCAGTTGATGGATGCAATATTCCATCACTTGTAAATAAAACAGGTATTATACCACCACCTGGAAAATACAACCAGGCCACTGAAGTGGATACCGTCAATATTGCAACAACTCAATGGAAAGAGTTTTTTAAAGACCCTTACCTTGTTGTACTTATCGACACCGCATTAAAAAACAACCAGGAGCTAAACATTACGTTGCAGGAAATAGAAATTTCCCGAAATGAGATTCGTGCCCGCAAGGGTGAGTACCTGCCGTTTGTCGGCGTAATGGCCGGGGCCGGAGCTGAAAAGGTAGCGCGATATACTAATATCGGCGCCATGGAGGCGACGACAGAAATAGAACCGGGCAGGGAGATGCCCGAACCGGTACCCGATTACCGGCTGGGGTTATATGCTACATGGGAGCTGGACATATGGCGTAAACTACGCAACGCAAAAAAAGCGGCGGTGTCTAGATATCTCGCTACCGTGCAGGGCAAAAATTTCCTGACCACAAACCTGGTGGCCGAAGTAGCTAATTCCTATTACGAATTAATTGCACTGGACAACCAGATGAATATCGTCAGGAAAAACATCGAAATACAAAACGATGCCCTGCAAATTGTGAAGATGCAGAAACAAGCGACACGTGTCACCGAATTGGCTGTTCGCCGGTTTGAAGCGCAGGTACTCAATACACAAAGCTTGCAGTATCAGATTCAACAGGAAATAACACAGACAGAAAACAGGATTAACTACCTGCTGGGCAGGTATCCCCAGCCCGTTAGCCGCAGCAGTGTATCCCTCAACGACCTGCTGCCGGAAAACCTGCATTCAGGTATTCCATCGCAATTATTGAACAATCGCCCGGACATAAAACAGGCAGAACAGGTATTAATTGCTGCAAAACTGGATGTAAAAGCGGCCAGGGCTTCATTCTACCCTTCACTCGGCATCAGCGCGGGATTAGGTTATCGCGCCTTCAACCCTGCGTATTTATTCAAATCACCTGAATCCTTGTTGTATTCCTTGGCAGGTGACCTTGTAGCACCGCTTATCAACAGGAACGCCATCAAAGCCACTTACTATAACGCAAATGCTAAACAGCTTCAGGCAGTGTACAACTACGAGCGTACAGTTATAAATGCTTGCATGGAAGTCACCAACCAGTTAGCTAATATCAGCAACCTGGCGAATAGTTATAAACTGAAAGCTCAACAGGTCGAAGCATTATCAGCATCAGTAGAAATTTCCAATAATCTTTTCCGTTCTGCCCGGGCAGATTATATGGAAGTATTACTCACCCAACGCGATGCGCTGGAGGCGAAATTTGAATTAGTTGAAACCCAAAAACAGCAGATGAACGCCGCTGTAAACATCTACAGGGCATTAGGTGGAGGATGGGAATAACATTCACCGAAATGAGTTGAGGGAGAACTCAATCTATATTTTAAAAAAAACAAGAGCCGCTACATACGTAGCGGCTCTTTATCTTTCAATCCGTTCTTAGCGGATTATTCTTCTTCGTCAAACTGGAGCACGTCACGGTTAGCCATCAGCAGTTCAAACTCTTCTTTAGAACCGACTATGATATCATCGTAATCGCGCATACCCGTACCGGCCGGTATCAGGTTACCGGTTATTACGTTCTCTTTCAGTCCCATCAGGTCGTCCGATTTACCGTTGATCGCTGCCTGCGACAGTACTTTAGTAGTTTCCTGGAACGAGGCGGCTGATATCCAGCTATGCGTACCCAGCGATGCTTTGGTAATACCCAGCAGCAACGGTGTAGATGTAGCTGGTTGTGCATCACGGTATTCTACCAGTTTCTTATCTGAACGGCGCAGCAGGCTGTTCTGCTCACGTATTTCGCGCAGGGTAATTATCTGGCCGGGGTGCAGTTCATCAGAATCGCCTGAATCGGTTACTACCTTCTTGTCGAATATCCAGTCGTTCTCTTCCATGAAGTCCATCTTGTCCACGGTATCATCTTCCAGGAACTTGGTATCGCCCGGGTCAACGATTGTTACTTTACGCATCATCTGGCGTACTATTACCTCGATGTGTTTATCGTTGATCTTCACACCCTGTAAACGATATACCTCTTGTATCTCATTCACCAGGTATTCCTGCACGGCAAACGGCCCTTTGATATTCAGGATATCGCTTGGTGTAGTAGCACCGTCAGAAAGCGGCGTACCGGCTTTTACGAAGTCACCGTCCTGCACCATGATATGACGTGTCAGAGGTACCAGGTACTTCCGTACTATACCTTCTTTACTTTCCACGATTATCTCGCGGTTACCACGTTTAATGTTACCAAAGGCCACCACACCGTCTATCGCTGCAACTATTGCAGGGTTGCTCGGGTTACGTGCTTCAAACAGTTCAGTTACACGTGGCAGACCACCCGTGATATCGCGGCTACGGCCCATCACACGAGGTATCTTCACCAGCACCTGGCCGTTATTCACCTTATCGCCTTCTGCAACGATAATGTGAGAACCTACAGGCAGGTTATATGACTTCACCTCGCCGTTTGCCTCCACTAATACTGAAGGTATCTTGGTTTTGTCTTTAGTTTCTATTACTACCTTCTCGCGGTGGCCTGTTTGCTCATCCGCCTCTTCGCGGTAAGTGATACCTTCTATTACACTCTCCAGCTTCACCTTACCATTTATCTCAGATACGATAACGGCGTTGAACGGATCCCATGTACAGATAACATCGCCTTTCTTGATTTTCTGCCCATTCTTAATCTTCAGGTGAGAACCGTAAGGAATGTTATGCGTATTCAGCAATCGGTCGTTTTCTACATCTATCACCCTCACTTCACCTGTACGTCCTATTACTACTACCACATCATCACCTTCCAGGTTAGTATAGGTAGTTGTACGCAGTCCGTCGAATTGTGCGGTTCCGTCAAATTTGGCTACCAGTTGAGACTCGATAGCTGAAGAACCTGCAACACCACCCACGTGGAAGGTACGCAGTGTCAGCTGTGTACCCGGCTCACCGATGGATTGTGCAGCGATAATACCTACAGCATCGCCCTTCTGCGCCATATAGCCTGTTGCCAGGTTTTTACCATAACATTTGGCACATACACCGCGTTTGCTTTCGCAGGTCAATACAGAACGTATTTCCACTGCCTCAATCGCGCTATCGTCTATAGCCTTAGCTACTTCTTCTGTTATTTCAGTTCCGGCTTCTACTATCAGTTCATCCGTCAGCGGATTGAATACATCATGCAGCGAAGTACGTCCTAATATACGGTCGTACAGGGATTCTACGATATCCTCGTTATCCTTCAGTGCTGATGTTGCAATACCACGCAATGTGCCGCAATCTTCTTCATTGATGACTACATCCTGTGCAACGTCAACAAGACGGCGTGTCAGGTAACCCGCGTCGGCTGTTTTAAGGGCCGTATCCGCCAGACCTTTACGCGCACCGTGCGTAGAGATAAAGTACTCCAATACGTTCAGGCCGTCTTTGAAGTTGGAAAGGATCGGATTTTCAATGATTTCAGAACCGCTGGAGCCACTACGGCGCGGCTTGGCCATCAATCCCCTCAATCCTGCCAGCTGCTTCACCTGTTGTTTAGAACCACGGGCACCGGAATCCAGCATCATGTACACAGAGTTGAAACCTTGCTTGTCAACGGCCATCTCATGTATCAATGTTTCCGTAACACGGGTATCTACGCGCGACCAGATATCGATAATCTGGTTATAACGCTCGTTATTCGTGATAAGACCCATGTTATAGTTCTCCCATACTTCATCCACTTCTGCCTGCGCAGCCGCTACCAGTTCATCTTTTACGTTAGGTATCGACAAGTCTTCGATATTGAATGACAAGCCACCCCTGAATGCCATACGGAATCCAAGTGTCTTGATATCATCCAGGAATTTTACCGTAGCAGGTACACCTGAATTCTTCAGGATAACACCGATGATTTCACGCAAAGATTTTTTAGTCAGCAGTGCATTTACAAAGCCATTATCTTCAGGCACGAACTGGTTGAATATTACGCGGCCAACAGTTGTTTCTATTAACTGTTTTTTCAGGCCATCCTTTGTTTTTACATTAGCTTTTACCCTGATAGGCGCATGGAGGTCTATACGTTCCTCGTTATACGCTATCATCACTTCCTCAGCGCTGTAGAAGGCCATACCTTCACCTTTCACTTTCACATCCCCTTCAGACCTCTTAGCCTTCGAGATATAATACAGTCCCAACACCATGTCCTGCGAAGGCAGCGTAATCGGCGTACCGTTCTGCGGGTTCAGGATGTTGTGCGATGCCAGCATCAGCAATTGTGCTTCCAGTATAGCAGCACTGCTCAGCGGCACGTGTACGGCCATCTGGTCACCATCAAAGTCGGCGTTGAACGCGGTACACACCAGCGGGTGCAGGCGTATCGCTTTACCTTCTATCAGTTTGGGCTGGAATGCCTGTATAGACAGCCTGTGCAGCGTAGGGGCACGGTTCAGGAGCACCGGGTGTCCTTTCAGTACATTCTCCAATATATCCCATACTACGGCCTCTTTGCGTTCTACTAATTTCTTCGCGCTCTTTACTGTTTTTACTATGCCCCTTTCTATCAGCTTGCGTATGATAAACGGCTTGAACAGTTCAGCAGCCATATCTTTGGGCAGTCCGCACTCATGCAGTTTCAGGTCCGGCCCGATGATGATTACCGAACGTCCTGAATAGTCAACACGCTTACCCAACAGGTTCTGGCGGAAACGTCCCTGCTTACCTTTCAGTACGTCAGAGAGCGATTTCAGCGCACGGCCACCTTCAGCTTTTACTGCGTTAGATTTACGGCTGTTATCAAACAATGAGTCAACCGCTTCCTGCAGCATACGCTTTTCGTTACGCAGTATCACTTCAGGCGCTTTGATCTCTATCAGCCTTTTCAGGCGGTTGTTACGTATAATTACCCTGCGGTACAGGTCATTCAGGTCAGACGACGCGAAACGGCCACCATCCAGGGGAACCAGCGGGCGCAGTTCTGGTGGAATAACAGGGATATACTGCATCACTGTCCACTCCAGCCTGTTTTCCACGCGTGTATTCGCATCACGGAAGGCTTCTACCACGCTCAGGCGTTTCAGGGCTTCCTGCTTACGTTGCTGAGAAGTTTCATTGGCAGCTGCATTACGCAGGTCATAAGACAATTGGTCCAGGTCTATCCTGCTCAGCAATGCATGTACTGCTTCAGCACCCATCTTAGCTATAAACTTGTTGGGATCTTCATCGGGCAGGTACTGGTTTTCGTTGGATATAGATTCCAATATTTCCAGGTACTCGTCTTCTGTCAGCAGTTGCAATTCTGTTTTTTCAGAGTCTTTCAGGTTCAGCTTCTGGCGTATCAGCTCTTCAGCTTCACCGGCCTGTACTACTGTGTAGCGCTCGTAATACACGATGCTCTCCAGCTTTTTAGAACTGGTGCCCAGCAGGTAGCCTATTTTGTTAGGCAGGCTTTTGAAATACCATATATGCACGATGGGTACTACCAGCTTGATGTGGCCCATGCGCTCGCGGCGTACTTTCTTTTCTGTTACTTCAACACCGCAACGGTCGCACACGATACCCTTGTAGCGGATACGCTTGTACTTGCCGCAATAACATTCGTAGTCCTTTACAGGGCCGAATATTTTCTCGCAGAACAGGCCGTCACGCTCAGGCTTGTAGGTACGGTAGTTGATAGTTTCCGGCTTTAAAACTTCGCCATAAGAACGATCAAGTATCGTGTCCGGAGAGGCCAGGCTGATTGTTATCCTGCTGAACCCCGGTTTTGGGCGGTTTTCTTTTTTAATAGCCATATATTATTTAGTGTCTTTAAGTTTTTTAAAAAATTGTCTTATTTCTCTGCAATCAACCAGGCTTAGTCAAATTTCAACTCAAGTCCCAGGCCGCGCAGTTCATTCACCAATACGTTGAACGACTCAGGTATACCTGCTTTCGGTATGTTATCACCTTTTACAATGGCCTCGTATGTCTTGGCCCTGCCTATGATGTCATCCGATTTCAGCGTCAGCAATTCCTGCAGTATGTTCGATGCACCGTATGCTTCCAGTGCCCAAACTTCCATCTCACCAAAACGCTGTCCACCGAACTGTGCTTTACCACCCAGCGGCTGCTGTGTGATGAGGCTGTATGGCCCGATAGAACGCGCGTGCATTTTATCATCTACCAGGTGGTGCAGTTTGATGATATAGATAATACCAACGGTCGCCTTCTGGTGGAAACGCTCTCCTGTTTCACCATCGTACAGGTACGTGTGGCAGTAGTTGGGCAGGCCTGCTTTTTCAATCAGCCCAGTTATCTCATCTACCGATGCACCGTCGAATATCGGCGTGGCGAAACGCTCGCCCAGTTTCTCGCCGGCCCATCCCAGGATGGTCTCGTATATCTGTCCCAGGTTCATCCTCGATGGTACACCCAGCGGGTTCAGTACTATATCTACAGGTGTTCCGTCTTCCAGGAATGGCATGTCCTCATCACGAACGATTTTCGCTACGATACCTTTGTTACCGTGGCGGCCCGCCATCTTATCACCCACTTTCAGCTTACGCTTGCTCGCCAGGTACACTTTCGCCAGTTTCAATACACCCGTAGGCAGTTCGTCACCTATGCTCAGGTTGAACTTCTCACGCTTGTAACGGCCCAGCTCTTCGTTGTACTTGATGTTGTAGTTGTGCAACAGCAGGTTGATCTGGTCGTCAGTTTCCTGGTCGCCAGTCCATCCCAGCGGGTTCACATTCTGGAAGTCTACAGAACCCAGTGTTTTCGAGTTGAACTTACCACCCTTGCTGATCAGTAGTTCACCAAAGTTGTTGGTTACACCGGCAGAAGACTGGTTTTTCAACAGCACCATCAATTTCTCAATCAACAGGTTCTGTAGTTCGCTCAGGTTCTTTTCGTGTACTTTTTCAATGTTCTCCAGCGCTGCCTTCTCACGTACTTTCGCGTTCTTGTCTTTCTTCACACGCTGAAACAGCTTCTTGTCTATCACCACGCCCTCTGTACCGCTTGGTGTTTTCAGCGAAGCGTCTTTCGCGTCGCCTGCTTTGTCACCAAATATTGCACGCAGCAGTTTTTCTTCCGGCGTGGGGTCTGTTTCTCCTTTAGGGGTTATCTTACCTATCAGTATATCGCCCTCGCCTACATGCGCACCTATGCGTATGATACCGTTTTCGTCCAGGTCTTTGGTTGCCTCTTCCGATACGTTAGGTATATCCGGAGTCAGTTCTTCTTCACCCAGTTTAGTATCACGCACTTCCAGTTCATACTCGTCAATGTGTATTGAAGTGAACAGGTCGTTGCGCACTACCCTTTCGCTGATTACTATCGCATCCTCGAAGTTGTAGCCCTTCCATGGCATGAATGCCACTTTCAGGTTGCGGCCCAGTGCCAGTTCACCGCCTTTGGTAGCGTATCCTTCTGTCAGGAAGTCGCCTTCTTTCACCTTCTGCCCTTTGCGCACGCAAGGCCTTAGTGTGATGCTGGTGCTCTGGTTGGTTTTCTTGTATTTAGTCAGCGTGTATTTCCTCAGGTCGTCTTCAAACGATACTAAGCGCTGCTTTTCATCACGCTCATAACGAACGTGTATTTCATTAGCGTCTACATATTCTATTACACCATTACCTTCCGCATGTATCTGTATACGTGCATCGCGGGCGGCTTTAGCTTCCAGGCCGGTACCTACTATCGGCACCTGCGGCAATATCAGCGGCACAGCCTGGCGTTGCATGTTCGATCCCATCAGCGCACGGTTGGCATCATCATGCTCCAGGAAGGGAATCAATGATGCACTCAAACCTACTATCTGGTTGGGCGCTACGTCCATGTACTCCACCTCTTCGCGCTCCAGTATCGGGAAGTCGCCGGTTTGCCTTGAACGTATTTTTTCGTCTATAAAGTTGCCCTTATCGTCCAATGGTATATTAGCCTGGGCAATTTTTGCTTCATCTTCTTCTTCAGCGCTCAGGTAGTGGTGCTGCTTCAGGTTCACCCTGCCATCTTTCACCTTGCGGTATGGGGTCTCTATAAAGCCCATATCGTTGATTTTGGCGTGTACGCACAGGGTAGATATCAAACCAATGTTTGGTCCCTCCGGGGTTTCGATAGTACACAGGCGGCCATAGTGGCTGTAGTGTACGTCCCTTACCTCGAAGCCCGCACGCTCACGGCTCAGACCGCCTGGCCCCAGTGCGGAGATACGGCGTTTGTGCGTGATTTCAGACAGCGGGTTGGTCTGGTCCAGGAACTGTGATAACTGCGATGTACCGAAGAATGAGTTGATAACTGAAGACAGTGTACGCGCGTTAATCAGGTCAATAGGCGTAAACACCTCGTTGTCCCTTACGTTCATACGCTCGCGGATGGTACGTGCCATACGTGCCAGACCTACGCCAAACTGTGCAAACAGTTGCTCGCCTACTGTACGTACGCGGCGGTTGCTCAGGTGGTCTATATCGTCTATCTCAGCCTTACCGTTCGTCAGGCGAACCAGGTACTTGATGATAGAGATAATATCTTCTTTGCTCAGTACTTTCTTGTTCAGGTCTATTTCCAGGCCCAGCTTGCGGTTGATTTTGTAACGGCCTACCTCGCCCAGGTCGTAACGCTTGTCGCTGAAGAACAGCTTCTCGATGATACCGCGGGCGGTTTCATCATCCGGAGCGTCAGAACCGCGCAACTGGCGGTAGATGTGCTGTACGGCTTCCAGCTCTGAGTTGGAAGTATCCTTATTTAATGTATTGTAGATTATTGAATAATCACCGCTTACTTCTTCTTTCTGCAGGAACACGGTATCGATACCCATATCCAGTATCATCTCCATATTCTCTTCGTCCAGCACGTTGTCGCGGTCCAGTACCACTTCGTTACGCTCTATGGTTACCACCTCGCCGGTGTCCTCATCCACAAAGTCTTCCGTCCAGCTGCGCAGTACGCGTGCGGCCAGGCGGCGGCCCAGGTTGGCCGACAGTGCTTTCTTCTCCACCTTCACCTCGTCGGCCATGCCAAACAGTTCCAGTATATCCTTATCAGTTTCGTAACCGATAGAACGCAGCAGTGTAGTTACAGGGAATTTCTTCTTACGGTCAATGTACGCATACATCACGTTGTTGATGTCGGTAGCAAATTCCATCCACGCGCCTTTGAAAGGTATTACCCTGGCACTGTATATTTTAGTACCGTTGGGGTGTACGCTCTGGCCGAAGAATACGCCGGGCGAACGGTGCAACTGGGATACTACTACCCTTTCAGCGCCGTTAACCACGAAAGTACCCCTGGGGGTCATATACGGTATATTGCCCAGGAACACGTCCTGTACTATGGTTTCAAAGTCTACGTGCTCCTCATCGTTACAGCTCAGGCGCAGTTTGGCCTTCAGCGGCACCGAATAAGTAAGGCCGCGCTCCATACACTCTTCAATAGTGTACCGGGGCGGGTCTATAAAATAATCCAGGAATTCCAGCACAAAGATGTTGCGGGTATCCGTTATGGGGAAGTTCTCTTTGAACACACGGAACAACCCTTCATTATCCCTCTTATCGGGCGTAGTTTCAAGCTGGAAGAAATCCTGGAAGGATTGAAGCTGGATAGCCAGCAGGTCCGGTGTGTCGGCTACATCATGTATCTTACCGAAGTTGATGCGGCCTGATGCGGTTCTTTTCTGTGGTACTGCCATAATATTGTTATCTAAAACCCTGTTTTTTACAAACAAAATTTACCCGTTCCAAAAGGGGGTCCTTTCAGTACAGGTATTAAATCTGTATCAACAAAATTTAATCAAAAAGTTTTTGTGCACGTGCTTTTTCCCCGAAACGGGGCTGCAAATATAAAAACTTTGGCCTGAACTATCAAAAAATATTCCAAAAATCGTTTTGGGGATAAAAATTTCTGCTCTGGGCGGGAATTATATTGAGCAGAAACGGGGTAATGTATATAATAAATATTTAAACTGAAGGGCAATATGTCAAAAATTAAGGCCTGGTATTTTGTACCCTCCCCCTCCTGGTTTAAGTCTGTTGACTTAAATCCTCAATAGAAAGCAAGACTGTGTCTGGCAGAACTGTCATGATGCTACAGAATATGTACTGCCGGTTGAAAACCTGCTTATATTTTAGGATTGAAGTTGCAAACTTCAACCAGTGGAGGGAATTCTACTAATCGGCACTGCTCCACTGGTCTTAGCATCTCGCTAAGGCCTAAGATAAATCAAGCGTCCGCTTCCCTATATGCGTAATTCGCACACGTAAAACCCAGTAATAAATTTGATAAAACAGAATAATTAACGTATATTTGTTGTAGTAAATTAGAATTAATTTACGTAAATCCCGCCTATGCGGGGCTATAGTAGTCCCGGCTGTCCGGGGTTGAAGTAATCCCGCTACCTGTCCCGACGATTTCGGGATGCGGGGCTGTAATTAATTTGACCGACTTCTTTTCTGGTTTACAGAGAATTGTCGCATTTGCATATTGGCACATTGCCGCATTCAAAAAGTAACCATGAACTACCCGCCACCAAACACCACAAGCAAAATGATACTAAGACATAATACAAACGCCCGGCACACAGCCGGGCGTTTTGCTTTCCTGTTCTTTCCGGGAGAAATACTGTTTCAGTTAACAAAAGTTAACAAACCACCCGTAAGGCATTTAAAATCAATACATTGCAAAAGCGCAATATTGCTAACAGTTAACCCCTGCACGTACAGAGTTAACATTTTTATGAAACAAAATACATCTGTCCTCCCCTTGGGGAAGTTAGAGGAGCTTCTTGCACCCCCGGTTATCAACACCTGCGGATAAGTAATTATGTGTATTATGTAAAATGCAACGAAATTTATAATGCAACAAAGCCTGTGCGTATGGAAGTGAGTATTACCGCCGCTGATATAGATGATGCCCGCGATTTGTTTCTGCTGGCCAAAGACAGGCTGCTGGACGTGAATGACTGGAACTATTCGCTGAAGGGCAACTACCGTATAACACTGACGGACGCAGTGGGGCATAAACTACAACGCAGTGCGCGTGTGGGCGATATGCTGTGCATCAGCACGGGAAATGACGTAGGCATAGGCTCTGAAATGTGGATACGCATCAGCAGGATACAGTACGACTTCTTCCCCGATGTACGGAGCGAAAGCATATCCATGCTGCTGGAAACAGCGCATTCGCCCTCGGGCAATGGTGCCGGCACAGACAACATACAACAGGAAACCCTGTTGATAAAAAGAGAGGGCCCTACCCTGACGGCACACTGCAATGCGGGCAACGAACTGCCGGGGGAAGACGATAATAACCCCAACGCCCACCTGAACCGGGACGCCGAACTGCACCCGGTGCTGAGCATACCGCAAAGCTGCCTGCAGCAATTGCTGGCAGACCTGGTAGAAGATACAGGGCAGCTATAAAAAACTATACGCCTATTATTTATACATATCGACAGGATTTTTTTGTCATCAGGAATAAACGGAAATTCGCAGGCTTATTTACAATGAAGAAAGAGGAAAGAATCATATTGCTGCTGCTGGCTTCGGTCAACTTTACCCATATCATGGACTTTATGATCATGATGCCGCTGGGCAATTTCCTGATGCCGCATTTCAATATTTCGGCGCAGCAGTTTTCATTCTTAGTGGCCGCCTATACCTTCAGCGCGGCTACAGCCAGTTTCTTCGCCGCATCGCTGGTCGATAAGTTTGACAGGAAAAACCTGCTGTTGTTTGCTTATGGGGGCTTCCTGTTGTGCACCTTGCTCTGTGCTGTATCAGTCACATACGAGATGCTGCTCTCCGCCAGGATAGCCGCCGGCGTATTTGGCGGGCTGATTGGCGCGCAGGTACTATCCATTGTGGCCGACCTGGTGCCGTTTGAAAGAAGGGGGCGCGCTATGGGCATGATTATGGCAGCGTTTTCAGCTGCATCGGTATTCGGTGTGCCCTTCGGGTTGTACCTCTCCAAGTTCTTCAGCTGGCATGCACCGTTTTACTTCGTAGTGGCGCTGGGGGCTGTCATAATGCCGCTGCTGGTAAAATATATACCCAATATGACGGGGCATAAAGAGGCGAATGAAGGGATGAAGTTTAATCCCATAATGCTGCTGGTAGATATCCTGAAGGATAAAAACCAAAGGCTGGGCATATTGCTGCTGTCCACTATGATGATGGGGCATTTCCTGATTATTCCGTTCCTGGTACCTTTTATGGAGCTGAATGTGGGCTTTACCAACGTGCAGACACCACTGATATATATGGTAGGCGGAGCGCTTACCTTATTTACCTCGCCCATCATAGGCAAGTGGGCCGACAGGCTGGGCAAGTTCAGGTTATTTAGCATCATGATATTGCTGGGCATTATACCCATAGCGCTCATCACCAATATGCCAAGGATTCCCTTCTACTTCGTACTGGCTATTACTGGGTTCTGGTTTGTAGTTTCCACCGGGCGGGCTATACCCGCACAGGCTATAGTGAGTGAGATAGTGCCACCCGCCAGGCGCGGCAGCTTCATGAACATTAACTCATCGGTACAGCAACTCTCAGTAGGGCTGGCATCGGTAATAGCGGGTTGGGTGGTAGTAAAGACACCGGAAAATACCATAGCCAACTACGACATAACCGGGTACCTGAGCATAGCAGTAATACTCTCCTGCCTGCTGACGGGGTACAGGCTGCACAAGGCTTTGGGCAAAAAAGACATGCCAAAGGGAAGTGGCGGGGCTACAATGATTGTACCCGAAGCACCTGCTAAAGAAATAACCGGAACAGTATAGGCTGTTTAGTTCTTGATAATCTTCTCTTTATAAATAATATCGTTGTTGTGGTTGACCAGACTGATATAATAAGTACCTGTATCCAGGCTGTCCACCTCTATTTTATTACTACCGGGTTGCAATTCGCACTTCACTAAGTCGTTGCCGGTGTAGTTGTCTGATATGGTGGCCAGCATGGGTTTGCCCGTGCGGTTGGTTATATAAAGTGCATCGTTCATATTCTTTGTTTTTAGAAAATCGGGTATTAAAAATGAGTATCCTTAAATGTACGATAAAACTCCGCCAAACACAATACGTACTGCCACGTATTTGCACGCTATTATTTTCAACATACTACAGTTTTCCTTTTTTTACCTAAATAACCTTTGTCTATCACCTTACGAATGTAGCCGGTAGCATCCGGCACTTTACAAGCTGTTCCGCCCATATCTACCGATACTTTGCCTATCTTATCCGCAATATCCATACTAACTTCAGTAAGCTCAGCCACATAGCACCCTACTGATATAACAAAACCATTCATAGTATACCTGGCACGGTTGGGTGCACTGCGTATTTCCCTTTGTACCCTTTTCAATAATTTCTTCAGCATAGCTATATCCAGTTCGCTATCCTGTTTTAAGGCCACGAGGCCGGAAAGCGTTGACCAACCTGCTGAAGCAATACCATCGCTATCTGAATCAATCCACTCCAATGCCAGTTCCCAGCCATATTTACTCTCCGCAGCCATCCATGCCACTGTATATTCCCATACCATATACCATCTCCCGTTCTTTGCCCAGTGTTGCAATTGCTCTTTGGTCATCTTTTGGGGCTCCGCAATCAACCCGGCCAGGTACATTGCATCCAATATGCCGGTATTGTAGAGTTCCAAAGCCAGTTCATGATTCTTCTTTATTTTCTTCTGTATCAACTTCATATCCCCCACCTTTACCCCATAACAAGGCGCAGCCTCCTCATGGCTCATAAAGATGTGTTTAGTCTGCTCATTACCCAGTTTCTGCAATTCCGCCACAACATCTGCTACTGTCATAACAATATGTTTAAGTTCAGGTTCAAATTAATTCAAAAAAGATTCACTTACCGTATTATCCTTAAAAAACATATTCATGTTATAACATCAATAATTTACAGTTTGCACATATAAATATTTTTACTAAACTTGCATCCGAACATATGGTAACACAGGGGGAGAGTGTATGAAATTATACATATTCAGTTCAGTAAGCGATAAATATTCTATACCGTTTAAACTATTTGTCATCAATCAAAACCTGAAGGTAGCGCGCCTTAGTTCGCTGCTTATCATCACCGTATGTGTGCTGGCATTGCTTTCTATCCTGGTTGTTGATTATTCTCGGTTTGAGAATAACGATAAATACCTATACTCTTTTATAACACTCCTTATCATATCAGTTATATACTTCTTAGGTATAAACTACATAAAGAAGTTATCACTGAGGCACAGACTCGCATTGAAACGATTTACAGGCAGCAGCTACCCCGTTATTATCATTTTCGCTATGATGTGGATGTCATTTCTTTCTGGCAGTAGCCCGGCTGACAATATGACCATGTTCATGTTCGGGCTTTTGTTTGTAGCGGTATCCTGGCTGTTCAGTATGAAGAGCGCTCTGATGACCAGCGCGGTTACTTTTGCAGGGCTGTCGCTGGGACTTAATTTCCTGCTGGAAGACACCGAAGCTATTATTGTCAATCATTTTTCCGGAGCTATTATCGTAATAGGGTTCTATTTTATTTCCCGGATGCTGTATTCTTATCACGCCAACTACTTTATACAACTGAAACAGATAGAACGCAACAACCACGAAATAACCAAAATAGGCCAGTTGAAAACCGAAATGTTGGGTATAGTAGCACACGACCTGCGCAGCCCACTCAACAGCATTACAGCCCTGGTAGAGCTATCGAAAGCTAGTGGTACATCTGTAAATGAACGTGAACAATATTCGGATTTGATACTGGAGGCCTGCAATGACGCACGCAACATTATACGCGACCTGATACTGATAGTGAAAGGCGAAAGCGCCCAGGGACTGCAACTGAAGGAGACGAACCTGAACCTTGTGCTATCGCAGGTGCAGCAACAGTGGGCACACCAGGTAAAAAATGACAAGCAATTATTGCTGACACTACCCGAAAATATAATACAGGCATGGATAGACCAGGACAAAATGGTGCGGGTAATTGACAACCTGATAGGCAATGCTGTCAAGTTTACAGAAGACGATGGCATTATACACCTACAATTGCAGCAAAAAGACAAGGAACACGCCACCATCACTGTATCGGATAGTGGCATAGGCATACCGGAACACCTGCAACCCTACCTTTTCGACCGTTTTTCTAAAGCCGGCAGGCTGGGATTGAAAGGTGAAAAATCTCACGGGCTGGGCCTCAATATATGTAAACAGATAGTAGAGCAGCATGGCGGCAAAATACAATTGGAGAGCAAAGTAAAAGAAGGTACTAAGTTCTATATAGTACTGCCCCTGAAGAGCGATAGTGCCGCGCCCAACCAGGTAACCTCCGGACAGGAAGTAACCCCGGTAATCTAAAACAATCATTTCCTCTTTTTAAGCAGGCAATGTTATTGCATTGTTATTCCTGAGCATATGTATTGGCAGCAGTACCTTGTGTACCTTATTTTTACAACCTACAACGAGAGTAAGGCTAAAACAAAAGTAAAAAACACAGGATGGCTCAACACTATACAGCGCAACATGCGTATTGCCTTACATGCAACATGCGCCCCGTTCTCTTCAGCAGTGATATAATCGCATTGCCAATTGCACACATCCAAAGAACTGCGGAATGTAGCAGTCTGTCAAATTATACATTCCTTCCACAACAAACTGTGTGCATATGAAAAGGATATACATTTTTTCCACACTGGAAGTAGTACCCTGGGGTGGTAGTGAGCAAATGTGGTCGGACACCGCGCTCAAATTGCTGGAGAAGGGGCACCACGTGATGTGCAATACCATGGAGTGGAGAGATACTCCCGAAAAGCTGCAGGAAATAAAATCGGCAGGCGGCCATGTTACCTTAAGGCCTAATGTGCATATGAACGGCGGAATAGCAGACAAGGTAAAGAACAGAATGAAAAACTTCAACTGGAGAAATGCTGCGTTTGGCTTTGACCCGGATATCATATTGATAAGCCAGGGTGGCGCATTTGATAATGCCATACTGCAACATGGCGAATGGCTCATGTCGCTGGGCAAGCCTGTATATATTATGTCCCAGTTTTTGCAAGAGTATGAGTACATTCCCACACAGCGCAGGCAATTTTTCATTAACTACTTCGACCGGGCGGAAAAAATATTCTTCGTAAGTAACCGTAACAGGACAGTGGCTGAGAAAACAATAGCGCACCACATAACCAATGCAGAAGTAATCAAAAACCCGATAAAGATAAGCCGCACCACACATGCATTCCCCGAAAAAGATGTATATAAAATAGCCGTTGTTGCCCGGCTGGAAACAGAAGTAAAGGGATACGACATACTTATAGATACTTTTTCTCAACCTCAATGGAGGGACAGGAACTACAGGGTACAGGTATACGGCTCAGGGCCGCACGAAGAATACATTAAAGAACTGGTAAGTTTTTACGGCCTGGAGGATAAAATTGTCTTTATGGGCTTTACCAAAGATGTAAAACAAATATGGGACGAGAACCATATACTGCTGTTACCCTCGCGGGGAGAAGGCACTCCCTTATCATTGCTGGAAGCCAGCTATTGCAAACGCGCAGCAGTGGTAACTGATGTGGGTGGCAATGCTGAAATAATAACCGAGGGCGTTAACGGCTTTGTGGCAGAAGCACCTGTAGCAAAATGTGTATCGAACGCTATGGAACGCGCCTGGCAACAAAGAGACCATTGGGAACTGATGGGACTGGCAGCAAAAGAAAAAATAGATACATTGTATGCTACCGACGCGGTGAATGATTTTATTAATAAAATCCTAAGGCAAACTATATAGCAACCCTAACAAACTTTCCATATATTGCGTCTGTTAACCTATAAGTAGTTCAACATGGGCAGCAGGCAGATAATTTTACTATTTGCGGGTTTATTCATCGTCATTATCTATTTCAATATCCCCATTTACAAAGGCTGGCTGGATAAAAGGATCCTTGTGTTTACCAAGGAGATACATGAAGAGATAGGCACTATGGACCTGGAAGCCAGGCGCATTTACCGCTTGCAGGGGCCATACACAGGTGTATTGTCTATCAAAGAGAATGCAAAATTGCTGAAAATAGACAGCCCGCTGGTATTATTTCCCCCTAATGAATATTGTCAGAAAATGATGCCGGGCCTTGTGCTGCCTGAGCCTGTAGTATGTTATTATTTCGCCGGGTTGAGAACTACAACCATCAACAGTAAGGATGTATACAGGGCCAATTGCGGCATTGTTTTTGAAAATGGGCAGTTTATACTCGCTCCGCTCTACAATAAAGAGCAAATAGACAAAGTAATCGGAATCTATAAAGCCGCTAAATAGATAATCATGAACTTTTGGGGTCTACTATTCTTAATTATCACGCAATTCCTCTCGGGCAGGGGACTTTTAGCCATTCTTAATATCAAGTTGAAATTAGTGCCTGCCATTGTTGTTTCCATATTAACCGGTCTTATGCTGGTTTCATTGATACCAATGGCCATACAGTTATTTTACATCCCCATCACGGCTACTAATATTATCATCTCAATTGGTGTACTTGCCTTTGTCTTAGGCCTTTTACCCATAAAACGTTATGACTTTTCCATATTCAAACCGCAGAACATAAAATTTCCCCGTCCTGCTTTGTACGAACTGATGTTCGTATTGTTGTTGACCGCGCTGATGATACCCAGCCTATGGCGTAGCTACTACTATCCGCCCAATGCGAGGGATGTTTTGTCCGGCCCTGAAGCTCTGGCCAAATACGCTATAGAAGAGCAAAAACTTAATAACTCTGTTTTTACAGTAAACCTGCTTGAGAGCACCCCCAACCTGCAGAAACCTCCATTTGTTACTGACCTCCAGATTATTTATAAATTACTGGTACAACCTTTCGGGCAATTGTGGCTACCTATCATTGTAGTTTGTTTTCTGGTGTGGTTGTACGTATTGCTGCGTGAAAGATTACACCCACTGCTGGCTGGCATGGCCATGTTGTTGTTCATAAGCATTCCCGAAGTATATGGATATACCTATATCATCCTGTGGGATTATGCCAATATGGTGTACTTCTTTGCAGGTTTTTACTTCCTGTACCAATATATTACCGGCAGCCCGTTCAATTGGTTCTTGGCAAGTTGTATCATGTTTGGCTTCTCAACATTCATCAGGCTTGAGACACTTATATTCATAGGTATGTTGTTGCCCTTGCCCGTCTATCATATGTGGAAGCAGAAGGTGAAAATACCACGTATCGCATTTAACTGCTTCTTATTCCTGGCTATACCCTACCTGTTTTACTTTGTATGGACTAAAATATTCGTACCTTATTATTTTCCGCCCGAACTGGCGATTAAAGAGAGCATGAACTTCTCACCTGCCATGTCGTATTTTGAGTGGTTCTCCCAAATTAATTCAACACTTATTTTCGGTGGTATCAATATAGCACTGTACGGCCTGTATATATACGCATTCATACTCATAGTGGTTTTAGACCTTGTTATATTCAGAACTATTGCCAAAGAGGGGAGGTATTTCCTTTATGGCATTGCAGTTATTTACTTCGGCATGCCTATGCTCACATACCTGACAGACTGGTTTAATATTACTACAGCTAAAAGAGGGTTATTTAAGATGTTCCCGCTCATGCTTTTATACATGAGCCACAGCGGTGTAATGACCCGCATTTCACAAGCTATAACGGCTTTTGAATATCCTGTTATATCCCCAAAAGCAAAAAAAGCTGAAGCCCGCGTCTCCCCCACACAACCTAGAAACACTAAAAAGAAGCGCTAGTTTACCCCTCATCTGCAAATAGTTTACCCCATCTCCACTTCAGTCGCTCAGGAAAGTATTTTGTTTATTGTTAATTATTAGGCGTAACTTTGCGCCTCATTTAAATTTTTAAGTTCTTAATTAATGGTAACATTCAAAGACTTCTCGCTGAGAGAAGAATTGACACGTGCCGTATCGGAAATGGGGTTTGAGACCCCGACGCCAATCCAGGAAAAGGTTGTTCCTTACCTGCTTTCTACTCCCAACGACATTATTGGCCTTGCCCAGACGGGTACGGGCAAAACTGCCGCCTTCGGACTTCCGCTATTGCACAACATTGACGTTGCACAGAAACATGTGCAGGCATTGGTCCTCAGTCCTACACGCGAATTGTGTATGCAGATTGAGGCAGAATTTCAGAAGTACGGGCAATACATGCGTGGCCTCAAGGTCACTGCTGTTTATGGCGGCGTGTCCATAAGCGGACAAATACGCAACCTGAAGGCAGGTGCGCAGGTGGTGGTAGCCACACCCGGCAGGCTGATAGATTTACTGGAGCGTAAAGCCATATCCCTTGCGGATATGAAATACGTGGTACTGGACGAGGCAGACGAGATGCTGAATATGGGCTTCCGCGAGGATATTGAATTGATATTGCAATCGGCTACAGAGCGTGAGTACACATGGATGTTCTCCGCCACCATGTCAAACGACGTGCGTAAAATAGCCAAGCGTTTCATGAGCGACTGGGAAGAATTTGCTGTAGCTAAAGCCAATGCAACTAACGAAAATATTGACCATCAATACTATGTAACCAATCACCACAACAGGTTTGAAACCCTGCGCAGGTTGCTGGATTTTACACCCGGTATTTATGGCGTGATATTTACCCGTACTAAAAACGACGCACAGGAAGTAAGTGAGAAGCTGATGAAAATGGGCTATCATGTAAGCCCGTTGCATGGCGATATGGACCAGAGCATGCGCTCGAAGGTGATGGAACGCTTTAAGAGCAAAGCGCTGCAAATACTGGTAGCTACCGACGTAGCCGCACGAGGCATTGATGTAAACGACCTGACACACGTTATCAATTACGAACTGCCGGACGACCCCGAAGTGTATACGCACCGTAGCGGCCGTACGGCCCGGGCAGGCAAATCCGGTATATGTATGTCTATAGTATCACCGAAAGAAATATCGGGCATACGCCAGATAGAAAAACTGGTGAAGCAGAAATTCAACCGCAGCGATATACCCGATGGCGCCGAAGTGGTGCGGAAAAGATTGTTCTTCCACCTGGAGCAGATAGCAACAGCAGAGCCTAAAAAAGACTTTGCCGAAGTATACCTGAACAGCATTCATGAGCGCTTTGCCGATATGGATAAAGACGAGCTGATACGTAGGTTGATATGGCTGCAACTGAAGCAAACCATAGACGCATATCATGACGCCAAAGACCTGAATGCAGGTTATGAAGGTGGCAGCAGTTCTAACCGTGACAGTGTCCGCCTCTTTATGAACATGGGTGAAAAGGACGGCATTAATTCCGCGCAAAAATTGCTTGAATTTGTGACGGGTGCAACTGATATAGAACCCAACCTTGTGCAACGCATCACTATCAGGGAGCTGAGTTGTTTCTTTAACGTACCCGGCACCGCAGCGGAATTTATTGTTACAGCCCTTTCTCAAAAGAAGCATAAAGGACGTAAAGTGCGTGTAGAGGAAGCAGACCAAAGTGGCCGCACAGGTGGTGGCGGAGGTGGTTTCAAAGGCGGCGCTCGCGAAAGAACCGGGGGCTACAGCCGGGACAGCCGTGGTGGCGACAAAGGCGGACGTGGAGGCTGGAAAGAAAGAAGCTATACACAAAGCGGTGATAATAAACGTTTTAGCGGAAAAAGGCCTTCTTATAAAGGTAAGAAAGACTGATATTAACATTTCGATGGGGTTTAAATAGGTAAAAAAACCGTACATTTGCAGTCGTTTACTAATATGTACCGTATGAAATACATATTTACTCTCTTAGTGGTTATGCTGTTCACGCAGGTATCTTTCGCCCAATCGGCTGAGGTAAAAGCAGGAATGGATATCAGTGAAGATTCTGTTGCTAAGGGCATAGCCAGCTACTACCACGATAAGTTTGTGGGCAGGCCTACCTCAACAGGAGAGTTGTTCAGCAACGAAAAATTTACCGCTGCCAGCAATACATTGGCCCTGAACACTTATGTGAAAGTGACCAACCTGGCAAATGGCAAATACCTCTACGTACGCATCAACGACCGTATGGCTAAGAACAACAAACGCCTGATAGATATGGCAAGTATCTGTGCCAAAAAACTGGACTATCATTATAAGGGCCTGGCTAAAGTAAAGGTGGAGATAGTGCCAGAAGAAGAAGGACGGAATGGTATATTGGCACAAAGGACCGAATTGAGTACAGAAAAGGCATCGGCCAACCAATTATAAAACAGTAGTTATAGATAAATCCCTTCCGTTATACGGAAGGGATTTATTATTTTCAGGCTATGCACATCATACCCGGCATATACATACAGAATGTGGAAGGCAAAGGGAATGGTGTTTTTACCCAAACAGCCCTGGCAGCAGGTACAAAGATTGAAGTATCCCCTGTAATAGTGATGACCGCCGAAGAACGTAAACTACTGGACCAAACATTGCTGCACGACTATATATTTGAATGGCAGCCCTATGATGAAAATATGTGCTGTATGGCACAAGGGTATATTTCAGTCTACAACCATTCAGACAACGCCAATTGCGAGTACTTCATGGATTATGACAATAATGCGATGTCGGTAAAAACCATGCGTGATATTGCAGCAGACGAAGAACTGACTGTGAATTACAACGGCGACTGGAACAATAAAAAGCCCGTATGGTTTGAACCCGTTTAAACTATCGGCATCGGCAATCGTTATATTGGCAACATAAACAACAACATTATGGCATGGACAGAACAAGACAACGCCTTATACCAAAGCTTCACATTCAAAGATTTTTCTGAAGCATTCGCTTTTATGACCAGGGTAGCCATGCTGGCGGAACAACATAATCACCACCCCAACTGGAGCAATGTGTGGAACAAGGTAGAAATACGCCTGAACACACATGATGCAGGAGATGTAGTAACAGATAAAGACAGGAAACTGGCAGCAGCTATAGGCAAACTACTCTAACCTGTACACAGGATAGCGCATATGCTCGGGCTCATGGTAGGGTGAATTTTGGAAAACGAAATGTAACTGAGCTTTTCCGTCTTGTGCGAAAACAGGGTCATTGGCTTTTCGTTGTTCGAGTTTATCTCTCAGGCTTTTATCTTTTGCAAGCAATTCGACCGCCAGGTCTTCGAAGGCATAGTCGCTGTAATATTCTTTTTGCTGCAGCACACCATCAAAAAATCCCCAGGCAAAGAAAGCATCAGGCGCTGTTGGTTCCAACGCTTCTACCAGGTACCTCTTCGCATATTGGTTAACAGGTATATAGTAGTCACCTTTGTGAAGCTTAACCTGTTTAGTTTGTTTATCTACCACTACTCCGCTGTGCAGGTAATGTCCTTCATAAGGATGAGGTGTAGTTTTATAATCAGCTATATAATACACAGTCAGCTGCATGACTGTATCTGCCGTAAGTTTGTGGATCTTTACCCCATTAGCCTTCAGGCGGCTTATTACCTTGTGCCAGCCTTGTGGAATGACATATGCCTGCGGTAAATTTATTTTTTGCTTTGTGGTGCATGCATTGTAAAACGCTGTTTTTATTTCAATCGGCTTATTTCGATCGTAATAGAGCCTGGGTTTTCCTGAAATATTGCTGGGCCTGGTACCGGCCTCATAGCCTTTCAATTCTATCAACGTTGGACGGGTAGTGTCCACCGCCCAGTCTATAGCCAGTTCGGCGCTTTCTGCTACCCAGTTAAACTGCTGTCTTCTTGTCTTTACAATCTGTTCCGCATTGCCTACAGTGTGGCCTATAATACTCAACATCAGCTCATATGTCGCTTTTACACGTACAGGAAAAGGTTTAAGCATATGTGTTTCGGCCACAAATGCATAAGTGTGAAACATAGCTGCATAACCGCTGAAGAAGCGTGGTGTTTCCATAAAAGCGTCCCAACCATTGTCGGGCGAAGAACCCCATACATTTACATAAGGTACCAGGCCGAAACCACGTTGTTTCATATCATCGTACAATGCGGGTTCAAAAGTCTTGTTCAGGTAATCGCCCATCGGGCCACCCAGTTTGTTGCATTGGGTACTCAGCAGGGTCATTACATGTTGGTAATCAGCACCGTTGCTTACATGATTGTCAATTAATACATCGGGGTCTAACTGACGAAAAAGGCGCACCATGCTGCGTGTTTCGCGTGCATCCATTTTCATAAAATCCCTGTTCAGGTCCAGGTTCTGCGCATTGGCCCTGAAGCCTGTTATTTCAGGGCCGTTCTGGTTAGCACGGGTATATTGTCTTAGTTTTTGGGCACCACTGATGTTGAATACAGGTATGATGGCCAATACAATATTTTCAGGAATACTTATTTTCCCCTCTGTAACATCCCAAAGCAACTGCATGCTGGCAACAATGCCATCGGGCTCGCCCGGGTGTATGCCATTGTTGATGAAAACAACCAGTTTGCCCTGCTTCTTCCATTCCGATATGTCAAACTTAGCATCTGCTGAGTAGTACACAACCAATAGAGAATCATCGCTATCAGTAGGGCCTGCCGTGTGTAATTGAATTGTTTTGTGTCGTTGATCCAGCAATTCGTAAAATTGCTTAACCTGCTTGTATTCTGGTGTTTTGCCCGTATACTCCAGTCCATGAGGATTGTCGATAGCTTGTGCATACATGGCAACCACCGACAGACATGTAATGACAAAGAGAAAAAGCCTTTTGTACATATACCAAAGATAATAAGCTGATAGTTACCCTGATACACAAGGTATTGGCCCCCGCAAGACGGGAGGGTATATATAGTGCATACGCAAACTAAGCGTTAAGTACGACAACCTGTGTGGTTGCCTGAACAGGGGCTTGCTGCAACACAAACTTACCGGGGGGTGTCGGGTGCCTTTGCGGACGAGGCATTCTACGATTTGACGCACAAGACTGCAGAAGGACAACGATGGTCAGTACACCGGAAACAAATAATGCTTTTTTCATACTAGCGTGAATATACTACTCATCCTGAAAAAAAGCAATCCGGGTGTGAAAAATTTTACACTGTCGCAACTGTTTACCTGTAAGCATATTACCGGGAGAAACCTGCATGGTTACACTATAATTTTATATATTGGCCTTGCAGAAAATGATAGCAATAAGTACAGCAAAGCCGGGCGATATACAGGACATCAGGCAGGTGGCGGAAGAAGTATGGTGGCCAACCTACTCCGCCATACTGGAGCAGGAACAGATTGCATATATGCTTAAGCTGTTTTACAGCGAAGAAGTCATATTGAACCAGATTGAAACCGGTGCACAGACTTATATTTTATTGGAAGACGAGGGTATAATAACCGGGTTTGCAGCGTATAGCCCCCGGACTGAGGATACCCGGACATATAAATTGCACAAATTATACTGCAACACACAACAGCAAGGGAAAGGATATGGGCGCCTGTTGCTGGAAGCTGTGGAACGAAATGCGTCATTGCAAGGCGCTACCCGCCTGGAACTGAACGTAAACAGGTATAATGCCGCTAAAAGCTTTTATGAAAAAATGGGCTATACTATAGCCTATGAAGAAGACATTGATATTGGCAACGGGTATTGGATGAACGACTACGTAATGGGTAAAAACCTGCAATAATCCTATCGGGCGAATATCTTTTCCAAAGCCCAGGCTTTGAGCCGCATCTCTTCCCATTCGTTTTCCGCATTGCTGTCGTATGTAATAGCCCCGCCAGCCTGGTATGACAAGTAGTTATCCCCTGCATTGTAAAAGAGGCTGCGGATAATGACGTTAAAGTCAAAATCGCCACCGGGGGAAATATACCCTACTGTACCTGCAAAAAGCTCTCTGCGGGTATCTTCGTAACGGTCTATTAATTCCATTACTTTTATTTTTGGCGCCCCGGTCATACTTCCCATCGGGAAGGAATATCTGATAGCGTCTGTGAAAGGCACCTCCTTATCCATAGAGCCGCTAATGGTTGATATCATCTGGTGTACCTGCGGGAAAGTATAAATGCCAAACAATTCGTCTACCCTGATGCTACCTGTTACACAGCTCCGAGCCAGGTCGTTGCGTACCAGGTCTGTAATCATTACATTTTCCGCGCGGTCTTTAATACTATTGCGTAGTTGCTCTTTTATGTATTGATCCTGTTCTTCATCACTCCCCCGCCTGGCCGTACCCTTTATAGGCTGCGACAAAACGGTTGTCCCATCTTTATACAAGTAGCGCTCGGGGCTGGCACACATCATATACCTGTCTCCGTTTCGGTAATAGGCTGAAAAAGGTGCGGGTGATAACCGGCTGAGTGCATGAAATATTGTAAGCGGGTCAATTTCAATGCCTGATGCATATCCCTGGTTACAGTAGTTAATTTCGTAACAATCACCTTCTTTGATATGGCGGCGCAATTGATTGATTGTTTCAATATATTTTTCTTTGCTTGTCCTTCTTTCAAATTGCAGTTGTGGAATATTCCCGTCAATATCAGCAGAGGTGTTCATTATCTGCTGATACACTACATCCGCCCCGATACCAATAGCTTCAACCACAAAGCTGGTCTTATCCTTTGTAATGTAGCATACCACCTGTGGGCGAAAGAAAAAGAAATCGGGGAAACCCACCGTAGCATCGTGCTGCGACGAGAGTTTCGGCTCAAGGGCATTTTTATAATCGTAATTGATATGGCCCAGCAACCAGTCCTCCTGTTCACTATGATAGTCATGCAACCGGTCGATACCGTTACAGGGAGGTGATTCGCTGAGCACACCTGCACCCAACAGGCACTCGTACCGGCTGTGATTGCTGACATAGTTATTGCTATCCAGCAAAAGAAGAATGCTGAACTGTTTTGACCAGTTCAGCATTCGTTTTTTTATTACATCAGTTTCATCAGCAGTTATGCTGAATACTGCTTTATTTCTTTGTATAAAAGACATGAAGCTTAGAAATCATCATCGTCGTCATCAAAATCATCGAAATCGTCGAAATCTTCTTCCAGTTCAAAATCATCGTCTTCGCCGGCTTTCTTTTTGCCTGGCACACCCGGTTTTGACTTAGGTATATCAAACTCTTCGAAATCTTCGTCTATTTCTTCCTCCTCGAAATCTTCGTCGAAATCATCATCATCGTCGAAATCATCATCATCATCATCATCATCCACATCGTCATCATCATCGTCGTCTTTTTTAGACTTCGCCGCGAGCGGTGTGTTGATAATTCGCTCCAATAATCCATTACCCGTTTCTTCTTCAGTTTCTTCCTCCGGTAATGCTGTTGTTAATACACCTGAAGAAGTAACTCTTACAGATGAAGTAGCGGGCTCTTCATTATTTTTTTTCACCGCTGTGGTTAGTGTTTCTGATTTCATAGCACTCATATAATTTTGATAGCTTAATTATTTAATTGCTTCGGCTAAATTCACATTTTTTTTTCAGATACAAAGTATTTTGTCAGTTTTTTTTCAGCAGTTGCTCGCGGCCTGTACCATTGGAAATATATGCTATATCCGTACCTAAAAACTGTGCCACAAAATCGCAATATTCTTTGAAAGTTTGAGGTGTCTCATCATAAGTAGTACACTCATTAATAGGGCGTTCCCAGCCATCAAAAGTTTTATATACCGGCTCAACGGTGGTGTCGCAAAGGTCATATGGCATTTCAACTGTTTCTACACCATCTGCAATATACGCAATAGCAGCTTTCAGCGGGCTGAAATTATCCAATACATCTGTTTTGGTTACAATTAGTTTGGTAACACCGCTCAACATCACTGCATATCTCAAAGCTACCAGGTCTATCCATCCGCAGCGGCGCGGCCTGCCTGTAGTGGCTCCAAACTCGTTGCCTGCTTTGCGCAGCGCCTCGCCTGTTTCGTCTTCCAGTTCGGTAGGAAAAGGGCCGCTGCCCACACGTGTGCAATATGCCTTAGTAATACCATACACTTCGCCAATGGCAGATGGCGCAATACCTAAACCATTGCAAACACCTGCCGCAATAGTATTGGATGAAGTAACGTATGGGTATGTTCCGAAATCTATATCCAGCATACTGCCCTGGGCGCCTTCCGCTAATACTTTTTTACCATTTTTCAGGTGGGCATCCAGCCAATATTCAGCATTTACGATATTCAACTGGCGCAAAAATGCTACGGCATCAAAAAATTGCTGTTCCCATTCTGTTATATCTGCTTCATAACTATACTGGGCCAATAATTCCGAATGTTTGTGTTTCAACTTGCCATAGCGTGTGTTGAAATTACTTTCATTTAACAAGTCGCCTACCCTCAGACCATTCCGGCCTGTTTTATCCATATACGCAGGGCCTATCCCCTTCAGCGTAGAGCCAATTTTCTCCTTGCCTTTAGCCGCTTCTGAAGCTGCATCCAATGCACGGTGCGTAGGAGTAATGATATGTGCGCGCTGTGATATAAACAGCCTTTCTTTCAGGTCGGGCTGCAGGGCTATGATTGTTTCTATTTCTTTTTTGAGCGTTACAGGGTCAATAACTACTCCGTTACCTATCAGGTTGAGGCAATGCGGCTGGAATACACCGGATGGTATCGTGTGCAATACCACCTTCTTACCATCCAGGTACAAAGTATGCCCTGCGTTTGGCCCACCCTGGAACCTTGCAATAATATCATAACCCGCAGCCAGGTAATCAACGATTTTCCCTTTTCCTTCATCACCCCACTGCAGTCCCAACAGTACGTCAACCATATAATTTTATTAAAAACAGTTAAAGCAGCTAAATATTGCTGCCCTATTCTTGTATCAGTAAATGAGTATTACCCGGCAAAAGTATAATACCGTGTGATTTTTTTCCAAAAAAATATTCCCCGGGCAAAAAATTGAGATAATAGTTCCTGTTTTTCACTATTAGCGTAGATTTGTAATATGTCGGCAAAACTGTTGTTGGATATGAGCGGGGCGACCGAGGATTTTTTTTCGGATACAGCCATGATAGGCATAGGTAGTGCCATGCCTGGTTACAAATTTTGCCTCGCAGTTAATAATGCATTTGACTTTGCCTTTGTACGGGAGCCTGAAAGCGATGTGGGGTACCAGCCTGCAAAAGACCAGGTGCATTTCTTTTCCCTGTATCAATACCAGGAGCCGCATAGCAGTTGTAAACACCTGCTGTACAAACTGCAAAGCGAAAAAAAGGCACTGCTGCCCGAAATAAAACAACTGGACTACCTGTGGCTGATCAGCAGCCCTACTGCCGACCAGGAGGCAAAAGTATTGGCCGGCTACCTGAGGGATATGCCCCAGGTGCAACTGGCACAGATAATTGAACCGGAGCGGCTAAAAAACCTGAACCACTTACTGATATAGCTTATATTGCGCCTTGAACTCACTACACAGGTGAAATAATAGAAATGTTAATTCGTATGCAGCCATTAGGCGCATACGCGTATTTTTCTATTTTTGTTGCCTGTCAAACTAATCTTGCATGAACTATAGCAAAGTCAACAACCTTGTCGGTTGGATTACGGGTATTATTGCCACAACTGTTTATTTGGTAACAATGGAGCCTACAGTCAGTTTCTGGGACTGTGGTGAATTCATTTCCTGCGCACACAAAATTGAGGTAGGCCACTCTCCCGGCGCCCCACTGTTCATGATGATACAGAGGTTATTTGGCTTGTTTGCATTTGGCGATGTGCACAAGGTGGCTATGATGATGAACGCATGGTCGGCTACTGCAAGTGGATTGACTATCCTGTTCCTTTTCTGGACAATAACTCATTTCGCGCGCAGGCTGATGATAGGCAGGGAAGGCGAACCGGCAGGCAACCAGCTTACGTTGATAATGGGTGCAGGACTGGTAGGCGCTTTAGCATATACTTTTTCCGATACTTTCTGGTTTTCAGCTGTGGAAGCTGAGGTGTACGCAACTTCTTCCTTCTTCACCGCATTGGTATTCTGGGCTATACTAAAATGGGAGCACGTGGCTGACAAACCAGGCGCCGACAAATGGCTGGTATTCATAGCCTATATGATGGGATTATCTGTAGGTATCCACTTACTGAACTTACTGGCAATACCTGCCATAGCTATGGTATATTACTTCAGAAAATACGATGTAACACCATTCGGCACTTTTATAGCTTTCCTGGTTGGTTGCGCATTGTTGGGCCTGGTACAGTTTGGCGTATTGCAGGGCTTACCTATTATAGCTTCCAAGCTCGACCTGTTTTTTGTGAACAGCATGGGCATGCCCTTTGACACAGGCGCGTTTGTATTCATAGCATTACTCATAGCTGCACTGGCATGGGGCGTAATATATGTAAAACGCAAAGGCTTGTACCTGGCACATACCGGCCTCCTTTGCCTTATATTCATTATTATAGGTTTTACCAGCTACCTGGCACCGCTTATCCGTTCGCGCGCGGACGTACCTATTGACATGACCAACCCTGATAACGCCATCAGCCTGGTATCCTATATCCAACGCGAGCAGTTTGGTTCTCAACCCCTGTTATTCGGCCCCGATTTTGATAAAAG
The DNA here is from genome assembly GCA_964515955.1 of uncultured Flavipsychrobacter sp. Lineage (GTDB taxonomy): Bacteria > Bacteroidota > Bacteroidia > Chitinophagales > Chitinophagaceae > UBA5543. The sequence continues at coordinate 134,997 of CAZEZM010000004.1, read as the reverse complement.
GCCGGTTGATTATAAAAACACGGGCAAGAGATATGTACGTTCCTCGAAAGACGGAAAAGACCATTACGAAGAAGTTGGCAACAAATTAGAGCCGGTATTTGACGGAGCAGACAAACGTTTCTTCCCACGTATATGGGACTATAATGACCCCGGACATATCAGGTTTTACCGCCAATACCTGGGGCTGGCAGAAAATGAAGCTCCTTCATCCTCAGACAACTTCCGCTATTTCTTCGACTACCAGATTAACTGGATGTGGTGGAGATATTTTATGTGGAACTATGCCGGAAGACAAAATGATATTGAAGGCCAGGGCGACCCCAAAAACGGCAACTGGATATCCGGCATTACACCGATTGACAAATTCTTTGGCAAAGGTGACATCAACGCCCGAAACGCTGAGGGCTTTAATGACGGCTACAAAAACACGCCATCGCGCAACCAGCTATACTTGCTACCGTTTGCACTGGGTATCATAGGCCTGTTATTCCAATTTAATAAGAACAAGAGGGACGGGTTCGTGGTGCTGGTTTTATTCTTCTTTACAGGTATTGCCACTGCCATATACCTGAATATGACTCCATTGCAGCCACGCGAAAGGGATTATGCATTCGCTGGTTCCACCTATGCGTTTGCTGTATGGATTGGCTTGGGTGTACTGATGGTAAACGAATGGTTCCAAAAGTTTTTGAAGGGCAATACGGGCGGAGTGCTGGCAATTGTACTATGCCTGGCTGCAGTGCCCGCACTGATGGCTGCTGAAGAATGGGATGACCATGACCGCTCTAAGAAAAGACTGGCCCATGCCACTGCCACCAACGTACTGAACGCATGTGAACCAAATGCAATTCTCTTCACTTTTGGGGATAATGATACCTATCCGTTATGGTACCTGCAAGAAGTAGAAGGCTACAGAACAGATGTGCGCATCATCAACATGAGCCTGCTGGGTATAGACTGGTATATAGACCAACTGAACCACAGGATAAATGAAGGTATGCCCGTGCCTATGATATGGAAGCCGGAACATTACCTGGGCGACAAAAGGAACTACATGCGATATGTAAAATCGCCGCAAATACCTTCGGACAGGTACTTCAACCTGGGTGAAATCTGCAACTTCATTATATCAGATAATCCTGATGCGAAAGTGCAGATGTCTGACGGCAGCAGGGAAAACTTCCTGCCTACCAAGAACTTCTTTATCCCATCGCTGACGAAAGAAGAACTGGTAGCCAAAAAACTGGTAGCTGCAGAAGATACCGCACGCATCAATACAGAGGTTAAATTCACTTTCCCCAAGGACATAGCATACAAGGATGACCTGGCAACATTAAACTTAGTGGCAGCTATTGCACAGCAAGGATGGGAAAGGCCGATATATTTCAGCGGTGGCCTGCCGGGTGACAACTACATAGGCATGGATGAATACATGAGACTGGAAGGTGTTGTATACCGCTTACTGCCTTACAAAATGCAAAGCCTGACACCTGGCAGCATGATGGGCGAAATAGGCAGTATCAATGTAGAGAAGTCGCTTGATTTGTTCCTGAATAAATTCTCATGGGGCAATGCTCATCGCAACGATGTGTACTTCGATGAAAAGAACCGCCTGATGTTTATGGCATACAAGATGCAGGGAAGCAGGCTGGCTATTGAACTCTCTGCAATGGGCAGAAACGAGGATGCTAAAAAAGTGCTGGACAAACTGAAAAAGGGCATATCCGAATACGCTTATCCCTATGATGTAATGGCCTATACGATGGCTATGGCATACTACACAGTAGGCGATAAGGTAGGAGGAAGGGAGATAGCAATGAAACTATCTAAAATAGCAACCGACGAGATGAATTATTACCAAACCCTGAAAGACGATGGCAAAGCATCACTGGGTGGTGAAATAAGCCGCACGGTGCAGATAATAGGTTCATTATCGATGACAGCAAGGCAAAACGGGGACGAAGAAACAGCCAAGCAACTGGAGGCCCAGGCACAGATGATGCAGGGGCGGATAGGCCGTTAGGCTTGAGTGGTATGGTATATAAAACAGCCTTCTTTTCAACAAAGAAGGCTGTTTCATTTGGGTCTATGATTAAATAAAAAGTTCCTTAGTATTAACTAAGGAACTTCAGAGGTCACGAGCGGATTCGAACCGCTGTACGAGGTTTTGCAGACCTCTGCCTAGCCACTCGGCCACGTGACCCTACGAGGGATTGCAAATGTAGTAAAAAATCATTTCTTTACAAGCGCAAACACATATATTACAAATGCATACACACACCCATTTTGGCGATTCTGAACTACTGATAAATGCCAGCGGTTGTATTTATCACCTGAACATAAGACCTGAGCATCTTACCGACACGATAATAACTGTGGGCGACCCCGGCAGGGTGCCCCTGGTATCTAAGTACTTTGATAAAATCACTCATAAATCGGCCAACAGGGAGTTTGTATGCCATGCCGGCTTGATAGGCAAAAAACAAGTACTGGTAGTAAGCACAGGTATTGGGCCGGATAATATGGATATTGTCATGAACGAACTGGATGCCCTGGTCAACATTGATTTCAACAATCGTACACTAAACCCCCCAAAACGCACATTATCCATCATCAGGCTGGGTACTTGCGGCAGTCTTCATGCCGATGTTCCGCTGGGTAGCATGGTTACATCCGCATACGGTATTGGCATGGACAACTTATTGCAATATTACAGGTATGAAAACAATGCCGATGAACGGTTTATCATGGACCAGTTTATGCGGCATACACGGCTGGCGGGTGGCCATATTTTACCCTATATAGCCGAAGGCTCCATAGCATTGCGCAAGTATTTTGCAGCCGGGTATATACACGGCATTACCGTTACTTGTCCAGGCTTTTACGGGCCACAGGGGCGTGTACTGAGGGCGCAGGTCACCTACCCTTACCTGGTAGATGCCATGTCCAGTTTCAGCGCGCGGGATTTGTGCATCACCAACTTTGAAATGGAAACTGCCGCCATGTACGGACTGGGCAAGATACTGGGGCACAATTGCTGCTCTATAAGCACAGTAATAGACAACAGGGCTACCAACACCGCATCGCGCAATATGGAAGCTGATATTGAACACATGATAAAAACAGTACTATCCGCCATAGAACAAATAGCCTGAGAGGTTAAGGTATTCTTAAACAGTCATATTTAATTGCCGTTCAAACGGTCAACTTTATTAGCTTTACACGCAGTTTATGTATCCCGATTTTCAGTATTTATTAGAGAGCCTGACCGGCGCAAGCATGCCCGAGTGGCTGAGTATATTCAAGACATTCGGCTTTTTTGTTGCATTAGCCTTCCTGGCTGCAGCATGGACCTTATCGCTGGAACTGAAGCGAAAAGAAAAACAAGGGTTGCTCCACCCTACGGTTACCACTATTGTGGTTGGCAAACCCGCTACCATGAGCGAATATATCTGGTCTGTGGTTTCCGGTTTTCTTATCGGTTTCAAAGTTGGCGGCATATTCGGCAATATAGCACAGGTATCGCCCGACCCCTTGGGTTATATATTCTCCACACAAGGTAATTTTTTCGTCGGCTTAGTAGCCGCAGGATTATTTTTCTACCTGAAATATAGTGAGAAGAAAAAACAGGAACTGCCTAAACCGGAGGAACGTAAAGTAATGACTCACCCGCACCAACGTGCTATGGAAATATTACTGATAGCAGCGGTAACAGGCATGGCGGGCGCAAAAATCTTCAACGCATTTGAGACATGGGAGCAATTCCTGGCTGACCCGATTGGCAGCCTGTTTTCATCTGCAGGGCTTACTTTTTATGGCGGATTGATAGTTGCTACCATCAGTTTGTATTTCTACTCTCGCAAACACAATATACCCTTCAAGCATCTTTGCGATGCCGCCGCTCCGGGGTTGATACTGGCTTACGGTATCGGCAGGTTGGGTTGCCACTTTGCCGGGGACGGAGACTGGGGTATATTCAACAGTGCATATATCACCAATGCTGATGGTACATTGCGTGCCGCGGCGGTGGGCGAATTCCAGGATGTAGTAGCCAAAGTTTCGGCAGTATATAAGGACATCACCGTAATTCCACATATCTATGCGCCAGCCCCGTCATGGCTGCCCGACTGGCTGTACGGCATGAACTACGCACACAATGTAAACCATGATGGCGTGATGATGGCGGGCTGTACAGGCAACTATTGCGCGGTGTTACCGGTAAGTGTGTTCCCTACCCCATTATATGAGTTTGCCACCTGCATGTTGTTATTTGCTATGCTGTGGGCATTGCGTACAAGGCTCACTTTACCATTGCAACTCTTCGGCCTGTACCTGATAGTGAACGGGCTTGAGCGCTTCTTTGTAGAAAAGATACGGGTGAACTATAAATATGACCTGGGTTTTATCAAACCCACCCAGGCAGAAATCATATCAACTATATTAGTGATTACCGGCCTGGTTTTGTTATTGTTTGTCAGCAAACGGATGAAAGACAAGAAACAGGCAACTGATTAAAGACGCCTACTGCGCCCTTTACCCCGTTGTGCCGGGATCGCATTTTGCGCTTTGTATTTGGGCATTATCCTTATTTTGAGCCCTACGGTAACTGTATAAGCGGTTACATTATACCTCAGGTTTGTATATGGCCTGACATCCGGTGCTCCGGCATCATATGCGAGGGTATAATTTCTTAGGGCGCCCTCTATATTTAAACCCAATACTGCATTAATACCATGTGTATAGCCTGCCTGGACACCCAATACCAATCCGTGCCCGCCAGCCGGGGTCCTGTAATCTTCATTTGGTTTTAGTTTTGCCGAATTATGATTGGACAGGGCATAACCTGCAGCACCCCCGCCGTACCAATAGCCCCTGTAAGTATTATACTTACCATTAAACACCAGGCTGGCTGATAAGGCCGCCTTGGCATATACAAACCGTTTACCGCCGCCAATATCATTGCCCATATAGGTAGTGTATACGCCATCATGCCTGCGCGAAAGTTCTAATGCCCTTACCTCAATACCGGCGGACATACTGCGGTGTACATTGTACATACTACTAAGCAATGTGGAATAATTAAGAGATAGTTTGTCCCCTTTGTAAAACATATTACTGCCGGGGTTACTGTTCACGCTCACTCCCGCACCGGCACATATCTCTACGGCGCCCACCTGAGCATCAGCAGTATTAGCTGATGAAAACACAACAGACAATCCCACCATGCCCGTCTTTATAAAAAATTTCAGTTTTGACATCCTTCCTGTAATTATTTTCAGGCGTAAATGTAGCAGATAAACATGGAAACAAAAAAGGCAGGTAATTACCTGCCTTTCCTGAAAAAAACCGCCCTATGTCTATTTCGTAAAAATGTAATCTTTGGATTTTGCAGAAGTGTGACAACCTTTGCACATGCCATTCATCAGGTCTGCGCCCCGCATGGTCATTCCGTTATCTACCACTGATTATCAGGGCTTAAGTGCAGAATTTATATGCTGCTTATCGGTATCGGGCAATACGATTGTTTCCGCCATTATTACCTCTGATTGCACGGATTGCCTGGCTATAAATGCGGATTGCATAGCAAACATCTTACAGAACTTGCAGCCAGCCAGGTGTATTTTCAATTTTATCTTTTTAAAGAACGGCAACTTTCCTTCCTCCATTTGCGAAGCAAGATAAGTGGCCTCTTTACAACTTACCATTAAACTCATAGTCAACTAAACCAATTATGTTCCAGGCATTCACGCAGTTGCAATTTGGCCCGGTGCATCAATACCCAATAGTTGGACGGTGTAATCTGTAATTCCTTACAAATCTCATCCGAATCCATATCATCCAGGTATTTCATTACGAATACAGCTTTCTGCAGCTCTTTCAGCCTGTCCTTACATTCGTTCAGCACTTTGTAAAACTCTTTTGTTTCAATTACAGCCGTAGAGCTATCTACCGTCCATGCTTTGGGGATAGCAGCAGATTTCCAGTTACCTTTCTCGTTAAAATATTCTGAGCCATAGTCTTCAAACCCAGCCTCTTTTAATGACCTTACTGCCTTGCGGTAATGGTCTGTAATTTTATTGCGGCAAATGGTGTACAGCCAGCTTTTCTCACTTGCTTCTCCCCTGTAACTATCCTTATTCTTCCACGCACTTAAAAACGTATCCTGTACAATATCGCGGGCGGTTTCATCAGATTGAATCCTGGCCTTGGTGAATGCATATAACTTATCCGAATAATTTTCAACCCATTGCTCCGGTTGTAACTTATGTGACATACTAATCTGCTCTTGTTTTATTACATTACATACTACTAAAGGTATTAATAAGTCAGTTAACAACAATATTTAAGATAAATGAGGCAGACTACATCGGTAATAGGCAAAGATAAATACATCACTCATATACACTCATCCAACGGCAATGATGTAGTGGCAGACGAACCCTTTGAGGACGGCGGGCAAAACAAAGGATTTGCACCGGGCGAATTGCTTGCTTCGGCTTTAGGCGCCTGCTCTTGCATCACTATGCGTATGTACGCCGACCGTAAAGAGTGGCCGCTGGAAAGTGTAACCATAACTGTAAGCTATGAGCGGAATATGGAAACCCGCACCAGCCATTTTAAAAAAGAAGTAACTATAGCCGGTTCTCTGGATGAGGAACAAATTAAACGCCTGATGCAGATAGGGGAAAAATGCCCGGTACATTTTACGCTCAACAATCCTATAACTATTGAAACAGTGCTGAAGTAAGTAACAGGCTTTTGTAAAAACTATGTTAAGCTGTCACTGACTTGTATACTAACTTCTATTTTTTCGTATATTTAGTATAACATTAAAACACAGCTTATGGCACTCAGCGAAACATGGTTTCTGGATGGCTATATTGATTTTGAATTGCAGAAGTACAAACTTTTAGCCTACCTGCAGGAAGTGAACAAATATTTTAATGCTAACAAATTATACCCTCAGTTGGCAGATATCATTTTTCATTATCGTAACCTGGCCGACTTTCAGAAAAACAAACGATTGCTGCAAAACCAGTTTCCTAAAGAACTGAGCCAGGTGAATATGGAAAAACTGGAGCTGGTATATAAAGAGATGCTGCAAGACGGCGATATAATGGCTGAGCTGGAAGAGATAGCAAACTACAGCATAAGCAAAATGAAAGGTACAATAGACAGCGGCACTGAAATATACGAACTGGTAGAACAGCAATTGTATATAGAGCCGGTAGGTATATTGCCATTGTACAAAAATGAAGGGTACCTACTGTTGAGATACCAACAAAAAAATGAAGTGCAGGCTTACAATTATACCATCAGCCTGTTGAAAGGAAGCGACGCGAACTTTACCGCTATTAAAATGGAATATGTAGACAGTTATACCAAAAACATATCCTTCACATACGAGCATATAAAAAGGCAAATCATCAGTACCATAAGGACACTGCCCAATCCTGCCGTATACTTTATTGAGTCACCATTGGAAGTGCCACTGGATGAAACACTATTGCCAATAGCTAAAAGGACATTGGTACGCTACATCAGCCGTGATGCGGCTTAGAGTGTTTATTCCTTACGCCCGCCTTCTGCCATTTCTACCTGCTTGCGTGTGGGCAATAATATCAGGCGGAGTGTGGTATCATTAGTAACATAGCTGATGGCCCAGTTGATGAATATAATCAGCTTATTCTTCACGCTGAGTATCAGCATCAGGTGCAGGAACATCCAGAACAACCATGCAAAGAAACCCTTGAAACTGAATGCAGGCAAATCAACAACAGCTTTACGTTTACCAATGGTCGCCATCGTTCCCGGATTTTTATACACAAATGGCTTCAGCGGCTTATTGCTCAGCAACCGTTCCATATTCCCGGCCAGGTTCTTAGCCTGGTTGTTGGCTACATTGGCCAGTTGGGGGTGCCCATTGGGCCAGTTTTTGTTTTCCATATAAGCAATATCCCCTACTGCAAATACATTATCAACACCCTCCAGCCGGTTATACTGGTCTACTTTTATACGGTTTCCCTTTACTATCATTCCCCCAGGTATCCCGGCGGGCACGTTGCCCATCACGCCGGCAGCCCATATCAGCGTGTGCGATTGTATGGTTCTACCATCTTTTGTTTGTACCACCTTTCCGTCATAGTCGGCTACTATGGTATTAGTCCATACCTGTACGCCCATCTTCTCCAGGTAATGCTGGGAGGCAGTTTGTGCTTTTTCGCTCATAGCGGCAAGGGTGTTGCCCTGACCTTCCAACAAGTATATACCCAACTTGCTGAAGTCCATATCAGGGTAATCGCGCGGTAATATCTGTGTTTTCATTTCTGCCAGCGAGCCTGCCAACTCCACACCTGTAGGGCCGCCACCCACTATTACGATATTCATAATACCGGCTAATTCATCGGGTGTGGCACTTAATGCCTCTTCAAAATTCAGCAAAATGCGGTTGCGCAACGTTATAGCCTCTGTGGTCGATTTCATGGGGAAGGCATAACGTTCGATGTTTTTATTACCGAAGAAGTTGGAGGTACACCCGGTGGCGATTACGAGGTAATCGTATGGTATATCACCATCAGCCGTCACCACATTATTTAATTGCATATCCACTGCCTCAACTTTCGTTATCCTTACGTGCACGTTCTTTTCACGTTGAAACACCTTACGCAAGGGAAAAGAAATAGAGCTGGGTTCGAGACGGGCTGTAGCCACCTGATAAAACAGTGGCTGGAACTGGTGAAAGTTATATTGGTCAATTACTGTAATATCATAATTGATGTCTCTTATTCTGCGTGCCAGTTGCAATCCTGCGAACCCTGCACCTAGTATTACCACTCGTTTTTTAGCCATTTTTCGTGGTTTTTGCAAAGCTACTGCATATATAACAAGGGGCAGTATTAATAGTTGTGATTAACATATCAGCATATCTTACATCAAGCAAAAAACAGTAAAAAACTATTATTTTAATATATTAGTGCCATAATAGCATATATGCAGTTTGGCGAAGCAAAAAAATTCATATTAGGTAAGCTGAAAAAGGAGTTACCCCAACATCTTTCTTACCATAGTGTAGAGCATGTCAAAGACGTTTTCAACTCCTGCAAGTTTATTGCCACAGGCGAAGGCGTAAAAGGCGAAGACCTGAAATTATTGTTGACGGCAGCATTATTTCACGACTCCGGGTTCCTGAAAGGACCGAAGGAGCATGAGAAAAAATCCTGCCAGATAGCCAGGAAGCATTTGCCTGATTATGGTTATACAACAGAGCAGGTGAAAAAGATATGCGGCATGATTATGGCCACCAAAGTGCCGCAGCAACCGCAAACCCACCTGGAAGAAATCATTTGTGATGCCGACCTGGACTACCTGGGCCGCGAAGACTTTTTTATAATCGGCGATAAGCTGTTTGCTGAGTTATCCGTGTATGGCATATTGAGCACCGAGGAGGAGTGGAATAAATTACAAGTCCGCTTTCTTGAAGCGCACCATTATTTCACCCCTACAGCCATCAAGCTTAGGAAAAAGAAAAAAGACAAACACCTGAAACTGGTTAAATCCAAGCTGGGACATTAAGACATGAGCAAGGAACTGAATCCGTCGTACATAATACAAGACACCATCTATATACTGCTGGGCATACTGTTCAGTGCATTCGCCATGAAGAGTTTCCTGGTGCCCAATCACTTCCTGGATGGAGGTGTTACAGGTATATCCTTGCTGGGGCACGAGATATTTCATTGGAACCTCGGGCTGTTATTGATACTCACCAACCTCCCCTTTATTATCATGGGCGCTTACCAGATAAGTAAGGGATTTGCAGTAAAAACAGCACTTGCCGTTGTGGGGCTTGCCATAGCGCTGCAGTACATAGAATTTCCTACTGTTACTTCCGACAATCTGCTGGTATCCATATTTGGCGGTTTCTTTCTTGGATTGGGCATTGGACTGGCGATGCGTGGCGGCTGCGCCATTGACGGTATAGAAGTACTGGCCTTGTACACGCTGAAGAAAACCAGTTTTACCATTACGGAGATGATTATGGCCATGAACATTGTCCTCTTCTTATCTGCGGGAATTCATTTCGGGCTGGAGACTGCGTTATACGCCATGCTTACCTATTACGTTGCCATGCGCACTATTGATTATGTGATAGAAGGTATGGAAGCCTATACCGGTGTTACTATTATTTCGGGCAAAAGTGAAGAAATAAAAGATGCACTGGTGCTGCGTATGGGCAGAGGTATTACCATTTATAAAGGTGAGCGCGGCTTTATGAAAGACAGCTACGAGGTGAGCCATGAATGTGATATTGTCTTTACGGTAATCACCCGCCTGGAAGTGCGTAAGCTAAAAAATGTAGTACACAACATCGACCCGAAAGCATTTGTATTCACCCATACCATAAAAGAAACAGCCGGAGGGGTGTTGAAGCGGAAAGTGACGCACTAGGATGAAGTACCTTTTTATTATACTAAGTTTCTTGATTTACAATACCGCCAAAGGACAAGAAGCAATTGAGACAATAGCCTTTGCCCAAGCTGACCAACCGCCCAAAGCCGACTACGATGTTAACCAGTATATCGCGGAAAATATATCTCCATCGAAAAAAACCAGCAGTGACCGAAAAGAAATATGCAACATCCGTGTCTACTTTACCGTAACAAAAACAGGAACTATTACAGATGTCCGGGCGTCAAAACCTAAATGTAATAAGAATGCACGGGGTGTTGAGCAATCGATAGCAGACGAAGCAATAAGGATAATTGAAAACATGCCACCTTGGAAACCTGGCATATATAAAGGCAGACCCGTGAATATTCATTATACGCTACCTATTAGATTTATGCTGGAATAATACTCTATATTGGATTAATCGTAAAGATCTTTATGGAATATAACCACTACTGTATCTTTGATAAAACAACTGCTATGTTGCGTTATGTCATTTTCTTCACTCTTTTATTTCCATTTGCTGTCAACGCACAACAAATGGACACTATCCGAAAAGGGGACACGACGATTATACATCACAAGTCAACAAATGAAAACGAAATTTTCACCTATGTAAACAGAATACCGAAAGCAAAATATAATGTTGAAAGGTATATCTCCAAAAACTTTAAATATCCTATTGAGGCAATTAATGAAGAACATCCGGATAGGGTACCAGTTCAAGTAATCATTAACCAAGATGGCGGGATAGATAGCATTCGGCTTCTTAAGAAAGTCCATCCGTCATTAGAGAAAGAAATAAAAAGGGTGGTAAGCTCAATGCCGAAGTGGGAACCTGCTTATCATGAAGGCAGATATGTTAGAGCTCCTTATACGATCCAAATCCATATTACACCTAAGGACTAATACCCATACTTATCCTTCCAGTTATTTTTCAGGAATTCGCGGAGGCGGTTTTCGGCTGCATTATTGCCGGGGTTGTATAGTTTGGTGCCTTTTACCTGGTCGGGCATAAACTCATGGGGTATAAAGTTGCCGGGATGGTCGTGTGCGTATTGGTAGCCCTTCCCATAGTCCAGGTTCTTCATCAGGTTGGTAGGTGCATTGCGGATAGTTAACGGCACAGGCAGGTCGCCCGTTTTTCTGACAAGTGCCTCTGCCTTATTAATAGCCATATAGGCAGCATTACTCTTAGCAGATGATGCCAGGTAAGTAGCGCATTGAGATAATACAATTCTGCATTCAGGATAACCAATCATCTGTACCGCCTGGAAGGTAGTTGTGGCCAGTAGCAATGCATTAGGGTTAGCATTGCCTATGTCTTCACTGGCCAGTATCACCATACGCCTTGCTATGAATTTAGGGTCTTCCCCACCCTCTATCATACGTGCCAGCCAGTACACAGCAGCATTCGGGTCGCTGCCCCTCATCGATTTGATAAATGCCGAAATGATATCATAATGCTGCTCGCCCGTTTTATCGTATAGGGCCATTTTTCGCTGCACTATATCCTGTACAGCGGCATTAGTTATAGTCTTTTGTCCTTCCGGCAGCGATGTCACCACCAGCTCAAACAAGTTGAGCAGCCTGCGCCCATCGCCCCCACTCAATTGCAACAAGGCTTCCCATTCCTGTACAGTTACAGCCTGGTTCTGCAACCATGCATCCTGCTGCATGGCATGTGTTACCATAGCCTTCAGGTGCTCTTCTTCCAATGGCTTCAACACATATACCTGGCAGCGGCTCAGCAAAGCGCTGATAACCTCAAAAGAAGGGTTCTCCGTCGTCGCGCCAATAAGGGTGATTATACCCTTTTCTACCGCACCCAGCAGGCTATCCTGTTGGGCTTTATTAAAACGGTGTATCTCATCTATAAACAACAAAGCATGGCCTGATTTGCGCGCTGTCTCAATAATCGCCCGCACCTCCTTCACCCCGCTATCTATAGCGCTCAGGGTAAAAAAAGGCATGTCCAGTGTATTGGCTATTATTTGCGCCAGCGTGGTTTTACCTACGCCCGGCGGGCCCCAAAACAGGATGGAGTGGGCTTTGTGGTTGCGCAACATCTGCTCCAATACCTTTCCTTCTCCCACCAGGTGTTCCTGCCCTATAAACTCTTCCAGGCTTTGCGGCCTCACCCTTTCTGCCAACGGTATTTGAGATAATGGTGTCATAGTATTATTAGCAATCTCTTTACAACAAAAATCATATATTCGCTGCTATGTTACGCAAATTACTGGTTATTACCCTGCTTTTAAGCACTGTGGCAGTTGCCTACGCACAAAAAAAAGACAGGAAAAAGAAAAAGAACAAAGGAAATACGGAACAGGTTGTTACCGACACCGCAAAGATAGATTATAAGGCAATAGGGGCACCGCTGCCACCGCTGAAAATAACTACCCGGACAGGTGAAAAATTAACTGAGAAAGACTTTGCCGGCGACGGGCACTTCCTGGTCATGATGTTCAACCCTACCTGCGACCACTGCCAGGAAGAAACCACAATACTGGAAAAGAATATTGACAAGTTCAAGAAGACAAAGATATTACTGGTAGCCGCCCCTTCTATGATCGACTACCTGGAATTTTACAATAATGTTACCCGGTACTCTAAATACCCGGGGATAGAAGTGGGTGTAGACAGTGCAGGATTTATAGACAAAACGTTTAACTACACAGCCTTGCCACAAATCAACATTTATGACAAAGACAGGAAGCTGATTAAGATATTCTCAGGCGTAGTAGCATTCGACGCGCTGGAACCTTATATAAAATAGAAAGAGTAGCGTATTAGCTGCGTGCTTTGCAGGCAGTCAATTAAATATTACAGGTATTTTCCGGCAGTATCTATACAGCCTGTTTCTTTATAAAATCCCTGATTTTACGGATGTAATCAAAATACCCGGTTTCCATCCTTGTCCAGAATACGCCAAAGATGAGCAGCCCGATTGCACCCAAAGTATAGGTGTAGGTATTGTATTTTACCCCGCCAACAATCAAAAGAATTAAAGACGCAATAATCAGGAAAGAGACAAATACCATAATCAGCATTGGCCCCCCTGAATCAATTTTGCGCATTTTTGAGGTAACTACTACCTGGGTCTTTCCACCCTTTCCTTTAAACTCTACATGCGTTATCGGCAGTGTTTTAATACCGGTTTCCTGTTCTGCATGTGGAATGATCTTTAGCATCCGGCCCTTTTCCGACACTTCAAAATCCATATCATGAACCTTCATGTGTTTGCCAAGGAGACGTCCTTTCAGGTCTTCCTCTGAGGCTGCGGAAACGTACCGGTAAGTTCTTGAGAATATCATAGGCACGATTTAATTGTTTAAAAAATGAACTATATGAAAGTTAATGCAAATTTTCTGCCAAAGCAACAGGCAAATAAAATCATACAACTGCTATTAACGTATCAGACGGTAACTATATTATAATAGTTTGCTGTAATGAATTGATTTAAAATACTTTAACAGTTGACTGACAAAAATGTTTTTTTATCAGTCTAAAAATTAAAATAGTTTAATCGAAAAAACTTGTGTTTTTGCTGAAATTGGATATATTATATACCCAACAGTTTATAATAATCTTCAACAAGGCGTTGATAGTACGGCTTGAGAACCGGTGGAGCGGTTTTATACTGTTCCATTAATTGTTTTTGGTCTTTCATGTATTTCTCCAGTTCCGGAGGTACGGGCCTGCTTATTTCATCAGCATTTTTCGAGGAGCGTTTATCATCCTGTTGTTGTTCACGTACTGATTTTTCAGCCTCCAGCAGGCGTGTGAGTATTTCCTTCTGGCGTAGTAGCAGTTCGCTGCCTAATCTGCGGTTTACCAACTGGGTTTCATTCCTGTCCATTTCTTCCTGTATCTCTCTCAGTTCTTTGGCAGCTTCACCTAATCCGCGACTGTTCAATAGACTATTCAACTCCTGCAATTGCCTGCGGATAGCCGCCTGTTGCTGAGCCAGCCTCGCCAGTTGTTCCGCATCACCATACTCCTGCTCACCTGGCTTGCCTTTCTGCCCGTCTTTACCTTGCTCTCCCTGTTCACCTTGCTGGCCGCCATTTTTTCTCTGCATAGCATTCTGCATTTGTTGCATGGCATTACCCAACTCTTTTTGTTTGGTGATTACATCGCTCAGTTGTTGTCCGGGGCCCGGTTTGGGCTTCTTGCCACCGGGTTTCATACAGGCCCCAGCACTCTCCGATTGCGCCTGGTTTTGCATAGACAGCAGGTTAGATAATACTTCATTCAGCATCAGGGCCAGGTTGTTGGTATGTGTCATTACATACTGCTGGCGGGTAACCGCATCCCCCACGCGCCTGCTCTCTATGGCTTCTACTGTAAGGCGCATATTTTTTTCCAGTTCTGTGGTTTCTTTATTTACAGTTGCCGCCAGTTGAAACATATCCTTACTCATTTCAAACAGGCTGTCACGTATCATCTTAGAGTTATCGTGCAGCCTGTTTTGTTCTTGCTGTTTGGCTACATAACCCTGGCTGGCCAGGTTTACTTCTCTTATATCTCCCATCAGTTTTTCCTGGTCGAATGAGAGGCGCATCAGGTTGCTGAGTATCTGCCTTACTGCACGTATATCTTTGGTGAGCTGGTCCATATCCATACCCGCGGCAGCGCTTCTCATGCTTTGTGCCATCTGCTGCAGGTTCTGGACTGCTTTACTCTGCGATTGACTGGCTTTACTGTTTTGGTTTTGCTGCAGCTCTTCACTGCTTTGTTCCATTTCCTGCTTGGCTTCCTCTCCCATTTTCTTCTCCTCATCCATTTCCTTTCCATCCTTCATATCCTTAGCCAGCTTTTCCATTTCTTTCATCTCCTTGCCAAGCGACTCTTCCAGGTCTTTTTTGATATCTTCCTGCTTCTTATTCAGTGCATCATTACTCTCGGATTTTTTGTCAGTTTGTTCTTTCAGGTCCAGTTCTTTTTTAGCCAGTTGGTCCATCTTATTGGCCATATCCTCCAGGCGCATCTGCATCTCCATTTTCTTCATCAGCTCTTGCATGCGCTCCATATCCATTTTAAAGAGCTTGTTCTGTTGCTCCAGTTGCTGCATAGTTTTCAGGGCCTGTTCTTTGTTCAGTTTGGCCATCAACTCCTGCAACTTCTTCATCTGCTCCTGTAGTTCTTTATTCAGCAGGTTGTCTATCTGTTTTTTCAGCTGTTCCTGTTTTTCTTTCAGGTTGTCGCTGTATTCCTTCTGCTCACTTTGCTGCAATTGCTCATCAAAACGCTTCTTCACAGCCTTCATCTCGTTTTGCAGGCTCTCCTGCATCTTCATCATATTCTGCAGGCTCTCCTGTTGTTCCCAGTCCATATCCTTGCTCTTCAACAGGCGGCTTTGCATTTCTTTATATTCTTCCTCCAGTTGTTCAGAGCGTTGAGAACTATTGCTCAATCCTGAATTTATCTGTTGTGAATTGGCGTTGATGGCAGAATCCAGTTGTTCTTTATCATACATCCTGTATTCCATTATCTCGCTACGGGTTGCTTTGCTGCCATGTACGCCATCGTTATCCCATGCTTCGATATAATAACTCAGTTTTTGCCCGGGTTGCAGGTCCAGTTCCTCTATGTCAAAATAATGCTGGAAGGACGTTAATGCTCCCCTTGTAATGCCCAGGGTTGTCTTGCCTCTTTTCAATTCCTGGTTTTGCTGATTGCTGATACTGTAATGAAACAACACCTGGCTGATACCGTAATCATCGCCCGCATTACCGTTCAGCAATACCTGCTTGCCCGATACGGAATCCCTGTATTCCTCCAGTTGTAGTACAGGGTGCTCATCGGGTATCACTTTCACATAATAATTAAACGTATCGGTAACAGATGTTTTCTTGTTGCTAAGTACCAGGGTATAAACCGTATCGGCCATAAACCTGTATTGGGTGGACCAGTTATTGTTTTCCTGCTCAAATATTCTTTCGGGGCCGTTCCCCATTCTTATTGCCACCTTATCTGTATGCTCGGCTACAAAGTCCCAACTTACTGTAGTGCCTACGGGTATAGTCATATCGCCCAGGCTGCTTACCTGCTCGTCGGGCCTGCCGGTATACCCCGGGTAATCAAGAGATACTTTAAATGATTTCAAAGTCGGCTTCTGAACAACCTGTAGCGTATATGGTTGCGAATAATATCCTGCCGCGTACAATCTGAACTCTACAGCTTCCGTAGGATTCCTGAAAGTGTAATGAAACAGGTTATTCCCTTTTGTTATCATAGGCACTATGTCGTCACCGATAGCAACAGAAAGGTCAGCCGGCAACACATCGCCCTCTGTAGTAGCTTCAATAACAAAGTCACTGTTACGCGTGGCCCTGAGTTGCTTTGTTTTCAGGATGAATTTGAAAGGTGCGGGTTTCTCAAAAGTCCTGGTGGGTTGCAGCAACCTGGCAGATGCATCGCGAAAGATATTGGGGGCGGCTACCAGCATAAATATACCCGCTAACAGTACGGGTAGCAGGTAAGGCAGGTATTTCCTGTTTTTGCGCAGGTCTATGGCGGAAACAACGGGTATTACCACCAGTTGTTTTGCTTTCTGTTCAATACTGGCTTCGATAAGTTCCCTGCTGGCATGGGTATCGGTATTCTTCTTTAGTTGCAGTATGTTCAGCAGTTTGTCGCTTACATCGGTAAAATGCCAGCCTATGATAACAGCCGCCTGCTCATGGCTGATGACTTTGCCCAGCTTCGCCATTTTGGTTATCGGAATGACTATCCAGGTTACAAGGGCGCTTAACCCACCAGCTACAAATAATACGGCTATAATAGTACGCAACCACACCGGCAGGTACAGGTAATACTCACTGACGGTAACCGTGAGTATAAACAACAGGATACAGGTAAGAAACACCAGGATGCCCCTGATGAGCTTATTGGCATAATACTTCCGTATAAATGCATCTAAAGAAGATATAAGCAGGTCGTAGTTATTATTCATGATATTTCGTACCATATGCAATATAACGGATTTATCATTATCCTTATCATAAGGCTTTGTTATACTAAATTTGTCATCCTGAGCACGATTGTATGATACAACTGTACCCCGAAAGAGCGGCTGAAGCATTAGAGTTTGATAAAATACGTACCCTGCTGCACAAAAAATGCAGGACGGATGCCGCGCATGAACAGGTGGACAACCTTCGTTTTCATACCCGGCTCGAATACGTGGAAAAGGAACTGCAACAGGCACATGAATACAAAATGCTGCTGAGTGGTGGCGATTATTTTCCCAACGACTTCACCACCAATGTACAGAAGGAATTAAAATTGTTGTCCATACCCCGTTCAGTACTGAGCGGCGAGCAACTGCTGGCTTTTAAGAAACTGGCAGTTAATATGAAGGATATCCTCGTTTGGTTCAACAAGCATGAGGGCTTGTATAAACACCTGCGGGCTATATGCGAACATGTAATTTATGACAAAAGGATTGCAGACCTTATAACTTCGGTAATAGATGATACCGGCATGGTACGGGACAATGCATCGCGCGAGTTGATGAGCATCCGCAGCGAACTGGCCAATAAGCGACAGCAGCTACGCAAGATATTTGAAGGCATACTCCGCAAGCTGAACAAGGAGGGCTACCTGGCAGACATTGCTGAAAGCTTCCTGAACGGGCGGCGTACCGTTGCCGTATTTGCCGAACACAAACGCATAGTAAAGGGCATACTGCATGGGGAAAGCGACAGCCAGCGTACCGTATTTATAGAGCCCGAAGCAACTATAGAACTGAACAACGAGGTATTCAGCCTGGAGCGTGCAGAAGCGAAAGAAATACAACGCATACTGGCATCCACAACTGAACAACTATCTGCCTATCACCCACAGCTGGATACCTATTACCATATCAGCGGATTATATGATTTCATCAGGGCAAAGGCACTCTTCGCACAAGACATAAACGGCAATATGCCACGCCTTAGCCCCCACCCCGGCCTGGAACTGGTCAAGGCTTATCATCCGCTGCTGCTCTTGCACAACCAACAGCAAGGCAAAACCACCTTTCCACTCAATATAAAGCTCGACCGCAACCAACGTATCCTGATTATCAGCGGGCCAAACGCAGGTGGCAAAACAGTGACCATGAAGACAGCAGGGCTGATACAACTCATGGCACAATCAGGATTGCTGGTGCCCGTGGACAGCACTTCAGAAATAGGCATCTTCAAGCAGTTAATGATACATATAGGCGACACCCAGAGTATAGAGCATGAACTGAGTACGTACAGCGCCCATTTGCGAGACATGAAGTACTTTATGGATTACGCCAATGGCAAAACGCTGTTTTTTATCGACGAGCTGGGTAGCGGGTCAGATCCCAACCTGGGCGGTTCATTTGCTGAGGCTATTGTAGAAGAACTGGCAGTAAAACATGCATTAGGCATTATCACTACCCACTACCTGAACCTGAAAGTAATGGCGGGGAAAGTACCGGGTATTGTAAATGGAGCTATGGCTTTTGACGAAGACAAGTTGGAACCCCTATATGAGCTGACCATTGGCAAGCCCGGCAGTTCCTACACATTTGCCATCGCCCAACGCAGTGGCCTTCCGCCAAAAATAATAGAACGTGCCAGGGAGCTGACGGAACGAGGCCATTTTAAGCTGGATAAAATGCTGCTGAAAACAGAACAGCAGGCGGTGCGACTGGGACAGAAAGAAAAAGAACTGGATAAACTGATTAAGGAAAATGAGCAATCGAAAAAGAAATACGAAGAACTGGCTGATAAAGAGAAACTGAAACAACACTACAATACCCTGAAACTGCAGAACCAGGTAAAGAAAGAAGAACTGGAATACCTGCGCGATATGGAACGCAAGTTCAAGCAGATAATACAGGACTGGAAAAAAGCGGACAACAAGCAGGAAGTAATAGAAGCTGCTGAAATAGTACTGTTTAAAAAGAAACAGGTACAGGCCAATACAGCTATGGCAAAGAAAGCTGACAAGAACTACAAAACTGTGGGTGGTAAGCCGGGGGTAGGCAATTACGTTCGACATAAAACCAACCACCAGGTAGGTATTGTTACAGAGATAAAAGACAAAAAAGCCGTGGTGACCATTGGTAAGATGCCCTTTACGGTTAAACTGGATGAATGGGTGGTGGTGAGCAAAAAGTAATCATGTGGCAGCACCATTGCTTTCCATCTTCGGGAATATTTTTTTTAAATCGCGGGATTTGCCCGGTGGAAAAATGAAATCAAACGGCCTTTTTCTGAAATACCTTAATACAAGCCTGATAACCGGCACATAATTCCTGAGGGGTATGCCCCGGGAACGAACTGCCACCCAAAAAGCAAGGCCAAAACTAACCAGGAAATTAAAGAACCCAATCCCTAACACACCGATAATAACCACTATCAACTCATACCGGGAAACAGCGTTATCAAGCCCGCACAACCCGAAAGCAAAATTAGCTGTGGAGATAGTGATATGACGTATATCGAAAGGAATACCCAGGCTAACACCTATCAAAGGTGCAAAACCGAGGAAAAAACCTAACGCAGCATTACCAGCAAATCCACCCAGGTTTTCGTCAATATATGCCGCTATTTTATTCCTTTTTTCACCTTTAAACAACCTCTTCAAAGCCGGGTGTTCTCTTATTCTGCCCGGAATATTTCTGAATCGCACACTATTGTCAACATACCCGGTGATGATGGCTGATAAAAAAAGAAATAACCCTGTAATACTGGCATACCACCAAGCCGGCACAAGAAGCGGATTCTGATTGTTAAGGTATTGTTGTGCTTCAGCCGGCGGAGCGAGGTGATGCCCAAACAGGTAATTGTAGCCATAGGCCAGCAAGTACGACATTGGAAAAACCACTATGAGGTTGCCTATAAAAGAGGCTGTCTGGCTACGCCAAATCAGTACAAATGTATGTGCCACTGTATATAAATTGTGGCTTTTATTCTTCTGCTTGCGTATATCCAGGTACGATGCCAGCGTTGATGCTGTCATACCAGGCTGCTTAGTAGCGAGTGTGGTATGAGTTACCTGTAGTGCGATGAAACCTAATGCATAATTCAATCCGTAGAGAAAATATTCCCAGAAGGGTGCGGGGTCCAGGTGATGTAATAATGTTTTAAACAAGGCAATTATTGATATAATAGCCCCACCACCGGCAGCTGCTACAAGAAACTTATTGTATTCCTTCCTGGTAGTAGTTATATAATGTTCGCCCGTATTACCCTTGTGTTCAGCTATCTGATAAGCAAGCAGGCCTGCATTTTTATTGAATAACTGTGTTATGCTGTTCCTTTTATTATCACTTTCGATTATGCCTTTGAACATTTTGACAGTAGTACGCAACTCTTCCTGCCTGTCGTCGTCTGTGCGCAATAGCGATAGTATATGAAGAATACGGGTTATCTGTTGCTCCGTCCGTACGAGCAGGTAGGTTTGCGATAGACTTGTACCATACAACTCACTGTTCTTCCTTACAGTATTTAATATTTCCATGCATTTACTGAGAGAATCAACTAGCTGAATTGCATAGCTATTTACCAGTTGTTTATCGCCTTTTTGAACAGCGTGTATCAGGAACACGACAATTTTATTCTGCTCCAGGAATGGGCTACTCAGTTTGTCCTCAATATTCAGCCTGATATTAATTTCCTCTTCAAGTCCTAATGTTGACACGCGGTAAGACAGTACTGTAAGAGTGTCTGTAATGTACTTAGCAAGGTCTTTTTGCTGTCCATAAATATCAAATGTGAAGTATGAAAACAGTTGCATCCACATTTCTTCAGGCACTGCCTTCACCCATATATAATCCTTTTTATTGTTGAATGCGCGTGACACAACATATTCCAGGTTACGTTTATCTGGCATTGGCGGCAATATCCTGTGCGCAAATTGCTTAGATAATTCAGCAAAAAAACCGGTACCGCTCAATATACCTACTTGTGTAAGCAGGGTATAAGAACTTCGTCTGTTGACTAATGTTGACAGTATTCTTTGCAGTGCTTCCCTTAATACAACTTTGGACTCCAACTGCTGCAGCAAATAAGATATATATATTGTTGCATTTTCATTCTTGGGCGGGCGTAGGGCATGTACTAACCGCACAAACAGGCTTGCATTACGGTTTGCATCCGTATTCTGCTGTATTTCCGTTAAGACTTTTTCTATGCGGTTAAAATCCATAATTATATTCCTCAAACACTAAAAATACAAGAAAGAGAACAGATGCATGTTAAATGTTCAAAATAAGCATTTCAGCTATTAGATAATCAACCTCACGCCACCCAGTTCTTCTACTTTATGTGTAAACCTGTCGCTGGGCGAGCTGATGAACATAAAGTTTTTAGGAATATGCCATTCTTTGCTCAGTTTGTCTATTAGTTCCGGGCCGAAGACGCCCTCAATTTGTATGAATTCAATTTTTATTTCGGGGTAAGCCCTGTCCAATACATCCAGGTCTGTCAGGAAGTTATCTGCTATCTGTTTATTCTCATTAACTACCGTTACAATCTTCAACTTGCGGGTTATTTCATTTTCCTGTACATATATCATCACCTTGTTCAGTATAGATATATCATCGCCTTTGGTGAAATACACAAATTCCTGCGCAGTGAGTTTCCTGATAGATTTTTTCAGCGTGATGCGGCTGATAAGCGCCCACCGGCGGACAGTATCAAAAAAACTATTGGCTACTATCAGCAGGTATTCCATTATCTCATTCCGCTTCAGGAAGAGGTAAAGCACGAGTATGGCAGGTACAAAATACTGCAGGAACACCACTAAGTATTCAGGGTGCATTTTAATATTTCCATACAGGGCTACTATCAGCGCGAACGCAGCTATCGTTACAGTAAATGGCGCCGCATATTCAGGGCGGGGTAAGCGGCTGCGTTTTATCTTCAGCAAAAAGTTACCAAAGCCAAAATATACCATCACCGTAAGAAAGGAAATGGTGTACACCCCGGCCAGCGGACCTATCTTGCCCTGTGTAGCAAATAACACAGACAGGCACAGCACAAAAAATACAATCAATATCCGGGGCGAACTGCCGCGTTTTGTTTCCTTTAGCAGCATCTGGGGCAGCACCCGGTCAAGTGTCATGCGCTTCATCAGTCCGCCTACACCTACAAATGATGTGAGTACCGCACCGCTTAATACCAACACAGCATCGACGGATATAACCATAGCCAGCCAACTACCCGCAGCCCTGTTGCCCATGTGCGACAACAGGGCCTCAGTATTCTGAGCCACCTCGGCTATAGGCAAAATCATAATAGCAATAAACGCCATCGCAGGATTGATAACCGATACGGCAATCCACATATTACGCAGCGTTTTAGGAAACACACCCGGCGCCTGCTCTTCTACAAAGTTAGCAGAGCTTTCAAAACCCGAAATACCCAACATGGCCGTGCTGAAACCAAGGAACAATGCGGTGGTAATCCCTCCTTCCACCGGCCTTTTGAAATTGATACTAAGTATATCCAACCCGTTGTGTGCTACAAACCATATGCCTGCCCCTATCAGCAACAACATGGAGGATATATGGATGATAAATATCACAATGGCTACTACTGAACTCTCGCTGATACCTAAAATAGTAAGGAACAGGAAGAAAGCCAGCAGCCCCACTGTAGCTATAAGCACCGGCACCTGGTGAAATATACTGTGCAGGTAGTGCATGGCCTCTGTGGCAGATATTACCGCAGTCGCCATATAAGAGAGTATGGTAAGGGCCGCTGCCACCGATGCATTGCTTTTACTGGTAGTATTCAGCAATACATTGTAAGCTCCACCATTCAGCGGTAAGGCGCCTACCACCTCGCCATATATCTTCCTGTACAGGAATAATATTGCGGATACGAGGAGTAAAGATATCCATGCGTATTGGCCTGCATACACTATCGTTAGGGCTGATACATACAGGCAGGAAGAGGTAATGTCATTTCCGCATATGGCAGTAGCTGCCAGTTGTTTCAATTTCTTCGGGTGGCTCATCTGTTAGCTATACTTTCTTCTTTGACAAATGTATTAGTTATATCCAAAAACTATTTCTTTTCATCCTTATCCGTATTACTTACCCTGAAAGATGGTGTAATGTATTCCGGCGGCAGGTAATCTGCAGGAATGGTAGTTTGATTACCATCTCTTAATGCGTGATAGTTCGGTGACATTATCTCAATACCTGCTACATTAAATTTATCCTGTATGTTTTGATGGAGTGAAGTGTATATCTCAGGCTGCATATTAGGCTGCCGCGTATATGCGTTAACCTGGTAACTGACGGTAAAATCGTTCAATGCAGTTTGCAGAACAAATGGTTTGGGTTCAGGCATAATATAATCACTGTCTAATGCGGCATTAATCAGCAATTCGTGGACATGTTGCCATGGGGCGTCATAACCTATGGTTACTGTTGTGTGCACTATCAGCCCTGCATGCTGCGATGCAGAACTGAAGTTAATTGTATGTCCGTTCATGACGGATGAATTAGGGATAGTAACCTCTTCGTTTTTAATTGTCCTGATTCTTGTCACCAGTAGCGTCTTCTCGATGATATCTCCCTCTACCTCTCCTATTTTCACGAAGTCGCCTATCTTGAATGAGCGTGTGTAGGTAAGAACCAGCCCGGCGAAAATATTAGATAGCGAACCTGAAGAACTAAATGTAAAAAGCACGCCCAGGAATACAGACACTCCCCTGAATACAGCTGAATCTGAACCGGGCAATAGCGGGAATATGACTATCAGCATAAAGGCAAATACCAGTACCCGGATAATCTGGTAGGTAGGTGTGGCCCATTCAGGATAGAAGCCCGGTATTACAAGAGCTTCTTTAGCTACCTCTTGCTTAAAATACCTCAGCGCCTTGAACACATACCGGAAAATAAAAATAATGACTGCTATACTTACCAGGTTGGGTATGTAATTCCATACCGACCTGGCTATTGCTTTTACTGGGTTAAGCACATAACCCAGCAACGTGCCCGATAATGTTTTAGTCCATGGGAAAATACCGAATAAGACTAATAACATCATGTAGAATACCAGCACTATAAACAACCACCTGATAATATTCAGAACAAAATGTATCGCATTGATTTCCTGTTGTACTGAAAATAATTCATAATCTTTTACCCTAATACCCTTTATCCATTTGTCCCTGCCATTACGTATCCTGACGCGTAATAGTTTATAACCGCGGTTCAGGTATTTGATGACCAGTGCAGCTATTAATATCACCAATAACCCCAGCCCGGTTTCCTTCAGCAAAGTTTGCAGGTTGGTGGCTTTGCGGTGATTAGTAATACTTTTTGCAATGCCGCTTTTATATTCATTGGCGAGTTCCGCTTTGCGCATACTCATCCACAATGCATCTGCATCGGTAATGCTAAGCACAATGGAGCCACGGTATAATAAATCTGTTGTCTGCCCGGACTTAAAAACAGAGATGGAGTCCTCGTGGAACAAAATGTCGTCTTCCATCTCCTGTATCTTTATTTCAATATTGGCAGCACGCATAGCGGCTGAAAAAGGTCCAAGACTGGTGTACACATAAAAAACAGTGTCATAGAAAGGTGATACAGGGTAACCTTTTACCACTTGCTTCAAAGAATCAATCCTCGCCATCTGGCGTGCCAGTTTTTCCTGCTCATCAGCTTTTATCTTTTCCAGCTCCGCCAGCAGTTCCTCCTTCTTCAGGTTGTCGGTAGTCTTCAACGATTTCAACTCTTCCTCCAATAAGGCTTTCCTCACAGAATCAATCCTGCGCATAGAGTCCAGTTGCTGTAGTAGCTGGGTATTGGCCAGCAGCATTTCTGATTTCAGCGAATCGGCTATTGTGCCCGAGTCAGCCTTGCTGCTTTTTGCAGCAGGCTGTGCCTGTGCGGCAAACGTGAATAAGACCAGTATAAATAGCAGGCAACACTTCTTCATCCCGTTGTTTTATGGGTAAACAGCCGTGCACAAATATTGCATAGCAATTGTACAACAGTATAAAGATAAGGAATTAATCCTAACCCTTCCTGTCGAGGAACCAACGCAGGCCCATAAAGCCACGGATGCCTTGCATCGACGCAAAGTTGTACGAGGGGTCGAAGGTATAGCCGTTGGGGTTGCTTACCGGGTCGTCCACATTTTTGTCAAATGGGTCGAAGGGGCGCAGTATAGGATCTTTGGGCACGAAGTTGAACAGGTTTTTTATACCGCCATATATTTCAAAGTTCCTGCTGAATTTTTTAGTCAACTGCAGATTGGCAATGGTATAAAACGGCGAATACTCAGGGCGATAGTCATTAGGCAAAACGGGCAGGCGCATGGGGCCGTTCCATTTGGCAGTCAGGTCGATAGTAAGCATACGGCGGGGGAAGGTATAGCTGGCTATAAAGTTGCCCGACCATTTGGGCGCATACATTTGTTGCTGCCTATCCATATTTCCCGTACCATCGTCCTGAACCAGGTACACATCCATATAGGTAACACCCGCGCTGAACTTGAACGGTATATTAAACGTAAAGTCAGTATTAACAGATATACCCTGCGATACGGCATAACCATCCAGGTTGTCGTAAATGATTTTGTTGGGGTCGCTGTCAAAATCACCTACAATTTTATTGGTGAAGTAAGAATAAAATGCGGTTGCATCAATACCAATGTACAATACATCAGTGGGTATGCGTTTTACAAAATTAATGTTGCTGTTATACGAGCGTTCAGGATTGAGGGCGGAAGCAATCACTACCTCGCGTGCGCCGGTGAGTGCGGCATGGTCTTCTGTAAACAGGTTGACTACCCTGTAGCCGGTACCAAAGCTGGCACGCAGGGTATTGTTATTATCAGGCGAATATTTATACGCCAACCTGGGCGAGTGGATATGCCCGTGGTTCCTGTCGTAGTCATAGCGATACCCTGCCAACAACGTATGTTTTTTGGCAAAAGCCCACTCGTCCTGTATATAAGCGCCGGGCAGCGGCGTGATAGCGGGTTTGTTCCTCATGCTGCTGTCGGCTTCGGCAGTTGCCGGTGTGTTATCGTCGTAATATGTATAACGGTACGATGTACCCAATAACATATTGTGGCGTTCGCCGATTTTTTTATCCCAATATGCCTGCCCGAACAGAACCTGTTGAGTAGCCATATAGGGCGTGGTGCCATAGTACGAATCCTGGTTGTGCCAGTTGTACGAAAACTGTGTGATGATGCGCTCTTTCAGCGGCAACTGGTACATGCCTATCAACTCCCACCTGCGGGTGTATACACTCTCGCCGTAGATGCTATCCGTACCCCGCCAGTCTTTGTTCCAATCCATTTGCCCACCCCAGCGGTCTTCCCATACATAACGCGCAGCCAGCGATGTTATCCTGTCCTCTTCGCGTTCTACACTCAGCTTGTTGAATACAGATACCCTGTTTTGCAATGTCAGGTCGGTAAAGCCGTCGTTATTTTTATCAAGAGGAGTATTGTAGTTATAATAACTCACACCGGTCATATTGTGCAGCTTGCCTATGCTGAACTTGCCTGCTACATCCGCATTATATTCCTGCCAGGTAGTACCCATCAGGTCTATACTGAGTAGTGGTGCGCGTTCCGCTTTTTTAGTAATTACATTGATGACACCACCCATAGCTTCGGAACCGTATAGTGATGACGCAGGGCCTTTCACTACTTCCAGCCGCTCTACCATGCTGTTAGGTATCCCGCTCAACCCATATACTGTAGCCAGGCCGCTTACAATGGGCATGCCGTCTATCAGTATCATTGTATATGGGCCTTCCATACCATTGATGTGTATATCTCCCGTATTACATACGTTACAATTCACCTGTGGCTGTACGCCGTTGATGATACCCAGTGCATCGAAGAGGCTCTGCGTAGGGTTCTTCTTAAAAAACTGTGGTGTGAATATCTCTACCGGTATGGGGCTGTTCATGCGGGTGACTTCTTTCATAGTGCCGGTTACCACCACTTCTTCCATTTGCCCGCCTGAAGGTGAGAGAGCAATATTATAATTAGACTTTTTATCGGTAATGGAAAATGTATCGGATATATAACCAATATAACTCACTACCACCTTGCCGGTACCCTCAGGCAGGTTCAGGGTAAAACGTCCCTGCTCGTCGGTAGTAGTGCCTACAGAAGTGCCTATTGCAACCACAGTTGCAAACCCAACAGGTTGCTTGCTTTGCGCGTCATGTATGCTGCCCTTCACACTTCTCTGTGCATGGGCAGATAAAGCCATTAGAATTAATATGATGGTATAAATGGTTTTCATCTATTCTATTTCTATCCGCAAAACTACATTTTTAGATTAATCTAACAAAATTATTTCGTTAATCGAGTAGTTAATGAATTGTATAGTTTCATTTGAGTAGCCCGTTTTGTTAACTATTGTATTTTCGAGCCTCAGAGAAGCAAAATTTGAGTAGTTATAACTAACTGATTTATAGACAAATATCATGTGTTTGTTAACTTTTGTTAACTGAAACAGTATTTCTCCCGGCAAGTATATGAAAGCAAAACGCCCGGCATTGTGTCGGGCGTTTGTATTAAGTATCATGACAGTATAGTTAAGAGGAACAGGTGGTATGTACATATTTTATTGCATTTTCTATCATAACAAATATACGCAATAAAAATGAAATAATAAAATTAAATTAACGATAAAAGCGGTGTACTACTCATACCCTTCTTCTTCAAAACCTGAAGACAACGGTGAATTATTAACCAAGCGGTATAACGCCGGGCCATGATTGTAGATGTTCTTATTGTACTTATTGCCCAGTACTATAATAGTGAAGTTGTCTTTGATAAAACGGAGGAACACCGTATTGTTGCCATGCCACCAGCCATTATGAAACACGACCTTATCCCCATCAGGATAGCAGTACATGCGCCAGCCCAAACCATAGTTTTTAACCCCTGCGCGCTCAAAAGAACAAGGCCCGTAAGCATATTCTGTAGTATTGCTGTCTAAAAATTCGTAGAAGTAGAAGGACTGGTCCCAGCGGTACATATCTTGTACCGTGCTGTAAATACCTTTATCGCCATATATGCCATCTGAGAAGACTATGGGATATTCTGTCCAGTTGTAATGATAGCTCTTAGTGGCCTTGCCGGGTAGCCCCACGGCGGGATCGTATACAAAGGTATTTTTCATGCCCATGGGCTCAAAGAAATACTGGTGCATGAAATCCTTGTAGGTCATTTCCGTCACTTCTTCTATGAGCCTGGCCAGTATGGCGTAGTTGCTGTTGCTGTATTTAAAGCGTGTATCCGGCGTAAACTCCAATCCCGGTTTATACTGTGCAAACAGACCCAGGAGTTCATCATTGTAAATAGGCGTCATGGTGTTTTTCCTGTACCGTGCATACCATTTCAGGTAATCGGGTATGCCGGACCTGTGGTTGAGCAGCATTTTAATAGTCACATTCGCATAGGGGAAGTTAGGCAGGTAATCCTTTACCTTATCGTCAATATGCAGGTACTTATGCTGGTGCAGGTACATGATGGCTGTCGCAGTAAATGTTTTGGAAGTGGACGCCAGTTGCACTGAGGCATCCTTAGTCAACCGCCGGCCGGTACCCTTGTCAGCATATCCGTAATAGCGCTCGTAAATGATATGCCCCTGGTAGCCTATCAGCACACTGCCATTGAACCCGTTAGCTACCTGTATGCGGTAAAAAGAGTCCAGCTTGTATTTCATCAGCTGATACTCTACCGTGGTGGTGTCTTCAAAGTATATTTTAACGCTGCCGAATTTCTTGGGTTCATCAGTGTATTTGGGGCAGGCATTTGCATGCACGCCCTGAAAAGCAAATGCTGATAAAAATAATATTATGGCAGTAAACCCGGTTAATACTTTCTGCATGACACAACTACTATGCACAAATTTAATCGATATGCTCAAGGGATGTTTTTCTTTAACTCATCATTAACAAACATATAAGCTTTCTCAATAAATTCGTAATAGCATTGCCCCAACTCATAATAGCGGATTACAAATGTATTGTATGCATCATCGATGGGTTGCATATGTTGCGCCCTGCGGTGTAACCCTTGCAGGGAGCGGCGTGCGCCTGCCATTGTCCTGTAGTTGTACAGCCAGTTGTGCTCGCGCATGTATGGAAAAATAGCAGCGAACTTCTCCGGAAAATACTGTTGATATGTTTCTAAAATCTTATACACATCCTGTGTAAAACTCAGTAAAATTTCTTCTGAGCGGAAATAATGAGGGTCGGTAGCCAGGTAATGATCGAAGAGCGTATCAATAATCGGGCTGGCATACAAACCGTATGTGGGCCTGAACCAGACCTGGGCGCGCAATGATGGTGGCGCAATATCTGTAAATGAATCAATCTTGCGGTGCAGCAATATACCGCGGCGTATACCTTCCGGGTATTGTTCCAGCGCCTTCAGCCCTTTTACATAATCGCCTATCATATTGCCCACGAGTAACTCTTCATCTCCCACAGACAGGAGGGCGTGGCCTAAATAATTCATACTGCAATCTACTACAACTGCATGATACGCGGCAGCTTTTCGGCCAGTACGGCCAGGTCTTTGTGCATGGCTTTAAGTTCCACCAGCATTTTTTCAAGATATATTTCCTGGTGCGGGCTCAGGGGTTGAAATTGAGGAGTGGCTTGTGTGGGTTCTAATTTATCAAAAGCAGTTTCGGCATCCAGCTTCCTGATACAGGGTATATTTTCGTTGAATGCTGCCAGGCAATCCATCACCAATTGTTGCTGGCGCTGTGTGATTGCCACGTCCATAGCTTCGGTTTGGTCCCCCTGTTCCAGTTCTATATTATTCAGCTCGCGGGTGATGCGGATATTGTGCGTGATGATGTAGTAAAATATTGCGAATGGGCGTTTGCGAAACGAAGGCTCTTCCATATACCGGTTGAACGAGTCGAAAGCATTACTGTTGGCAGATTCCGCTTTGCCTTTATACCTTGTCCATGGCAGGTCTTCAGGCCCGGGAAAGAATACCGCACGGAAGTAGGTATAGTTGGCATATACTGCTTTTGCCAAATGTTTGGGCAACCATTCCTTATCCCAGGTAGGCAACAATGCAAAACCGGCTACGAGGGCTATAGCAGAGCCGGCAATGGTGGACAGGGCGCGCGTAAGTATCACCATGTCGTTCAACTCCCTGTTGATATTGAACAGCAGCACCAGGTTGACAGTGATAAAAAATGCAGCTACTGAATATCGCCTGCGCAGGTAATACACCATAGGTATAAACGTAAGGAAGAGTAATGCTTCCTGCAGGTATAAACCCGTCGGCAGTTTCAGCAATAGCCCTGCCACCAGGCCGCCGGCTACTGTACCTATCACCCTGTCACGCGCCTTATTCCATGTAGCGCCAAAGTACGTCTGTGTAACGATGATGAGCGTAAAAGGTATCCAGTAGCCATGGTCTATGTTCCAGAACTTGTATATAAACATGGCTATGGCAGCGGCTATGGCCGTACGCAGTGCATACCTGGCCGTAAAGGTGCTGAAGTTGAACAATAGCTGTATGTAACGCACCCAATATTTAGGGTGCAGGATAAATATCGTTTTCATCAACGAATAGGATAGTATCATCGAGCGCTCGTTCACAATACCTTGCAGGTGATTGAAAGCTGCTTCTATTAGCTTGGTATTGCGCTCGGTAAGCTGTGCGAAACGGAGAATGTGTTGTTTATCAGTTGTGTCTTCTACCGGCAACCGTTCTCTCAATAGTTCTACCAGTTTATACAACCTATTGATACGTGAGCGCAATATCAGTTCTTCAGCTTTTTCGGGGTTGATGGTATAAACAGCCATACGCTCCAGCGCCTGCTCTGTAGCACGCAGTATGGTAAATATTTTTATCCTGATAGCGCTGTCTAATTGATTGCGTTTCAGGTTAGCCAGTTCTTCGGTAATGGTGAGCACCTGCGCCCCTGCTAATGCGGCGGCCTTGCGCACCTGTGCCAGTATATGTTCATGCCCGTCTTTTTCGTTCGACTCGTGAGCCATTTTCTCAAACAAGTCCAGCGATGCGTCTATAGCCGTGCGTATTTCTTTTTCTTTCAGGTAAATATCATGCTCGTTACTCATAGGGCCGGTGCCCTCCCACCCTTTGGATATGGTAGTCGTTAATTCCTCAATCGACTTCCAGATGAAAGCGATAGAGCGCCGGTATGGACGCTGTGCAGGAATAAAGAAAGATGAAATAATAGCTGCCACACCATTCCACAATACGCCTATACTTACCAGCAGGATACGTTCTTTCAGGTCGGGCCAGGTAGTAACGGGGTATGCGTTGCAGAATATAAACAAAGCGAACACGCATATGGCCAGGCCGCTGCCACGGTTGCCGATATTTTTCAGTAATGATGATATGAAACCTACCACAGCCATCAATACGACACTCAGCCATACTATATGTCCTGTAGCACTGCCCAGTATAGCAAAGCTCAATGCCAGCGCAGAGCTGCCTGCCAGCAACTTCAGCCTGTGCTGAAAATCACCTTTTAGTTCTACCCAACAGATACATTCAGCCATCAGTGCCACCCAGCCCGCCTCTACCAGCCGGCCGGTATAGAGCCCCCATAGCAGCGGCACCATGGCAGATAAAGCCATGCGCAGCCCCCAGCTTATATCAGGCTCGAATGCCTCTTTCTCTATTAGTTTATTGAGATGCTTGTATGGTTCAATTATTCGCACCCGGGGGAAATTAATAACGTGCAGCCAGTTGTTTATCTATCAATACAGACACCTGTTCACTTTTTATCATGCCCTCATAAAATTTCTTCCAGCTGTTCTTATTAAGAAAGAGCATAGTAGCCGGTATGGAACCCTGCCATTCATTCGTTATTTGAGGTATGAAATCGTTAGGCTTGCTTTCATCCAGCCATAGTACTTCATGCACCAGCTTCCTTTTGTTTACGAATTTCTGAATCTTTGCGGGATAGTCGTTCTTAAAATCAAGGCTCACCAGTAATATCTTTACCGGGTAACCTTTGTATTTACCGGCCAGTTTATCAAACTCGGGCAGTTCTTTTATACAAGGCCCGCACCAGGTAGCCCAGAAGTTGACTATATACAAGGTGTCTCCATTCGCCTCCAGCCGTTTCATCAATTTGTCTGCTTTGACGGGCTGTACCTCCTGCGCGTTAATCTGTCCCGCCGCCAATGTTAACATTACTGCAAAAGACGCTATATATTTCACCATATCACAAATGTATTACACAACAGCGGGTTATTTATACCGCATTATCTTAAAACAATGTTGAAATAGTAATGTTTTGCCGCATTTACATTAGGTTTGCCCCGTAATTTCAGCTTAAGATTATTATGGATAAAATATCTGTATTACAGGAAAAGATAAGGCAGGCCATGTTGGGCGGCGGCGAAAAACGCATTGAGAGCCAACATAAAAAAGGGAAGCTTACCGCACGCGAACGCATCCAACTGCTCATGGACGAAGGCTCGTTTGAAGAAGTGGGTATGCTGGTGACGCACCGCTGCCGCGACTTTGGCATGGAAAAAGAGGTGTACCAGGGCGATGGAGTGGTAACAGGCTACGGAACCGTGAATGGCAGGCTGGTATATGTATTCTCCCAGGATTTCACCGTATTCGGCGGCAGCCTGTCTGAAACACATGCTGAAAAGATTTGTAAAATAATGGACCTGGCCCTGCAAAACGGCGCACCTGTAATAGGGCTGAACGACAGCGGCGGCGCACGTATACAGGAAGGTGTAGTATCTCTGGGCGGATACGCAGATATATTCCACAGAAACGTAAAATCATCTGGTGTAGTGCCGCAGTTATCAGCTATCATGGGGCCATGCGCAGGCGGCGCGGTATACTCCCCCGCCATTACCGATTTCATCCTGATGGTGGAAAATACATCATACATGTTCGTGACCGGGCCCAACGTAGTGAAGACCGTAACACACGAAACCGTTACCAGCGAAGAACTGGGAGGTGCACAAACACATGCTTCCAAGTCAGGAGTAACACATTTTGCCTGTGCCAACGAGGTGGAATGCATCGAAAACATCAAGCAACTGCTGAGCTATATGCCGCAAAACTGCGAAGAAGATGCACCTGTGTATGCCTATGATGCGGCAGACGAAAAACGTCCCGCACTCAATAATATCATACCTGAAAACCCTAACCAGCCTTATGACATGAAGGAAGTAATCGAGCAGGTAACAGATGCAGGCTCTTTCCTGGAAGTGCATAAGAACTACGCTGAAAACATAGTGGTAGGTTTTGCCCGCATAGCAGGACGCAGCATAGGCATAGTTGCCAACCAGCCCGCCAGCCTCGCCGGTGTACTGGATATTGATTCGAGCAAGAAAGGTGCGCGGTTCGTGCGGTTCTGCGATGCGTTTAATATTCCCCTGCTGGTGCTGGTAGATGTGCCCGGCTTCCTGCCGGGTACCGACCAGGAATGGCATGGCATTATCACCAACGGCGCCAAGCTGCTATATGCGCTCAGCGAGGCTACTGTGCCGAAAGTAACGGTGATTACCCGCAAAGCTTATGGTGGCGCGTACGATGTGATGAACTCAAAACACATAGGCGCCGACCTGAACTATGCGTGGCCTACAGCGGAGATTGCTGTGATGGGCGCTAAGGGTGCAGCAGAAATCATCTTCAAAAAAGAAATTGCGGAATCTGCAGACAAAGAAGGCAAACTAAAAGAAAAGGAACTTGAATACACAGAGAAATTTGCCAATCCTTATGGCGCCGCGGCCCGTGGCTATATTGATGAGGTGATACTGCCGGACGTAACCCGCGAGAAACTCATCAGGGCTTATAAGATGCTCGAGAACAAAGTGGAAGTAAGGCCCAAACGCAAGCACGGAAATATTCCTTTGTAAAACATATGAAATACGGCAACTCTGATTGCCGTATTTTTATATACTGTTGCGCCACCTCATACACATAGTTATCAACTGGGTATTGTACACCAGTATCTTTGCCGCCACCTGCGCGGTGGGGCTATGTATGTCTACAGAACGATTGTTGCTCAATGAAGGACCACCACTCTATTCGGGCCTGCACCTGCTCGTTTTTTGCAGTACATTATTTGTGTACAACGTGCATTACCTGATCAAGAAATCAACACCTGAATTATCAGACAGGTTTGGCTGGTCGCAGCACCACAGGCTGTGGCATTACCTGTTGATGAGTATAGGAATAATTGGCTGTGGTATTTCAGCATTTCATCTGCCCCAAAACATCTTGTTGGTATGTGTATTGCTGGCAGTCTTGTCCTTCTCCTATTCCATACCACTGCTACCCTTTAAAGATAAGAAGCGCCTGAAAGATTTCGGCTGGATAAAAATACTCGTGCTGACTGCTGTATGGACGATTGTTACCAGCGTATTACCCCTCCTCTACCACAGCCGTGCATTGGCAGACTACCCATTCGAAATCATGATACGCTTTGTATTCATGTTTACACTTTGCGTGGCCTTCGACATAAGGGATATGCAAACCGATATGGAAGCCGGCATAGCTACCCTGCCGAATATGATTGGCATAAAAGGCAGCTACCGCGTGATGAGCGTATCTATGATATTGTTCATAATTATGAGCATGATACAATACGCCAGGTATCCCTCAGTAAACAGGTTAATCGCCGAAATAATTGTAGCGATAGCCACGAAACTGGCCATTGATTATGCCCGCAAACACCCTTCTGACCGGGCTTATCTCGGGTTGGTAGATGGTATGATGCTGCTATATGCCACCCTGGTATTGTGGCAATAAAAAACGCCCCCGGATGACGGAGGCGTTTCGCTTTTTATTTTTCATTTACTTTTTACTGTTTTACTACCGGCATCACGTGTTTGTAACCATCTTTTTGCAGCTGAACGAAATACAAACCCGGTGCCCAGGCCGATGTATTGATGGAGCCGGTATAATTACCCGGGCCGATATTCATCTCGGTTTTGGCCACTAAAGAGCCGTTGGTAGTGTACGCCAACACTGTGTATGTACCTGCATCCGCCTTATCCAGGTCAATTGTGAGTACATCTGCTACGGGATTGGGGTATGCTTTTACCACCACTTCGCTGGTTACTTTAGCTACGGAAGTTTTATCAACTAATGCCAGCGTGATAGTGCCGCTGGGCTTGTCGCCTGTTTGTAAAGTATTCTTGTCAACAGCATTGATAATTGCATAGAGATTTATACCTCCAACAGCGGTAGCCGGTGCAGTCCAGTCGAAACTGATTTCATATACACCTGCGGTTTCGGGTATAGCTGCATTATGCTCCACAATTGTTGGTGTTGCATGAGGGAACCCATGTACCATTGTCCCTAAATTGCTGTAGGTGCCAACAGTACTGTTATCAGAACTCTTTAGGGCTGTAAACTGAAAACCAAAATCATCCAGCCCGGCTGTGGGATTACCGCCTGTGATGGTTATAATGTAAGTTTCACCAGCTACATAAGAGGTAACAGGAGTGCTGCTGGCACCCGCTGATTTTAAGCGTACTTCAATTGCGCCTGTTGTGGTGCCACCACCGCCTGAATGGCAGCTACTGCAATTGCCTGCCGAGCCGGGGCCACCTGTCATATTACCGGTGCCATTATGGGCCGGCCCACCGGAGTAGCTGCTCACTGTTAAATAAACGATCGCCGTTGTGGCTGTGATAAGTAGAGATTTTTTCCTCATACGCAGTTTGTTTTTGGTTAATGTTCCGTTACCTGTTTTACAATTATCTTTGCCCCTTATGGGACAGAAGAAGCTTGTTCGTTTTGAAGCTATAAGTAAATATAAGAATGTTTTGCAATATCCGCAAGGCATAAAAGGCAAATGGGATGAATATTTCATTAATAATAATCCTATTACCCTGGAACTGGCTTGTGGCAAAGGCGAATACAGTGTAGGGCTGGGCAGGGAACACAAAGACAAGAACTACATAGGTGTAGATATAAAAGGCAACAGAATATACATAGGCGCTAAAAAAGCATTGGAAGAGGGACTGGATAATGTAGCCTTCTTACGTACGCATATACTGCAGATAGAAGATTATTTTGAGCAAGGGGAAGTAGAGGCGATATGGATTATTTTCCCGGACCCCTTCCTGCGCGAATCGCGTGAGAAGAACAGGCTGACCCATCCCCGATTTTTGTACAGGTACCAACATATACTGAAGCCCGGGGGCATCATCAACCTGAAAACCGACTCGAAAGAACTGTATGACTATACATTGGAAATGATAACTGAAACAGGATGCACCATTGTAGAAAACATTGCTGACATATACGGCAAGGGCAAAGCAACCGGGCCGCTGGCTATCCAAACATTTTACGAGCAGATGCACCTGGCAGAAGGCAGGACTATCTATTACCTGGCATTCACATTACCCCAACAAGAAATTGATATTCCCGAACGGTATAAAACACACAAGTCGCTTGAGGCAGGGGATTGATTTTTATATAAACGAAGACGGCTTGCTGGTATTTACCGAAACGTATCATCTGCAACGTGGGTATTGCTGTGGCAGAGGTTGCAGGCATTGCCCCTATCATTATGAAAACGTACCGGAAATAAAAAGGGCTAAATTACTGGCAGCACGCAATGAAAACGATGAAAACAACCAAGGATAAAGAAAGTATCTACGATGCCATTTACGATGTTGTACGTGCAGTACCTAAAGGTAGGGTAACTACTTATGGTGCCGTAGCGGCGGCCATTGGGGCAAAGTCCGGCGCGCGGCTGGTAGGGTACGCTATGAACCTAAGCACGAATGTAAAGCCCAAAGTACCCGCGCACCGTGTATTGAACCGCAACGGCATGCTCTCCGGCAAACATCATTTTTCGCCACCGGAAAAGATGCAGCAGTTACTGGAAAAAGAAGGTATAAAAGTAGAAGACGATACTGTCGTGGATTTTTCAAAACTCTTCTGGGATCCGATGATTGAACTATTGAAGTAAGTTTCGTGTTATAAAGCCAGTAATCAGAAACAATATGGCTTCATATAACAAACTCACTATATTCTTATTATCCCTTGTCATCCTCACTTCTTGCCGCACCCGCATAGACACGGAAGAATTTTCAGAGCAGGTACAGACTGTACTGACAAAGAGCAGTAAAAAAGTAACACCGGAAAATACATCCGGCACTATATATGAGGCTTACAGCAAAAAATCATTCTTACCCATATGGACGGATGAAAAAGGTAGTGTACAAAAAGGAGAGGAATTCATAGAACAGTTGCGCGGGCTTTGGGCTGACGGTTTGGATACGGGCCGTTACAGGATAGCTCACCTTTCGGAAATTATGAACAAACTGGACAAGCAAAAAGGTAATGTAGCAACGGCAGATGTTATTGCGTACGATACATTGTTCTCAAAAACATATATACTGGCTGCCCGCGACCTGCTGATGGGCGCACTGGATGCAGAGGAAACGGATGATATGTGGTATCATGACAATGATACGGCCTGGGCGGTAGCCGACAGACTCGCAGAGCCGGGATATACCTCACTGGATGAGTACAGAAGTAAAATTCCGTTATACAGCAAACTCAAGGAGGAAAGAAAGAGAGTCAGTGAAACAAACAACAGTCTATTAAGAACCATTGATGTAAACCTGGAACGCCTGCGCTGGTTGCCACAGGAGTTGGAGGCTACGACCATAACCGTCATCATACCACAAATGCAACTGTACCTGAAAGACGATAACAAAGAGGTGATGAATATGAAAGTAGTGCTTGGCCGTGCCGACAGGGAAACCCCGTCACTCAATGCGCCTATACAAAACGTGGTATTTAACCCCTCATGGGGTGTACCGCCGGGTATTATGAAGAAAGATGTTATTCCGGGTATGCTTAAAAAGGGCGAAGCCTATCTAAAGAAGAAAGGATTGAAAATATATGACCGTGCCGGCAATGAGGTGTCTGCATCGCAGATAAATGAAGAGAACTACAAAAGCTATGTATTCCGCCAGCCGCCAAGCGAACGAAACGCCCTTGGACAGGTGAAATTCGACATGCCCAACCCCTGGAATATTTACCTCCACGACACACCAAGCAAGGGTGATTTTGAAAAAGATGACCGCACAAAGAGCTCAGGTTGCGTACGTTTGCACTACCCCCGGCAACTGGCTGAATACCTGCTGATGGAAATGAACGATAAAGAATATGACCGTGAACGTATAGATTCGCTAACAGCCACGAATGATACTAAATACGTAAAACTCAAATATCCGCTGCCGGTGCACCTGGTGTACCTCACCGTGGCTGATAACGGGAACAGCATTACCTACCTGAAGGACATATATGGCAAAGATGCGAAAGTTTATTCCCTGATGCAGGAAAGTAAATCGGTAGCCATCCGCTGAAAGAAATTACATTATAACTCACCTGAATTGGCGTGCATTTCTGTTGCAGGGCTTGTGCCGTTCTTCAACCACTGGCAGGTTTCCATGTACTTCTTTTCAGGATAGTATATGAACAGGCAGGTTCCGTCTTTTATGGTTTCAATTACAGTATCGGCCAGTTCGTTGCTCACAGCAGGGCAACCCCAACTGCGGCCCAGCCTGCCTGTACCTGCTATAAAGTCGGAACTAACATAGCCTGCGCCATGTACCACTATAGCTCGTTCATATGCGGCTGAATTATACCCATCGTCCATACCATGCAGATGCAGGGAGTTGCCATGCTTACCTATATAGGTATCGCCGGTAACATAAAAACCCATGCTACTCTGGTGAGAACCTTCGCGGTTAGAAAAGTGCTGCGCATATTCTTCGCCTGTACCCTGCCCGTGCGCTACATAAGTATTAATAAGCACCCTGCGGTTGTCCAGGTCTATAATCCACATCCTCTTTTTGTTGGCCGACAATGAATAATCGGAAACGGTAAGGATGTTCCGGGTTGTATTCAGTTTATTAGCTTTTCTCAGGTTCTGATAACCGGTATAAGCTTTGGCAAACACTTCATAATTGAGTTTGTCCCCACCTGTAAAATCTATGCTATTGAATACATCGGAAACCGTATTGGAGACCTTTACGGGTTGCACGTCAGGTTCATTGGTCCTTGCCTGGATGGTAAAAAGTGACAAGGCTAAAACAGCTAAAATAACGGGTAGTTTTCTCATATATCTTTTGCACATTTCTTAAAATTACGAAATTATCATGAATACATGCAAACTAACACACATATTTAACAGCTGTTTATGAATAGGGATATAAGGATAAATTATCCCTATAATTTGGCATGTTCTACCTCGTATATGCTCATAGGCCGGGTGTAGAACTTATCGTATTTCTCTTCCCTGCCCACTTCTATCATATTTCGCTTATAGGATGGATTTTTCAAACTCGGGCCGAAGCGCTTTATCCCTTTAATGGGGTTTCCCGACTGTATCAGGGCTATAGCAACATTTTTCACCACCGAAACAGGCACGCCTGCACCGTACCATATACAGTTGGTTTTTTCATAGCCGGTATTCTTGTCTATTGTTTTCTCAACAAAGTTGAAGCCCAATCCCTCCAATGTTTCAGACAGGTTGGCATTATCGGCCCTTCGATGGTAATACACTACCACTACATCGCGCGTAGATACCTTTGGCTGTGCCACTATCTCTTTTTTCTTTTCAGGTTCTTTTAGCGTGTTAGGTTTCTTCTGCTCAGTTACCGTAGCAACCGGTTTATCACCTGCTGTGGTGTTCACCGTTTCTGTTGGTGGCGTGGTGACTTCCTTTACTGTATCCAATACCGCTACGGTATTGTTAACAGGCTTCTGTCCGGGTGATTCAGTTTTCAGTTCGCTGACTGATGCAGACAATTGCCTGTATTCGGCATCCAGGTCTACAACCTTTTTATAAGAGTATAATATGGCAAATAGCCCGATGCCAACCGATGCCACACCGAATATGAAGGCCGTTACTAATGCATTATATTGCTGCTTACTTATCCCCTCTTGTCTCATCTTTATTGTAAGTCTTATATGGAAACTATAATAATAGAATTTACAATACTCATGCCAAAAAACTTAAATCTGAACGAAATAATACCGGCATTTAACTAATTGATACCCGCAAGTATATGCCCTACGGTTCTTTTTGCCTAATTTTGGCCGTCTTTAAAAAAATTTATAACATGAAAGAAGTGTATATAGTATCCGCCGTACGCACGCCATTAGGTAGCTGGGGTGGCAGTTTGAAAGATTTTTCCGCCACGCAACTGGGCGCTTTTGCTATCAAAGGCGCTATCGAAAAAGCGGGCATATCGCCCAACGAGGTGAATGAAGTGCTGATGGGCTGCGTAATGCAGGCCAACCTGGGACAAGCACCTGCCAGGCAGGCGGCTAAATTTGCAGGGCTACCCGACAATGTACCCTGCACGACTGTAAATAAAGTATGCGCCAGCGGTATGAAAGCCGTGATGCAGGGTGCGCAGGCTATTATGCTGGGCGATGCTGATGTAGTGGTAGCCGGTGGTATGGAAAGCATGAGCAATGTACCCTTTTACAGCCCGAATATGCGTTGGGGCAATAAGTATGGCAATGTAACAATGATAGACGGGCTGTCTAAAGACGGGCTGACTGATGTGTACCACAACTACCCTATGGGTAACGCAGCCGAGCTTTGCGCCAGCGAGTGTAACATCAGCCGCGAGTCGCAGGACGAGTTTGCCATAGAAAGCTATAAACGCAGCCAGAACTCTGTAAACAGCGGCAAGTTTGAAAATGAAATCATACCCGTTGAAATTCCTCAGCGCAAAGGCGACCCTATTGTATTCAGCAAAGACGAGGAGCCATTCAATGTAAAATTTGACAAAATACCGGGGTTGAATTCAGCCTTTGTAAAAGGTGGCTCTGTAACTGCTGCCAATGCCAGCACTATGAACGATGGCGCTGCGGCACTGGTATTGATGAGTAAAGAAAAAGCGGAAACACTGGGCCTGAAACCCATAGCTAAAATAAAAGCTTATGCCGATGCAGAGCAGGCGCCCGAGTGGTTCACTACTACCCCATCGGTAGCAGTACCTCGTGCGGTAGAAAAAGCCGGCCTGAAAATGGAAGACATCTCTTACTTCGAACTGAACGAAGCATTCAGCGTAGTAGGATTAGTGAATATGCAGAAGATGAAACTGAAACCAGAGCAGGTGAACGTAAACGGCGGTGCTGTAGCATTGGGCCACCCGCTGGGTGCCAGCGGTGCACGCATATTGGTAACGCTGATAAACGTACTGCACCAGAACAATGCACAATACGGTGCGGCAGGTATCTGCAATGGTGGCGGCGGTGCAAGTGCTGTAGTATTAGAGCGCATGTAATTTGCAATTAACCAACAACAAATAGAAAGAGCGGCTTGTGCCGCTCTTTTGTTATTTATGTCATGTCATGCCAGATAATATTTTTTCTTAAGTTCCTCCCAACTAATACCGGATTCGGGATTTTCACTGTGCACCTTGAGGCGTTCCTCAAGCATTTGTTTTTTCCAGTCAGTTATTGTACTGTCTCCTGCTATGCTATCTTGTATTTTCTCCGTCATCGTGTAATATTTGGTGTCCAAGTTACAATATTGGCATCTCTAACATTACAGCTTTACCGAGTATAAACCGATAAAATATACTTCCTTCTATCTGTAATTCTCCTGAGAACATTTCGTCAAAACAAACTTTGTCAAGCTCATTAAAATGAAATTCTTGTCCTTCAAAATTGATTGATAATTCAACCTTTTTCATCGCAGCACTAATTAAATTTATAGCAATCCAAGTTCAAACTTATTGAGCTTTTTGTAATAGAACATTATTTTAAAGCCGTTTGTATCATAAACAGATACATACAGGATGTCATTATTATCATCTCTTATTGTTCGTACCATTGCATTAATTTTTACATACAATATACGAAAGAATAAGCTTCTAAAAAAACAGAGCCATGCATACGACTGTGCATTTGAACTACTTCCTACAACCCACCCATCTTACACACTTTCTTATACTCTGCGGCCGTTACCTTACCTACAGATAAACGGGACAAGCGTACCAAATCCATATTAGCGAGGTCTTTGTCCGCCTTTATCGCTTCCAGCGTTACGGGCTTAGGCATGGCTTTTACCGGCTTCAGGTCTACCACTACCCAGTTCGGGTCGTCGGTAGTGGGGTCCTGGTAAGCGGTTTTTACCACTTCGGCTATTCCGACTATCGCCAACCCCTCGTTACTGTGGTAAAAGAATACCTGGTCGCCCTTCTGCATATCGCGCAGGTTGTTGCGGGCAGCATAGTTGCGTACACCATCCCAATGGGTTTTCTTGTCTTTCACCAACTGTTCCCAGCTATATTTGAATGGTTCAGATTTTACCAACCAGTAATTCATGAATAATTGTCGTTTTGTAACCTTAAAAATATCTCATTTATCCCTTTGCAGCAAGTACGATGCCAGCCTGTGCAGCGGTTGTTTCCTTTCAGCAGGTACGTCTATTTCCTGCAGGTTGTTGAATGCTTTGTCTGAATATGCCTTTACAGCGGCACGGCAGAGTTCATCGGCGCCTGTATCCTTGTACAAGGATAATACTCCCCGCACCTTCACCTCTTCTTCGGCCACCATCAGTTCCTGTAGTTGGCCGTTATCAGCACCTGCCAGTTCTTTGGCTTTCAACAGCAGAAAAGTCTTTTTATTCGCCTTGATGTCGCCGCCGTTTTGTTTACCCAGTTTGGCCGTATCGCCAAATGCGTCTAAATAATCATCCTGCAACTGGAAGGCGATGCCTACATTCCTGCCAAACTCATATAGCTTATTAGCGTTGACCTCTGACGCCTCCCCGATGACAGCGCCCATCTTCAGGCTGCATGCCAGCAGTACCGATGTCTTCAGCGCAATCATATGAATGTACTCGTCTATCGACACATCATCGCGCTGCTCGAAGTCCATATCCAGTTGCTGGCCCTCGCATACTTCTATAGCTGTTGTGTTGAATAGTTGCAGCAGTTGGGGCAGGTGGTTATTTACTTTAGCCAGTTGCA
The DNA here is from genome assembly GCA_964515955.1 of uncultured Flavipsychrobacter sp. Lineage (GTDB taxonomy): Bacteria > Bacteroidota > Bacteroidia > Chitinophagales > Chitinophagaceae > UBA5543. The sequence goes on along the minus strand of CAZEZM010000004.1, from coordinate 91,577 downwards.
CATAGGCATTGATGCACATTACATCGCCGCTTAATATGCCAGCCGTCAACCCGTATTTGGCATGTATAGTGGGATTGCCCCTGCGTAGCGGGGCTTTGTCCATTATATCGTCGTGTACCAGGGTGAAGTTGTGGAACAACTCTATGGCCGCTGCAGCATTCCATGCATCTTCTTTTATATTACCAAACAACTCATTGCCCATGATGCACAAAGCCGGGCGTACCCGCTTGGCCCCCAGTGATAATAAGTACCTGCACGGCTCATACAGGTTGGCCGGCTCCTGCGGAAATAGTTGTTCATGTTGTAACCTGTTTTCAAATGCGGCTACTATCTCTTTAAAATCCTGCATTATTATTTCTTACGTGCTGTTTTCTTTTTGCTATCGCTCTTTCTTCCTTGCGTCTTGTTATTCGTTGTTGTCTTTCTTTGGGGTTTTGCATCACCTGCTTCCACCAGGCTGAAGTCTATCTGCCTTTTTTCAAGATTGGTAGACACTACCCTCACCTTCACTTTATCGCCCACACCAAATCTCATTTTGGTACGCCTGCCTATCAATGCATATTCGCCCTCCATCAGTTCAAACTCGTCTATATCATACAGGTCGCTCATGGGCACCATGCCTTCACATTTATGCGCTACCGTCTCCGCCCAGAAACCAAAGCTGGCTACACCGCTCACCACTGCATCAAACTCCTCGCCCACATAATCCTGCATATATTCTACCTGCTTGTACTTATTGGCGGCACGCTCGCTCTCCATAGCCCTGCGCTCCTGGTCGCTGCAGTGGCGGCACTGTTGCTCCAGGTGTTTGATGGGTTTTATATCCTGCTCGAGGCACTCCAGCAATACACGGTGTACCAGCACATCGGGGTAGCGGCGTATGGGCGAGGTGAAATGGCAGTAATGCTCAAAACCCAGCCCGTAGTGGCCTATATTATCGGTTGTATATACTGCTTTGGCCATGGTACGTATGCCCAGGGTTTCCAGCACATGCTGCTCGGGTTTTCCTTTTGCCAGTTGCAGCATCTGGTTAAACGATTCTGCTATGGCCTGCGAAGTATGTGTATTGAATTTATGCCCGTAACGCGATGCAAAAGTGGAAAAGAGTTTCAGCTTGTCTTCGTCGGGCACATCGTGTACACGATAAGGGAAAGGTACGGGTTTGTTCTTCACGTTTATCCCCGATACATATTCTGCCACTGTGCGGTTGGCCAGCAGCATAAATTCCTCTATCAGTTGGTGAGCTTCTTTGCTCTCCTTCACCATTATGCCAATAGGCTTACCCTTCTCATCCAGTTTAAAACGTACTTCCTGCGATGAGAAGTTGATAGCGCCTTTCTTAAACCGTTGCTCGCGCAGGTTGCGCGCTATAGCATTCAGCAGTAGTATTTCTGTTTTATGGTCACCCTCGGCGCCTTCTATTATTTCCTGCACATCTTCGTAGGCAAACCTCCTCTTGGAACGTATCAGTGTTTTGCCCAGCCAGTAGTCTTTTACCTTGCCCGTCTTATTGATTTGAAATACTGCGGAAAATGTGTACTTATCTTCATCAGGCCGCAACGAACACAACTCATTTGACAAGCGCTCAGGCAGCATCGGCAGCACCCTGTCGGGCAGGTACACACTCGTAGCCCTGCGATATGCTTCTTTATCCAGCTCTGACCCGGCGGCTACATAATGGCCCACATCAGCTATATGCACCCCTATTTCATAATAGCCCCCTTTCAAAGTTTTTATGGATATAGCATCGTCAAAATCTTTGGCGTCGACAGGGTCTATGGTTATGGTCAGTTCGCCCCTCATATCCCTGCGTTTCTTCACTTCCGCTTTATCCACACCTTCCGGGTAGCGCGCAGCTTCTTCCATCACCTCATCAGGAAAGCTGAGCGGGAAACCGTTTTCGACCAGTATCCCCTGCATGGCTATCTCGTTAGCTGTTTCATTGGTCAGCACACTCACTATTTCGCCTACAGGGTTTTTCGATTTCCCTGTCCACTCTACTATTTTCGCTATACTATGGTCACCGTGTTTCGCACCGTTCAGCAGGTGCAGCGGTATATATATATCTACGGGCATTCTGTCCGAATCGGGTACCAGGAAGGCGAAATGCTCATGTACTTCCACCTTACCACTAAACTCAGATTGCTTTCTTCTCACCACTTCTATTATCACCCCCTCTGGCCGCGAACCAAATTTCTTGCCCCTTGTAGCTACTTCCACTTTTACCTCATCACCATTCAGCGCATTGCGTATGTTCTGACTTTTCACAACAATGTCTTTGGCCTGCCCTTCCACTATCACATAACCCATACCTGAGCGGGTAACTTCCAGTACACCTTTGTACACTACCCTGCCACCGCTGTTCTGGTTTTTCTTCTTACTGTTCCTCGCCATAATACATCGAATTGTTTTCGTTAATAGTTTTTTCCGCGTAGCTTAAAATTAAGCTATCAAACGCACTCCCTGCATTAAATAAAAAAGAAACCTGTATTGGCACTACAGCTATGGTGATACCCCACAGGCTCAGCTTTTCCGCATGAAGTTGCAGCCTCGCTGCATCTTTCTCTGTGGTAACAATAATCTTGTCCGGTTGGTTCCAGTTGTCAAAAGTTTCCTTTATTTCTTCCAGGTCTTTTTTCAGGAAGTAGTGGTGGTCGGCATAAGTAAGGGGGTGTACCGCCGCCGCATCCTGCTCCAGGTGGCTGATGAGTGGTGCCGGTTTGGCTATGCCGCATACCAATAATACATTTTTGCCTGCCAATGATATCTTCTCGCCTGTAAACAGGCTATGGGGTGTTTCGTAAAATATTCGTGTAAAGAATACCTGCTGGTGACTGAGCGGCTGAATCTTCTGCACTATATCTTTCGCCTCCTGCTCCTGCATATTAGCGGGGCATTTTGATACGATGATAATATCCGCACGTTTGTAGGCTGATTTGTTTTCCCTCAATGTTCCTGCCGGCAGTATCCTGTCTTTATAAAAAGGTTTGGCGTAGTCGGTTATCAGTATATTCACCCCCGGCTTCACCGAACGGTGTTGGAAAGCATCGTCCAACAGCACCACCTCAACGGAAGGGCGTTGCTGCAACAGCTTGGGTATGCCGGTCATGCGTTCTTCCGCCACGCTCACTGTCAGCCCCGGAAATTTCATATGATATTGCATGGGCTCATCGCCTATCCTCAACGCATTGGTTTCTGCATCTGCCAACAGGAAACCCTGCGTGCGCCTCTTATAGCCACGGCTCATGGTCGCCACCCTGAATTGGTATTGCAGCAGGCGGATCAGATATTCTATATGCGGCGTTTTGCCCGTACCTCCTACCGACAAGTTGCCTACACTGATAACTGGCACACTGAACTCAATAGAGGAATAAAACCCACTGTCATAAAGGCGGTTGCGCATCCATACTACAGCCCCGTATATAAACGCTAACGGGTACAACAGCACACGCACCACCGAAAATAAATAGTAAAAAAATCTACCTTCCATTATACCATAGCCTTACACCTGACGCACACAGCCTTCACCACCATGAGGTAAAGGTACTTAACAGCTTCAATACTACACATTTATCTTAAGGATGGCCAACTGTGGTTAAATCACGTTTTTTTATTATCTTGGATGAAATTAAGGCGATACCTCCGGGCAAAAAAAACACCCTTCCCGGCTAACTGTTAATTAAATATACCCGTCTTGATACAATAACACCGGAAATAACTATACAATGAATATCAGAACCTTTATAAAAGTACACCTTATTATACCGGCCCTGTTCCCGCTTACCCTATGCGCGCAAAATACAGCATGCCCTCCCAATCTCGATTTCGAACAAGGCAATTTATCCAACTGGGAATTTTATACGGGTACATGTTGCCCCACCAGCACTAATACTAACTCCGGCGCGGTAGCCAACAGGCATACGCTCATGAGCGGGCCCGGCACAGACCCTTATGGTTCCTTTCCGGTAGTAGCGCCGGGCGGCGGCAGATACTCCCTGAAACTCGGCAACAACCAATCGGGCGGACAGGCAGAAAGGGCACGTTACTATGTAAGGGTGCCTAATAATCAGAACAACATATACACCCTGCTGTATAGTTATGCGGTGGTATTCCAGAATCCCGGACACGGCCAGGCAGACCAACCCCGTTTTGAAGTGACTGTATTTGATTCTGCCACGGGAGCACCGGTGCAATGCAACCAGTTTACCTTTGTATCAGGAATAGGATTACCCGGATTTCAGAATGCGGGTGGCGGCGTGTTATATAAGCCATGGGCTACTTCCAGTATCGACCTTTCATCAATGGCAGGAAGAACCGTTGCCATTGATTTCACTGCGGGCGATTGTGCTTTAGGCGGGCATTTTGGCTATGCATATATAGATGTTGCCTGTAATTTCTTCCAGTCGCATACACTGTATTGCCCGCACACTACCACATATACCCTTACAGCCCCCCCTGGTTTTGAAACCTATGAGTGGAGGGATGCTTCGTTAAGCACCATACTGGGCACTACTGCCAACCTGACTATACCTACCCCGGCCAACTCAACACAATTCGCAGTGATCTTAAAGCCCTACCCGGGTTTTGGCTGCCCTGACACTCTGTATACTACTTTCAATATTTCCAATATGACTATTAATATTACTCCCGACACATCGGTGTGCTCGGGCAATAGTATTAAACTATTTGCAGGTACCAACAGTACCTCCGGGCCCTTTACCTACAGTTGGACACCGGGGAGCACATTGAGTTGTAATAATTGTGACAGCCCTATAGCTACGCCGCCTGTTACAATGAAATATCATATTACCATAGTAGACAAGGATGGGTGTGACGCTACAGACAGTGTACTGGTGAGGGTGGATGAAAAAGTAGCTGCCAAATTAGTAGTATCCGACACTTTCTGTGCGTTCGACCAGGTGAATGCCTTCAACGATGCAATTAATCCATCCGGATCTGACTACCTCTGGACACTTCCTGAAACTGACGGCAGGATAGTAACAGGCCTCAATAATGATTCTATTGTGGCCGTGTGGCAATCGCCGGGTTTTAAAAAATTAAAATTATCTGTAATAAACGGTCTCTGCGGAGAGGAGGATTCAGCAAGCTTATATATAGCAGAAAAACCCATTGCAGAGTTTGAGGTGATTGACGATATATGTGTTAACCAGGATTTGCAACTACGGCCATATCCGCATGGCTCAGACTATCATTGGACCATAGATAACCACTCTTTCCCCGGAACGGCATACACAGAGGTTATGAACCTGAACTGGAATACCACAGGTGAAAAGCGTGTCTTCCTGGAAGTAAAAAACGAATGGGGCTGCACTGATACCAAGGAAGAATTTGTAGGTGTACATGAATACCCAATTGCTGAAATAATACCGGTGAGCGCTGATAACCTTTGTAAAGGAAAGCGGTACGAACTGACTGCCACAGCTGGTTACAGGTACGACTATTCATGGTCTCCGCCGCAATTCTTCTCCAACAACAAATCGGCCTCTGTAACGGGTACGGCTGAAGAGGAGGGCTATGTATACCTGGATGTAACCAACCAGTGGTTTTGTACTTCGCGCGACTCGTTTTTTATAGACGGCGGGCTTTGCTGCGATATATTTATGCCCGACGCTTTCACACCCAACAACAACGGCCGGAATGACACCTATTGGTCGCCGGATATCAGCAGGGTGCAATTAATAAGGCTGATGATAGCCAATCGCCGGGGGCAGTTGGTATATGATACTAATACACCTGTGGGTTGGGATGGCACCTTCCAGGGCAAACCTGTAGCACAAGACACTTACAATTATTTTATCAGATATGTGTGCGATGGCGAAGAAATGGAGAAAAAAGGCACACTGATATTATTGAGATAGCCATTCATATAAAGCTTTCAACGGTTTTCTTTTTACCTTTGCGCCACTATTATGGCTGATAATAACCGTTACAACCAAAGAGGGGTTTCCGCGCAGAAGGAAGATGTCCACCGCGCCGTAGCCCGGTTAGATAAGGGGCTTTACCCGAATGCATTTTGCAAAATATACCCTGACTATTGGGGCGGGGATGAAGCATTCTGCAACCTGATGCACGCCGATGGCGCCGGTACCAAATCGATATTGGCCTATATGTACTGGAAAGAAACCGGCGATATAAGCGTATGGAAAGGTATAGCTATAGATGCCATCGTTATGAATACCGATGACCTGCTGTGCGTAGGCGCTACCGGCCCTTTTACTTATTCCTCTACCATAGGCAGAAATAAGCACCTGGTACCGGGTGATGTAATAGCTGAAATCATTAATGGCAGCCAGGCATATTTTGATACTATGCGCGAATATGGTATTGATATTAAGTTCCTGGGTGGTGAAACGGCTGACGTGGGCGATGTGGTTCGCACCATTATAGTAGACGGTACCATGGCCTGCCGTATGGAACGCAGTAAACTGGTAACCACGGAAAATATGCAACCGGGAGACGTAGTTGTATCCCTGGCCAGCTACGGGCAGGCTACATACGAAACCGGGTATAATAGCGGCATGGGCAGCAACGGGCTAACCAGCGCCCGCCACGAGCTATTAAACCATGAGTACGCTGCTAAATACCCTGAAAGTGTTGACCCCAACCTGCCCCACGATGTAGTGTACAACGGCAGCTATAGCCTTACAGATAGTACTGTTACCGGGCTGGACGTGGGGAAAATGATTTTGTCCCCTACCCGTACATACGCACCTGTAGTTTTAAAAGTCCTGCAACAGCATTTCGATAAAATACATGGTATCATCCATTGCAGCGGCGGCGGCCAGAGCAAATGCCTGCACTACCTGCCCAAGCCCCTGCGTGTAGTTAAAAACAACCTGCTTCCTCCCCCGCTGTTATTTACCATGATACAGGAATCAGCAGGTACGGACTGGCGCGAGATGTACCAGGTATTCAATATGGGCCAAAGGCTGGAAATATTTACAGACAGGGATACCGCGGAACGGATTATTGAAATTGCAAAATCATTTAATATTGACGCTGTTGTATCCGGATATGTGGAAACTGCTGAACAGAAAGAAGTAGTAATAGAAAGCCCCTACGGTAGCTTTACATATCAATAATGTGAAATTTTTTGTTAAGATTCATTTATAACTATTATTGGCATAATCTGTGCTATATAAACCAAAAAACAAACTTTATGCATATTAAAACATTGCTCTTAGCCATTACCGGTATCCTGGCGCTCAATACCACCTACGCACAGGACAAACTCTTCAAGAAAAACGGGGATATGTTGGAGGTGAAAGTTACTGAAATTGCCGCCCGCACTGTATCTTATAAAAAGGCAGATAACACAGACGGCCCTACTTATACCATCAACAAGGCAGATGTATCAAAAATAGAATATGAAAACGGGAGTGAAGACTTCTTTGCCCCATCGGAGGAGAACAGGCCTGCCAGGAAAAAAGTAAGCTATGGCAACAATATCATCAGCGTAATGCCCATGCAGATATTAACCAACAACGTAGGTGTTGGTATGGCATATGAGCGAGTACTGGACAAGGCAGGAATACTCAGTTTATATCTGCCGGTTGCTATTGAGTTTGGAGGCAATAACAATAACCAGTTTGGACCCGGGCCAATCAATGGAAAGACTTACCCCACTTATTATATCATGCCGGGCCTCAAGTTATACCCCACAGGCGGCAAGGGTGTAGTACGCTATGGTGTAGGGCCCAACCTTGCTTACCTCAGCGGTAAGGAATTCAACTTTATTTACGATAACATGGGTAATATAATCGGCCAGGGCGAGCAGTCACGTACGGCTTTAGGTATAATGGTTACCAACTCTCTTAATATCAACCCAACCAAAAATTTACACCTTGGGCTGGAATTAGGCCTCGGCTTCACTTACTTTAACAAGCTGGGCGGTGTCGAAATGGGTACGGATCCTCTTGCACAGTTTGGTTTCAAAATAGGTTACAGGTTCTAAAATTTAATCGCAGCAGCATATGAAAAGGATAATAACGGTACTGGGGTTTATGGCTGGTTTTTCAACATTAGCCATGTCATGCGCTAAGGAGTATAACTGTGTATGTCAAAATCACAGCGAAATTGTAGAGGCTAACAGTGAGTCTGAAGCAGAGAATACCTGCGATTCGAAAGGTCCCTCCTGCGATATCCAGTAATTCATCAGTATTTATTGATACAGGTAGCCCCCGCATATAGCAGGGGCTACTTGTTTTTAGAAAGTATACCTGACCATTGGCACAGGAAAAAAGCCTTGCTGATAATTATAATAAACCCGGTTGTTCAACGGGTCGTAGCCCTGGCTGAAAATATTCTGATTGTTCGTCAGGTTCTGCAAGTCGATAGAGGCCTCCAATGTGCTGCGTTTAAACTCCTTCCTGTAGCTTATTTTCAAATCCACCCTGAAGTAGTTATCCTGCCTTTCAGAGAAAGCCCTGCTATTGTCATAAACCGCCGCGCCAACAAGCGAAGACAACTTCAGGTCTATAGGTGTAGCGTATTTACCTCCTATAGTTGAAGCTTTAATATTCAAAGACAATACATTCCCCTTTTTCCCTACTTTGAACTCTTTGCCACCTAATAGATTCAACACATAACCTGTATTAAACGCCGTGTTCCTCTCCACTCCATCGCTGCCCTTATACTTACTATCAAACAGCGAACTGGTGATAAGGAAGTAATATCCATCACTAAAAAACTTCTCTACCGTAAGCTCCAAACCATAATTGGTGCCGGTGCCCTCGTTTACCAAACTATCCTGGTCGTCGGGTACAAAGCCTGAACCGCTGTTAAGTGCAGAATAGGAGGATGCCTGCGATTCTACAGGCACTTTATCCAGCAATTGATAATACCCCTCCAGTTTCAGGCGCAGGTTGGCGGCTATGCTCCAGTCATAAGAAAGTACATACTGGTTGCTGCGGGTAAAGCCCAAATCCTTATTGGATAGTAAAATACCTGACGGTGTTGGTGTTTGCACGAAGTATGTATATATACTCTGCAACTGGTGATTGAGGCCATAGCCTGCGCTGATGGCATGTTTACGGCTGATATTATAGCGCAGGTTGACACGGGGTTCTACTGCGCTGCTTTCATTCATAAAGAAGTATTGGCCATGAACACCGGTAGCCAGAGAAAGTTTGGTATTGAACCTGTGCTTCCATTGCAGATAAGCCTGGCCAAAACCGAAACTGCTGTTCTCATCTACAAACACCCTGTCTGTAACTCCGTTAATTACATCTTTATTATACAGGTTGAAGATGGTATGGTCGTAATAAGCCCCACCCTCAAGGCTATTGCGTGCGTTCAGTTTATGAGCAATACTCCATACGGCTGACAGTTTGTTGGTACTAAAATCGCCTGCGGCATTAGGTAAGACTATTTCACGGTTTGTATAGCTGATGGAATCGGATGTAAATTTTTCCAGTGTGGTACTATAACCCAGGGTAAGCGTAGTAGTCGTTTTTTCTGACAAGTAGTGACGATAACTAAGCCCTGTAATCGTAGTGCCGAAATGTGTATAAACATTGGAGTAAGCGCTGCCATAGAGGTTGGCCTCAGAAGTATCCACATCTTCTCCTAACAGGTCTACTTTACTATCGCCTATAATGCCAAACAGGCTGAGCCTGCCTTTCTTTCCGACATTGGTCACCAACTTATAATTTACATCCTGGTAGAGTGGTATGGCTGCACCGGTGCCAAAATTAATACCCAGTGCACTAAATACTCCCAAGGTAGAATAGCGGTAGTTGATAAGGTAAGAGGCTTTGGACTTCTTGCTGATCGGCCCCTCAGCACCCAACTCAAATCCGTTAAAACCCACCTGCCCTACAAACTCATGATTTTCTTTATTTCCATCCCTCAACCTGAGGTCGAAGACACCTGCCAGCGCGTTACCATATTGGGCGGGATAGGCACTGGTGAGGAAATCTGACTTATCCAGGTTGTTATTATTCAGCATACTAACCGGACCGCCTGTACTATTGAGTGAACCAAAGTGGTTAGGATTGGGGATATTTAAGCCCTCCAGTTGCCATAGCATACCCGTAGGCGAGTTGCCCCTTACCACAATATCATTGCGGCTGTCGTTGCCCGACACAACGCCTGCGAAGTTGGCAGCCATCCTTGAAGGGTCGCCGATAGCGCCTGCATATTTCTTAGTATCGTCAATATTAAATGAACGTGAGCTGACCATAGCCATCTCGTTGTTGGTATTATTAGGGTCGCGGCTGCGGTTATACACTATCGTTACTTCATCCAGTTTACGTACAGCTTCCTGTAGTGTCAGGTTGAGCGCCACCTCTTTACCGGCTGTTACTATCACATCAGGTATATACCTTTCTTCATAGCCTGTGTAGGAGATTTTAAATGTTTGCCTGCCCAGTGGCACACCCGGCAACCTGAAATTGCCTGCCGCATCGGTAACGGTACCTATAGACGGATTACTTATGAGAATAACTGTAGCGCCCACCAATGGTGTCTTTGAGGCTTCGTCAATAATTGTACCGAATACAACCTGCGTTTGCTGGGCGCCTGCATTCAACCAGGCAATCATTACAGTTAATAGCAATAATACTCTTTTCATGTCATGTGCATTTTTTCACGCACAAAATTGACGGCTATTCTGCAGTCTTCCATTGACCTGAATCAATATCAACAGTTCTTAGCTTTTAATTGATTTGAATCAATAAGGACAGCACCTGCAGGTTTCCGACTTATACGTGCCCTTATCCTGCTGAGCGCTTCGGGTGTAATGCCCAGGTAAGAAGCAATCATATATTGCGGTATCCTTTGTACAATGGGTTCACATTCCTGCAGAAACCTGGCGTATCGCTGTTCCGGCGTGTCGAGTAAAAATGAAGAGTTGCGGTTGGACAGGTGCACAAACAACTCTTCGGCGACCAGCCTGCCTACCCTTTCGCATTGAGGATATTCAGCATAGAGCGATTGCAGGTCATCGTAATTCAAATCTACCACTTCCGTATCCTCTATAGCCTCGCTGTACATTACAGCAGGCTTGCGCGACAGGAAGCTTTCGTAGTCTGAGAAATAACATTGTTCAGGAAAGAAGGAAGTAATTATTTCTTTGCCATCTACCAGGTAGTAGCTGCGCAAGAGGCCTTTATTTACATAGGATACATTATTGCAGACCATTCCGGGTTTTACTACCAATTCGCCTTTACTATAATTCTTCACCGTAAGTTTTCCGGCAAAATGCTGCCAGGTATCCTCTTCAATATCAGGAATCAGTTTTTCAATGTATGCACGCAATGGGCGGTGCTGCTCTATGATTGTATCCATAGCAATTCAATATCAATAAAATTACGGTAAACAGACAGATAGACATCAATTGATTACAAATAATGAAATTGTTTTTCTTTATAAGAATTTGTATATATAGATCGAGTTTTATAACATTACGTTATTATTTGTTTTTAAAACTCATTTATGAAAAAAGCTCTATTGATTGCCGTAGCATTAATCTCTATTGGTTTCACCTCTTGCAAGAAAGACTGGAAATGCGTATGTAGTGATTCGACCCTGGGAACAACTGACGAATATGATATAAAAAATTCCCGCAGGCCCGAAGCATCCCTTTCCTGCGACGCTCTTGAAATCGGGTATGACGACTGTAAGTTGAGATAAGCCACCCGAAAAATAATGAGGAAGCCCTATACCTGGTAGATATAGGGCTTCTCTATTCCTGTTTTGCGCCAGCCTATTCCACAGGCTGTTGCAGTTGTTCACGTATCCTGGCTTCTACTTCCTGCATCATTTCAGGGTTGTCCAGCATAAATTGTTTTACAGCTTCGCGGCCCTGGCCTATTTTGGCATCGCCATAGCTGAACCATGAACCACTTTTGTTGAGTATACCCAGGTCTACACCCATATCTATTATCTCGCCTACCTTGCTGATACCCAGCCCGAAGATAATATCGAACTCTACGGTACGGAAAGGCGGTGCTACTTTGTTCTTCACCACCTTTACCTTTGTACGGTTACCGCTGGCTACATCACCATCTTTTATCTGGCTTATTCTACGAATGTCTAAACGCACTGAAGCATAAAACTTAAGGGCGTTACCGCCTGTAGTTGTTTCGGGGTTGCCAAACATCACACCTATTTTCTCTCTGAGCTGGTTGATGAAAATACAAGTACAACCCGTACGGCTGATGGTAGCGGTAAGCTTACGTAAAGCCTGGCTCATCAGCCTGGCCTGCAGGCCCATTTTGCTGTCGCCCATCTCACCTTCCAGTTCGCCCTTGGGTACTAACGCGGCTACCGAGTCAATTACCACCACATCCAATGCGCCGGAAGAAATCAGCCTGTCGGCTATTTCAAGTGCCTGCTCACCATAGTCGGGTTGAGAAATAATAAGATTATCTACATCTACACCCAATTTGCGGGCATAGCTGGCATCAAAAGCGTGTTCCGCATCTATTATTGCGCAGATACCGCCTTTCTTTTGTGCCTCAGCTATAGTATGTATAGCGATGGTAGTTTTACCTGAAGATTCCGGGCCGTATATCTCTACTATACGGCCGCGTGGAAAACCACCCACACCCAGCGCTACATCCAATCCTAATGAGCCTGTGCTGATGGTTTCGATATTCACTGCTTGTTTATCGCCCAACATCATTACAGAACCCTTGCCATAATCCTTCTCGATCTTGTCCAGAGCGAGCTTAAGTACCTTTAATTTTTCATCTGCTGCCATATAATTATCTATTTTTCGCTAAAACTAATTTATTTACAAATATAGTGAACAAATCTGCACAAATTAAACATTTGTACAAAAAAGTTATCCACATTTGTATATATTAGTAGTTAGGGGTTAGTGATTGTAGTTAGTATACACAAAAAAAGAGGCTGCATAAGCAGCCTCTAATATCTATTACCCGGTATCAGGACTTACACCCTGAAGTGAGCGAAAGCCTTGTTGGCTTCAGCCATACGGTGTGTATCTTCTTTCTTTTTGAAAGCACCACCTTCACCCTTAGCTGCTGCAACGATTTCGTTGGCAAGTTTGTCAGCTATGGTACGTCCGTTGCGCTCGCGGCTGTAACGGATGAGCCATTTGATGCTCAGCGATATTTTGCGGTCGGGGCGTACCTCGGCAGGTATCTGGAAGGTAGCACCACCTATACGGCGGCTGCGCACTTCTACTGCGGGGGTTACGTTAGTAAGGGCTTTTTTCCATACCTCGTAGCCGTCTTCGCCGGTCATTTTGCTTACTTTGTCTACAGCATCGTAAAATGCTTTCAGAACTACGCTTTTGTTACCACCCCACATCAGGCAGTTTACAAAACGGGTAACCATTTTGTCGTTGAACCTGGGGTCTGGTGCCAGAGGGATTTTTTTAGCTTGTGCCTTCCTCATGTTATTATATTATATAAATAGCTTGTAATTATTGATTATTTCTTAGCTTTTTCACGTTTTGTACCGTACTTAGAGCGGCTCTGCTTACGGTCTTTAACACCGGCAGTATCCAGCGCACCACGTACGATGTGGTAACGTACACCCGGAAGGTCTTTTACCCTGCCACCGCGTATCAGTACGATACTGTGCTCCTGCAGGTTGTGGCCTTCACCCGGAATATATGCGATAACCTCTATTTTGTTGGTCAAACGCACTTTAGCTACTTTACGCAGCGCTGAGTTCGGTTTTTTAGGGGTAGTAGTATATACACGGGTACATACACCGCGGCGTTGAGGACATGCGTCCAGGGCGCGCGATTTCGACTTAATCTCTACCTGCTTACGGCCTTTTCTTACTAATTGTTGAATTGTAGGCATTTGCTATACCGTTAATATATTTTTTTAAAGGACTGCAAAGGTAATGTATCTTTTTAAATCACGCAAAATAATTGTCAAAAATAGTAGTAAGTAATAAGTAGCTGGCCGTAAATGGGGTGGCGTGAGATAATAAGGTACTGAAAAGCAATGCTTTCAGGTGTTTTTATTGCAGAATAAATATGCTACAAGGCACAGGCTCCGCCAAGCGTCTGAGCACCCTTATTCAGCGAGTTACAGTGCACCTCAGCATCGCTGCGCTTGGAGGCTTTGATATTCGTTTTGGTGGTACCGATATTAGTATTGGGGTACACACAGGTACATGTGAAATTCCGCTCGCAGGAGGACATAGATATTATAGCCACGGCTATGGCCGGCAGTAGTATAGCTTTTTTCATGAACCGTATTTTGTGTAGTGTATTAAGGCAAATTGCGTGCCAGTGTACCTGGGAATATATTTACATTTATGTATTGGCAAATACTTAGCCTATGAAAAGAATACCATTTTCCCCTTTATGCCTGTTGATAGCAGCATTGAGTAGCAAATTCAACACAACTTCCCGGTTTCAACAATTGTAGTAAATGGAGATAACAAACAGACCCGCATTGCCTGGGTAAAATTGGATTAAAGAAAAAGGCAGCCTCACCATGATGGATGGAGAAGCTGCCAGTTGTATGCAGGGCTGTGGGTGTACCTCCCTGCCCTGCTGCTATCATTACCCTTACTTAGCTATATATCCGTTGATAGCACTGTAACGTGTTCCGGCCTTCTTCCACAACACCAATGTTATATATACATTATCAGCATTGTACCTGCTATCCAGCGTAAATGTATGTACCCAACTTTTCTCGTTGTTGGCTAAATCATTCCCCGTTATAGTTTCTCCGAACGCACCTGCTGCCGATGCGCGTATCACATGATTGTGTGTTGCCGGGTTGGTGGCCGATGAGGTTTGCTGTGCCTTGATACCGTCCTCAGTCAGGTAGCAAGCCAGGGCGTATTCCCCATCGGGCATGATGTCAATAAACTTTACCCCATAAGTAACTACCAGTTTGCCGTCTTCTTTCACCACTTTGGCAGCCAGCGTGGGTTGTACCTCCTGCAAACTAATATCCAACATGCGGCGCGTGTTTTGCTCAGATGCCCCGTTGATGGAGCCGCCTGTAAGAATAACAGCATTACTATCCGCCACCCATATTTGTGGAGTATAAAAATTACCATGCCTGTTGGAGGCTATAGCATTCGACTCATCGGTTATCATCGGGTCGCCGTATTTGATATGTACCGCCAACGGCGTAATCTTACCATTATAATCGGCAGCTACACGGGCGAAAGTGGGCTTACCCCAACTGCCACAACCCGGGCAGCCTGTACTGGTAAACTCCAGCATAACCGGCATAGTAGCTTTAGTGTACGTTAGTTCTGATTTAGGAGTTTCTGTGGGATTGTTGTTTCCTGCAGGCGTTACTGCGCTATCCGTAGGCTTATTGCACGAGACGGTGAACAACGATGCTGTTATCAGCCATAGAGATGATTTCCTGTACATATTCATTTTTTATCGGTTTACCTGTTGATTATTTAACGACCTTGTAGACGATATAACCAGGCTAACCCTTACAATATTACAAAACCAGGAATTGCATTTGCCGTATTATGACGCTAGTGTGGCAATCGCACCAAATTAAGAGTGGACCCCACCACAATACATTAAACTTTAGCAACCGGGTATAGAAAAGGCACCGAAGTACCGAAAGGGGGGATAATCAAAATAAATACGCAGGCAGTCAGCCATCGTTCCAGGTACGACCAAGCACCCAACCAAGACAGCCAATGCCTGCGATTTTGGCGCCTAAGGACTCCCCTGGTTTAACAAAATTGGTCGTTTCGGAACGGGACACCTAAGCAATAAGTTCTAATGCGCAATTGCCACAAGGTAATCTTAATAAATGAGGTATTAAGTATTCCTTTTCAATATTATACATTTTTACTAAATTTGTTTGCAGACCAAGCACTCAGCCGTTCAGGTTGATTCTTGAAGAAGGAATCCTAAATGGATTCCTTTCTGGTATCCCGGAATATTTTTCAGTGCCACTATTCTATATTCAATTCCGATTTTTATTTTTGCATAAATCCAGAACACGACCGGCGTATCATTAACATATCATTATCTAATTGTCCATGGGATTGATTAGCGTAGTTTTAGAATTTGACGTTGTTACAGAAGGAAAGGCCAGTACACACAGAATCATCAAAAGAATCCGGGAAGGGACGCGTGCTGATATAGAAACCCAGGTTAGCGAAATCATTAAATCGGTTTGGGACGGGGCATCGGAAGAAGATATTGCCATGATAATTTCAAAGGCAAAATACAAGCCTGCAGTTATGGCTGATGAGACCGATATAGATGAAATTGTAAAAGAATACCTGCGAAACCAGCAGAATAAATAGCCTCGTGCATTTTATACAAACATCAGTGCAAAGCGTGCAAAGGATTTGCGTGTTGTGTATCTTACTTCGCACCGCAAAATCTGAAATAAAATGACTGATATTAAATACCTCTGGAATTTACGCACCCCCACCCCGGACAATCCACTGCGTGTAATGTTAAGCGCCTGCCTTAGTGGTGTATTATGTGGCTACGACGGAACAGCTAACGGCGAATACCCTTCGGCACTGAAACTACTGGGATATGACACTATAAGGATACATAAATTCTGCCCCGAAGACTATTCCTTTGGCACACCCAGGGCCATGTGTGATATACATGGCGGTACAGGCATGGATGTGCTGGAAGGAAAGGCAAAAGTATTAACAGCGGATGGTACAGACTGGACAGAAGGCATGATACGCGCCTCGGAGCGCATGCTGGAAATAGCCCGTGAATATGATATAGAACTGGCGGTGCTTATGGACATAAGCGCGGCATGCGGTAGCCAGGTGATATACGACGGCAACCGTTTTGCCGAAGAAAAGAAATACCAGATAGGTGCAGGCGTATGTGCGGCGCAACTGATGCGCAACGGCTTCAAGGTCATCAGCCAACGGGATTATGCCAGCCTTGAAATACTGTACTCTAAAATAGACCCGAAACACATAATCAACCCCGAAGCTATAGACCACCACCAGGTAGCCTGGTACAAGGAGTACTTTGGGGTGTAGGTTATAACCGCAAAGACATTTTTACCATTTAACCTATTAAGGATTTAAGCTTTTACCCTAAATTCGCATCCATGTCTATAGTTGTCAGCAACCTGTTGAAGATATACGGTACGCAAACTGCCGTAAATAATATATCCTTCAGCCTGAAGAAGGGTGAGGTAGTGGGTTTCCTGGGGCCAAACGGCGCGGGTAAGTCTACTACCATGAAGATGATAACCACCTACCTGCCCCCTACCGGCGGCACGGCCAGCGTATGCGGCTTTGATGTGTCGCAGCAACCTATGGAAGTACGCAGGAAGCTGGGCTACCTGCCCGAGGCTAATCCCCTGTATTATGATATGTACGTACGCGAGTACCTGGAAATGAGCGCGGGCATACATGGCATCAGTAAGCCGAAACAGCGCATAGAAGATATGATAGCCATGACCGGTCTTACTAAGGAGGCCCATAAGAAAATAGGAATGTTAAGTAAGGGGTACAAACAACGCACCGGACTGGCTCAGGCCATGCTGCACGACCCCGAAGTGCTGATATTGGATGAACCCACATCGGGCCTGGACCCTATACAGATAGTAGAAATACGCGACCTTATCACACGTATAGGCAAGGAAAAAACCGTGTTACTGTCCACCCATATCATGCAGGAAGTAGAAGCTATGTGCAGCAGGGTCATCATCATCAGCAGCGGCAATATAGTGGCTGATGACAGCATGGACAACCTGCGCAAAGACAACCGTAGCCTTGAGGATGTATTCCGTAGTGTAGCTGGCGGCAGCAGTATACCTGCATAAAAAAGCCCGCCCTTACGGGCAGGCTGCATTCAATTTCATTTTTCGGTTTAGAACCTCTCCAGCCCGCTGAAGAAGAAGTCGCCTTCTATCTTCGCATTCTCGTCGCTGTCAGAACCATGTACCGCATTCTCGCCAATTGATTTAGCGTACATCTTGCGGATGGTACCTTCTGCCGCATCAGCGGGGTTAGTAGTGCCTATCAGTTTGCGGAAATCTTCTACAGCATTATCTTTTTCCAGTATAGCGGCTACTATCGGGCCGCTGCTCATAAATTCAGTCAGCTCACCATAAAACGGGCGTGCGCTATGCACTGCATAAAACTGTCCTGCCTGCTCTGTGCTCAGTTTGGTATACTTCATGGCAACTATTTTAAACCCTGCGTTATTAATCATTTGCAGGATGTTGCCAATATTGCCCGCGGCTACTGCATCGGGTTTAATCATCGTAAATGTACGGTTTGACATTGCTCTTTCGTGTTTTAATTTTTACTAAGACGGCGCAAAAGTAGGGTTTATTTGTGATTTGAAAATGAATTGCTGTGATAGATGGCACATGTTCTGTACTTTTGCCACTTATTCAAAAAAAATACACGGAAAATATAATGAGGCCTATACAGGATATTCTACCCTTACTGCAAACACCTAAAAACATCTTCATAACCACGCACCACAAACCTGATGGTGATGCCATAGGCAGTATGCTGGCCCTGTACCATTTCCTTACTAAAAAAGGGCATCATGTAACACCGGTTACACCCGGGGAGCTACCGGAGTTCCTGATGTGGATACCCGGGGTGAGGCAACTGCTGAATTATGAAGCGGAGCCCGATGCAGTTAAAGCAGCACTTCAAAAAGCGGACTATATATTCGGATTAGATTTCAATGATTTTTCCCGCACCAAGCATTTAACTCAACTATTACACGAAGCCACCCAACCTAAAATATTGATTGACCATCACTTAATGCCCGCCGATGTGTGGGCATATGGCATGAGTGTACCGGAAAAGAGCAGTACCTGCGAAATGGTGTACGATTTCATCAACTTATCAGGAGATAACCAACTGATTGACAAAAACATAGCACAATGTATCTATACCGGTGTTTTAACTGACACCGGCTCATTTCGATTTCCTGTTACCAGCCCTTATACGCATCGGCTGGTAGCCGACCTGATGGAAAAAGGACTGCAGCACAGCAAGGTGCACGAGTATATATATGACTCGTGGTCGGTAAAGCGGATGCACTTTGTTGGGTATGTTTTATTGGAAAAAATGGAAATATTCCCCCAATACAAGGCGGGTATCATCAGCCTGACCAGGAAAGATATGAAGCTGTTTGAAATCAGCAGCGGAGATATAGAAGGGTTGGTGAACTATCCTTTGAGCATTGCCAACATCCGTTTCTCCACCCTGATAACCGAACGCAGTGACGAAGTGAAATTGTCTTTCCGCAGCAAAGGGGATTTCGATGTGAGCAGTTTCGCACGCCAATATTTTAATGGCGGAGGGCATTTTAACGCGTCCGGCGGCAGAACAACACAAAGTTTTACAGACACAGTAACATTATTTAAGCAAATTTTATCCGATATTCACCCCCGATAAAAAATAAACATGACAAAAACTCAGATTTTAGCGCTGACTATAGGCGCTGCAAGCGTTGGATTAACAAGTTGCGACAGCACAGGAGGTATTAAAAAAACATCAGAAGGACTCATGTACAAAATAGTAAAAGATGAGCCCGGTGATAAATCTCCACAGGTAAATGACATTATCGAAATGCACGTAAACATCCGTATCGGTGACAGTGTACTGCTGAACTCCCGCCAGATGAACAATAACAAGCCTTTCGAGTTTCCCTTGCCTGAAGCTACATTTACCAGCGATTGGGTAACAGGCATCAAACTGCTGACAGCAGGTGACAGCGCAGTATTTTATGTACCTGTAGATTCTGCCAAGAAATACGCACAGGGACAGTTTCCTGAATTTGCCAAAAACACAGATACTGTAGTGTACGAGGTGAAGCTCGTCTCTTTCAAATCAGCAGAAGAAATGAAGAAGAAAGAGGAGGAAGCAGCAGCCAGGCAGATAACTGAAGACGACAAAAAACTACAGGCATACTTCGCTGAAAACGGCCTCAACCCACAGAAAACCGGATCAGGTTTGTATTACATCATAGAAAAAGAAGGCACAGGCGCTGCGATAGAAAAAGGACAGGTTGTATCTGTAAACTATACCGGTAAAAACCTGAAAGGCGAAACATTTGATTCAAATGTAGACCCCAACTTTCAGCACGTAGAGCCATTCAGTTTTCCTGCAGGTGTAGGACAGGTAATTAAAGGCTGGGACGAAGGTATTATGTTGCTGAAGAAAGGTAGCAAAGCCAGGTTTTTTATCCCTTCGCCTTTAGCCTATGGGCCTAACAGTATGGGAGCGAACATCGGGCCTAACGAAATATTGGTATTCGATGTGGAAATAACCAATATAGAAACAGCGCCTGCACAAGCCGCACAATAAACTAATCAGTCCGAAACGGGTAAGATAATGAGATACATTCATTACATATTGGTAGCTGTTGCCTGCACAGGTATTTATAGTTGTACTTCTACAAAAAAGACGGTAGTGAAAGATGTTCCTTTTACTACCACTAAAAGCGGTATCAGCTATAAAATACTAAAAGACGCCAAAGGCAACCAATACGCCCGTGAAGGTGATTATGTGGAACTGCATATCAAAACTATTTTTGAGGACAGCGTCATATTCAGTTCTAAAGAACAAACAGGCGGCAAGCCGGTGGCTTTCCCTGCGGCTGCACCACGGTTCAATGGCGACCTCTCAGAGGCGTTTACGCTAATGACACCCGGAGACAGTGCTATATTCAGGGTACCTGTAGATACGCTGAAGGCCAATAAGCAAACCATGCAGCCATGGATGCAGGAAGGCAAAAGCATCACGTATTCTATAGAACTCGTGTCAATTAAGACAGCGGAAGAATTAAGAAAAGAAAAGGAGGCTAAGGCCAAAGCCGCCAGCAACCCCGATGAGGACGAAGAAAAACTACAGAAGTACTTCAGGAAAAACAACCTGAGCCCGCTACGCAAAGAATCGGGTCTGTACTACCTGATAACACATGCCACTAAGGGCGAAAAACCCATACCCGGCCAAAAGGTACAGGTGCATTATACCGGCAGGCTGATGGATGGTACGATTTTCGATTCGAGCGAAGGTAAAGAACCGCTGAGTTTTGCATTAGGGCGCGGGCAGGTAATACTGGGCTGGGATGAAGGTATCAGCCTGCTGAAAAAAGGCGAAAAGGCTACATTGTATATACCGTCTTACCTGGCCTACGGCGAAAGGTCGCCATCACCAAAAATACCACCTCATTCCATATTGATATTCGAGGTGGAATTAGTTGACTTTTAAACATTTGAAGATATAAACGATGAAAAAAATCACAATTGTACTTGCATTGACAACGGTAGTTTTTACCGGCGCGACAAATGAATTGTATGCGCAGTCGAAAAAAAAGGATAAAAAGAAAACAGAAACTACTGAATCCGTAAAAGATAAAACAGAAAAAGCCACTGATGCGGCTACTACCAAGTCGAAATTGGCCCCCGGTGCAAAAATGGCGGGAGACAATGGCTATGTGCAGATAGAAGCCGGTACTGACTATAAGATAATAGTAGATGCACCCGGCGATGTGTACCCTGCCTACGGCGACTACCTGGAAGTACACCTGAATGCCATGGTGGACGATAGCATTATCTTCGACACAAGATCGGCTATGGGTGGAGAGCCTGCTCCGTTGCAGTTGCAGCAGTCCCCTTTTCGCGGCGACCTGATGGAGGCTTTAAAGCATTTCACCGCCGGAGACAGTGCCAAAGTACGTTTGTCTGTAGATTCTCTGCTGGCAGCCGGAGCGCCTGAAGCGCCCTGGATGAAAAAAGGCGTGAACCAGAAATTAGTGTACAACCTGAACGTAGTAAAAGTAACCCCTAAAGCTGTAAAGCAGCAAATGGAGGAAGCTGATGCCGCCAAGCAAATAGAAATAGACGAAAAACTGATAGAGGAACACCTGGCGCAGAAAAAAATAAAAGCCACAAGGACCCCATCAGGATTGTACTATGACATAACTAAAGTGGGTACGGGCGAATTAGCAAAATCGGGACAGAAAGTATCTGTAAACTACACAGGTATGTTACTGAATGGTGAAAAATTCGACTCGAATACTGACCCGCAGTTCCAGCACGTACAGCCATTCGAGTTCATGTTGGGGACCGGCAGCGTAATAAAAGGATGGGACGAAGGCATAGCCCTGCTGAGAAAAGGCGGGAAAGCCACATTGTACATCCCTTCTACCCTGGCCTACGGCAAAAATTCGCCCAGTCCTAAAATACCTGCCAATAGTGTACTGGTATTTGACGTGGAACTGGTGGATATAATTGAAACAGGCAGCGGACAGTAATGAGCAGAACAATCATCGCTATAACATTTATACTGTGGTATTTGCTCCCTGCAAATACCACAGTTGCTTATACCCGGCAAGATAGCCTGAGGGGAAGTAATGGAAGCGGCAGAAACTGGTGGGACGTAAAGGATTATTACCTCTATGTTGCCTTCGATACTGCCGCCCAAAGTATATCCGGCATGAACATCATGACCTTTACCACTACCGATAACCCGGGCGACAGTATGCAGATAGATATGCAGGAACCCATGGTACTGGACAGCGCCGTGTACAATAAGCAAAAGCTGCAGATAGTGCGCGAAGGGAATGTGTACTGGATTATCAGCGACTTTAAAAACTGGGGTATACCGCGTGAATACCAGGTGCAGGTATACTATCACGGTAAGCCAAGACAAGCTAAACTGCCCCCATGGGACGGCGGGTTCATCTGGACTAAAGACAGCCAGGGTTATCCATGGATAGCAGTAGCCTGCCAGGGGCTGGGAGCCAGCAGTTGGTGGCCCTGCAAAGACTACCAGGCAGACGAACCGGACAATGGTATGACCCTGAACCTGTATGTGCCTTACAAACTGATCACCATCAGCAACGGCAAGTTTGCAGACAGGCAGGATACCAAAGACAGTACAGCTTCATTATGGGTATGGCGGGTAAAGAACCCCATCAATAGTTATAACGCAACCTTCTACATAGGCAATTATGCCGGCTGGCCCGATACTATGAAGGGAGAAAAAGGGGTGCTGGATATCGGGTATTTTCCGCTGAAGCACAATGAAGCTAAAGCAAGCAAACACTTCAAAGTAACTAAAGAAATGCTGCGCTGCTTTGAATACTGGATGGGGCCCTACCCTTTTTACGAAGATGGTTATAAACTGGTAGAAGCCCCCTACCTGGGCATGGAACACCAGAGCGGCATAGCCTACGGCAACAAATACCAGATGGGCTACCTGGGTGAAGACCGGAGTGGTACGGGTGTAGGTGTATTATTCGATTTCATCATTGTACACGAAAGCGGGCATGAATGGTTTGGCAATAACATAACTGCTAAAGATGTAGCCGACAACTGGATACATGAAGGTTTTACCACCTATACCGAAGCATTGTTTGCAGAATGTGCCTTTGGCAAAGAAAAAGCATATGCATACGCACGTGGCGAATGGAAGAATATACTGAACAACAGGCCGGTAATTGGCGACTATGGCGTGCATGACGAGGGCTCCGGGGATAAATATGATAAGGGTGCTGCAGTAGTGCATATGATAAGGGTGATGATGAATGACGATGAACAGTTCCGCCAACTGCTGCGGGGTTTGAACAAAGATTTTTACCACCAAACCGTTACCTCCGCACAGGTGGAACAATATATCATAGACAGGAGCGGATTACCACTGCAAAAATTCTTCGACCAATACCTGCGTACCAAAGACATACCGGAACTGGAATGGTATATCAACAAAAAGGAGAAGAAACTATATTACAGGTTCAGCAATACAGTAGATGGGTTTTCACTACCCATGACAGTAAAAGGTGGTAAACGAGAGGCGGATATAACCGTAAATGGCAACTGGCGGAGCACTTCGTGGAAAAAAGGCGGGTATAATGTGCAATTCTCTAAGGACTTCCTGGTAAGGACAAAGCCTTAAATTTTATAGGTTTGTAATTCTCATGGCAAAAGCAACCAAGACAGCGGAAACACCATTGATGAAACAGCATAAGGAGATTAAAGCAAAATATCCTGATGCTGTCTTACTATTCCGTGTAGGTGACTTTTACGAAACCTTTGGCGAAGATGCATTGATAGCTTCGCGTGTGTTGGGCATTACGCTTACCAAAAGGGCTAATGGGTCCGCATCGCACATTGAGTTGGCGGGCTTCCCTTACCACTCTGTAGATACCTACCTGCACAAGCTGGTGAAGGCAGGCTACCGCGTGGCCATATGCGACCAACTGGAAGACCCTAAAACCGTAAAAGGCATCGTAAAGCGTGGCGTTACCGAACTGGTGACACCCGGCGTAGCCACCAGCGACAAACTGCTGGAAAATAAAACCAACAACTTTTTGGCGGCGCTGTACCTGGGCGATGAGCAATGCGGCGTAGCCTTCCTGGATATAAGTACGGGTGAGTTTTACGTAGCGCAGGGAACGGCTGAGTATATGGACAAGCTGTTGCAAAGTTTTCAGCCATCTGAAATTCTATTGTCCAAATCGCAGCAAAAAAGGTTCAGGGAGCAATTTGACAATAAGGTATATACCTTCCTACTGGACGAATGGGTGTTCCAGGAGCAGTATACTTACGAGCTACTGACCGGGCACTTCCAAACCGTGTCGCTGAAAGGATATGGTATAGAAGACCTGAAAGCTGCATCAATAGCAGCAGGTGCAGCGCTCCACTACCTGAAAGATACCGAGCATGCCAACCTGCAACACCTGAATACCCTGCAACGCATAGTGGCCGACGAGTTCCTGTGGATGGACAGGTTTACTATACGCAACCTGGAACTGGTGCATAGCAGCGATGAAAAAGGCGCGTGCCTGCTACAGGCTATAGACAACACCTGCACACCTATGGGCGCGCGTATGCTGAAACGCTGGATGATATTCCCGCTGTCGGATATACACCGCATTAACGCAAGGTTGGATTTGGTAAGCCACTTCATAAAAGGCCAGGATCTGAACCATAGCCTTGTGAACCTGGCGAAACAGATAGGCGATGTAGAGCGGCTGGTGGGTAAGATACCGTTAAAGAAAGCCAATCCCAGGGAAATATCGCAACTGGCACGCAGCCTGAAATTCATAGCGGACATACACGTGCAATGTCTGGCCGATGGTTATGAGCCGTTGCAGCGAATGGCCCAACAAATACAGCCGTTGCAGGAATTGCAACAACGCATAACCGGCGCACTGATGGATGAAGCCCCTGCGCAAACGGCTAAGGGCGGGATTATCAGGGAAGGTGTATCTGCTGAACTGGACGACCTGCGCAAAATATCACGCAGCGGCAAAACTTACCTGCTGGAAATACAACAGAAGGAGTCGGAACGTACGGGCATACCATCGTTGAAAATATCTTTCAACAACGTATTTGGCTACTACCTGGAGGTGACTAACACTCATAAAGACAAAGTTCCCGCCGAGTGGATACGCAAGCAGACACTTGCCAATGCTGAACGCTACATCACCCAGGAACTAAAGGAATATGAAGAGAAGATACTGGGTGCTGAGGAAAAAATACTGGCGATAGAACTGGACCTGTACCAACAGTTGCTCGCAGATATTGAACCCTATATATCCACTATACAAACTAATGCACATATAGTAGCACAATTAGACTGCCTTCTGTGCTTTGCGCACAATGCACAGAAGTATAACTACCACAGGCCCGAAATAACCGATGAGCCTGTACTGGACATCAAACAGGCACGCCACCCGGTAATAGAACAGCGACTGCCACCGGGTGAGTCGTATATAGCCAACGACCTGCTGCTGGATAAAGCAGCACAGCAAATCATTATACTGACCGGGCCAAATATGAGCGGTAAGTCGGCCCTGTTAAGGCAGACTGCTATCATAACACTCATGGCGCATATGGGCAGTTTTGTACCTGCCAGCAGCGCCCACATAGAGTTGACGGACAAGATATTTACCCGTGTTGGCGCATCCGACAACCTGAGCGGCGGCGAGAGTACCTTTATGGTAGAGATGAATGAAACCGCCAGCATCATCAACAACATCAGCGAACGCAGCCTGGTATTGCTGGACGAGATAGGCCGTGGCACCAGTACTTACGATGGTATATCCATAGCCTGGTCGATAGTAGAATACCTGCACAATACACCAGCCAAACCCAAGACATTATTTGCCACTCACTACCACGAACTGAACGAACTGGAGAACAAACTGGAGCGTGTGCGCAACTACCACATCACCCATAAGGAAACAGGCAATAAAGTCATCTTCCTGCGAAAGCTGGCACCTGGCGGCAGCCGCCACAGCTTTGGTATACAGGTAGCACGTATGGCAGGTATGCCCCAGTCGCTCCTGGAACGCGCGAATGAAATACTGAGCCTGCTGGAAGAAAAGCACGGCAGCGAAAACTCAGCTACCGAAAAAGTAAAAAAAGTACAACCCACAGCCGCCAACTACCAGCTCAATATCTTCAACGGCCTGGCCGACGACCTGAGGGACATACAAAAGATACTTAGTGAAACAGACATTAACACGCTTACACCGGTAGAAGCTTTACTAAAACTGAATGAATTGAAAAACATAGTGAAGGAGTATCAATAAAGCTGAAGGGTATATTACATTTTCATATGAAACATTACCGGGCTTATCTTTGTTGTTACTCAAAGAAAATCCGGATGAACAAGCTTGTAGCAGCATTAGCTCTTGGCATCACCTTATATATGGCTGGTTGTATCTCCGTCAGCAAAGGGCCACATAAGGCGTATAACGAGGTAGTGAAACACGATGTAACCTTTGATGCAATTATTGTTCCGGGTATTCCATTCGAAAACGGGCGCTGGGACACTATTATGAAAGCGCGTGTGCTTTGGGCTTATATCCTGTTTAAAAATGGTGTAACCCGCAATATCATCTTTTCAGGCAACGCAGTATACTCACCCTACAACGAGGCTAAGGTAATGGGGCTATATGCTCAGAAACTGGGGGTACCGGCTAACAATATATTTTATGAAACACGTGCCAGGCATAGTACAGAAAATGTATTTTACTCTTACCTTGTAGCAAAGAAAAATAATTTCAAAGTTGTGGCTTTGGCTACCGACCCCTTCCAGTCAGCTTTATTAAGAAGTTTTACCAGAACGAGGTTTGCCACACCAATATATCACCTGCCCTTTGTAGTAGATTCTTTAAGAAAATACGACCATATAGAACCTGTAATAAACCCTGAAGGGGCGAAAGCTGATAATTTTACATCAATTACAAGCGAAGAGTCCAGGTTAAAACGATTATTCGGTACCTTAGGTAACGATATTGAATGGAAGGAATTTGATGGTAGGGTTTTACCTCCATTATAAAAACTAAAAAAGAACGACATGGCTGACAAAAATATCACTGAGTATCCTGAAGAGCTGGAAAATGATGGTAATAAAGCGCCCGGGTTTAAAAACCTGCAGCCGGACAAAGAAGACAATAACGAAGATGAAATAGTGATGGGCACCGAGGCCGATGTTACAGCCGAAGACCTGGAACTGCTGGGAGACAAAGACCAGGATATGGACGGCGGTGATGATGAAATGACAGGTAACGCTAAAGTGGATGATACCGATGAAGATGGCGACAGGCTGAACGATGCAGACGACCTGGATGTGCCCGGCAGCGAACTGGACAACGACAATGAAGATATAGGCGAAGAAGACGAAGAAAATAACTATTACAGCCAGAGCGACAACCGGGACAAAGATTAGGAGTCTCTAACCCGGTGAAAACTTATCAATATGTAAGGCAGGGGTAACTATCTCTGCCTTTCCTTATTCATTTTGCTTTTGTGCCTGCCATACAGGAAGTATATAATCAAACCAATAACCAGCCATATAAGGAAACGTTCCCAGTTAGATACGCCTGACTCGCACAACAGGTAAGTACAGCATAAAAAGCCTAACACGGGAATGAGTGAATAACTGCGCAGGAATGACAGTACGGCCATCACCAGGAATATGATTCCGAAGGCCAGGAAAGGAATTTTTTCGCGGGTGCAATTCCAGCAACTGAAATCAAGGTCGAACAAGCCTGCAACCCCCGCTTCACTAAAACGCTGATATAATACCACGGTGATGATGAACAACACAGGAACGATATAACGGCTGCTGATGTAAGGGATTTTGAACCTGCTCTCTGGCAATTCGCCCGCCCTGCCCTCTGCCGCCAGTTTCTTGCGCTGCTGCTGTAGCCTGATGATACCTGCGCATACCAGCACGAAGGCAAATAAGGTGCCCACACTGCACAAATCCACCACCACATCAAGGTTGAGGAACATAGCAGGAATACCCACCACTAAGCCTGTAAGTATGGTAGAGAACGAGGGTGTTTTATATTTAGGATGGATTTTTGAAAAGGCAGGTGGCAACAGGCCATCCCTGCTCATGCTCATCCATATACGCGGCTGGCCCAGTTGGAAGACCATCAATACACTTGCCGTGGCCACGATAGCACTTACAGCTATTACACCGGCCAGCCAGTCTACGCCATTAGCCTGGAACACATGCGCCAGCGGGTCGCCTACGTTCAGGTCGGTATAGGCAACCATGCCGGTTAGTACCAGGGCAATGGCAACATATAAGACAGTACAAATAATCAAAGCATTGAACATAGCCTTGGGCAAATCGCGTTGCGGATTTTTACATTCTTCGGCAGTAGTTGATATAGCGTCGAAACCTATATAGGAAAAGAATACCGCGGCTGTACCACCCATAATGCCCCTGATACCATTGGGCATAAAGGGCGACCAGTTTTCAGGACGGACGTAGAAGATACCCGCGAGTATTACCAGCCCGATCACCGCCAGTTTAAATATCACCATGGCATTGGTGCTGCGCTTGCTCTCTTTTATGCCCACATATATTATCCAGGTAATGATGAAGGTGATAAAGAACGCAGGAATGTCGCAGATAATCTTCACCCCACCTATTTCCGGAGCGTTCAGCCATGCGGCAGTAGCTTCGGGGCTGCCCATTTTTTGCGCCGTCCAGTAGTCCATCGTCAGCCAGTCCGGTATATGCAGTCCGAAGCCATCCAGCAGGGAGGTAAAATAATCGCTCCAGGATATGGCTACGGCAATATTGCCTATGGCGTACTCCATGAGCAGGTCCCAGCCTATTATCCAGGCTATCAGTTCGCCAAAAGCTACATAAGCATAGGTATAGGCACTGCCCGATACAGGCACCATACTGGCAAACTCTGCGTAGCACATGGCAGCAAAGCCACAGGCAACGGACACAAACAAAAAGAGCAGCACAATGCCCGGCCCGCCTTCAAAACTGGCCTTGCCTATGGTAGAAAATATGCCCGCACCCACTATGGCCGCCACCCCCATAAAAGTGAGGTCGCGTACGCCCAGTACCCGCTTCATGCCTGTAGCATGCGCATCACTCAGCCCGGTGGCTACATCAGCATCTATCTGTTGTAAGGTTTTGCGACGGAATAATGGGGATTGTGACATATATGGCCCTGTTTGAAGGCTTTAAAGTAATTCCATTTTCGGGTAATAAAAAACATTGACTGCAAGAAAATAACATAGTCACGCGGGAATCATTTTTGCCCGGCATTTAGGATTCTTTAAGGATTATTAGCATTCGTTATAATCTTAACATGAGGCAACAAGGTAGTTTTAGCAAAACAAAAATTACATGCAATGAGAACTTCTACACTTTTACTTGTCTTATTATTTACCATTTGTGCAGCTGGAGTGCAGGCACAATACTGTATGTTGCCGGGGCGTACTAGTTACAGCAATATGCAGCCAGGTATTATAAATTTCAAATTGAACGCCATCAACAGAACATCATCAAATGTAGAAAAACCACTCAATCAACCCTCATTGGTGGTAACTACCGATTCTACTGTCCTGCAAAGAGGTAAAACCTATGTAGTCCGTATCACGCATACGATGGATACACTTACACCTGCATTTGCAAATGCAAGGAACAATATCCGTCTTTGGGTAGATTATAATGGCGACCTGGATTTTATTGATGCCAACGAAACAGCAGTTTCAGCCGATACTGTTTGGCACGGACTGTATATTGACAGCTTTACAGTGCCCGCAAATGCTAAACTGGGTGCAACCAGGCTCCGGGTAACTGCCAAAATGAGCTTTGAAGCAGGACATTCCTTTCCTACCTCATGCGACGATCCTAAAGATCCTATTGATTACCACGGTGAGATGGAAGACTACACCGTAACGATTGTTGCTGCCAATAGCGTACAGTCAATCGCTGCCAGCGAGCCTGTTGTGTCCGTATATCCTAACCCTACTACGGGTAGTATATCGCTGGCCTTCAGCACGGTTTCATCTGAAGAATTGAGCGTAAACCTGTACGATATGACAGGCAAACATGTGGCCAAGCTGCTGCAAGCAGGTAGGCAAGAAAAAGCTGAATATGTTTTCGACCTCAACAAATACAATATACATCAGGGCATATACATCATGCAGGTAAACAGTGGCTCAACAGTTTCTTACCAGCGCATAGCGAAGGTAAACTGAGGTGTCATAAGGCAAAGGGGGGTATGTGCAGGAGCATACCCTTCCTTTTATTTTTAAAAGAAATGTATCGTGAAAAAAGTATGGACAGGTATTCTACCATGGGTAATTGCACCCTTCTTGTTGGCATCTTGCGAAAAAGATGAAACAACCCCTGTTCAACCACCGCCTCCTGCATGTAAGCCCAAATACAATCCTGACATTAAAACTATAATCAATACAAAATGTGCTGTTTCTGGTTGCCACGATGGCAACTCGGGGATTGTAGGGTTTAAAGAATATGCTACACTGAAAGAAAGGGCGGATAACGGCAGGATAAAATCTTATTTATTCGAGCTGAAAATTATGCCCCCTTCCACTTCCACACAACTAACGGATGACGAAAAAAAACTAATAGAATGCTGGTTAAATAATGGCGCGCCTGAAAATTAAATACCTGCCGGTAGCATATTGTCTTCTTATTGTCTCCTGCAAACATGAGCCGTTTAATCCGTTGCCAGATGGCAACGGTAATTACCCGGACAATGTGGCGAAAATCATGCTCACCAAATGCGCTACAACCGGTTGCCATAACGATGCCAGCTACGAAGGTGCAGGGGGATTGAATTTAACCACATGGGATAGACTCTTTGAAGGTGGCAACAGCGGTGCTGTAGTAATTCCCTACCGGCCTGATTTCAGTACAGTTTGTTTTTATACCAATACTGATACCTCACTCGGCCCCACATTAATACCCACCATGCCTGTAAACAATACACCCTTGAGTAACGATGAATATCTTGTGCTGCGCGACTGGATTGCTGCAGGTGCTCCTGACATAAAAGGCAACATAAAATTTGCAGACAATCCTACACGGAGTAAGCTATATGTTACCAACCAACTTTGTGATGTGGTGACGGTGTTTGACACGGAGACATTACTGCAAATGCGCTATATAACAACGGGGAAAAAACAAGCTACCGAATTTCCGCGCACGGTAAAAGTATCACCTGATAAGAAACACTGGTACGTTAGTTTTTTTGCGCCTGCCGAAGTTGTCCAGAAATTCAACACGGGGGATGACAGACTTGTAGGAGAAATCTTTCTTGGACGAGGCTCGTGGACATCCTTTGTTATCACGTCAGATAGTAAATACGGCTTTTTTGCAGATAACGGATACCCGGGCAGAATAGCTTATGCCGATCTTGAAAACATGCGGTTGCTGGCTACCTACACTTTCAACGGGAATTTCCGGTATCCTTCCGGCATTGCCCTTAACGAAGAATTCAAGATGCTGTACATGGGCAATACTACAGGCAACTATATCTATACAATCGATATTGCTGACCCTATGAACCCGGTAGTAAAAGAAATGGCAATTGATGGCAATAATGAGATTCAGTACCATTCCACATTAGACCCTTCGGAACTCATAACAGACGCAACGGGAAATTGTATTGTCGCATGTACAGGCTCCGACGAGTTGAAGGTGATTAACATGAAAACCAATAGCGTCATACATTCTGTACCTCTTGCAGCATCACCTTTCTTCATGGATTTTTCACCTGCGACCAACAAATTATTCATTACCTGCCCGCACGATGAGCAAACATTTTCGGGCAATAGCGGGTCAGTAGTGGTCGTTGATATGAACAACTTTACTGTGACAAAAAGGATAAACAGCGGCTACCAGCCTTTCGGAATTGCTGTAGATGACAGCAGGGGGATAGTTGCTATTGTAAATGCAAATCTCAGTCCAAAGGGGAACGAGCCTCATCACACCAGTAACTGCGGCGGACGCAATGGTAACGTTACCTTTATTGACTTGCAAATGCTGGAACTTATCCCCAACCTGCGTTCAGAAGTAGCTGTATTCCCTTACGGCGCTGCTGCCAGGTAATTATCGGAATATACAACGTAACATTTAGGTCCTTTAATTATTGTTTCAATACCTTTCCCTTATATAACAGGTTGCCTTCATCAGTTATCAATACAAAATACAGCCCGCCGGATAGGGTGGACATATTTAT
The DNA here is from genome assembly GCA_964515955.1 of uncultured Flavipsychrobacter sp. GTDB lineage: Bacteria > Bacteroidota > Bacteroidia > Chitinophagales > Chitinophagaceae > UBA5543. The sequence goes on along the minus strand of CAZEZM010000004.1, from coordinate 59,131 downwards.
ACTTTGCCGGTTAGCAGGAACACTGCGTTGTTGATGTACGGTTCTGCCCATAGCATCTGTAATATTTATTTGGCAATTACCGGACAAAAATGCATCCGATGATATACTCAGCAAGTTACCCACCGGGTTGGGATAGATGGCAAACTGGGAAGAAATCGGTCCGCTGATATCTGAAGTACAGTTTACAAACGTAAAATTGATTTGCCTGGTTTTATCTAACGATGGACATACCCCATGACGAACCCGGGCTTCATACACACCTTGTTGCGTAATAAACAATGTGTCGTTATGATGCCCGGCTATTGGTTGTCCGTTAAAACTCCAATCCATAAGGCTGTCATCTGCCACAGGTGGTTTATTAAACATTATCGTCAATGCTATTGTGTCGCCCGCACACGCGGAATCTTCGCCTATCAACTCGCCAGATGGAATAATATACCAGGTAGAAAAACTTGTAGCCGTGGCAACATATGCCTGTACCGAACGCTCAGTACATCCATTAAGCGTAGCCTCTACATAATACCTGTTATCCGAATTTACATCAAGGTATTGGCCCGTAGCGCCGGGCAATGCTGCATCATTAACATCGTACCATTGGTAGGCACTGTAAGCCTGTGTCCAAAGCGTATCGTTAGTACCGGGGCAAAGAGTGGTACTACCCGGCACTATCGTTGGCGTAAACGGACAAAAACGAATCATTACCTGCTTAGTATTGATATAGGTAGTGTCAACATCGCAATTATAAGAAGTCAGTTTAACTGTATAGATACCGTCAGTTGCATAATTGTGAACGGGGTGTTCAGCCGTTGATGTGGTATTATCACCAAAGTCCCACAAATAATAATCTGCCAGTGAAGACTGGTTCAGAAAGTGAACCTGGTTATGGCCCGTGCCTATGGTGTACCTGAAGTCGGCACCAGGAAGTGTAGCTGAATAATCCCACGATGACAAGCTATCAAACACAACGGTCTTAACGGCCTGTTTAATGGTATTTGCATTAGCAGTACCAATTGTGGCATTATACGTTAAAGAGTTAGGATTCTTCTTGAAAAGAGAAGTATAAAAACAACAGGCAGCAAGATAAGAACCTGCCGCCGAGGGATGGCTTCCATCAATATCGTACAAATTCAGAGATGAACTATTATGACGAATATGCCTCCATGCGACACCTACAGGTGACAATTCTGTTTTATTGTTTACAGCCATTTGTATATATCTCATGCGTATCAGTGAGTCCATGCCCAGGTAGGTACACACGGGCGGCCAAACTGCGCAATTAGATGCGTCACCATTTTGCCGGCCCCATGTCATATAAAACATAATACGGCCACATGGATTGAACTTCCTGAACAAAGTCAACATACCATAAAGCTCATTACTTTGATAACTTTGGAACGATGGCAATTGGCTCTGCTCCTGTAGCACAAGGTAATCCCACCCTCCATTCGCTATTTTGCCTCTCGATACTGTGTCCTGGCCGTGGTCGTCCAGCGTATAGCCGCCTGGAGCATACATATCGAATATCAGGGTATCGCCCGTAGCGGTAGCCATATTAGCAACATGTTGGGGCATATTGTTATAGTATGTGTAACTATTGCCCAGGAACAGGACTTTTATCTTTTTACCGGCATAGGCCGGAACCACAGTAATTAATGCTATTACCAGCCAACCTGAAAATATGCGCATAACACCTGACAGACGGATCAGCGATTTGTGCAGGTTGGCTTCCAATCTATAAAAATGCTTAACCGGTTAAAATAAGCCACATTTTTACCTCAAAATGACGCAAGGTAGACACATAGACGACAAATATCGTGTAGCACTAACCAGGCTTTCTGCAGGTTGGTTTTTCTGCTTACTTTTGGCTCTGTTAAAAAAATCATCGATATGAACCAGCAGGTAAAAGAATTTAATGAGTATCGCGCAAAAATGAATGAAGTGATTCTCGGCAAACAAAACAAAGTCATCAACAGGCTATTCAACCTGGATACGAATACCTATGCAGAAGGCGCCCTACCTGTAAAAACCAAAGAAATGCTGGGACTGGTAGCCAGTATGGTATTGCGCTGCGACGACTGCATCAAATACCACGTAGAAAAATGCCATGAACAAGGCTTAAGTACCGAAGAATTGTATGAAATATTTGCCGTGGCCAATATTGTAGGCGGCACCATTGTCATACCACATACCCGCCGTGCGGCTGAATTCTGGGAAGCACTGCAGGAAGGTTAAATTACCTCCTGCTCTTCTTCATTCTTCTTTTTTGTAACGGTTGGCTTGCGGTCGTTGCGTCCTGCAAAGTAGGTTTCTATCACCGACTCGTAGAGTTGCTCGTATATAGGTACTATGCGGGCCTTGTCGAAACCGCGTGCGTGCAACGCAGCCGCATTCTTAAAACTGGCCAGCGTAGCATCGTCCTGCAGTATATGTATGGCGTGCTGAGACATATTGAGTACATCTCCCACCTCGCTCAGGTAGCCGGTTTTATCATGGATATTAATTTCGGGCAGGCCGCCTGTATTGGTAGAGATAACCGGTACACCACATGCCATAGCCTCCAGCGCCGATAAGCCAAAGCTTTCGCTCTGCGATGGCAGCAGGAAGAGATCGGCAATGCTGAGTATTTCATCCATCTGGTCTTGCCTGCCCAGGAAACGTATATCCTTGAACACCCTAAGGGTACGTGCCAGTTCTTCAGCGTTCTGCCTTTCCGGGCCGTCGCCTACCATTAATAATTTTGACGGGACTTTCTCGCGCACCCGCTCGAAGACCCTGATTACATCATCTACCCTCTTTACCTTGCGGAAGTTGGAAGCGTGTACCAAAATGCGTTCGCCATGCGGGGCCACCATTTTCTTGAAATGGTCTTTGTCTGACTGGCGGAACCTTTCGGTGTCTACGAAGTTGGGGATTACTACAATATCTTTTTCTACCTCGAAGGAACGGTATGTTTCCTCGCGCAGGCTATCGGAAACTGCGGTTATCGCATCCGATTCGTTGATGGAATGTGTTACAACAGGGGCATATGTCTGGTCTTTGCCTACCAGGGTAATATCAGTGCCGTGCAGGGTGGTTATATAGGGTATGTCCGCCCTTGTTTTCTTTAATATCTGGCGTGCAAAATAGGCAGCTGAAGCGTGTGGTATAGCGTAGTGCACATGCAGCAGGTCCAGTTTATTGGTATTAATGACATTGACCAATGTACTGGTCAGCGCAGTTTCATAAGGTGGATAGTCAAATAAAGGGTACTTGGGTACAGACACCTCGTGGTAGCATATATTCGGGTGGAAGTGCAGCCTTACAGGCTGCTGGTAGGATATAAAATGTATCTCATGCCCCTTACCGGACAATGCCATCCCAAGTTCAGTGGCCAATACACCGCTACCGCCAAATGTGGGGTAACACACAATACCAATTTTCATACACTATCCTTTTTTTAAAAAACAGGCGATTTATAATTTAGCATGAGCTAGCACGTAAGCCCGTACTTTGCCCGACTGTGCATCATCCAGGTTGGCTTTCTTACTCATACGAGGCAGTATACGCTCCCATTTTTCCACCGTACGGGTTTCAGGTTCTTTCAGGTCATGGCATTTGCCACAGTTACCTACAAATATGGTTTTGCCCTCCTCCATCTGGTCTTCGCTATAATTCTTTTTCACTTCTGCTACTACCTCCTCCGGCGATTTGGCGGCGGTGGCTGTTTTCTTAGCCGTACACTGGGCCATTAATACAGATGCTGCTGCAATTGTCAGTATCGTAGTGAGTCTGTTCATATAAGGGGTTATTTATTTGTAAATATAGACAATAGCACAAAACTATGGCATTGTAAGTCAATTCGTAACTCTGTTTTTTTATATTTACCAAATGAGAAAATCTATACTTTCCATAGGGATACTGGCCTCATCTTTTTGTATAGCTCAGGCACAGGATTCAGTTGTGTTCCGCAACATACATGATGAAATAATGCTGCATGGCACCTGCTACGAAGATTTGCGGGTATTGAGTAAAGAAATAGGCCACAGGCTCAGCGGCAGCCCGCAGGCCGAAAAGGCAATAATATGGGCGCAGAAGGCAATGGAAGCAGCAGGTGCTGATAAGGTGTGGTTGCAACCTGTAGAGGTGCCGCATTGGGTAAGGGGTAAAGAAAACCTGAAACTGAAATTCTCCGGTAGCAATGGATATAAAGAAGTGCCTATGCTATCCCTGGGCAATGCAGTAGGCACAGATGGCAAAGTATTAGAAGCCCCTATCATTATAGCCAACAACTTTGAAGAGTTTGAAAAGATGCCCGCTAAAGATGTGAAGGGGAAAATCGTATTCTTCAACTACCGTTTCAGGCAAGACCTGCCACATACATTTGAAGGTTATGGCGATGCCGGCCCTTACCGCTGGCGCGGGCCGAGTGTAGCATCTGCCAAAGGTGCCAGCGGTCTTATCATACGTTCCGTATCAACAGGGCTCGATGATTTTCCGCATACTGGCGCTATGCGCTATGCAGACACTGTAACCCCGATTCCCGCCATCGCTATCGGCAATACCACTGCCGACCTCCTGGAACAGGAATTGAAGAGGGGCAATGTACAGGCACAAATTATGTCGGAATGTAAAATGCTGGACACAGTTCGTTCCTTCAATGTAATAGGCGAAATAACAGGCTCAGTGTATCCTGATAAATATATTGTAGTAGGCGGGCACCTCGACTCCTGGGACGTAGGCGACGGTGCGCATGATGACGGTGCGGGCTGCGTACAGTCTATCGAAGTACTGAGAACATTTAAAGCGCTGAACATTAAACCTCGTTACACAATAAGGGCGGTGATGTTTATGAATGAAGAAAACGGGCTGAAAGGCGGGCTAGCTTATAACGACTCCGCACTGGCACGTAAAGAAGAGCATATACTGGCTATAGAAAGTGATGCGGGAGGTTTTTCACCACGTGGCTTCGGGCTGGCAATGAAGGAAGAACAGCGCCGGCAAATCAGGTCTTACAGGAAACTATTCCTGCCGTATGGCGTGTACGACTTTGAACGCGAAGAAGGTGGTGCCGACATATCGCCCATGCAAAGGCGTGGTGTACCCTGCGCCGGCCTGCGGCCCGACCCGCAGCGTTACTTCGACCTGCATCATACCGCCAACGATGTGTTTGAACAAATTAACCACAGGGAACTGAAACTGGGCGCTGTAGCACTAACACAACTGGTATACATAGTAAGTAAATACGGTTTGCAATAATGCAGGACAACAGCGGAAATATCAGCCTTATAAGAAAGCTGCTACGGAAACCATCCGCTGTTGTTGCATTAGCCATAATTGGCCTTACTTGTTTTATTGCGGTATTCGCCTACCTCTTTGCTCCGGACGATACTGCCAATGCCAACAGGATGGTGGTAGAGTTGGGCGCGCGTGAGCCGGGGTTCAGCAAACTGCTGTTAAACATTCCCAATTCCGCATCAACTGAACAAAGCCAATCCTGGACTGAAATATTTTCAGGTAGAACTTCTGTGTCCACAGCTATTCCCATCAACAACCATTGGTTTGAAACCGATAAGCTATGGGTAGCACATTATATTGACGAGGGGATAGAAGATACTATGTCTTTCGCTGTCAGCCAGCTTGTGCCCAACAATAACACAGGCATCGAGGAACAACGTGCATACATCGAAGATAAATTGCTGGAGGATGCCACCTTTTACTTAGGCACCGACAGGTATGGCAGGGATATACTCAGCCGCCTGCTGATAGGGGCGCGTGTCAGCCTCGCTGTTGGCCTGATAGCCGTACTGCTGTCTATTACCATTGGCATATTCCTCGGCTCTTTATCGGGGTATTACGGTGGCTTTATCGACAATATGGTGATGTGGCTGATTAATATACTCTGGGCCATCCCTACCCTGCTGCTGGTGTTCGCTATTACGCTTACTATCGGCAAAGGGTTCTGGCAGATATTCATCGCCATTGGCCTCACCATGTGGGTGAGCGCCGCCCGCCTGATACGCGGACAGGTAATGGCGCTGAAGGAAATGGAGTACATCACTGCTGCCAGGGCACTGGGGCTGAAGGACAGCCGTATCATATCCAGGCATATACTACCCAACATAGCCGGGCCGGTTATGGTAGTGGCTGCCAGCAACTTCGCCACAGCCATACTTATAGAGGCAGGCTTAAGCTTCTTAGGCATTGGCGTACAGCCGCCTATGCCATCGTGGGGGTTGATGATAAAAGAGCATTACAATTTCCTGCTCACCAACAGGCCTTTTCTCGCTATTGTACCAGGCATTGCTATTATGCTGCTGGTGTATTCATTCAATATCCTGGGTAACGCATTGAGGGATGTACTGGATGTGAGGGGGTGATTACATTCCTTCAGCTATTCCATTCGCTTCCATATCCTCTGGCGGCAACCAGAAAACAATAGGCAATATTTTATGCGACCTGATAGGTATATCCTCTATTGTAGACGGAATCCAGTTAGGCATTTGTGACACAAGACGCAGTGCAGCATCATTACAACGTTCATCAAAGCCTTCCACTATGTACGGATCCTGAACTTTACCAAACTCGTCAATCTTAAAGCCGACTTTCACCTTACCTTCCAGGCGCATACGTCTTGCCTCTTCAGGGTACTCAAGGTATTGTCCGATATACGTCATCACATCACCATTGAAAGTTGCGGGAGAGTAAAATGGCAAACAATCAATAACCTCACCACTCTTGTCATAGCACACTTGTTTAGGTTCCCCTGAAATATTTTTTGTTTTTCTTTTGGTTTTACCATCTTCATAGTAGGTATTTACATATCCCGTGAATGTGTCTGCAGCAAACTGTAACACAACCCATTTGTCTTTTGTCCCTTTATAGTAATAGGTACATTTCCCCTCTGCTAAGCCGCTTTTATATTCTACCTCAGAAAACAAAGCACCTGAACTGTCATACCCGGTGCTAGTCCCTTCCAGTAAATTTTTGGAGTAATATTCCTTGCTCATCACCTTCCCATTTTGAGGGTAATAACGCGTCCACTCACCCACACGCATATTTTGGTCAATCTTCCCTTCAAGTATAATTCTGTCATTATTGACAGAATCAAAATACATAGCGTTTCCACCAATATTATCCTTAAATTCTATTTTCGAAAGTATTTTTTCACTACCATCATAATAGATTGTCCAGGTACCTTTTTTCACTCCTTGTTTATAGTTACCTGCAATCTTTATTTTTCCGGTTGGTGTATGATAAAAGACAAAATTGCTATCCAACAAGCCCTCTTTATAGTATTGGACAGATACCACCCTTCCTGAATCGTAAAATTTCCACATACCATCTTTCAGGCTTTCTCCTCTCCTGCGAACATAATATCTCGATATGTTTCTGCTATACACCTGGCGTTGTTCAAGTGACATATTCACTTTATATTTCACCATGCCTTCCGCTCGCTTCATCCCATTCGAATCGTAGTACTCATTCTTTCCTTCAGGTACTCCAAAATAATAACTTTCTATAGCTGAAATTTTACCATTTCTGTAGTAATACAACCATTGTTTATGCTCCTGAAAGGTAGTGTCTTTCCCATATGCAACTCTTACCATCAACCCCTCGTAGGATATATTTCCGTCGTCATAATAACCGGTGCTGTATAACATTGGCTGCTCTCTGTAATATTCTTCTGTACTGCGCACCTTACCATCTTTATTAAAATATGTCCACTTTCCGGTCTTATAGTTATTTGCATATACACCTTCGGATAATTTACTGCCATCATCGCGATAATATTCGCAATGTCCATCTTTTATAGCTACCTCTCGTTCAATAGAATAATTGTAATCTATTTTTACCGCAAGAACACTTCCTTTAAAAACAGGGAGATGTTCAGCTGTATAATACTCTACTTTATACCTATTCCCCTCTTTTACAACGGGAGGACGATAATAGGATACATATTTCGTCTTAGTTTTTTTGAAGTCAATATTATAAAAGACAGTGTCTTCAAAATTCGCGTTAACTTTTTGTGCAAGTACGGGGTATGAAGTGAACAGACATAAGATTATAAATGCAATTAAGCGGCAGTTCATAAGGAAATAAAAGCTTGGGTGCACAATAATACTTAATAGCTTAAAAAAAACAAACCCCGCTATCGCGGGGTTGAATATCTTAAGCCATTACTACTTTTACCAGGTGCCCGGTGTTCAGTTCCGGGTTAGCTTTTTCAGCGGCTTCTATCGGGCCAAAGTCTGAGAGGTTATCGCCTTTTTCTTTGCCTACCGCTGTAGTATGCTCGTAGTGTACGGATACTTTTTTATCTGCAGTTACTATGGTCCATCCGTCATCTTCGGTATGTACATGATGGGTGCCCAGGTTGATCATGGGTTCTATAGCCAGTACCATACCTTCTTTCAGGCGCTTGCCATCGCCGCGGCGGCCGTAGTTGGGCACCTGGGGGTCTTCGTGCAGGTTGCGGCCAACGCCGTGTCCTACCAGCTCGCGCACCACGCCATAGCCATGTTTCTTAGCTGTATGTTCCTCTATTGCGTAAGATATATCGCCTACCCTGTTGCCCACATGCGCATTGGCTACGCCCAGCATCAGGGCTTCTTTGGTCACGCGCATCAATTGCAGGTATTCGTCAGGCACATTGCCTATCGCAAATGTATAGGCATGGTCGCCATGATATCCGTCCCTGTAAAAACCGCAGTCAACAGAAACTATATCGCCCTCCTTCAACTCATAATCCGATGGAAAACCATGCACCACCACTTCGTTTACAGATATGCATAACGAGAAAGGGAAAGCATTATTCCTGGGTCCATAACCTTTGAATGAAGGCACACCGCCGTTATCCCTGATGAAAGTTTCAGCCATTCTGTCGATAGACAAGGTAGTGATACCCGGCTTTAAAAACTTTGCCACCTCGGTTAAGGTGGCAGTTACCATTAAGGCGTTTTTTCTTATTATTTCAATTTCTTCTTTGCTCCTGATGTGTATCATAACCCTTGTTTACACAGAGGCGCCTGTAGCCGGCTGGCGGCCCGATATGCGCCCCGTTTTCATTAATCCGTCGTACCTGCGCATCAACAGGTGGCTCTCTATTTGTTGTAATGTATCCAGTATCACACCCACACCTATCAGCATAGACGTACCACCGTAGAAGGAGGCAAAACCACTGGTAACACCCAGCAGCGCTGCAACACCGGGCAGTACACCTGCTATAGCCAGGAACAAGGCGCCGGGCAGCGTAATACGGTCCATAATAGTGGCGATGTAATTAGCTGTAGGCTCTCCTGGTTTTACACCCGGTATGAAGCTGTTGTTACGTTTCAGGTTATCCGCCATTTCAGTAGGGTTGAATATCAACGCAGTGTAGAAATAAGTGAATGCGATAACCAGTATTGCGTAAACGATATTGTATGATGCAGAGGTATAATCAGATAAAGACCTGACAACACCCTGTGCTGTTTCACTGTCTGTAAAGCCTATCAACGTGGCAGGTATGAACATGATAGCCTGTGCAAAGATGATGGGCATTACACCTGCTGAATTCACTTTCAACGGAATAAAATCGCGCGAACCGCCTGTTATTTCGCGGGCTGCATTAGTGCTGCCTATTACACGGCGTGCATAGTTCAGCGGTATGCGTCGCACACCCTGTGTCAGCAATATCAGGCCTACGATAACGGCAATAAACAGTGCCATTTCTATCAGGAATATTAGCAATCCGCCGCCGCCGCCAACATTCTTGGCAGAGAATTCCTGGAACAGGGATTCGGGAAGGCGGGCAAATATACCCACCATGATGAGCAGGGAAACACCGTTACCAATACCGCGGTCTGTGATTTTCTCACCCAGCCACATTACAAACAATGTACCTGCCGTCAATACTACTACTGTAGACAACCAGAACATGAAAGTACCAAACTCGGGCACGATAGCGCCCGCACTCTGCGTACGCAGGTAGGCCACATAAGCACTTGCCTGGAATGCTGTAACGATAACAGTGAGGTAACGTGTATATTGGTTCACCTTGCGGCGGCCGCTTTCTTCTTTCTGTAATTTAGAAATCTGTGGAACTACTATACCCGCCAGCTGCATAAAGATAGAAGCGGAGATATAAGGCATAACACCCAGCGCAAAGATAGATGCACGGCTGAACGAACCACCGGCAAACATATTAAATAGCCCCAACAGGCCTTCCTGGCTACCTTCTAATGCAAGTATCTGGGGGTCTATACCGGGCAATACTACGTAGCTGCCTACGCGGTAAATGAGGATAAGAGCTAAAGTATATATAATACGCTTACGGAGCTCTTCAATGCTCCAAATGTTCTTAAGCGTTTCTATTAGTTTCTTCACAGGGACTAATGATTAATCTGAAAAATGAAATGCGAATAAACGATAAAAGACGCATTTTACCAAATGCGTCCTTTTATCCTGAAAAGTTACAGCAATTCGATGGTACCGCCTGCCGCTTCAATAGCTTGTTTAGCTTTATCGCTGGCTGCGTTCACCTTAAAGGCCAGTTTGGTTTTCAGCTCGCCATTGCCCAGTATTTTCACTGAGTCGGTACGGCTGATCAGGCCATTGATATACAGGTTGTCCAGGGAGAATTCCTTCAGGCTGTATTTTTCTGCCAGGAAGTCTATATCACCCAGGTTGAATACTTTGAATTCAATCTTGTTGTTGTTCTTGAAACCACGCTTGGGCATACGGCGCTGGATGGGCATCTGTCCGCCTTCATGTCCTTTTTTCGATTGGTAACCGGTACGTGCCTGCTGGCCTTTGTTACCTTTACCGGCTGTTGTGCCCGAACCACTACCTTCACCACGGGCTACGCGCCTTTTCTTTTTTACTGAACCTTTTGCCGGTTGTAAATTGTGTAATTGCATTGTATACGATTTTTGAACTTGCGCGGAATGTGAAACCGCTCGCAAATATTAATAAATAAAAATTATTTGACTTCTTCAACCTTAACCAGGTGGTGTACGGTTTTCACCATACCCTGTATCTGGGGGGTAGCTTCTACTTCCACAGTAGCGTTCATCTTGCGCAAACCCAGCGCTATTAATGTACGCTTTTGGTTTTCGGGGCGGTCAATGCCACTCTTAATCTGTGTTACTTTAATTTTAGCCATGACGCTATTTCTTATTCAATTAGTTAATATTCAATTAATTAAACCGGATTACCCGTTAAACACCTTCTTCAGGCTCACGTTGCGGTCTTTAGCCACACGTACCGGCTCGCGCAGTTGGCCCAGCGCAGCGAATGTAGCTTTTACCACGTTGTGCGGATTTGCAGAACCCAGGTTCTTAGTCAGCACGTCAGTAATGCCTGCAGACTCCAGCACAGCCCTCATACTACCACCGGCTATTACACCAGTACCGTGAGCGGCTGGTTTAATCAGCACCTTTGCAGCACCTTCTTTGGCAAACTGTACGTGAGGTATAGTACCATGTAATACAGGCACTTTTATCAGGTTCTTCTTAGCGTCATCTATACCTTTGGTGATGGCTTCCTGCACCTCTTTAGCTTTACCCAGGCCATGACCCACCACACCGGCACCGTTGCCTACGACTACCAAGGCAGAAAAACTGAATGCGCGTCCGCCTTTGGTTGTTTTAACAACACGGTTGATAGACACTACTTTCTCCTGCAATTCCAGGTCGCCGGCCTTTACTCGATTTGTGTTTACTTTTGACATCAGTTACTTATAGAAAAAGTTCAATAATATTGTTATTAGAATTTAAGACCACCCTCGCGCGCGCCGTCTGCAACAGACTTCACACGGCCATGATACAAATAACCACCACGGTCGAACACGCATTTCTGAATACCCAGTGACAATGCTTTCTCAGCTATCGTCTTACCCACCAGGGCAGACTTCTCAACTTTGTTGCCTGCATGCGCCTGTATATCCTTCTGGCGAGAGCTGGCAGCTGCCAATGTAGTACCGGTAGTGTCATCTATCAGTTGTACATAGATGTCTTTGTTGCTGCGAAACACAGACATGCGGGGTTTTGTAGCTGTACCACTCACCCTGCTGCGTATGCGCCAACGTAACTTCTGGCGGCGTACTATTTTCTTATCAAGTGCCATTTTATTCTATTTTTTACGGGCTCACCCTCGTTATAAAGAGGATGGCTACCGGGTTATTTTAATTGTTTAGTATGATAAAAGCTTCCGCCTTTTCAGGCGGAAACCCTGTTATTTATTATTTACCTGCTGCCTTACCTGCTTTGCGGCGTACAATCTCATTAGAGTAACGAACACCTTTTCCTTTGTACGGCTCTGGCTTACGCAGGCTGCGTATTTTGGCAGCTACCTGACCCAGCAGTTGTTTGTCTATCGACTCCAGTGTTATCCTCGGGGGCACACCTTTTTCCATTTTAGCCTCTCCCTTCACTTCCTTAGGCAGCTCCATGATGATGTTGTGCGAGTAGCCCAACGCCATATCGAGTGTCTGGCCCTGGATAGCAGCACGGAAACCCACACCCACCAGGTCCAGTTCTTTTTTGAAGCCTGTAGTAACCCCTGTTACCATGTTGGCCAGCAATGCGCGGCTCAGGCCATGCAGTGCACGGTGGCGTATCTGGTCTGTAGGGCGGTTTACAACGAGTTGGTTGTCTTGCACCTCTACTTTCAGGTCGCGGTTCAACGTTTCTTTCAATTCGCCCTTAGGGCCTTTTACTGTAACTACATTATCCGCACCTACGGTTATTGTTACACCGGCGGGTATTGTAATCGGATTTCTGCCTATACGAGACATAAGTTCTTATGTTTTTATTTGGTTCAGAAAGCAAGCCGGTCAGCCTTGTATAGGTTTGGCTTAATGTACCTGCCCTCTATAATGTTATTAATATATTGCTGCCATTACTTCACCACCAATGTTTTGCGTGCGGGCTTCTTTATCAGTCATTACACCTTTCGATGTAGAAACGATAGCGATACCCAGGCCACTCATAACACGGGGAAGCTCGTTTGGCTTGGCGTACTGACGCAGGCCCGGACGGCTTACCCTTTCCAGTGATTTTATAGCAGGTTCTTTTGATTGTGCATCGTATTTCAATGCTATTTTGATGATACCTTGTTTGTTATCATCCTCAAATTTGTACTTCAGTATATACCCTTTATCGTAGAGTATTTCTGTGATACGCTTTTTCACGTTAGAGGCAGGTATTTCCACTATACGGTGGCGTGCCATCTGTGCGTTGCGGATACGGGTTAAAAAGTCTGCTATCGGATCTGTTACCATTTTTTGTTAAAATTTGTAAAGTATATAATTGTAACCGGTTTCATATTGCTATGACCTGGCCACGTTTCATTCAATTACCAGCTGGCTTTACGTACACCCGGTATTTTGCCATCCAACGCCATGTCGCGGAAAATGTTACGGCATATCCCGAAGTGGCGCATATAACCCTTGGGACGGCCTGTTAACTGGCAACGGTTTTTAAGACGAACCGGAGAGGCGTTTTTCGGAAGCAAATCCAATGCCTGGTAGTCTCCTGCCGCTTTAAGTGCCGCACGCTTCTCAGCGTATTTGGCAACCATGCGCTCGCGTTTGCGTTGACGGGCTTTTACTGATTCTCTTGCCATTTATTGTTCTTTAATTATAATTAGTTAGTTTCTTCTTTTTTAACATTCTTAAACGGCAGACCCATCTCTTTCAGCAATTCGTATGCTTCTTCGTTGGTTTTTGCTGTCGTTACGAACGTAATATCCATACCACTGATACGGTTTACTTTGTCTATGTCTATCTCAGGGTAGATGATCTGCTCTGTGATACCCATAGTATAGTTGCCGCGTCCATCGAAAGATTTATCGTTGATACCTTTGAAGTCGCGTACACGGGGCAGGGTAACAGATATGAAACGGTCCAGGAATTCTAACATCGTAGTGCCACGCAGGGTAACACGGCAGCCTATCGGCATGTGTTTACGCAGCTTGAAGTTAGAGATATCCTTTTTAGACAAGGTAGGTACAGCCTTCTGGCCGGTTACCAGTGTCATTTCGTTCATAGCATCGTCTATCAGCTTCTTGTCAGATACCGAGCCTTTAACACCCTGGTTCAAACAAATTTTAACCAGGCGGGGGCACTGCATTACTGATTTATAACCGAACTTCTTCATCAAAGCCGGAACTACTTCATCTTTATAATGCTTGCGTAAACGCGGAGAATATACTGCTGTTTCCATTATTTAATTACCTCCCCTGATTTTTTAGATATACGAACAAAACTACCTTCGTTGCGCTCGCGCTTGATGCGGGCAGGAGCTTTTGCTTTAGCATCCCACAACATGACGTTAGAGATGTGTATAGGCGCTTCCTGCTTCACTATGCCACCCTGGGGGTTTTGCGCATCGGGCTTGTTGTGCTTGGTAATGATGTTTACACCTTCTACCAATACACGGCCTTTCTGAGGATATACAGCCAGCACATTGCGTGGCTTGGTACGATCCTTACCATTACCGGCTATAACGACTACGTTATCGCCTTTCCTGATATTAAACTTTGGTTTAAATCTGTTTTTCACAATACTTATGAATTAACTGTTGTTCTCACACACCCGAAAAACGGGCTGCAAAGGTACAACTTTATTTTATAATACTTCCGGTGCCAGCGAAACAATTTTCATGTACCCTTTATCACGCAGTTCGCGTGCTACGGGCCCGAAAATACGGGTGCCGCGTGGCTCATCGGCGTTGTTCAGCAACACTACAGCGTTGTCGTCAAAGTTGATATAAGAACCATCTTTGCGGCGCAGCTTGTTTTTGGTGCGTACGATTACCGCTTTCGACACGGTTCCTTTCTTCATACCACCTCCGGGTAATGCGTCTTTAACGGTTACCACTATTTTATCACCCACACCGGCATAATCCTGGCCGGAGTTGCCCAGTACACGGATACAAAGTACCTCTTTCGCACCACTGTTATCGGCTACATTTAGCCTGGACTCTTGTTGTATCATCTATAAAAAGATTACTTAGCTTTTTCAATTATTTCTACCAGGCGCCAGCGCTTTGTCTTG
>CAZEZM010000004.1:0-44036 GCA_964515955.1 uncultured Flavipsychrobacter sp. | reverse complement strand
CCGATACCTGCGGTACCCTCTTCATCATGCGCATGGAATTTTTTCGTTTTCTTAACGAACTTACCGTAAATAGGGTGTTTCACCTTACGCTCTACAGTTACTGTGATGGTTTTATCCATCTTGTCGCTGCTCACGATACCTATACGGCTTTTCCTGCTTTTTCTTTCAGTCGTTGTTGACATATCAAAATTTTTTATAATTTATTTTTCCTATTCTTTAAACACCTAATGCCCTCCTGCGCTGCTCCGTCTTCATACGGGCTATTGTGCGGCGCATCTGGCGGATAGATAACGGATTTTCAATCGGGTTAACAGCGTGGCCGAACTTAGTTTTTTTCAGGCGCGATTCTTCTTCACCGATCCTGCCGGTAAGCGCCTGGTCGTCCAGCGAACGCAGGTCTTCAACCTTCGATTTATTTGCCTTAGCCATTTTTATCTATTTAAAAAATTATCTTTTAATCCTGTTAGTTATTTATTATGCACCAACGTAGTCGCGGCGAACAACAAATTTTGTTTTTATCGGCAGCTTCTGCGCGGCCAGTTCCAATGCTTCCTGCGCTACTTGCTGGGGCACACCGTCCAGTTCAAACATGATACGTCCGGGTTTTACCACAGCAGCCCAGTATTCAAGGCTACCTTTACCTTTACCCATCCTCACCTCTGCAGGCTTCTTGGTTATTGGTTTGTCAGGAAATATGCGTATCCATACATTACCCTCACGTTTCATGTGGCGGGTCATTGCCTGGCGTGCAGCTTCTATCTGGCGGTTGGTTATCCATTTCGGCTCCATTGCCTTCAACCCGAAAGAACCAAATGCTATGGTAGCGCCACGCTGTGCGTTTCCTTTGATCCTTCCTTTATGGGCTTTCCTGTGTTTTACTTTTTTAGGCTGTAACATTGTTACAATATTTTAAATAATGCTATACAATTTTATTAACGATTTCCTCCACGGCCACGGCCTCCGCCGCCCCTGCGGTCTCCACCACCACCACCTCTGCGGTCTCCGCCACGGTCACCACCACCGCGATGCTCGCCACCACGTTGAGGCGCTTCGCCACCAGGGCCGCCACGACGGTCAGAACCGGCTGAGAAGTTAGGGTTCAGGTCGCGCTTACCCAGTACTTCACCTTTACATATCCATACTTTGATGCCTATTTTACCATATACGGTCTGGGCAAAGTAAGATGAGTAATCGATATCCATACGGAAGGTGTGCAATGGCGTACGGCCTTGCTTGAACTCTTCAGAACGAGCTATCTCAGCACCGTTCAGACGTCCACCTACTTTTATTTTTATACCTTCTGCACCCATGCGCATAGCGGTAGATATTGCCATTTTGATAGCCCTCTTATAGCTCACACGGCTTTCCAGCTGTCGTGCTATGGTTTCAGCTACTATCTGTGCATCCAGTTCAGGACGGCGGATCTCCATAATGTTGATCTGCACATCATCCTTACCTGTCAGCTTTTTCAGCTCTTCTTTTATACGGTCAACTTCAGAACCACCTTTACCGATGATGATACCGGGTTTTGAAGTGTGTATGGTAACGATGAGTTTGCCCAGGGTACGCTCTATTACTATACGCGAGATGCCACCTTTGTTGATACGCGCGTTCAGGTAAGTGCGGATTTTATGATCCTCTACCAGCCTGTCGGCGAAATCTTTTTTAGCGCCATACCACATAGAGTCCCATCCGCGGATGATACCCAACCTGTTACCTATAGGATTCGCTTTTTGACCCATTCCTTAGTTATTATTAGTTGAATTATTCAGTTTCTTTATTTTCAGCCATAGTTGCAGTTACTGCATTGCGGCTGTCTACTACAATAGTTACGTGGTTGCTGCGCTTGCGTAAACGGTATGCACGGCCCTGTGGGGCGGGTTGCATACGTTTGATAACGCGGGCACCATCAACCATGATAGTTTTTACATACAAGTTTGCGTCAGCTACATCCACACCTTCGTTCTTGTTGCCCCAGTTAGCTACTGCACTCAGCAACAGCTTTTCCAGCGCCACTGAGTTGTGCTTAGGGCTGAACTTCAAAGTATTGATAGCTTTTTCTACATCCATGCCACGCACCAGGTCTGCCAGCAAACGCATTTTGCGGGGCGATGTAGGATAGTTCCGTAAACGAGCTACAGCTTCCATTGTTTTTTTTCTATTTAAGCGGCCCGCCAGAAGACGGTACCAAATGTTTATTATGTTAATTTATTTACTACCACTGTGGCCTTTGAAGTTGCGTGTCGGCGCAAACTCACCCAGCTTATGGCCTACCATGTATTCTGTTACGTATACAGGTATAAATTTGTTTCCGTTATGCACTGCAAAGGTGTGGCCTACAAAGTCGGGGGTGATGGTAGAGCGGCGGCTCCAGGTTTTGATTACGCCTTTCTTTGCGCTACCCTCATTTACAGCAAGAACTTTGTGCTCCAGCTTTGCTTCTACATAAGGTCCCTTTTTTATCGAACGAGCCATATTATGCTATTACTTTAAGTATTATAATTTTTTACCGTTTTTGCGCTGGATAATCAGTTTATCAGACGCTTTTTGTTTACGTGTCTTTTCGCCTTTAGCGTATTTTCCGTTGCGGCTACGTGGGTGACCACCTGAAGACCTTCCTTCACCACCACCCATGGGGTGATCTACGGGGTTCATCGCAACACCACGTGTACGGGGGCGGATACCTTTCCAACGGTTACGCCCGGCTTTACCCATGCTTTGCAGGGCGTGGTCGCTGTTAGATACTGTACCTACAGTAGCCATACATGTAGCCAATACTTTGCGCAACTCGCCACTTGGCATTTTCAACACGCAATATTTTTCTTCTTTGGCGTTCAGCTGTGCATAGGTACCGGCAGAGCGGGCTATGGCAGCGCCTTTGCCAGGCTGCAATTCTATATTATGTACTACAGTACCCAGTGGCATGTTTTTCAGCAGCAGAGAGTTACCTACCTCAGGCGCAACAGCTTCACCGCTTATTACAGTGGCTCCTACTTCCAGGCCCTGGGGGGCAATGATATAACGTTTCTCACCATCAGCATAAGACAGCAGGGCTATAAATGCTGTACGGTTAGGATCGTACTCTATAGTTTTTACCGTAGCGGGTATGTTAGCTTTATTACGCTTAAAGTCTATGATACGGTACTTAATCTTGTTGCCACCACCAATGTAGCGCATAGCACGACGGCCCTGAGAGTTGCGGCCACCTGTTTTTTTAGATACATCCAACAGGCTCTTTTCTGGTTCGTTGGTAGTAACTTCAGCGTAAGCGTTACCTATTCTCCAGCGTGTGCCGGCTGTTATCGGTTTATATTTACGTAATGCCATTTCTCTTGTTCTTTAATCTGCTTAGATTGAAAATAAATCTATAGTATCACCTTCTGCAAGCGTTACTACTGCTTTTTTATACGATGACTTAACACCTTTTAATAATCCCGCCTTGGTAAAGCGGCTTTTGTTTTTACCGGGCACTACGATAGTATTCACATCATTCACCTTCACACCGTAAAACTCTTCTACCGCTTGCTTTACTTCCAGCTTATTAGCCCTTTTGTCCACTTCAAAAGTGTAGCGGCCAGAGCGTTCTATCTGGTTGTTTACCTTCTCGGTAATTACCGGCCTTACCAATACATCAGCAAGTTTCATTTTATATAGATTTCAGTTTCTTAATTATTAATTTATGCTTCTGCTGTTTCTTCTTCCAATTCGCTGAACAGCTTAGCTGCAGACTCAGTAAATATCAAAACATTAGCATTTACCAGGTCGTAAGTGTTGATGTCGCTCAATACAGCTGTTTTATTAGCAGGTATGTTGCGGCTGCTCAGGTACACATTCTCATCTACTTCGGGCAGCACCAGCAGCGACTTTTTGTTTTCGCCTTTCAGTTTGCTCAATATTACAGAGAAATCTTTGGTTTTGGGCGTGTCCATTTTCAGGTCTTCCACCACCACTATTTTGTTATCCTTAGCCTTATATGTCAGCGCTGTCATCTTCGCCAGGTCTTTCACCTTGCGGTTCAGCTTAAAGCCATACAGGTGAGGCAAAGGACCATTCACAGTACCACCACCTTTATACAAAGGGTTGCGGATATTGCCTTTACGGGAGCCACCGGTACCTTTTTGGCGGTGCAGCTTTTTAGAAGAACCATGCACTTCTGCACGGGTCTTGGTCTTGTGCGTACCCTGGCGCTGTGCTGCCAGGTACTGCTTTACTGCCAGGTATACCACGTGGTCGTTAGGCTGTTCCAGACCGAATATCTCATCAGGCAGTTCCACCGTACGGCCTGTTTTCTCACCTTTAGTATTTAAAACGTCAACTTGCATGACAATATTAATTCTGAATTAAAACAATTGAACCATTGTGACCCGGAACTGAACCTGTAACTAATATATAGTTCTGCTCAGGGAACACTTTCATTACTTTCAGCGCTTTTACTTTCACGCGGTCGCCACCCATACGGCCGGCCATGCGCATTCCTTTAAATACGCGGCTGGGGTATGATGAACCACCGATAGAACCCGGCGCACGCTGACGGTCGTGCTGGCCGTGAGACGCTTCGCCCACACCCGCAAAACCGTGGCGCTTTACAACACCCTGGAAACCCTTACCCTTGGTAGTGCCTATAACACTTACTTTTTCGCCTTCGGCGAAAACCTCGCAGGTAATTTCTTCACCAACTTGTTTATCTATGGAACAGTTGCGTATTTCTTTAACTACAGCCTTAGGCGTAGTATTTGCTTTTGCAAAATGATTCTGGAGAGCTTTTGGCGTATTCTTTTCTTTAGCCTCGCCGTAGGCTATTTGTAACGCATCATAACCGTCTGTATCAACAGTCTTTTTTTGCGTAACCACACAAGGGCCGGCCTCGATGATGGTGCAGGCTACCTGCTTACCATTCGCATCGAACACACTGGTCATGCCTATTTTTTTACCAATTATACCTTTCATTGTCGATATATATTTAACCAAGCGCCCGGTTTGCCTTTTGTGTGGACCGGGATTGGCGTTTTTTCAATTATTATTAAAGAACTGTTTCTTTTATGCTTTTATCTCTACTTCTACACCACTGGGCAGGTCCAGCTTCGAAAGCGCGTCAACTGTACGTGAAGAAGAAGTATAGATATCCAACAGGCGCTTGTGCGTGCACAATTGGAACTGCTCGCGTGCTTTTTTGTTCACGTGTGGCGAGCGCAATACTGTAAAGATCTTCTTCTGTGTAGGCAACGGAATAGGGCCTGTAACCACTGCTCCTGTGTTGCGCACAGTTTTTACTATTTTCTCAGCCGATTTATCAACCAGGTTGTGGTCGTAGGACTTAAGCTTTATTCTGATACGCTGTGACATACTTATAAATAACTTCTAACCCGTAAAAAATTGGGACTGCAAAGGTAATGGGAACTTTTTAATTCAACAAAATAATTTAGCGGAAAATTTAAATTTTCATTACTCTTGTACCCATGGCGCTAATGCTGCAGTAAATGCAGAACTTAGCAAAATTATAAAAACCGGTTTTATTAGCTTGGACTATGGCAACGACGGGACATATATCGCTATACAACCTGGGGCTTGAAAAAGCCCTGCTCGACCTGGCAAAAACCATGGAACTTCCTGATAATAAAGCTTATACGAAAGATAAGTATTGCCTGTTCTACCCCATGCTGGGCAAAGACTATTATGACAGAAGGGAACTGATAGTATATGGCCAGTGCGTTAACGACTGGAAACCCGATTTTAAACTAACCAAAGACAAAAAACAGATAGAGAGCCTGGTAAAAAAAGCGCACGAATACTCCATAGTCTCCCGCGGCTGCGCCCTCGACTGGGTAAATAAGTACTGGATAAAACAAAATCTGTACCGCTCTTTCTTCTGGAACATTACCTACAAACTGGCAATGGAGCGCTATGGTCGTACCGAAGACGACTGGAACCATATTATAGCCTACAGCAACCTTGTGAAGATAGCCCCGATGACTGATGATACGATGCCCCACGAGGTTTTCCAGGCACAATTGTTCAATTCTGCCCACTTATTTAAAGAGGAACTGAGCATACTGCAACCAAAAAATGTGGTACTGATTACTAACCTGCACAACTGGGCCGAACCGGTGCTGAGGGCTTCAGGAATCAAGTTTGAGGTACACAGCGGTGAATATGTAGAAGCTACCGCTGGTTACCGGGGTACACGCATTATAGTTACGAAAAAGCCCTTCGCAGCAGACCACCGCAAGTTCCTGGACGAAGTGAAAAGGAATATGGTGTAGCTGACCATTCAATTAACCGGAATCTGCCATCGCCTCCCCCTCAACACATTACATCCTATTGCATACACCATTTACTCATATTATCTTTACCTCCATATTTCACACTCAACTGCTTACAGCTATGCTCAAAAAAATCCTGAAATGGACGGGTATAATCGTCCTGTTATTAGTAATTGGCATTACCATCTACGTTTCTTCGCGCCAGAACAGAACCTACGATGCACCCTTCCCGCAGGTGCATATATCTAACGATAGCGCAACGCTTGCAAAAGGGGAATACCTGGTTTATGGCCCGGCACATTGTGCTGATTGTCATGGCGACCAGTCGAAACTTGATATTATTAACGAAGGCGGTAAAGTACCGCTGACAGGTGGTTATGTCTTTAAAATACCACCAGGTGAATTTTATGTACCCAATATCACTCCAGACCCCGAAACAGGCATAGGCAATGTACCGGATAGTGTTCTGGCCCGGTCGCTGAGATATGGGGTAAGACGCGATGGCACCGTGCTGTTCGACTTTATGCCATTCCACAATACCAGCGACGAAGACCTTTCGGCTATCCTGTCTTACATAAGGTATTCCGAACCTGTAAAACATGAAGTACCGCCGACGCAGTTGAATGTTTTGGGTAAAATAGTCAACGCATTCATGATAGAACCCGTGGGGCCGAGTGGAGATGTACCAAAAAACATCACCCCGGACACTTCAATAGAATATGGAAAATATTTAGCCCATAGTGTTGCCAACTGCGCCGGCTGCCATACCAGGCGCGACCTGATGACCGGTGCTTTTATAGGCGAGTACTTTGCAGGAGGCTTCCAGATGGAGTCCATCTTAGAGCCTGCGAAATACGCCTGCGTCACCCCAAACCTGACACCGGACCCCGAAACAGGTGTAATGGCTGAATGGTCTGAAGCAACTTTTATCAACCGTTTCAAAGCAGGCAAACTTATCAAACACAGCCCTATGGCATGGGGGCCGTTCAAACGCATGAGTGATAATGACCTCAAAGCGATTTACAGGTACCTGAAAACGGTAAAACCGGTTAAAAATAAAGTGGAAAAAACCCTCATCGAACTTAAGGCCTGATTCATACGGGTAACGACATATAGGCAACGTTCATAGTAAAGCTAATTCCCAGGAATGAATTAGCTTTACTATATGGATTTCGTAACTATAGCCCGGTTTTCTAACTCGTTTGATATGCACGTAGTAAAAGGCAGGCTGGAAGCCGACGGTATAGAATGTTTTGTCAGGGATGAACATACCATTACCGCTATTCCCGTATACGATATAGCGCTGGGAGGCATCAAACTGCAAGTGCGCGAACAGGATGTGGAAGCCGCCAAAGAAATACTAAAAACTGTCAGCTATAACGATAGCGGCTCTCTCACCGGCTTTAACGTATTCGAAAACGCCAAGAAGGAAACCACCCCATTAAGAATATTTCTGGTAATACTGCTGGCTTTATTGATGTTGTTGTTGGGTATCTGAGGATACCGCTGCCCCACTCCATACGTACCCGGCTGATGCCTGCAATGATAAAAAAACAAAGACATACCTAAGAATACTTAAATCAAACCCGGTATGCCAATAAACTGTATGATATTGCGTTATCTGCTTTGACAAAGCATGTAACAAGAAAAACAAAAACTACACGATTTATGAAAAAGAGTATCGTTTTAGCGGCACTGTGCATAGGTACATTGCATACACAAGCAAAGGACAACCCCAAAAACAGCTTGTCTGTAATGCCGGTATCTGTAACCCACCATACTGCAACCGGCATTGGCTTGCAATACGAGCGTATGATAGGCAACAAAGTAAGCCTGGCATTACCGGTAAGCTACAGCTTTGGCAACAGCAACCCCTGCGATGCTACGGTAAGAACATATATGGGCTACGCCAACCCCGGTGTAAAATATTATCCTGCAGGCAACAACCGCATCGTCAATTATGCAGTGGGGGTATCGGCCATGTTAGGCAAGGGCAACTCAAACTGCTGTAGTGATATTAATCCTACACTTTCAACAGAAGAAGGTGCTAACGCTGACACCAAAACCCTGATAGAGAAAAGATTTACCCCTGTTACAGAAACAGGGGTATTGCTCAACAACTCTGTAACTGTAAATGTTACGAACAGGCTTTTTGCCGGTGGCGATGCAGGTGTAGGCGCTGCCTATTCCAGGTACGCCACCAAGGCAGGATGGGATGCTGCTTTTCAATTCAACTTCAGGGTAGGTTTCAAATTCTGAGCATTAACTATTGGGACA
Organism: uncultured Flavipsychrobacter sp.; assembly: GCA_964515955.1. GTDB lineage: Bacteria > Bacteroidota > Bacteroidia > Chitinophagales > Chitinophagaceae > UBA5543. Next base: position 35,499 of record CAZEZM010000004.1, on the reverse strand, counting down.
ATTGCAGAACAGGTGCGACATATTGTTGCACCTGTTTCTTTTCTATAATCTGCTGTCCTGCCGGCATTACGGTTTAGAAATCAGTTTCATCGGCACTGGGGCCATAGCTGCCGGGTATGGGCACATCCAGCAGACGCAGGAAAACTCCCAATTGCGCACGGTGGTGTATACTCTGGCTGATAGACATGCGAATCACATCTTCTTTGGGTGATGTACTGTATATTTCAGAGCCGTTTCTCAATGTCCATGGTTCATCCAGTTGCGCATCTATAGCATTGCCCAGCGATTTAATGCATTCTTCCAGGTTATTTTCAAAATACGCCAGCAGGTCTGTATTGTTATTAATCTCTACTTTGGGCTCGTATCCGCTCACCGCAAAGTCCAGCTCTGCTGTATTCAGCGTCATGGGTACCCAGCCCGGCAGTTCGGCCACATGGGTGGACAGGCGTTTAAGGCTCATGCTTTTGGGGTGTGGCTGCCAGTCGAACTTATCGTCGGGTACACGTTGCAGCATTTTGCGTGTGGTGGCTGCTTCCAGCTTGATTTCTTTCAGAAATGTTTCAATCATTGACATAGTTATTTTGTTTTTGTATCACAAAGGAAACTATGCCGGGTGACAGCCCTATGTCAGTCTGAAAAACGGGATGAAAAATATTTTTTATACTAATAATTTACGGGCAGTTGTTTCATATATTCTGCCACAGGCATATGCTCTGTTTGGCTAAAGGGAAGTCCGGTGTTTTTCATTTTGGCAATCCGTGATACTTTAAAATCGCGGTAGTCCTGCCGGCTGTGGCACCATCCTATCACATGCCAGTCGAAGGCGTAAAAGATAAGCCCTATAGGTTCTATCTTTCTCCTGCTTGCCTCTTCTTTTATGTTTTTATATTCTATTTCAAGAATCTGCCGGGCCGATATAGCGTGTTGTATATTCGACAGGTAGTCGTAGTCCTTCCGGGCACAGGCGGGCACCTGCACCTTCATATTCTCGTTCAGGTCTTCCAGTTGTGCCTTTTGCTGGCTGCGCAGCACGGTTTTTATTTTATTCAGCGCGGTGGTGTAGTGTTTTTGTATCGACTTGTCTGCAAACGCATATACCATACTTTCCATCAGCAGCATGGCATTGGCCTCATCGGTATTAAAAGACACGGGTGAGAGGAAATATCCCTGCACGATGAAATATCCCTTATGCTGCTCGAAGCTGACCGGCACACCCTGTTCGTTCAGTGCTTTAATATCGCGGTATACGGTGCGGGTGCTGATGCCGAATTTGTCTGAAATATGTTCTGCAGGTACATGTTTTTTCGATTGCAGCAGGACCATAATCCCGAAAAGCCTGTCTATACGGTTCATGGGGTAAAATTACATGCTACTGTAACACATTTTGACGCGGTTCCACAAAATATAATTTGTAATAATTTATTTAAAAATCATATATTAGCAGTACACTAAACATATAGAAATATGAAAAAGCTCACACTATTACTTGCCATGTGCAGTATACTGGCATTTGCAGCCTGCAATGGCGATGGCGACAAAGATGAAAATGCAGAAGATACTACAAGTATGGAACAGCAGGAGATGACACAGGAAGAAATGGCACCTCCGCAGGAACCATACGAACTGGTGTCTGACAGCGGCACTACGCCCAATGATTACTGCATTTACAAAATAGCAAGCCAGGCAAAACTCGTAGCGGGCGGATCTTACGAACATGCAGTGGGCGATAAGATATGCATCCGCTGCGATGACAAACTCTCCGGAAACAGATGTGAAAAAATCAGCATGACAGACATTAACCAGCTTTTATTCCAGGTACCATCCGGCAATCAATATACGCTCACCACGTCCGACGATTTATTTTGCATGTCTTGCCCACCCACGCCTACAAGATACCGGCATAAGTAAAGTGTTATCTTCAAAACAACAAGGAAGCACCTGCCCGGGCAGGTGCTTCCTTGTTTTAATTTACCTCAATATACCCCACTTCCACCCCACCAAAGGCTTCGGCTACACGGGCTTTGTCTGTATCAGTAAGAAAAACCTGTCCTGCACCTGATGGGGAGGAAATAATGCCCAGCAATGCCCTGATGCGCCCGTTATCCAGCTTTTCAAATATATCGTCCAGCAGCAGCATGGGTTGGCTGCCTTGCTGTTGCTCCAGGTAGGTGTATTGCGCCAGCTTCAGCGCAAAGAGGAAACTCTTTTTCTGTCCCTGCGAGGCGTATTGTTTCAGCGCCAGTCCGTCCAGTGTAAAATCCCAGTCGTCGCGGTGTATTCCTTTCAGCGTGCGTTGCAGTTGCAGGTCGTGCGGCAGGCTGTCTTTCAGCAGCTTGTCCATGGGCGCGTTGTGCAGGTGGCTGTTGTATTGCACCCCCAGCTCTTCCCTACCCTGCGACAGGCGGTGGTAGTATTCATTGAGCGATGGCAGCAGCCCCTGCAAAAACCGCTGACGGCATTGGTATATATAAGCGCCGTCGGCTGCCAGCTTTTCATTGTAGAAGTCCAGTGTGGTATAATCGTTCTTCGGTTTGGCGGCTTCCTGTTTCAGCCAGGCATTGCGCTGCTGCAGCACCCGCTGGTATTGCATCAGGCTTTCCAAATAGTCCCTGTCCGTCTGGCACAGGATGCTGTCTACCCATTTACGCCTTTGCTCGCTGCTGCCGTTTATCAGTTCCAGGTCATCGGGGGCTATCATCACGGCGGCGTATTTGCCTATATGGTCGGTTACTTTTTCATATTCCACACCATTGGCGGCCACTTCCTTTTTGCCCTGTTGCCATTTACAGGAAACCAACTCTTCTCCTTTTTCCTGCTCAAACTCCCCCGCTACGCGAAAACCATCAGTGCCATTCTGCGCGGTATTTTGCTGGTAGGCGCTGAAATAGCTCTTCGTATAACACAAATAGTATATAGCATCCAGCAGGTTCGTCTTTCCGCTGCCGTTAGGGCCTGTAATACAGGTAATTCGCTCACTGAACTGAAAACTTGCTGCAGAATAGTTGCGGAATTGGGCTAATGTTATTTTCTTTAACCTTTTCAATCGGAACGAGCGAATTATTTTATAATTTCGCACAAATTTAAACAATCAGTGCAGAAGACCCCATTCGGTAAAGAGACATATTTATACTGGTATGAGATCATGCTGTTGATGCGCCGTTTTGAGGAAAAAGCGGGGCAGCTTTACGGCCAGCAGAAAATACGTGGTTTCTGTCACCTGTACATAGGCCAGGAGGCAGTAGCCGCCGGTTGTATGACGGCCATCAGGGACGATGACAATATGATTACCGCCTACCGCGACCACGGCCTGGCGATTGCCAAAGGTATCCCGGCCAAAGAATGTATGGCCGAGTTGTATGGCAAGGCTACAGGCTGCACCAAAGGTAAAGGCGGCAGCATGCACTTCTTCAGCAAAGAAAAAAGGTTTTTTGGCGGCCACGGTATAGTGGGCGGACAGATAGGTCTGGGCGCAGGCATAGCTTTTGCCGACCAATACAATAATAACGACCGGGTAACTATCTGCTTCTTTGGCGATGGTGCCGCCCGCCAGGGTATATTGCACGAAACTTTCAATATGGCCATGCTATGGTCATTACCGGTGGTGTTTATTTGCGAAAACAACAAATACGCAATGGGCACATCGGTAGAGCGCACCAGCAAAACGCTGGAAATAGCCAAACTGGCCGATGCATATGATATGCCGGGCGATACAGTGGACGGTATGAAACCTGAGGAAGTGCACAAAGCCATAGAGCGAGCCGTAAAACGCGCCCGCGAAAAAGGCGGCCCTACCCTGCTGGACATTAATACATACCGCTACCGCGGGCACTCTATGAGCGACCCCGCCAAATACCGTACTAAAGAAGAGGTAGAAGAATACAGGGAAAAAGACCCCATCAATGTAGTGCTGAAGACCATAATAGACAATGGCTGGGCTACAGAAGATGAGATAGAACAAATCAACGAAAAGGTGAAAATGGAAGTGCAGGAATCAGTAGACTTCGCCGAAGAAAGCCCCTGGCCCGATGAGAGTGAAGTATATAAAGACATCTACGTAGAAGACGATTACCCTTATATTACAGACTAAAATTTCAACTTAACTAAAACGATACACAAACACCTGTAAGGTACACTTATGGCAAATATTGAAGAAAAGAACCCCCTGGATAATTTTGTAAAGCTATACGAAGCGAACAAAAAACGCATCAACACCATCGTTACAGTAGTACTGCTGGCGATAGTAGGAGGCCTGGCATATACACAACTTTACCGCGCCCCCAAAGTGGAGAAAGCCGCTACAACAGTAGCCTGGGCGCAGCGGATGCTGGAAGTTGACTCTTTCAACCTGGCGCTGAACGGCAATGCAGAGCACCCCGGTTTCCTGAAGGTGCAGAAGAAATATGAAGGTACCCCCACAGCCAACCTGTGCAACCATTATATAGGCGTATGCTACCTGCACCTGGGCGATTTTGACAAGGCTATCAAATACCTGGAAGATTTTAACGGCAAGGGCACACAACTGAGCTATGCATCATGGGGTGCGCTCGGCGATGCCTACATGGAAAAAGGCGATACTAAAAAGGGTATTGAATACTACGAGAAAGCATCAGCCGATAAAGACGATGATGTATTTACACCTTTATTTTTATACCGCCTGGGCGTGGCTTACGAAATAAACAACCAGCCTGAAAAAGCGCAGGAGGCCTACAAAAAAATACGTGACGAATATCCGCGTACACAAGTGGCACAGGATATAGACCGCCACCTGGCTCGTGTAGGTGTAATAGATTAAACAATTATTACTGTATATAATTCCCATCCCCTTTTTACCTTTACGGGCTGAAAAGGGGATTTTTCATTCATGGCGGAATCAAAGCACAGCATATCATTATTAGATACATCTGCATTAGACATGCTACAGGCTGCAAGGGTGGCTATTGTATATACAGAGTGGAACGATAAAATAGTGACTGAACAGATAGCAGGTGCAGAAAGAGTATTGCAGCAGCATAGCGCAGTGCTTACCGGTACGTACGCAGTACCCGGTAGCTTCGAGATACCCTTTGCCTGCAAGCACTTATACGAAGCCAATAAAGAAAAAGACGAGGCTCCTGAAGCTATTATAGCCTTTGGTGCGGTAATAAGAGGCGGCACCCCGCATTTTGAGTACGTATGCAAGGCTGTGACCGAAGGCATTACCCAACTGAATGTTATTATACCCATACCCGTAATATTCGGTGTACTTACCCTGGATACCATAGAGCAGGCCTGGGAGCGGCTGGGCGGTGCGCACGGCCACAAGGGGGAAGAAGCAGCCATCACGGCACTGAAAATGATACAGTTCACCCGAAACAATAAGTAGAACTACAGATGAGCAATAAGATACAAGTACAATTATTTATACCCTGCTTCGTTGACCAGTTATATCCTGAAACCGGTATGAATATGGTTAAGGTTTTAGAAAAGCTGGGTTGCGAGGTACATTATAATGCCAAACAAACCTGCTGCGGGCAGCCTGCCTTCAACGCAGGCTATTGGGACGAAGCAAGGTCGGTGGCCAAAAAGTTTGTAGGCGATTTCAAAGGAGAAGGTTATGTAGTAGGCCCTAGTGGTTCTTGTACGGGTTTTGTACGCAATTATTACGACCGCCTGCTCGAAAACAGTTCGGCCCACGTAGGCAGCCATGCGTTGGGCAACAATATGTACGAGTTCACAGAATTTCTTACCAACGTGCTGAAGGTGGAAGACATAGGCGCGAGGCTTGAGGGCAAGGCTACTTACCACGATGCCTGTGGCGCTTTGCGCGAATGTGGCATTAAAGCAGGCCCGAGAAAACTGCTGCAAAATGTAAAAGGGCTGGAGATGGTGGAAATGAAGGAATGCGAAACCTGCTGCGGCTTCGGCGGCACTTTTGCCGTTAAGTATGAGCCTATATCTATAGGTATGGCACAAACCAAAGTACAAAGCGCTTTAGAAACCGGGGCTGAATACATGATCAGCACCGATGTATCGTGCATGATGCATATACAGGGATATATAGACCATAACAAGCTGCCCATACGCACCATGCATATAGCCGATGTGCTGGCCAGCGGATGGTAATCAATCCTTTTCTGCTACCGCCCTGTTATTTGCACAATTATGCTTTCGTTTGTTTTTCTTTGCTGCATTCTACTTCAATCAGGCTTGCAATGAGTATTTTTTATTTTATATTACCGTAGCAATAAAGAACAACTATTGAAGTCGCGTATAGCCATACTATTATTTACAGTTGTCAGCTTTTATATTATCTCCAACATGTCCAACGATTGGAGATGGTGGGTATTTAAATGGGACAAATCAGGCTACCACCTGCACCTGCCCGCTACGTTTATTTACAAAGACATCACCCGGCTGGACTTTTACAAGTATATCGACGATGCGTATATGCCTACGGGAGATTTAAAGGAATATGAACTGAACCCGCTGGCAAATGGCAACAAAGCCAATAAATACAGCATAGGCGTTGCCGTGCATGAACTACCTTTTTTTGTAGCAGCTCATTATGTCAATAAATATATTGTACACTACCCGGCAGATGGGTATAGCGTACCCTACGAATGGGGTGCTTATATCAGCAACCTGTTTTGGGTAGTGATGGGATTATTTGCGCTACGCGCGTTTCTGCGGCGGCATTTCAACGATACCGTTACTGCTATCACCCTGCTGGTAATATCTTTTGGCACCAACCTGTATTACTATGTTGTTTTTTCGCCGGGCATGGCACACCCCTGCCTGTTCTTCGATTTTGCCCTTATCATTCTTTGCACCGACAGGCTCTATGCTACAGGCAAAACAAAATATTTTTACTGGCTTGGATTAGGACTGGGGCTTGCGGGCATTACACGTCTATCCGACCTGGTGATAATACTGGTACCCATATTGTGGGGACTGAATAACAGCGCTGCCATAAAGCAGAGAGTTACATTCCTGTTCACAAAGCTTCCGCATATAGCAGGCGGTGCTTTTGTGTTCATATGTATAATGATGATACAAATGGGGTATTGGAAATACATAACCAACGAGTGGATATACAACGGCTATCTCAACGAGGGGTTTGTGTGGGACAGTCCCGCTATCCTACAGGGCCTGTTTGGCTTCCGCAAGGGCTGGTTTGTATATACCCCGGTTGCCATTTTTGCTATATGGGGCATATATAGTATGCGCAAAAGGTTCAAACAACACATACCTGCCATTACTGTGTATATGCTGGTCAGCACATACGTTATATTCAGCTGGTGGAACTGGTGGTATGGCGGGGGCTTCGGGGCACGGTCCTATGTCGAAACATTTGCATTGCTATCATTGCCGCTTGCTGCCTTTACAGAGCAGTTAATACTCAATCGGAAAAACTATATCAGGGTAGTCGTAGGTATAGTAATATCCCTGCTCATTGCGCTCAATATGTTCCAGAGCTACCAGGCTTATAAAAATATTATACACTGGGACGCCATGACCCGTGCGTATTATTTCCGGGTCTTCCTGAAAACTAAGATAACTGAAGAAGACAAACAGTACCTGATGCCGGATGGTGAAAAATATGATGAAAACAAAAAACGGTTAGATAATATCAGTAAATAATCCCTCCCACACGCGCATACTGAATAATCTCTGGTACAATCACTATATTTCGCAAAATATTCAGCATGTCTTTAACGGTATTCCTGCTGCAGCTTATTATTATTATCGTAGCGTCAAGGCTTACAGGAATTGCCGTGAAACGTATCGGGCAACCTGTGGTGATGGGCGAGATTATTGCAGGCATAGCATTAGGTCCTTCTTTGTTCGGGCATTTCTTTCCTGAGGTAAGTGATATGATTTTCCCCGCATCTTCATTGGGCAACCTGCAAATGCTTAGCCAGGTAGGATTAATCCTGTTCATGTTTGTAATAGGCATGGAGCTGGACCTGAATATCATCAGGAACAAGGTGCGCTCTGCGCTGGTCATTAGCTATGCAAGTATTTTGATACCTTTTGGCATGGGTATGGGTTTAGCCTGGCTATTGGCCGATGATTTTCTGCCTGCAGGTGTGCCTCTGTATGCCTTCGCATTATTTACGGGTATAGCTATGAGTATCACGGCTTTTCCCGTACTGGCAAGGGTGATACGCGAAAGGGGTATAGCTAATACCCGCATGGGCATCATAGCCATTACAGCGGCAGCGCTCAACGATGTCATGGGCTGGTGCCTGCTGGCTTTCGTTATTGCCATGGTCAGGGCCGATGGCTTGCATACCCCACTCTACACACTTGGTGGCACTATACTCTACATTGCCGTTATGCTTTTTATCGTCCGCCCTTTCTTCAGGCGGCTGGCTGAACGCAAGGTCAATCTTACCATCATCAGGCAATCTACCATGGCGATAATATTTATCGTGCTGCTGCTTAGTTCGCTCTGCTGCGAGGCGCTGGGCATACACGCATTGTTCGGCGCTTTCATGACCGGTATCGTCATGCCGCTGCAATGGAATTTTCGTAAGCTGATTATCGATAAAATAGAAGACATAGCCCTTGTATTGTTATTACCGCTGTTTTTCGTGCTTACGGGATTGAGAACGGAAATTGGGTTGGTAAATACGCCTGAATTATGGACAATTTGCCTGCTGATAACATTGGTAGCCATAGCGGGAAAATTCGGGGGAAGTTATTTAGCCGCCAGTTATGCAGGGGAAAGCAATTACGACAGCCTGGGCATAGGTATATTAATGAACACCAGGGGGCTGATGGAACTTATCATTCTCAACATCGGTTACGACCTGGGCATACTCTCTCCGCAGGTATTTACCATGATGGTGATTATGGCATTGGCCACTACTTTAATGACCAATCCCCTGCTTAACCTGCTGGACAGGCTGCATAAAAAGCGTATTTAATTTTTTTTGCGGCCACCACCACCACCGCCCCAACTTCTTTTCTTAAAGTTTTTGCTGCCACCACTACCGCCGCCGCTTCTTCTCTTGCGCGGATTATATTCAGGCCCGGCGGGTATACCTTCAGGGGGATTTTCCTTTGTCAGTTCCCGCTCTATCAACCGCTCTATGCGCGAAAACTTTTCCTGGTCCTTATCATTGATAAACGTGATGGCTGTACCTGTAGACGCGGCCCTGGCCGTTCTGCCTATTCGGTGTACATAATCTTCGGGGTCAGGCGGCACATCGTAGTTCACCACCAGATCTATCCCTTCTACATCTATACCCCTGCTCAGCACATCAGTACCTATCAGCATAGGTATGCGCCTGCTTTTAAACTTGTTCATCAGGTCTTCACGCTCCGACTGTTCCAGGTCTGAGTGGAAAGCCTTGGCTGTAATCGCAGTCTTCGCAAGCTCCCGGTCCAGTTTCTTTACATTCTCTTTGGTAGATGCGAAAATCAGGATACTGCTGTAATTGCCCTCTTTCAGCAAAGCCTTCAGCAGGTCAATTTTATCGCTGTCGTGTACCATAAAGGCGCGTTGCAAAATACCCTCCGCCGGCTTGGATATGGCTATATTTATCTGCTCCGGGTTCTCCAGTATCTTACCTGCCAGTGTCCTTATCTTGGGCGGCATAGTGGCCGAAAACAATAACGTCTGCCTGTGGCTGGGCAGGTAGCTGATGATTTTTACAATGTCATCGTAAAAACCCATATCCAGCATACGGTCGGCCTCGTCCAGCACCAGGTGTTGCAGGTCGTCCAACTGTATAGCGCCGGATGCCAGGTGCGATATCAGCCTGCCGGGGGTAGCTATCACTATATCCACGCCTTTGTCCAATGCCTTGCGCTGCTGCGCCCATATAGCACCGTCGCCACCGCCGTATATCGGTATCGAGCTGATGTCCATATAATACGCCAGCCCATCTATCTGCTGGTCTATCTGCTGTGCCAGCTCACGCGTGGGCGCCAGTATCAGCGTGTTCAGGTGGCATACCGGCGTGGTGATTATCCTGTGCAGTATAGGCAGCAGGTAGGCCGCTGTTTTACCCGTGCCCGTCTGGGCGCAGGCTATCAGGTCTTTATTATCCAGTATCGCGGGTATGGCTGCTTGTTGTATCGGGGTGGGTTGTTTATACCCCATCGTGTTCAACCCATCCATTACATCGGGGTCGAAGCCAAAATCTTCAAATGTCAATTTGTTCTCAACTTTAATGGTTGAAGTTACGGATAATTGGGGATAGTAGCACATTACCACTTTTTTGCCATTTCCCTTTGGTCGGTCTTGTGACCGAACCAACAGGGTTATCAAGCACAATATTTAAATTCAATAAAACAATATTTCTACGTATATTTGCATATATAACGAGCGCTGCAAAACAGTGTCCGTACACCGTTCTTTGACATAAATATAACTCTTACTCTTTAAGCAAGATTGAACGATGATGAGAACCCGGGGCTGTAAATTGCAAAAAGCCATTTGTATTATGACTTTTCTGTTTTGTTCCCATTCCGCACAAACGGAACAAAACCCACCATTGATTACCAGCCACTTATATCAAAAAAAAGGCGAAAAATTTTAAACCATAATCCTGGCATCAAAATGGAACATTTTCTGGTCGTACCAGCCCTGTAACAATCTATCCCATGTCCCCCGCTAGCGGGGGTGTCACGATAGTGACAGGGGTGGGATAATCGCGCAGGACAAGTAGCCAATTACCTGTAAAACGAAGCAAAAAAATAAATCCAAAAAACGGCAACACTTTGGCAACAATTTTACGAACCCTATCTTTAATCCCATAAAACAACCACATTGTCAGCACTACTCTATTATATAGCGCTACCATTTCTGTACATCATTTCCCTGCTACCCTTCCCTGTGCTGTACCTGCTGTCCGATTTTATGTATTTGGTACTCTACCGCCTGCTGGGCTACCGAAAAAATGTGGTGCTCACCAATATGCGCAACTCCTTTCCCGGGAAGACGGAGGACGAAATTAACTTACTGGCAAAGAAATACTACCACTACCTCTGCGACCTGACACTCGAAACCTTCAAAACTCTGACCATCAGCAAAAAGACGATGGTGCAACGCTGCAGGTTTACCGCCGAGGCCCTGCAAACCTTCAACGAACTGGCTGCCAAAAACCAAAGCATCATACTGGTAATGGGGCACCTGGGCAACTGGGAATGGGCGGGCAACTCCTTCAGCCTGTTATGTAAACATCATTTATATGTTATATACCACCCCCTCAGCAACCGGCATTTCGACGGGCTGATGTACCGGATGCGCAGCCGCTTTGGTACGGGGCTGATACCCATGAAAGATACCTTCAAAAAGATGCTGGCCAACAGGAATGAACTGACCGCCACCGCCTTTATAGCCGACCAATCGCCACCCCGGGAAGGTGCCCACTGGATGACGTTTCTGAACCAGGAAACACCGGTATTTAAAGGCACCGAACTGATAGCCCGGAAAATAAACTATCCTATAGTATACGGTTCTATAAAACGTGTAAGAAGAGGTTATTACGAGGTATCAGTAGAAGTGTTGATAGAAGAGCCAAAGAACACTGGAGAAGGGTATATCACAACCACGCATACCCGACGGCTGGAACAGGACATCATCGCCCAACCGGAGACATGGATATGGTCGCACCGAAGGTGGAAGCACAAAAAAGGTTAAAGGATACCCAAATAACTATTATAATCATTAATTCTGACTATATTTGAACGTGCGCGAAGGCAAACAATTAATTTTAGCTACTAAGGATTTTACGAAAGAGAACAGGGCCAAAAGCTGGGCTCTCTTATTGTCCACCCTGTTTTTATTGACCGGTGCATTTGCTTGCACGGTTCTTATCCCCAATATATTTGCAAAACTTATATTCGGTCTTTTGTCGGGCCTGCTGATGGTGCGGATGTTTATCATCTACCACGATTTTCAGCACCATGCCATATTACACAGGTCTTTGCCCGCCAATATATTGATGACGGCCTTTGGTATCTTTGTACTGGCCCCGCCCAGCATCTGGAAACGTTCACACGATTACCACCATGCGCATAATTCCAAGCTGTTCAGCGCCAGTATAGGCTCATATCCTATTGCCAGCAAAAATAAATTCCTGTCTATGTCGCCTGGAGAAAGGCGTATTTACCTGGCCATCCGCCACCCGCTCACTATTATCATGGGTTATTTTACCATGTTCATAATAGGCATGTGTTTCAGTTCTTTTTTAAGTTCGCCTAAAAGGCACCTTGACTCGTTATTGGCGCTGGTATTGCACGCTACACTTATATCATTAACAATTACATTCCTGGGCTGGCAGGTATGGCTGTTCGCCTTGTTCCTGCCGTTCTTCCTGGCCAGTGCTATGGGGGCATACCTCTTTTATGCGCAGCACAATTTTCCGGCTACCACTTTCACCGACAAAGACGACTGGAAATATGAGGGCGCTGCATTGGAGTCGTCCAGCTATATGGTAATGAACCCGGTGATGCAGTGGTTTACCGGCAATATAGGCTTTCATCATATACACCACCTCAATTCGCGCATACCATTTTACCGTCTACCAGAGGTGTACAAGGCTATTCCTGAACTACAGAATGCCAGGACGACCTCCCTTCATCCCAAAGAAATCATCGCCTGCTTCAGGCTGAAAGTTTGGGACCCCGAGCTGAACAGGATGGTTGGTTTTAAAGAAATCAGGTCGGCCAAGTCTGCACCTGCCACTTTTAAAGCGAAAGCCTGATTATGTAAAAAGACCGCTAATAGCGGTCTTTAAAAAGGCAATCCAAATCTTTATGTACTTATCGTAATACTCTCACATTTACTGCATTCATGCCTTTGCGCCCCTGTTGCAATTCAAATTCAACATGGTCGTTTTCTTTTACCTGGTCTTTAAGACCACTTACGTGCACGAATGTTTCTTCATTAGAATTATCATGCTTGATGAATCCAAATCCTTTAGACTCATTGAAGAACTTTACAGTTCCAGTTAATTTTTGACCTTCCACTTTTAAAAAATTGAGTGTATTAAATAATATGGTTAAGTAAATATAATAGTTTCTATCCGATATTAAAAATACAATACTATGTTAAAAGCTTATTTTCTACCCATTTTAAACAACATCCTGCCGTGGTCTTTCAGGGCTTCTACGAAGGTTGGCTGCTCGTAATAAGGCAGGTTATGCTCAAGCGCAGTCTGCTTCACTATCGGGGCAATCTTTTTATAGTGCACATGGCATATATGCGGAAACAGGTGGTGCTCTATCTGCCTGTTAAGGCCACCTATAAACCAGGACATGATAACGCTGCGCGGGGAGAAGTTGGTTGTGGTCAACAGTTGGTGTACAGCCCAGTTATTCTCCATCTTCCTGCTGTCGTCAGGATTGGGGAATGCACAATCTTCCATAACATGCGCTAACTGGAAAATGGCTGATAATGAAAACCCTGCTATGAAGTGCATGATGACAAATCCTATTAACACCAGGTGCCAGGGAGCGCCTGTCACGAAGATGGGTACGAATATGATAACAGCGTAATAAAACAGTTTGTAGATAGCCACCTCTGTAAGTGCACTTGCCAGTGTTTTCTTTTCTTTTTTCAGCAGGTCCAGCTTATGGTAGGTATAAACCTGGCGGAAATCTTTTATGGTAGCCCATTGCAGCGTTAGCAAGCCATACAGGAACCATGCATATAAAAACTGGAACCTGTGCATGCTGTACCATTTAGAGTTAGGTGAAAAGCGCAGGAATACACCCGCATCTATATCATGGTCCAACCCCTCTATATTAGTATAGGTATGGTGCAGTATGTTGTGCTGTATCTTCCATGTTACATGGTACCCGCCTACCAGTACTATCACCTTGCCCAGCAACTTATTCAGGGTTTTGTTGGTGGAATAAGAGCCGTGGTTGGAATCGTGCATGATAGAGCAACCCACGCCTACCATGCCCAGGCCCATAAGTACCCACATAGCCAGGAACCCTAAGGTGCTGCCATTGAATACCCCGGATACCATAACTATGTACGGAGCAATATACATCATCAATATCAGTATGGTTTTAGTCACCATTGATGCATTAGCATGAGGATCTATCTTATTTTCCTTAAAATAGGCGTCAATCTTCTTCTTACAAGTGTCGTAAAATCCTTCCCCGTTCCTCGGGGCAAATTTTACTAAATCTAATTTATTAATATGGGCCAATTCTTTGAGTTTTATTTGTTATTATATTGAAGTTTCTCAATCAATTTTATTGGTTGCTTTCTTCATATTTCTTTTTCAGTTCAGATGCTTTATCCAGCTTATTCTGGCGGGCATATATTTCACGCATGGCCGATAAGGCTGATTGGTACATAAACTTATTATCTGCATCCAGCTCTTTTACCTTGGGTTCGTATGTGGTATATACTACTTCCAGGTGGGGGAATGCCTTGTCAAACAGGGCATTTCTTTCGGCCTCTAATGCACTCCATTTTTTATTATCCTCTGCCGATGTACCTGTTACTTCGTTCATTTTATCCGTCACTTTTGACGCCTGGTTGAAATACAATACACCCATATCATAGTGATATCCTACATTACCGGGATCCAATTCAACAGCTTTGGTGAAACCTGCTTCAGCTTTTGCAATCAACTCATCGTAGTTGGCAGGCTTAGGTGCATCCTTCGGAAAAGCCATATTAGTGTACGCGTTGGCCAGGTTATATTGATATATCGCATTAGCCGGCTCTTCTGTCACAGCTGCTTCCAGTTTTTGTATCAGTTTGTCCTGCTGCTTGGTGCGTATGTAGTAATTCAATTCTTCGTTGCGTATGTTAGGGTTGTTGGGGAAGCGAGTTTTGGCTTCTTCGATGGTGGCCAGTTCTTTATCCTGCATGCCCAGCTTGCGGTAAGCATCTGTAATTATCAGGTAAACATTCGCATTACCTTCTATCGGGTTATTTTTCAACTTCTCAAGCACAGGAATCGCTTGCTCCAACTGCTCGCCATAAAACGCGCTGTATGCTTGTATTACCATAGCAGAAGCGGCCACCGTATCAAAACCTTTGTTGCCCGCAAAACGCTTACCACCTTCCAGGTTGTATATATCTACAGCTTGCTTTGCGTTGTCAAATGACGCATTCCACGCCTTCTGATTATAAGAGACCACGGCATTGTTGTAGGACTTAAAAGCGCCAAACATCAAACCCTGGTTCACTTGTTCCGCTTCGTATGTCGATTTCAGTTCAGCTACTTTCAGGTACGACTCCAATGCCTGCTTGTAGTAACCTTTATCTGCGTACCCCGGGTCCTGGTCCATAGCGGCATATATCTGCGCCCTGGTCAACCAGGCTTTGGGGTCCTCCTTGGTTGTGGGGTCTTTTATAGCTTGCTCTATGAAGTTCATTGCATCCTGGTACTCTTTATTCCTCAGGCTGTTGGTGGCGGACTGTATATTCTTTTTTTGCGCATAGCCGGTTGTAATGACAAACAATGCTGCAAGCGCCAATAACAAATTCTTCATTTATTTCAACTTTAAAATTTAAGTATATCAAAATTAGCCAAATCACTTATGTGCCCGGCAATCATTCATTTTTTATTTTATTCTGTGGGTACTGCTTCATCAGTTGCGGCATCGCCATTTTCTGTCTCCTCACCCTCCTGCTCCTCTATCCTGGCTATTGCAGCTATCTCATCCCCTTCATCAATATTTATCAACCTTACACCTTGCGTGGCGCGACCGGCCTCACGTATATGCTCTACCTTCATACGAATAGTAATGCCGGATTTGCAGGTAATCATCAGGTCGTCTTTTTCTTCTACAGCCAGCAACCCTACCAATGCGCCGGTCTTCTCCGTGATATTGATGGTTTTAACACCTTTACCGCCCCGGTTGGTAATCCGGTACGACAATTGATAAAGCTGTTCATTGCCGTCGGCGTCCTTTATCTTTATTGCCTTGGCTTTGTCTTCCTCCGTCGCTGTTTCGTCCAGTAGTTCAAAGAAGGGAGTACGTTTACCCAGGCCTTTTTCTGAAACCACCAGTATTTGTTTGGCAATATTTTCTTTAGACACGCATATCATGCCTATCACTTCGTCGTTATTTTCGTCCAGCTCAATGCCAAATACACCAATAGCACCACGACCTGTAGTACGCACTTTGCTCTCCTCAAACGATATGGCCCTACCGCTCTTAACGCCCATCATGATGTAACTGTTGCCATCTGTAAGCGATACATCCAGCAGTTGGTCGCCATCCTGTATTGTTATGGCATTGATACCACTCTGCCGTGGCCTGCTGAAATCCTCCAGGGATGTCTTTTTAATGACACCCTTCTTGGTACACAGTACCACATACCTGCCCTCCAGCGATACCTTATCTTCCAGCCTGGCAACATCAATTACCGTACGTATCTTATCATCCGGTGGTATCTGTATCAGGTTTTGGATAGCCCTGCCTTTTGCATTCCTGTCTGTTTCAGGTATTTCATATACCTTCAACCAATAGCAACGCCCTTTTTCAGTAAAGAATAGTAGCGTATGGTGTGTCGAAGCTACAAACAGGTGCTCGATATAATCTTCCTGGCGTGTGCTGCCACCTTTAGAGCCTCTGCCGCCCCTGCGTTGCGCACGGTATTCTGCAGCAGATGTTCGCTTGATATAACCCAGGTGAGAAACTGTAATCACTACATCTTCTTCCTCTATCAGGTCTTCAATACTCATCTCATTGGCCAGGTATTGTATTTCAGATTTGCGTTCATCGCCGAATTTCTTTTGTACATCCAGCAGTTCGTCTTTGATGATCTGGAAGCGCAACGCTTCGTTGGCCAATATTTCATTCAGGTGGGCTATCAGTTTCATGATTTCAGCATGCTCATCGCGTATCTTATCACGCTCCATGCCGGTAAGGCGTTGCAGCCTCAATTCCAATACGGCTTTAGCCTGTATTTCACTCATCCCGAATTTTTCTATCAACCCGGTCTTGGCTTCATCAGGATTCACCGAGTTTCGTATCAGGGAAATTACTTCATCCAGGTGGTCCAGGGCTATCAGGTAGCCTTCCAGTATATGCGCACGTTTCTGGGCTTCGCGCAGCTCAAATTGTGTACGGCGCACTACTACTTCATGGCGGAAGTGTACAAACTCGGAAACGAGGTCTTTTACATTCAATGTTTTCGGCCGGCCGTTCACCAGCGCTACATTGTTGATGCCATATGACGTCTGCAGTTCGCTATATTTATACAGGTTGTTGATGACTACCTGCGCTACGGCGTCGCGCCTCAATTCCACCACTATCCTCGTACCTTCTTTATTCGATTCGTTGGCTACGTGGGTGATGCCTTCAATTATTTTATTGTTCACCAGGTTGCCTATCTTTTCAGCCAGGGCATCCCTGCTCACCTGGTAAGGCACTTCCGATATGACTATTTGCTCCCTGTTGCCCCTGGTCGTTTCTACATTCACCTTGCCACGCAGCACTACCCTGCCCCTGCCGGTATGCATACCTTGCTTGATGCCCTCCATACCGTATATTATACCACCTGTTGGAAAATCCGGCGCTTTGATATGCGTCATCATTTCATCAATAGTGATATCACGGTTGTCAATATAAGCAATGCAGCCATTGATAACTTCTGTTAGGTTGTGCGGCATCATATTAGTTGCCATACCTACTGCTATGCCCGACGAGCCATTGAGCAGCAACTGCGGTATGCGTGTAGGCATAACGCTGGGCTCCTGCAAAGAGTCGTCAAAGTTCAGTGTAAAGTCAACAGTTTCTTTGTCTAGGTCTTCCATCATACCTTCTGCAAGGCGTTGCAGCCTGGCTTCTGTATAACGCATAGCCGCAGGGCCGTCACCGTCCTGCGAGCCGTAGTTACCCTGTCCGTCTACCAGCGTATAGCGCATGCTCCAGGGCTGTGCCATACGCACCATAGCGTCGTAAACTGAGGTATCGCCGTGCGGGTGGTATTTACCGAGTACCTCCCCCACTATACGGGCCGATTTCTTATAAGGCTTGTTGTAGTTAACACCCAGCTCATGCATGGCATAGAGCACCCTGCGGTGCACCGGTTTCAGGCCATCCCTTACATCGGGTAGTGCACGGCCTACTATCACCGACATAGAATAATCTATGTAGGCGGTTTTCATTTGTTCCTCGATGTTAACCTGGATTATTTTGTTTGCGTCATCAGCGCTACCCTGAGCATTCAGGTCCTGATTGTTTTCGTCCATAATTTATCTTAAGTGCAATGTGCAAATATAGCCAAAAATGCCGTATAAAGGGCGGGAATAATATTCACATATGCACATTTTAACATCCACCCTTTTACACTGAAATTCAGGGTGATATATCACTTTTGAAGGGTAAATTGCCGGTATATTTGTGTTTATATGCCTTTGTGCCTATTTTTCGTGCAATACTTGTGCAATTGATGCGACAAATACTATATACACACTGGCCTGGGATATTGCTGTTGCTTATCGCAACCGGCATAGGCATGGGTATATACCAGGACTTCGGCATTTCTATTGACGAGGGCAGCCAGCGTGAAATAGGACAGGTAGCTTACCAATACGCAAAAGGTGCTTACCCCGATTTTCATAATTACAAACTGCGAGACCACGGGCCGGGGTTCGAATGGGTGTATATATTCTTCGAGAAAACTTTTAATATCACCTCCTTCAGGGATATCTTCCTGATGCGCCACCTGGTTACCTACTTGTTTTTTGTCACCAGTATGTTTGCGGGTTATGTCTTAATTTTCAGGGTATTTGGCAACAGGTGGCTGGCCACGTTTGGGTTGGCGGCCCTTATTTTTCATCCTGTCATTTTCGGCCATGCTTTTTTCAATCCGAAAGACATCCCTGCCATGTGCATGTTCCTGGTAGCTATGGCTACTACACAATGGGCCTTCTCAAAACAGCAAGTCATCCCGTTTTTTATACTCGGCCTGGTTTGTGGTTATGGCACTACCATCAGGCTTATGAATATTATTATCCTGGCCCCGATAGCCTTGTTCCTGTTAATGGATATAATTAGCGCCATACAGCAAAAAAAATCAGCAACCCACCTGGTAGCAGCTGGCCTGTTGGTATGCGCAGGCACCTGCATTACACTATATACATGCTGGCCCACCCTATGGGAGCGTCCGCTCGAAGGTTTGCAATTCGTGTATGAAACCAGCGCCAAATACCCCTGGAAAGGTGATGTACGGTTTGCAGGGCAACTGGTATCTTCTACAGAATTGCCCTGGAGTTATATACCTACCTGGTTGTTCATTACCACACCCGAGCTATTCCTGCTGCTGGGCATTATAGGTTTGGCGCTGTGTATTGCCGGCATCGTCAGGCAGCCTATGTTGTACTATCACAATACTCCTATGCGCACCATGCTACTCGCATTTATTTGCTTCCTGTTTCCCATGGTTGTAGTCATAAAGCTCGATGCTGTGTTGTACGATGGCTGGAGGCATATGTATTTTATCTACCCTGCTTTCGTTATGCTGATGATATATGGCCTGAACGAACTGCTGAAATACAGGCAGAAGATAGTTGTATGGTCGTTATGTATATTGCAACTGGTAATTATGGGTAGGTTTATGGTGAAAAACCACCCTTTCGGGCATGTGTACTTTAACAGCTTCGTGCCACATACAGAAAATTACCTGGCAGAGCATTACGAACTGGACTACTGGGGCACCAGCCACAAGCACGGGCTGGAATGGCTGGCAGAACACGATAAGCGTTATGGTATAAAAGTATTTATGGACATCTGGACATTGAAAGATAATTACATGTTCCTGAACGACCCCATGCAGAAAAAATTCATACTTACCTGGGATATTTTTGAGGCGGAGTATTTCCTTGAATTCTTCAGGACCACACCTTACCAGTTTCCAAACAAAGATGCACCTGAGTCGCGCATCATTTACGAAAAAAAGGTATCCGGCAGTTCTATATACAGGATAGTAAAACTACGCTAAGGCTTCTTCAGTATCGCCACTGTAAGCCTGCTCACGCATACCAGTTTATCCCGTTCGTCTCGTATTTTTATGTCCCACACATGGGTAGATGCGCCAATGTGCAGCGGTGTAGCCCTGGCTGTTACTATGCCGTCCTTTTTACCTCTTATATGGTTACAGTTTATTTCCAGCCCCACACATATATACTTCTCTGTATCGATGCACAACGATGCCGCCACACTGCCCACCGTTTCGGCCAGTGCTGCTGATGCCCCGCCATGCAACAAGCCATAAGGCTGGCGTGTATTATTGTTTACCGGCATAATGGCTTCAAGGTAATCATCACCCGTCTCTGTAAACCGGATATCCAGTATTTCGGCCATGGTGTCAACTGACAAACTGTTCAGTTCTGCAGGTGCCTGTAATCCATTTTTCCAGATAATCATATATATATTTTCGTTTTTTGATGTGTTTAAAATATATTTTCATGGCGGCTAAGAAATGGTAAAAACAATATTTACATTTGGTTCAGGTAAAACCCCTTATTTTTTGCAAATATATGCAGACGATTCTTGTAGTAGGTGCAGGTAAAACATCTGTTTACCTCATTGATTATTTGCTCACTCACGCGCAACGTTCAGGATGGAAAGTAATGGTAGCAGACAGTAGCATCGAAGCTATACTGGACAAAATCAATGGCCATCCGTTAGCAGAGCCGCAAGTACTGGATATTACTGATGATGAAGAACGTGCTGCCCTTGTGGCCAAGTCCGACATAGTGGTTTCTTTGCTTCCTCCCGCCTTGCATATATTACTGGCCAACGATTGCCTCAGGCATAAAAAACACCTCATCACATCATCTTACGTATCACCCGAAATGAAGGCCCTTGATGCCCAGGCAAAACAAGCGGGGCTTATGTTTATGTGCGAAATGGGCCTTGACCCCGGCATAGACCATATGACGGCCAGCCATATCGTTCATGGTATACAAAAGGTGGCCGGGGCCATTACCTCTTTCAAATCATTTACAGGTGGTTTGGTATCGTCCGAGTCGGACACAAATCCATGGCATTATAAATTCAGCTGGAATCCCCGCAATGTCGTTTTGGCCGGCAGGGACGGCGCTAAATACCTTTCTAACGGTAAGGTAATAGATGTGCCGTACAGTGAGTTATTTGCTCATCCTAAAAGAGGTGCTAAAATAAATGGGGTCAACCCGCTGGTGTACTACCCCAACAGGGATTCATTAAACTATATGTCCCTGTATGACCTGCCCGATGTTAAAACATTTATGCGTGCCACCTACCGTTTCCAGGGTTTTATGCGTGGATGGAATATATTGGTGCAATTAGGCCTCACCGACCCTGATGACAAGGTGAAAGACAATACATATGCAGCCTGGATACGTACCAAAAATGGCTTTGACGATAACCTACCCTTGATAAAGCAAGTAGCTGATAAACTGGGGTTGGAAGTTGATGATGCTCCCATAACCATGGTGGCGTGGCTGGGAATATTTGAAGATGAACCCATAAAACCTAAAAAGAATAACTCCGCAGATATATTGCTGGATGTACTACTGCGCAAATGGGCGATGAAGCCGGAGGATAAAGACCTGGTCATCATGCGCCACGAACTGGAATACGTGCATAAGTCGAATAAGAAGACTACACTGGTGAGTACAATGACGCTGAAGGGACAAGACGCAAAACATTCTGCTATGGCCAAAACAGTGGGATTGCCTATGGCTATACTAACCCGCATGGTACTGACAAAAAAAATAAAACTACCCACCGGCGTATGCATACCCAATATGCCATCGGTTTACCGGCCCGTATTAGCCGAGTTGAGCGAACATGGCATCACATTCAGGGATGAGATAGATTGATAAATTCTACAGAGCCCTGATGAGTTCCAGGTCAAATTCCTCCAGGCTGGTCAATTTAGCATCTGCCAGTAGAAATTCAGGCTTGTGATACTGTAGCACATCGGGTACCATAATTACTTTCATCCTCGCAGCCTTCCCCGCCAGCAGGCCGTTCAGCGAATCTTCCAGCACTACGCATTGCAGGGGATTTGAACTTAGTTCTTTAGCTGCATGCAGAAATACAGCGGGGTGTGGTTTGCCCAGTTCCACCACATCGGCAGAGGTAACTACATCAAAATATTCTTTCAGGCTAAAGTGCGTAATCAGTTCATCTATCATACGCATGGGCGATGATGAAGCCAGGCCCACCTTGTAATTATTGGCTTTCAGCAGTTCCAGCGACTGTACTACGCCGGGCAATATCGTACCCCGCTCTTTAGCACATTGTATGATGTCATCCAGTATTTCATCGGCTACCTGTTGGCTGCTGCTGCCTTGCCAGGGATATTTATGCGCCCAGAAGTCTGTTACCTCGTATATCCGCAGGCCGGTTGTTTCCTTGAATTTATCGGCGGTAATAGGTATCTTGTGGCTTCCGGCTATGCGCAGCATACATTCACCCCATAGCGGTTCAGTATCCAGCAGCAAGCCATCCATATCAAACAAAACAGTATTTATCATCCCTGAAATTTGTGCAAAAATGCATAAACAAGGTTAGATTTCGGGGGATTTTATTTTTGTTAAGAACTATTAACTGGCTGCTATCCAACATGAAACATTATTTTTGCAATCAAAATCTAATAATACTATATCTATGAGGCTTAAAGCTTTTTTCCCGCTTTTGATAAGCGCAGGCCTGCTGGCACAAGACGCCGATGCAAAAGGCAACATCAAGTTCACGGAGTACGACCTGCCCAACGGGCTGCACGTTATCCTGCATGAAGACCACTCTACACCTATAGTAGCGGTATCTATTATGTACCATGTAGGCTCTAAAAACGAACACCCTGAGCGTACGGGCTTCGCACACTTCTTCGAGCACCTGCTGTTTGAAGGCAGTGAGAATATTGACCGTGGCGAATTTATGAAACTGGTACAGAGTGCGGGCGGACAAATCAACGCCAACACATCCCAGGACCGTACATTCTATTACGAAGTGCTGCCATCTAACCAGCTAGAGCTGGCGCTGTGGATGGAATCGGAGCGCCTGCTGCATGCAAAAGTTGATGCCACAGGTGTGGAAACACAGCGTAAAGTGGTGAAAGAAGAAAAGAAACAGCGTTACGACAATACCCCCTACGGGCAGATTTTCAACGTAGTGTATGAGAATGCATATACCACACACCCATACCGCTGGTCGCCCATAGGCAAAGAGCAATATATAGACCAGGCTAAGATTGAGGAATTCATGGATTTCTACAAGACATTCTATGTACCCAACAACGCCACCCTGGCTATTGGCGGCGACATAGACATCAAAGCCACCAAGGCGATGATAGAAAAATATTTCGGCGGCATTCCCAAAGGCACTAAAGCAATCCCCCGCCCTACAGAGGTGGAACCTAAGCAAACTGCTGAAAAGCGTGTGGAGTTTTACGACAACGTGCAGCTACCCGGTGTGATAATAGCTTACCACACTCCCGAAATGGGCACTGACGACTGGTATGCACTGTCTCTGCTGACACAAATGCTGTCACAGGGCCAGAGCTCACGTTTCCAGAAAGAACTGGTAGACAAACAACAAAAAGGCCTGGCTGTAGGCGCATTTATGGTGCCTAACGAAGATCCCGGTGTTGCCTTCATGTATGGTATTACCAACATGGGTGTAGAACCAAAAGTAATGGAAGAAGCTATGCTGGCTGAAATAGAGAAAGTAAAAACAGGCGCTATCAGCGACGAAGAATTTACAAAACTCATCAACCAGGCAGAGAATGACTTCGTAAGCCAGAACCAACGTGTAGTGGGTATAGTAGAAAACCTGGCTACCTACCATACCTATTTCAAAGATGCAAATCTCATTAACACAGAACTGGAGCGCTACACTAAACTGACAAAAGAAGACCTGAAGCGAGTTGCTAATAAATATTTTACTAAAGAAAACAGGCTGGTGGTGTACTACCTGCCCAAATCTGAACAAAAGAAAGGTTAATCAAACATCATTAAAAACAGCTTCAATACATAATTTAAGATATGAAAAAGTTATTTCTCTTTATACTAACAACAGTTGTGGCAGTATCAACATACGCACAACAGCTTGACCGCAGCAAGCGCCCCCAGCCCGGCCCTGCTCCCGAAATTCAACTGGGCCAGTCAGAAAGTTTTGTACTGCCCAACGGTTTGAAAGTGTTTGTAGTAGAAAACCACAAACTGCCATTAGTTACAGCCAGCATACAGTTCGATGTTTACCCCGAACTGGAAGGCAACATGGCAGGCTACAGCGAGTTCCTGTCTGAACTGCTGACTGCCGGTACAAAATCGCGCAGCAAAGACGAACTGAACAAACAGATAGACTTTATAGGTGCACGCCTGAGCGCAAGCGCACGCAGCATGTATGGCCAGAGCCTGAAAAAGCATAATGAAAAGCTGCTGGAACTTATGGCTGATATAGCTATGAACGCAGACTTCAAAGAAGAAGAAGTAGAAAAAATACGCAAGCGTAGTTTATCAGGCCTGCAGACGGCTAAGAATGACCCCGATGCAATGCTGCAAAACGTGGCTTCGGTTATCAACTACGGCAAAGACCACCCTTACGGCGAAGTAGCCAATGAAGAAACCGTAAAAAATGTAACACTGGCCAAGTGCAATGAGTATTACAATACCTACTACCGTCCTAACGTAGCTTATATGGCTATCGTAGGCGATATAACGCTGAAAGAAGCAAAACCACTGGTAGAGAAGTATTTCGGCAACTGGAAGAAAGGTGATGTGCCAAAAGCCAAATACCCAGACCCCAAAGCGCCAACCGCTACGCATGTATCATTATCGCCACGTGAGGAGTCCGTACAAAGCGTTATCAACGTTACGTACCCGATAGACCTGATGCCCGGCCACCCCGATGTAATAAAAGCTAAAGTAGCCAATGCAGTATTGGGTGGGGGCTCTATGGGCCGCCTGTTTATGAACCTGCGTGAGAAACATGCATGGACTTATGGCTCTTACTCTTCTATCTCGCAGGATGAACTGGAAGGTAACTTCACCGCCTACGCACAATGCCGTAATGCTGTTACTGACAGCTCGGTAGCAGAGATACTGAATGAAATGAAACGAATGCGCGATGAGGAAGTATCTAAGGAAGTATTGCAGGAGCAGATTACTTATATGTCAGGCGGTTTTGCCATTGGCCTGGAGAGCCCGCAGACCGTAGCGCAATACGCTATCAATATCGAGCGTTTCAACATGCCTAAAGATTATTATGCCAACTACCTGAAAAACCTGAGTGCGGTAACTGCAAAAGACGTACAGGAAATTTCACGTAAGTACATCAACCCCAACGCGGCACATATAGTGGTAGTAGGCAGCAAAAGCGAAACTGCTGAAAAGCTGAAGCGCTTTGATGCAGACGGCAAACTGACTTTTTATGACAACTATGGTAATGAAATAAAAGAAACAGCCCAAGCTGCTGCACCTGCAGGCATCACTGCCGATGAGGTGTACAAAAACTATATCAAAGCCATAGGCGGCGAAAAAGCCATCAAATCAATCAAAGACATCAAGACGGTGAGTAAAGGTTCCTTTGCCGTAGCTGGCCAGGAAATTCCGATAACTATTACCGAAATGAAAAAGTCGCCATCTATGGTTAACCAAACAGTAGAAGGTACTATCCAGGGTACAACTATGGTACTGCAAAAGCAGGTATTTGACGGCAAAGCCGGCTATGTAGAAGGCGGCGGGCAAAAAATGCCGCTGAACGAAGAACAGATGGAAGAAATGAAAAAAGACGCCGACATCTATGCAGAGCTTGCACCTGAGAAATACGGCATCAAACGCGAGCTGAAAGGCATGGAAAAAATAAATGGCAATGATGTGTACAAATTAGAAGCCATTGCCAAAGACAAAAAATCAATTGAATACTACGATGCTAATACCGGCTACCTGGTAAAAGAAACTTCTGCTGAACAAGGTACAGTAGAATACAGTGATTATAAAGATGCCGGTAACGGATACTTCATACCTTACAAAGTATCTATCAACAACCAGGGTCAAATCATCACCGCCAGTGTTGAAACAGTTGACATCAACAAAGGTATCGAGGACAGCAATTTTCAATAATTGAATATACCGTTAAACACAAAGCCCCTGCAAATGCAGGGGCTTTGTTATTTCAGCTCATCTATTTCTTTCTGTATTTTCTTGGGTAGTTTGGCCTTCACCAGTTCATAGGCTTTCCGCAGGTATTCTTTCCACTCAGTTTGTTTCAGCGCGCTGCGCTTTTGCACGGCCACCCATTGGTTGCGGGCAAAATAAGGCGCCTGAATAATATACTCCCGCTCAGTAAGCAAAGCGAAATCTTCCGGCGTCACTTTAAAACTCACATGGTCGTTATCATTAAATCCCGTGATGCAAAACATCTTCTCCGCCACCATAAAGCACAGATGGTCTTCCCATTTGATGCCTTCTTGTACGCCCTTGAGCGTACCGCAGAACTCCTGCATTTTTTCCGTAGTCATACTACAAAAATAATAAAGCGGGGCAATAGCCCCGCTTTAGCTCAAAATGCTGTCAGGTGGTAACACCTGACAACACAATAACAATATGTGGTGTCGGGTGGTAACACCCGACATATCCCTTACCGAATTAACCACCTCATGCCTGCATAGATATTCCTGCCCATAACAGGGCCCCATATCATAGAGGCATCGAAGCCCACGCCAAATGGATTATCAGAACCCATGATGGGCATTTCCTGCATGTAATTGGTCAGGTTCTCTCCGCCTATATACACTTCAAACACTTCATTCCATGTTTTGCTTATTTGTGCGTTCATCTGTATGAATGATGGCGATTGGAACTCAGGCTGCGTGCCGCCGGTCATGTGGTCATGCAGGGAAGCAACACGTTTGGTACCAACCCAGTTGACGGTATAATCAAAACGCCAGGTGTTTCTTGTTTCGTAACCGATATTGGCAAAAGCCCTGTGCTTGGCCACCAGCGGCCGTTCTTTCAATACACCGCCATAAGTAGTCTTAACATCGTACCAACGGTAGGCCAGTCTTACATCCAGGTTGATGATGGGCTCATAATCCAGTTGCCCCTGCAGGCTGTTGGCAAATGACATGCCATTCAGGTTGTAAAACCGTACAGAATGAGCATTTTCTACATCTACTACTACCTGGTTTTCGAAATTGGTATAGTAATAGTCGGCAGATATAGCCCCGTCACGGAAACCCAGCCTGAACTTCTGTGTCAGGTTCACGCCGTAGTTCCATGCTATCTCAGGTTTCAATCCATAAGGCAGGTTGGGGTCTGTACCCAATACCTGGAAAGTACGTGCCGATGCCATATAACCGATGTTCTCTGCCAGGATATTTGCTGTACGTTGCGCCCTGCCTACCGAACCGCGGATGGCGGTACGCTCCCATGGCGCATAACGTACATGCAGCCTCGGTGTTACAAATGCGCCGAACAGGTTGTGGTAATCGCCACGCAGGCCGCCTATCACATTGAACTTTGTCAGGTAGTTGTATGAATACTCAACAAACGCCCCCGGCACTACCTCGTTGCGGGTAAAGACTTTGTTTTCAAACTGCTCGTTGTAGTTATCCACCATCGTGCTCAGCCCTGTTTTCAATTGGTGGTTGGTATTGCCCAGTATGGTCTGCAATATCCAGTTGGCATAAAAGGTATTCTGCGTGGCATCGTAGTTGCGCAGACCATACAAAGCGCCCTGCTTATGATGCACACCTGACAATTGCAGCCCTGTACTTGTACCGGGTTTTTGCGGAAACACCTTACCTATTTTTGCCCAGCCCTCTACACGTTGGGTATTCATCTTAAAGCCCCAGGGGTTGCCTGCCAGTTGTTCTGTACCTTCGTTATAATCCAGTTGACCACCAGTCTGGTCCAGCAGAACTACCTTCACACCGCCTTGTATTTCCAGTCCCTTTGGCCCAAAGTAAAACCACCTGTTAAGTCCTACAAACTGGCTGTTGAGCGGCTGGTCCATAAAACCATCGTTGTTCTGGTCTACCCTTAGCCACCTGCCACTGCCATGCAGCATCAGGTTGGAGGAAAGGTTTTCATTGAATTCCTTCCTGTACACCAGGTTGCCTTCAGAACGTCCCTGAGCATTCTGATAGAGGTTGATATGCGCTTTAGGCTCTTTCTCTTCAAAAGGCTTACGCAGTTCTATATTCAATTGCCCTGCTACACTTTCATAGCCATTCACCACACTGCCTGTGCCCTTGCTCAGTTGCATGCCCTCTATCCAGCTACCGGGTGTATAAGTCAGGCCGGTAATGGCAGATAATCCGCGAACATCAGGTATATTCTCGCGGGTGATTAATGTATATGGACCTGCCAGCCCCAGCATCTGTATCTGTTTATAACCCGATACCGCATCAGTAAAAGCCACATCAATAGACGGTGTGGTTTCAAAGCTCTCGCTCAGGTTGCAACAGGCTGCTTTCAGCAGTTCCCGCTCGCTGATGAACTCAGTTTTGCGGGTATCCAACAGACCTACTTCGTTGCCTTTCTTCCGGTACACTACTTCTACCTCTTTCAACTGTTTGATGGTTTTCAGTATGGTAGAAATATTATTCGGGCCCGGTTTCAACGCAATAGTGTCTGATATATAACCCTCCTGTTCAAAAATAACAGATGTGGCTTCTTCCGGCACCGATAGCCTGTAGGTGCCATCTCCACCCGTTTGTGAGCCAATGGTATATCCCGGTATTTTTACTATTACCCCCGGTATGGGCTGTTCTTGTCCTTTTATTTGCTCAAACACGGTGCCATACACCTGCCTGTCCTGTGCATACGTTTTCACGTAACTAACCAACAGCACAAGCAGTAACAGCACGGTTGTGATGTTATTCCTTTTCATTTTTGTACTGTTTTTAAGTTAGTGGTCGCATGAGCCTGTGCGGTAGTTGCAGCAAGCGGGCAGTTTACTGTAAGCTTCTTCAGGTGCGGTTGCCGTTTCTGAATCGTGGCCGGATGCGGCTACGCTTTTCAGTATTTCTTCCGCTGAAGTTTTAGATGGTTTGTATGTGACCGTCAGCATCTTGGTTTCTTTGTTCCATTCTGCCAGTTTCACGCCTTTTACATACGCGGCTTTTTCTATGCGCTTTTTGCACATGCTGCAGTTGCCGCTCACCATCAGTGTATCAGTTTTGATATCTTTCTCCTGTGCAGGCGCTGCCACAGATAAGAAGATAAACGATAAGAATATGATTAAGTATTTCATCTAATTACGGTTTTATAATAAATAATGTTATTAATGATTGTTAGAAAATCACTAAACATTAACCGTAATAAGTAAGGCTGGAATTAAGTTTATACAAAGGAATGTTCTGCCATAGGCCCGGCGGTGCGTTAGGGCTGTATTGTAACGTACAGGCCTGGTACAGGTCTACACATTCTATACATACAGTATGGTACTGTGGCAGGTCAGCAGGAATATCTATGAACTTGAGGAACTGCTGCGTAACAGTATTCTGGTCGTCCATTACTTTGGCTACCACCACTTCGTCTTTGCAGCAGCCATCTTCGGTTTGGGTTTCCTGTTCATCATCGCAGGCATCATCAGCGCAACCCTCACCATCCGTATAGAGCGTCCACGACTCCAGTTCCTGCCCGCAATAGTGCAGTTGTATCAGCACCCCCGATACGGCGGTGAGATAAACAAAGAGTAACGGTATGACGAGTAAGCGTTTCAAAATCTTTCACAAATATAGGTTATCAACTGTTAACGAAATAAAAAAACTGCTTATATAATTATGGGGAGGTTTTATATAATCTTGTACTTGCACTGTTCAGCAACACATAACTCTTTGCGCCTTTGTGCCTCTGCGGTTAAAACTTATATTTATACCATGATTAACCCCTTCCATACAGGCGACACCAAAGAATACCGCCACACGGTAACAGAGGCTGACAAAGCGGAATTTGAGAGCGGCACGGTACACCATGTCTATTCCACCTTTGCCCTGGCGCGTGATGCCGAATGGGCTGGCAGGCTCTTTGTGCTGGAAATGAAGGAGGCAGATGAAGAAGGTATCGGTACGGGCATTACCGTTACCCACCACTCCCCCGCCCTTATGGGACAGGAAGTAGTATTTACTGCCACCCTCACCGAAGTAAACAAAAACGAAGTAGTAGTGGACTACACCGCACATACCGGCGACCGCTTGGTAGCCAGCGGAAAAACCTGGCAGAAGATATTGAAGAAGGAGAAGATTGAGAGGTTGTTTGAGGGGTTGGGGTGAGATTGATTATGGACTATAATACATTCC
The DNA here is from genome assembly GCA_964515955.1 of uncultured Flavipsychrobacter sp. GTDB lineage: Bacteria > Bacteroidota > Bacteroidia > Chitinophagales > Chitinophagaceae > UBA5543. The sequence goes on along the minus strand of CAZEZM010000004.1, from coordinate 5,279 downwards.
CTTTACTACTCATATCCACTTTCGAAATACCTAATTTATGGGAATGTGTTAAGCACAACGTTCACCCCACGTGCCTTAATATCAGCTATCAGTCTTTTGCGTTCGACTTTTAATAGCTTCCCATAAGTTTCAATGTGCTGATTCGTTCTCAGGGAAAATTTATAAGCAGTACTACCGAAATAAATATCAGGTTCAATCTCTAATTTTTCAATGTTATCTATAGAGACAACTACCTTTTTTGCAATAAACGGTATAGCGGAGGAAATAACAATGGTGTCGTCATTGACACGGATAAAAGTCGCTATGCTTGCAATTCCGGTTGCACCCCCGATTACGAGGATGATAAACTCTGACGCATTATTCATCAGCCCCAACCCCACAATCATTGCACTCAACAAAAGGACAAATACAAGCATCCATACTAAAGTGAGTATGCCAAATACTTTTCTATTATTGGCTTGTGTCATGTCCAAAAATATTACTGATTTCGACTATCGATAAAAAGCCTCCTTACACCTAAAAATATCAACAGATAAGATACTATCGCTATAACAACTGGAGTAATAAAATAAGCTGCTATAGCTATAGTATTCCTGGGGACATATGATGGCAAGCCTTTATCATCATCTTCAACGGGAAATGTCGACAGAACCGTTATTCTCCATAAGAATAAGACTAAAAGAGTAACAAGAGTCGAAACAATACCTACTACAATTGACTTTGTAGTATTGTTTCGCGTCTCCCTGTGCTTCCGTCTTAGATACCTGTCTATCATATAGGAGATAGAAAACAAGAACCCTCCTGTCAAAACCCATATCAATATTGTTCTTAGTAGTTCCATTACAGTTGCCCTTTCACCACCCCTACCAATCGTTCCGCCCACAGCTGATACTCTTTACCCGAGTAATGCAGTTTATCTTCTACCAAATAACTTTCATCGGTGCCATGCTTGCGGGTGCTTTCGGTTATCTCCAGCCAGTGGCAGTTGTGTGCTTTGGTTATTTCTTCTTTTGCTTTGTTGTAGGCATCTATCTCCCGCGCAATCTTCGGCCTGTCCCTGCCTTCGGCAAAGGGCGTTACCCCCCAGTCAGGAATAGACAATACAAATACCCGTTCAGGTTTGCCTCCTGCAAAGCCTATGGCCTGTTGTAACAATGCCGTATATTCCTCGCGGTAGTTCTCCACAGTGCGGCCACGGTATTGGTTGTTCACGCCTATCAGCAGTGTCACGAATGAATAGGTGCCTGTAATATTTTTTTCTTTAATAGCGGCAGCCAGTTCGTCGGTAGTCCAGCCTGTTACGGCTATTATTTCAGGTTCTGCGGTTGGTATGCCTTCCTTATTCAGCATAGCTACCAGCTGGTGCGGGAAATTATCTTCAGCCGGCACCTGCTCGCCAATGGTATATGAATCGCCTAAAGCCAGGTATGTGTGCATGGTACTTGTATTTGTCTGCGTCAAAGATGTAGCAGAAAACAATAAGATGCAAATGGATGTTAAAATTCGGTACACTTGTCCTAAATGATACTAAGCAAACGAGATTGATGATGGATGTGAACTATCGCGACATTATCCTCATCTTCCACTAGGTAAACAATCCTGTAACTCCCTTCAATTAGCTCCCGGATATAGGGTTTATCAAATTCAGGTACTACTCTGCCATAAGCACATGAGATTCAAGCATACCTACCCTTTCCATAATCCTGTCAATCATTCTGTCAGCATAAAGTTCGGAATCAACAGCTATATACTCGTGGATTGATTGCAGTTCACGTATTGCAATAGGCGACCATCTTATCTGCGCCATTCACTAATAATTTTTTTCACTTCTTCATGAGGCACAGATTGCCTATCTGAAACCTGTTTTATACCCTCCTCCACTTTTTCAATGAAAATCAGCTTATCAATCAGTTCGTCCAACTGAAAATCTTTGGGCATATCCTTTATTGCCTCTAATACTTTTTCTTTTGTCATACTCAACTTAATTTACAAACACGGTCTTTACATTCGTAAATTCCCGTATACCAAATATACTCAATTCCCTGCCATAACCACTCTGCTTGATGCCACCAAAGGGCAGCCTGGGGTCAGAATGTACAAAGGCGTTCACGAAGCAATTGCCCGCCTGCAGTTGCGTGGCGGCTATCTTTTCTGCCTTTTTGATGTTCTTTGAGAATATGCCCCCACCCAGTCCGTAGATACTGTCGTTGGCCAGTTGTATGGCATGTGCCTCGTCTTTGGCTTCAATTATCGCAGCCACAGGGCCAAACAATTCTTCATCGTAGGCGGGCATGCCTTTCTTTACATTGGTCAGCACCGTAGGCGGGTAATACGCACCATCCCCCTCCGGTATATACCCGCCGCAAAGCAGCTTCGCGCCTTTGGCAATGCTTTCCGTCACCTGCTTATGCAGTTCATCGCGCAGGTCTATACGCGCCAGCGGGCCTATTCGGTTAGCCTTATCCATCGGGTGGCCGTAGGTGGATGCCTCCATTTGTGCCGTCATCTTTGCTTCAAATTCCTTGCGCACTTTCTTATCTACTATAAACCGCTTGGCGCATACACAGCTCTGCCCCGAATTGTACAGCCTGCCCCTCACACATATATCCACGGCATGTTGCATATCCGCATCATCCAGCACTATATAGGCATCGCTGCCACCCAACTCCAGCACCTGCTTCTTAATATGTGCCGCCGCAACTGTAGCTACTTTCTTTCCCGCTTCAGTACTTCCTGTCAGTGTTATTGCTGCAATTGCGGGATGTTTGATAATTGGCTCTACCTGCGCACCGGGCACTACCAATGTATGAAACAGTCCCTTAGGCGCTCCGGCATCTTTCAGTACTTTTTCTATGGCTTTAGCACAGCCACTTACATTCGATGCATGTTTCAACACCATCGTATTTCCCGCCATCAGTATCGGCCCCATAGCGCGGAACACCTGCCAGTAAGGGAAATTCCAGGGCATGATGGCCAGCACCACCCCCAGCGGCTGGTAGGACACATAACTCTTGCGCGCTTCGGTTTCCACTATTTCATCGGCTAAAAACTTAGCACCGTTCTCCGCATAGTATTTCATATTCAGGGCGCACTTCTCTACCTCGGCTATGCTTTGTGCAATGGGTTTGCCCATCTCAGCGGTAGCCAGTTCAGCCAGCTTTTGTTTGTTCTTTAATATCTGTGCAGCTATTTTCTTCAGCACGGCGGCACGCTCCTTAAATGATGTAGTGCGCCACGCTTCAAAAGCTTTTTCAGCGGCTTTCAGGCTCTTTTCTATTTTTTTATCATCGTCTATTGTATAAGTGGTTATTAACTTACCTGTAGCGGGATTGATGGAACTAACCGTAGTGCTCATAACTGCCTGTATTTTTCTAAGAGGTAAAACTACGCTTATGCACAATAACAACAGGTGGTAAATACATAAAGCTTAACGATGTCCCTATAAGTTTAACATTACCGAAACTTCCTCTCACATATTTTTATCGCTCAATCCTCCTTATGCATTTCCTCCGTCAACTGCTTACATTCGGTTATAAACAAGCCCTGTGCTGCATATTTCCCGTGGCTATATTCATCATTCTTGCCTTGTCCAAACAAGTAAGCATCCCCGGTCTGTACAGGTACGATTTTATACTGATACTCTGCCTGCTCATGCAGTTCCTGATGGTAGCTACCAAGTTGGAAAGCATAGATGAGTTGAAGGTGATATCCCTGTTTCACCTCATAGGGCTGATGCTGGAGTTGTTCAAAATACAAATGGGTTCATGGACTTATCCTGAGCCTGCATATTCCAAAATATGGGGTGTGCCGCTGTACAGCGGATTTATGTATGCCAGTGTGGCCAGTTATATCTGCCAGGCATGGCACCGGTTCGATTTAAAATTTTACAACTGGCCTAAGAACTACATTACCTTCCCCTTAGCGGCTGCTATCTACCTCAACTTCTTCACCCATCATTTCACAATCGATATACGCTGGTTAGTTATTGCATCACTGTTTATCATATTCAGGAAGACCTATGTGACATTTGCGGTCAACGGCGCGAATTACAAAATCAACATCATACTATCCTTCCTGCTTATCGGCTTCTTTATATGGATTGCTGAAAATGTCTCCACCTATTTCGGTGCATGGCAATACCCCAACCAGTCCAAAGAATGGAACCTGGTACACCCCGGCAAAATCACTTCCTGGTTCCTGCTGGTGATTATCACCATCATCATAGTGGCCAACCTGAAGCTGATTAAGTACGGCCAAAGAGAAGTGGTAGTATCAAATGATGCTACTGAATAAACTGCCTGATATAAAATAACAAGTACGGTACATTCACCTGCTCTATAGGATGGTGCGTGTTGGGCAGCATCCCCATTTGTGCATTGGGCAATGTCTTATACACCTGTAGTGTCTCATCCAGTGTTATCATTTTATCCCTGTCGCCCAGCAATATCATGCAGGGCTGGTTGATACCTGTATAGTCTTCAGGTTTCAATGGGTTATCCTGCCCCATACCATTGAGCATATCAATTGTTTTGCCCAATAGTTCTTTCCAATCGTTGGGTGCGTGGCGTTTTTGCAGGGCTGCTGCAAATGCGGGGAGTTTATCTTCAATCTTGCCGGCATCCAGCATTCTGGTTTCCTTGGCTGCAGTCGGCTCATCCCAATGAAATTTCGTAGCCAGGGTCACTATCTTACCTACCCGTTCAGGGTGATATTTAGCCAGGTACATGGCTACGTAGCCCCCCATACTATACCCGAATATCGATACTTTGTCCAAACCTTCTTTATCTAAAAACGCCAGCACTTCCTGCACAAACAATGGTATAGATAAAGGTTCCGCGGGAAATGGTTTCCCCCCGTGCCCGCTGAAATCAAGTGTATATACTTTATAGTTATCACTCAGTTCTTCGGCTATTTGTACCAGTTGGTCGGATGCGCCGATGGCGCCGTGCAGCAGCAGTAATGGTTGCATATAGTTATTGTTCCGCTGCAAAATAAAAAAAAGCGGCCTTACGGGGCCGCTTAATATTACAACGAGAGAGACAATCTTAATTATTCCTGAGTAGCGGTATAAACTACATCTACAGCGTAGGTACCTGCAGGGTAAGCAAAACCCGGAGTAGCTTTATATTTTACACTGAAAGTCTGGTTACCACCACGGTCAGCGGCAGTTATCAGGTCCTGGTTGCTGCTGGTCAGTGTAGCATATTCGCTGAATGAACCTGCGATGTTACCACCTGTACCGTTAGCTGTTACTTTTACAGCCAGTACACCTTCTACGG
>CAZEZM010000003.1:154156-202252 GCA_964515955.1 uncultured Flavipsychrobacter sp. | reverse complement strand
GGTCGCAGGGGCGGCCATCTATGTAGATGTTGAATTGGGATAGTACCGGGTCGCTGAAATTGCGGAGACGGTTGCAGGCGTCTTCGAGTTTGGCGTCGAGTTCTATGGCTTTCATGATGTCGCGGGGGCGGGGGTCTTCAAAGAGCATCCTGTACCTGTCGCTGTCTTTTACAAAGCGGGCTACTTTCATTTCGCAGGTGGCTATCTGTGCCAGTATCTCGCGGCGTTTCATCATACTGAGCAGGGATGTCTTTTGCTGTGCCATATGCTGCTGATAGGCCTCGGTATAAGCTCGTTGCCGGATATACGCGGTTGATTCCTCAATCTCCGCAGCTACTTCGGGGTGGTGGCGCAGCAGGCGCTCAGCCGATTTGCGGGCTGTTTCGTCGTCGGCGCATTTGGGGTAGGCTGCACGGTAGGCTTGTATCTTATCGCCGTGTTTAATCATGCTGATGATGAAGGCCTGGTGTTGATGTTTCATGATATTTTAGATTTGTGATTTAGGATTGATGATTTATTATTTGTGATTTATGATTGGAGATTTATGATTTTACTGGGCTAGTAGTTAATTTGTCTGAATCAGGATAATGGGGGATTATAGGATTTAAAGATGGGTACCGTAGTCAACACAAGTTGGGATGAATTACTACAACCCTGAACGAACGTGACTATAATAGCCCCGTACAAACAGGACTGTAGTCAACTTATTCAAGTTTACTACAACAAATTTACGTTTATTATATCAATTGGACAAATTTATTTGATATTTGATTGGTGCTGTTACAAGAGCGACCATAGGGGAAGTTTTGATGAGCGGACGCTCTTTTTATCGTGGGTCTGAGCGAGACGCTCAGACCAGTGGGGGCTTGTTGGTGAAGAACACCAACAAGGGTAATGGGGCGAGTGTTTTTCAGACAATTGCATAGTTATGGCTATCAAGATGCAGATTTTTTATTAACTTGAACGACAAATATTATTTTTTAATGAATAGCAATAACATCCTTTGGACCAGGCACTTTTTCCTTTTTATTTTCTTGTTATCTGCTGTTAAGCAGATAAATGCCCAGACTTTCAATACCATAACACATAAAAGCGGCACAATGGTAGTAGGATCCGGCAATAATCAATCCTCTGTTACAGTCACATCTTTTGGTAACCCACACCCACTCGCCCCCCTACAGACTTGTCCTCCCGATTACCGACTCGGTGGGATTGTAAATCCTCCAGCTATTAAAATAGATGGTTACAGGTATTCCTTTAGCCCTGCGGCACACAAAATCCGCCTGTTAATACCCGGACTTGATAGCGGAGAGACTATTACTGTGTACATCAATGGCAGCAAATACATGCTGTCAAATTCAAATTTATCTGCACATCCTTGCTATTCGTCAGCAACACTAGCTACAACCATCAATGGTTCGGTTACCAATAATGTAACTGGTTTCGTGATTGCTTATGGGCAGGTTAACATCAATCCCGGCTTCCCGATAGATTCCGTCACTGTTGAAGGTTCAGGATGGAGTGCTCTTGGTTATGCTTACAATATCGCGTTTGTAATTGATACAATAGCATATATCAACAGGCCCTTTACAGACACATTGCTGTGTGCAAATGACAGTTTCTTCCTTAACTACAAAGTGGGTTTAAAATTTAATAGTTCCAACGTTTTTACAGCCCAACTTTCTGACGCATCAGGTAACTTCTCATCACCAGTAAACATAGGTTCGATAAGTTCAGATACTGCGGGCGTAATACCATGTAAAATCCCATCCGGTGCATCGGGTAATGGCTATCGTCTACGTATTATTGCATCCAGCCCGGCACGTACGTCGGTAGACAATGGTGTAAACATAAAAATCAGCAACCTTATGCCCGCAAACCTGACGGTTTCAAATAGTGGCCCGGTATGCGAAGGGAGTAGTCTCAACCTTACATCTTCATCAACAACCAATGGAGTCTCCTATAAATGGACAGGCCCGGGTAGTTTTACCTCAACCTCTCAAAACCCGGTCATTAACCCTACAACGGCATCCTCTGCAGGCACATACTCAGTAATCGTATCCTTGAATGGATGTAAGGATACGGCTACTACTACTGTACAGGTCAAGCCAGTGCCCGCTACACCCGTAGCTGGGAACAGCGGGCCGGTATGTATAGGAGGCAGCATTACGTTGACAGCCAGTAGCGGTACACCCGGCGTCAGCTATAACTGGAACGGGCCTATGGGTTACAGCAGCACTGCCCAAAACCCTGTATTAAGCAGTGTAACAACCGGAATGTCCGGCAGCTATACTGTAACAGCGTTACTCAACGGCTGCTCCTCTGCAAGTACCAGTACAAACGTGGCTATAACAGCCGGCCCAAAAATCTATGTCTTCCCAAGTCCCGGCAATAAAGTGTGCAAGGATGATTCAATTACTTTTATTGGCATTGCAGTTGATACAAATACGGGTACCACCTTTCAATGGCTGAAAAACGGAACACCGATAGCGGGTGCAAACGGGCTTAAGTATAAGAGTGGTGGATTTGTCAATGGAGACATAGTAACATGCGAACTCATACCAGGGCCCGGCAGCTCATGCAACGGACCAATCAGCAGTTTGCCCATTCCACTTATTATATTGGATTATAAGGCACCATCTGTCACTATTGCAGTATCGCCCGGCATTGATGTATGGGAGAACCTGCTGGTTACATTTACAGCCAATACTACCGATGCAGGCACCAATCCGTTGTATCAATGGAAGCGAAACGGCCAGGATGTAGTAGGCGCTACAGGCAAAGAATGGAGCGCTACTACATTAACCAATGGCGATGAAGTAACTTGTGAGGTAATCAGCAAATACGAATGTCCACAGCCGGCAACAGCTATCAGCAACGCGATAAAAATGAGCGTCCGTTTGTCGGTAAATGAATTGAAAGATGGTACGCTGCTAAGTATATATCCTAACCCCGTAACTGATGTGTTGTACATAACACCGGCAACAGACGATGCCTATGCCATTACAGACATTACGGGAAGGACTATAAAAGAAGGCACAGTCAGCCAGAACCAAGGGCGTATACAGGTGTATGAACTGACACCCGGAATGTATTTCCTAAATATCTACACTGAAGATAAACCGACAAGAATAAAGTTCAACAAATTATAAAAACCCTTTTCTTAGTGACCGCTGCTTGCTGAATATCGGTAAGCAGCGGTTTTGTATTTGGCAGCCAGAAAGCCGTCAATTGCCGTCCCGATAATCTGCTGTTTTTATTATCGCTATTTAACGGACTGATGCAGGAGGAGAGAGAACCCCGATAATCATCGTAGCGCGGCCAAGAGTTACAGGAAATAAAGATAGTTCCCAACATTTTTATTTCGCCAATTGCAGCAGTTGCTCCCGTGTGTAATTATTATTGTGCAGGAATACATGGCGTACGTTGGCGAGGGCATTCAGGTGGTGCAAGGGATTTTGAGGCAGGAGTATCATATTCACTTCTTTGCCTGTTTCTATCGTTCCACTACGTCCGGGGATGTTCATATAACTTGCCACGTTTTTTGTAGCACAGCACAATACTTCGTAATTGCTGAGCCCCGCCTGCTTCAGCAGGCCCATTTCTTCCAGCATGTTGTAGCCGGGCACCATGTAAGGGTCGCCACCATCTATGCCTGTCATTATGTTGATGCCTTTTTTATGCATCTGCCGTACTATTTCCAGTTTTATCTTTTGTGTTTCAGCATAGTTGGTCCTGAATGTGTTTAATGCGGAATCAGACATTTTTGCTATCCTTCCGCTTATATCTTCGTGCCATTTGGCTAATACTGTGTCGTGTACATATTCCACACCTATGCGTTTTTTTAGTTCTTCCTCTGGCAGTTGCAGGTAATACACCCGGTACCAGTCGAGCGTGGGGCATTGCGAAACGTTATTTTCTTTTGTGGCTGTGAGCATGCTGTCCAGGTGTGGTTGCCCTACTTTGTATGCCTCTACGTATCCCTGCAGGTGCTCTACACAGTTGTACACGGTGTCCAGTATATTATCCAGCCCTACTTTTGAGGGTACATGCCCGCATAGTTTTATACCGTGCTTTGCCGCGGCAACTACCAGGTTTTTGTAGGAGTCTCTGTCTTTTATTCCCAATACCTTAATGAAATCAAATCCCTTGCCCTTCCATGCCCTCACAAGGCTATCCGCCCTTTCGGGTACCAGGTCCATAAGGTGAGTAGTAACGGGTGAGCCGAGGTATAAATCGGGCACCGGGTATTGTGTGATGTGCCTGTATGCGATGTGCTCATCTTTGCCGCGCATAGACCGTATGGTGGTGACACCTGCTGCCAGGTTGAGCGCGAAGTATTGTTTCAGCTCGTGCTGAGGCGGCAGGTGGGCGTGCATCTCCGCCATGCCGGGCAACAGGTATTGCCCTGTCGCATCAATAACGGTGGCTTTGATGTTTTTCAGTTTTCCTGCATTGTCTTTGCCTATATAGCTGATGAGGCCGTTGCGCAGGCATACCATATAGTCGGTAAGCGGGATGCTGTCCTGCATAGTTATCACATTGGCGTGGCGTATGATTGTTTCCGCATCGCGGATAACGGATGCAGGCTGTGCAAATGCAGTGCTGCCGATGGCTGATGCCAGGAGCATAGTAAATAAGTAGCGCATAGTAGTGGTGTTTCCTGCCAAGACGATAGAAAGATAACAGGAGTGGGTAAGGCTTTGTTAAAATGCCGGGAGGCAACTACTAGACAGCACAATATAACAAAGGCACGGCGACAGCCGTGCCTCAGCCACAAAATAGTTGCAGGCTACTCCTGCAGCGCTGCTTCGTTCACAAAATTCTCGGCAATTTCTGTCAATACTTTGTCTGTTTCTTTTTCTTCATCCAGCGTTTCCTGAAACAGTTTCACTGCTTCTTTTAATCCCAGCACCTGTGCCAGCGAGCGTAGCGTACCGTAAGATGCTATTTCGTAGTGCTCTACTTTTTGCGCGGCGCTTATCAGGGCCACGTCGCGTGTTTCGGTTCCGTCTTCGGTTTCTTCTATCAGCTCTCCAGCTTCGGCTATCAGGCCTTCCATAGCCAGGCATTTTTTGCCCGCCGCTTTCTTGTCCATCGATTCAAACACTTTTTCCAGTCGTTCTACCTGTCCTTCAGTTTGTGCCATGTGCTCTTCAAAGGCGGCGCGTACATCGTCGGAGGTGGCGGCTTTGGCCATTTTCTTCAGGCTCTTTACCAGCTGTTTTTCCGCCCAGTAAATGTCTTTCAAACTGTTGGTAAACAGTTTCATTAATTCGCCCTTTTGGATAGTTTGCTCTGTGCCGTTAGCAGATGATTTTTTTGCTTGTGCCATAATGCTTGGTGTTTTTTAATTTTTAATAATCAGTTTTTCTAAAAGAGGCTTATGCCACGCATAAGCCTCTTTTTCTTTGGTGCAACCAGGCCGTATTAACGGTTTTGGTTTCTGCGGTTTTCGTTTTCGGGATTGTCATTCTCACGTTCCCGTTCATCACGATTTTGCTGTGTTCCAGTTTGCCCGGGCGTTCTATCGTCCTGGCCCTGCGGGTTGTTGCCCTGGCGTTCCCTTTCTTCGCGTTCCTGCTGGGGCCCGCCTTGTCCCTGGTTTTGCTGCTGGTTCTGATTGCCGCGATTTTGAGTATTCTCTACATCACGGTCTTGCCTTTTTTGTTCCATAACTCAAAGTTTTTGATCTATATAAATACTACTAAAAAAGCGTGCCCGCGGCCTAACCTGCATATGAGGGCTAGGGAATATGCAACCCGCTACAACATATGCGGAAAAAAAGCCTCATTGTATATATTAAGCAGGCACGCGCATTTATTGGTTTGAAAAAAGGCTTATGCATTGCATAAGCCTTTTTCCTTTTGGTGCATCCCGGCCGTATTAACGGCTTGGGTTTGTACGCTTTTCTTCTCCAGGATTTTCGCTTTCGCGTTCTGTTTCTTCCTGCTCTTCATTCAACTCACCGTGCCTGGGATTTTGTTGTCCCGGTTGTTTTTTCTCACGGTTGTCTTGCTGCTGGGTTTTGTCCCGGTTTTGAGTGTTCTCTGCCTGATCCTGCTTCTGTTGTTCCATAACTGCACAATTTTAAATAAAGATGAATAATGCTTCAATAACACCATGCAGCAGAAAGAGTTCGTTTGAAAAAAAATAAAAATAAGAGAACGGTGTACACCGCATGATAGTGCGGGATGTTTTGTCATTCCTTTAACGAACTCTTTGTACCCTATGTTGTTACCACTATAAGCATCCATTTGAAAAACTTTTTAAAAAGAATTTTTATGAACACAAAAACAAAGAACATGCTGCAACACCTGGCAGAACATGCTGACAATGGCCAGGTAGAAGCTAAAAGCTTTTTGAGCAAACTGAACATTAAACAGTTGAAGAATCCACGCGTATTGTGGACAGCAGCCGGGGTGGCGGGATTGATTGGCGCCGGCCTGGCATGGCGCATGATGCGCAACAAAACAAAAGCCACAGCTCTCTGACAACGGGTTTTGTTTTTATACTTATCGAAAGGGGCTGATCGTAAGACCAGCCCCTTTTTTTCCTTACCTCTTCAAAAAACTCCGGAAGAGGTGTTTGCCACCTATTATACGCCCCTGTATACGTTAATAACTTTTAACTGTACCTGTTATGCGGCTTTTGCCTGCCTGAGCAATGCTACCGCAATCTTTTTTTTGCCGCTGAAGTGCAGATACTCATCGCGCTCCAGCATGAGCAGGCTGGGAATGATATTGTCATAGTGCGTATCTAACTCTTCGGCCAGGTGCTCTATATATACCCAGTTGTTTGTGGCTTTTTTGTGGCGGTTCAGCTCTATCAGCTTTTGCAACACTTCGTCTATCGATGGTTTCATAAGTATGGTTTTTTGTATAACGGTATAGACGTAAGAAACATTGCAATCGTTAGGGTCGTAACTCATTGTTTAACAATTACTTGACAATAAATACATAGTATTATGACAAATAAGTAACACGGCGTTAAAAAAACATTGTTTTGCTATTAACCAGTGGAGTGTTATAGTCAAAAAAATAATAAATCTTAAAAAAACCTGTATTGATAAATACTGGATATTGGGGATGTGTTCCCGACCCACACGCAGAGCGAGGGATAAAATGCGGGGAGATATTTGCCCCCGGCCCCTAAAGTGGAGATGTTTTTTTAAAATTGTATTTTATATACTCCTAAGCATCTGCTCCAGGCCGGCTCCGGTGTGTATCAGTACATTGCGATTACACCCCTAAATCTCCCGGAGGGGGGACTTTCTTCACTGATGTTTTACATACTCCTCAACATGTCTTCCAGTTGTGCCTCTGTATGAATCAGTACATCGCGGGGTTTGCTGCCTACGGCGGGGCCTACTACATCGGCGGCTTCCAGTTGGTCCATAATACGGCCGGCGCGATTGTAACCGAGGTTAAAACGGCGTTGCAGCATAGAGGTAGAGCCCGATTGTGTCTGCACCACCACACGTGCGCATTCTTCAAACAGTTTATCGCGGTTGGTGAGGTCGATATTTTTTTCCTTGTCGCTTTCCTCGCCCTCATATTCCGGCAGCTCGAAAGCGGTGGGGTAGCCGCGCTGGTCGCCAATGAAGGCGGTGACATTATCCACTTCAGGTGTATCTACAAAAGCGCATTGCAGGCGCAGCAGTTCGCTGCCGAAGGATATAAGCATATCGCCACGGCCTATCAGCTGCTCGGCGCCACCTGCATCTAATATAGTGCGGGAGTCTACCTTGGCAGATACTTTAAACGCTATACGTGCAGGGAAGTTGGCCTTGATGGTACCTGTAATGACATTGACAGAAGGGCGCTGCGTGGCAATGATGAGGTGTATGCCTACGGCGCGTGCCAACTGTGCCAGGCGTGCTATGGGCATTTCCACTTCTTTGCCCGCGGTCATCATCAGGTCGGCAAATTCATCTATTACCAGTACGATGAATGGCAGGTATTTATGCCCGTTTTCGGGGTTGAGCCTGCGGCGGATGAACTTATCGTTGTATTCTTTTATGTTGCGCGCACCACCATCTTTCAGCAATTCGTAGCGGTTGTCCATTTCTATACACAATGCATTGAGTGTATAGATTACTTTTTTAGTATCGGTGATGATGGCTTCTTCTTCGTTGGGTAGCTTGGCCAGGAAGTGTTTCTCGATAGTGCGGTATATAGATAACTCTACCTTTTTAGGGTCTACCATCACAAACTTCAGTTGCGAAGGGTGCTTCTTATATAATAGGGATACCAGTATGGTATTGATACCTACTGATTTACCCTGCCCCGTAGCGCCCGCCATCAGCAGGTGCGGCATGGTGGCCAGGTCTACTATATAGTTTTCGTTGTCAATCTTTTTGCCCAGGGCTATAGGTAGGCTCATTTTAGAGTTGACAAACTTCTCGCTGCTGAGCAGTTGGCGGATGGATACGGTTTGCTTGTTGGCGTTGGGTACTTCTATACCTATGGTGCCCTTGCCGGGTATGGGTGCAATGATACGTATACCCAGTGCAGCCAGGTTCAGGGCTATGTCATCTTCCAGGTTGCGTATTTTGGATATGCGCACCCCTTCGGCAGGAACAATTTCGTATAAAGTAACGGTAGGCCCTACGGTAGCACTGATGCGCTGAATTTCAATACCAAAGCTGCGCAGGGTATTGATAATCTGGTTTTTGTTGGCTTCCAGTTCGTCCTTATCCAATACTATTGATTCGCCGCTGCGCTCTTCCAGCAGGTCCAGCGTAGGAAATTTATAATCGGGCAGGTCCAGCTCGGGGGCGTATTTTTCATTGTCGGCAATGCTGATGTGGCCGCCGTGGGTGGGCACGGTGCGTTCTTCTTCCAGCCTGGTCACTTCAAAGCTGAATTCAGCCTCCTTTCCGCCGACGGTATTGGGTGCTGTAACAAGGGGTTCGGGTTCATCGGTATAGCCGTCATTATCAAATTCTTCTTCAACCTCTTCCTCTTCTTCAACAGCGGTTTCTTCTTCTTCCTGCGTAGCGTATATGTCGTTGACAGTAGCGGCAGCAGGCGTTTTATCTACCAGTTGCAGTTCCCATTCTTCTTCAGGCTCATCTTCATCATCTATAGATGTGAGCGGTTGTATATTATCAGCAGCGTAGTTGGCAGGTTTTTGTTCATCGTCTTCTTCTGTCACCGGGGCTGTTGCAGCAACAGCTTTGCCACCGTTGACGGGCACTAACGCTGCTGCGGCACCGGCTACCTTCTGTGCTGTATTGCGTGCCCGGCGCAGTACGGGCGATATATCCAGGGCGAATACTACAAACATGAAAAAGCAGACTACGGCAAATAATATAAGCCCCGTGCCTGCATTGCCGAAGAAGCCCCTCATATAAGATATAGCCTCGTTGCCCCAGGCGCCCCCGTAGGGGAATGTAGCATCGGCCAGTAAATAAGTAAGTACGGGCGCTACCACCAGCACCAGCAGCGATGTCCAACGGAGGTAACGTGTAACGGGTATGATGCGTTTGCCATATACCAGGCTAAGGCCCGCGATAGTAATCCATATACTGATGGCGAAAGAAGCGATACCTACCCAGTTGTACATCAGCAGGTGTGCAACAGCGGCGCCTACGCGCCCGCCCCAGTTGGCCACTATTTCTTTATCTTTCAGCAGGAAGGTACTGAGCGGTTCGCCTGTGAGGAGCTTGTCCTGGTCGGCCTGCCAGGTGAAGAGGTAACTGATGAGCGAAAACCCGATAAAAATGCCTGCAAGCAGGAAAAACAGCCCGAAGCCCAGCCTGAATTGCCTGCGGCGCGCCGCTTTATCCACTACGGGTTGCTGATTTTTTTCTTTCGCCTTGTTTTTCTCTGTATTTTTTTTGGTAGTAGCCATATGGGTCAGCTACGCAAAAGTAATATTTTAATGATGTAGAACACAAAAGCAAGTTTGGGAAGAAAAGTGCCCCGGTTCAGCCAACCATTACAGGGCGTCTTCCGTCTTTAAGTAATGCAGAAAACAGCGCATTTGCAGGGCAAAGCACAGGTTCTCAGCACGGTATGCGGGCGGCACGGCATTAAAAATTATGGGGCCTGCCATTGCAACTTTGAAATATTTCCGTATTTTCAGCCGTTGAGAATGATTGTTTTATAGCTGCAATGCACACTTTTTGCAGATATTTACGCAGGTAACGCATGTAGTGTTGCATAGCTGGCTGTTAAAACATATTTTTATAAAAAATTACACTCTTAAGGATAACATATCATGATCAGTAAAAGAACCATTAGCCGTGCAGGAATCGCAGTAGCATTAGCGTTGACTATGCAAGTTACGCCGGATGTACAGGCACAGGATGTTCACTTTACGCAATTCAATGCGTCGCCACTGATAGTTAACCCCGCGTTTACGGGCAACTTCAGCGGCAGGATGCGTGCATCGGCTATATACCGCGACCAGTGGAGGAGCGTTACCGTACCGTTTAAGACTATAGCCGTGTCGGTAGATGCGCCCATAGTAAATGACCTGACCATTGATGATTACCTGGCTGCAGGTATACAGGTGTATAACGACAGGGCGGGTGATGCCAACCTCTCCAACTTGTCGGCATTGGCTTCAGTTGCTTATCATAAGTTCCTGGGTGCCAGCGTCAACAAAGCGCTGTCAGTAGGTTTCCAGGGTGGATATACCCAAAAGAGCTTTGACCTGACAAGGTTGTATTTTACTGATGAATTTGTAGACGGCGAGTTCCAGCCCGGAACTACCGGCAGCAATGTCAACCCCAAGACAGATTACTTTGTATTTAATGCGGGTATCAGCTGGGCACACCAGGCCGGCGAAAACTTCTCTTATGTAATAGGAGTAGGCGCCAACAACCTGAACCAGCCCCGCGAAACCTTTGACAGGGACCAGAAAGCTGATGTAGGTCTGGCTATGCGTTATAACGCACAGGTAGGTGCTATAGCTTATGTAAGCGAAAAACTGAGCTTGCGCCCCGCATTCCTGTACCAGCAGCAGGCCAACGCCACTGAAATGATTGCCGGTAACGAGTTTCACCTGATAGTAGGCGACCCCGAGTTCCGTGCGTTCACTACAGCGGTGTTTTTAGGAGGCTGGTATCGTTTTGACGATGCGGCTATGGTAACAGCCGGCCTGGAGTATAAAGGATTCCGCCTGGGACTGGCATATGATTATACCGTATCTTCACTTAAAAATAATGCAAGGAGCACCGGTGGTTTTGAGCTGGCGTTGACATGGATAGCGCCTGATCCGCTGGATTTTGCCCGCAAACTGATCTATCCTTGCTCTCGCTTTTAAGAGGATTTAAATAATATTTCAGGAAAGGGCAAAAATATTTTTCAAAGCCCTTTCTTTTTTTTAAAGCAATTTATATTTTTATACCCATTAACAATGCGCATGCACATGAGAAAAAATTGGCTGCTTCTGCTTTTGGCGACACTAATGGTTACGGTTCATATGGATGTTGCCGCACAGCAACAGAACAAAGACAGGTACAGGGACAAAGCTGACGATCCTGTTTCGAAACTGCCGTACTATAAAAAGCTGCGTTGGGCCGATGGGCTTTACAGGGAAGGAAGTTATTTTAACGCGATAGACTACTATCTGCAATTAAAGGAAGAACAACCACGCAACCCGTACCTTTCGTACCAACTGGCGGAATGTTATTGGATGACCCGTGATTACCTGCCGGCTGCGAACTACTATGGCGAAGTATATAATATGGCTTCCAAGCTGTACCCCGAAGCTGTGTTTAAGCAGGCAATGATGCTGAAGCAAGGGGGGGATTATGATGCTGCCATAGCAGCGTTCAACAGGTTTATTGGTGATAACCCCAAAACATATAAAGTGCTGAAAAAGCGCGCCCTTAAAGAAATAGAGGGTTGTAAAGTGGCTACAGCATCTATGATGGACCCGCAGGCTGTGACTGTGAAAAACGCCGGGCCTAACGTAAACAGCGCTTACACTGAGTCTGCGCCTTACCCGTTGGGAGATTCAGCCCTGCTGTTTTCTACTATGAGGCAAAATGACCTTGTAGAGGTAGATAAGAAGAAGCGTGAGTCTTATATGTCTCGTTTCATGACTTCGACCAAGCAGAAATATACTGAAGAGGTGGATTCATTCCAATGGCCTATACCTTTCAATGATGGTGATTTCAACTCTGATAAAGTACACATCAGTAACGGTACTTACAGCCCCGGCGGCGACCGTTTCTACTTTACAAAGTGCGCCGAAGGCGATTCAATGAAAGTAGAGTGTAAGATATACGTATCTAAGTTTGAGAAGTCTTCATGGAGCGATCCTGAAGAACTGGGCGACGGTATCAACGATGGTGGCTCCAACACACAACCTTTCGTAGCGCTGGTAGGCAAGAAAGAAGTACTGTTCTTTTCGTCTAACCGTACGCTGCAAAGCCGTGGCGGATACGATATCTGGTATTCAATAATAGATCCACGTAACGGTACTTACCGCCGTCCTCAAAACGCCGGTAAACAAATCAATACCGCTAATGATGAGATAACCCCTTACTACGACAGCAGGGAAAACAAACTGTACTTCTCATCCAACGGATGGGTGACAATGGGTGGATTTGACATCTATTCAGCACAGGGAGGCCCTTCGCGTTATGTTAACGTAAAGAACCTGGGTTATCCTGTTAATACATCGGCTGATGAAATGTACTTCATCAAAGACCCTATGGGCAAACCCGATGCTTATGTAGTATCTAACCGTGTTGGTTCTATCGCATTGAAGAACCCTACGTGTTGCGATGACATATGGCGCATACAATACGAGCCCAGCCTGGTAGTAATAGGCAAGGTGGTAGACCGTAAAACACAAGAGCCCATAAATGAGGTAGTAGTGAAAATGGTAGATGAAAAAGGTGATATGAAAACCTTTAACTCTACTGATGGCAACTTCGGTTTCAATATGGGCCGCGGACACGCATATGTACTGACAGGCGATAAAGAGCAATATGCCTCTACACGCGCCTCTGTTAATACAATGGACGTAAAACGCACTGACCCGGATGATACAGTAAGCGTAACTATATATATGGATGAAATTACTCCGGTATTTACGTTCTCTGTAAGCAATGTATACTACGATTATGATAAAGCCGACCTTCGTGCTGAATCTGTAGCGTCATTGGATACGCTGGTACAGTTCCTGAATGATAACCCTTCATTTACTGTTGAGGTGTATTCATTTGCTGATGCCAAGGGTACAGAAGAATATAATAAAGCATTATCTCTGCGCCGTGCACAGGCTGTGGTTGACTATGTAATAAACGCTGGTATAGACCAGAACCGTATAGTAGCCAAAGGCTTTGGTGAATCTATGCCGGCAGCACCCAATACATCGGACGGTGGCAAGGACAACCCTGTGGGCCGCCAGATGAACCGCCGTACAGAGCTTCGTATCATTACAGATGTGCCTACACGCCGCGTACTGTACAACAGTGCCAAGCCGGGCAATATGGACGACCAGTCTAAAAACCTGCAAATGGACGAGAGTATGAACGAAGACATGGAAGGTGATGGTGAGTCGGAAGTAGGCAACCCGGGTAGCAGGGTAAACAAATAGTATTGACTATAACAGAGCAATAAACAAAGGGGGCTGTGCGCAAGCGCAGCCTTTTTTTGTGCCCGTATGCGTACGCAACCTATTTTTGCAAGTATGGATTATATAAAGCTGACTTTGGCTGAATCAGATGCGACCCAAAGAGAGATATTGATGGCCAGGCTGTCAGAGGAGGGTTTTGAAAGTTTTGAAGAAGAGGCAGGTGCACTCATCGCCTATATTGCCGCGGATGCATATACAGATAACCTGCAGGCGGGTATACGTGAATGGCACACAGGTGAGGCCGCGGTAGAGCGGATACAACAGCAGAACTGGAATGCCCAATGGGAGGAAGGGTTTCAGCCGGTGACGGTAGCAGGATTTTGCACCATCAGGGCGCGGTTTCATGCGCCGGACAATACAGTGCCATATGAAATCATCATAACACCCAAAATGTCTTTTGGTACAGGCCACCATGCCACCACTATGCTGATGATAGAGCGGATGCGCAATACTGATTTCAATAGTAAGGCTGTCTTGGACTTCGGAACCGGAACGGGTGTACTGGCTATATTGGCCCGAAAGCTGGGTGCCGCAAATGTACTGGCCATTGATAATGACGAATGGTCTTATGAGAACACGATGGAAAATATTGCAGCGAATGATATAGCCGGCATAGAAGTACGGCGAGGTTCGCTGGAAGTGGCGGAAGGCCGGAAGTTTGATATTATATTAGCCAACATTAACCGCCACATATTGTTACAATACATGCAGCAGATGCATGCCGCACTGGCAGAAGGTGGCGTGCTGATAATGAGCGGCATACTGGAGGCAGATGAGCAGATTGTACTCAGTGAAACAAGGAAAGCAGGCTTTAAGGATACATCTGTCTTTGCTGAAGGTAAATGGTTATGCATTGTAGCGTCTGAATAGGACTTCCGCTGCATTGGCATTTTTTTAACAATTGTTGTAACTTTCTGAAAACCAGTGGATTCATGCTGAATTTTCAACCTGCAGTTAGGATTAATCGTTTGTAAAAATTATATTTGCTCTCTTCAATACCCACTCAGTCTGAATGAATATTGCGGTCCTTATAGTATTAGCATACCTGATAGGTTCTATACCTACTGCGGTATGGGTTAGCAAGCGATTGTTTGGCATAGACATACGCGAGCATGGTAGTGGCAATGCAGGAGCTACCAATACCTTCAGGATATTGGGCGCCAAAGCAGGTACTGCTGTAATGCTGATAGATATGATGAAAGGCTTCGTAGCTGTCAAGCTGGCTATCTTTTCCCCTTACGGCCCGATGAGCAGTGAACAATCTGTAAACCTGCAGATATTCCTGGGTTTGTTTGCTGTATTAGGACATATCTTCCCCATATGGGCGGAGTTTAAAGGCGGTAAAGGGATAGCTACATTATTCGGCATGATAGTGGCTATACAACCATTGGTAGCTGTAAGCATGGTAGGTGTATTTGTACTGATGCTGTACATGACACGTTATGTATCACTCAGTTCTATAACAGCCAGTATAGCATTTCCGTTGATGATATTTTTCATCTTCCGCGAGCCTGAACTGAGTTACAGGATATTTGCGATAGCTACCGCCTTCCTGGTAGTGCTGACGCACCATAAGAATATCAACAGACTGATAAACGGCAGCGAAAGCAAAGTAGCTATCTTCCGCAAGCGCAGGTTTCGCCGCCGCCGGGGCGAGGATTAAACCTTAGTTATCTTTCTATTGTTGTATATTTATTTACAACACTTTTCAGGAAATTTCACATCTATGAAAAAGGTACTACTGATAACAGCTTCGGCATTTATTATTGCCGGCTTAGCATCGTGTTTTAAAAACCCCGTTACAGGGAGAAGTTCGCTCAACGCCCTGCCTGAGTCTGAGATGAGGACGATGGGGCAACAGCAATACACGGCCGTACTGGCGGAAAGCAACGTAAAGAGCGGCACCAATGATGCCGAAATGATACGCAGGGTAGGACAAAAAATATCAACCGCAGCCACCCAATATTTAACTAGTATAGGCAAGGCCGACCTGGTAAGCGGCTACCAATGGGAGTATAAGCTGATAGAAAGCAACCAGGTGAACGCATGGTGTATGCCGGGTGGCAAGGTGGCTTTTTACACAGGGATATTACCCTACTGCCAGGGCGAGGCAGGAGTGGCTGTAGTGATGGGCCACGAGATAGCCCATGCCATAGCCCGGCATGGTAATGAGCGCATCAGCCAGCAACTGGCACAGCAGTTTGGCGGCGTAGCCTTGTCGGTACTGGTGGCAGATAAGCCTGCGGAAGCCCAGAACCTGTTTATGGGCGCATATGGAATAGGTACACAGGTAGGTGTATTGTTACCCTTCTCGCGAGCGCACGAGAGCGAGGCCGATGAGATGGGGCTGATATTTATGGCTAAGGCAGGCTACGACCCGCATGAAGCAATCGGTTTCTGGCAGCGAATGGCAGCAGCAGGCGGACAGCAGCCACCTGAATTTCTCAGTACCCACCCGTCTAACGAGCGCAGGATAAATGACATCAGGGGCAAGATACCCGGGGCTATGAAGCATTACAAACCTAATTAGACAATTGCCCACGCTCTCATTATACAAACAACTACTGAGTTACATCACGCCGGTACTGGTGCGTAAAGGCGCCAGTGATAAGAACCCATTGCTGGAACTGTATTATTACCGCGGCAGAATGCAATTGGCTACTGCTGATGCACTATACTCTGACGGGGAGCATTACCGGCCATTGCGTATAGGTTTCAAACAGATACAAACTTACCTGCCCGAAGTGAATAATGTATTGGTATTGGGCACAGGATTGGGCAGTGCCATACAAGTGATGGATAAACTGGGTTACCGCCCTGATTTCACCATGGTAGACCATGACAGCACTGTGCTAAAATGGGCGCTGGAGGCACTACCGGGCTATGGCGGACAAATAACACCCATATGTGCTGATGCACAAGAATACATGGAGCAGAACAAGATAACGTACGACCTGTTGGTAGTAGATATATTCAACAGCCGTGTAGTGCCGGGATTTGTTACCTCACCGGAGTTCCTGGCACAGTGCCGCAGGAGCATACGCCCCGGCGGTAAAATGATTATGAACTATATAGTGCAGCGCAACGAAGACTGGGCCCCGGTGGATAAAACACTCCGCAAGGTATTTCCCCGATGCCATTGTATAGACGACGGGCTGAACCGTGTGGTAGTAGCTACAGTTTAGCCGACTGTATGCGCAAAACTTTGCGGTTGCTTTTTTGCACACGCATCTTTTCAGGTACCAGTTTCAGTATACTGTCCATAATGGTTTGCAGCAACGTGAGCTTTACAAAGTGCCCGCTGGTGACCATACTGATTTCGCGTACAGGTTCGGGGTCTTCAAAATAACGTACCCGCTCCATGCGGTCTTCTGAAAACTCGAACGTAGCAAATTCAGGCAATACGGTCATGCCTTTATTGGTATCTACCATTTTGCGCAGTGTTTCCACATTGCTGGATTCGTACCTGTACGGTTTTTCAGCCTGTAGTTTTTCCACATGGTCGCTGCAGAGGTCCAGCACCTGGTTGCGCAGGCAATGGCCTTCGTTGAGCAGCCATATACGGTCGAGGGAGATATCGGCGGGTGTAACCATTCTCTTTTTCAGCGCCTTTTCGCCTTCGGCAAAGTAGGCTACCAGCGGTTCTGAAAACAAAGGGTATTCTTTAATGCCATTTTCGTTAAGCGGTGTGCTGAGCAAGCCGGCATCTATTTCGTTGTTCCTGATAGCCACAAGAATCTGGTCGGTTTCCATTTCTTTAACTATCAGTTTAACATCGGGGTAAGCTTTGTTATAATTTTCGAGCAGGCCGGGCAGCAGGTAGGGTGCTATGGTAGGTATCACCGCCATTTTGAACGTGCCTGATATGGTAGTTTGCTGGCTTTGTATCAGTTCGTTTATTTTCTCGCACTCTGACAGTATAATGCGCGCCTGGTCTACTATTGCCTCGCCCATAGCCGTGATGGCGATGGGGTGTTTATTCCTGTCAAACAGTTTTATACCCAGTTCGTCTTCCAGTTTCTGTATCTGCATGCTCAGGGTGGGTTGTGTCACAAAGCATTTTTCAGCAGCAGCAACGAAACTTTTGTATGTAGCAACAGCTACCACGTATTCTAATTGCGTAATTGTCATGGTATTTATTTCCTGCTAAATTAGGCGAAGAAAACGATATAGACAAAATTTATAGCTAACATAAAAGCTTGTAAATGTTGGGGTATTGTTAAAAGGGAAAATATCATATTAACGATGTCTATACTGTTGCGGGGCGCTATATACAATTTCCACCTACCTTTGCCCGGCTAAATCTGCCATATATGAGTGTGGTCAAAAAAATGCGCTTACAGGAAGATATCCCCCTGTACCTGCTCAACGCCCCGGGCAATATTTCAGGTATTTTTGAGGGTTTTGAGCTTAAAACATCGGTAGGGGGCAAAGCTGAAATTACCCAGGCTGTAATTTTTGCAGTCAACAAGAAAGAACTGGACGGGATAATACCTAAAGTAGCCCCCAGGCTGGCCGAAGACGCACTGCTGTGGATAGCTTACCCGAAAAAGACAGGCAGTATAAAGTCGGACATGACAAGGGACAAGGGATGGGAGGCAGTGTTTGCGGCGGGATATGAACCCGTGACACAAGTAGCTGTGGATGAGGATTGGTCGGCGCTCAGGTACAGAAAGAGCGAAGCAATAGGCCCCAAGCTGCGCGACATACCTATGGAGGCGAGGCAGATAGAAGGAGTGGACTTTCTGAACAGGGCCGTGACATTTCCGAAAGACGTATTGGAGGCGTTGAAGCCGCATAAAGAATTGCAGGCATTGCTGGAGGGCATGCCTTTTTCTCATAAGAAAGAACACGCAGAAGCAATAGTGACAGCAAAGAAGCCTGAAACACGCGCACGGCGTATAGAGAAGATGATAGAGATGCTGGAAAAATATAAAACCGAAAAAGAAAAGAAGAAGAAATAATGAGTTATAAACAAATACCTGCAGGTGCAATATTGCAGTTTATCAAAGACAATTATGAAGGGAAAGTAGTGCTGGATTCGCGCTCGCCTGCGGGCAACTGGCTGCACTTTACCCTGGAGAAAATAGAGAAGGGCAGCGCTACCATATCGCTGGAGGTAAGGGAGGAAATGACCAACCCCTACGGAAATATACACGGCGGTATGATGGCGCTGGTAATGGACGAAGTAATAGGCTGGGGCGTAGTAAGCCTGGATACTGAAAACAATTATACATCGCTGAACCTGAATGTAGACTTCCTGTATGCTATCAAAAAGGGCGACAGGCTGAGGGCTACATCGAAAGTGGTGCGCGCGGGCAAAAAAATCATACACGTGGAATGCCATGTGTATGATATGCAGGGCACACTGCTGGGCAAGGCATCGAGCAACCTGATAGTAACAGGTATGCGTCCGCAGGATGGCGATTATAAAGTAGCGAGCTAGATAGCAGCTTATTCCACAACCACCCGCTTAACCGTTTTGCCGCCAGTAGCCTGGTTGATAAATACCAGTTGATAGATGCCGGAAGCCATTTTAGCCGTGTGGACGGAGGTATTGCCGTTTACAAAGTTTTGCCATACCAGTTGCCCTACGCTATTAAACATTTTTACATCGTACCGGCCACCATCTGTAATACTGATGAACAAATCGTCTTTTGCCGGAACAGGATATACGTTAATAGTGCCTGCACCTGCTATGTCATTCACTGCATCGGGCCAGTCGTTGATAGTGAAACCCCTGTCGCTCATATCAAAAAATACATTTCCTGAGCCTTTAACTTTTACCCTGGCTGAGCCGGTGTAAGAACCCGCCGGCACGGTAATCACCTCGCTACCATCATTAGCTGTGGCAGTGGCGAGTGTAATGGGCCAGGTGAGGCCATCGTCCAGCGAAAGGAATATATCCACATTGCTGCAACTAACGGGGGCGTTGGTGGTGTTGGCCACATCCCAGGTTACAGTATAGGAACTGCCGTTGCGCCAGTAGTTGGACGACTGGTTGGGGCCAAGTACACGGAATGGGCCTGACTGGTCGGTAACGTTTAATGTTACCGTTGTATCAGACCAATTGTGCGAGCCCATGCCATTATACATATCGCGGACAGTAAGTTTGAAGTTGAGCTGGCGTGCTACCTGCGGCAATTTTTCAGCCCTGCAAGAATACACGCCGACACGCAGCGAGTCCAGCGTAGGAAATATCCTCCAGCGTGAAGCAACGGGTTTGAAGGAACGGAAGATTGGGCCATACTGTGCCTGGTCTAGCCCTTTACCAAAATCACCCAGGTCGTATTGTTCCCAGCAATAGTTCAATACATCGTTGTCAGCATCTACCGCTTCGGGCGCTTCCAGCTCAAAGGGGGTGAGGTGGGGTATCTCGTAAGTAGCCTGTATGCCGGGCACTACCGGCGCTACATTGCCCGATGGCAGTGTAGTGCCGCAGAGCGGTACGGTACTGATATATTTGACCATCTGGTCGAGGCTGATAACGTGAAAATAATCATCGCTGTGGAACTGGATATCGTTGCCGGAGCAGAGCCCTGCATAAGCCATAATAGTACTGCCGCTGCCGGGTTCGTATGCGAAGTTCATCTTGGCTGACGGATTGCAAGGGGGTGCGCCGCTATAATTGAAGGTATGTTCTGCACCCAGCTGGTGCCCGATTTCGTGTACCACATAATCTACATCAAAAGCATCGCCGGTAGGGTTGGCTTTTCCCACAGCAGCACGCGCCTCAAAGCCGGGGTCGCAAAGACCATCCTTGTCTGCAATACCGCCATCGCCACTACAGAACACTATGCCAATGTCATAATTTCCCCGGCCTATAACGGTATCCGTATTCTTCTGGTTAGCATATTGTGTATTGAGGTTGACGATGCTGTTTTGCAACGCCGTAAATGAATCTGTAGCGGGGTCGAGGTATATGAGGGTATCGTTGTTGCCTATCAGTTGTAAAGTAACAGCGAGTTCGCGCTGTAATATTCCATTCACGCGTGCAAGCGAAGTGTTCATGATACTAAGTACACCCTGTTTGGTAGGGGTGGGGCCATCCACTGCCAGGGCATATTCGCCGGTGCCTGTAAGCGCCATGCGGAAAGTTTTTTTGAGCGTGCCGTGGGTTTTGTAGGCCATACGCGGGGGCTCGTTGCCCATGATTATTTTTCCTTCCTGTTGTAATTCTTTTTCCTGCTCATCTACAACCCCGCAATTGAAGGGGCGTGCCGCGGTTCTGTAATCGCGCTTGTAATAGCAGATATAGTAGCCATCGTTTTGGGTGCTGTAGGGGTCAATAAGATAGGTGTTGCCGCCGTCGTACACCATAGCATTGAAGCCCTTGTAGGTGTAGTTGATACTCGCTGTAACACCCGGCCTGTCAACAGCTACAGCCGTAAAGTTTTTTATGCCGGGATATTTAGCGGCCAGCTCGGGCGCCATATATGGTGTCTGCCATACTTTGAAACTCATCATACCGCCGCCCGGTGTGGGAATGGCCAGTATGGTTCCCTGTTCGGGTATCTCCGGCAGGCTGAACAGCAGGTTTTTGATATAGCTGTCGTTCAGCATAAATACCTTGTACGCTTCGGGTTGCAATTTCCTTTCTCCTTTAGCGGGTACATTTTTCGTGTTCAACTCTTTCCATACTTCCCCGGTATAGGCTTGGGCCTGCTGCAAGCAGAAAAGGGCAATGAGTGCGAGTAAGATGTAGTTTCTCATAGGTTGTATTATTTATTATAACGAAGTTCTATAATTTCCGGTTTGTTATCTTCTTTGTTTTTGCGTGGGTCGGGAGGTGGCGGCATTTTTTCATAGACAATAATGTAGGGCAACCCGTTGGCTTTTACGGTCATCATTTCATACTTCATATCAAACCAATTGACATGCGCGGTAAGGTTTTCCCTATAGAAATTTAAGACAGCCTTCTGTCCATTGCTTTCACCTACTGCCATGATCATGCCCTGGGGTAGTTTAGCCCCTTTTTCCGGGTTGTTGGTAACGGTGAACAATTGGCAACCGGCGGGTGATGGCAAAGGTAAAACGGTGATAACCGTATTGCCCGACTGCACCGCATTGAAAAATGAACTGAGCTGGGTAGTGTCTATGGAGAAGACCTGGTAATTTTTAGGTAAAACGAGCACTTCATTTGCCTTGTTTAAAACGGATTTATTTTCCTCAAACCAATCGAGGTGCGGAGTATTCATATCCACATGCACATCTGCACAGGAAAGCTTTTTTCTTTCCGTGGTGTTTTGGTCCTGCCGGGCAGATGAAACCTTGCTGCTTCCTTTGCAGGAAGCCAGCCCTAATACGATAGCTGCCATCAATACAATCCTCATCATAGCTTAATCCATTCAAATAATATGCCGTCTATAAATTTAGCAAATTGTAATTTAATTATTGTAATGCAATTGTCAGTTACAATATTACTGAAAATGAGCGGCTTACTTCTTTAGGCGGCGGATGCCTAGGAAAAGAGAGTTGAGTATCAGCACCACATCGCTGAGCGCCATGATGCCCGCGCCATAAGTGGGGCGCAGTAAGCCTGCTGCCGCCACAGGTATGGCCACAATGTTGTAGATAAACGCCCAGAAGAGGTTGCTCTTGATGGTACGCTCGGTATATATACCCAGGCGGATAGCCTTTGGCAGTGTCCCCAACTGGTTGTTGGACAAAATGACATTGGCAGACTGTATGGCTATCTGTGTGGATTCACTTAAAGAAATGCCCACCGTGGCACGCGCGAGAGCCGGTGCATCGTTGATGCCATCGCCCACCATGGCGGTAGGGGCTTTTTGCATCAGTTCATCGAGTTTAGCGTTTTTCTGTTCGGGGCTTTGTTCCGCCAATACTTCGTCTATACCCAGTTCGGCGGCTATACGTTCGCACTTAGCTTTTTTGTCGCCGCTGAGCAATATGGTATGGTAACCCATTTCTTTCAGTTCGGCTATGGTTTCTTTAGCATCGGGGCGCAGCGCGTCTGATACACGTATAGCGCCTGCATAAGCGCCGTTTTTATACAGGTACAGGTCGTAACCTTTATTGTCTTCGATATTGGCATGCAGCCATTTCTCGGAGCCCAGCTGCCATTGGTTGCCATCGTTATCAGTAGCCTGCAGGCCCTTGCCTTTTACTTCATCTACAGTTGCCAGTGTCACATTCCCTGTTTCGCTCCATTGTTTGGTGATGGATTTTGCAATGGGGTGGGATGAGTGTTGCTCAATAGCCGCTACTATGGTTTTAAACTGTTGCTCTTCAATTGTTGTAGTGAAAGATTCAATCTGCAGCTTGCCGGTAGTGAGCGTACCCGTTTTGTCGAATACGACGTTTTTGATAGTCTTCAGCCTTTGCAGGGTATCGCCGCCTTTTATCAATATGCCATTGCGTGCGGCACGGCCCAGGCCTACCGCCACGGCGGCGGGTGTAGCCAGCCCCATAGCGCATGGGCAGGAGATAACCATGACCGCTATGGCACGCATCATGGCATTTTCGAAGCTTGTATCCAGGACAAAGTAGCTGACCAGCAAAGTAACTACAGCAATGCCTAATACAGCCGGTACAAATACAGCGCTTATTTTATCAGCCAATTTTTGCAGGGGTGGTTTTTGCCCCTGCGCCTCGCGCACCAGGCGTATGATATTGGAGAGTACAGAAGCGCTGCCTACAGCCGTAGCCTGTATGCGCAGGTTGCCATCGAGCACGATGGTGCCGCCCACCACTTCATCGTCTTTGTCTTTATGTACAGGCAGGCTTTCGCCGGTAATCATGTGCTCGTCAATCTGCGCGTCTCCGCTGAAGATGATGCCATCTACAGGTATGCTGTCGCCTGTGTTCACCAGTACTATATCACCTGTTTTCACATACTTGCTTTCTACCTCCATCACGGTTTCTTTGCCCATACTGTCGGCCATTACCAGGCGCGCTTTCTGTGGTTGCAATTGCACCAAGGCGTCTATGGCTTTTGTGGTGGATTTGACAGTTTTATGTTCCAGCCAGTTGCCGAACATCACCAGTGTAATGATAGATGCAGTGGTTTCGAAAAACAGGTAATCGTGTGCATGTGCTGTATAGACAAATATACCTATGAGTGAATATACATAAGCCGCTGTAGCGCCTATGATGACGAGTACATCCATATTGGGCAGGCCATGACGCAGGGAACGCACACCGCTGACACCAAACTGGCGCAAGCCTATTATGTATACAGGCGTAGCTAATACCAACTGCACCCAGGGATTGTGCAGCAGGTGCCAACTGCTGAACATGTGCATGAGCAGGGGGAAGGTGAATATAGCAGAGATAATCAGGTAAGCTGTAGTGTAATCTTTGCTCTTTTGTGTAGGAACGGTATCATCGGCGTCGCTTTCGCGCACCACCCTGTAGCCCAACCCGTCAATAGCATCGTACACTTTGTTGACATCGGTTTCTTCTACTACGGTAAAGCTCACCTCTCCCGATGCTGCATTGGCAGCGATATTAGTCGCGCCTTTTTTTTCCAGCAGTTTGGAAATGGTGAGGGCGCAGTTGCCGCATGTCATGCCCTCTACAGTAGTGGAATATGTTTTTCCCATTTTATATGACAGGATATATCTTTGCCCGAAGATGGAACAAGAACCTGTATTACAAATTTCCTATTCTTTATCGAATATCCGAAATGCGGCGGATAAGTTGTGGCAATATGCGCATCAGTACAGGGTATGGGCGCTTAGCGGGCCTATGGGTGCGGGCAAGACCACACTGGTACACGCCCTGTGTGACAACCTGGGGGTGACTGACGCTGTGAGCAGCCCCACGTTCGCGCTGATTAACCAATACAACTTTGACCATAATGGCACAGATACTACTATCTATCATATGGACTGGTACAGGCTAAAGAGCGAAGAAGAAGCCGTACAGGCTGGTATGGAAGACTGCCTGCTGGACAAGAACAGCTATGCCATAGTAGAGTGGCCTGAGCAGGCACCCGGCCTGTTGACTGCACCCTACCTGTGGATGACGATAGAAATAACCGGGCCTGAAGACCGCTTATTGAAAGTTTTGTTAATTAATAAATAATTATTACTGCGAACAATAGGCAAGCATTGATAGTTGTACTATCATAACCCTATTCTTTTTATATTGTCTTATGCAATTGTGGGATGCATCATTAAAAGGAGTTTTCCTGGGCTTGTTCCTCGCCATATCGGTGGGGCCTACCTTGTTTGCCATTCTCAAGTACAGCCTGAACCATAGCTACAAGGCCGGGATAGCTTTTATACTGGGCGTATCCATCAGCGATATACTGTATGTAGTAGTGGCCAACCTGGCGGCATCGTGGCTGGAGGTGTTGCACGATTACTCGCGGCAGATAGCTTATGGCGGTGCGGGTATATTGATAATAGTAGGGCTGATAGGTGTCATCAGCAGGTATCGACCTGTGCGTCCCGGCACCACCAAAATTAATATCAGCAATACGGATTATTTTAAAATATGGACCAGTGGGTTTTTGATTAACACCATTAATCCCGCAGTAATCATCATATGGCTGGGCACCGTATCGGCCACGGCCAATACCAGTGGCTGGTACCGGGTGGTCATGTTTACCGTTTGCCTCAGCATAGTATTGGCGATAGATATATGTAAGGTGTTCCTGGCGGATGCCATCAGGCGCAAGCTGACGCTGAGGCGCATTATGTACCTGCAAAAAACATCTTCGGCGATTATTTTATTCTTCGGTATCGCGCTGTTTGTCAGCACCTGGTTCAACCTGCATATAGAAGAGGGCAAAATACAATCGACACATTATCAAAAACAATTTAACATACCCGCTGAAACTTCTGAAAGCTTAGTATCTTTGCACCCTCATGTCTGATGCGATACGTCACGAATGCGGGTTGGCATACA
Source organism: uncultured Flavipsychrobacter sp. (assembly GCA_964515955.1). GTDB lineage: Bacteria > Bacteroidota > Bacteroidia > Chitinophagales > Chitinophagaceae > UBA5543. The sequence continues at coordinate 176,770 of CAZEZM010000003.1, read as the reverse complement.
TCCGCCTGCTGAAACCACTGGCATTTTACCACCGCAAATACGGAACGGCTTTCTACGGCCTGAACAAATTGTACCTGCTGATGGAAAAGCAGCATAACCGGGGACAAGATGGTGCGGGTATAGCCACAGTGAAGCTGAATATAGAAGCCGGCCACCAGTTTATGCACCGCCTGCGCCTGAATGGCCCCAATGCCATAAAAAGGGTGTTTGAAGAAGTGCAGCAGGAAACCGCCGAGCTGGAAAAAATGTTCCCCGAAATACGTAACTACCCCGGCCTGCTGAAAGGCTATATGCGTTTTATGGGCGAAGTGATGATGGGGCACCTGCGTTACGGCACACAGGGACGGAACAATGTAGAATTCTGCCACCCGTTTATCAAACCGGACATCAACCCTACACGCAACTTAGTGATGGCGGGCAACTTCAACCTGGTAAATACGGACGAACTGTTTAAAATGCTGGATGAGCACCCCAGCCAGACCATACGCGAAAGCGACCTGGGGGCTATGATAGATACCGTACAGCATTATATAAAACTGGCTGATGAAGCCAACCCCGAGCAACTGGACCTGGAAGGCGCGCTGAAAAAAGCCGCCGCGCATTTTGACGGTGGTTTTGTATGCGGCGGGCTGGTAGGCAACGGGGACAGTTTTGTACTGCGCGATGCTAATGGCATACGCCCGGCATATTATTACAAAGATGATGAAATAGTGGTGGTTGCATCGGAACGCCCTGCGATTATGACCGCTTTTCACGTGCCGCTGGAAGATGTGAAAGAACTGACACCCGGCTGCGCAGTCATTACCCGTGCCAATGGTACTTTCAACGAAGTAAGGATACTGCCTGAGCAAGAAAAGACTGCCTGTAGCTTTGAACGGATATACTTCAGCCGTGGTAGTGATAAAGATATATACAGGGAGCGGATGCAACTGGGCCGCAACCTGGCACAGACGGTACTGAAGGCGATTGACAACAACCTGAAACATACCATAGTTTCCTTTATCCCCAATACCGCTGAAATAGCATTCTATGGCCTGATAAAAGGGCTGGAGGATTACCTGAACGAGATAAAGCTGAATAAGATACGTACCCGTGGCAAGGAAATGAATGATGACGAAATGCTGGAGCTCATAGGCCGGAGGGTGCGGATTGAGAAGATAGCCATCAAAGACGTGAAGATGCGGACCTTCATCACTGAAGATTCTGCCCGCGACGAGATGGTGCAGCACGTATATGACATCACCTATGGGACTGTAGAGCCGGGCGTAGACACACTGGTGGTGATAGACGATTCTATAGTGCGGGGTACGACTTTGAAAGAAAGCATCATTAAGATGCTGGACAGGCTGGAGCCTAAACGCATTATCATCGTATCCTCAGCCCCGCAGATACGCTACCCCGACTGTTATGGTATAGACATGAGCAGGATGGGCGATTTTATAGCCTTCCGCGCTACAGTGGAATTGCTGAAGGACAGAAAAATGGAAGGCCTGCTGACCGAGGTATATGAGCAATGCAAAACAGCAGATACCAATGGTACACTGGATGATAAAAACTACGTACAGGCTGTGTATGAACCATTTACGCCCGAAGAAATAAGTAAGAAGATAGCAGGTATGCTGATGCCCGAAGACGTAAAAGCTGAGGTGGATATCATTTATCAATCTATAGGGGGGCTAAAAGACGCCTGCCCAGATAACAGCGGCGATTGGTACTTTACAGGGAACTACCCTACAAGGGGAGGTAACAGGGTGGCTAACAAGGCATTTATGAATTATATGGACAGGAAAGCGGGGCGAGGATATTAAAGCGATGATTTTTTTTCAGCGTTTTTTTAATCATTATACGTAACTTTACCATATAAGGTGCTGAAAGCAATATGCCGGCACCTTTTTCATTCAGGAATTGCGGAGGCAGGATTTGTTGCGAAAGTAATTTCTCATATAGAACTGGAACTCATTACAACAGGTTGGAGACAGCCATGTGAGAGATATTGCTATTATTTGAACACTAAATATATTTGACAGAAGTAAGATGATCAGCATCAAAAACAAAGAAAAAGAAGAATGCCTGCTCTTAGTGGTGGATATGAACGGACGTGTGTGGTGCGAAACCTATATGCAACCTGACGATAAACTTACTTTAGATATCAAGGAAATGTTCTCCGGTATATACAACCTGGTATTCAAAACGGCTACTACCAGCCACGTACAGCAAATAGTAAAATACTGACCTTCCTATTGCGGTTCAGGTTTGTTGAGGTATATTTATTCACCTTAACAACGCCTATATGAGCTATTTGGAAAAAGCTGCCCGGATAACCGGCTATGTGACTATAGGATTTTTCCTGTGTACGGGATTAATTGCGGCTGTGGCCGCTATCCGGCCATTCTGGCTAGACGAGTGGTTTATTATCCAGAACCTGAAATTCCGTGAGTCGGCAGCTTTATGGGGCGCACTGGAATATATGCAGCAATTTCCCAGGCTATACCTGCAGGCGCTGAAAATTATTTCCGATACATTTAATTACAGTTACAGTTCGTTAAGGCTGCCGTCATTTATCGTACATACTGCGGCGGTGGTGCTGTGTTTGTCGCTGGGCAGGAAGTTATTTAAAGGTTATGCACCGGCTGTATTCACCTTCGTATTGATTTATATCTCCTTCAAAACCTCCGTGGACTATTTCGTGCAGGTGAAGCAATATACCATGGAGATGTGCCTGGGACTGGTGGCCATGTGGCAATTGATGAGCATTCATAAAATTCTAAACAGGGAAAGATTGTCAATACCGCATTGGGTGATGTTGTATGTGAGTATGGGAACAGTTACATTCTTTAGCTATACCTATCCCATACTGGCTACCGGCATGTTGTACGTCATCGTTATGAGAAGGGTGATGAAGCAAAAAGAAGCAACCCGGGACAGGTATAACCCGCATATACCCATCATGATTATGCTATGCGCCGCGAGCATAGCCTTGTTTTACATCTATGATGTGATGTATGTAATGCACGATGGAGGTATGCAGGACTACTGGAAGGATTTTATCATGAAAGACGGGTTTAGTTTCAGGCTCTTTTTCGGAAATATTTTCAAGTTGTTTGCGCACCAGGGTGCAGGCGCCCTGTTTGAGAGTATGTTCGGCGTATTGGGTATCGCAGGCTGGGTGTTGGGGTTCTATGAATTCAGGAAGAATGTGAAAAGCAGTGAACCACTGCACATAATGATAGCATTTGCCACATCCGTTGTTGCTGTGATGGTCGCCTTGTTTGCATTGGGTAAGCTGCCGCTGGGCGCGCACCGGCTGAATGCATTTGCCACGCCCTTACTCGCGTTGCTGTCCATAAACTTCATACTGTGGCTGAAGCAATACCCCAAACTGAAAGTGCCTGCAACAACCCTGCTCTCCATCCTATTGCTGGCGCAGGCGGGCAATGTGTTTTCATCTGTCATTAATAATATGACCGGCGAAGACAATAAAAAGAAGCGCGCAATATACCACCAGGTTTCATCCTGCATACTATCTGCGCAGGACAAGAGACTGCCCATTGTAGCGCACCGCAGCATAGCTTTCCCCAACGATGTACATGCAGAAGTGACGGGCGACTGGGTGCTGGAAACCTTTCCGGCGTATGATGTACGTAGCAAATTGCCCGTGCTGGCTGTAGACAGGCGCGAGGATGCAGAGGAGTTGATGCATGCACAAAAAATATCTGCCGCCATGTACATAGCGGCAGATGAATGTGAAACGATAACTATTGATTAGAATGCCCTGTTCACACCTATTACATACCTCAACCCGAAGTAATCGGGGTTGGCATTAGGCGGACGGTTGAGGAAGGCGGGTACATCCACACGCAATGTGAGCGGCCTGGCCTTAGAGAACTTCCACCATTTTTTAATTGTAAATGCTGCCCCGATACCTGCGTCTACACGTATATCGCTCCACATAGTGGTAGGCACAGCATTCCAGTAAGTAGAGAGGTTAGTTGCGCGGCTCAGTTCTATCATGCCTGCATCAGCAAAGGCGTACAAGTCCACATGCAGCCAGTTGCGGGTGAACTTAGGTTTCAGCGGGATGTATTTGTCAAAGTCCAGCTCTGCATTGGCAGCTACACCGCTGCGGCCTTTGTAGCCTATCAGTATTTCGCCATTGCGCTGCTCGGCAATGAGATAGCCCGCATAACCGCGCAGGTTGAGCCCGCCGCCTGTGTGGAAGTGATTAGTTTCATTTTGAGAAAAACCACGCCATGCATCGGGCACAAAACCAATGCTGCGGGTGTATTTGTTGTCCATCATCTCTTCAGGACTGCCGCCGGACAGCCAGAGCGCGCTCTCGTATGGCACAACAGAGCCCACACCATACCTGCCGAATAAACGTGTGCGTAGTTCGAGTTTATCTATATTCCTGTGGTTGTTTATTTCCAGTTGCGCATATCCGTAGTTGAAGTCGTTGAGACTGTTGCCGGTAAGGAAGGGCGCGCGCGTAGTGAATTTAATATCCCCGCTTCCGCCAAAATATTTCATACTGTGCAGCCAGGAAATGTTGAGGGAAGAATTGGGGCGGGTGCGTACGCTGCTCCACTCTTCGGGGTATAGCAGGTAGTCCCTGTCCAGCGTATGCTGCCTCCACATAGTTTGTATATGAAATTGCAAAGCGGTTCTGCTATTTACATCCCAATTGAAACCACCTTTGTGGTACCATAGGCCGTCCAGCAGTTTGCTGTTGACCTGCAATTGCAGCTTGGGTGTAAAGCGCGTAACGGGTGACTCATAACTGAAGTTGTAGTTGAGCGCTACATACCTGTCGTACCAGCCTTCGTTGGCAAAGCTCTGGTATTGTGTGTACTGGCCAACATGTGTATTCCACCAAACGGATAGGTGAGTTTTGTGCATAGTCTGCATATAGTTGCGGTTGATGTGTATGCCCGCCTTTATACCATCTACAGGGTTCCACCACAGGTCGGGGCGGATGAATGCCTGGTTGTGGTGACGGTCGGTGGGAGGGGTGACACCCATATCCGGTTTTACGACTACCGCTTTGGGCGAGAGGTGAAAATGTCGCGTTTTGTAATTGTCCATAGCATACATATCGGCCATGCGGAGGGACGTATCTATTTCTACATGTTTGATGCCTGATGGGATTTGTACATGTGCTTCGTAAGTATTGTCCCAACTGCCCCAGCCATACCATTTGGGTAATATTTTTGCATCAGTATCTTTTTCAAACCATGTGTTGGGTATATGGTACTGGTGTTTGCTGCCATCGCGTGCGGTGATGGTGAAGTCCACAGGCATCTGCATTTCACCATTCCGCCTGAAAGACACTGCGAAACTATCGTTGCCTTTAATCTTTTTAATGCGTGTTACCCCATAATCCAGCCTCTTGGTAGTTTCCAGCCATTGGTCGAAAAACCAGTTGAGGTCTACATGGGTATAGTGGATAATTGACGTGCGGAAATCTTCAAAATAAGGATGAGCGAAACGCCACTGGTGGAAGTAGTTTTTCATAGCATTGGAAAACAGTGTGTCGCCCAATACATATTGCAGGTTGTAGAGCATGGATGCAGTTTTGTAATACACCAGTCCGTAGCCGTTCTCGTGGTGCAGCGCGTTGCCAAAGTCGTTGGAATGTGTGTTCAGCGGCACTTCATTGCCGTTGAGCGCATCGCGGACGTAACTGTTATACGCCCGTAAGTCTCTGTATGTGGTGGGATAGTATGCCAGTTTGCCAAACAGCTTTTTAGGGCGGCGGGATATTGTGTCGCCTTCCAGCTTCACCAGGCCCCATGCCGTGAGGAATTGTGTGAAGCCCTCATCCAGCGATGCCCGGTAAGTTTCGTTATTGCCCACCATGCCATAAAACCAGTTGTGCCCTATCTCGTGTATCAGCAGCCCTTTGTAGCCGGGGTTGCTGCCGCCATCCAGTGTCAGCATAGGGTATTCCATACCATCGGCAGCATCAGCGGCTATCATCTTCGGATATTCGTACATGCCGAAATCTTCCGAAAACATTTTGATTATTTTCTTTACATACTGCGCTGAATTCTGCCAGCCGCTTGCGTGTGGTTCCTGCGCCAGGCCTACACATTCAATGCCATTCCAGTATTCTGTAGCAATGCGGTAAGAAGGGTCGGCAGTGAAGGCGAAATCGTGCACATTAACGGCGTGAAACTTCCATACTTTTCTTTCCCCCTTTTTGTAGGGGATGATGATAGATGGGGCTTCGTTCCATTTTTTGTCTTTGAAGTTCTTCAGGTCCAGTTTTTCGCGCAACTCGTCAGGCAATACTTCTTTCCTGTTCTGTAGTGCACCGGTTGCTTCCACTATGTAATTGGAGGGGAAATCCAGCGATACATCGTAGCTGCCGAAGTCTGCATAAAACTCTTTGTTGAGGTGTTGGTGTGTATCCCAGCCAAACTTGCGGTCGTACACGCATATTTTAGGAAACCACTGTACACCGTTGTAGTGCATAAAGCCCCATGCATCATACATCTTCATACGGCGGCGGGTGCCGCCCATATCCCAATAAGTGGTAAAGCGGATATCAAAAGCTGTATTGCCGCCGGGCAGCAATGGTTTGGGCAGGTACACTTTCAGTATGGTGTTGTCCAGTTCCATTTCTACATTCTGCCCGTTCACAGATATTTCCTCTACAGCACAGCCGAGGCCTTGTGCTTCATATTGGCCCAGCCGGGGCTTTACTTTATTGGCGCGTTCCAGTTCGCGCAGATAAGAGCCTTTTACAAAAGCGTTTTGCCATAGGTGGAAATACACATAATGCAGTGTATCGGGCGAGTTGTTCCAATACTCCAGCCGCTCGGTGGCAGCGATGGTGTGTTTTTCTTCATCTATACTTGCATTAATTGTATAATGTACATCCTGTTGCCAATAGGCGGCATCGGGCATGCGGTTCTTCCAGTACAGTGGATTCTTTGCTGACCTGTAATCATTTTGTGCCAATACGCTAAGCGATAACACAAGCGGGCAAAGCAAAAGCAGTAGTTTTCTCATCGTCGTGACCATGTATAAGCCATGAAAATACAAATAAGTATGGACAGTGGAAATAACGCTTTAAGAGGGATATATAATAGAAAAACGCCCCGGAATGGAGCGTTTTCAGGAATTATAAAGCAAAATGTCTATTGTATGAGCAGTTTCTGTGTATTGCTGCCTGACCCTGTTTCCACATTCAGGAAGTAGAAGCCGGGGCGGATATTGCTGATGTTGATAACAGTATTCTTGTCCATTTTTACTTCTGAAGAAAATACTTTCTTACCACTGACATCTGTGATATTGATAGCAGCCATATCGTTAGACAGGTTGCCCCAGTTGATGTTGACAGTGTTTTTGGCAGGGTTGGGATATATTGAGAATAGTTGACTGTAAATGTCCGTTGTGTTGGCCGGTTCGGGAATGATGACCATTGGGTTAGCATATTCCTTGAAGTCTATGTTGGTTCGTGTTGCCTGGCCTGTTGTTAAGTTGAGTGTATGAGGTGTAGTCGTAAAGTTGATATCATCGGGGTGGACGGTGTATTTGCCTATTGGCAGGTTGCTGAAAGAGTAGTTGCCGTTTGCATCAGTATAGTCGTATGCAATCGGGTCGCCGGCGGTGTTTAATAAAAATACAGTCATGCCTGGTGTGGTTTTAGTAACACCGCTTTTTGTAACGTGGCGCAATGTTCCGCTTATGCTGCCGGGGCCGCTATTGGCCTGTCCCCCTTTTAAAACGATGCTGCTGATATTAGACTCTCCACCTGAATGTTGCAGTTGGTATGCCTTGTCCCACGCATATGCCGGGAAAAAATAGGTGGGAAGGTTTGCGTAAGAGTTGCGCTGATTACTAATCATCGCAGTCCTGATGATATAGGTTCCTGTGGGATGGTTGTTGAAATAGTACGGAATGTATAGTCTTGAAAAATCCTGCAACGAATCTACTGCGGTAAAAAGGTTGGTACTTGTGTTAAGCCTGTACAGCCATATTTTGAGGCTGTCATTTGGCTGCGTGGCAGCAGTGTCAATCCTGACATTACCTGCTATCTGGTTTTTTGGGATTACAACCACTGTTATCGTAGTATCTACAGTATCTCTGCAAGTTTGGATATGATCTTTAAGTTCATAGATCAACCTGATATTATATGTACCCGATGTTTTATAAGTATATGTTTGACTTCCCCAACCGTTACTGGTTCCCCACCATATGTTGGATGAGGCCCGTTGATTACACCATGCCTTCGGCGTGCTATTATCAATTAAAGTCGCCTTGTCTCCTGATACAGTAACAGACATTGAAGCTTTTAATTTGCTGCAATTCAGATGGCTGGGGCCTGTCAAATAAACTTGTTGCGAAGTAGTTTTAAGACAACACAACGTATTTATACTGGAGTCAAATACACTCACTTCCAATCTGACAGTATAATTGCCGGCGCAAGGATAAGTGTAAGTCATTGGTGTTTTTGTACTTGCACCCCAGCAAACACCATTACCCCAGTTCACTAAGTAATCAACACGAAGACCGCTGCCTGTGGGCACGGTGCTATTATTATATACAGTTACTGTTTGCCCGCTGGTGGTTGTGCTCATAACAGGTGTAAGAGAACTGCAACAAGTTTGCGAATACAAAGGAGTAAATATACTTATTAAAATGAGTGATAAGAGAAACTTCATCATGGGGTGATTTTTAATAAAAAAAGCAATAACTGTGCCAATTAATTCTTGTGAAAAGAAAAGCCCCGAAAATCCGGGGCCTTTCAGGAATTATAAAGCAAAACCTATTTATTGTATAAGCAGTTTCTGTGTGTTGCTGCCTGACTCTGTTTTTACATTCAGGAAGTAGAAGCCGGGGTGGATATTGCTGATGTTGATAACAACATTCTTGTCCATTTTTACTTCAGAAGAAAATACTGTTTTACCACTGATGTCTTTGATGTGTATAGTAGCTGCATCATCAGACAGGCCGGCCCAGTTGATGTTGATAACATCAGTAGCGGGGTTGGGGTAAGCTGTGAATGCTGCCGCATTGCCGCTGATGTTGCTGATGCCTGATGTAACCGGTACTATTGTTTTCTGGCTGAGTGAGCGTTCGAAATTAATATCAACATGCGCAGTGTGCGACAGTGTGATAGTAAAGCCGGCGGCAGTAGTATTATAGTTCATGTTTTCCGGATGTACTTTGTAAGTGCCCACCGGCAGGTTGGTGAAGCTGTAATCACCATTTGCATCTGTAACAGCAAAAGCAACGGGCTCGTTATTCGCATCCAGCAGTAGTACGTTCATGCCTTCTATGCCGCTGGCTGTACCTTTGTTAGCACCCTGGCTCACATTGCCACCTACAAAACCGGGGCCCGCAGTCACAGTGCCTGTTTTCAGGTAGATATACTTGCCTGAAGTAGTACCGCCCGTATGTACAATTACATTCGCATTGCTCCATAACAGGTCTGAGTCATGATATGTAGGCACATAACCCGTTCCTGAAGTCTGACCGTTAAGCAGGTGAGCTTTTGTGCGGTATGAACCTGCGGCTTTATTGTAAAACGCATAGGATGGGTTATAAGCAGGCCCTTTTTGAGAGTCTACTGCTGTTAATATATTAGTTGTTGAGTCAAATTTTATCAGCCACACCATAAGGCTGTCGGTCTGGTTGACATTTGTAGAGTCATACACCACCATACCGCTAATGATATTCGGGGGTGTTACGTTAATGGTTACGCTGTCAGACGTACTGTCGATGCAGGTAGTGCTGCCGGCAGTGTAAGTAGCCACGAGCTTCACAGTGTAAGTTCCGTTATTAGCGTAGTAATGGCTGGTATTGGTTTTGTTGCTCTTGGTAGTAGTGCTGCCATCGCCCCAGTAAAACTTATATGAAGCTGAAATGCCGGAGCCGGGATTAGGCGTGCTGGTATTGACAATGGTCGCTGTATGGCCGTTTACTGTGTGGGTGAAAGCGGCATTTACCGTATTGCAATTCAAGCTGCCACCACCGTTAACAATCAGACTTTTTGTGGTTGAGTCAACACAAGTTATATTGTTGTTGGAGTCGTGGGCGGTAACGTAGAGTTTAATGGTATAAGTGCCCCCTGAACTGTACACATGTGTCTGGTTCGACTTACTGGAGGTAGCTGTAGGTGTACTGCCGTCGCCCCAGTTGATGAGGTATTGCACAGACAGTTTGGGCCCGGCTACAGGTGTGCTGTAATTTACCAATACACCCGTGCTGCCACCGCTCACATACGTATTAAAACTCGCGTTTACATTATTGCAGTTCAGCGAGGCAGTGACGGTGATATTTGCACTGGCAGTATCCAGGCAGAGAATATTGTTGATAGAGTCCAATACCTGTGTATACATGGTAACCGTGTAAGTGCCTGATGTATTGTAGGTATGAGTGACGTTATTATTGTTGCCGGTATAGGTGGTTGTGTTGTCTCCCCAATGGATGTTGTAAGTGGTATAGATATTTGTGGTGGCGGTTGGGACACTGCTGTTGGTTAGTGTCACCACTGCACCACTGGCACTGAGGCTGATAGCAGAGCTCACGTTATTGCAGTTGAGCTGTGCGAAGCCCGGTACCGCCAATAATGCCGCGAACATAAAGAGTAGTAGATTTCTCATAATATTCATTGTTTTAAAAGATTTTCAATCGTTTTGTTATCCCTATGACGCAGCAGCGATACATAGTGTTAGTAAACCCCATAAAAAAACCGCCCGGCAAGGGCGGTTTTTTTATGGGGTTTACTATTATGTTATTTCACCTCTATTACGGCTACTTTATTATCAGTCATCTTAACTTCCTGTTTTACAGGGGCTTTAGCGGCATGCTCCGTACCGTTCATGCTGGCCAGGGTAGGGGCTATTACCAGGGCTACTATAGACATTAGTTTTATCAGGATGTTCATAGAAGGGCCAGAAGTGTCTTTGAATGGGTCGCCCACTGTATCACCTGTTACAGATGCCTTGTGCGCGTCTGAACCTTTAAAGTGCTTCACACCATTGATATCCGCGCCTTTTTCGAAAGATTTTTTAGCATTATCCCATGCGCCGCCGGCATTGTTCTGGAACATACCCATCAGCACGCCGCTAACCGTAGCGCCCGCCAGCATACCGCCCAGCGCTTCGGGGCCTACCAGAAAGCCTACCAGCAGGGGAGCTGCTATGGTTATTAAGCCCGGCAATACCATTTTCTTAATAGATGCTTCTGTAGAGATAGCCACGCATTTGTCGTATTCAGGCTGGCCTTTACCCTCCATAATACCGGGTATCTCGCGGAACTGGCGGCGAACTTCTTCCACCATAGCCATGGCAGCCTCACCCACCGCACGTATAGCCAGCGACGAGAAGATAAAAGGTATCATACCACCTACAAACAGCATAGACAGCACTTCTGCTTTATATATATCAATACCTTCGATGCCGGCAACACCCACATAAGCGGCAAACAGCGCCAGGGCGGTAAGTGCCGCAGAAGCTATAGCAAAACCTTTACCCGTAGCGGCTGTAGTATTACCTACGGCATCCAGGGCATCCGTTTTTTCACGTACTTCTTTGGGCAGTTCACTCATCTCGGCAATACCACCGGCGTTATCTGCTATAGGGCCAAAGGCATCTATTGCCAGCTGCATAGCCGTTGTAGCCATCATACCTGCGGCAGCTATTGCCACACCATACAGGCCTGCCATTGCATAAGAACCCCAGATACCACCTGCCAGTACTAATATAGGCAGGAAAGTACTTTCCATACCTATAGCCAGGCCGCCTATCACGTTGGTAGCATGGCCGGTAGCCGATTGGCGGATGATACTGTTAACCGGGCGTTTGCCTATGGCTGTGTAATATTCTGTAATGATGCTCATCAGCGCACCTACCACCAGGCCTATCATTATAGCGCCGAATACTTCCAGGTTGGTGAAGGTGTGGCCGCGCAGTTCCATGCTTTCAGGCAGTATGGCCATCACCAGGAAATACGATGCTATCGCAGTCAGTATCATAGAGCCCCAGTTGCCCATGTTCAGCGCCCGTTGTACCGGGGCTGTGCTTACCTGCACGCTGTCGGATATACGCACGAAGAATGTGCCTACTATAGAGAATACGATACCGATGCCTGCTATGAGCATTGGCAACAGTATCGGAGCAAAACCACCATAATTGTCTATAGATGCAGTTTCCCTGCCCAATACCATAGTGGCCAAAACAGTAGCTACATAAGAACCAAACAGGTCGGCACCCATACCTGCTACGTCACCCACGTTGTCGCCTACGTTGTCAGCGATAGTAGCGGGGTTGCGGGGGTCATCTTCAGGTATACCTGCTTCTACTTTACCTACCAGGTCGGCCCCTACATCGGCAGCTTTGGTATATATACCGCCACCCACACGGGCGAACAGTGCGATACTTTCAGCACCCAGGGAGAAGCCCGTCAGTACTTCGATAGTACGTTCCATCTCTTCGCTGTCTACACCTGCCTCAGGTGCGAATATCATTTTAAGTATGATGAACAGGCTGCCCAGTCCCAGTACGGCCAGGCCTGCAACACCCATTCCCATTACGGCACCGCCGTTGAAAGAGATAGCCAGGGCTTTGCTGAAGCTCGTACGTGCGGCATTGGCGGTACGTACGTTGGCTTTGGTAGCTATGCGCATACCAATAAAACCTGCCAGGGCTGAGAAAAATGCGCCTATTACAAATGCCAGTGCTATGGCCGGGCTCGATTTAGGATTGCTGTAGCCCATATACGCCAGCAGAATGCCGGCGAGGATAACGAAATAAGTAAGAATTTTGTACTCGGCTTTCAGGAAGGCCATAGCGCCATCTGCTATGTGTTTGGCTATTTCCTTCATGCGGTCGGTGCCGGCATCCTGTTTGCTCACCCAGGAGCTTTTAATTACTGTGAACAGCAAAGCCAGCAGGCCAAAGCACGGAACGAGGTAAAACATTTCCATATATAATGATGTTATTTAAATTAAGGCTGCAAATATAGCAGTTCGGGCTTTAAAAACATAGGTTTTATTATATGCTTGTAACCGTTAGCCAATTAATCACATTTTGTTTATGGCTAATTAACATCTAATCTATTATCTTTATTCGCATTAAAGTACACACTGACTAAGTTTGGCTGCCCAGGACTACAGGAAATTAACTGACGAAGAACTGGTGTCGCGTTATGCTGAGCGTAGCGAGCACCAGGCTTTTGCCGCTCTTTTTGAGCGGTATTCTCACCTGGTATATGGCGTTTGTGTCAAGCATATGAAAGATGCAGAAGCAGCCAAGGATGCAACCCAGCAAATCTTCATCAAGCTGCTGGAAGACCTCAAAAAGTTTGAAATAACACATTTTAAAGCCTGGTTATATAAAGTGGCCCGCAACCACTGCTATATGTTATTAAGAAAAGAGGAGCCCGTGGTTTCGGCAGAAAATATGGCCGATAATATGGAATTTGAGGACGAATGGCATCAGAAGATAAAGGAGGAACATTTTTTGAACGAACTGGAAGCAGCCATACAGGAACTGAGCAAAGAGCAGAGAATATGCATCCGCTACTTCTACCTGCAAAAGATGAGTTATGCTGAAGTGGCGCGCCAGGCCAATTATGACCTGAATACGGTTAAGAGTGCCATTCAAAACGGCAAAAGGAACCTGAAAATAAGATTAGCAGGATTGCTGGAAGAAAAGTCATGAGTAAAGAGCAACTGAAACATATCTTCGAAGAGAGCGCCTGCCTGACGGCCAGGCAGGTGAAGGGCTATGTGACAGGCAAGATGGTACACGAGGAGGCACATGCGGTGGAAGTGCATTTGCTCAGTTGCCCATTTTGCAAAGAAGCGGTAGAAGGACTGACTGAACATAAAGGGCCGGCAGCCATCAGTGCTATGGAAAAGCTGGATGCGGGTTTTATTGCCAAACATTTCGGTGTAACTACCCAGGAAATCATCGCCCCGAAAAACACGCCGCCGGTATTAAAGGCAGGTTCGTATTCAACAGCCCCTGAAAAAGAAAAACCTAAGACAGTACGCAAATTATGGAAGCCCATGGCGCTGGCGGCAAGCCTGCTGGCTATGGTGGCTGTATTGTGGTTTATGCGCGATAATATTTTTCCGCAGGAGAATGACCAGCTGGCACAGCAAGCTACCGTGCCGGAACAACAGGCTGAACCTGTAATAGCTTATCAACCAGTACAGGACAGCAATACGATGCCACCTGTTGATTCCGGCGCTATCAGCAGCGTGGAGGCTGCACAGGAAGAGCAATCCCTGGTAACGGCTACAACAGATGTGACAACAAAAGAAGCAAAGGACGCGACCGCTAAGAAAGAAGCAGATAAAAAAGCCATGGATGCAAAACTGGCTGCCGGTGCCGCATCTTTAATGGCTAAAAAGCCTAAAGAAGAAATTAAACTATTGTCCACGGCAGCCAGGCAATCATCAGCCGATGCACTGCCACGAATGGGCAATAGCTATACCGGGCCCGAGCCAGCTACAATTGCCGCACCGGCAGTGGCGGCAGACAAAGAGGAGGCCGCACCTGCTAAAAAAATAGTGGAGCCTGCCCGCACAGGCCTGGAAAAAGCCGATGAGTTGTATAACAAAGGAAAGTACCGCAGGGCGCTGAAGATGTACCAGGACGAGATGGGCGACACCCGCTCTAACAGGAGGGATGCCGCTACATATATGGCCGCCCGCTGTCATATGGAGCTGGGTGAAAAAATGCAGGCCCGCACTTTGCTCAACAGCCTGGTGAATGAGAACTCTGTAAAGAAGTCGCAGGCGCAACAGGCGCTGCAACAATTAGGCGACGAGTAAATTTATTGCATGGCCTCTGTCATGCAATTGTAATAATGCGCCCGCTTTCCCGATTTTGGCCATCCTTTTCCCGATTAGTAAAAGATTTTATAAAACCCTGACACTACATTTGCAGCATAATCTTGCTTGCTCCCGCCTGAACGCATACTGAACAGTATGTTATTTGTAAAGACGATTAAAAAAATATTGCGGTAATACGGTATATATCATGCTGTTGACAAAGTTTGCATATCCATCGCACAGTTGCACCAATACGTTCCATTACCTGTATATGATGGCATGCGGATATATTAACGATTATCGCAAAACTCGTGGTGTGCCTGCCGTATGGCAACACAGCAACAGCCGGCAGGGAGCAAGAATGCAGGCCTATGCTATAGCTATACCGGTGGGCCATCACCAATATCATGTAACTTCTTACAGTATATAAATAAACAGTAAAATAAAAGTGAAAATGAAAAAACAATTACTATCTGTGTTGATGCTTGCGGCTGCGGCTACTGCCCATGCACAAACCGTGGTGACTGACAGCGTAATGCTGGGTGCCGGATATGCTAACCAGGTATGGTACAGCCTGGAAAACGACGAGCAGGGCAGCGCTGCTAAAAACAACTGGGATATAGCTTTTGATGTAGTGAACGTGATGTCGTCGATCCACATCAACTCAGCTTCCGGTGTTATGTTGTGGAACTACCCCAAAGGTGATAAAACAGCCTGGGCCAGCGTAGACACCAATGGGCTGAGTACGTGGGACCCACGTTATAATACAGATACATCGTGGGCGGTGGGCGCTATGGGCCGCTATGCCGACGCCAGCAACTGGCTGGACCTGGATTGGGGACAATACGATATGAGTACACACCAGATTACAGGTGATTCGATTTATATCATCAAACTGGTGAACGGCGATTATAAAAAGCTGTTCATAGAAAAGCTGAGTGGCGGTACTTTCTATTTCAAGTTTGCCAACCTGGACGGTTCTAACGAAAAATCGGAACAGGTGAACAAATCGCAGTTTACAAACAAGAACCTGGGCTACTATTCCATAAGCGGTGAGACAGCGGTAAACAGGGAGCCTGATGCCGATAAGTGGGACCTGGTGTTTACACAGTATACAGCTTTCATTCCCATTCCATACACGATAACAGGCGTATTGCAGAACAGGGGTGTGACCGTGGCCAGAGCAGCTAATATCCCCAATAAGGTGTCTTACAACAGCTGGCAGGCGCATAGCTTTATGTCAGAAATCAATACTATTGGATACGACTGGAAGACACATGTAGGTATGGGTGTGTACACCGTACAAGATTCGCTGGTATTCTTTGCCGGAGTAGAAAAGCAAAACGGCGCCGACATCTGGAAACTGATATTCACAGGATTTGAAGCTGCTGATGGCAAATTTGTATTTACCAAACAAAAGATAGCAGCCGCCAGTGTACAGGATGTAGAAGGCCGTAAGGCTACTATGGCACTGTACCCTAACCCCGCCAACGGCGGCAATGTACAGGTAGTATACAACCTGCGGGCTAACAGCAAAACAGCTATGCTGCAGGTAACTGACTTAGCAGGCCGGACTGTATTTGCACAGCAATTAGACAAAACAGCAGGTACGCATACTTATATGCTGCCCAACAATTTTAGCAATGGTTTGTACATCGTATCTGTAACAACAGATGCAGGCCTTGTGCAGCAGAAGCTGGTAGTGAACTAAGGTATTTTACTCCTTATTTGAGATGTCCCCACGCATACGAGGCGTGGGGCATTTTTTTTAACATTCACCATCGTGGTCTTAACAGTCCTGCAACATTAGCCTCCTTAATTTTGTACTGTTGATTATTTAAAATATGTGCCGATGATGGGAAAAGTTACTTCAGTGAGCAGTGCAAGGCAGGCAAGGGAAGGGTGGCAGTTGCTGCGCAACCGGAAAACTTTGTGGTGTATGTTGCGTGAGTCGTGGAAAGGCAATTACCGTATGTCTTTTTTTACCAGTGCCGTGATTGTACTGGGTATATTATATGTGGTCATTCCGCTGGATTTTGATTGGGTACCCTTCCTCGGGTGGATAGATGACGGGTTCGTTATATTCCTGGTTATCAAAAGATTGCAGAAAGAAACTATGCGCTTCAACCGCCACAAGGCTATGGAGCGCAGACGGGACTGCTGACCGGGCCTGACAAATTTCATGCCTTATAATGACTTCGGTCATGCCGGCGAGCGATTGTTTTGTATTTCTTTACCAGATTAAATAGCTAAACATCATCATTATGCAGGTAGTAAAGAAAACAGTTGTACGCCAGGGGTCGTCGGCCGTATATGGGATGGGTTTCATTGGTGCGCTTATTTACTTTATACAACACGCCACCGGCTTTTGGATGGGTGTGCTGGGTGTACTCAAAGCCATAGTATGGCCTGCCATGCTGGTGTACGAGTGCCTGGATTATCTCAATAAATAAATATCTCCTTTAGTCATGGCTTTTCGTGTACCGTACGATTGTTGAGCGGCTGCACAGGGCGGTAGTTGTGAGCGTATAACTGCCTGAAGGCTGCGATTTGTGCTGATGACAAAAACACCGGTTCTTTCATTACAAACCAACTAAGCCCCATAGCGCAGGGCGGGGTAGTGAGCGAACCTATATAGCTATAATAGCCTTGTGTAGCGGGCAACACGTCTGTTACGTTGATAGTTACTGTCCTTTGCTCTTCTTTATTTTCCGTATCCGGTATGCTGTTCCAAACCCGGTCTATCATGTTGTTTGCAGTGCCTTCTTTTATCATCAGCCCTACTACCAGCAGCGCGCCATCGTCTGCAGCATGTACCAGGTGCAGCTCCATAGGCGAGTGCTCGCCATTGATGGTATGCTCGCTCATGGAGTGGAAGTGGAACTGCTTCAGTTGGTACTTCTTGTCTTTGTACGACACCGTATTGGCGGCAGCATAGGTATTGGTATTTACCTGTATGGTATGCCCGTTGTCAATAATAGATATAGGGAAACTGCTGTAGCTGAACTGCAATGAGGGCAGGTCAGTATCTTTGGCCGTGCCTGATGTATTAATATCTATAGGCGACTGTATGACACCCGCACAGTTGCCGCTGATGCCACCCCAGCTTTCGGCGTGCTCGTAGCCCCAGTGGGCGGTTACTTTCGATGCTTCGGGTATTACATTGTCTTTCTCTTTGATGCAGTTTTGCAACAGCAGCAGCGTTGGCAGCGCCAGGTACAGCAGGTAGTGTTTCTTGCTCATATAGCAGTGAATTATACATTAAAGATAGTGTAAGATTTGGTGTGTTTACCCCAAACCCCTAAAGGGGCTTACCTTATTTTCACCTCTTTGGCGGAACAAGTGTTGTCAAAAGGTTGCCTGATTTTTGGTTTTTTGACCCCGCTAGTTATCGGAATGGAACAATTTTCTCTGCGCGAGTTAACCCCTCCGCGAGGAGCCCCTCTATCTCCCCTAATAGTTACTTTGCCTATTTCCGCTATTTTGTGGGGAAGGGGGAGCCTGATGGGGAAGGTACGCTAACTTAATATGTATATCCCCCTTTCCAATTGATATTCCATCAGTTATGATCTCCACAATGGTGCGCTTGTCGTCATACGGTAATGTGTGCCATTTAGTATATAAATCTTTTGCATCATGGAGGACTACTTCGGATGAGGTGTGTTGTACCCGCAATATGTCTATTTCTGCCTCCAGTGCCGGTATGTGATCTATCAGTCGCAGATACCGCTCTTCCATCGGTTTATACTGCTTGGCAAATACATCCTTAGTCATCTCATCCCGTGCCCGCATCCGTGTCAGCCCGGACATTTCCTTCTCCAATTCCTGTATCTCTGCCCGGGTGCGTTCTAATAACTGCTGTTTTTCAGATAGTACGGAATCTATTCCGTGCATATATTCAGATACAGATACATCAGTAAGCAGGAATGTCTTTAATTGCTCGTGATATATCTCATCAATATCTGAAACAGCAATCCGTCTGCCGCAGCCTTTGCACTTGTAGGTTGGTGTCTTTGTGCTATGGAATACATACATGGTTTTCTCACAATCCTGACATGTTATGTACCCGGCCAAGAGGTGTTTCGCTCGTGGACCTTTCCGTTTATGCTTCTTGAGAGATTCATCTAAGAGCCTGTTACACTCATTCCATATCTCCTCACTGACAATGGCAGGACAGGGACGTATTACCCAGTCAGATTCAGGCTTTAATCCCTTACCCTTACCTTTTGAGTAGTTAACCCGGTGCTGGCCTTTGGCTACGGGATCACGAAGGAGTGTGTTAATGGTTGTGTCAGTGAATAGCTTGCCAGCTCGTGCCCGATAGCCTTGCTCATTCAAGACCCTGGCAACAGTCTTTTTACGCTTGTACTTGAGAAACAGTTCAAAGACGAGTTTGCGGATGGGGGCCTGTTGTTCGTCAATGACTAATTCATTTCCCTCCCAGGAATATCCATACGGGGCATATCCGCCGAGCCGCTTACCGAGCTTTGCCCGGATGGGGATAGAGGCCGTAATTCGCTCTACAATTTCCTCACGCTCCCATTGGGCCATGGCGGCTATCATAGTATAGAAGAGCCTGCCAGCCGGAGTACTGGTGTCTATGGCTTCCTGTAGGGAAATGAGGTCTGCATCATATTCTTTAAAAATATCTGCAAATTCAAGGAGTTCCTTTGTGTTCCGGGCAAGTCGTGCCAGCTTTGAGAATATGATACCCGAAATCTGTCCTTTGCGAATGTCTTCGAGCATCCGCTTGGTTTCAGGGTATGCCATGACGGATTTACCGGAGAGTGCCTCCAGATGGTATGTTTTTACTACCTCCCACCTCTTACTCTCTGCATATAATTTGGCTCTTTTTTCGTGATGCTCAGGGGAATCTCCTTTAGCCTGGTCTTCTGTGGATACACGTATCCAGACACCTACTTTCTTTGTTACTTCCATGTACTAACTGTTTTAGATATGTGAACGAATATATCTTTCCGACAGTGGGCGGGACGGATGTCACATATTAAGGCTGGAAAAGATTACAGTTGGGACGCCCGGGAAAGTAGCTCAAAATTACGAAAGTGATATTAGTTGTCCAAGATTATAGATATACCTGTTATATTTTTCCAGGGCAGTTCTGACAAAAGGTCTCCATTTCTTTATGGTTGTATTGATTGAGGGTTATGTCAGGTACTGAAAAATAATATTCCCGTTATTGAAAATCGATTTCCCAATAGTGATAGTTTGTGTTTTTTCCCGCTGATAGTTTTGCGCGGCTAAAACGATTAGTAATGAAAAGAATATTGATTCCCTTGTTGCTGTTAACATCAGTAAGCGCTTACGGGCAAACAGACAATACCAACAAGCTTGAAGAAGTCATCATCTCCGAAAGTAAAAAAGAAAATACCCCTTCTCCCAGCCTGCGTTTGAATACAAGCATTCTAAAAGTGCCGCAAAATATACAGGTTATTAATAAAGAAACCCTGAAGAACCAACAAATCATTAGCATGAGCGACGGATTGATTCGTAATGTTAGCGGTTTGGTGCGTTTAGAGCATTGGGGCGATTTGTACACCAACATCACAGCGCGCGGTTCCCAGATTCAGGCTTTCCGCAACGGTTTTAATATAGTTAATTCTTATTGGGGGCCACTTACAGAAGACATGAGCTTTGTTGATCGTATTGAATTTGTAAAAGGCCCGGCAGGTTTTATGTTATCCAGCGGCGACCCGGCAGGATTGTATAATGTGGTTACCAAAAAACCTACCGGAGAAACCAAAGGAGAAGCCATATTTACCATAGGTAGTTTCGACCTATACCGGTCTACACTTGACCTGGACGGTAAGTTGAGCAAAAATGGCAAACTACTGTACAGGCTGAACCTGGCAGCACAAAACAAAAAATCGCACAGGCCAAATGAGTACAACAACCGTTATACGTTAGCACCTGTTGTATCATACCAACTGGACGATAAAACCAAACTGACATTTGAGTATAACTACCAGATGGCGGATATGAGCAATGTAGGTTCATTCTATGTATTCTCACCCGATGGTTTCGCAAACCTGCCGGTAGATTTCAGCATGTTGCCTGCAGGTACAGAGGGTACTAAAATACACGACCACAGCATGTACCTGAACATGGAACATCAACTGAACAGCAACTGGAAGCTGACCGGACAGGTGGCGCGCTTTATGTACAACCAGGAAGGGGCATCTATGTGGCCTACCGCTGTAAATAAAGATGGTACAATTCAGCGTTATATTGGTATATGGGATGCCTGTAGCAGGATGACCATGGCGCAGGCTTTTGTAAATGGCGAAGTAACAACAGGGCCTGTAAAACATAAAATATTAGCCGGCCTTGACATGGCCAACAAAGAGTACCTGGCAGACTGGGGCCAATCTCACGTTCTTGATTCTGCTCACACCCCGATCAACCCGATAAAACCGGAAGTGTCGGCGCCCACCAATGGTTATCCGAAGTTTGACAGGGAGACCCCACTGGTACAGCGCGCAACTGCCGGGGGAGGCAATATAGACCAAAGGTATACTTCGGTGTATATCCAGGATGAATTAGGCTTTTTTGAAGACAGGGTAAGGCTGACTTTAGCAGGCAGGTTTACAGATTTGAAGCAGTCTAACTATGGTGGGAAACCACAAACCGCGCAACACTTTACTCCCCGTGTAGGCCTTAGTGTATCGCTGGATAAAACCAGTACCGTGTACGCATTGTACGACCAGGCATTTATACCACAAACAGGTATATTGGCCAACGGTGGTGAAGTGCAGCCCATAACAGGTAATAACACGGAACTGGGTGTTAAAAAGGAATGGGATAACGGCAGATGGGTAACTACTGCATCGGTATATCGTATACTGAAGAACAACGAACTGATAGCAGACCCCAACAGTGCACCTACGTCCGGCCTGAGCATAGAACTGGGACAGAAAGTTGCCCAGGGTATTGAGTTTGACCTGAGAGGTTATATTACTAAAAACATCAACCTGGTAGCCAACTATGCCTTTACTGATGCCAAAATGCTGAAGGTAGCTGAAGGCATTACAACACTGAAGGAAGGCGACATAGTGCCGGGCTTCGCCAAACATACTGCCAATGCATGGTTTACGTATAGGGCGCAGAGCGGTGCGTTAAAAGGTTTCGGTATATCTGCGGGCGGTACCTGGCTGGGTGGCAGGGCTACCTATTGGGAACCTTCACCCGACCCGACGAAAACCTTGGACGACTACTATAAAGTGGATGCCGGCCTGTCCTGGGAAGGCAGTAAGATGTACGTAAATTTCAATGTATTCAACCTGCTGGATGAATACCTGTACAGCGGCTCTTACTATCAATGGCTGTCTGCATACTATTGGCAGACAGAAGCCCCCCGTAACTATCGCCTGACCATTGGATATAAATTCTAATGACGTTCAGGAAACTCATAGGCAAATTACACCTCTGGCTCGGACTATCGTCCGGGCTGGTGGTGTTTATTGTCGCGCTTACGGGCTGCATTTACGCTTTTCAAGATGAGATTAAAACACTCACAAGGCCTTACCTTTTTGTTGAAGAACAACAAGAGGAAAAACTGCCGCCATCGGTATTAAAAGAAATAGCGGAAGAAGAGCTGCCGGGCAAGCACGTGCATGCGGTAATGTATAACCCGGCCGGACATTCCGTACAGGTTATCTTCTACAGCGATGTAGATGACTATTATTACTTCGTATATATTAATCCCTATACGGGGCATGTGCTGAAGGTAAAAGACGAATTCAAAGACTTTTTCAGAGTGGTACTCAACGGCCACTATTACTTGTGGCTGCCCGATGAAATAG
>CAZEZM010000003.1:0-154146 GCA_964515955.1 uncultured Flavipsychrobacter sp. | reverse complement strand
CTGTAGTTGCATCGGCAACATTGATTTTCTTGGTACTGGTTGTCAGCGGTATCATACTTTGGTGGCCCCGAAACAAAAACGGCAGGAAACAAAGGTTTAGCATCAAATGGACTGCACGCTGGAGACGTAAGAATTATGACCTGCATAACGTGCTTGGCTTTTATGTTTCGTGGATGGCTATCATATTCGCTATTACAGGGTTGGTATGGGGTTTTGAATGGTTTTCCAAAGCATATTATACTACAATAACGGGTGGTGAAAAATGGGTAGAATATGCGGAACCCACCTCAACAAGCAAGGTAAAGGTTGTTGACACAATGCCTGCAATGGACAGGGTGTGGTATATGCTGCAATATGATGTACCAGTTGATGGCGCAATAGAAGTACACACCCCTGAAACAGAGACTTCTTCAATAGCTGTAAATATTAACCCTGACCCCGGCACTTACTGGAAAGCAGATTATCGCTATTTTGACCAATACAGTCTAAAGGAACTGGGCGTAAACCATATGTGGGGCAGATTTGAAGATGCAAAAGGTGGGCGTAAGCTGATGCGTATGAATTACGACATACATGTAGGTGCAATATTAGGACTGCCGGGTAAAATACTTGCCTTTTTCGGAAGCTTAATCATTGCATCTATGCCTGTAACGGGTTTCCTCATCTGGTGGGGACGTAGGAATAAAAAGAGGTAGTAGGTTACTTTCGTACTGCTTTATATATTTTAATAGCTGTCATTAACAACACAACAAACAATAACAGCCCTATTATGCCCCATAGCCAGCTCATATTCTGTTTCACTACTACCAGCATCACAATAGCCACCAGGAATATCGTAGCCACTTCATTCCATATACGTAGCTGTTGCGAACTGTATTTGAAAACACCCTTTTGCTGTTGGCTGAAAATGGTGTGTAATGATAAATGATAAAGAAACAGGCCGGCTACGAAAAATAATTTGATGGCCAACCACATAGGCAACGAGCCATACAAGTGCCATATCCACAAGCCGAAAACGAGCGTGAGTATAGCCGATGGCCATGTAATGCCATACCACAACCTTTTTATCATAATCGCATATTGCTTACTTAGTATCGACTTCTCAGGCTCCGGCTTATCCATAGCTTCCCTGTTGTACACAAACAGGCGCACGATATAAAATAATCCGCTGAACCAGGTAACAATGAAAATGATATGAAGCGCCTTGACATAGAGGTACATGTCACAAAGTTATTGAAGTATCATAGTTCTATCACCTGCAAAGTATTGTTTCGTCCAGTCAGAGATAGTATCTACCCAAAGTGGTTGCGTATTCATGCAAGGTATCATGGTAAATGATTCCCCACCTGCTTCTAAAAATATCTCTCTACCTTCTATAGCTATTTCTTCCAAAGTTTCCAGACAGTCACTTACAAATGCGGGGCATACAATAAGCAGCTTTTTCACACCTTCATTTGGCAATTGTGACAATCGTTCTACAGTATATGGTTTCAGCCACTCTTCACGCCCCAGCCTTGATTGAAATGACTGGTTGTATTTGCCCGTAGGAATATCCAGTTGCTCTGCTACCAATTGCGTTGTACGGAAACATTGGTGCCTATAACATGTTTTATGCGCTGTAGATGAAGTGTTGCAACAGTCGGTCACTGATAGACAATGCTTTCCGGTTATGTCAGCTTTGCGCATATGCCGCTCAGGTAAGCCATGGTAGCTGAACAGTATCTGATCGTATGGTTCTGCCAGATAAGGCTGAATACTTTTAGCTAATGCATTAATGTATTGCTTATTGTCATAAAAGGGTTTGATTGTTTCCATTGTAAATGAATAATTTCCTGCTCTTAAGATATCCTCTGCATATACTACTGCTGTTTCGTAGCTGGACATTGCATAATGAGGATATAAAGGAAGCAACAGCACCTTTTTTAGTTGTGGGTATGATGATTGCAACTCATCAAACACCTGAGCAGGTGAAGGGTTACCATATCGCATCATTATTCTCACCGGCACATCTACCCGTTCACTTACGGCATCACGCAACGCCTCACTTAAGACTATCAAAGGGGAGCCTTCTTTTGTCCATACAGCCTTATATGCCTCGGCAGATTTTGGAGCCCTGAAGGGGACTATTATTCCATTAATGAGCAACCACCTGAACAAGTAAGGATAGTCGATCACCCTTTCATCCATCAGGAACTCCCTGAGGTATTTTTTTACATCAATTACCTCTGTACTGTCAGGTGAGCCCAGGTTCATCAAGACGATAGCATGACAATCGCTATTTACTTTTTCTCTGTCCATTAACTGAATTTTAATAAGTTGGTTCTCAACCTTGTACAAAGTAACGTTGATTGATTTTCATGATGAATATCATTTCAGGAAATGACAATAGCGTGACGGTAAAATATCATTATCAGCCCAACCCAATTTACTTTTGTGCCGTTGAAATTTATAGTGCGGCATGCAGAAAAGAGAAAGCGATAATATTCCTTATTTCAGGGTTATAGGTATAAATTACAAGAAAACTGATACCTCCGCCAGGGGCCGGTTTGCTATCAATTATGAACAATATACTCAATTACTGACAACAGCATCTGCATCCGGATTGAAGGAATTATTTGTACTATCTACCTGCAACAGGACAGAGATATATGGTGTAACCTATTCCGCAGATACATTCATTAACCTATTATGTGATTATACGATAGGCGACATGGAAGAATTCGTGCAACTCGCTTATGAAAAGACAGGCGAGGAAGCCATTCGCCACCTGTTTCATGTAAGCGCAGGCCTCGATTCCCAGATACTGGGCGACTACGAAATACAGGCGCAGTTGAAAACAGTTGTAAAGTTATCTAAACAAAACGGCTGCATAGGCTCTTTCCTGGAGCGATTGCTGAATGGTGTAATGCAGGCCTCCAAAGCAATAAAGACCAACACATCCCTTAGCGATGGCACTGTTTCCGTCTCTTTTGCTGCTATACAGTTTATACGCGACCATATAGCTGATGTAAAAGCAAGCAGGATATTGCTGGTAGGCACGGGCAAAATAGGCCGCAACGCCTGTAATAACATAAAAGACTACCTGCATACTACCAATGTGACACTTATCAACCGCTCACCGGACAAAGCTGAGGACCTGGCAAAAAGTCTGAATTTCCGTTTTGCACCTGCTGCAGACCTGGATAAAGAAGTAGCCACCGCCGACATTATTTTGGTGGCCAGCAGTTCTTCCACACCGGTTATTACTGTGGCGCAGATGCGCGACAGGGCGCCCAAATTGGTCATAGACCTTTCCGTTCCCTGCAATGCTGAGCCGGCCATTGCCAATTTGCCCGGCACTAAGTTGGTAAATGTGGACACACTCTCTGCCATAAAAGATAAAACCCTGCATAAACGTATGCAGGAGGTACCCAAAGCTAAAGCCCTGATCGAAGAGCATATCCTGGAATTTATTGAATGGCATAAGATGCGCAGGCATGTACCGGTATTATTAGGCGTTAAAGAAATATTGCACAGTATCAGCGTTTCCCCTGTTGTTCTGGAAAATAGTTGCCCCGCTAGCCGTGAACAAAAGATACAGGCGGCTATCAAAAATCTAGCCGTAAAAATGAAACACCAACAGCCGCATGGTTGTGATTGTATAGAAGCCATCCGCAGTTTTGTGGCGTAAGTATATAGCAGGGCATGAATAAAATTATCCGTATTGGTACAAGAGACAGCCAATTGGCTGTATGGCAGGCTACATTAGTACAAAAGATGCTTGCGGAGCATGGTTATGCTTCGGAGCTGGTGTATATAAAAAGTGAAGGAGACATTGACTTGGTAACCCCGCTCTACGAAATAGGTGTACAAGGCATTTTCACCAAAACCCTGGATGCAGCCTTACTCAATAAACGCATTGACATTGCAGTCCATTCATTAAAAGATGTCCCTATCCAACCGGCAAAGGGTTTATATAAGGCTGCTGTGCTCAAAAGAGGGGCATATACGGATACACTGGTAGTAAAAAAAGGTACTGAATTTCTGAATGGCAACCAGGTAAAAGCAGTTATAGCTACGAGCAGCACACGCAGAAAGGCGCAATGGCTGCACCGCTACCCACACCACAGTATTACTAACCTTAGGGGTAACGTAAATACACGATTGCAGAAAGTAAAAGACAATGAATGGCATGGAGCCATATTTGCCACTGCAGGACTGGAACGTACCGGCCTGAAACCTGCTGACGCTATTGAACTAGACTGGATGTTGCCGGCACCCGGGCAGGGTGCTGTGGTTTGTGTTTGCAACGAAGATGACCAAGTAAGCAGGGATGCCTGCGCACACCTGAATGATGCGGATACAAATATATGTACAAGTATTGAACGTGACTTCTTAAGAACATTAATGGGCGGCTGCTCTGTGCCGATAGCTGCACTGGCCAAGATTACTGATGGTGTAGTGAATTTTAAAGGCAATATCTTAAGTCCTGACGGAGTACAAAAGGAAGAAGTAGCAATACAGTTACCTGTACATGACTGTGAGAATATGGGTATAGAAGTTGCGCACAGGATATTAAGGAGTGAAACCGGATCGGCTATTGTACAATCCCTACGGAATGCCTGAACAGCAAATACATATATTATCTACGAAGGAACTGGACCCGCAATATGTAGCGTTAGCCGGTGAAAACAGCATTATTATAGATGCGGTAAATTTTATACAAACGATAGCCCGTGATGATGAAAGTAATGCAGCGCTTATCAGGCAGATAGCAACAGAAGGAAATACAGTCGTGTTTACCAGCGCCAATGCAGTATATGCTCTTGCAGACAGCCTGGAGGATAAACAACCGTCGTGGAATGTGTACTGCATAGAGGGTAAAACTACTGCTGCGGTAAAAGAGCAGCTACCCGGTGTCAGCATTATTAGTACGGCACCCGATGCAACGACACTTGCTGAAAAGATAATGGCAGATAATATCAACGGGCCTTTATACTTTTTTTGTGGCAACCTGCGGATGGATGATTTGCCTGCGTACATGCGTAAAGCGGGCGTGCAACTTACTGAAATAGTTGTGTACGAAACTATACTAACGCCGGTAAAGATAAACCGCTATTATGACGGTATTATTTTCTATAGCCCCAGCGGTGTCAGCAGTTACTTCATGGAAAATTCAACAACAGACGAAATGACTTTTTTCACCATAGGCGCAACAACTGCAAAGACACTCGGCAATTTCATGAATAAAATTGTGATAAGCCCCAAACCGGATATCAATACACTGGTGCAGACTATTATCAAATATTATAAACATAAGTAGACATAATCAAGATAAAATGAACGAAAGCAGCCCTCATTTATTAATCAATACCCTGAAAGGGGAAACAGTTGCCAGGCCGCCTGTGTGGATGATGCGGCAGGCGGGCAGGTATTTGCCGGATTACTTGAAACTAAAAGCGAAATATGACTTCTTTACTCGGGTACAAACACCTGAACTGGCCTGTGAAATAACTTTGCAGCCTATTGACCAGATCGGTGTGGACGCGGCTATCATATTTTCAGACATACTGGTCATTCCACAGGCGCTGGGTGTTGAGGTGCAAATGATTGAATCAAAAGGGCCGGTTCTGCCACAGGTAATTAAGACGGAAAAGGATATTGATGCCTTAACGGTTGAAGGTGCTGCAGACAGGTTGCGATATGTGTGTGATGCTATCAGCCTGACCAAAAAAGAACTGAACGGGCGCGTGCCGCTTATTGGTTTTGCAGGTGCGCCTTGGACCATATTATGTTATATGGTAGAGGGTAAAGGCAGCAAGACTTTTGATGTGGCCAAGCAATTTTGTTTTACACAGCCGGAGCTGGCCCATAAGCTCTTGCAAAAAATAACAGATGCCACTATCGCTTACCTGAAAGCACAGATAAAAGCAGGCGCGGACGTAGTGCAGGTATTTGACAGTTGGAGTGGTTTGTTAAGTCCTGCTGATTTTAGAATATTCGCGCAGCCTTACCTGGAGCAGATTGTACAGGGTATAGATAAAGAGGTGCCTGTAATATTATTCCCCAAAGGGAGTTGGTACGCATTGCCCGCATTGGCCGATTCAGGCGCAGATGGAATAGGTATAGACTGGTGCATAGAACCTAAGAGGGTCCGCCAGATGACCAACTACAAGGTTACATTACAGGGTAATTTCGACCCGGCAAAACTGTTGTCGCCTATACCTGATATAAAGAGAGAAGTCACAAAAATGATAGATGCATTTGGTATACAGAGATATATAGTCAACCTCGGTCATGGCATTACACCCAATGTACCCGTTGATCATGCCAAGGCTTTTGTAGAAGCAGTAAAAGAATACAGCCCATCTATATTATGAGCGAAGTGAAACAACTTTTTACAGATTATATACACACATTGCAGGACACCATCTGCGATGCGCTGGAACATATTGACGGGAAAGCAACATTTCTTGAAGACAATTGGGACAGACCGGAAGGCGGAGGGGGTAAGACAAGGGTGATAGCCAATGGTGCTGTATTTGAAAAAGGGGGCGTAAACACGTCGGTAGTACATGGCAGGTTACCATCTGCTATGCAGCAGTCATTTGGCGTACCTGAGAGCAATTTTTTCGCCTGTGGCCTGTCGCTGGTGATACACCCGCTTAACCCTTATGTGCCCACAGTGCATGCCAACTGGCGTTATTTTGAACTGTACGATGCAGATAATAATAAAATAGACTGTTGGTTTGGCGGCGGGGCCGACTTGACACCATACTATCTTTTCAAAGAAGACTGTGCACACTTTCACACTACATTGAAAGAAGCTACAGATGTGATTGACCCAGCTATATACCCTAAACACAAGCAACAATGCGATGAATATTTTGTCAATAAACACAGGAACAACGAAGCAAGGGGTATAGGTGGTGTATTTTACGACTACCTGCGCCCTGATGAAGATCGCGATGAAAACTGGCACCTTAACTTCCAGGTAGCCAATGGCAATGCTTTTCTGCCTGCATACCTGCCGATAGTGCAAAGAAGGGTGTACCTGGAATATGGTGAACGCGAAAAAGAGTGGCAGGAAATACGCAGGGGCCGGTATGCAGAGTTTAACCTGGTGCACGACAGAGGCACACTCTTCGGGTTGAAAACGAATGGCAGAACAGAGAGTATATTAATGAGCCTGCCACCGAGGGCGAGATGGTATTATGATTATCACCCTCAACCGGGTAGCCCTGAAGCAGAATTGGTGCAACACCTGGAGCCACAGGATTGGGTAAACATGTAAAGTCATACAGATATGCATTTATTAAGAAGAAACAGGATACTCCGCAACAGTGCAGCTATACGTTCATTAGTGGCCGAAAGTATCATTACCCCGTCTGATTTTATAGTTCCGCTTTTTATAATAGAGGGGGCGGGCGTAAGGGATGAAATCCCTTCTATGCCCGGCTATTACAGGATGAGCCTTGACCTTACCGTTAATGAAGTAAAGGAACTCTGGCAGATGGGGTTGAGGTCTGTGTTACTGTTTATAAAATGTAAAGATGAGCTAAAGGACAATAAAGGTACGGAGGCTTTGAACCCCAACGGCTTAATGCAGCGCAGTATTAAAGCAATAAAAGATGCCTGCCCCGGTATTGTGGTGATGACTGACATTGCATTAGATCCCTTCTCGTCATACGGGCACGATGGCATAGTGGAAAATAACATTATAGTAAACGATGCTACGGTAGAAGTATTGGCTGCCATGAGCGTGAGCCATGCACAGGCAGGTGCCGATTTCGTAGCTCCAAGTGATATGATGGACGGCCGTGTATTGGCTATCAGGAATGCATTGGAACAATCCGGCTATACACATACAGGCATTATGAGCTATAGCGCCAAATATGCTTCCTGTTTCTATGGCCCATTCAGGGATGCGCTGGACAGCGCACCGGGATTTGGTGATAAGAAAACCTACCAGATGGATTTTGCCAACAGGACAGAAGCCGTAAAAGAAGTGTTGATGGATATAGAAGAAGGCGCGGATATAGTGATGGTAAAACCGGCCATGGCATACCTCGACATCATCAGGGAAGTAAAAAATGTTGTGGATATACCCGTGAGCGCATACCATGTAAGCGGTGAATATGCCATGATAAAAGCGGCGGCCGCCAATGGCTGGCTGAATGAAGAATTGGCTATTATAGAATCACTGACGGCAATAAAAAGGGCCGGTGCAGATATTATAGCTACCTATTACGCAAGAGAAGCAGTAAGGTTAATATCGTAAAGAAGAAAAAATATGAATACGGAGCTGAGTAAACAGTTGTTTGAACGGGCGCAGAAAAGCATGCCGGGTGGAGTGAATTCGCCTGTCCGTGCTTTTAAAGGTGTGGGAGGAACTCCATTGTTTATTGACCATGCCAAAGGGGCTTATCTCTATGATATTGATGGCAATAAGTATATCGACTATATCAATTCCTGGGGGCCGATGATATTAGGCCATGCTTACGAGCCGGTAATAGCTGCGATACAGGAAGCAGCAGCGAGGTCAACAAGTTTCGGTGCGCCGACTGAACAGGAAGTGAAAATGGCGGAACTGATAAAAGCTATGGTGCCGGGGCTGGATATGGTGAGAATGGTGAACAGCGGTACGGAAGCCTGCATGAGCGCTGTACGCGTAGCACGCGGCTATACGGGCAGGAATAAAATCATCAAATTTGAAGGTTGTTATCACGGTCATGCCGATGCCTTTTTGGTAAAAGCAGGTAGCGGTGTGGCTACATTCAATATACAGAATGTACCCGGTGTGCCTGATCATATTTCTGCCGATACACTCACTGTATCTTATAATAACCTGCAAGCGGTGGAGGAACAAATCGCAGCCCACAAAGATGAAATAGCGGCAGTGATACTAGAACCTGTTGCGGGCAATATGGGCTGCATACCGCCACAGGAAGGTTTCCTGCAAGGGCTGCGCGATATATGTGACAGGAAAGGCATCGTACTGATATTTGACGAGGTAATGACAGGTTTCAGGTTGGCACCCGGTGGAGCCCAGGAATTGTATAATATACAAGCTGATCTGGTAACGTTTGGTAAGGTAATAGGCGGAGGTTTACCGGTAGGTGCTTTTGGTGGCAAAAAAGAATTAATGAAGAAAGTGGCTCCTGTCGGCAATATTTACCAGGCGGGTACGCTGAGTGGTAATCCTATAGCCATGGCTGCAGGCTATACCATGTTGCATGCTTTGTACAACAACAGGTATATCTATACCGAACTGGCTAATAAAACGGAGTATCTCCACAACGGACTTACCAACGTAATGAAAGACAAAGCGATACCATTCGTGGTTAACAGGGTTGGTTCTATGATCAGCCTGCACTTCAGCGCGCAACCAGTTATAGATTTTGCAACTGCTGCTGCATCTGACATATCTATGTTCAACCGCCTGTTTCATCACATGTTAGATAACGGAGTGTATTTGCCTCCATCCGCTTACGAAACATGGTTTGTAAGTAATACGCTGTCCTACGAAGATTTGGATAGTACTATTGATAGAATGAGAGATTTTTCATGAATACTGTTTAATCAGGCTCACAGCTAACATGGTGAATGAAAGTCAACATGCAATAATTCGCTTTAATATATGCAAATCTGTTCCAAAGAAAAAGCCCCCAAGGAGTACTCCCTGAGGGCTTTCAAGTTAGTATTACTACCAGCTATACCTGAAATGCCAGTATCTCATCATCCAGTGCAGATACCTTGTCGTTTAACACTTTCTCAAGGTAGTCTTTCAGCAGTGCTATGAGATTGGTATTACCCGTCTTGAACGTATGTCCCTGACTGTCTGTTAATACCAGGTTACAACTGTCATCACTTGCAAAGTGGAAAGAACGGAGGTTATGTACCGTACCAATGGTGTACTGTCGCTTCATCGTCAGTGACCGTAACTCTTCTACCCGCTGGATGCGTTCTTCTAAGGTAATCTTAGCCTTGTTCTCTGGTAGCGGCTTTGTAATGGGAGCCACTACGTTTGGTACGTTGTCTTTTTCAGTACCATTTTTCTGATCCTTTCTTTGTTTAATCATATATCCAATCTATTTGTGCCTGCCGGTATGTTTCCTGCGCATGGAGCATACCGACAGACGGGTTAAAAAATGTAACGGACCTAAGCTTATATCCAAGGCAAGGAATGGCTGAAGATACCTGTTGCCACAATGGAGGAATTCCATAGAAGCAAATCCATTGGGGTGCATTTTACAACAGGTTCGAGGCTACCTTAGCCGTAGGATTTAGCTGTCGGGACGGATTGTATATATACCTCTGTGGTGTCCTAGGCGGGAATACGGGAGGTGCGAGGGATGGATGTGTGTTAGAAAGGAAGGAAATAATATACGTATATAAAAAAGAATGTACTTTAGCTTTGTAAAACCCAGTAACATGCCAAAGAACCAACACGTAAACGAAGAATTTGAAGGCTTTGAGCATAAAGCAGGTGCCATTTCCCGCTACCTGTACTCCAAAGCAACAGGACTGTTTACCCTGGCATTAAAAAACAACCAGGGTACAGTACATTTTACACCTAAAGAACCTGAAGTATTCAAAGAATGGCTTGATGCACATAAGATCAAGGATGTAAATAACGCAATGTAAGTGTCCTGACACGACTTCGTTACATAGTTCTATGCTTCGGGAGTTGTCATTTAAAATATTGTTAAATGGCATACTTTGTATTTCTCATTTCTGAAAAAATTTCCTGGTTTATGACATTTTTTCACCAGGTAGTAGTTTGGCATTTTGTTTGTTCTACGTGCTATGCATTTGGTTAAACTAAAAAAAGGAGGAAACTATGAACACGCTAATGAAAAGAGCCGGCAGTAATGGCAATGTACCGGCAGCAACGTTGAGCGGTATGGTTGATACGCTCTTCCAAAACAACTTACACCGCTTGTTTGATGATGACTTCTGGGGTTTCAGAGGCTTAAACCGAAGTGTGCATGTTCCGGTTAACATACGGCACACTGACAAAAGCTATGAGCTGGAACTTGTTGCCCCCGGCCTCAAAAAAGAGGATTTCAAAATCAATATCCAGGGGGATATGCTCACTATCAGCTTTGAAGCGCGGGATGAAAAGAATCAGCAGAACCAGGAAGAAGGATGGCTACGGAAAGAGTACCTGCTTCAATCATTCACCCGCAGCTTTAATCTCGATGATGCGGTTGATGCAAACAAGATTATGGCTACGTACAGTGACGGCATCCTGCACCTGACCCTTCCGATAAAAGAGGGGGCACAGCCCATATCACGTACTATACCAATCAGCTAATACTAACAGGTGTACGGCAGGTGCTTTGCACCTGCCCCCTTGTTATGTATTCACATACTAAAACCTGACAGTTATGAAAAAGCTAGTACTACTGGTTGTATTCCTGACTGCTACCACCGGCTGCAACGCACAGCATTCAGAGCATGCACAGCCGGATTCCCAAACAACAGGTGCGGAACAAAACCAACCGCAAGAAAACTGGACCGTACATAAGCGGTATGACGAGAAGGGGAACCTGATTGGCTACGACTCTACATATGTCTGGTCGTATTCTAACAAAGGAAAAATCCAGTCAATCGCTGCAGATAGCGTATTGGATGCATTTCGCAGGCAATTCAATAAACAATTCCCGGTATTGTTTGACCGCACTATCAGCAGTTATCTTTTGGGGGACAGCCTGTTATACAGGGACTTTACGCAACCGGACTATTTTATGCAGAAGTGGGAGAACCACTATTTCGACATACAATCAATGATGCGCGATATGGATTCCCTGAAAAACACATTTCTCAGGAAACACTATCCCCAATTACATAGGAATGAATAGCTACTGCAACTAAATTATAGTATGTGCAAAAAAGGAGCATTATGGAGTATTGGTGTTGTTTCGTGGTGAGTATCAGGACGCCGGGTGGAATGCTGGAAATAGGTACCTTCTATATCGGAAATGATGTGGATTTCGCCCTTACCACTTTTGGCAACCTGAAAGGGAATAGCGCGACTGATGAAAAAAGCATTCTGCGTATAGACCTGGTAAAAAAGCTAAAAGGTAAACCGGTTCAATATATAGCACATATATGCTGTATGCTTGACCAGTATGTTGAAAATTGCAAGATAATAACCCGTGATGCGTTTAAGTTTTTTGCCATTGAGCATCCCCAGTCCTACCGCACATTGACTGCTATACCTCTTTCTTCCCTGAGTGCTTAGCCATAGCTCCTAATACTGCCTTACTAACCGCAGCCTGCTTGTGTTTAAGTTCACTGCCAGAAACCGCACTGTATTCTACTTTTACCCGGTATCCTTTCATTCGCTTCTCGGTAGATGCTTCTTTGACTACCTGCTCATCAAGCCAGGCAAAGAGTTCTTCAGGAGTACCCACTAATATCCGCTCCTGTATATCCTTACTAAATGTCTCAGCTACCTTTTGCCGGATCTGCGCTAAAGTCTTGGTATCAGGAGTACATTCCACTACCTGCACATATCCTGCATCTAAGCACTTCTGTATGTTATGTATCTCCCAGGCCACATCTGTAGTCACAGAAACTTCACAAGCAATCTGTTTACTACCTCGCTCCAGTAGTACATCTACTCTACCTGCCCCCTTTGGGACGGGAGCCTCAATGGTAGCTTTGTAGCCCCTGGATTCTGCCATTTTCTTAATGAGTTTCTGCAAGTACCTGTGTTCCGTTTCTTCTTTCTGTGCAACCAGCTTTTGTTTCGTCTCTGCAATGGCCTCATCAGTCAGCACAGGTGTTGTTGCCTGTGAGGGTTCTACCTTCGGTGGTGGTGTCTTTGGTATGTTTTGTACTTCAGATAAAGTTGTTTCCTCCTGCAACTGCTGTTCAATTTCTGCTCGTCTCGTGCCATACCTGCCCCGGCAGTAATCTACTACCTCCTGCCGTGCTGTTACATGGGGAATATCTTGTGGGGAGGGAATAGTACGCAGGGAGAAGTCATAGTCTGGTCGCTCTATACGGGCAATAGCCTCTCCGGTATGAAGGTTCTCTAAATCCTGTGCTTCAAAGAAGGAGAAACCCCCGGCAAAGCGCTTCGCATCGGTATCTCCCAACCTGAAACAGATTCGTGTTCCTGCATTAGACACTACTGCACTGGCTAATTCGCTGTCATGTTTACTGACCTGCTGCATGTCCTGGTGTGCCAATATTAACCCCATGTGATATTTTCTCGCCCCTGAGAGTATAAGGGACATGGAGGGAGTGATAAAATTTTGAAACTCATCAATGTATACAAAGAAATCCGTCCGTGCAGCATGCTCCTTTGCTTGGCGTGCCATTGCTGCCTGGTAGAGCTTGGTGACAAAGAATGTGCCTAATAGATAGCTGTTTTCGTTGCCAATTAATCCCTGCGAGAGTTTAATGAGCAATATCTTCTTTGTATCCAGTATCTGTTCAAAATCCAATGTATTCTTCTGCGCTACCATGTAGCGGATGGGTTTGGGACGGAGAAAGGTATCTAACCGGGTCAGTATGGAGCCAATGGAGTTAGATTTGAGCAAGGGATATTCCTTCTGCCAGTAGTAGACAATATTGGGGTCGGTTACGGTTTTGAGATAGCTGTCTCTATATGGCTTTTCAATGAGGAAACGGCGCAGGTCTGCCAGTGTGCCTCCCTGAGGACTTTCTAAAAAGGCAAGTATGGCATTAGCTAACACGCTATTCATCTGATCCCCCCAACTGCTCGACACCCTCCTAAAACTTGCCACTAAGTCAGATGCCAAGATTTCTTTCTCCACATCTGAATGGGCGGATAATATGTTGAAGCCTACGGAATATTCTGTATCTGATGGATCAATGAGGACGACATCACTCACCCGTTCCTCGGGAATATATGCAAGCAGGGAATCTATGAGGTCTCCATGCGGGTCTAATACGGCAATACCGTTACCGTGCTGAATATCCTGGGTAATAAGCGATTGCAGTAATGTAGATTTACCCGTGCCTGTTGCTCCTATAATATGCATATGTTTGAGCCGTTGCCCGGAATTGACAGATACCGGCACCCCTCTACCCATATGCTCATTAATACCCAACACTAACGGATGTCCCATAGCCATATCCGGTGCCGCTTTAGTTCTGCGGATGCTTCGTTTGAGTTTCGGAGCATGGACGGTATCTCCCGGCAGGTGCACAAGGGTCATGAGTTCTCTGCTGTTTAAAAGCATGCCGGTGATGTGGGAGTGGCGAAGTATGAGGCTGTCAATATTTTCCTGGAACGGTATATCCACCCCTAAGGGAATGAGGGAATTGGAGGGGGAGAAATATATACGCCCGAACGCAGCTCCCACAGTTTTGCTAATATTTCGTGCCTGCTCTACACTCTTGCCTACTCCCACTACTCGCATAGATACGGCAAAGAGCGGAGAAGAGAGTTTGTCATGGGTTAAGGAAAGCATCTCCGGTGCATCTGAGAAAAAGGATTTGCCATCTGAAGCAGTCACTGAGCGGACAATACTTTCAGTCCAGGGTTTCGTAGTTCCCTCAAAAAGTACCTGGATACAGGCATACGTACCATCTGCTAATCCCTCTAATGCACCACAGATTCCGGTTAAGGGATCCGGGTTAAAGGAGGTAGGTGTATGTAATGGCCGCATGAATTCTTCTGCTAACCCATAGTGGATGACGGAGGCAAAGCGTGATTCTTTAGTAAGTATGTCTTCCAGTGTATCTGCAGCTTCTGTGATGATACACCCAGGAAAGAATGCCTGTACCTGGCTTTTGACATGGATGGCATCGGAGTTACGGGATACAAGTTGGATGGAAATATCTCTGCTACTTGCCAAAAGTTCAAAGGAGAGTGGATACCGACTGTAGGAGAGCATGAGTAGTAACTGCTCTGTTTCTGCAATCCCAATCTTTATTCCCTTCGGAACTGAGATATGTAAGACGGTAATTCCCTCAGAACAACGAAATATCTCCGGTTCCATCTGCTCTTCCTCCTGTGGCAGTGCTACTTCGGCATGGAATATATATTGGTAGATGTTTCGGGCAATACGGCCTAAGAGGGAGGGATACCTCCCATCATCTACCATTGGCTCTTGTTTTGGCAGGTAGCGGTAGAAGGGAACAAACGGAGGTTCTAATTGTATTGGCAGTTCCGGGTTGTACGTCCACCCCCTGCCACGCAGTTCCCATCGGTAAAACTGGTCAGTGAGTTGTTCGGATATGGATGGTGCCATATCCTTATCGTTGTCTCAGTGGTACAACTATAGGCATCCGTTCTTGCTCTGTCAGTCCCCGTACTCCTTTTGTTGTGGTTATGCTGTCTATTACCTCCAGTACACAGTTTTTAACCGTGTCAGAGAACATGGTATCTGTATCCATCTGGTAGTAGGTCTTAGAAGCCATATGCCGTGCAAGGGAAGCTCCAATTAACGGTATCCGCTTCACAATATCTTTTCCCAGGTCATTGGGTTCTCCAAACCACCAGGAAATGAAGTAGTCGGTACCAAAGGGAGCGGCACAGATGAGGAACATCTGGTCATCCCTGGTAATGCGGAGGTAGAGACGGCTTGAGGAAGCTGTACCTGCTTCCGGGAAAGTAGGCATGTTGACTAAAGCCCCGATTTCCCGCTTCTTAACAGCCTCCTCAATGGCGGCATATATCTCTTTTGCAGAGAAGTGTATGCCGGTAAACGTGTGGTGCCATCTGGATCGGACTAATGCAAAGTCATTGTAATAGCCTGCGATGTAGGTAATGATGATGTAGATGACGGAGATGATGCCGAACCATTTTAACAGGTCAATACCGAAATCTGTGAAAATGCCTTCCATAGCTGGTAGTTTTACATGTGTGAGAAATATATGTAAAGGTAGGAATATGTGGAAGGAGTGTCAAGGGGAAAAACACCCAGTTTTGATAATTAGAGTACCTATTCAACAGGGTCGCTTGCATTGTTATTGTTTATTTCAAGCCTAAAGAAACGAGGGCACTCCAAATAAATTTAGATATATTCATTCTGGTTCGTTTGCAAGTTCTTCCGTAGCTTGTTTTAGTTCTTTTGAGGCCTTTCGCATCTCTAGTTTTAAATTATCTAGTGGAATTGTATCTATACTTACATTTACATGATTTAAAATGGTTTGCATTTGGTTACTTAGCTCTTTTTGGGATAGATTCTTAACATTTTGTTTGAATTCTTGGATCATTTGCGGTAATTCTTGGTCAACTTTAAGTTTATATTCTTCAGAAAGAATTGTATAAAGTTGATTAAGAAATTCAAGTTTTTGATTGAACGCATCAAGTTTAGTCTCGTTTACACGATTATTAAAGCTTATACTTGTCTCCCTAATTTTTTGTAGCTGTTCATTAATCTTATCTTCGTTATTCAACTTTTTCATTTTCCCATCTATTACATTTTCAAGCTTACGTACATCAATTTCTGCCTCGGTAACTTTTATTGCGTTCTCTCTACTGGAAACTGCCATGATTTTATCTGCAATACTATTGTCAATATCGTATATTGATACCCTTCTTGCTATTTCCCCCAACTTATTAAACGAAAACATAAGGAACAATAAGATGCCTATTACTGCTGCATATGTTACTGTCCCATAACCTAAAATGTATACTAAGAAAATTGTTGCATAAAGTAAGATCGAAAAAGTTGATAAATGAATGACAATATATTTCAGTGGGATATAATGTGTTGTAATCCATAATATACCCCAAACAGCTAAACTCCCGACAAAAATAATGATAGCATCTGTCGAGGTGAATTGAATAATTAAAGCATTATTTACTTGATCTACATTAGATGAAACAATTGCAAATAATAATATTGGGAAAAAAGTTGCTGCAAATAGTTGTATCCATTTAGAGCTATTTAGTCTTAGCGGAATTACAACTTTAGTGGATACTTGATAAGCTCTAAGTGAAATATAGGGAATAAAACTTAATGCCCATACTGCAAACAGGGAGTTCACAATGTATGCAACCAAAGTAAAAAACGCTGACATTACTCCACCTATTGTAGGATTTTGCAGTGACTTTAATAGACGAACCTGGTCCTGAGGAAGACTCTTATTGTAAACTTGTAGGCTAAAACCCAAAATCAAAATACCTATTGATATCCAAAATGTCAACCAAAAATATTTTGGTAATTCAAGAAGTGTTTGCCTTTGCCTAGTGTCTAATCCGTTTACTAGCTTTTCAGCCATAGAATTATTACCTAGTATGTCAGATAAGGCATCTTTTATATTTTCCGTTTCCATATATGTAAATATAGTATTATTTCAAATAAAAAATACACTCTCAATTTTATATTGAGAGTGTTAACAAAAATTAACCAAGTGTTATGGAGATTAAAATCTACCACTCTGAAAAAATCTGATGAATAATTCCAATCTTTTCACAACATCTAGAGGAGAAAGGATTGCTAACATATTTTCCTGGTTCTGCTTTTGAAAATAAATTACGATCCTACTTGGTATACAAAAGAACATAGAGAGAGAATACCAGTGGTTAGTTGTAGTAGATAATGAGTAAAAGGAAACCATAAAAACGAACTTATTTTCATTATACTCATCCATCTCTACCATATGTGATATAATGTCTATGCCAGCTCGCTCTATTTTATGTTTAAACTCGCGGCAGAACCTATCTACGGATATTCTGTAGTCTAAATAATCGACATGTTCAACTTTATGCATTTCATTATGTTTTTAAGATGACCTCATATGACTACAAGTTTTTATCATCTAAAGTCATCTTAAAAACAATAATGATGATTACATTAGCAAACATGATTCACATCAATTATACACTCACAAACACATAATGTCAACTTATAATATTAAGCAATTCGCACTAAACCCCTCACTCACAGTACCATCAATTATCAGCTTCAAGTACATAGAAAACCTCGGCAAGCTCACAAAATCCTCCATACTAAACACCGGATAAAACTCCCGTGCCAGGCATTCTGCATCACTGACCCCCACCCGGAAAGATATAATCGTGCCGACATTACCAAATATGGCAGCCCGCACCTTCTCATCTAACTGCTCAATGTATTGGTGGCACATAAACAGCGACAACCCATATTTACGAGCCTCCGCCAATATGTCTATAACAGATAATGTAATAAACGAGTGACATTCATCTATGTAGGCATAAAACGGTACTCGTATATGTGCAGGTTGGTGCGCCCGGTGCATGGCCGCTAACTGTAGTGAAGTAACCAGCATTGACCCTACGAGCGTACAGGCATCCTCTCCAATCTCACCTTTAGAGAGATTACAAACTAATATCTTCCGTGTATCCATAACCTGCCCGAACCGCAGATCTGACTTCTTCTGCCCGACAATCTGTCGCAGTGGCGTACTGGTGGTAAAGAGCCCCACCTTATTAAGTATGGGAGATATGGCTTCTGCACGGAGAGATGGGGAGTATTTATCAAACTCATCATCCCAAAACCGAAGAATATGTTCCTGAGTGACAAAGAGTAATACTTTTCTGCGGAATTCCTTGTTCGTCAGTAGTGGTTGAATATCTAAGAGTGTAGCTTCCGGCATTTCAAGAAGTGTCAGCAAGGCATACCGCAATATATATTCCATCCTCGGCCCCCAGCTCTCATGCCATATCTTCTTAAATGCAGCCACCAATCCAGCAGCCACTAAGTGGTGGTACTTTGCAGGTATGTTATACAGGGGATTAAAGGCGATGGGGGAATCTGTATCTGTTGCATTGAAATATATGAGGTCTGCCACCCGTTCCTTAGGTATCTGCCGTACTACCTCCCTTGCTACATCTCCATGCGGGTCAAGGATACATACTCCGTTACCACGTAATATATCCTGCATGGCCATACTTTTGAGCAAGGTACTCTTACCCGTACCTGACTTACCCAACACATATATATGTTGTAGCCGATCCTGGTCTTTAATCCCAAACCGTTGGTTGGTATTCCTGTAGTTGGTTATGCCGATGTAGGTAACCCCATTCTCCATCTCTACAGCATAGCTACTGGCACTACCACCTGCGAGAGGGTAAAACTTGCCGAATTAGGCAATTTCTACCTCCTTACCTGTGTACAGAAATATTGCCACTATGGTAGTATGAGAGAGCAAGACAAAACAACAGCCGGGTATTCCACAGTCGAATCCAAAGAGGGGGAACGTAGGTATTTGTCTTGCAACAAAGCCGGCACACGTTCTCCCTCTTTGGGCTTTAATCCTAATGATCCATCAGTCACAAAGGATATGGCCTTAGACTACCTCGCATCTATCTTAGTCGAAGCCTACTTTGCGCAGAAGGCACATGAACGAGAACAACACCAAACGGGCGGTCATATATTGCCGGGTATCCACAAAAGAACAGGCAGAGGAAGGGAATAGCTTAGTTACCCAGGAAAAGGTCTGTCGGGAGTATGCAGAAAAGAACGGCTATACCATTGCCGAGGTATATATTGAACAAGGTGAGAGCGCCAAAACCCAGGACCGTACAGAGTTGCAACGGATGCTACATTACTGTGCGAGCAAACAGCACAAGGTAGATGCCGTTATTGCGTATAAAATTGATAGAATATCCCGTAATACCGATGACTACAGCCAGATACGCATACTACTGAAGAAGTTTGGCGTAGAAATTAAATCTACCTCAGAATATTTTGAAAACACTCCTGTGGGACGCTTCCTTGAAAACACAATGGCCAACATTGCTCAATTTGACAATGACATCCGGGCAGAACGATCCGTGGGTGGCATGAAAGAAGCCATGCGGGAAGGACGGTATGTCTGGAAAGCACCTATTGGCTACCGTAATGCAAAAGTTGCGGGAAAATCTACTATAGTCATAGATGAAGCCCTGGGGCCACTGATGCAGGAAACCTTTGCATTAATAGCTACCAATGCATATACCATAGAGGATATACGGGTACTGATGTCCGAGAAAGGGATAACAAACACAAAAGGGAAACCCGTTACCCGCTCTTATTTCTATACTATGCTCTCCAACCCTGTGTATGCCGGATGGATCATTAAATTCGGAGAAAAGCACAAGGGTACATTTCCGCCCCTTGTCTCGGAGGAACTATTTGAACAAGTCCAGCGAGTGCTGAAAGGGAAAGGGACAAAGCACTACAAGCATTTGACGGATCATCCGGACTTTCCACTACGGCGGTTTGTGTTTAATACAGAGGGCAAGAAACTAACTGGTAGCTGGTCTAAGGGCAGACGCAAGAAATATGCATTTTATCGCTTCCTTACTGGCGGGAACTATGGCAGGGATACCTTACACAATGTATTTGCAGCATACATGGATTATTTCGCGCTACCAGATGAAGATTTAAAGGCACTGCGTACTAAAGTACGGGAAAAGTATTCTGTTCGTTTACAGAAAGAGAACAGGGAACAAGCACGGTTACAGAAGTACAAAGAGGAATTGAAGGCTCGGCAGACAGCAATGGTTAAAAAGAACCTAGATGGAGTTATTCCTGATTCAGTACTCTCCACTCAACTAGCTGATATTGAAAAGGAACTCTTGGATACTGAAGCAGAATTGGCAAAGCTGGCTGTAGAGAACACTCCAAAGATTGGCATTGAAGATGCCTTTGAGTATGTGCAGGAATTCCTGAAAAATCCAGGCGCTGTATGGGCTAAATCCGATATTGATATTCAACTAAAGCTACAGTGGTTCCAATT
Organism: uncultured Flavipsychrobacter sp.; assembly: GCA_964515955.1. GTDB lineage: Bacteria > Bacteroidota > Bacteroidia > Chitinophagales > Chitinophagaceae > UBA5543. The sequence goes on along the minus strand of CAZEZM010000003.1, from coordinate 133,467 downwards.
CCCATATGGAATGGTCATTGATGGAAATTATTTTCGAACCACCGAAATATGTAGATTTCTCAAGCCTAAAACTGAGATTTTGGATGGAAAATCCATTAGGGTGCCCCCGAGAATAAAAATATCAAACAAACCAAAGCTACCAAAAAGACAACCAATACAATACTCTCTCCGCACCACAAAAAAGTGGAATGCATTCAAAAAGGATGTATATACACTCTACACAATCCTTTCTACCACAAACAAACCACCATAGTACATACAGTAAAAAGTTGCTGGAATCAGCAACTTTTACCCCCCTATATATCCCTTACTCATTAACCTACGATATATCCATATGTACTACAGACCAAACAACTTAAAAGAATATCGCCTACGCAGGGGACTACGACAACTAGATGTTGCTTGTAAGCTTGGCTTTACCACCACAGACCGTATCTCTCACTGGGAGAAAGGACAGGCGTATCCAAGTATTATTAACCTCTTCAAACTAGCTGCAATCTACCAAGTATCTCCTCAGGAACTGTATTCACATATATGGGAGTACATACAGGAATACTAACAATCCATTGACAAGCATGTTATATGTATTGTATGGTATATTCAATATACACCTCTTTGAAATATAGGTTTTTGACGAAAATGAATTGCTCAAAGAAGCTATACAAAGGCTTTTCTGAGCAATTCATTTTCTCACTAAATCTAAATAACGAAAATATATGGATACTCAAACTTCCAAAACAATTCCTGTATCTGATTATGAAAAACTAATCAAAGAAGGGATTACTAATGCACGAGGAACAGATAAAGCATTAGAGTTACTTACAGTAACTGACCTAACAAACTTAGGCAAGACACTTGCTGACAGACAAGCAAAAATCGCTGACCTGTTTTCAGTAGTGGTACATCCGATCAATAACCTCAAAGAAGGTATTGAACAAGGACGCTACAATGGTGGTGTATATGATTGGATAAAAGAAGATTACAGTCGTGTACCATTGGTAGAAACCAAAGGTGCAAAACGTGTCTACTTCGTTCCCGTTACTGAAAATGTAACCATGGGGGAAGAAGAAGCGTATGTTGAAAAATTTGGCCTGACATTGTGTAAAAACGCACCCAACTACTTACTGGGAGTCATGGCACAACTGAAAGAATCCGATCTGCCTGGCTCATTGTTTCGCAAAGACATTGTCGCAACAGAAAATACTGATGCTTCAGTGTTTCGGGACAAGAGCGGTGTTCGTTGCTTCCTGGGTACCTACCGCCACGACGGTGGGCGTGGGCTTGATCTCGTGGGTCTGGATGGCGGCTGGGATGTTGGCCGCGATTGGGTGTTTTTAGCAGAACGCCCTTAGATAACTTGCGTGCTTAAAACTTTGAACCCTTGGATACTTGTATCCGTGGGTTCTTTTTGTATGTAGTTCGAATCCTATATCCCTCCCTCTCTATTTTGGCATATCTGAAAAATAGAAAATACTTACTTTATAAGGGTTAAATAGAATCCATTTGGGTGCCCCCGGGAATAAAAATATCAAACAAACCAAAGCTACCAAAAAGACAAACAATACAATACTCATTACGCACCACAAAACAGTGGAATGCATTCAAAAAGGATGTATATACACTCTACACAATCCTTTCTAACACAATACAACCACCATAGTACATACAGAGAAAAGTTGCCGAATCCAGCAACTTTTACCCCCTATATATCTCTTACTCAATTACCTACGATATATCCATATGTACTACAGACCAAACAACCTAAAAGAACACAGATTACGCATGGGACTACGACAACTAGATGTTGCCTGTAAACTTGGCTTTACCACCACAGACCGCATCTCTCACTGGGAGAAAGGACAGGCATATCCAAGTATTGTAAATCTCTTCAAACTAGCAGGAATATATAACTGCATGCCACAGGATCTTTACCGAGACCTGTTTAGAGAAGTGTGTCAGACTTTCGACGCTTCACTTGAGCAAAGTATGCCTCAACGAGAATCTGAGCGAGATAGTCCAGAGCTACTTGCTTTTCTCGTTCATCGGCAGGAAGGGCAATAAAGGCTTCTGTACCAAAACTAGCCTCTACGTTTATAAGGGCTTGAGAATACATCTTGTGGTCGATGGCGTATTTGGGGTGCATCGAGGTGAGTTCTCAATTAGATAGATAGCATGGAAAATATGCCCCGTGCTGTTTCCTCATGGTGTATAATATAATCAGTATATAATTATTAGTTAATTTTAGGAAAATATTATTATATGGCATCAAAACTACCCAAGTTCACACTTGACTACAATGAGAAGAAAGACAAATGGGAATTAACAAACGATAAGACTAACAAAGTCGTAAAATCTTTTGAAACAAAAGGTGAGGCTACAGCGGGCGGTGTATTAAAAAAGGCTATAGGAGGAGAAGGCTCGGTTAAGATTCAAAAGGTTAATGGAAAATTCCAGGAAGAACGGACTTTCCCAAAAAGCGAAGATCCCGAACAGTCAAAAGGATAGAAAATACAAAGATGAGTGTAGAAATCGAGGTGAAAATTTCACGAGCAGAATCAAATCTCCAACGTAAGCTTGAGTGGATTTCACGCTATGACACTCGCATTACATTAGTAGCTGGGACATCAATAGCAATGCTGGGTGTGCTCGCTAGTGCTTCTGGTCTTATTACATCTTGGAGTGTGATAGCTCTAATTGTTTTTATAATAGCATTTATACTGCTTGGGTTGAGTTTAGTATTTGTTTATTTTTCGCAGAAGCCAAATGATTTAGCGCCCAATAAATCCCTCTTGTTTTTTGGCACTATAGGAAAGATGTCTTTTTCTGAATTTGATACAGGGTTTAAAAATTATTCCAATGATGAGTACTTAGAGGACCTTTTACATCAAATTCATATTAACTCCCAAATACTTTGCAAAAAGTTTACTAATCTTAAGTATGCATTGTTTTGCATCGCTCTTGCAGTACTCCCATGGGGAATTGCAATTTATATTTCAAAACTATATTTACACTAATATGGCTATTGCAGATGATATAACAAGTGAAATAAACACAATTCTCGATACTACATGGGATGTTAGGGATGGTACAGTGATACCGGACACAGACAGTATAACATTGAAGAACGGAGCTGTAAAAATTGATGCTACCTTTTTATATGCAGACCTGGCAGGATCATCAAAATTGGCGAGATTTTGTCAATGGCAAACTACCGCTAAAGTCATCAGAGCGTATTTAAATACCGCAACTCGTCTTATTAAATACTATGGTGGAGAGATTCGAAGTTTTGACGGCGATAGGGTAATGGGCGTATTTATAGGGAATAGTAAAAATACTAATGCAGTCAGGTGTGCATTAGCTATTAATTGGACAGTAACACAAATCATCAATGTTAAGGCAAGAGAAAAATATTCATCCATTAGAGATAACAATCTTAATATTCAACATTGTATCGGTATAGATACTGGAGAGAGCAGAGCTGTTCGTGCAGGTATTAGAAATAACAATGACCTTATATGGATTGGGAGACCTCCAAGCTTTGCTGCTAAACTTTCTGATGTCAGAGAGCATCCATACAGTACATTTATTTCTCGTAAGGTATACGACGCTATGAATGAAGATGTTAAATATACCAATGACGGCAACCGTACTAATATGTGGTATTCAGGCACGGTAACATATGCAGGTAATACTGAGTCAATCTGTAAATCAAGTTATTATTGGAAGCCGTAATGGCATAACTATTTTAGGTCTAAGCTCGTATGCTAAATACTCATAATCCACAAAACTTGCCGGATTAGGCAATTTCTCCCTACTTACGGAATAATTTAACTGCGATATCTTTTAATATATCGCATGAAGTACATTCAAAACAATTTGCGATACCACCGCCGGATATGGCGGTACTCACTCAAAGATGTTGCATATCTCCTGGGCCTTTCCTCTACAAGCAATATCAGCAGGTGGGAAAAAGGAATTGAGAAACCCTCACATGAGAACATGCTTGCCTTAGCATATATCTACCGCACCAGTTGTGATGCCCTCTTTATTCAGACTCGGACACAACTGCGGAAAGAGATACATGTACGGGAACTCATTCTCCAACAACAACGAGATGCCCAAGAACAGTCGTACCAGTAATATCCATGTCCTCCTGCACCGTGCACTTGCAGGGGAATATGCCTGAATACTCTTAATCTGTATCGCAGATACGGTTATCCCGCAAACACCTGTGCGTGTTTTTATTGTGCCTCATTATCACCCATAACTACCCGGAGCAGTAACGTTCGCTATTATTTTTCTTATAAAAATAATAACCGTTCGATACAACAACCTGTGGAAAACCACACTGCTCCATAATAAACTCATGAACGAAACCAATACTAAACAGTTGGCCTATGAATTGGCCAGCACGTTACAAGATTTAGATTCCTTACCCGTGTACTTTGCCTTTGTTGAAAAATACAGTGCTGCATTTCTGCGGAAAACATTGAACAAGGTCATGTCTCTACCTGATGAGAAGATTAAACGAACTCGCGGAGCATTATTTACCTTTCTCGTCAACCAAAATGGCTGGAGGCCGGATTCTCGGAGTTAGTGCCGGTACCAGGTATGTAGGTATTGCAGTTTTAGATGGCTCAGGCCTCATTGACTGGAAGATACAGACCTTTACAGGCTCTTGGTCACAACTGAAAGAACAAGCTATTACCGAAGCCATATCTACATACTGCACCACCTATGCAATTACAACCATTGCCATAAAATCTCCTGATCCTATCCGTAGTTCTCCTGCATTACTAAACCTAACTGAAAAGATATGTGCATGTGCAGAAGCTACTGGATTAGGAATCTATCAGTACAGCCTTATGGATATATTTCACTACTGTCATGGCAGGGGGAAGAATATACATGAGGGGATAACGGCTTACATACGTGAGAGGTATCCACTTTTTACGCGAGAATGTATAAAAGAACAGCAAGCAACATACAAATATTACACCCGCATGTTTGAAGCCATTCTTGTAGCTGAGATGGCATACAGCAAGAAGTAGCGGATACCGCAAAAGCAGCCTATTGGCTGCTTTTGTCATGTATAAATAACTTGACGAATCCAGCAACTTTTTCTGCCTTACCAATCCACTGCACTTCTCCTACACTGAATACAAATGTATTCTTTCACAATTTAAAAGCTATTCAAATGGCAACACAATCAAAGGCACGCAAGGACGTGTATGCAATCATTACGGAGAAAATCATGGAGAAACTGGAACAGGGAACAGTACCCTGGCGAAAACCATGGACTGATGCAGGTATTCCTACCAACCTGGTATCGAAACGTCCGTACCGGGGTATTAACCTCATGCTTCTGGCTATGGCAGGGTACGAGTACAATGTCTTTCTAACTTCTAAGCAGTTAAAAGAGATTGGCGGATCTATTAAATCAGATGAAAAACCACACCTGGTCGTGTACTACAACTATTCAGACAAAGAACATGAGCCGGATGAGGAAGACACTGAACCAAAGAAACGTGCTATTCTCCGCTACTACACAGTATTTAACATTGCCCAGTGTGAGAATATCCCAGAGAACCTCATACCTACCTTCTCACGGGATATTAAACCCATAGTTGCGTGTGAGAAGATTGTAGAAGGTATGCCACACAAACCAAAGCTCCAGCACAAGGAACAGCGGGCATATTACGATCCGCTCAAAGACTACGTAAACATGCCGAAGATACAGAGCTTTGAAAGCAGTGATGCCTACTATTCCACCCTCTTCCATGAACTAGTGCATAGCACGGGGCATCATAGCAGGTTAAACAGGCAGGGGCTTATAGAAATGTCTGAATTTGGCGCTGAAGCATATTCTCAGGAAGAGTTAGTGGCTGAAATTGGTTCCTGTTTTCTGCAATCTTATGTAGGAATACAGGAAGAGTTTGAGCAGAGTACCGCCTATATACAAGGCTGGTTGGAAAAACTGAAAAATGACCGCAGGTTCATTTTTATGGCCAGTACTGCGGCACAGAAAGCAGTGGATTATATCCTTGGAGTACAAAGTGGGGATTGGAAAGAAGAATAGCTGTAAACATGGGTTAGAACAAAGTTCGGGTCCGTATGTCTATACGGGCCTTTTTGCTATACGGGTTTCTTTGGAAGAAAATCTTGAGGAGAGCAGTTAAATACTTTTGCCAAAGCATTGATATGGTTTAGATTATACTTCGCCCTGGATTTAGGACTTTCTACATCTCCAATAAAGCCAATGGATAGGTCGATCATGTAGGACAACTCACGCTGGCTTATACCACGCTCCTTTCGCATCTGACGTACTTTATCAATCACATACTGCTCAATCTCAGAAATTTCAGCCTTCTTCATTTTAGTTGTCATTCAGACAATGATGCTAAGACAACTTTGAAATTTATACACTCGTACCTGTACGAGTATTCAGATATTTTACCTATGTTTGCCCCAATCAAAAAACACATTTATGAAGAGATACGTAACAATTGTATTGCTGGTCTTCCTTGTTGGGCCAGTACTCGCACAAACACTTCCCGTACATTCCGTAACTAACAAGGTGGGATATGGCGGTATGCTAGATATTCCAGGACAGAGTAAGGATAAGCTCTTTGCAAAAGCAAAGAAATGGATGGCTATTAAACATTCAGATGCCAATCCATACACCATTACCTACGAGAATGAAGCAGAGGGCGGTATTACCGGGAAAGGTTCTTTTACCCTTCCAGCCGAGGAACGAAAGTACACTGTACAGTTTCTCATAACCATTGCCACTAAGGATGGTAAGTGTAAGTACGAGTTTACCGACTTTATGATCCGCTACACCACTGCCGGTGGTATGAGTACGGGAGGGTTTAGCTACTGGAGTAGTTCTTCATACAGTGAATCTGAAACTCTGGAATATACCTTAGAGACCTTTTATCCCATCCGCCTGGAAAAACGTAAAAAACCAGCAATTAAATGGTATGAGCATATTAATGCGAAATCCTTTGAGGCAATTGACCGGGAAATGAGAGCTATTGAAAGTTCACTGAAACAAACAATGTCAGCACAAACTAATTGGTAAATCTTTAAAACAAAAAAAGTATGAGAATACTAACGGTAATTACAACAGTACTCCTTGCAGTAGGAGTAACATCCTGTGAGAAGGAATATACCTGTCAATGCAAAGAGGTAGATACACAGACAGGGAAAGTCAACAAACGGTGGAACCCGATGAGAAGTACATTTGTTTCTTCGTCAGATGCTACTGCGTGGTGTAAGGGAAACGAAACATCTGGATTTGGGATGCGAATAGAGTGTCAGTTGCAATGATAGATGGAGTAATAGCGGAAATCTAACATGTTGCACATATTGGTGTATTGAAGTATGTGCAACTACCTTATTAAGTTTATTTACCAATAAAATATTGATAACTAATTCCTCATATATTCAAAAATAGGGTGAAAATACCCTGTTTTACTAATTTTGAATATATTGTACCTTTATAATGTATGTTAAGGTCAATAGCGATAATAATTTACTTATGCCTGGCGCTAACAGCCAAAGCGCAAAAATTCCTTGATCCAGGATTTGGGGATGGCGGTATTGTAATTACACAACTCAACCCAAACAATAATAATATTGCCTTTAATTCAATTATTACTACATCAGATGGGAAAATTTTGACTGCTGGTAATGGAGCGTATTCATTCGCGCTCATTAAATATAATAGCAGTGGCCTAGTGGATAGTAGTTTTGGTAACAACGGCAGAATCATACATTCAATTACGAATTCTGTAGCATTAGGTGGATCTGCACAAGCTATAGTAGAACAGGCGGATGGCAAGATAGTGGTAGCCGGTTACGCAGATATGGGTAGCATGGGTAACGATGATATTGCCGTGGTACGCCTTAACGCCGATGGCACACTGGATAATAGCTTTGGTAATGCGGGAGAAGCCATTTTTGAAATCTATTATCGTGACAAATGTTGGGGTATAGCCCTACAGAATGATGGTAAAATTGTACTCTGCGGGGACACTAAATATGGTGGTGAATCTCTTATCATGCGCTTGAACAGCGACGGTAGCCTAGATACTACTTTTAATAAAACAGGCATTTTTACCACACATTATGGTAACTATTCAGAATCTTTGGAAGCTATCCTTGTTCGGCCTGATGGTAAAATATTGGCTGGGGGTCACACCCAAATCAATAGTGATTTAGGATTTCTTTTGCTCCAGTTGTTACCCAACGGTACTCTTGACTCCAACTTCGGAACAAACGGAGCGGTTATTACGAGTGGATTAGGATTTGGAAATGACATTGCTCTGCAACATGATGGAAAAATCGTGATGGTGGGTCGAGAAATATTCAGTGACGGTTACATCGTCCGTTATCTGCCCGATGGCCGGATAGACAGCGGTTTCGCTACCAACGGTATAATCAATATTAAACACCCCTTGGGCAATCTTGGGCTGGAAACAGCAGCCATTGATGCCAATGGGAAAATTTATGCGGCTGGTTTTGTGTATGATGGCCCATCCAGCAACTCTGACGAAGACATGTTCATCATCCGACTGGACAGCACCGGTAAGAAAGATCCGTTCTTCGGAGGCTCGAATGGTATTGTAACCAGTGTAAGCCCTAATACTGAACGCACTTATAGCATGTGCCTGCAACCTAATGGGAAAATTTTGACTGCTGGTTCTGTAGATATTGGTCAAAATATTGTTAATGGTGTCGTTATGCGTTACCTGCCTTTCCCCGTCAATGTGCAAGAGGTACAGGCAAAAAACAATACTTTATCCATATATCCCAACCCTGCAACAGAACGGATATTTATTAAATCTAATAACAGTAATGACCTGCCCGCAAATGTCACTTATCAGATTACAGATATTAGCGGAAGAAAACTACAGGCTGCGAAATTGAAACATGGTATTGACGTAAGCAACCTAGAAAAAGGCATTTATATTTTTACCATTCAACATAAAGAATATAGTCTCAGTACATATTTTCTTAAAAAATAAAGTTTAGGTTATGCACATTCGTACCATTATTCTATGGATTTTATTGCTATGTTTTGGTGGGTTTATCAATGTTGGGGCTCAACAGCAAAATTATGCAACATTTTTTGTCACTATAACAAACAGTAGTTATGAACCGACTGTGGCCAATGACCCAAATGGTGGGGTAACGGTTTCTTTTGGCAATCAAATACTTGATTCTATTTCCGGCCAGTACAATTTCCGACAGTTCCACAGAGCTTACCCCAATACATTAAACTCAGCCTTAACAGATGTGTTTATTGTTGAGGTCACTTCCGCATATTATATGTACGAACTAAAAGAGTACGACAGCACAATTTTTGCAGATGTACATGAGGCTAATTTCAGAAAATACTACCTTACTATTGGTAATCCCAATGACACTCCTGAGTACAGCTATAACAACTATGTTTCTACAGTTACTTTCCCTAGTAACCCAGCACTCAATGACATAGCTGTTAATTATAGTTTTAACGGCTTTCATCGTGCCTTTCCTGTTGCAGCAGGCTCTACGGACAGGTATATTGTCGGTGTAAATTCACCGGATTTTTTGACAGATGTTGCAGCTTTAGGTACAGGTATATTTAGTGCGGTTGAGGAATTTCGCCCAGCCAGATTTAGGATATACATTACAAACCCTGATTACGTACCATTAATGCAAATGAACTTTAATTTCCAATCCTTTGCTTATGTAGCAGATGTAGGTTTACAAGCTATTCTGAACCAGTACAACATCACAGAGTGTCGACAGCTTTTTCCTAATTCGCATTTTCTTGATTTGAAGCAACTCTATTACATAGAGTGCAATGATATACAACTGATGAGTGACCTGCTGGGTTATAATAGTTCGATATTCCCAGATGCAAAGGAGTTTATCCCAACTGTTCCGCAATTAACACCTGATGACTATGGCGCTAATCTCAATACATTATTTGCTTCGTCAAACACCCATCACAAATATTTAGAACTAATCAGGGCAAGAGATGCATGGAACATTACCACAGGAAGCGATACTGTAAAGATTGGAGTGTCTGAAATGTATGTCAATGCCTGGCATACAGAAATAAAACCTATTACTCAGAATAACAATGTTATATATTCTAAAATACGTGAAGTGTATAATAATACACCAACTTCAGACAGGATTTGGCCCGGTAAAGAAGATCATGGTGCTGCCGTGGTAGGTGTATTGGCAGGATATACAAACAATACCGAAGGACTTTCGAGTATAGGCTGGGGGTTGCGAGTAGGACTACGTACCCGCGACACACTTTGCTCTACCTGTGAAAGTGACTTACTCGCATTTGCAAAGGATAGATATAGAGTTGCTAACGTCAGTTGGTCAAGTGGGCAAAGTGCTTGTCGGTTATTTAATGCAGATCCAACTAATAATTCTTTCTATTTAGCCAACCTTGGTGACGAAACGGTTTATGATGAAATGTACCAGGATGGTATGGCCGTTATTGCAGCAGCATCCAATGGTGAAGCACTCGTACAAGGCACCCATCCCACATTGTGTAGTTACACTAGTTATCGGTTCCCGGCATCCTTTGATAATGTGATTTCAGTAACATCTGTGGGGAGCAATGTATCAATGGATACAGTAATTGCGAATCCAACTATCGGATATAGTTCTATAGAAGATGTTCACGATGCTTACGGCTTTTATAATAATCCGGGAGCAACCAATATTCAACAAATACCCCCACTGACACACAATAATAACCCTAGAGTAGATATCTGTGCCCCTGGGTATAGTGTGCATATTTTGACCTATGATAAGAGTAACCCTACTTCTAAAAACAGCAAATACTTAGCTAACGCAGCCGGCACCTCATTAGCCACACCTCTAGTATCTGGTACAGCCGGGCTGATGCTATCTGTCAACCCCTGCCTTACGCCTTTCCAGATAGAATACCTGTTAAAAAAGGCTGCTGTGGATAGTATTTACAACAATCCCTTTAACCAAAAGTATGCCAACTCTAAGCAACTGGGTGCAGGACGATTAGATGCTTACGAAAGTGTTTTTCAAGCCTCTGGTTTTAATTGTAACAACCCTCCTGCCGATGCCAGAACGATGTATATAGAGGAGATTAAGATAAACACCCGTTGCTGGTTCACTCAAACCGCTACGCTCACACCTGTCGTTAAAGATGGCAATGGAACATATACATACAGATGGAAAGGTTTACCGGGAAACAACGTTATACTAAATAACGAATATATCGCCAACCCCACCGTAAGCAGTGCTGCTTTGGGTACAGCCGGGGATACTCTATTTTTTCTCTTAACAGTAACAGAAGCTAATACCGATATACCCAGAGTTGCCAAAAAGAGAATATTTGTGGTACGAAAAACAAGTGGTTGGGATCTTGCCATGCGTGATGCATTTGGTGATAAATATAACGAACCCAACAATATGGATTCTATAGACGATAGAGACTGGAATTTCTGGAACAGCCCTGACATTTGGAATAACATGAATAGCACTCCTGGAGATACTCCCCACTTTAATCCTGAATATGCAACAACAGTCAATAACTACATGCATGTCCGAGTAAAAAATGTGGGCTGCACAGCATCGCCGGCCAGTACTGCGGAATTAAGGACTTACTGGACTATGGCAAGCACAGGTGAAAAGTGGCCGGGAGATTGGACTTCCAACACTATGAGCGGACCTAACGGTACTGTACCGACAGGAAAAGAAATTACTAACTCAACATTGAACCCCAATAAAATATACGTGCCAGCTTTAGGGGTTGGACAGGAACATATCTTTGCAATACCTTGGAACCCTCCCAACCCGGCTGACTATGGCGGAACGAATCAAAACCCGCCTGCAATATGTCTATTGGCAAGGATTTTGGATAATCAAACATCGCCTTATGGGCTGAATGAAAAAACTACACCACCAGATGCAGGGGCATTGAAGTACAATCTCAGGCATAACAATAATATCGTTACCCGCAACCTCCATCTATTTAATTTTGATCCATTTAATCGTGTAGCATGGACGAGGGCATGGTTCACAAATGGTACTGCACAGCAACAAACTTCTGTTCTGCAAATGTTAAGCTATCGAGATGTACACAGAAACTTAGGAGGAGATTTATCAGCATATATATATGGTGTGGTACACCTCGGCGATTTGTATGATATATGGGTAAATGGTGGTTCGCAAGGCAATGCCACAGTGCTGGATGCAAATGCGAAAACAGTGCTGTATGACCCAGCAACTCCACTTCGGCTTGAGAACATGGTCTTATCGGCCAATCAGTCTATACCTATAGATATTGAGTTTAAACTTAGGGACAACATTACCGTTCCCTCTGCTATAGAAAACGCTCTGGTACATTTTAGACATATAGAAAACGTAACCGTAAGTATCGGCGAAGAGGAATACACTTACGAAGAAACTGTTGGGGGTATCTCATTTGCCATTAACATTGACACGATGACTGATACATCTGGGCAAAGCAAACCTGGCAGACCAACAAGTACTGAGGTACTGATTTCAACAGAGCAATTTGTAAAAGTGTACCCGAACCCAGCTAAGGATTATGTGATGTTTGAGTATAATGTGCCTGGAGACAACTCCTTACTCAAATTATCTATATCCAATATTGCAGGTCAGGAAATAGAGACAATCTCACTATCTAACAATAACAAAGGAAATACTCGTTGGACAACAGGTAACAATCCACCCGGTGTGTACCTATACAAGTTGTATAACGGTAACACTGCAATAGACGTAGGAAGGATTGTAATTACCAAATAGAGAGATATTGAATAGCAGAAAACGTTCATGATTTGTAACTTAGTGTTTTCATAAGTACGATTTTTCATGGTGATAGGGTTTATAGGGGCTGGCCTGTTCTCGGGCCGGCTTTTTTTGTATATATCTCCCCGTGAGCCAGTACAAGCGTAATGAACGCAGCCTTGCGAAGTGAATGAAGCTGTGAGCGCCAATTTCTGGCTGAAGTATATAAAGGCGGTACGCCTGTAATTCAGACAGTAACGGGTAGGTGTGAGAGCATGTCAATAAGCGTGGGGTGTGTAGCACCTACCCGGCTACGCAGAAATTGGCAAAGCATGGCGAACACAGACACCGGGCAGTCGGTGGATTTCATACGTTGCGATAGCTATGTATGAAAGACAGAGTAGACTGCCGTGAAGTTTTTGTATGAGCAGCATAATACCATGACAAGCTTAGCAACCCGCAGTCGGACTGTTCCCTGTCGGGGACATCCGGCGCAGGGCACAGACATGCTTGCCATACTCCTTTTAAGCAAGTGTGTCTGTGGCTTGGCGTGTGTATTTGCCGAGTACAAAAACTGAACTCCGATTTACCTGTGTCTGTGCAGCGATAGCGGAATAGACATCATGAGAGATGCGCGAAGCGCACCGATAGATTTCTGCATAGAACTATATCTCATGCTAAATCAGGGAACTGAAGCTTGGGCGACCAATAGATTTATATTAATTTCACACAACTATGTACGACAAGGAATCAATCAAGACAACTATGCGTGAGGTATTTAAGACCTGGACAGAAAAAGAGCTAGACGATTACGCAGCCGAAATGGCAAATAAATACTCTACAATAAAGAAAGGTGACAATGTTGTTCATTTAGAATATATCAGCGGAATTATTAATAACCATGACATTCAAGAAATTGAAAGTATCCTTTCGTCTGTGGATTTAGAGTTAAGCAGATTCGATAAAAACGGAGTTCCCTATGCTTCAGTGGAAGAATTCACTCTCCAATTATCGCTCTGCCTGAAAGATCCTGTTGTACAGATAATACTGCAGGGTTTAGCAACAAACGCATTGTGGGACGCTTTGAAAACGATAACCGTACTTATTTGGAAACGTGTTAAAAGCCGTAAACAGGTGTTATCTGGCAAATCAAGGCTAAATTTTGGCTTGCGAATTCGAGTCTCGGAAGATGTAGAAGTAGATTTAAAGCTTGACACTGAAAGTTCAGAACCTATTGTTTACGAAGCATTAGACAAAGTAATAGATTTAATAAAAAGACCAGAAGTTAAGGAGCCAAGCATCAACAACTTTTACATATTTGACGAAGAGACAAGGGACTGGAAGGCTGTAAATATTCGAGAAGAAATCCAAAAAATGGCGTCTCAAAAGTCCAACAAAGAAGAAAAATGAATGCAAGAAACTATAGGGTTAACTTTAGTCTTTCACCATTGGATTTTCCAGCAATTAACGGGTTAGGAAGCAATACATTGTTCTTACCCAATGCTACGGAAGTGAAGTATCTGTATGCGTTACATATTTTTCAAAAATGCATCTCCGCTATTACTATCTCCAAATCACTTCAGCTACTATATTGCTTCCTGTCCCAACAAATTGCTGATTTCTTAAGCAAGTATACTGTTCCTGGATGTAACAGGATTAATTGATTCTACTTGCTGCCATAATATTTTGGCACAATCATTGCCTATCATATTAACGATTAATACGTATTGCTATTAATTACCAAATAAAGTATGTACTTTGACTGCGCCTTGCTTTCACAAGCAGGGTAATATTGCCGTACGTACTTTGCTCTTATCTATAACGCTTGCTTACAATCATGTATTTATGAAGTATTGCCTACTCCTGTTTAAAAGCCCGCTGTCGGTGCTTGCACTGCTGTTACTCTGTGTTTCTCCCACTTCAGCCCAAGTATTGCAAAAAGGTATGGATGCCGTTCTTACCACTTATTCAGATGGCCTTGCAGGAAGGCCCGTAGCTATGGTGAAAAGAATAGGAGACCCTATAGGTATGGGTGCACCGCTGGATGTAGCAGCCAATAACTGGGCTGCCCCGTCTACCACTATACCCATTACCAACTGGACTGTAAGTACTATGGGCCAAGTGTTTGGCGCAGCTATAGACAATGTAGGCAACGTGTATTTTGGTGCTACCATGATATATTATCCGGTCAGCTCAAATTACAACTGTCTGTCGCAGGCCTCGCTTACAGCCGCCACCGTCAGCACCAATGGTTTTCACGGCGTAGGTAATAGTTTTGGTCTTATCTACAAGGCATCGGCCACGGCGCTTAATACGGTAAACTGTATTGTAACTGCCAGCGCTACCACTGCGGGCGCGGGTGTGGGCACTACCAAACTTTATAATACCGGTTACGGCATTGGAAACCTAGCCGTATCCAACACATACAACAAGCTATACGCGTCTAACCTTGAAGACGGCATTATCTACTGCATAGACCCTGCAACAGGCAATGTGGATTATGCATTTGACCCTCTGGGTGCCGATAACGGCACAGCTGGCCTGGTGCCTTACGGTGAGCGTGTGATAGCAGTGGCGGTAAACAATGAATTTGATGGCACCACACGCGTGTATTATTCCGTACTGCTATCCAACGTTACGGGCTGCCAGACGGTTATCAGATCGGTGCAGCTTACTACAGGCGGAAATTTTTTGCCCGCTACAGATGCACTTGAAATCAACCTCCCGTTGTCCGATGCGGTTACCGTTGTGCCGGATATTGATTTTTCCGTTAGGGGAGAAATGCTGGTGGGAGAAAAAGGGAATGCCCATAATGCAAGTGTCTATCAATATTATGGCCACCATAACGCGTGGAGTGTGCCACAGGATATGCCGGTGGCCAACATGGGGACCATGAACAATGCTAACGGTGGCGTAGACTATGGCTATATGAAAACCCCGTCGGGTTTCGTATGCGACAGCCTGATATGGGTGACGGAAAACGCTATGGACAATGTAATGTGGTATGGCATACACAGCATACCGCACAACGGCTTCCTGCCTTTCGTGGGCAATGCATTCGGGTCACAGGCATATATGGTAGATCTGGATGGTATTGTTGGCAATAACCCCATAGCACAAAAAGGAAGGTTTGGAGATGTGGAAGTATATGACACCAGTTGCGGCACAGGGCCAACAGATATTTGCGGTCATGTATCGCTTACGGCGGTGAAAGATACAGGCAGTGGTTGCTGTTATAACCTGTACGCATCTAACAAATATCACGGCGGGTATTTTACTGCCCTGGATATACAGACAGGTCATCTCAATATAGACAACGTAAGCGCAGGCAACACGTGGGGCGGCATCACTTATCAGTCTGCCAATAAGGTAAGTTTCGGAGATACCTCTCACCTGTTGTATATGCCTAAAGACAGTGTGGGCGGGCCATTTTTACTGGCCAGGATATGCGTATCGGGCATCGGGCCAGATGTTTTGAAGGTGAAATGGATAGGCAATGAACCCCAATTTGACACCGTATGCGAAAAACAGGTAGCTATAGACGGTTGCGGCATTCCTGTTGATACCAATTGCGTAGCCATATTTAATCAGAAAGCCATTTGCGAAAACGGCGTGGTGAAAATGCAGTTCCAGCTCACCAACAACAGCAGCTTCACCATGCGCAGTGTCACTATATTCGGCATTAACCCGAATGTTAAACCTGCCAGTTCTTTCTTCCCGATAGCCGATGTATTGCCGGGTAGCACTTCGCCGCTGTACACAGTAAACCTGGTGGTGAAGAATGGCGACACCTCAGGGTGCTTCTTCTTTTCTGCATGCGATATAAATGTGTACCCTGGTACATCTGGCGTGTACCCCAAGTTTTGCTGTATGGATAGTATAAAATATTGCGTGGCCATACCCCCCTGCGATAGTTGCGATGCCATACGCATAACTGCAGCCAAAACCGACTCAAGCAACGCGCGCTGTTGCTTCAAGCTAACCTTGCTGAACAATCTGGTAGGCAGCACCGTATCCTGTTTAAGATTTAACGGCATAGGCGGTACGCAGTTTGCCGTGTTCTCCGGCTGGAATATACAGGCCCCCGTATCCAGCAGCAAAATAACCATCTGCGCACCCGGTACAGGTTTGGGTGTGGGCACCTACCCTGAATTTGCTAATTTCTGTATTACCAGTACATCTACCGCGCCGTACCAGGTTTCTGTAGACTTCCTGGATAAGAACGGCAGGGTGATTTGTACAAAACTATTGCAGTTCAGCGATTGCGAACCCGTGAAGCCTACCTGTGCCAGTATTGTAAACGACTCCCTATATTGCGATGAAGGAAAGGTGTCTTACTCGTTCTATATTAAGAACAACAGCACATTTGCCCTGCACCAAGTAGATTTACGACTGGCCGATACTACCTTCAAACTAGATAAATACCTCATCATTCCTACTCCGCCTATAGCACCAGGCGCTATGGCGGGACCATATGTTATAGACATAGACAGTCCTCGATCGGGCAATAAAACTTTCTGTATGTATCTAACGGGGCACAACAGTGTTTATGCGCCTGACAGCTTGTATGCCACCATATGCTGCACCGATTCCCTGGGGGGGATATGCCTGCCCTTCCCCGATTGCGATTCTGCCTGCTGCGTAGACTGCTGCGAGTTTGACGGCATGGTGATACCCACCGGAATAACGCCAAATGCTGACGGGTTTAACGATATGTTTGTCATACAGAATTCGGCAGTGTGCACTAGTATTAAGATAACCGTCTTTAACCGCTGGGGCAATATTGTGTACCGTGAAGAAAACTATAAGAACGCCTGGACAGGGCTGAACACCAAAGGGGAACAACTGCCGCAGGGCACCTACTTTGTAGTGATAGAACTGGATAACGGCAGTAAGAAAGCCACCTATATAGATATACGCTATTAATAATTTCAAGTACTATGCTTATGAAAAAGATTCTTGTCTTTTTTGCGTTCGCTGTAAGCAGTGAGGCTTTATTTGCCCAACA
This sequence comes from uncultured Flavipsychrobacter sp., assembly GCA_964515955.1. Taxonomy (GTDB): domain Bacteria; phylum Bacteroidota; class Bacteroidia; order Chitinophagales; family Chitinophagaceae; genus UBA5543. Next base: position 115,649 of record CAZEZM010000003.1, on the reverse strand, counting down.
GGAGCCGCACTATACGCAAAACCAGTTTAACAGTAATCTGCTGCTGAACCCCGCCTATGCCGGTAGCGGCCCCTGCTCCAGTATAGGGCTGCGCTACCGCAACCAGTGGGTAGGCTTCAATGGGGCGCCTGTCACACTCAGCGCTATTGGAGATACGCGTATAGCGTCTGACAGGCTGGGTATAGGCGCTACGTTAAATTATGATAAAATAGGTATAGAACGTATACTCACTCCAGACCTGAATATATCTTACCACCTGCCGGTGAACGAAACAGGAAAGTTTGCTGTAGGTTTTAAAGGCGGGGCGTCATTTTTAACCGCCGATTATAATAAACTGTCGGGCGTAAATATGGCCGACCCGCTCTACGCCACCGGCGGCAAAATGACCATTCCTTTTATTGGGTTGGGCGCTTTGTATTATACAGACCTGTCTTATGTAGGTTTATCGGCACCGCGCCTGCTGTCTTTTGAAAATCCCGGTGCAAGGGAGAAAATATCCAAACCGCACTACTACCTGTACGGCGGCCACAGGTTTGTTTTTGAAAACGGGCTGGACGTACGCCCGGCATTACTTGCGCGTTACGAGCCGAAAGCGCCATTGCAGTTTGACTTTGCCGCCGACCTGTGGTATAAAAATATTATTGGCTTCGGGGTGTCTTACCGCACGGGTGATGCGGTAGATTTTATGCTGAAAGGCAAAATAAAACAACTGTATATAGGCTACTCTTACGATATGACGGTGTCCGGCTTAAGCAATTTCAGCAACGGTACGCACGAGCTATTTATAGGTTATGAATTTTGTACCGGCGAAAGTAAAAACTATCCGCGTACAGACAATATCAGGCACTTTTAATAAAACTTCCAATTATTTTATGAAGTCATTCATCACATGTGTACTACTGGTATTGTTGGCAACCTGTACACTTTACGCGCAAAAGAATATTGCAGACGAGCGTTTTAAGCTGTATAAATATGAGCAAGCTATAGCACCCTACGAAAAATACATTCAGCAAAACCCCACAGACTACCCGGCCCTTAAAAATCTGGCTGTCTGCTACCAGCTTACCAACAATATCACTAAAGCGTCCGAAACCTACAAGGCAATAGTGACACTGCCCGATGCGAAGGCAGATGATACCTACCAGCTCATTCAGCTGTTACGTACACAGCAAAATATATCGCTGGCCAAAACCTATGCGGCAAAGTTTAAAGAGATGATGCCCGGCGAAAAAGCCACCAACCTTATTAAAGCGCTGGATATGTATGAAATACTGATGAAGCCCGCCGGCGACTATATAGTTACCAATAAAACCGGCAAGCACCCTACATCAGTATTTTGCGCCATAAAATACCGCAACCAGATACTAGTAACCGCAGAAAACAGCAAGACCAATACCAGCAACTGGACCGGGCGCGGCTATACAGATCTGTTCAGCACCGATAATAGTTTTGAGAAGTTAGTACCCTTTGCCAAAGATGTGATGATAAAGCTGGACGATGGCACACCCGCTTTTGCAGATAATGGCAACACCATGTACTACACCAGCATCCACGACGACTTTACAAAAGATGGGAATATCAATACGCAAAAGCTAAAAATAGCGGTAGCCAGTTTTGACGGCTCAAAATGGACGAAGGCTCCTGATTTTGCCTACAATTCGCTGGAATATAAAGTAGCGCACCCTGCTATAAGCAAAGATGGAAACATATTGGTGTTTGATTCTGACATGCCTGGCGGCAAGGGCGGTATGGATTTGTATATCTGCACCAGGCAGGGCAACACATGGAGCACCCCGCAAAACATGGGCGAATTGAATACAACTGAAAATGAGTTGTTCCCCATTTTCAATGATAAAGGAGATTTACTATTCTCATCTAATGGCCTGCCGGGGCTGGGCGGGCTTGATGTATTTTTAACCCGGAAATCAGGTACGGGGTTTGAAGAAGCGGTGAACATGAAAGCACCGTTCAACTCCAGCTACGATGATTTTTTCCTGTTTTCTGACGATGAGTTGAATACCGGCTATTTATCTACCAACCGCTTTGACGACCCTCAGATAGACGATGTACTGTATTTTGAACGTGCGCATAACAAGACCATTGTTGTGACCAAAGCAACAGGCCTGCTGGTAAACGTGTTGGATAAATATACACGCACACCGCTACCGTATGTAACCGTTATTATCAAGGATAAAAGCGGGCAGGTATTTCATCAGGGGCTTACAGACCCCAACGGACAGGTAGACCTGGACGAGTTGCCGAAAGGTGACTACACTATACAAGGTATGTTGAACGATGTGTCTACTACATTGGCAAAGGTGACGGAAGCTGATTTTGCCGCAGGCACCAAGATAGTAAAGGAGTTACTGCATAACGACCCCCGTTTTACCCTTGCGGGCATTGCCGTGAATACTAAAACAAGGCAGCCGCTGGAAGGTGTGCTGATAGTGTGTACCAACATAACCAGCGGCGTGGTTAAAAAAATGACCACCGGGCCAGATGGTAAATTCTTTTTCCAACTGGAGCAAAGCAGCGACTTTGAGGTGCAAGGCATGAAAAAAGGATGGCTATCCAGCGAGGTGGCACAGAAAACCACCAAAGGCCTGGACCGCAGCCAGCAGCTGTATGTAAACCTGGAGTTGAACATAGAGCGCCCTATGCTTAAAGGTACCATCACGCTGAAAAAAATACACTACAGCTATGATAAATGCGATATACGTCCCGATGCCGCTGTAGAGCTGAACCGGTTGGTGAAACTGATGAATGACTACCCCGATATGACCATTGAACTGTCGTCTCATACAGACGCCCGAGGATCAGATGAATACAATGTAAAACTTTCGCAATGCAGGGCAGAATCAGCAGTCAACTACCTGATACAACAGGACATTACAACTGATAGGATGCATGCTAAAGGTTACGGAGAAACAAAGCTGGTTAACGGCTGTAAAAATGGAGTGAATTGCACCGATATAGAACATGAAGAAAACCGTCGGACTGAATTTACCATTATGTCGTGCGCAAGTTGTCCAAACTAGATTCCTCAGTTTCCAAGATGACGTAAATAACTATTGGGCTATAAGTGTATTTGCAAAAGAAACACTGTTACTGCAACAACAATAATAATATGGTGAGGTAGTAAATTATTATTTAGAATAGCTACTGGTTCGATATTTAATCAGGATACAATGCTGAAAGCCGCTACGATAGCGGCTTTCCTTTCCAAGGAACTCAATAAAGCTCGAACCCTAATCACAATTTTTATATTTCCTTAACTTACAAGGCTTTACAACCTGTATATCCAAAGTGGAAAAAGGCAACATCACCAAAAGGGGAAGACTAAGTATCCAATAAAATGTTCCAAAATGATGCCAAGATTTTGGGTTTAGTCCCGATAGCTATCGGGATGGAACAATTTTCTCTGCGCGAGTTAACCACCCCTGATTGGCTACGCCCTAAAGGCGCACGCCAATTGACCCCTCCTAAAAACCCCGCATGTGCGGGACAGGCAGGAGGGGAGTTATTATGTCTTGTTCCAAAATGATGCCTGAAAAACGAATTTAATCCCGATAGCTATCGGGATGGAACAATTTCTCTTTTGGTGATGCCGGGCACTTAGGATTTATTCAATATACAAAGAACTCCTGCTGCCATTTTGTATGGTGGCTTTACTATAGCAAATATACGTAAAATATTGATTGTTGTGTGTTTTATTTACATGTAAACTGGCGTTGCAAACGCCTTGCCATTGCATCCTCGCTGCAAGCGAGGACGAGTGAGGGGAATTTTATTGCCACTAATTACAATTCGGCTATAGCTGATTCAATTTTATTGTGTAACTCATCCGGAAAAATTAATTCATACAGAATAACGTCTGCGTTTGCATCCCTTGCAAGCCGAAGGGTAACAGTATACAAACCATTTAATTTGTAATCGAACCACTCGCTTTTCTCGTCAGACGTTCGTGAAACTCCATATCTCACTTCCTCCCACTCAGTCTCATCAAATTTGCAGAAAACAACTTTCGCCAGTATCAGCATAAAGGGATGAAGATTATCCTGAGATATCCAACCTTTCGTGTTCATAATGATCTTTTTACTTTTTTTACATCATCCCCCACAACTTCACCACTTCCATAGCTTCCTTTACATCGTGTACGCGTAAGATGTTTGCGCCCTGCTGCAGGGCTGCTATATGCAGGGCAGTGGTGCCGTTCAGGGCTTGTTCGGGGGTGGTGCCGAGGGTTTTCCATACCATGCCCTTGCGGGATATGCCTGCCAATACCGGCCTGCCCAGTATGCGCAGGGTGGCCAGGTCATTGAGCAGGGCGAAGTTGTGCTCCAATGTTTTGCCGAAGCCAAAGCCGGGGTCAATGATGATGTCCGTTATGCCCAGGGCGGCGCAGTTGTCGCATACCTTGCGCAGGTAGTCGCGCACTTCATATACCACATCGTCGTACTGCGGATTGTTCTGCATGGTTTTGGGCAGGCCGCGCATGTGCATGGCTATATAGGGTACTTTCAGCGCTGCTACGGTCGCCAGCATATTTTCATCCAGAGCGCCGCTGCTTACATCATTGATGATGGAAGCCCCGGCCTCTACAGCAGCCTTAGCGGTTGACGCATTGTAGGTATCCACGCTCAGCCATGCATCGGGATAGCGTTTTACTATCGCTTCTATAACTGGTATTACTCTTTGTATTTCTTCATCGGGGCTGATGAGTTCTGCTCCCGGGCGGGTAGAGGCTCCGCCCACATCCAGTATGGCCGCACCCTCGCTCAGCATTTGTTCGGCATTGCGCAGCAGGCTGGCGGTATCGCTGTCTTTCCCTTTGTTATAAAAGCTGTCGGGCGTGGCGTTGAGTATACCCATTACAATGGGTTGCGACAGGTTGAGCAGGCGCCCCCGGCTTTGTATGGTTGTTTGTACGGGTAAAACTGTATTTTTGAAACTCATCGGCTATTATAATATAAAAATGCAGGATACGTTAAGCAGCAAGGCTATGCCCAATACTACCGAACAATACAGGAGCATCGTAGCGCAATGTAAAGACTTATTTGTAAAAAAGGCAAGCGACTATGGCACGTCGTGGCGGGTACCGCGGCCCATATCCATTGTCGACCAGATATATATTAAAGCATGGCGCATCCGCCAGATACAGGAGAAGGGCGAGCAGAAAATAGGGGATAGCATCGAGTCGGAATTTATAGGCATAGTGAACTATGGCATCATAGCATTGATACAGTCGGCGCTAACGGGCAATACTGAGATAGACATGAGCGCCGAAGAGGCGAAGATGTGGTACGAAAAGAAAGCCGGTGAAGTGGAAGACCTGATGATGCAGAAAAACCATGACTACGGCGAGGCATGGAGGGATATGTCGCAGGCATCGTTTGCCGACCTGATACTTGTAAAGCTGCTGCGCATCAAACAAATACTGGCCAACGACGGGCAGACGATAGTATCTGAAGGTATGGACGCCAATTTTGCCGATATTGTCAACTATGGCATATTCGCATTGATAAAGATTGATGAAGCAAAAGGTTAACATTTCTTTGCATCACGCTATTATTATTTTCACTGTCAAGTAAAACTTAAACACGACCATCTAGTATGAAATACATTCTCTGGACTATACGCATCATAGTAGCGGTATTATTCATTTTCTCAGGATTGGTGAAGGCGAACGACCCGCTGGGGCTCAGCTACAAAATGGATGAGTTCTTCGAGGTATGGGGCATGCACTGGATGATGCCTTATTCGCTGGTGATGTCCGTTGCCATGATTGCGTTTGAAATAATAGCAGGTGTGGCCTTGCTGCTGGGCTATGCATACAGGTTGTTTGCTTACCTGCTGCTGGCGCTGGTGGTGTTCTTTACTTTCCTTACCGCTTATGTACTATTCTCAGGTAAGATAAAAGAATGCGGCTGTTTTGGCGATTGTATTCCGCTTACACCTATACAAACCTTTACCAAAGACATTATACTGCTGGTAATGGGTATCATACTGGTAGTGTACCGCAACCGCATACAGCCATTGGTAAAAGGCCATGCAGCTACGGCTATTATGATATTGACTGTGTTCTTCTCAGTCGGCTCGCAGCTATGGGCGCTGGAACATCTTCCCTACCACGACTGCCTGCCATATAAAGTTGGGGTGAATATTATCGAAGATAGAAAAATGCCCGAAGGTGCCATTCCCGACCAGTACGAGAGTATCATGATATACGAGAAAGACGGTGTGCAAAAGGAATTTACCATGGAGAACTACCCCTGGCAGGATACTACATGGGTGTTTGTAGACAGGAAAGACAAACTGGTGAAAAAAGGCAATGCCGAGCCTAAAATCAGGGATTTTATTATTACTGATTATGATGGCAACGAATATACCGATGCCATACTGAATACACCCGGCCCTACTTTGCTGTGGTTTGTCAAAGACACGAAAAAAGCACGTACCGATTTTATATACGAGATACGTGAACTGGCCAAAATCAGCAAAGAAGAGGGGGTGCCTTTTTACATGTTATGTTCTAATAACAAAGAGGAGGCATATGCCTTTATTGACAGACATGATATACAAGCTGAGGTATTGGTGCTGGACGGTACGGTGAGTAAAACGGCTATGCGCTCCAACCCCGGACTGATGCTGCTGGAGCAGGGCGTTATCAAAGGCAAATGGAGTTTCCGCGATTATCCTGATGCATCTGTTATCAGGAAATAATATGCAGTATCTTTAAACGGTGCTTCGTTTTTTATCCAAACGTATCAGGTATAGCCTGCTGGTATTGTGGGGTGTAGTTACATTGGTGTTTTTCCTCTTCAATGTACTGCCCGGTGACCCTGCAAGGCTGGTCATGGGCCAGCGTGCCGATAAAGCCTCTATTGAAAACGCCCGCCGCGAAATGAACCTGGACAAGCCGCTGTTCACAAGATACTTGTTATACCTCAACGATATATCCCCTGTTGGTTATCATAAAACTGATGAGCAGGAGAAATACAGCTTTGTTAGAGTCTTGCCGATAGGAGAAAAGACGGTTGCCCTCAAATGGCCCTACCTGGGGCGCTCCTACAGCAGCAAAAAAGAAGTAACCGCCACGCTGGCCGATGCATTGCCTGGTACGTTGATATTGGCGCTGTCTGCTATGCTAATCGCTACCATATTTGGCATAGCGATGGGCATAGTTGCCGCACTGAAAAAAGATACCTGGATGGATACCGCATCTATAGCGGCAAGTGTTGCCGGTATATCTATGCCCTCGTTCTTTGCGGGGTTGATTATCGCTTATGTGTTTGGGTATTTACTCCATTCAGTTACAGGCCTGAATATGACCGGCAGCCTGTGGGAGTATGATGCCTTTGGCGGAAGACGGCTGGCACTGCAAAATTTGATACTGCCTGCTATTGCTTTGGGTATTCGTCCGCTGGCTATCATCACCCAGCTTACCCGCAGCGCTATGCTCGATGTATTGTCGCAGGACTATATACGTACCGCTTATGCCAAAGGACTGTCAGCTGCCAAGGTGGTGTGGAGGCATGCATTGCCCAATGCGCTCAATCCCGTAGTGACTGCTGTAACAGGCTGGCTGGCAGAGCTGCTGGCGGGTTCATTTTTTATAGAATATATATTCGGCTGGAAAGGCATTGGCAAGATAACCGTGGACGCATTAGATAAATTTGATTTCCCCTTAGTGATGGGCTCGGTCCTGCTCACCGCTTTTATGTTTATCATCATCAACCTGCTTACCGACCTGCTATATGCCAGGATAGACCCGAGGGTAAGACTAAGGTAGGATTGGGTTGAATTAGTCCAAACTTTTACGCAACGATATTTTTACATGAGCATAATATGGGTCATGCTCAATGTGTTAGCGCTGTTTTTTGTCGTTACGATGCATACAAAACAGCTTTAACTCCAATATTACCAAATCGTTAACTTTGGTTTATTATATTGTTAGGGTAATGTTACCGACATAGCTTTGCACGCAAATTTTTTAGATGCGAACGGCAAAGATTATTACTCTCGGAATTGCACTTAGCCTTACTACCACAACAATAAAAGCCCAAAACCCGGGCGGAACACCTACCCCCTCAACTATTGATGTACAGCCGGAAGCTGAACAGCCCAAACCTGCAAAAAAATGGTTCGACAGGATCAACATCAGGGGTTATGCGCAGATGCGTTATAACCGATTGCTGGAAACCAACCCCAACCTGGGCTGCGAGCAGTGCGATAAAAGCTGGGGTAAAGACGGGGGCTTCTTCTTCAGGCGGATACGCGTGATATTCTACGGGCAGGTACACCCCCGTGTATATTTCTATATTCAGCCCGACTTTGCCAGTTCTATAGGTGACAACCTGCAGATAGGACAGATACGAGATGCATATTTTGATGTAGGGCTGGATAAGCGTAATGAATTCAGGCTGAGGTTTGGCCAGAGTAAAGTTCCTTACGGCTTTGAAAATATGCAGTCGAGCCAGAATCGCCTGCCGCTGGACCGTGCAGATGGTACCAACAGTGCTTTGAAAAATGAGCGTGACGTGGGAGTATTCTTCTACTGGGCACCTAAGAAAGTAAGAGAGCTATACAGTATGCTGGTGAGGGACGGCTTCAAAGGTTCGGGCGACTATGGTGTATTTGGTATTGGTGCCTATGCCGGCCAAACGGCAAATAGCCCTGAACTGAACAACGACCCGCATTATGTAGCCCGCCTCAGTTACCCGTTTGTAATAGGCAGCCAGATAATAGAGCCCGGCATACAAGCCTATACCGGCCAGTACGAGATACCTAAGAATAACCTGAGCAAAGGGGTTAAGTACCAGGAGGATATGAACTACCTGGACCAGCGCGTGGCGGGTTCATTTATACTGTACCCAAGGCCATTCGGTATACAGGCTGAGTATAATATAGGCCGTGGCCCGGAGTTTAATAAAGCTACGGACAGTATAGAAGTGCAGAACCTGGGTGGGGGATATGCTACCTTTAGCTATATGATACATGCGGGTAATATGCTCATATATCCTTTTACCCGCATACAGTACTACGAAGGTGGTAAGAAACATGAGCTGGACGCCCGTAGCTACAAGGTAAATGAGCTGGAACTGGGCGTGGAATGGGAGCCGATTGAGGCTTTCGAACTGGTAGTGATGTACACCATATCGTCGAGGAAATATGAAGATTTTACAAAGCGGAACAATTTTCAGCAGGGAAATTTATTAAGGATACAGGCACAGGTTAACTTCAGGTAAATATTACTTTTGTAAATAAATTATAAACAAACCAAGAAACTGGTATAAAGTAATTGTGAAATACGAGGCAGGGTAAGGTTATTAAATTATTAAGTTTACGTAACCCATTAGTTCTGCCTGATTAACTAAAATACTTTTGCGCCGTGTTTTCGCACAAAAACTAAATAAATATGGGATTAGGTTCTTTTGTTAAGATGTTTATGCCTAAGGACAAGGTGTTTTACACCCTGTTTGAAGAGGTGGCCAATAACCTGAAGGAGATGTCAGGTTTGTTTATGACGGCGGTTAACGAAAAAGATATATCAAAGAGGCGTGTATTGCTGAAGGGGCTGGAAGACTGGGAACATAAGAACGATGAAGTAACCCATAAAATATTCATAGAGCTGGGCAGTAACTTTATTACGCCTTTCGACAGGGAAGATATACACTACCTGGCTACTGCACTGGACGACATTGCAGACTATACCTGGGGTGCAGCCAAGCGTATGATGAACTATAATATTGAAGACATAGACGACACGACCCTGGAGTTTGCCAATATTATATCAAAGGCGGTAAATGCACTGCATAAGGGGATATTTGAACTGCGTAATATGCGCGATCTGCGTGCCATTACCGAGGTGTGCGTGAGTATCAACAGCCTGGAAAACGAAGGTGACGACCTGCTGGACAACGGTATGCTGCGCCTGTTCTCATCCAACATACCACCTGTTGAAATAATAAAAATGAAAGACCTGTACCAGATGCTGGAAATAGTGACTGATAAGTGTGAAGATGCCGCCAATGTTATAGAATCTATCATTATCAAATACGCATAGGTAAAAACACAACAGACGAACCATTGTTATGACAGTCTTCCTGATAGTAATAATAGCATTAGCACTCATATTCGACTACATCAATGGGTTTCATGATGCGGCCAACTCTATAGCAACGGTTGTATCTACCAAAGTACTTACGCCATTCCAGGCGGTAGCCTGGGCAGCGTTTTTCAATTTCGTGGCCTTTTTTATATTCAAAGACCACGGTGTTGCCCATACAATAGCCAAGACAGTAAAGGAAGAATTTATTACACTGCCGGTGATCATATCCGGTTTGCTGGCCGCTATATCGTGGAACCTGCTGACATGGTGGTATGGCATACCTTCCAGCTCGTCGCATACGCTGATAGGTGGTTTTGCCGGGGCGGCTATCGCACATGCGGGTTTCAACTCGGTAAACCCCGAGCCGGTAATTAAAACAGTAAGTTTTATCGTTCTTGCACCATTGGTAGGTATGATAATGGCGTTTATCATTTCCCTGTGGTTCATCAACTCCTTCAGGAAAGGGATGGCGCCAAAACTTGTGTCCATTGCAGTAATAGCAGCCATGGCCTTATTATTGACTAAGGTATTGGTGACGGAAACGCCTAAGTTGCTGGGCCTGAAAACTACTACTGAAGATGTAACAACGGGTGTAGGTATAAAAGATGTTGGGTTTAAGTCCCCTGCCTTTAATATGAAAATCCAAAAGGGGGATGTAATAACCGCAGTGGGGGATATTCCTGTTAATGAATCGAAAGAGCTGGGTAATGCCTTTGATAACTACCATAACAGTGAACCTATTACGCTGCATATCATCCGCAACGATGAACCTATCGTCGTAGAGTCTGTGTACGAGATGGGCCATAGCAACAGGTTTTGGCTGGGCGTGTTTTACGGGCACAACTTTAAGTGGATATTGATGGCGCTGGTGCTGCTCATTATGAGCACATTCACCCTGTTCCTCAGCAGCCTGAATGTGGCTAAATCGCAGGTATGGTTCAAGCGTATGCAGTTGGTTTCTTCAGCCGTATTCAGCATAGGCCATGGAGGTAATGACGCCCAGAAAGTAATGGGTATCATTACAGCCGCCCTGATAACTGGTGGACAGATAGAATCGTTTGAGCAGATGCCTGTATGGGTGCCCTTAGCATGTTACAGCGCTATAGCTTTGGGTACATTAAGCGGTGGCTGGAAGATAATCAAGACAATGGGTACCCGCATCACCAAGGTGACACCGTTTGAAGGTGTGGCAGCTGAGACGGCCGGCGCGGTAACCCTCTTCCTGACGGAAAACCTGAAAATACCTGTGAGTACTACGCATACCATTACCGGCGCTATCATAGGTGTGGGTGCTACCAAGCGCCTGTCGGCGGTGCGTTGGGGGGTAACCATCAACCTGCTGTGGGCGTGGATATTGACCATACCGGTTAGCGCGCTGGCTGCGGCACTGATATATTTTATTTTCAACATGTTCATGTAAGGGGTTACCTTAACAGACATTTAATTAATTGAAGCGCCGTTTACCGGCGCTTTTTCTGTATATTTGATGTTGCTTTTTTCAAAACTGCAGGCCTTTTAATGTCATTACCACCATTATTAAGACACGTATATAACCACGGTACAGAAGAAGTAATACGCAGGGGTAAAAAGATATTTTTTACCTCGGGTGTACAGATGCTGGACGTAGACCACTTGCTGGAGCAGGTGCGCTTTCGTGTGCGTAATGATGTGTACCAGAATTATTATACCGTTACGATTAATAAGTACATGGATACGGAGCACCTGTCAGTAAGGTGCCAGTGCCCGTACAACCTGGGTGAGATATGCAGGCATGAAGTGGCGGCATTATTCCAGCTCAATGATTTGTTGCTGAGCGGTTTTTTTGAAAACACAGACATAGCATACGACCAGAAGCATACCGCTATACGCATGCGGCAGGTGAATATGCAGATGATACGTGTATTCACATCGGCGGAAATAATGGAACAGGCCCAGCAGATGGCCAATAAGACTACCGCCATCATCACGTCGAAAAAGAATGATACGATAGAAGCTGAAGTGCCCGATGGGGAAATGACTTACAAGGTCATCATCCGCAGGAATGAAGAAAAGTATTTCGACACATCCTGCGGCTGCGATGAAAAAACTTATCCCATATGCCTGCACAAGGCCACTGTGTTTTTACAGATATTAAGGGCTTACGGGCACCAGTACTTCCAGGCTTTGCAGGATTGGGATGTGCAGAAAAATAAACTGCTGGGCTTGTATGGTTATAGTCTTGACGATGACCTCACCGGCAAGTTTGAATTTACCTACGAGAACGGCAAACCCTTCCTGCGCGTGCTGGACAACACTATCAAAAAGGTAGCGGCGGCTGTGCCGGAGCCTAAACGCGAATTGCAGGAAGAAGTAGTGGTGGAAACACAGCCGTTAGCAAAACACGAACAGGCCCGGTTAGGTATCGTACTGGATGCGGGCGTGCCCTGGTACCCTTTTGTGAATGTGGCATTAGTAAGCGGTGTGACCGGCGAAGAAGAAGAGCGGGGTTTCATCAACGGTGTAGAGGTGCTGGAACTGCAGCAATATATTAATGCGCATAAATACCGCCACGACGAGCGTGAACTGATACCGGTGACCAGGAAGTTTCATCCTGTAGAAGTGATGAAATACCTGAGGAAGAACCTGCCTTTCGGCGATTTGTACGACGATTACCGTGAAGTGCTGAAAGATGTGCCAGGCGAAGAAGTGAAAGGCGAAGTATGGGAATACCTGCTGCCCAAATATCAGCGACTGCTCGACCGTTATGCGGCACACCCCTTATGCTTTATAAATAGAGGTGGTAAAAACATTTCGTCCAAAACGATTGAGGCCATTGAGTTCACGGGCAGGAAGGTGCACCCGCAGTTGAGTGTGAACAGGAAAGAGGGCGGGTACGCTGTTGATCTGTCGTGGAATGTAGATGAAACCTACCTGCCATACCACGAAGTGAAAGTGCTGAACAACGCCCTGGTAGAGCATGACTTTAAGATATATGCATTGGGCAATATAGCAGAGGTAAAACTGTTGGATGAATTTTTGCCCGACGGTACTATACAGGTTAGGAATGAAGAATGGCCGGCTTTTTTGCGGGAGAAGGTGATGAAGTGGAGCAGGCAGGTGCATGTAGTGTTTGACGAAGCGGTAATAGAACGTATAGAGAAGGTAAGGCCTGCATACAGGCTGTACCTGCGCGAGCGTGAGCAGATGCTGGTATTGAAACCTGTATTTGCCTACGGAGATATAGAAATAGACTGGGGTTTCTTTGGCGATGTAATAGAGCCTAAGGACGGTGTAGTGAAAATCATACAGCGTAACGAAGAGGCGGAAAATGAATATATACAGATGCTGCGCAACCTGCATAGCGATATGCAGCAGAACCTGCGCGAACATTTTATGTATATACCTGCCACATCGGTACTGGCGCAAAACTGGTTCTTCCGTTTTGTGGAGGAGATGAAAGAGTGGAACGTAGAGATGTTTGGCCTGGAGCAGTTGAAGAACCTGCGCATTAATGTCAACAAACCTAAGACACGCATTACGGTAGGCAGCGGCATAGACTGGTTTGATACTTCGGTAGAGCTGGTATTTGGCGACCAGGCTGTAAATATTACTGATGTAAAAAATGCCATCAGCCAGAAACAGAATTTCATTAAGCTGGGCGATGGCTCAATAGGCCTGCTGCCCGAAGAATGGCTGAAGAAGTACGCCCTGCTGATAAAGATGGGCGAAGAACGCGGCGGCAAACTCAGGTTAAAGAAATTCCACTTCAGTGTTCTGGACGAGATGCTGGAAGACCTGGACGAAGATGCGATGGTAGAAGAGCTGGAGCAGAAGAAAGAGAAGCTGTCGCATATCATAGACAACGATTTCAGCGAACTGCGCCCGCCTGATAATCTGAAGGCAGAATTACGTCCTTACCAACTGGCAGGTTTCCAGTGGCTGGTGTTCCTTAATGAAGCGGGGTGGGGTGGCATACTTGCTGACGATATGGGTCTTGGTAAAACGGTACAGGCACTGGCGTTTTTCCTGCATTACAAGAAAAACAACCCGGATGCAAAGTACCTGGTAGTATGCCCCACTACCCTGATATATAACTGGGAAAACGAGATAAAGAAGTTTGCACCCGTGCTCACTTATGCCATACATCACGGCCCTAAGCGTACTTCAAACTCTGCAGACTTCGCGGCATATGATGTAGTGATAACTACCTACGGCACTATGCGCAGCGATATTAAGATGCTGAAGGAAATCACATTCGACTATGCTTTGCTGGACGAATCACAGTCCATTAAAAACCCGCAATCGCAGGTGGCTAAGGCATCGCTGCTGCTGAATACAAGAAACAGGCTGGCGCTGAGCGGTACGCCTGTTCAAAACAATACGTTCGACCTGTTTGCGCAGATGAACTTCCTGAACCCCGGTATACTGGGCAGCAGGGAATTCTTTATGAATGAATTTGCTACACCGATAGATAAGTTCCAGGAGAAGGAAATAGTGGACCAGTTGAAGAAACTGACTTACCCCTTCCTGCTGCGCCGTACCAAAGAACAGGTGGCCAAAGACCTGCCCGAAAAAACAGAAACGCTGCTGGTGTGCGAGATGGGCACGGAACAACGCAAAATATACGAGCAGTACCGAAGCATATACCAGTCGCAGATACTGGGCATGATAGAACAGCAGGGTATGCACAAGGCGCAGATGCATATATTGCAGGGACTGACCAAACTGCGCCAGATATGCGATTCGCCCGCTATACTCAACGAAGAAGAGCGCCTCGAAAATCATTCCGTGAAGCTCGAAGAACTCTCGCGCGAGATAACGGAGAACACAGGCAACCACAAGGTGCTGATATTCTCGCAGTTCCTGGGTATGCTCAGCCTCATCAGGCAGGAACTGGAAAAACAAAAGATTCCATATGTGTACTTCGACGGAAGTACATCTGCAACGGACCGTGAAAAAGCTATACAGAAGTTTCAGAACGATGAGGACTGCCGCGTGTTCCTTATATCATTAAAAGCGGGTGGTATAGGTCTGAACCTGACTGCCGCTGATTATGTATATATCGTTGACCCGTGGTGGAACCCTGCCGTAGAGCAGCAAGCCATAGACCGTACGCACCGTATAGGGCAGACAAAAAACATCTTTGCCTACAGGCTGATATGTAAGGACACTATAGAAGAGAAGATGCTGATATTGCAGGAGCGCAAGCGCGCACTCGCCAGCGACCTCGTATCTGAAGATAACGCCTTCCTGAAGAAACTGACCAAAGACGATATAGCCTTCCTGTTTAGCTAAAGTATTACCTGCGCAGGTACAGTACTACAGGCAAGTGGTCGCTGTAGCCGTTGTTCCAGTGATAACCTTTGAAAGAACGCAGCGGGTAAGCATCTTCAAAACCTTTGTTCCTGATAAATGCAGCATCAAATATTTCCGCTTTATCATATTGCCATCCCCCGCCTTGCAAAAATGCTCTTGAAATAATTACCTGGTCAAAGTGGTCCCATTTCCTGTTGTACACCGATGTGCCTTTGCCAGATTGATGCAGTGTCATCCATGGGTTGTATAGTTTACCGTTTTTATCATTTTTTGCACCTAACACCTGGCTGATACTTTCATCGCCGGGGTTATCGTTCATATCGCCCATGATTATGATTTTTGCTTTGGGGTTGGCAGCTAATATCGAACGGATATTTTTCTCTGTGATAATGGCAGCGGCACGCCGCTTGGGTATAGACTCTTTCAATCCTTCTCCTCTTGACGGCCAGTGGTTGACATGTACATGTATGGTATCACCATCCAGTACACCCTTTACATACAACACATCCCGTGTGACTAATCCTTTCATGCTTACAGGTATCGCTTCTGTATGCAACACCTTAAAATGTGCCTGGTCATATAACAATGCCACATCTATACCGCGCGGGTCGGGACTGTTGTGCCATGCGTAGTTATAACTGTGCTTTTTCAGTTCCGGCTGTGCCACCAGGTCTTTCAGCACCGTATTGTTTTCTATTTCCGCCAGCCCTACCAATACCGCATCCAGTTTACCTATCACGGTGGCTATGTTGTGCAATTTTTGGCGGTACACTTTGTCGGTATAGCGGTATCCCCCTGTTGGTGTAAACTCATCATCCATAGTAGCGGGGTCGTCCACCGTGTCAAACAGGTTCTCTACGTTATAGAAGGCTACTGCGCAATGTTGTTTGCTTTCCTGCGCTGTGCAGCTGGTCAGCATCAGCATCAACGCAAATATCATCTCTATCCCCCTCATTATACAGACAGTACCCTTATCATTTGTATCATGTCCTCGTTCATCCTGCTGTGTTGCTTCACTACTTCTTCAAACGGGGTGAAGGCCACTTTATCGTTGATGATACCTGCCATCATTTGTGTTTTGCCTTCCAGCAGCGCGTTAACGGCCGCGTAGCCCAGCCTGCCTGCCAGTATCCTGTCGGCAAAAGTCGGGTTGCCACCGCGCTGTATATGCCCCAGTACACAGGCGCGCACATCTTTCTCGGGAAAACGTTCTTTAATTATTTTATGAAAGGCTTCCGCGTTGCCATAGTCGTCGCCCTCGGCTACTACCAGTATATGTACCGTCTTTTTGCGGCGCTCATCATGGCCTATGCGGTCCAGCACCTCGTTGATATTGGTAGCGGTTTCAGGTATCAGTATATCTTCTGCCCCGCAGGCCAGTCCGCTGTTCAGCGCTATATAACCTGCATCGCGGCCCATCACCTCTACTAAAAAGAGCCTGTCGTGCGCCTCGGCGGTATCTCTTATCTTATCAATGGCTTCCACCGCGGTGTTGACGGCTGTATCGTAGCCGATGGTATAATCAGTCCCTGCCAGGTCTTTATCAATAGTGCCGGGCAGGCCTATGGCGGGTATAGTGTATTTTTTAAAAAATGCATTCGCCCCCTTGAAGGTGCCATCTCCACCAATAAGAATAAGCCCCTCGATGCCATGCGCTTGTAGTTCTTCGTACGCGCGTTTCATGCCCTCATCGGTCATGAACTCTTTACTGCGGGCGGTTTTGAGTATGGTGCCGCCCCGCTGTATAATGTTGGACACGTCGGTGGTTTGCATGCGGTATATATCGCCCTCTATCATGCCCTGGTAGCCGCGGCGTATACCGTATATCTCCACATCGCGGTATATGGCGGTGCGTACCGCTGCACGTATGGCAGCATTCATGCCGGGGCTGTCGCCGCCCGATGTCATGATGCCTATTTTAGTTATCTGCTTCATTCGTACCGTAAGTTAAAAAGATAATGGGGTAATAGGATAACAGGAGAACAGGTTAATTTGTTAAGAGGTACCCACGCCTTATCTTGATTGGCAAGTTCTATGAATGAACAATCCGTCCCGCCTTATGCGAGATTGGGACATTCTGTAAATTGTCTCAAGGAATGTTCCGCAATATCATGTAAAATCGGCGGGTTTGTCAAATTTTTTAATCAGCCGCCTCGTACTTCTTCACAAAGAGTTCCAGGCCGGGTTTGTCTTCTGTTATGTATGCGGTTTTTTCGCCGAATAGGTTGATGATCTGGTCGTCGCGGAGGCGTTGCGAGAGGGTGGCGCGTGCTATATATATTCCGGGCTTCACATCGTGTGCCACGAAGGTGGTCATATCGTCGCTCGCCTTTTTGGCAGGTATTATGTCTTTGCCGTTCACGTTGTGCAGGGTTACAATAGCCCTGCTAAAGCCTAAGCGTTGCAACTGCGCGCGCTCTTCGTCGTACAGGCCGCTGAAGTCCAGTTTCAGGTCTATATCTACTTCGCTTATTTCATTATCGTCGTTCATCACCTTCCGCTTTTGCGGCGGTACGGCCGGCATTACATACGCAGTGGCAGGGGCAGGTGTATACAGTTCGTCTTCTTCTGCTGTTTCTTCTTCGTCCGTCATTACAGGAGCCTCCTGTTGCACAGGCGCAGTATATGCAGGTATAGCGCCGTTCTTGTCTGTAGGGTGTCCCCCGGGCAAATATTGTTCGGCCATAGGGCCATCGTGACCAATACTGCCGCCATTAGTACCCCTCAGCTTGTCCAGCAGTTCCAGCACCGTGCCTGAATAAAAGCCCATTATAAAAGCGAATATGATAATCAGCTCGCTGGCTTCGATGTGCAGAGTGGCGCCGCCTTTCATGTAGTTGTACACCAGCACCAATATGATGGCGGCGAAAGGTGCGTACAGCAGCCGCGCCGACTGGTAGATGATGGCACGCTGGCTGATACCCCCGCTTTTTACAGTATTTCTCCCGATGAAGAACAGCAGGCTGCACAGTACCCCGAATATTACCCACGATACCACCTCGGCATAGAGCATAATGCCCGACAGCCAGAAGAAAGAACGTACTCTAAGGCGGTAATCGGCCAGGAAGATACCGGTTTCGCGGGGTGTGAAGGTGCCTATATATTGCTCGATGTTAGCCATTTGTGCGGGCTCTATCTCATCGCCATACTGGCTGCTGATATATATCATCGCCTTCTTTACCCGGTCTTTCCTGTCCTGCTCTTCAGACATGTTGCTGACTGTATTGTTTTCAGGAAAGGTGGCTATGTAGGGCTCGTGTTCCGGCTCCGTACTATCGGCATAATAAGTGTCCAGAAAACCGTCGTTGGTGTTGTTTATTTTCTGCTTTTCGTAAACGGGCATTTGATGCTGCGCCTCCGGCAACGGGGCTACTAATATGCTGTTGATATGCCTGATGTCGGCTGAGGTGAAACGCGAATGTTCGTAACCCGGTATGCCCAGGCTGCTGTGGCTGAGCAGGTATAGGGCAGCCCATGCCAGCAATATAGCCCCGTACAACAGGAACCACTGTTTGGCCGACCAAATGTTTGTTTGTGTAGTACCCGGCCTGTTATGGCCGGATTTACCGGTTGTCATGCTCGTTCTTTAAGAGATAATTTGTATCCCCCTTCTCTCTCTACAGGCAACCTGCATATGGCAGGTATTCATTGCCCCTGCAGGTTTGTATAATTATAGCGTGAAGATAGATTTTTCATCCATTACAGACAAATGGCACCCCCTCCGAGAGGCCCCGGATATTGTAAATAATTCGTTAACGGGCTATGTTCATAACATGTGCATTTCATTGTAAGCTAACAATAACCTAAGAATTTCATAACAATTTTCTGCATATCTTTAGTATAACTAATAACTAATCAATATGATATGGCGAACCTTTAAAGGAGAACCGATAAAGCTGCCGGTGAAGCAGGCGGTGGAAAATGCTATTATCAGGGAGACCCAGGCAGGCTATAAGCTGAAGGTATGCATTGGCACCGACTCGCAGGTACACGGGCAGGAAACGGAGTTTGCAACCGTGATTGTCTTCCTGCGTGAGAAGCATGGCGGCTTCATGTTCATCAACAACGACAAGACCACCCAGAAATACAGCATCAAAGAGCGTATGCTGGTAGAGGTGGCCCGCAGTATTGAAACCGCCTACGAATTGTGCCACCTGTTTACGCAATACGACGTGGATATGGAAGTACATGCGGACATCAACACCAACCCCCAGTTTAAAAGCAACGAAGCCCTGCGCGAAGCAATGGGTTATATACTGGGTATGGGCTTCGCCTTCAAGGCCAAACCCGAAGCTTTTGCCAGCAGTTGCTGCGCCAATAAGTGCGTGAACTGATAAGGCCGCGCTGCCTTTCCCCCCTCCCGTTTTGATGATCGCATCATCATCAGCAGACTTTTCGCCCCTGCCACCACTATTTTCAGCATATCTTACCGGTCAATATTCCCAACGGTTAAAGTGAGTATTAATAGCTATTTAAGCATGTTTAGGTGTTTATTTATGAGTAAAAAATGGTACATTTACTATAAGTCTACGCACTTTCCGGAAACGTATGAAAATGAATCACAGGTACCTGGCGGCTATTATCAGTTTTTTTATCTCCCTGGGGGCGGCCGCGCACGAAGGAGATTTCAGGCCTATTGAATTTGTAAAAAACGAAGGGCAATGGGACGGCCCTTTTATATATAAGGCCCAATACGGCAATGTTACATTGTTTTTAGAAAATAGTTCTTTTACCTATGTAATGGGCGCAGCAGACAATGTTGAGAAAATATACAAGTATAAACATGGGCAAACGCAGGAAAAGCCTGTAATAGCATATCATGCTTATAAAGTGAACATGCTGAATGCCAATCCTGCCCCAGGAGTGGTGGGCAGCAAACCACTGGAACATTATTACAATTATTACTTAAGCAGCGATTCGACCAGGTGGAAGAGCCATATATACCCACACCTGGCGGTGGATTATAAGGGGGTGTACAAAGGTATAGACCTGCACGTAGCGTCTGAAGGGAGGAATATAAAGTATGACTTTATAGTAAATACAGGAGCTAACCCCGATGAAATCCAACTACAGTTTGAAGGTACAGATGGCCTTGATATAAAAGACGGTAACCTGGTCATTACCACATCTGTAGGAGAGATACACGAAATGGCGCCCTATGCTTACCAATACATAAATGGTGAGAGAAAAACAGTGCCCTGCAAATACAGGCTGAAGAACAATGTATTGAGTTACGACTTCAGTAAGGGTTACAACAAAGCGTATGCACTGGTGATTGACCCGCAGATTGTATTTACTTCTTTCACCGGTTCGTCTGCGGATAACTGGGGGTTCACAGCCACCTACGATGGCCAGGGTAATTTTTATGCCGGGGGTATAGTAGGCGGAACCGGCTACCCCAACCCCACGGGTATAGGCCAGGGATATATAGGGGGAGATGGCGCAGACAGCAACGGAGCTGCAATGGCCAGTGATATGGGTATTTCCAAGTTCAACCCTAATGGTACCGCCCTGATATATTCTACCTACCTGGGTGGCAGCAGCCAGGACCAGCCGCATAGTATGGTGGTAGACAACAGTGGCAACCTGTATATAGCCGGGCGTACCTATTCAGGAAATTTCCCGATACAGGGTACGGGCAGTATGCATAACGGCAGGGCCGACATAGTAGTAGTGAAGCTGAACGCTAACGGAACATTGAATGCATCGAGGTTTATGGGCGGGAGTGCAGATGATGGTGTGAATATATCTTCTGTATACACCACCGTGCAGTCGCTGAAACACAGTTATGCGGACGACTCGCGCAGCGAGGTACTGATAGACAATGCAGGCAATGTATATGTTGCATCCAGCACCAAGTCAGCTGATTTTCCTAAGGTCAATGCAACTAAAAACGCACTCACCGGTTTCCAGGATGGCGTGGCGTTTAAGCTGAACAATTCGTTGACGAGTGTACTTTGGAGTACTTATATAGGTGGCAACTCAGCGGATGCGGCTTATGTACTCGCATTGAATAAATCCCAAACCTCCATCTATGTTTCGGGTGGCACAGCGAGTGTCGATTTCCCCGGCAGTGGCGGCTTGTGGAATAGCTACCAGGGGGGCACGGCAGATGGTTTTATACAGAAATATGAAAATGGCGGCAGCTACGCATTGCAGCGCAGCACACTGATAGGCCGCACAGGATATGACCAGTGTTTTGGCATACAGGTAGATGACGAAAACAGTGTGTATGTAAACGGGCAAACGTTAGGGGGTACGTTTCCGGTAACATCGGGGGTATATTCCAATACAAGTTCCAGCCAGTTTGTAATGAAACTGGACAGCAACATCAGCACAACTGTTTACTCTACTGTATATGGTTCGGGCAACTCATCGGCAACTAATATGACACCTGTGGCCTTCCTGGTAGATACCTGCCAGAATGTATATATATCCGGCTGGGGCGGGGCGGTGGCCAATAATGGCGGTAATGTCCAGGGTATGCCTACTTTTTTGGGGACACCCGCACCTACACCCGGCAACATCATGTCTGCCAGTACGGTAGATGGAAATGACTTTTATTTTATTGTATTTTCAAGAAATGCAGCCAACCTGTTATTCGCTGCATATTATGGCGGCAATAACCTGGGAGAGCACGTAGATGGCGGTACTAGCCGGTTTGATAAGAATGGCGTGGTATACCAGGCTATATGTGGTGGTTGTGGCGGTTCGTCGGCAGTGCCTATGACGCCGAATGTATACAGGAATACGAACGGCAGCCAGAACTGTAATCTGCTGGCATTGAAAATAGCCTTCAACCTCGGCTCGGTAGATGCATCAGCAGGCGCTTTGCCCAATACATCGGTTTGCCTGGGCGACCCGGTTAACTTCTCCTCTGCCGGGTCTGTGAACGCCACGAATTACGATTGGGATTTTGGTGATGGCAATACCAGTACCAACCCTAACCCTACGTATACATATACGTCAGGCGGTACATTCCAGGTGCGGCTGATAGCGTCCAACCCCAACGCCTGCAAAACCAGCGATACCGCATTCCTGACTATTAAAGTGGATACCAACTCTATTAACGCAGACTTTACCGTGGTGCAAACGGATAGTTGTGAACCATTTATAGCTACCATTACCAACACGTCCAAAGCAGGGGGCGGCACTACTTACAACTGGCAATTCGGCGATGGTAAAACATTTAACGGGCAGAACCCCGGTTCGCACGAATATGATGATACAGGTACCTATACCATCACACTTATATTGAACGACCCCGCCGCCTGCAACCCCAACGATACTATCAGCAAAACCATCAGCTTCAATACACTGTATGTAGAGGCCGGTTTTGAAGGGCCGCCTATTGTATGCGAAAAGTCGGGCGCGCAGTTCAACAACAGGTCTGAGAATGCTTTATCCTTCCTCTGGAAATTCGGCGACGGACGGACATCTAATGAAAGTAACCCGCAGCATGCATATGATACCGCAGGAACGTACATCATCACCATGTATGCATACAACCCGGGCACCTGCAACGGTGTTGATTCATTAACCGATACCGTTGTAGTAGAAACTACGCCGATAGCCAACTTCAGGCACGACCCGATAATACCGGTTACCAACGACCCTGTCAATTTCACCAATCTTTCTCAACGTTCCACATCGTGGGTGTGGGATTTTGGTGATAACACCTTCAGCGCATTGGAAACACCCGAACCTAAGTTTTACAGGCGTACCGGCTCGTACAGGGTATGCCTGCAGGCGCTGAACAAGGTGGGCTGCAGCGATACCATATGCAAATATGTAGATGCTGATGTATATCCGCTGGCCGACCTGCCAAAAGCATTTAGTCCCAATGGAGATGGTGTAAACGATTTATTATTTGTACGCGGCGCAGGTGTGGAAGCCATAGACCTGAAGCTGTATAACAGGTGGGGCGAAATAGTATTCGAATCGACCGATATAACTATAGGATGGGATGGAAAATATAAAGGCAAAGAAGCGCCGGTAGAAGCCTATGCCTTTGTGCTGAATGTAACTTTTGTAGACGGGACGACCTTTTACAAAAAGGGTAATGTCACTTTATTAAGATAATATTATGCGGATAAAACGCTTATATACATATGGTATTGTCATAGCATTACTGATAACTGCGCAGGACAAAGCAGCAGGGCAGGGGATGCATTTTTCGCAATACTACAATGCACCCATGTTGCTCAATCCTGCCAACACTGCGCTGATGAGTGATGCCGATTTCAGGCTGGGTGCCAACTACCGCACGCAATGGGCCAGTATACCGGTGCCTTTCAATACATTTTCCGGTTTTGCTGATTTCCAGGTGCTGCGCAACCGCAACCTGACCAACTGGCTGGGCCTGGGTGTAGCTATGTTTAACGATAAGGCAGGAGATGGCCAGTTGTCGCTGGGCAGGTACGAGGGTTTTGTGGCCTATCATATACAGACGGGCGATTACAGCATGTTTTCCGTAGGCTTGTCAGGGGCATATGTGCAGCGTAGCGTTGACTTTTCAAAACTGACCTTTGACCGCCAGTGGGATGGTTTTAAGTTTGACGGGGCAACCCCCAACGGAGAAACCGGGTGGAAAGGTGAAACTTCGTTTATAGATGCAGGTGCGGGTATTAACTATGCCTATTACCCCAACGAGTTTACTTACATCAAACTGGGTATAGGTGTATCGCACATCAACCAGCCTACCGAATCTTTTTATGGCATGGGCAACCAGGTACAGATGAGGCCCACTGCCAACCTGGACGCTATCTTTGTCACCCAGTCTATGTTCACACTCAATCCATCCGTATATTACACCAGGCAGGGCGGTGCGCAGGAGATAGTTTACGGGCTGCAGGCGAAAGCTTTTATCAGCGAAGACAACAGCGGCAATCCTACTAATGTTATCTTTGGTGCTTACCACAGGTATGGAGATGCCATAATACCCGTGTTGGGCTTCCAGTGGGCGGGTGTAAAATTTATCACCTCGTACGATTTTACTTTGTCCGGCCTGTCGGACCATGTGAAGTATAACGGCGCCCTGGAGCTATCGTTGATATACGAAGGCATGTATACCGGAGACCGCGATAAAATGAACTGTCCCCGCTTTTAACAAAAAATTACCTGAATTATAAATTACAGGTTATTATTTTTGAGACTTATATATAATGGCAGATATGGAAAATGAAAAATATAAAGTCCTGTTGGTGGAAGATGATACCAACTTCGGACAAGTACTGAAAAACTACCTCGAACTGAATGACTTCGTAGTAGAATTGGCGCGCGATGGCATACTGGGCCTGGCCGCCTTCCGCCGCGAGAAGTTTGATATATGCCTGCTGGACGTGATGATGCCGAATATGGACGGCTTTACACTGGCGGAGGAAATCAGGAATGTGGACCCCGATGTGCCCTTGTTCTTCCTGTCGGCCAAAAGCATGAAGGAAGATATACTGAGCGGCTACAAGCTGGGCGCCGATGATTATATCACCAAGCCCTTTGACAGCGAAGTATTGCTGCACAAAATAAAAGCGATACTGAAGCGCAACCAGGAAATGCAGGAAAAACAGCATTCCCAGGTAGAGTTCCAGATAGGCGGTTATAGCTTCAACAGCAAGCTGCGCACGCTGGAGTTTGAAGGCAATGCGCAAACGCTTTCTCCCAAGGAGAACGAACTGCTGCTGATGCTGTGCGAGTACAAAAACGACCTGCTGCCGCGCGAAAACGCGCTGAAACGCATCTGGGGCAGCGACACCTACTTCAACGGCCGCAGTATGGACGTGTACATTGCCAAGCTGCGCAAATACCTGAAAGCCGATAGCTCGGTGGAAATCGTGAACATCCACGGCAACGGTTTCAGGCTGGTAGCGCCGGAGTAAGAAATATTAAATATTTTTTAAAAAGCCGCCCAACGGGCGGCTTTTTATTGGATATATGCATAGTTATTACATAACAGGAATAGTTCAGGGATTTTGCCTTAATTTTGCCATCCGTTTCAGGATAAATTGAAGTTCTAAATAAGAATCAGATGAAGATATTAGTTTGTATCAGCCAGGTGCCCGATACTACCACAAAAATCGCTTTCAGCGACGATAAGAAACAACTGAAGACAGACGGCGTTACGTATATCATCAATCCCTACGATGAATGGTATGCACTGGTGCGCGCGCTGGAACTGAAAGAAGCAGGTACTGCCACTACGGTAAACCTGGTAACAGTAGGCACTGCCACAGTAGAGCCGGTAATACGCAAGGCGCTGGCGCTGGGTGGCGATGAGGCCATCCGCATCAATACCGAAAGCACAGACCCCTATGTAGTAGCTGCGCAAATAGCAGAATATGCTAAAAGCGAGGGTTATGACCTGGTGCTGTGCGGTAAAGAATCGATAGACTATAACAACGGTGTGATGGGCGCTATGCTGGCGGAACTGCTGGACATGAACTACATCGGCTTTGCCACTAAACTGGATATAGCCAATGGTACTGCCACTGCCACACGCGAAATAGAGGGTGGACAGGAAACCGACGAGGCATCACTGCCACTGGTAGTGTCTTGCCAGAAGGGCATGTCTGAGGCACGTATACCCAATATGCGCGGTATCATGGCGGCACGTACCAAACCATTGAAAGTAGTAGAGCCTGCTGCTATAGCAGCGCTGACCAATGTAGCCGCATATGAAATGCCACCTGCCAAAACGGGCGTGAAGATGATAAACCCCGAGAATATGGACGAACTGGTGACCCTGCTGCACACAGAGGCAAAGGTGATTTAATAGATTTTGGATATTGGATAATTGATGTTAGATTTTTTGATTTTTGACTTTTAACTTTTGACTTTTTATGTCAGTAATAATATTAGCAGAACACGAAGAAGGCGTTTTCAAAAAGAAAGTTTTTGAAGCGGTACAATATGCGGCGGGTATTGCCAAAGAACTGGGCACTACTGCCACA
Organism: uncultured Flavipsychrobacter sp.; assembly: GCA_964515955.1. GTDB lineage: Bacteria > Bacteroidota > Bacteroidia > Chitinophagales > Chitinophagaceae > UBA5543. Next base: position 89,297 of record CAZEZM010000003.1, on the reverse strand, counting down.
GCCGTAGTACTGGGCGGTGCGTCCGCAGATGCTATGCAGCAACTGGGCGCATATGGCGCTACCAAAGTATTGCACGTAGCCGACGACCGCCTGAACCAACTGAACGCAAGGGCGTACACAAAAGCCCTGGCTGCTGCGGCTGAAAAAGAAGGCGCGAAAGTAATCATTGCCCTGCACGATGTAACCGGCAAGGCTGTAGCCCCGCGCCTCGCAGCAAAGCTGAAAGCCGGTATGGTAGCAGGCGCTATCTCTGTGCCTGATATGAGCAATGGCTTTACACTGAAGAAATCAGTATTCTCGGGCAAGGCGTTTTCATATATCAATATCAGCAGCGATGTGAAGGTGGTTACTTTACTGCCTAATACATTCCAGGTAAATAAGGGTGAGGGCAGCGCGAATGTGGAGGCGTTGGCCGTATCATTTGACGATAAAGACTTTGGCGTTAAAGTAAAAGAAGTAAACAAGATAAAAGGCGAAGTGCCGCTGGCAGAAGCTGAACTGGTAGTAAGCGGCGGCCGTGGTATGAAAGGGCCTGAAAACTGGGGCCCGCTGGAAGAGCTGGCGCACGAACTGGGCGCTGGCCTGGCTTGCAGCCGCCCTGTGGCAGACTCGCACTGGCGCCCGCACCACGAGCACGTAGGACAGACAGGTGGTACTATCCGTCCTAACCTGTATATAGCTGTGGGCATCAGTGGTGCTATACAACACCTGGCAGGTGTCAACAGTTCCAAGACTATCGTGGTGATTAACAAAGACCCCGAAGCGCCATTTTTCAAAGCTGCTGACTATGGTGTAATAGGTGATGCTGCTGAAATACTGCCCAAGCTGACTGAAGCGGTGCGTAAGTTTAAGGCGACACATAACTAATAACACGAACAATAAATTATAGTAAAGGGCTGCAGTTGCAGCCCTTTTTTTGTTACTCTCGTCACCGCGAGGATATATCTGTTTTTTAGTATCTTTATTGCATGGATACACGTCGCAAAAAGATAATATTATTCATTGCTACATCGCTTGCAATAGCGTGTATGTTTTTTGCAGCACGTGTACTTGTGTCTTTCTTGGGAGAAGATGAACGTAACTATAAATCTTATGCCGTATGGGCTTTGCTCATGGGCATTATTAGTACAGCGTTTGACAGACCCATTAAAAAATGGTTGGAAGGAAAAGAGAAATAAGCTGCTTCGTTATAGGCGATGCTGCTGAAATACTGCCCAGGCTGACGGGGATTTGTGCAAGTTCTAAGCGGCGCACAACTAATAGCACAGACAATTAATTATGGTAAAGGGCTGCAATTGCGGTTCTTTTTTGTTTCTTTCGTCACTGTTGGTAAGGATACAGTAAAAAATCCTACGCCACATCGCTCACTTTCTCGCTTACATCCTTCACTTTGAATGTGAAGTTGCGCTGGGACACATAGCTGAAGAGGGCCACTAAAATGGTGGTAACTATCTTAGACGGTGTAGGGTACCAGCCAAAGGTTTCTACAAACAGCTTGAGGAATACATAGTTGAGTAAAATACACATAGCTACCAGCAGGGCATATCGGAATAATTGTATCCTCCCTTTCAGGTTCGACTCCTGGAACACTACATATTTGGCCAGTGCAAAACCTACCGGGAAACTGACACTGAAAGAAATAATAAATGCTGCAATGTGCGGGGCAATGGTTATGGAATATATCGGGACAGGCTGTTTGTCTAATATAAAGTTATAACTAACGAAATATATCAATATATCGAGTACTGTATTAGAGCCGCCACAGGCCAGGTAGCGGAATGTCTGCTTCTTAATCCACCCGGCGAAGGGTTTGTGGAAGAAATCAATGACAGAAAGTATCTTATCTCTTGTTGTGTGTAGCACTAAAATCTGAAATAGTGGCAAAAATAAGGCATATTTTTTCAAGAGAAAAACCCTTTATTCCACATATCACCACTTTATCTTATTTAAGCGCGTGAAAAAGTCTTTTTCCTTGGTACCTATGGAATGCAGCATATCTCCCAACTCGTCAAACGACACCAGGTCGGTTTTGCGTGATTTCATTTGCCGGGCGGCGCTATAAGCAAAATTGCGCCACTCGTCGCCTATGGCGGTCAGCTCCTGCGCAAAGCCTTTCAGGTCGTCCCTTTTCAGTATTTCCGAAGACTCCTGCAGGAAAGCGGCATACAGGAAGCGGAAACCCGCACCGCCGGTGCCTATTTCTTCTTGCATACGTATGATATTGCCGAGGTACAGTTGCGCCTTACGCTCGGTAAGCTGCTGCGGGTATTTGCGTATTTTTTTTGAAAGCAGGAATATGGCATTGATACCAAACCAGGGCAGCGGTGGTGATAGTATCAGGAAACAGTTTTTCTTAATACCCCTCTGGATAGCGCCCTCCAAATCAAGTTTCGTTGGTACACTCTTTACATAATACATAAACCCTTTCGGCTCAGGTGTGCCTTTGGCAAAGCGTGCTTTGGCCAGGTCTTCGGGCAATATAGTGGCAACATCTTCCAGCACGGGGTCGCTGATGTTGTACACCCCGTTTTCTTTACCAAATGCTATCAGGTTGTGCGCGTTGAAATGGAAACGGAAGGCTTCGGGCAGGTAAGGCAGGTAATATACACTGCTGAGCATACCGGCAGGCTTGCCGCTTGCCAGTACTTCATCCAGCGCAGCCATGGCTTTATCGGGTGTGCTGAAACGTTGGGTATGTACATCTATATCCAGGCTTTTGGTCACCCGCTTGAATATACTGCCCGGCAGCGAGCGGAAGGTAGTGCCCGGCGTACCGCTTACTTTTAAAAAAGGTATATGGGCGAAAAACAAACCCGCGCCTATGCCGAATGCCAGCGGCTCCGTTATCTGCTGCAACCCCTCGTGCCTGAGCAGGTTGGCCGTCACACCGCTTTCGCAATGCGCATGCTGTTGGTGTTGAAAGTTAAGCCTGCTCATCAGTTTGATTGTGTAAAGGATTTATTTTTTGCCAAAAGAAATGAGTTCGTCAACAGTAATGTTGAACACGGAGGCGTATTTTTCCAGCAAGCTGCGGTCCAGCTTGTTGAACACCGATGGTTTCATATGCCTGCTCACCTGCCAGCCCCATTTGCCTACATATTTTGCCAGCAGGGCTTTGTCCATCAGGCATTTCTGCATATAATAGGCTATCGGGCTTAGTTGGCCCGCTTTTACTTTCGCCTCGGTTTCAGCCAATGCTTCGTCCACAGCATCCCATGCCTGGCGGGTAGCCTCGTTTTCGGCTTCCCATCCGGCGGAGTTAACCCCTGTGTACTTGCCATCCTTGTCTACCGCGTACACCAGCTTCCGCACTTTGTCACCATCACGAAAATCCCTGGCATCCTGCGGCACTTCATTTACATTCATCCCTGTATCCTTGTTTGGATTGCTAAATTATAAAAAAATCTCCCGCGCGAAACGGGAGATTACAGATAGGGGGAACAATTAATGTATCAGTTTAAAACTATGCTTTGGGCGGTATGGCCTGGGGCACCAGGTTCTGTACCGGTTTTACCGTTTTCAGGTATTCAAACATAGCTTCCATATCCTCATCGGTCAGTTGTGCAAAGTTTCGCCACGGCATGGGCGGCAGCAGCGGACGGCTGTTATCGATGCCTTTGTACTTACCTTCTTTCATAGCTTTGCGGAAGTTTTCCAGGGTCCAGTTACCGATACCGGTACCGTCTGACGTGATGTTGGCGGCAAAAGAAACACCCCATGGGCCTGCTGCTGCTGTCAGGTCGCCTTTGAAGAGTGCCCATTGCCCGCTTGCTGCCAATGTGGTGTCATACTCTCCCAAAGGCATAGCTGCATTATAGCCCGACAGGTACCTGTCCATGTCTGGTGCCGGGCCTTGTGGTGTCATTATCTTAGGTGTATGACAGTCACCACAGCCTATGACTGTTACCAGGTATTCGCCGCGTTTTACTTTTTCTTCCTGTGTGGGTGCGGCTTTTTCTGCCACCTGTTGTTCGTTATTGTTGCAGGCAACTGCCATCATCGAGAGCAGCGCAACAATAGTGTACTTTGTTTTTTTCATATGTTTCTGTTTTAGTTAATTGAGTATAGTTTCCCTGTTACAGGCCAAAACCTGTTTCAGTATTCTATTAATCCTGTTTCGAATCTTTAACCGTAGACCAGTTCGTCGTTCAATTGATAATAGGCGGGTTTATCATCTACCACCCGGGTAGGGTTGGCACCGGCAAACTCCCTGAACTCACGGATAAAATGAGCCTGGTCTGCATAGCCGAAATGATAAGAGACATCCGCCCACGATATTTCCTCTTTAATATTATGCTGCAGGTACTCATAAGCATTCCTGAAACGGATGATACGTGTATACGTTTTAGGGTTGGTGCCCAGTATATCTTTGAAGCCGCGCTGCAACTTGCGTTCGCTTACGTACAACTGCCTGCTCAGTTCATCAATACTAATCGTGCCTTTGGACATGCGTATCAACGACACCGCATCGTCAACATAGTTGCGGCGGGCGTTCATGCTGTTCAGTTGTTGCAGCATAAACTGCTCGCTGATGCTGATGAGTGTATGCGGGCATTCTACACCATACATACGCCCGGTGAGCAATTCTGTCTTCCTGCCCAGGAAACTCTCGAGGTCGGTATGCGCATTAAACAAATCGGATACAGGCACCCTGAACAATTGCATGAGTGCTTCCGGTTTCAGCGAGATGCCGAACATCACGGTCCTGCCCTTTGTCTTCCACGATACCGGGTCCCTGTGAATGCCTATGAAGGATGCGTTGGGCAGTTGCTGCCATTCGCCGTTCGTCAGTGCACAACTGGTCACCTGGTTTACGTGTATGATGATTTGCGTCATGCCCAGGGGCAGGCAGCGCTGTATGGGCGACTCTTCCTCACAATGGCCGTCAAATACCATATAGGTATAGTTGTCAACGTATGGTTGCAACTGCAGCGACGGTGTATATTCCTTATACGTGAGTGTCATAATGGTATGGGCATTACCTCATTTTAGTGAAATGCGCCGCAAAGATAATATGTTTTAACGGCCGTTTATTGAAAAAAACCGACATATTATTCCGCAATAGCTGTTTCAGCATTCAATGCCGATGCTATTGCCCGGAACCTTTCAGCCGGAAGTTCTTGTTCCGCCATTTGCAGGTAGGCTGCATATACTTCGGCAGGTGCGCCGTATTTAATACCTGTCATCCATTCTGTTATTTCAGCATTATTCATGCTGCGCATCATCCATTTGCTTTCCAGCATCAGTATATCCGGTGGTATGCTGGCTACTATTGCTTGCGAGGCTGCTATTAACTCTTCATCGGTATGATGTTTCCATAAGGTGGCCAGCAGTGTATCTTCTTCCCTGTTCATATGGTACAGGTTAAAGGCAATAAACTCGTTGAAAGCGTAAAAAATACCTTGTCCCGTGATGTTTCTTTCCTGTTGGGTAGTTGCACTTTTCCATGATTTCACCAACTCCCTCAGTCCTTCAGACAATTTATGGTCCAGTTCATGGTCTTTCTCAAAATCTGCCACCAGGCCGGGGTTGTGCTTTTCTACCATCGGCAGTACAAACTTGTCTTCATGGTGTGCATGCTCGTCAAAAAGGTCAACCACCAGCGAGACCGAATTAATCACCTCTTCGGCATCGGTTTTAGCCAGGTCTGTGGTTTGTATGCGCAGCGCGGTGTCATACATCAGGTGGCGCAGCCCCTTGTGTATCTGGTTGAATACATTGTAACGGTTGTGTGTCATTGTTATGATTTTTTGTGCAAAGCTACCGGCACGCCAGCCCATAGTATTGAAAAAAAGCGCCATCTTCTGTTAAAGGATGGTGAAAGCGTGAAGTAAGAAGCAGGCAGTAAACTCGCCACAACTGTATAATTATCGTATTAATCAGTAAATTGCAATATGACATCGAACGCACTCAGGTACAAGCTGTACGATTATATTAAGGTAGCCGATGAGAAGAAGCTCAAAGCCATATACAACCTTTTGGAGGAAGATATAGAGGCTGCTGCAGAGTGGTGGAAAGATAAGCAGGTCGTAGCTGAACTGGATACACGTTACGAAGCATTAAAATCCGGAAAGGATAAGGGAGTGACAAAAGATGAGCTTGCAGCCATGATTGATAAGTCCAGGCAGAAGAGGAATGGAAAATAATCCTGTATACTCAGTCGTGTATTCGTCCCGTGCGGCAAAAGAAATTCACGATTCATACCTATGGTACGAAGAGAGACAGGCAGGCCTCGGTGAAAGATTTTTACAACAGGTACATAACAAAATAGACACTATACAGCAAACACCCGAAATTTACGCGAGCAAACATAAAAATTACAGGGAAGTTGCTATTGGCATATTTCCTGTTGTAGTTGTGTACAGAATCTATAAACGAAAACACTTGGTCTATGTCCTGTCTGTGTTCCATACAGCAAGAAACTTTAGCCGTAAATTTTAAAGCGCCCAAAAAGGCGCTTTAAAAAATCTCTGTAAGATTGTAGTTATTTCTTTGCTGTATCGCTGCGGTACATTTGCAGGTTGGGGCATTGAGCATACGCCGGGTCTATCTTGATATAATAAGACGGTGCCTTATCCCTTATCCACTGCTGCATACGCTCGCCTTTTTTCTTTTGCATAGCGGCAAATTGTATGCGGCTGTAGTCTTCCTCCAGGTTAGCCTTATGCGGAGAGGTAATGCTCTTCATATACACAATGCGTGTAGAACGTTCGCCGCGGATATTGGTATACACCATAGGTTTGGAATAATGCCCGGGTTTGAGTGTGTCAATCATCAGCGCCAGTACAGGGTCCAGGTCTTCCACTTCCAGTGTGGCATTGCCCTGCTGGTCGGTTATCATACCACCCGTACGGTTCGACAGTTCGTCGGTTGAAAATTTACCAACAGCTGTTTCAAATGTTAGTTTGCCGGCCACCAGTTCTGTACGTATACTGTCCAGTTTTGCCAATGCTTTTTCAAAGTCGGCACTGGTACGCTCCGGTGTTATCAATATATGCCTTACGTCTGCTTCGTCCCCTTTCCGGTTCACCATTTGTATGATGTGGTAGCCGAAGCGCGTGCGTATTACAGGCGAAACTTCGCCATTCTGCAGTTTGAATGCCGCCACTGCAAACTCTGTTACCAGGTTGCCGCCTTTGCGGGTAATGCCACGCATCAGCCCGCCTTCGTTGCGGCTGCCGGGGTCCTGGCTTTCTATGCCAGCTTTTATTTCAAAATCGGCACCGCCTTCTACTATTTCCTTTCTTATGCGTTCTATTTTCTGCCTGGCGTAGGTGTCCAGTTCGGGGCTTACATCAGGGTCCAGCACTATCTGCCCCAGTTCTACAGTGGCGGGGAAGAAAGGCAGGCTGTCTGCCGGTATACTGGCATAGAACTTCTGCACTTCGGCAGGTGTAACTTTTACTGCTTCCAATATACTGCCCTGCACCCGTTCTGACATAATCATATCCCGCGTTACATCGCGGTTTTCTTCTTTCAGCTGGTATATGGTTTTGCCCGACAGTTCTTCCACTTTTTCTTTAGAGCCATATTGCATGATGAAGTACCTCACCCTGTTTTCCAGCTGTGCTTCCACTTCTTCGTCGCTTACCACTACGCTGTCGCGCTCGCCTTGTTCTACCAGTAGTTTTTGCAACAGCATTTGTTCCAGCACATCGCACTCGGGCATGTCGGTTATTTCAGGGTTTTGTTCCTGCATGGCTTTTACCTGCATATCAATATCCGATTTCAGGATGATATGCTTTTTGCCCACTATGCCTACTATTTTATCCAGTTCGGTTTGTGCGTTGGCTGCCAATGATGAGCAAACAATCATTACCGGCAGTACTGCCAGTGTAAACAATGTATATGCCGGGTTCTTTTTCGTCATGTGTATTGATGCGGCGCGTGGCCTGAAATGTGTGGGCAAATGTAGTGTATTTGGCCTGCCCGAAATAACCGGCAGGGTATTTTTAACGTTTATATCAATCTTTTTTCTTCTGAAATATGCCATCCACCGTTTTTTCATTATAAAATTCTCCGTTGTTCAGGCGGAAGGGGTATTGCCTCATCCATCCTTCCAGCGCGGGTACGGCATCCTGGTGAAACCGTGCCCAGGCGTCATATTGCTGGGGGTTTTCCACTTTGCCAAAGAGCCACTGGTTGTACGCGTCAAAATAACCGTTGCGTATCATATGGTCGTGGCGGCTAAACAGGGAGTAGGGGTACTGCTGCGCGTATTGCAATGTCCAGTCCATAATGAAGCGGGTACGCAGCATGGTCAGGTTTTCAGTAGTATAGCCATCGCTTACTACAGGGGATAATTTAATATAGGTATCATACACAGCCTGCTCAAAGCCCGCCACGTCTTTGCCGCCGGCGCCAAACTTGGGAATATTGCCTGTTGCCAGCGATGTAAACAGCATACGGTAGGCGTTCAAAATCATGTTACGTGTATCGTAGGCCCGCTTGGTGTGCTGCTCAATGTTTACAAATATCTCTCCATATAGTATAGCCCATACAGGTTTGTCGGTGTTCATATAGGTGCGGGCGGCTTCGTAATAATTCAGGTGGTAACCGGGGGCTTTTTCAATACCTTCCAGCCAGCTTTCCAGTGCATACACCATTTCGTTGTCTTGCTCATATATCAGTCCCATCTGGTGATACAATGTGCCTGCCTCGGGCAGGCCGGTTATAGCTTCCCTGAGCAGCTTTTTGGCTTTTTTGTTTTCTTTTTTCGCTACCAGGCACTGCGCCATCACCTTATATGTTTCAGCGTCGGCCATTTTTTGTTTGATTATGGGCTCCAGGGTGGCAATGGCCTCATCGTAGCCTTGCGCCAGGTAGTAAGCTTGGGCCAGTTCGCGGTGCAGCAGCACTATGTCGGGTGCTATCTGTATGGCTTGCTGGTAGCGTATAATAGCCTCGCGCAGGTTGCCCTGCGAGTGATATTCCCGTGCCTGCTTATACAGGTTTTCCACCTCGGGCGTAGGCCAGGTAGTTTGTGCGGCAGCATTGCCCGTGCAGGCAACCAATAATATGATGGTAAGAATATGGCGGACGAAAATTTTCATACAGCCCGCAAAAATACCATAATACAGGCAGAAATGCAGGTTTCTAAAGCCGGTTACCATGGGTATAGCCTTCCTGCGGTGGTGCCATTTAACATAATCTTGATATTTATTGACGGGCAAACCAACAGTATGCAGTAAATTGCAGCTTATGAAAATGGTGCTGGCAAGTTTTTTCCTGCTTATTTTCTCTTTCCAGGTGCTGCCTGTCAAAGAGATAGGGAAGATATTGTTTAAAGGTACCATGATAGAAGAAATTCATGAATCCGCCCCCGATTGCGATGAAACACAAAGCAAGCTGAAAAAGGGCAAGGACCTCTTTACCCCTTATAAAACATACGCTACTGCAAGCCTCATGCTGGTGCTTATCAGCAACGGCCTGGGCATTTTCAATCCGGAAAGTATATCCAAGCAGCATATACCTGATATTATCACACCCCCTCCTAACGTAGGCTAGTTTCTTGTCGGCACGGGCTACTTATATGGCCTGTATATTTATTATTCCCCAAAAAAAAGATTACGCCAAAACGTATATATAATTCACGTAGTGATATGAAAAAATCAGGACTCTTCAGCAATATTAAAAATGATGCTATTTCCGGCATCATCGTCTTCCTCATAGCCTTGCCCCTTTGCCTGGGCATAGCGCAGGCATCGGGCGCGCCGCTGTTCGCCGGTATCGTTACCGGTATTATCGCCGGTATACTTGTCGGCTTTCTCAGCGGTTCTCAACTGAGTGTGGCAGGCCCTGCCGCCGGGCTTACCGCCATTGTGCTGGCCGCTATTACCGATCTGGGCTCCTGGGATATCTTCCTCTGCGCCGTAATGGCCGCCGGGCTGATACAGCTGATATTAGGCTTTGCCAAAGCCGGTTCTATAGCCAATTATTTCCCCAGCAGTGTGATAGAAGGTATGCTGGCAGGTATTGGCCTTACTATTATCATCAAGATGATACCTGAAGCACTGGGCTACGATGGCGAGGGGCACGAAAGGATGGTAGACGCTGAAGATGGCTTCACACTGGATTATATTACTTCTGCCTTCAACCATGTAGAACCGGCGGCTGTAATCATTTCAATTTTGGGCCTGGCATTATTGTTCCTGTGGATGACCAAACCTTTTCAGAAGTTGAAACTGGTACCGTCGGGACTGGTGGTGGTAGTGATAGCAGTACTTATCAATGAACTGCTGCGCATGAACGGGTCCTCTATGTACCTGGACACGATACACCTGGTGAACCTGCCGATTGCAGGCAGTTTTTCAGAATTTATAGGCCAGTTCCGCACACCTGATTTCTCGGGATTTGCGAATCCTGCGGTATGGCAGACAGGTGCTGTTATAGCCGTGGTGGCTTCTATAGAAACATTGCTGTGCTTAGAAGCCACAGACAAACTAGACCCGATGAAACGTTTTACGCCTACCAACCGCGAGCTGAAAGCGCAAGGGATTGGTAACATGGTGGCCGGGCTGATAGGCGGCCTGCCCATGACATCGGTTATTGTACGTTCCAGCGCCAATATCAATGCAGGTGCGAAATCGAAATTGTCCACTATTATACATGGTAGTTTGCTACTGGTATGTGTAGCACTGATACCTACCGTACTCAACCTGATTCCCAAAGCATCGCTGGCGGCTATACTGATTTTTACAGGTTATAAGCTCTGCAACCCCAAAACCATCATGCATATATGGCGCGAGGGTGGGGTGACACAATTTGTCCCCTACGCAGCAACTGCGCTTGGTGTGGTGTTCCTCGATTTGCTGAAAGGTGTGGGCATAGGCCTGGCGCTGAGCATCGTATTCCTGCTCTACAAAAACATGCGCATACCTTTCTTCTTTCGCAAAACCAGCCATAGCCAGGGCGAACTGGTGGAGATAAAACTGGCGCAGGAAGTATCATTCCTGAACAAGGCAGGCATAAAAATGGCGCTGGAAAAATTGCCCGAAGGCAGTAAAGTAATTATTGACGCCAGCGATACGGAATATATCGATTTTGATGTGCTGGACCTGATACGCGAATTCCACGATAGCCGCGCAGCGGACAGAAATATCGAGATGTCGCTGGTAGGTTTCAAGAATATATATAAAGTGCCGAAGACCAACAATGCGGAAGATTTGTATTCGCAACTGGAAACAGCTGAAGAAGAAGCAGATTCTACCACTACATCGGGCGATTATAAAAAGCTGATAAAGGAACTGGATAATAATAATAATTAACCGGTTACTATATTAATTTCATACTGCCACTGCCCGCAATAGCGGGTAGTGGTGTTTTTGGGGAGTTTTAACATTATGCTGTCAATACACTGATACGGCAACTATGTAGCTTAGGGATGACTTTATAATCTCTGCTATGCCCCTCAAACCTTTTGTGCATGTACTACTATATAGCCTGCGCAGTTACAACGCCCCGGTTTCAGCAGGGCGATAGCGACCCTGCACAATGTGAAGGGCAAAGACATAATACCCGCTAAATATACTATTAAGGAAAAGATGGTAATTTTAGCCCTGTATGAAAACATCGCTGGCGCATTTACCCACCTCAAAGCAGGACGATATACGCCGTATTACGGACATCATAGTAAAGAAGATACAGCCCGAAAAGGTAATACTCTTTGGCAGCTATGCTACGGGCAAATGGGTGGAAGACCGCTACAGCGCTGGGCTTATTACTTATGAGTATGTCAGCGATTACGATATACTGGTCATCACCCGGCAGGGCGAGCGCCGCAAAGACTACGAAGTACAGGATATAGTGGTGAACACCTTCCGCCCGCGTACGCCCATCAATATCATAGCCAATGATATAGACTTTGTGAACCGCGACCTGGAACGCAACCGCTATTTCTTCAGCGATATTAAGAAAGAGGGCATCATGCTATACGATGCAGGTAATATTCCACTCTCTGAACCCAGCGAACTATCCCTGCAGGAAAAGAAAGAAATGGCGCAGGCGGATTTTGAACATTGGGATGGTAAAGCCAATGCTTTGCTGAAAAGTGCCAAACGGAATTTTGAAGACAATGAATATACGCTGGCACTTTTCGAATTGCACCAGTCAGCCGAAAGCATATACAATGCTGTGATGCTCGTCTTTACAGGTTACAAACCCAAAACCCACAACATAGAAATGTTGTACCACTACAACAAAAACCACTCGAAAGAACTGGCGATGGTTTTCCCGCAAAACACACCCGAAGAAAAGCATTACTTCGAGCAACTGAAACGCGGCTATATAGAAGCCCGCTACAGCAAAGACTTCGTTGTCACCAAAGAAGAGTTGGAAATACTGATAGACCGTCTCACCCGCCTGCAGTCCATCGCCGAAAAAATATGTAGAGAAAAGATAGAGGGGTTTAGTTAGTTTTGACAACAACACGCTCACTCCCGTCACTGCGAGGGACGAAGCAGTCTCGCGTAACACTGGTAATCACAATGTGGGCGATAAATCCACCCAGTCCGGGTTCATGCCCAGTATCAGGTTGATCTTTTGCTGCCTGCTGCCGCCCTTTATACGCTTCTCTTCGGCTATGGCTTCCTCAATGCTGTCGTAGTATTTGTAATACACAAGCCATACGCAATTATATCGTGCGGAATAACCATTTGAATAGTATTTCACCTTGTGCTTCCAGTCCCTTCTTCCCCGTGGAGTCTCACGAACGTGGACTCCACGGTAATTAAGGTGATAAGGACTTTGACAGGTGAATCATTCAATTCGATATTTTAATTCATATCTACGTCATAATTACGTATATTTGCAACAATTAACTTGCTATAAATATGCAGGCTAAAAGTTCTTTGATATAACCTAAACCATATTGCCCGGGCAGGCAGGTAAAGGGAATAATTTGTTCCATTTTTTTATTTCCGTTTTTCCGGCATCAAAACGGAACAAAAGGAGAAAGTTCCCCTCCTGCCTGTCCCGCACATGCGGGGTTTTTAGTAGGGGTAGATTTGCAGATGTCTTTAGGGCATCTGCAAATCGGGGAGGTTGACTCGCGCTGGACAAATTGTTCCATCCCGATAGCTATCGGGACTAAAACCCAAATTCCGGCATCATTTTGGAACATTTTCAAAAGTCTCCCTTTGGGGGATTTAGGGGTCAACTCGCGGCGGACAACAGCTGACCGAAAAATTGTTCCAATTTCGAAAACCTGAAATTTTGGAATCAAAATGGAACAAAATTAGCAACCCGCTCACAACCAACTACTTACGAAAATGTGGAGTTTTTTTTTATGAAAATCCGGCAATCCCGCACGTGCGGGAGCAACACTTGTCCCGTCAAGGCGGTGAAAACCAGGTATAGCCTCAAGAAGAAATAGCCCCTTTAGGGGTTGGGGTTAACCCTCACCTCGGGCGGCACTATCCGGCTCACATCACCCCCGTTGCGTATCACATCGCGTACTATGGTGGATGATATGGTGGAATACTCCGGCGCGCAGGTCAGGAAGATGGTTTCAACCTCCGGCGCCAGCAGTCGGTTCATATCGGCTATGGCTTTTTCGTATTCAAAGTCGGATATGTAGCGGATACCGCGCATCATATATTGCGCGCCTATCTCTTTGCAGTAGTTGATGGTGAGGCCCGTGTAGCTGGTTACCTCTATCTGGGGGTAGTTTTTAAATATCTCCTGTATCCATGCTATACGCTGCTCTATGCTGAACATGGGTGTCTTGCCCGTATTCACCCCTATGGCTATCACCAGCTTGTCAAACAGGGATACCGAACGCTCTATGACGTCCACATGCCCCATGGTTATGGGGTCGAAAGTGCCGGGGAATAAACATATCCTGTCCATAATTACTGCTCGGTTGATTGTTTAAAAAAGCTGAACACCGTAGTTCCGTAGTTCTTCATCCGCAGGAAGTTGGGGTGTTGCTGGTAATCGTTGCGGGGCGTATGCTCCAGTACAAATATACCATCATCGGCCAACATCTGTTGCTGAAACACCAGCATGGGTATATCATCAATATTCTCAAGTGCGTAGGGTGGGCCGGCGAATATAAAGTCGAACTTTTGGGTGTTCTGCTTCATGAATTTGAACACATCGCCCTTGATGATATGGAACCTGTCAGCAATGCCCAGTTCTTTGACAGTCTTTTTGATGAAGTTGATATTGCCCATGTCGCGCTCTATCAGTGTCAGTTCGCCCGCCCCGCGCGAAGCCAGCTCGTAGCTGATGCTGCCCGTACCGCCAAACAGGTCGCAGGTGCTGATGTCCTCGATGTCTATCATATTGGTCAGCGTATTGAACAAGCCTTCTTTGGCCACATCGGTAGTGGGGCGCGCGGGCGTGCTGGTGGGCGGACTGAACTTCCGTCCCCTGAACTCGCCTCCTATAATCCGCATGCGTACAACTGTTGTATCAGGTAGATATTGCTCACCCAACTGCGGTCGTTGGCTACTACGGTGCCCGTGCCGTCTTTCAGGCCGGGGAAGAACTGCAGCATTTCGGTAATATGCGTTGCCTGCGCTTTGTTGGCTACAGTGCATTGCATAGCCATCTGCGCATCGTTGATGTCAAACTGCTGCGCCGCAAGTTTTACCTGGTACACAATATCTTCTGATGATTTGAATGGAAATACCTGGTGCCAATGCAGTTCACGGTTCTTATACAGCGTGGCGAAAGCCCTGTCCGCCGTCAGGCTGAGCTGCATACTGCATTCGGCCTTGAAGGGTTTGTAAAACTGGTAAGTGGCAAAAGGCAATATTTTGCTCTTGGTAAAGTATCGGTTGATGAGGCTCTTGATAGCCGATGGCCACGCGTACAGGTAGTAAGCCTTGTCTTCGCGCAGGTGGTGGGTGGTAATCACCTCGTTGGCCTCTATGAAGTGCAGCTTGCGCAGCCAGGCTTCTGAGTCGTGGGGTTTGTATAGTATCTCGGGTACTACCAGTGTCTTGTCGCCGGCTACGAAAACTGATGTTACCTTGTGCGGCGCGCTCAGCATCTGCTCGTTGAGAAACTGGTGCTCGAAGAAATCAATAATCCATGCGGGCAGCGTCTTCTTGTATTCGTTGTTCTTGATCATCAGCAGGTCGCCGCGCTCGCTGAAGCCTGCCACCGAAATACCCCTCGGCATCAGTACGATAATCACCTTCGCTATCTGCGATATGATATTATCCCCTGTATGCAGTTTATATATTTGCTCTGTCGACGGACTGTTTGCGATTTCAGACATAGATAGCACACAATTATAGAATAATTTCCCGATACTTCCACAATTGAAGTAGTAAGTTGTACCGCGAAGATTATTTTTGCAAAGCTAATACAGATAACAGACTTTAACGGCCATACATCATATTTTCAAACATTTGTAGTGCAGCTTTCTATCAGTAATAAGGATATCATCAGGTTGGCAGCCCCTATATCGGTGGCGATGCTGATACCGCAAATCAGCTTCCTGACGGACACCGTCTTCCTGGGGAGGCTGGGGGAGCGGGAACTGGGCGCCAACGGTATGGCGGGTATTTTTTACCTGGTACTGGCCATGGTGGGCGTGGGGCTGACCAGCGGCATACAGGTGCAGATGTCGCGCAGGGCTGGGGAGACAAACTATACAGGACTGGCGAGGACCTTCACCAACGGTATGTTGCTATGCCTGTTGTTTGGCGTAGGTATGATGGTGGCTGCTATGTTTATAGCACCCTACATCTTCCGCACTACGCTGGATGATGCCGTCAATGCGCAGCTAAGTATTGAATTCATCAATATGCGGGTTTGGGGCCTGCCTTTTCTTATGCTTACGCAACTGGCCAACTCTTTCTACATAGCTACCGGCCAGTCAAAATACCTGGTACATGGTTCCATAGCTGGCAATATGGTGAATATCGTGCTGGATTACGGATTGATATTCGGGGAACTGGGCCTGCCTGAAATGGGTATGGTGGGTGCTGCGTTAGCATCGGTCATTTCAGAGGTGGTATTTGCTATCACCATGTACAGTATTTTCTATGTAAAGAAGATGCATGTGAAATTTCCGATACTGGCCACGGGGCGGTTTGATGTAGCATTGGCCAAACGCTCACTTATTATTGCTTCGCCATTGATTATACAATTCATGTTCAGCATCGGCGGCTGGCAGATATTCTTTATATATGTAGAGCACCTCGGTACACGGGAGCTGGCTGTGAGCCAGATACTGCGCAGCGTGTTTGGCGTGGCGGGTATAGGGCTGTGGGCTATGGCATCGGCATGCAATACGCTGGTGAGTAATGTGATAGGGCAGGGCAAACAAAGATTAGTGATACCGGTGATACTGCGCTGCATGAAGTTGTCGGTTATTTATGCTATGATATTAGGCGCTTTGCTGGTTATCTTCCCATTTGAGTTCCTCTCCCTCTACCGCAACGATCCCGACCTGGTTCGCTTTGCCATACCCAGCCTGCGAGTGGTGGCAGTGTCGTCTGTACTAATGGCGGTCTCTACCGTAATGTTTAACGGGGTGATGGGTACGGGCAATACCCGGGTGAACCTGTTTATAGAAGTATTGTGCGTAGGCAGCTATATACTGTACTGCTATATAGCCATAGAGCGGATGCGCCTGCCACTATATTGGGCATGGGGTTCTGAGTTCGTGTATTGGGGCACTTTATTTATCGCCTGCTTGCTATACCTGCGTACCGGCAGGTGGAAGAATAAAGTGTTGTGATAGATTTAACCTGCTATCAGGGTAATATTCTGACAATGATACTATCCTTCCTGACAATGCCCGACTGCGATGTTGCTATCACTTTAGGGTAGTAATTGCCTACTTTGACGTTCGAATCTATGTCACAACTGAAACCAAACCAGCTATTCATAATGGTGGAAGTAATGACTGCCCCCGTTGAATCAGTGTAATAGATTTTCATGCCCGCGGGAACGTCAGCAGTAGAAAGGTTTACTGTTTCCCTGGGACCGGAAATATGCCTGATCATAATTGGTAATGCGGCTGAAGCCCAGAAATCGGGTACCCCGGATTCTATATAGGATGTACTATCGAAGCCCCATACCATGAAATCACTTGCTTCAGTAGATACAGGTTCTTTATCAAGCTTATTGCAAGATACAGCAATCATGGCCGCGAGGATGTACGCAAATAAAAAGAGGCTTCGCATAATATTAAGAATAAGCTACAATAGTATAATTTTAAAAAGCATGTAAAGATCAATCGCCGCTTTATGGGTGAGCAGTCATTTCCTGCAGATAGGCTATAGATTTTTTCAGCCTGCTGCCGTACCAACTGAACATCTCCCCATCTACCAGCAACACCTCAGCATCAGGCAATGCAGCCTTTACCTCGGCGATATGCTGCTCCTTAAACGGGAAGGGTTCTGAAGATAGCATAATCAATTCAGGATTATACGTTTTCAGTTCTTCCAATGTCAATTCAGGGTAGCGGTCTTTATCGGCCAATACATTCTGCCAGCCCATGGTTTGTATCATGCTATGGATAAAGGTGTCCCTGCCTATACTCATCCACGGGTCGCGCCAAATGAAGTAGGCCACACGTTTGGGCTTCGTAGCCTTATTCAGATCATTAAATCCTTGTATAATCTCTTCTACCATTTGATTGGCTCTGCCTTCCATACCTGTTACCTGTCCTATGGTCTGCATCATATTTACAGCCTGTGGCAGGTTGTGTATATCGCTTATCCATACCGGAAACTCTTTGGCCAGTTCTTCTATCTGCTCCTTTTCATTCTCTTCTTTATTGGCGATGATGAGGTCTGGCTTCAGGCTGCGTATCTTTTCGATGTTCAGCTTTTTGGTGCCGCCCACTCTTTCCTTTGTCCGCAACCACTCTTCGGGGTGAATGCAGAATTTAGTGATGCCCACCACTTCTTTATCGAGCCCCAGGTCGTACAGCAGTTCTGTTTGCGATGGCACTACACTGATGATTCGCTCAGGATAATAATTGAATGTTACTTCCCTGCCCAACTGGTCTATCACTGTCCTTTGCATCAATCCAACTTTTTATAATAAAACAATAGGAAGAAGGTAAACAGTATATCTGCGGGAAAGATGACATCGGTAAAATAAGCTTTATCCATCCCGCTTGTCAAAGTCATTCTCAATACCAGGTTCAAAGTGGTAAGGCCCACATAAGTATAACCCGCCCATTTTTTCATATCGCACACGAACAGCCAGGCAACAGTGTATGCCAGCATGTACAGGGGTTGCACTACCAACAAGCCACCAACAGGGTCAACAAATGCATCGTACACCAGGTACAGCAGGAATGCTACATGCCCTACTGCTATCCAGGGGAAGGCGACAGGTGGTTTTTGCCAGATACGTTTATAGAATGGTGCGCTCATTTATTTGCTCAGTGCATTGATGATGTCGTACTTGGTAAGGATATGGTACTGGCCGCTATCGTCTTTAGCCAATACTGCACCGTTTTCTTTGTTGATGAAATTTCCCAGTCTGTCCAGCCTCAGCGACAACTCTACTACCGGCAACGGTGCATCCATTACATCAGCTACATTGAAGTCTTTCACTTCGTAGTTATCTATCATCCGCTTGAAGAGGCCAACCTGTGTTACAGAACCGGTTATATTGCCTTCCTTCATCACGGGTATTTGCTCTATATCGTATTTCTTCATCAGGTCAATTGCCTGGCTTACTTTGGCATCCTCATCAATGGTTACCAGCCTGCGTCGGCCCAGGCCACCCAGGAGGTCGCGCACGGTTTCTACATCCAGGAAACCCCTGTCCAGCATCCACTCGTCATTGTACACCTTGCCCACATAGCGGCTGCCATGGTCGTGGAAAATAACCACCACCAGGTCAGTGGGTTTCAGTTTGTCTTTTAACTGGTGCAGGCCTGCTATAGCACTACCGGCGGAGTAACCCACAAATATTCCTTCATCCTTTGTAATCTTACGGGCCATTACAGCGCCGTCCTTATCCGTCACCTGCTCAAAGTGGTCGGCCACCTCGCGTATATAGTTCTTAGGCAGAAAATCCTCGCCTATACCTTCGGTAATATAACTATGCACCTCGTTCATATCCAGTTCGCCTGTGCGGTGCCATTTGGTGAGCAGCGAACCATAACTGTCTATAGCCCATACCTGTATGCCGGGGTTCTTTTCTTTCAGATATTTACCCGTGCCGGTAAGCGTGCCACCTGTGCCCGTAGCCACAACCAAATGTGTTATTTTTCCCTCGGTCTGCTCCCATATTTCGGGGCCGGTCTGCTCATAATGGGCATCGCGGTTGGCCAGGTTATCGTACTGGTTTACGTACCAGCTATTGGGAATTTCCCTGGCCAAACGTGCAGATACTGAGTAATAAGAACGGGGGTCTTCCGGCTCCACATCAGTAGGGCAGACAATTACCTCAGCGCCAAAGGCTTTGAGTATATCCACCTTCTCCTTACTCTGCTTATCGGTAGTGGTAAAGATGCATTTATAACCACGGGCTATGGCACCCAATGCCAGGCCCATGCCTGTATTGCCTGATGTACCTTCGATAATAGTGCCTCCCGGCTTAATAAGCCCCTGCGCTTCTGCCACGTCCAGCATTTTGATAGCCATACGGTCTTTTATAGAGTTGCCGGGGTTGAAATATTCCACTTTTGCATATACAGGGCAGGGCAGGCTGGCGGTTACCTTGTTCAGCCTTACCAGCGGTGTGTTGCCTATGGTTTGCAGAATACTGTCATATACTTTCTTATCGGGAGTCATTGTTTTTCTTTTAAATACGGGGCGAAGGTAAAAAATTTTAACGAGGCAGGGACCGGCATATATTAATGCGCTAATACGATAATGTGCTAATGCGACAAATAACCATGAGATAGGATTCCATAATCCGATTAAATTGTTAACTACCGAAAATACGGGTTTAACTATCAGCAATTTGGCACTCTCGCAAGCGGATGATAATGAACCGATTGCAATGCGTTTGTTAACTTTTGTTAACCATGCACATGTTTTTTCAGAGGAAGTACATTTAATAAAAATCCCCCCGTGGTAGCGGAGGGATGGAATATGGATGTTTATGCTTTTTCGCCTGGGCAGGGGTATGGGGTGCGATTTTGTTTTTATACATCAAATTTACATGTTTATAGCAATATAAACAAATTAATTTAATGCATTTTACTGAAAATAAGCTATAAACTGCTGACCATATATGTGCGCAATAATCCCGGATATATATTTAACAGTGCCAGATATAAAGTGTATGTAGGTGGGGAAAATGTATTGACTGAAATTCATTTTGGATTTTATCACCACCGCCTGTCTAATTTCCCGGAAGAAGCCGAAAAACCGAAAACAGAGTAGGCATCATCAAAAAACAATAATAATCATGAAAAAACAATTTTTCAAAATCGTCACACTGGCAGTTGCATGTTTCACATTCCAGGACACTGAAGCACAGCCACCTATCTTATTTACTCCGGGCGGTGTAGTCGGTTCTACATCCGGGGGCGTAACAGGCGTAGGGGTCTTCACCGCATCGCCGATATCAGGATATTTTGATGTAAATGGGGATGTTCGGCTAAATGGATCGGGCAGCGGTGATGGTGTGTTTTTTGCCAGCCCGGGCGGCGTTAAAGGATTGGGAATTTTAAGGTCGGGATATCTTAATAGGGCTGATATACGGTTTGATGGTAACAACATGTACCTGGTAGCAGGATTAAGCTCATCGGCACCACCTGTAACCAACGGATTAACAGTGACCTACAACGGTAATGTGGGAGTTGGTACGGCAAGTCCATTATCAACCTCCAGGATGCACATTGAAGGTTCCAGTGCATTTACTACCGGAGCATCTGTGGATATGTCCCTCGGTCTTGGCTTCCCATATAATGTAAAAGGATTTGTCGCAAATGTGGTAGGCAATGACGATAATACAGCATTTGAAGGCGTGGCTGATGGTAGCGGGGGCAGATACGGTGTTGGCGGTACCTTTACAGGGAGAAACGGCTCTGATAATAATTTTGGAGTACGTGGATTTGCAGACGGAGGAACGCTGACATTTGGTGGTGATTTCGATGCCACAGGAGGTTCATATTCGAATTTTGGCATATCATCAACTGCGTCAGGGGGCTCAATATGTCGTGCAGGTGATTTAGAAGCAACCGGAGGAGGAGATAATAACGCCATTTATGCAAAATCTATTGGTGGTAGCCAGGGAATTGGCGGCAGGTTAATTGGCCAACAAGGGCCGAATGTATATGGAGTAATGGGAGAAGGGTACGGCTCAAATAACCCAGGAGATATAGCCCATGGTGCATACTTCACTGCATGGGCGGCACAACAAACATATGGTGTTGAAGTAGAAGCAATAAATAACTATGCTGCAGCCACAGAAAACTATGGTGTAAAATCAAGCGCTACAGGTGATGCTACCACCAATTATGGTGTATATGCATACGCACAAGGAGCTTCCGGCCCGGGTGCAAATACCTGTTATGGTATATATGCAGAGGTTGTACAAGGCCAAAGTGCGCCCGTTCCTCCTGCTGCCGCAAACGGTATTGGCAGCTATGCCGGGTACTTTAAAGGTGATGTAGCTAATCCATTAGCCCCGGGCAAAGTAAACGCAGCATTTTTCAACGGTGTTGCAGTGACATCCGCACCGGGGATGTATGCAATATCAGACAGGAAATTCAAAGAAAACATAGAAGAAGTAGATAATGGCCTGGAAACAATTATGCAATTATCACCAAAAACATACACATATCTAAGTAAAGACAAGTTCCCCTCCTTCAATTTTGCACTCGGAAAACAATATGGGTTCATAGCCCAGGAACTTGAAGAAGTTATCCCCGAAATGGTATATGAAGCTGTTAACCCTGCACAATATGACCATGATGGTAAAAAGATAGATGATGCAGTTTCGTTCAAATCAGTAAACTATACAGCTTTGATACCTGTTTTAGTTTCCGCTATGCAGGAACAGCAACAAATGATAAACGAATTGCAAAAACAACTGGAACTATATAGGAGCGAAAAAGCTACCAGCATGGGTGGAGATGTGGCCACAGAGGGCGTACTATTATACCAGAACGCCCCGAATCCATTTACTTCTTCCACTGAAATAAAATACTACCTGCCTGAACGTGTCCAGAGTGCAAATATCTTAATTTTTGACCTGAACGGTAAACAATTGAAAAATTATACGATTGACCAACGAGGTGAAGGTAGTATAAACCTGGAAGCAGGTTTACTTGCACCTGGTATGTACCTGTACAGCCTGACAGTGGATGGAACAATTGCAGATACAAAACGAATGATCCTCCAGGGAAATCAATAACTCCATTCCAACAATCTTCATACATAAAGGCTGCCGTAGAGGCAGTCTTTATTATTTCTTATAATTGATGCGTGTATTAATTTTGTAAACCTACCACACCCGGGAAATACTTTTACGGGTTGCAGGATATCAAATAATCCGGTATATTTTTCGTTATACCTATATTTAACCCCTAAACATTATCCTTCATTCATAACAAACACCGCCCTATGAAAAAGATAATATACCTGTTTTGTTTTTGCATATGCTCCGCGAGGTCGTTCGCGCAGAATGAAATAGGTGTGATGATAGGTGCGGCAAGCCCGACAGGCCGGCCGGCAAATGTTGATTATCTCAGCTCATCTACCAGCGGATTCTCTTATGCCCGGAGGATAGGACTGATGGACAATATCTCTATAAAAACAGGATTGATGGTTTATTCCAACACCTACGTGATGGATGGGATGTTTACAGACACAGGTACGGCCCGTATATTTCAAATAACGCCGGGGAATTATAAACAATCCACCCTTACAACTGTGCATATCATGATGCCGCTAATGGCCAGCCTGAGATTAGTTGACAATGGTAAGGGCAGCCGTATGGACTTTAACCTGGGTGGGTACTTAGATTACTTCATATCGGGCAAACAAAAACACAAAATAGGGACTACTCATATTCAGGATAAAGTCACTATTGATAACAGGCTGAACAGCGGCATCGGGTACGAATTAGCATTAGCCTACGGAAGCAAAATAAAATTTCTTGAATCTGTTTTCTTCTCTGTAGCCATGTACTACCAGCTATCACAATACTTAGACAACGGCAAATCTTATAAACCGCTGATGTCCTGCCTACAGGTCGGTTTCGTATTCTGAGGGAACGGGTATTCACATAGCCACCAGCCTTTCCAGTGCAGTTTTAAGGTCTTCAGCGCCATTGACCAGCATACAATCGTTAAGGCCGAAAATAAAAAAGAACTTAAGCGGCATACGCAACTTCTCTAATTGATTAGTCAGCGCCTCGTAGCCGGCCTGCCTGTCGTAGATGATCTTGCGGAAAATCACGACGTTATTTTCTTTTTCAGTTTGCAATATGTCTCTGCTGCTGAGGGGCTTGCATACAATTGCCATTACGAGTTCTTTCCCACTCATAGTCTTCTCTATATGTTGTAAAAAATGATGACAGCGCTACAAGCAATGGGGGCAAGTTAAATATACTGTTTAAACCCGCTGTTAATACCCCTTCAACCTGATTTTAACATTTTCTTTAATGCAGGATTATGGCACAGTAATTGATATTTAAGCATTAATGTATAACTGAAACAGACTTATGAAACCAATATTGTTTACCAGCCTTGCCCTCATCTTCATTTTCGCCATTTCTTCGTGCAAAAAAAAGGATAACCCAAAACGATATTCTACAGCCGACAGCATGACTATGCGCTACAATGGCGGCTATGCGCCGGTGGCTGATGTACGTGTTTACATATTGGCCAATGGCACTGTATTGGAAGACACCAGTACTCCTCCTGATAATATTTATGATATTGATTTAGGCGGGGACAAATACAACCAGGTGGCGTATATACTGAAGGAGGTACCCGGACAATTGTTGAAGGAAAATGGGGAACAATACGGCACAGGTACATATACTGATGCAGGAGGCGTGCAACTTACGGCATATATCCAAGGCGTAGCATACTCCTGGTATTTTTCAGAGTACACTGAGGAAATGCCGGAATATGCCCGTGTATTCGCTGATAAATTATTCAGCGTAAAGCAATCCCTTGCGAACTAAACAAATAGAGCCAGTGCTATAGCACCAGTAAGCCCTGCTTATATAAAGTATTCACCGGCTTGTTGTCCCAGAAGAGTTCAAAGTCTTCGAGTCCGGCAGCTTCGTAATCATCTTTTACTTGTTGCAGGGTGAGTGTTTTAGCATTGTATATAGAGAGTTGCTGCAACATAGCAGCCAGCCATAGACCCTGCGGCTTATCCACGGTGATGCTGTACTTTCCTTGCTTATTGATGAATGTAAGCGATGCCTTTTCGTATTGTTCGCCTTTCTTGTTTTTTACAAACAACTCCACCACCGGCTGCTTGCCTAACCATACTACTTTCGCTGTAGGCTTTGCCATTCCCGGTTCTGTTTCTTCCAGGGCTTTGATAATATAATCCGGCGCGACGGTTGTTTTTGGTATTTTGAAATCGAACCATTTGTGCAGGGGGTAATCGAGGCAGGCGCCATGCATAAAATTGAGCAGGGACTTTTTCAGTCCGAAACTGAAGCTCTCGTGGTCGGTGCCGGTGGGGTCGGTAAACTCGATATCATTGTTGGCAAATGTACCGATGATGTCGCTGTCTTTCACCACCATGTATTTTTCCGGCTCCAGCCCTACGGGGCTGTGCGCTGTCATAGCAAAGCGGTGCCAGTAGGCCGACTGTAACACGCCTGCGGCAAACATCTGCCTTACCATCTCCAGCGAATCGATAGTTTCCTGCGCCGTTTGTGTGGGGTAGCCATACATGAGGTAAGCATGCACCATAATGCCCGCCTCGGTAAAATGTTTATTGACACGCGCCACCTGTGCTACGGTAATGCCTTTTTGTATCAATTCAAGCAAGCGGTCGGACGCGACTTCCAGTCCCCCCGATACGGCTATACAGCCCGAAGCTTTGAGCAGCATACACAAATCGCGGGTAAAGCTTTTTTCAAAACGGATATTGGTCCACCAGTTGACCACCATGTTCCGGCGGATGATTTCCAGCGCCAGTTCGCGCATCAGTGCGGGTGGTGCGGCTTCATCTACAAAATGAAACCCTGTTTGCCCTGTTTGTGCAATGATTTCCTCCATCCTGTCGCACAATATTTGTGCGGATATGGGCTCATAGTTTTTGATATAGGGCAGCGACACATCGCAAAAGGTACATTTGCCCCAATAGCAGCCGTGCGCCATTGTGAGTTTGTTCCAGCGGCCATCGCTCCACAGGCTGTGCATGGGGTTGGTTACTTCAATAGCAGATATATAACCGTCCAGCAAAAAATCACTGTAATCCGGCGTACCTACCTGCCCTTGTTTGTAATCTTTGCAGGAAGGGTTGTCGAAATACACCACTTTGCCATTTACCAATGTGTAGGTGCGTTTCAATTCTTCTATCGTGCAATTGCCCTCCATGTATTGCAGCAGTTGCTCCACGGGGCTTTCACCGTCATCAAGTGTTATGAAATCAAAATACTCAAACACACGAGGGTCGGACAATGAGCGCAGTTCAGTATTGGGGAAGCCACCGCCCATTACCACTTTCACGGCAGGATAATGCTGTTTCAGCCACTGCCCGCAACGGAAGGCCGCAAACAGGTTGCCGGGAAAGGGAACAGATAATGCCACCATACTTGGTTGCACCTCAGCCATTCTTTTATTAAGTATATCTGCCAGCAGGCTATCTATATAACTATATGGCTGTTGCAGCGCTTCGTACAATTCATCAAAGCTATTGGCGGAGCGGCCCAGCCTTTCGGCATAGCGGCTGAAGCCAAAATGACTGTCCACACATTCCTGTATCAAGTCCGACAGGTCTTCGAGGTACATAGTAGCCAGGTGCTTGGCTTTATCCTGTATGCCCATACTGCCGAATACCAGGTCGAGCCCTTCCAACTGGTTGAAGCGGCCTGCCTCTGGCAGGAAATCGCGTTTGCAGATAAGGTGCGCCAGCGTAGGGTCTTTCCCCTGCAAAAAATGTATGACAGCGTCGATGGTATTGATATAATCGTCCTGCAGAGCCAGTATGCGCTGCGCGTTTTCGCTCCACTCATTATGGGTGTCTACCTGTGCGAACAATTGCCTCAAACCTTCTTTGCTAAACAAAGCCAGGGTCACTTCAATACCCATATCGGCCTGAACGGAAGGTATGCCTTTGGTATTCAGGAATCCCTTAAGGTAAGCTGTAGCCGGGTACGGCGTATTGAGCTGTGTAAACGGGGGTGTTATTAAAAGTATGGGCGCTGTCAATGTCGCAATGCTTAAGCTGCAAAGGTAGTGCTAATAGGGTAAAGGGTTAATTGGTTACCAGGATAAAAAGTTAATAGGGCAATATGCTAATAAGGAAAAAGGGTTACAGGACTGCATATTTATCGTTAATTATCTGCTGTAATTTCTGTTTCCTGTCTTCCCACTCTTCTTTGATAATACTGAACACAGCTGTGTGGCGTGGTGAACCGTCACCTGTTATCATATGGTTGCGCAGGGTGCCTTCGTAGGTGGCGCCAATCCTTTCTATAGCGCGCTGAGAACGCTTGTTGAAATGCGCTGTTTTTAATTGTACACGATTTACGCCTAACTGCTCAAAGGAATAAGAGAGCAACAACAGCTTACATTCTTCATTGTACCCCTTGCCCCACACAGATGGCACATACCATGTCCAGCCGATCTCCAGCGTTTTATGGGTTGGGGTAAGTTCTCCCAGGCGTGTAGTGCCTATGATATCACCGGTATCTTTATTGAAGATAACGAAAGGGTAATGCTGGTTTTTGTGTTTGAGGTCAAGCCCTTCTTGCAGAAAGTGCCTGATAACATTCTCGTCTGCCCCATTACGGCCGTAATATTCCCATATTTTAGGGTCTTTTGCCAGTGGGATAAGTGTATCGAAATGTGCGGGCGTAAGTGGATGTAATGCCACTCTTTGTCCTTCTAAAACCAGGGGGTCTTGTATCCAATTCATATGTTTAAATAACAGGACACTAAGTTATTTTAAAGCAGGTATATTCATGTTGGCCGCAAGAAATTTCTTTAAAGTTTAACAAGTGTGAGCATTTACATCTTCACCACCCTGCCGGCAGCAAATGTCTGACCAGAACGGTTGTTTACCTGGTAGAAGTATTGGCCTTTGGGCAGCCAGTCTACCGGTATGGATGTAAGGTTTGCACCGGGCATGTATTCCACATGACGGGTTTTATATACCTGCCTGCCGGTAGCATCTGTCACGCGGATAGATAATTCATCCTGCTGCTGGATATCCAGGCTGAAGTATACCTCCGTAACAGCAGGGTTGGGGAATACCTTTACATCTATACCCCTGTTGAAGTTAACTATACCTGCTGCCGCATCGCTGTATTTATACAATTCGTTACCGTTTGCTCCATATGCGCTGAAGTACAGGTTGCCTTTATACTCCACCATACCCATTGGCTGAGTATTGACTCCCGCATTGGTATTGATGTCTGCCACCATTGTTGGCGGGTTATTACCGTCCTTCATCCAGAGTTCGCGCCCATGGGTTCCATCATCTGCCGTAAAGAATAGTTTGTTGGCGTAACGTATGAAACCTGCAGGCGTGCTGTTGCCCGCCGGATGGATAGTAGCTACGTGTGCTGACTGGTTGTTTATATAGTTATACCTGAACAATTGAAAACCTGCAGTACCATCGTTGCCTGCTATGTATAGCTCATCTCCAACAACACCAATAACCGGCAGTCCATCTGAATGTGCAGCCAACCCATCGCCGGGGCCGGCATCAAGGTCGGTGAGGCGTTGCAGGCCTGCGCCATTGTATTTATATAACTCCCTGCCATAGTCGGGCGAGGATGCAGTGAAGTACAATGTCCCAAATAAATTCACCAGGCTGGCAGGTTCAGAGCTTGTATCTCCCGGGTATATGTCTGCAACCATCGTTACCAGTGCAGTAGCGGGATTGTATTCAAACAGCTCCCTTCCTTTCGCGGGGTCCAGCGCAGTAAAATATATTTTACCGCTGGCTTCGGTAATCCATGCCGGTTCGCTGCCAGGGCCGGAATTAATAAAGCTGAGTTGCTCAGCGGTTTTAATAGCCGGGGTGTATTGCCACAATTCTTTGCCATTGGTGCCATTTGTTGCATTAAAATAGAGTTTGCCGTTTGCAGCTATTATCTCATCTATTTCTGAACTATTTAAACCCGCGGCAATATCACTTTCCAGTTGCGTAATGCCACCTCCATCATGGCTGTACAGTTCTAATCCGTTGGTGCCATTGTCTGCGGGGAAATACAATTTGTCGCCCAGCACCGCCATTCTCTGCGCGGGGCTTTGGGGCGCGCAATCAGTAGGCCCCTGGTAAATATCCTTAGCCATATCCGTATTTGTGCCATCGTGGGTCCAGAGTTCGTACCCTTTAAATCCGTCGTCGGCAAAAAAGTATAACCGGTAATTAAAGACGGTCAGCCTCGAAGGATGAGACGAAAAGACATCGGGCATGATGTTTTTAACTACAACGGGCTGCGCTGATGTGTGCATTGCATACATAATGCATAGAATAAGGAACAGGTATTTCATCCGTGCTGTGTTTGGCATTATAAGTTAAGAAAAATACAGATAGCTACATCAACAAACATTGTACCATATTACATATTCATGACAGAATAATAACGAAGGCCGGATAACAGGTAGTATGTATGTCGTATGGTTTTATCAACTGTATACCAATTGATTATGCGCTTTAACAAAACAATTCGACCGTATATGTGTTGTAATGATAAGCAATAGTCATTATTCACTAAAAATTACTGTTATGGAAAACATAGCGAAAAAACACGGAAAACTTTTATGCTTCGCGCCATTCGTTTTATATGCCCTATGGACCATATACTTCTTTGCGCTGGTGCAGGAAAAAGTGGTGACATCCAGCATATCCGACCATTTTGCCTGGGTAACTGCTATGACGATGAACTATACCAGCCTATGGATAACACTGACCATCATCTGTGCGATTACCGGTATAATACTTTTATACTTCATCGTACACCTGGCTCGGCTGAGGGCGATGCCGGCAGGTACTAAGTTATTCTGGATGGTAATACTGACCACATTCGGCGCATTTGCCTTTATGATATTCTACTTTGCAGAGTTGCGGAACGAACCAACCTATGTGAATGTGTACCCGAGTATAGAGTAGGTGAGTTACATCACCTGCTTTAGATGCTCTACCACCTGCCCTACAGGCAGACCCATCACGTTGTAATAATCGCCGTTTATCTTTTCTATACCAATCATGCCTATCCACTCTTGTATGGCATAAGCACCGGCTTTATCGTAGGGGTGGTAGTTGGCCACATAGTGCCTGATTTCTTCTTCTGTCAGTCTGCGGAAATAGACTTCTGTTGTAGCGGAAAAGCTGTGTTGCTCATTTCCCTTCTGAATGCACACACCGCTTACTACTTCGTGCATGCGGCCTGACAATTTTTTCAGGATAGCCACTGCGTCTTCTTCATTCACAGGCTTGCCCAGTATTTCATTGTCAAGCAGTACGATGGTATCGGCTGCTATTACTATGGCTTCAGGATTGTTCCTGGCGATGACCATGGCTTTCTCCCGCGCCAGGTGCTCGGGTACTTCCTCTCCCGGCATACCCGGTGGCGGTGTTTCATCTATATCCGCAATACGTATTTCAAATTCTATTTCAGCCAGTTCCAGCAGTTGTTTCCTGCGGGGGGACTGTGATGCCAGTATTATATCAGTCATTGGTTTGAAAATAATAAATGATGAGCGAAACTATACCCAGTACCATAATGATTTTCAGGTAACGGCTTTCTTTACCATAATGTTTAGTAGTAGCGCCTTTGGGCAGGTAGTACATCCATACCACTATGGGTGTAGCCAGCCCCGCTAATACATATGCCCCTAATACATACCATTGTTCTTTTAATAGTTTAACTGCACCGATTACTAAAGGAATAACCGTGAGTACGCCCAATAATTGTGTAAACCTTGCGCTGCGCAACAGGCCCCATTTTATAGGCATAGTCACGCAGCCCTGCTCCGCATCACCTTTGAAGTCTTCCATATCTTTCACTATCTCGCGCATCCAGGTGAGCATAAAAGCAAAGAAAGCGTAAGTGCCTAATACCCATACGGGATTAGGTATCAATGCATGGCCGGTGTGTATGAAAAAGTCCTGGTGCAGGTAATGACGGATAGCGTTTTCGTAGAGCATTAATACTGCAATAGTAAATGCCGTGAGGACAGATACAATCACATTGCCCGAAACGAACCTGCGCTTAAACGTAGTGGAATATAGCCAGAGCATGAGTGTACAACCCAGCTGTATGGCTATGAAACTGTAATGGCCCGCCCTGTGTGCTACTATTATGGCCAGGAATATGGCGATAACATTCAATACTGTATGTACCAATATAGCCAGCTTGATGGGGATGCGTTTTCCCAGTATCAGCTTCTCCGGCCGGTTGATGATGTCAATTTTTACATCGAAGTAGTCGTTGATGATATAGCCTGCAGCCGCTATCAGTACGGTAGATGATGACAGCAGCAGGAAATTAGCCCAGTCGAGCACCAGCGGTACCGGCGAATAATGTTGCATAGGCATAATGACGCAGCCCCACGCAAACAACTGCGTGAGAAATACGATAATTAAATTCTGCCAACGTACCAGTTTCAGCCAGGCCATTTTACAATTCGATAATGCGATAATTAGCCCTCCCCATGGGGGAGGGTTGGGAGGGGCTTATCGCCCCCAGCTTGCAGGGTCTTTCCTCCACTCTTCCAGCGATTGCTTTTGATCAGCCGTGATGAGGTTCTGCTCTTCTGATACTTCCATCAACGCGGTATAATTGCTGATAGTGTGCAAAGGCACGCCGGCTTTTTCCATGGCTTCGGCTGCAGCGTCAAAACCATAGGTGAACAAGGCGCACATACCTATTACTTCGCCACCCGCTTCACGTATAGCATCTACCGCCTGCAGGCTGCTCTTACCTGTAGATACCAGGTCTTCTATCACTACCACCTTCTGTCCTTGCTGCAATACACCCTCTATCTGGTTGCCCATGCCGTGCTCTTTGGGTTTGCTGCGCACATATATCAGCGGCAGTTTCAGCAGGTCGGCAGCCATAGTGCCATGAGGTATGCCTGCTGTAGCCACGCCAGCTATCACTTCAGCATCAGGAAAATGCTCCAGCACCATATTGGCCAGTTCGCTCTTCACAAAGTCGCGTATGTAGGGGTAAGACAATACTTTACGATTGTCGCAATACACCGGCGACTTCCATCCCGACGCCCAGGTATATGGTTGTTGCAGGTTGATTTGTAATGCCTTAATTTGCATTAGTTTTTCGGCAAAATGTTTTTGAGTACTCATAACCGCTCAAACCTACGCCAAATGTATAATTTTACAAAAGAATGGACTTCGCTCAAAAGATATATATCAATAATAAGCCACTCATCCTAACTACTGATGCACGAGCATACATAGCGGAGAACCCGGTGGCAGAAGGGTATATTTATTTTGAGGGGGCTTTCCCCCGGCACTTCCGATTGGCCTTGCAACATATAGGTAAGCCCGGTACGCTGGGGGCTATCATCGAAGATTTTGCGGCTGAATCATTACAGGAAGAATTATATGAACTGTTTACCCCGATAGATGCAGGTGGGGGTGTGGTGACCAATGAGCATAACGAGGTGCTGATGATATTCCGCCGCGGCAAGTGGGACCTGCCCAAAGGTAAATGTGACGATGGGGAAACAATAGATGCCTGCGCCCTGCGTGAAGTAAGCGAAGAAACCGGCCTGCACAAGCTGAAGCTGGGTGAAAAAATATGTGATACCTACCATGTGTACAGCCAGAACAAGCAAAACCTGCTGAAACGCACCGCCTGGTATAAAATGAAAGGGACTATCAAAGAAGAACCCGTGCCACAGGCAGAAGAGAATATACAGGAAGTGCGCTGGGTGAAGGACGAAGATTTGCCGCTGATAGTATTTAAATCATACGAAGCTATACGGGAAGTAATGCAAAAAGCCGGAGTGAAATGGTAGTATGTAACACCGTATACATTCAGCCAGTGCAAGCACTTCTATTTTTGCCATATTCGCATATATTCAACCTAACTAACATAACAAGATGAACAACGGCACCGTTGGCAAAGTAATATTCTGGCTGGCATTGATTATCTGTGCTATGCCCTTTATGTCGCCGCCCTATGCGCTGTTCCTGGGTTTGTTGCTGTCTTTTTTCATTACCAATCCCTTAGGGAAAAAGCGCAGTAAGTACACCGCTTTCCTGCTTAAAGCATCTATAGTAGGGCTGGGTTTTGGCATTAATATCAACACTGCCTTGCAGGCCGGTAAAGATGGTTTTATATATACCATCATATCTATCGCCGGTACATTGCTGGTTGGACTATTAATTGGTAAACTATTCAAGGTAGATAAGGTAACGTCTTATCTTGTATCCACAGGTACAGCCATATGCGGCGGCAGCGCTATTGCAGCCACAGCCCCCGTGACCAATGCTAAGGAAGAACAAATCAGTGTGGCGTTGGTAGTGGTGTTCGTTCTCAATGCCATAGCCTTATTTATTTTTCCCGTAATCGGGCATGCGCTGGATTTGTCCCAATCTCAATTTGGTATATGGGCGGCTATTGCCATACACGATACCAGCTCTGTAGTAGGTGCAGCCAGCACTTACGGCGAAGAGGCTTTAAACATAGCCACGACTATTAAACTGGTGCGGGCATTATGGATTATACCCCTGGTAGTGCTCACTGCATTTATCTTTAAAAAGAAAGGAGCTAAAACAAGTATACCCTGGTTCATTGGCTTGTTTGTACTGGCTATGCTCATCAGTTCCAACGTGCCACAACTGGAGCCGGTGACACCCTATATAGTACGTGCCGCTAAAACAGGATTTACCATTACACTCTTCCTGATTGGCTCCGGCCTTTCGCCTAAGGCATTGAAATCGGTGGGCAGTAAACCATTGTTGCAAGGGGTATTGTTGTGGGCATTGGTTTCCATTACCAGTCTTATGGCCACCCTGTACCTGGCATAAAAAAACAGGGCTTTCGCCCTGCTCCCTATTTAACTACCTGTATCTTTTGCCTGTAGACAGTTTTACCCACTCCTATTATGTTCAGAATGTACGTCCCGGAACTGATGCTGGATAAACTCAACTTGTTTACCCCCGCCTGCAACCCATTGGCTAATATTGTTCTGCCCAGCATATCATATATCACTGCCTGCTGCGCAAACTCCTCGTCTATAATATCTACAAATAGCTCATCACGTGCGGGGTTGGGCCATACGTAAATATCATCGTGCCTGTAAATAATGTCGCGCGTGTCGGTGTACTGTATGGTTACTTTATGCAGGGCGGCAATACATCCACCCAGCAGTATACTGTTTGAAATACTATCCTGGTTGGTAAGCATTACGATGCTCACTCCTGAGGCTTTCTCGTGAATGTTGTCGTTGATAAAGCCTATGTTGGTGCCGCCGTGCGATACAATGGTACGCCCATTAAAGCTGTTGAGCTTGAAGACACCCAGGCCATAACCCTGCCCCATAGATATAGGTACCAGCGTTTCAAATTCTGCCATAGAACTGCTGTTCAGTATTTGTCCTGACATGAGTTTGTCCCAGAACAGGGCATTGTCTTTGGCTGTGGCCATAATAGCACCGGCTGATGATGCCAGGCTGAACATGGCATTATGCGAGTAATTGTGGACAGCTACCATGTCTTCATGTACGCTCCCGTTCAGGTTGGCCGACCAGCTATGTGGTATGGTGCCAGGGGGCGTTTCCTGCGGGAAGAGATATGTTTCACTTAATCCATGTGGTGTCAGTATCTCATCGCGCAGGGCCTGCTGCATAGTTTTCCCCGTCACACTGCGGATAATCAATCCTGCCAGCAGGTAGTTGGTATTGCTATAATCCCACGCCCCGCCAGGCGCTGCTACAGGTGCTTTTACGAGGTTCAGCACGCTGTCAGGTGGCCATATCTTTGTAAAATCTGCAAGAATATAGTTATTCATATCGGGATTGGAG
Source organism: uncultured Flavipsychrobacter sp. (assembly GCA_964515955.1). GTDB lineage: Bacteria > Bacteroidota > Bacteroidia > Chitinophagales > Chitinophagaceae > UBA5543. The sequence continues at coordinate 55,213 of CAZEZM010000003.1, read as the reverse complement.
GTAAAGCTGTAGAGTCCGCTGGTATGGTTCAGGAGTTGCCTGATGGTGATATTGCCGGGTACATTCGCATGTTGTATCCATTGCCCGATAGTATCATCCAGGTCGAGTTTCCCCTGCTCCTGCAGTTTCAGCATCAACACGGAGAAATAGGTTTTGGTATTACTGCCTATGCCCATGTACATATCTTTGGTAATAGGCGTACCGGGATGTGATATACCATGCGCACGCTCCCATATACCCTGGCCGGGTACTACAATGGCCGCCGTAGCGCCTTTGATATTGAACCTGTTGCATACACTGTCGAATACATCGTTCAGCCTTTGGGTGTATGCACCATTGAGCTGGGCATGTGCAACCTGTGAGCAACCGGCTGTAATAGCAAAAATGAATAATAGTTTTTTCATAGTCTTGTATTTATAGGGCGAAGTAACGATATACTGCCTGAACTGCGCAACCCTATTCGACCAACTGCATATTATTCCCGATGTATTACAATTATGAAAAATTGGTCGGTAAAAACATGGGATTTGTCGAAGAGGGTTATAAGTTTCCGCGCTTATGATTTTCTTTGCAGTATGCCTTTAGTATTCAACAATGCGGGGAAAGTATTGCGCAGTCGCCTGGCACTGAATATTTATTTCTGGCTGTTTACATTACTCCTCACCTACGAATTGAATTCAAACGAGAGTGCCTATCCGAAATCAGTATATTTTAGTTACAAAGGAGCAACTACGTTCTTACTTTTCGTCCTTACCTACGTCAACAACCTGCTGCTGGTACCTAAACTGCTGGCGCGAAAACGCAGGCTGTTGTATGTCCTCTCCGCTGCCATATTGCTGTTAGCTATTGCCGCCTGCTTCGTGTTGCTGGTCAAGCACATGCTGGTACACTTTCCCCTGGCCGAAGTGTATCATATAAGCATTATCACCATGCCGGTAGGACCTGAAATGTCTTTCCCGGTTATTGTAGAAGAGACGATTGGCTATTCCATGGGGTTATTGCTATGGCTGGCTGCTTTCACTATGGCCTGGTATATGCAGGACCATTCCCGGCAGGAAAAATTAGCCCGTGAAGCAGCGCACAAACAAACGGAGGCGGAACTGGAGCTGCTGCGCCACCAGTTGAACCCTCACTTCCTGTTTAATACCTTAAACAATATATACGGACTGAGTTTACAAAAATCGGACAAAGCACCAGAGTCCATCCTCAAGCTCTCATCCATCATGCGCTATATGCTCTATGATACCGACGTGCCGGTTGTATCTTTTGAAAAAGAGAAAGAAGTGATGCATGCGTATATTGATATGGAACTGCTCAGGCTACAGGATACCGGTAATTTCCATTTTACCATCGAATCAGATAAGGATTATCAGCTACCGCCTCTGTTATGGTTACCAATACTTGAAAACACTTTCAAGCATGGCACACGAATTATTTCGGAGCATTATTTTATAGATTTCAGTTTTACCATCCGCAACTATCAATTACATATTACATCGGCAAACAACAGCGGTAATAATGATACGGCTGCACCGGGCGGACTCGGGTTAAGCAACCTGCGCAAAAGACTGGATATACTCTACCCGGGCAAATATTCGCTAAACACAAAGCACCAGGATAATACCTATCAAACAGAACTAACCGTATATTTATCATAATGCGTACCATACGAGTATTGATAGTGGATGATGAGCCGATAGCCAGGGATATACTCAAAGTATATGCCGGCAAAAAACCTCAATTGCAATTAGTAGCTGCCTGTAAAAACGCCATAGAGGCAATGAATGTGCTGCATGCCGAACCTGTAGATATACTGCTGCTGGACATTAATATGCCCGGTGCATCGGGCATAGAACTCATAAAGCAACTGAATAACCCGCCGCTGGTTATCCTCACTACCGCCTATCCTCAATATGCAGTGGAAAGTTACGAATTGAATGCAGTCGACTACCTGTTGAAACCTTTCTCTTTTGAGCGGTTTGAAAAAGCTATACAAAAAGCTACCGAATTGCTGGAGCATAAAAAAGCTGACGACAGCATTTTTGTAAAATGCGACGGGAAGCTGGTAAAAATATCCATTGATGAACTGGAAATAATAGAAGCAGTAAAAGATTATGTAAAGCTTTGGACAGGGGGCAAAGGGCTGATGGTGCTGAGTACTATGAAGAATATAGAGGAGCAGTTGTCTCCTTACCCGCAGATAGTTCGTGTACACAAATCTTATATAGTGAACATCGCACAGGTGCGGGAAGTGTCCGGCAACTCAATACACACGCAAACACGCGAGATACCTATCGGTAATACCTACAAGGAAATGGTGATAGAAGTGTTCAATAAGTACAGGCTAATATAAAAATGGTTACTCCACCATAAAATAGATATTGGTCTTCCATTTAGAAGCATCCTTTTCCACCTCGGGGTCAGAAAAATATTCTTCTATTACCAATCCCTTTTGCAGCTTGTTTTCTGCCAGGTACTGTTCCATAGCGCTATATGGCATACCCATACTCTCGTATGAACCTATATGTGTAGTAGTAATCAATTTTGACGGCGGCAATATAACTTTTTCAAAACCCGGTATTTCAGGAGCGCCTATACTTACCGGTACCACAGCTGCTAAATCCGTCTCTTTCTTTGCTTCGTCTATTGAATAATAAAATGCACAAGGCATTTCAGCCGGATGAATACCCTTGCCTGCTAAAGCCCCGTAAATGGCTCCATAATTCTCTTTAAAGAAATCTGAGAGTTTATCAAATGGCAGGGTAGCCCTTTTGATAATAAAAGCTTTTTGAGGCCAGTTTATTTCCTTTACTGCGTATTTCGTTGCTGTTTCCATAACTCAATATTTCAGGTGAAGTTATCCGGTGCATGCAATTAAGTACATGACTATTGTCATAAGCATGGGTGAGATGTATCAATTATAACGGCAAATGATACGGGCGGCACGATGCCGCCCGTTTCTATATATTATCCCGGTAGAGGATTTAGTTCAATGCGTCTGTCTCCACCTCTTTAGCTATCTTCTTCACCAATCCCTGCAATACATTGCCAGGGCCTACTTCTGTAAACTTAGTGGCACCGTTCTTCACCATATGCTCTACACTCTGTGTCCAGCGTACAGGTGAGGTAAGCTGGTTGATAAGGTTGCGCTGTATCATTGCCGGGTCTATATAAGGGTTGGCGTCCACGTTCTGGTACACAGGACAGCTGGGGTTGCCGAAATGCGTTGTTTCAATAGCAGCCTGCAGTTCTTCTTTGGCGGGTTCCATCAGTGGCGAGTGGAATGCACCACCTACCTGTAGCACCAGGGCACGCTTGGCGCCAGCCGCTTTCATTGCTTCGCAGGCCTGGTTGATGCCTTCTATACTTCCGCTGATGACTAATTGTCCGGGACAGTTATAGTTGGCGGGCACTACTACTTCGTCAGTAAATGTCGCACATATCTCTTCCACTTTTGCATCGTCCAGCCCTAATACTGCTGCCATTGTAGAGGGGTTAATTTCGCAGGCGCGCTGCATAGCCATGGCACGTTTATACACCAGTTTCAGGCCGTCTTCAAAGCTCAGTACCTTGTTGGCTACCAATGCAGAGAACTCGCCCAATGAGTGGCCTGCCACCATATTAGGCACCAGTCCCTCAGTAGTCAGGAACCTGATAACCGAATGCAGGAAGATAGCGGGTTGCGTTACCTTGGTTTGTTTCAGGTCTTCGGCAGTACCTGTGAACATGATATCCGTAATGCGGAAACCCAGTATCTCGTTGGCCTGTTCAAAGTACTCGCGGGCTATTGTGTTGTTATCGTACAGTTCTTTGCCCATCCCTGTAAACTGCGCTCCCTGTCCGGGGAATACATATGCATGTTTCGTCATAAATAATCTGTTTGCTGGGGCGAAAGTAAAACTAATGCGGCAATAGGACAATACGATAATGTGCCAATGGGTTCATTCGTAACTTTGTATAATATTTATTATCGCATTGCCGCATTAGCAAATTGGCACATTATAGTATTATGAACTGGACGGAACTGATAAACGAAGCGCAAATAGAGACCATAATTGAAGAAAGTAAAACACAGCCTGTAGCAATTTACAAACACAGTACCCGCTGCCATATCAGCGCAATGGCCATGAACAGGCTGGAACGTGAACAGGCACCCGACAATATTAAGTTCTACTACCTGGACGTGATAGCTCAACGACCGATAAGTAATAAAGTGGCGGAGATTTTCCATGTGCCACACGAAAGCCCGCAGCTACTGCTGATAAAGGATGGCGAATGCACTTATGAAGAAAGCCACAACGGTATCAGGATGGACGAACTGGCGGAGCAGTTATCCTAAAATAAAAGCCATCCCTGTTTTTAATTTATTCCGGCTGGTATACGACCGGGTAAGAACAATACGCCTTAGAAATCAGTTTCGATAAATTCTGCGGGTAGTTTCTTCAGCTTAATGATGCCTGTGGCGTTGAACAGCTTTATGAAAGGATATACAGGGTCTATTTCGTACCTGCGTATACCGAAGTTTGGATGTGAGGCACGCTTGTGGTGGTTATTATGATACCCCTCGCCCAGCATGATAATATCCACCGGCATTAAGTTAACGGCTGTGCTTTTCAGCTTGAAATTCCTGTACCCGTATTTGTGCGCATACCAGTTGATAATGGCACCATGTATTGGCCCGATGGTGAAGTGTATGGGAAGCAGCAGGAACATCCACCACGCTGTAGCGAAGTAGATGTAGAAAGCAGTATAGGCGGCTGCCCAGAATATGCGCGGGGCCCAACCATGTGCAAAACGATCGAAACTATCCCAGTCAGGCAGGTTTTTGGTAAAACGGGGCTCAATTTCCGTTTTACGTTCAAAAATATCCGTATAAACGGTTTTGGTAGCCCACATCATAGCAAATACATTTTTGTGATGCAACGGAGAATGCGGGTCTTTATCCGTATCTGCATAGGCATGGTGCATCCTGTGCATGATAGCATACGCACGGGGGCTGAGGTAAGAAGAACCTTCTGTTATCCATGTAAATATGAAAAAGAAACGTTCCCAGCCCTTGCTCATAGTAAAGGCACCATGAGCACCATAACGGTGCTGAAAAAAGGTTTGTGAAAAGAGGGAGAGGTAATGATGTGCAACGAAAAATATTAATATGGCCATAAAGGCAGAAATGCTTTTTTGTAATGGAGGGCAAAGATAACCAATATTCAGTTCATAGATAAAAATATTGTCTGATGTGGTACAATACTATGTAAGGCCTATATTTGCCCGCATTGTTAATTATATATAAAAGAGATGTTATGAAAAATTTTTTATTGTTTGTGCCTGTGGCCGTTGTTATCGGATTTTCTTCCTGTAAAAAAGACCATGTATGTAACTGTGTAACGAGGAATACAGATACTTCAGTAGTTGTATTGGAGATAGACCAGGACATTACTATCAAAGCCACGAAGGGTAAAGCTGACGAAACCTGCAAAGAAAACGAAGCGAGGCTGAATAGCGAGTATGGTTCTACCGATGTAACCACAACCTGTACAATTAAATAATGAACCTGCCCGGCTTGCCGGGCGTTTTTTTTGTCAACCCGGTATTTCGTCAGGGTGTTGATAGACGGGTAAACCTTTGGATAGTACTAATTCTCTTTCGCGGTTGGCGCCAGGGCTTTCGCCGATTATCAGTAAGGCTTCGCAGGCATCTATTACAGCCATCGAAATATCCATAATAGCCTCGTAAGGATTATCCACACTTGCATGGCTTATAACCGGTAAAGCTGCGTTGATGCCGATGAGCGGGATATGTCCCATTTCGAGCAGGCGGGCCGCGGCCTTGTTCATATTATCCAGGTTTTGTTGTCTTTGCTCTTCATTGCCTGCCGAATATGGCCCTGCTACGCCAATTATCATATGCTGTATGTTTATTCATATCTAAGGTATAGATTTACATAATTATTTTATGTTAAAACCGATTGTATGCAAACACCTTTTCTGGGGTTAAGGACTGCGATATATAAAGTGCCTGATATAGCCGAAGCTACAGAATGGTATACAAAGGTGCTGGGCATAGAACCCTATTTCAACGAGCCTTTTTATGTTGGGTTTAATGTGAACGGTTTTGAGCTGGGCCTGCAGCCGCAAGAGGGAGAAACAGTGAAACCAGACAGCGTAATGGCGTACTGGGGTGTAGATGATGTGGAAGCTACCCATGTGATGTTGCTGAGTGCCGGCGCATTGCCACACGAAGAACCAACCGAAGTAGGCGGGGGAATAATAGTAGCAGCGGTGAAAGACCCCTGGGGCAACGTATTTGGTATCATTTACAACCCACATTTCACTATGTAGCGACTTGCCCGAATAACCGGACCGAATATTCCGCCCTATGATTTTTAAAAAATTTACAAATGAGCATACACCGGAACTGAAAAGGTTCATCAGGAACCTGTCTGTTTTTTCTTGCCTGGTAGTTGTGGTGTGTATTTTGTTGCTGCTGATACCGGCCGACAAAAAATATAACTTCTCCTATACGCACGATAATTGTCTCGGCCAGGGTACATGGATGTACAAAAGAATATACGAAGACAGTACACCGATAGACATTGCTTTTATAGGGTCTTCGCACACCATTTGCGCCGTCAATGACTCATTGCTGGAAATGAGTATGGTAGAGAACCATCGTGTTCATATTGCCAATATGGGCTATTGCAGGTTGGGCAGGAACCTGCATCATAGTTTTGTGAGCCAGTTGTGTGCCGTCAAACAACCCGGTTATATAATTCTTGAGGTAAGTGAAAGAGAAAACAGGATGGGGCATCCTGAATTTGGCTATTTCGCTGAGGGTAAAGAACTGCTGCTGCCGGTGCTGGTATACAATCCGGATTTGTTTAAGGATATGTATTACGCATTGTCTGCAAGAATGTCGGGGTATAAACAAGCCCTGTTATCAACAAATAATCAACCTGTTGTACCGGCAAGGAAATACGGATATATGAATTCATCGCAAGTGGCACACCCCGACCAGCTGATAGCAGCGAAAGAGAAGAATAAGGCATGGGTAAAAACCAAAGGGTTTTCAAGATGGTTCAATAACAGGTATCCATTATCGTACATAGAAAGGATGCACCGGTTGACGCAAAAGAATAATTGTACATTATTATTCCTTTACCTGCCAGCATATGGTGCGATACCTGAACCTGAAGAAGCTGAGTTTTACAGGTTGAAGGGAGAGCTACTCATACCGCCAGACAGTATTTACGGAAATCCCGCTTATTGGAAAGATCATGAGCACATGAACAGTATGGGTGCGCAAACTCTGTCGCAATGGCTCGCGACAGAGTTTGGAAGTGTCAGCCTGCATTGATTTATATTACCTGTTGACCGTAAACCTGATATTCCGCTGGTATCCATTGGATGCTACACGGAGTATGTATATGCCATTGGATGCGTTATTCATATTTATAGTTTCAAACAGATGCCCTCCAGCCGGTATGGCCTGGCTCCTATGTACAACCTGCCCTACCGGGTTAATTACTTCCAGCAATATAGGGTTGTATACATTATTTGCAGATACGGTGATATCACCTTTTGTAGGATTGGGGTAAAGCCCCAGGTTGGCCAAAGCCAATTCATTGACAGAAGACAGTATTTTCACTACAATGCTGTTGCTCTGTGCTGTCTGGTCGGCCGCGCAAGGGTTACTGCTCGTTACCGCTACATGAATAATGTCACTGTCATTGAGCGTATTGATATACAGAGTGTCATTGATGGCACCAGGTATGACTAACCCGTTTCTATACCATTGAAATAGCGGTGATGGCCCCGCATCAACCGGCGTAGCTACAAATGTAATGTACTGGTTGGCAGGTACAGTACCGGAAGGAGTGGCTGTAATTGTAACAGAAGGCGAAAGAGTGGAGTAGATTCCAAATGGTGCTGTTACATCAGATTGCTTTACAGGATTAGTTGATACTATCCGCACCCTGTACCCGTTGCCGGGAGTAAGCCCTGTAGGTATGGTGCATATTATGGTGCCGCCTGTTGCAGACGATGCAGTGCCAATATTCTGCGGGTTGGCGAAGCTGCCTGCTGCATCAGACAATTGTGCGGTGAATACATTGCTGCTTCCAAAATTATTAGATACAGTATAAGATAAATGGAAGGTGTCATCCATACAGATATTCTTGCCTGATAGAGAAGTTGTAATAGTAATACTGGTATCAAATAAGTTGCAAAAGCTGCTGATTTCTGCCGGTGACAATACCCTGTTATACAAGCGCAGGTCGTCAATGGCTCCGTTGAACCAATAGGGGTATTGGGTGTAATTGCCAAACCTGTTAGCGCCTATTGTGACCGCACCGTTAGATGTTCCTATTGGTAATGATGCATTCCCGCGGTTAGTAGATACATTCATACCGTCTACATACACTCTTACATATGTGCCATCGAATGTTGTAACTACACAATACCACCTGCCTGTTCGGGTGGTAGGGTTATACTGCCAGGGTGCATGAGGCATAGTGATATTATTTGCTCCCGCCTCTCCAATAAATACAAACTTGCTCGTATCGCCTGTCACAGTGCATGAACTGTCAAAAGCATTGTCGAATAAGGCTAGTGCCCAACTGCCACTTGCATACCCCAACCCTCTTTGTATTACCTCACTACGTTGGCAAGTACCAGTATAAAAACCATTCAGCTTTATCATGGTGGCTATGGTGTAGTTGCTCAGGTTCCAGTCCGTAGAGTTAGGTACTGTAATGAAACTGCTGGTACCATTGAACAATGCGGCAGTATTAAGTCCACCTATTTTGCCTGAGGTATAAGTCACATTATTAGTGGTGCCATTGTGGCCATTGCCGGTGGCATCGTTGGCATTGCCACTAAAGTCCCAGTGCGCTACCAGGCCGTTGGTGAGCTGTGCATTGGCAGATAATGCAAATAGGATAGATGCAACAATAGTAAATATTCTTTTCATAATCGTTCAAATAAGGCTTATGCAATATAACCAATAGAGGTATGCATTGTGCCCTTATTCAACGAATATGCGTTTTCATCCAACGAAATGCAGGTTCTGTTCGACGAATGGCGGTGTAGTTGTTACCTCAGCAAAAGTATATCGCCTTTATGCGTGGTTTTGTTACCCAGCCTGTCTGTTATTTGAATAAAGTAAAAATAGGTCCCCATTTCGGCAGGTACCCTATAGTGCTTGCCATCCCACCTTTTTTTATAGTCGTCTGTTTCAAAAACAATTTCTCCCCACCTGTTGACAATGATGAACTTGTAATTGGCAGGTATACATGTAAGAATGGGTGCTATATCGTCATTGAGCCCGTTTTTATCAGGGGTAAAGGCATTGGGCATAATGGGTGTACACTCACACTGGATATAGTCTACCTGTATATTGCTGCCAAAAGAACCACAGATGTTGGTAACTGTAACACTATATAACCCTTTTTCTTTCACGATGAAAAACTCTTTGGCAGAGCCATCCTGCCAGAGATAAGAGCTGCTGTCAATAGAGCCGGGGCGGAGCGTGAGCGTACGCCCATTGCAGAGGGTAGTATCATTCCCGAGGATAAAATATGGCTCTAACTGCTGCACCTTAATTTCGTCCGTGGCCAGGCATTTGCTTTTTGATACAGTAAGCCAATAGGTTCCTCCCTGTGTAACGACTACGGTAGGTGAAGAACTTCCTGTATTCCATGAATAAGTATCAAAAGTATCCGCTACGGTAATGGAGAACTGCTGGTCGCGACAGAGCACAGTGTCACCCGGCAGGGTTATTTCGACCTGTACGATATCTACATTAATAGTATCGTGGCGGATACAACTGCCCAATGATGCCTTTACATGGTATTGGCCTGCGGCAGCAACGGGGTACGCAGGGTTTAAACTGCCATCTTGCCAGGTATACGTAGCACCTTGTACACCGGGCGATAACAGCAGGGTGTCGCCTTTGCAAATAACCGTATCGTCCCCTAGTTCAAAATCCAAATTGCCTACAATGGCCCTGATAGTATCCCTTGCGGTGCACCCGCCATTATTCACTGAAATGATGTACAAACCTGTGTCATCGTATCCCGCATTGGGGATGATGATGCTGGTGTTTGTGCTGTTGAAACCGTTAGGGCCTGTCCAGTTGATATTGGATGTAGGAGGTGTAACCTGTGCGTAAAACCATAGGGAGTCGCCGATACAAACAGCAGTATCCCCCGTTAGGGTAATTTTGGGTGCGTCGAACACAGTAAGGTTCACCCCGTTATCAGCAGATATTTTGGCGGGGTTGGAGGCTGTCACCCGTACCCTGTAGCCCGTTCCTTGTGGCGTATTGGCAGGTAGGGTGCAATTGATGATGCCTGCGCCGGTGGCGCTTACTGCACCGATATTGACAGGTGTAGCAAAACTGCCTGCGGCATCGGACAGTTGAGCAGTAAAAATATTGCCGGGATTAAACGGTGCGGTGACTGTATAATGCAATACAAAATTATCTGCCGGGCAAAAGCTTGTTGGGCTGATGGGTTGTGATATAGATACTTCGGGGTCTACAGCCGGGGCATTAAAGAGGTTGCAGAAACTATCTATTTCTAATTGCGTCAGTACCCGGTTATATATCCTGAGGTCGTCAATTATGCCATTATACCAATAAGGATAGCTTGCACCGCCGTTCAGATATTTACCAATGCCAATTGGATTGTTCGAACTACCAATACTACCACCGGTGATATTGAATGTCGCTGTTAAGACACTGTTTACATAGATTTTGATGGAGCTGCCATCGTACACTGCACAAACACAATACCATATATTAGTGTGTACGTTAGTCGCCGATTGAAATAAAGAACCACTTCCCAAAGAAGAGCCGGCTTGTCCATAGAATACATGTTTATTTGTATCCAGCGTGCTACAGTTATTGTATGCATTATCAAAATACCCAATACCATAGGCGCCGCTTGCTCCCTCGGAACCTCTGAACATAATGAAATTGCCCTGGCATGTACCCGCGTAAAATCCCATAGGTTTGACAATTGCGCATATGCTATAGTTTGATACATTCATATCTGCCTGATGCGGCACTAAAACATAGCTATTACTGCCATTAAAAACAGCAGCGCTGTTAGCAACCCCGGTTTTACCTGCGGTATAAGAAATATTAAATACCGTACCGTTGTGCCCGTTGCCTGTAGCGTCGTTTGCATTGCCATTGAAATTCCAGTGGGCTATCAATCCATTAGTCAACTGGCCGGGGGATGGTGTAACCACACAGATGCAAAGAAGGGTATAGAGGAGGTATCTCAACACAACGGTAAAATTTATACTAATATAGCTACTAATACGTATGCGTGCAAGGTTAGACCACCACATTAATCATCCTGCCGGGCACGTAGATGAATTTCTTCAGCGGTTTGCCTTCCATCCATTTTATCACCACTTCGTTGCTCAATACAGCCTTTTCCACATCGGTTATGTCCATATCCAGCGGGAATTCCATTTCGGCCCTTGCCTTGCCATTGATGGCTATAGGATAGTTCTTGCTGTTTTCTTTTACATACTGCTCTTCCCATTTAGGATAAGCAGCATCTACCATGCTGCCTTCGTGCCCGAAAGTATGCCATAGTTCTTCAGCAAAGTGAGGAGCGAATGGGGCAATCAATACGGCTAAAGGCTCGAGTACAGCACGCTTATGACAATTCATAGATGTCAGTTCGTTGACGCATATCATGAACTGGCTGACAGATGTATTGAAAGAGAATTTTTCAATGTCTTCGCTGATTTTTTTGATGGTCTTGTGCAGTACTTTCAGTTCTGCATCGGTAGCTGCTTCGTCTGTTACTATCCAGCCTTGCTGCTCATCGTTATACAAGCGCCACATCTTTTTCAGGAAGCGGTGTACGCCCTCTATGCCTTTAGTGTCCCAAGGTTTGCTTACATCTATCGGGCCCAGGAACATCTCGTACATACGGAAGGTATCTGCACCATATTGCGCTACAATGTCGTCAGGGTTCACCACATTGTATTTGCTCTTGGACATTTTTTCTGTCTCAGCACCGCAGATGTATTTTTTCTCTTCTACTCCTTCAAGAACGAATATTGCGTTCGAATACTCTTCTCTCCATTCTTTGAATTTAGTAATATTCAATATGCTTCCATTTACCATATTTACGTCCACATGGATAGGTGCAATTTTAATCTGCCAAGTGTCTGATACGTGTTGAGGGGCAATATCATAATGAGCCTCGGTAGAATATTCGTTTATGAGACCCACTAGTTCATCACCAGTGAGTTTGCCGGTTTCGTACAAATTGTAATAATGCCAAGAGATAAAAATAGGTAGCTTAATATCTTCGGAGGGTGAGCGTTCAGGTTGTTTAATAGTAACCCGATACACAAACCTGGAACTCCCCTGTATCATCCCCTGGTTGATGAGTTTTTTAAATGGCTCATCGAAGCTGATATGGCCGAGGTCGTATAATGCTTTGGTCCACATACGGCTGTACAGCAAGTGGCCTACGGCGTGTTCGGTGCCACCTATGTATATATCCACTTCTCGCCAGTAGTCGGTAGCTTTCCTGTCTGCAAATGTTTCGTCATTGTGCGGGTCCATATAGCGGAGGAAGTACCAGCTGCTGCCGGCATAGCCGGGCATAGTGTTGGTTTCGCGATTGCCCGCGCCTGTGTGTACCCAATCTTCTATATTGGCCAATGGTCCTTGCCCCTCAGGCCCGGGTTTGTAGCTATCCACATGCGGCAGTTCCACGGGCAGTTGGTTGATGTCACCGCCTATTTCGTCTATACCGTATGGTACCCCCTCCTGGTACACTATGGGGAATGGCTCGCCCCAGTAGCGCTGGCGGCTGAAGCCCGCATCGCGCAGTTTGTAATTTACTTTTGCATGGCCGATTCCTTTTTCTACAATAGCATCAATAGCCAGCTTTATCGCATCCTTCACATCTTTACCGCTCAGGAAATCGCTGTTCTCTATCGTTCCACCTTTATCGCTGTACGCTTCTTCGCCCTTGTACTTGTCGCCAAATACATTGGTGATGGGTATGTTGAAATGTTTGGCAAAGGCATGGTCGCGGTCGTCGCCGCTGGGCACGGCCATGATAGCGCCTGTACCATAACCTGCCAGTACATATTCTGATATCCATACGGGCACTTTTTTGCCGGTAAAAGGATGGATAACATGCGCGCCTGTAAATGCGCCTGTTATTTGTTTTACCTCGCTCATGCGCTCGCGCTCGCTGCGGCTCTGTACATATTCTTTATACTTCGTTACTTCTGCCTTATGTTCGCCCGTGGTGATGACATCCACCAGTTCGTGCTCCGGCGCCAGCACCATAAAATCCACACCGAAAATGGTGTCAGGCCTGGTAGTAAATACTTTTATTTTTTCGGCATAGCCGTCTATGTCGAAACTCACTTCCGCACCTGTGCTTTTGCCTATCCAGTTGCGCTGCATTTCTTTCATGGCATCGGTCCAGTCCAGCGTGTCCAGGCTGTTCAGCAGGCGGTCTGCATATTCCGTTATCCGCAGGAACCACTGGTTCATACGTTTTTTAACCACGGGATGTCCGCCACGTTCTGATACGCCGTTTACTACCTCATCGTTGGCCAGTACCGTGCCCAGCGCCTCGCACCACCACACTTCGGCATGGCTCAGGTAGGCAATGCGGTATTGCATCAGCACATGGCGCTGCTGTGCAGGTTTCATGTCTTTCCAATGCCTGGCGTCAAATTGCAGGGTATCGTCTTCGGGGCAGGGGTGATTGATATTGCCCTCTTCTTCGAATATGGCTACCAGTTCGCTGATGGGCCTGGCTTTTTGTTGACTGCGGTCGTACCAGCTATGAAAAAGTTGCAGGAATATCCACTGCGTCCATTTGTAGTATTTGGGGTCGCTGGTGCGCACTTCGCGGCTCCAGTCGTAGCAGAAGCCGATATTGTCTAACTGCTCACGGTAGCGTTTGATGTTCTGCTCTGTAGTAACTGCCGGGTGTTGCCCTGTTTCCAGTGCGTATTGTTCTGCAGGCAGGCCAAAGGCATCGTAGCCCATAGGGTGGAGTACGTTGTAGCCACGGTGGCGTTTATAGCGCGCCAGTATGTCGGACGCGATATAGCCTAAAGGGTGGCCCACATGCAGCCCCGCACCGCTGGGGTAGGGGAACATATCCAGCACATAAAACTTGGGCCGTGTACTGTCGTTGCTGACTTTATATACCTCTTTGTCTTTCCAGTATTGTTGCCACTTCTTTTCTATATCGCGGTGCGCGTATTCCATAAAGCTATAATCCGTATTTGCTACAAGGTGGCAAAAATACAAAACGGATGGTAGTTATGCGAAAAGGCTTTATCAGCCATATTCGTAAATTATTGCTATTTGCCCGTTGAGGGCGACAAGGCTTAATGTACCTGTAATTTCTGCGTTGTCAACTGAAAATGTGATGCTGTTGATATGTCCATCTTTTGAGTAGGATACTTTCGTCATCCTGTAATTGCCATCTTTCTCTTTTTTAACGCTGCTTTCCCAAGGGAATTGATTGTTTCGTGGGGTTAACAGGTTTACGGGGGATAGATTTCTGGCAATGATGAAGGCTTGTTGAATAGTTATGCCCGGAATAATTAAACTCTCTGATAGGTATTCATAGTTACTGTGTATTGTCAGTAACATGCCGTTTTTGTATAGTGTCTTTTCGTCTTTAAGATTTTGTTCCAGGTCATTGACCTCTTCATAAATAGTTGACGGAGCTACGGGTTTCGACAATTGCTCTGCATATTGCTTAAAGTCAGGAGTATTTCCTAAAGGGGGAGGTATCGGCAGCAAGTAACATTCTGCTATATATCCGTTTGCACCTTTCCCATTATTTATTGGAACCCACCGGGTTTTGAAACCATTGATATATACTTCGCCACCCTGCTCTATGCGAATAACTACAGCTTCGCCATAAGCAAGCCTGTTAATGATATTGCTTGTGTCACCGGGTTTTTCGTAAACATTCAATCCATCCCGCAAAGCGACATACATGGTTTGGTTTAAAGTAGCGCCTGCATTGTTACAGAAAATAAAAAGGAGCATCAATATGTTCTTCATCAGAATGATTTTGATACTCCTAAGTTAGTATAATATGGTTATGTGTATTATTCCAATACTACAGCATCCGTTCCCCTATATTCATATTTAGGCGGGTCGTAGTTGAAAAAGAAGTTGACGCGGTAAACTGTAGATGCATATTCCTGTTTGGCTTTGCTCATAAAACCTTTAGCTATGTCAATGGGGAATATCCACATTTCACACATAGGCGATTTCAGTTCGAACGGGCTGATGTAATAAATGGCGGCAGTACCGTTTTTTACTTCTTCGGCCAGCATTTTCAGGTTGCTGTCTATATCCACTTGCTTGATGGCTATACCGTTAAACGTGGTGTCTTTTATCTCCTGCAGCCAGCTTTGTTTGGCTATATATATAGTTTTTGTGTTTTCAGTTATACGCCCTTTGGCTGCGCCTTTCATTTCGCCATTGGCGCCTTTGGTCAGTTCTTTCAATGTATATGCCTGGCAATCGCTGATTTTCCATCCTTCAAAATCAGTCACAGCTTTACCTTCCTGGGCGCCCGCTGCAAACGGCAGTAGCAGTAATGCAAATAGTATGCTTTTCATCTGTTTCATGCAGCCAATTTAAGACAAAGATTTTTACTTTGTGCCATGTTCAGTTACTGGGAGCGGGAAAGCTTTTTTAATTACGGTCATATAGTAATAGGTTCCGGGATAACGGGATTGAGTACAGCTATCGAACTCAGGCAGCTTTATCCTGCTGACAGGATACTGGTGCTGGAGCGGGGATTGCTGCCATCCGGCGCCAGTACCCGCAATGCTGGCTTCGCCTGCATGGGCAGTGTTACCGAGCTTTTGGACGATTTACGGACGATGAGTGAGAGCGAAGTGGTATGCCTGTTTGCAGAAAGGAAAAGAGGACTGGAAATACTGCGCCAAAGGCTGGGTGATGAGCGGATAGGCTATGTCGCCAACGGTAGTTATGAACTGATAGACACGAATGCAAAAGAAGCGTTAAATAAAATTGACTACCTCAACGAATTGTTACTGCCGGTTAATAACCAGCCGTCTTTCAGGCCTGCGAATGAAAAAATAAAATCTTTTGGTTTTAATGAACAGTATACGGAGGCGCTGATAGAAAATACTTGCGAAGGGGAGCTGCATACAGGAAAAATGATGAGGGTGCTTACGGATTATGCATTAGAGCAAGGCATTGAAATAAAGACAGGCGCTGCTGTGCAGCGGTATGAGGAAGAAAGCAAAGGAGTAATGCTGCAACTGGTAGGCGGAATACAACTGCGTTGCAAAACACTCAATATATGTACCAATGCATTTACGAAGCAACTATTGCCGGACGTGGATGTAACCCCGGGGCGTGGGCAGGTATTGATAACCGAGCCGATAGAGGGATTGAAGCTGAAGGGCATATTTCATATGGATGAGGGATATTACTACTTCAGGGAAATAGATGGACGGATTCTGATAGGTGGCGGGCGCAATATTGATGTTGAGGGCGAAACCACCACAGAGATGATAGTGACGGAGCGTATTCAAAACAGCCTGGAAGAAAAACTGAAAGAAATAATCCTGCCAGGTGTGAAGTTTGATGTGGCACAGCGCTGGGCGGGAATTATGGCTTTTGGTGCAACTAAGCAGCCTATTGTCAAGGCGTTTTCTGATAAGGTATTCGGAGCCTTTCGTATGGGTGGTATGGGCGTAGCACTGGGTAGCAGGGCGGCGCAGCAGTTAGCTGATTTGCATAGAAAACAACTTTAACCTATTGCCTGTCTGCGGACTCGTTTATCCACTGAACCAGGGGATGCAGCCATTCTTTATATGGCTGGTACAAAAAGCCATGGCCGTTACCCATATTCAGTTTCACTTCTTTAAAACCACTGACACAGGAACGGTTGAATAATAATTCTTTACATGAACCTGGCCCGTCTGATGATTCGTACACCGAAAAGAAATTGCCGCATATCTTTTTCTGCTGGTATTTGCGCGGACTGCTGTCGCTGCAAACACCCATTAAGGCGTAGTTGATTTGGCGGTTGCCCGTAATCATGGCGACTTCCAATGCCATGGCTGCACCTACTGATGCGCCTAATACTGTAATGTTTTGCGGACGCACACCTGTCAGCAGGAGCGAATCTACCTGTACAGCTACCTTACCGCAATATGCATCGAACGAAGCATCTTTGGGCCGTACTTCGCTGATGACGATGAACCCGTTTTTCTCCAGGCTGTCAACTATGGCGCGGTACATGTATTTGCCGTAAGTGCTGCTTACTGCATTTTCGCCCTGCTGCTGCACAATGGCACCATGCAGGTAAAAGACGTATTTTTCAGAGCCGGTTTGTGCTGATACACATCCAAAAATCAATAGGAAACTTACCAGTGTCGATAAAAATTTCATGATATAAAGATAGGGATACATGCCATTATCACACAAACAATTCAGCAGCAATGTAGTCCGCAAACAGTCTGCCTTTATTGGTTAATATCAGGGAGTTGTTATCCCGGATTAGTTTCTTTTCTTCCATGAAACGCTCACTGTCTTCCAGGATAGTATCAGTATAATCGCCACCCCATTCGCGGGTTACTTTATCCAGGTCCAGCCCCCACGATGTGCGCAGGGAGGTCATGATGTATTCATTCAGCCTCTGTTCTGTTGTAAGTATTTCTTTTTCAATATTCAGTTGTTTGTCGGCCAGCAGGCTTTTGATATACAGTGCATTGTTGGCGATATTCCATTGTCGTGTCACCCCATTGAATGAATGTGCGGATGGCCCTATACCGATGTAGGGTACGCCCAGCCAGTAGTTGGTATTGTGTAACGCTCTGCGCCCGGGTTTTGCCAGGTTGGATATCTCATAATGTTCAAATCCGGATTGTGCGGCAAAGTCCATCAGCATTTCAAACTGGTGGGCAGCTTGTTCGGGATTTACAGGCTGCGACTTGCCGGCTTTGATGTTGTGGTGTAATGCGGTTTTTTCTTCTACCGTCAAAGCATAAGCTGAAAAGTGTGGTATGTCCAGGTTATATACCTGTTGCAGGTTATGTCGCCAGTTATTGTCAGTTAGCCCCGGTGTACCGTATATCAGGTCGATAGTGATATTGCTGAACCCTGAATCTTGTACATCTTTGATTGCATAGTCTGCTTCCTGTGCATTGTGTGCTCGGTTCATATACTGCAGGTCGGCATCAAAGAAGGATTGAACACCTATGCTGAACCTGTTGACCGGAGTATTTTTCAGGCTATGGATATACGCATGGGTCAGGTCGTCGGGATTGGTTTCTATGGTATATTCTTTCAGTGAGTCAATGTTGTAGTGGGTAGCGATATGGTCGGTAATCCTGTTGATTTCATCTGCACTAAGGAGCGATGGTGTGCCTCCTCCAAGGTATATGGTTTCTATCGCCGGGTTTTGCAGGTAGTGTTGCTGTATTTCCAGTTCTGTATATATAGCAGCCAGCATTTCATCTTTCATTTTCAGCGAAGTGGAAAAGTGAAAATTGCAATAATTACAAGCTTGTTTGCAAAAAGGAATGTGGATGTATATGCCGGCCATAAGGGGCAAAATTACAGTCAAATTGCACCGCATGTGGAAAACATATTCTCCGCCGGGATATATTTTATTTATTTTAGTGCTGAAAGGGAGATGTCACTCAGAACGCTACTCGTCATATTATGCTGCACCTGCAGTTCGTTCCTGTATGCACAGGAGCTTAAAAATTTCGACTTTTATTATTCCCATCCGCAGGTGTCGCAGGAAGCAAAAGAATACTATGCAGGTTTATACAGCGTTAATAGCAGTGATAAAGCTTACAATGTGATGGACAGCGCATTTACACAAAATGACGAAACCCGTCCATTTTACATTTACCTGGTTTGTCGCATGCTGGGAGAGGCTAATGAAAATATGCTGTCTGAGCTTGGTATTATCTGCCGATACGTGGTGGAGATACACCCTGCCTCGTTAATGGCGGTACTGTATGCGGGACGCAATTATGTTGATGATAAATACAAAGCCATATGGGCGAATCGTATTTCTACAGAGATACGTGTTACCTGCGATCAGGACCTGATGGAGTGTTTTAAACTTTCACGAAGTACTGCCATACAAGCCTGCACAGAAACCCAGAAACAAAGGCTGGAAGTGCTCTATAACATGATAAGAAAAGACCTTAATCTCTTTCAGCAGGGTTGATGTAAAGTTTACCTCCTAATACTAACTTTGCATATCGGGTAAACATTTATGGTGTTGTTCAAAAAAATATTCCTGTTTCTCATTGTTGTTGCACTACAAAGCCAGGCGGTAGCCAGGGTAAATGTACAGTCTTACGACAGCAGCATTGTTATTAACAAGGCGGATATGGAAGCTGCTTCAATAGCAGCAGTAGATAGTATGGTGAGGTTGCAGCCCGCATTGCAACCGGGGGCGTATATTGCCCGTGAGCATGTACATTTTTTTTACGACAGTACTTTTGACTTTTACATGATATTGGGGTTAGTGCTGGGTTTTGGCCTGATGAGGTTTGCTAACCCCAGGTACTTTCAATACCTGCTAAGGGCCTTCCGCAGCCCTTCTTTTGGTGCTCAACAGCTTAAAGACCAGATGGGCACGGCCATTGTTCCTAATTTGTTGATGAATATCTTCTTTGCTGCATCAGGCGGCGTGTACCTGTACTATGTATTTAAGTTCAATATGCCCCAACGTTATGCCATATATCACCCGTCATTACTGGTAATTATACTGATTTTGAGCCTGGTTGGACTTTACGGTGCGAAATATGCTGTCATGCGCTTTAGCGGGTGGGTATTTAATGTGCGTGTCATTATCAGCCATTATATGTATAATGTGTTTCTTATCAATAAAGTACTTGCTATCACCTTACTGCCGTTTACTGTATTACTGGCTTTCAGCCAACCTGAAATAGCTCAACCCGCCATGATTGTGTCATTTTTCCTGGTTATATTATTGTTTGTCAATCGTTATATCAGGTCGTGGCAGGTACTGGGGCCATTTTTCCAGTACAGCAAATTCCATTTTTTTGCGTACCTTTGCGCTTCCGAATTACTGCCGATGGCACTATTGACGAAGTTATTGATACGCGAAATGTATTATTAACAATTAGTTATACAGGTAAAATTATACAATACGTTCAAATCAACCCGTTCGACCCATATGGCAAAAGCAGAACGCGCAACAAAAAATAACGGTAAGAAAGAGAGCATTAGCAGGGTGTTGGTAACACAGCCCAGGCCTGTTACTGATAAATCACCTTATTTCGAACTAGCTAAAAAGTACGGGCTGGAGCTTGATTTTCACCCTTTTATCAAGGTGGAAGGCATAGATGGCAAAGAGTTCAGGAAGCAGAAAATAGACATTTCTGAATATACAGCCATTGTATTTGCCAGCCGCAAGGCCATAGACCACTTCTTCCGTATATGTGAAGAGTTGAAAATAAAAGTATCGCAGGATATGAAGTATTTCTGCTGTACTGAAGCGGTAGCGTTATACCTGCAAAAATTCATACTGTACAGGAAACGTAAGGTGTTCTTCTCGGCCGATGGCAGTACAGAAGGCCTGCTGGAAGTGATAGCCAAACATAAAAATAACGAAAAATTCATCGTGCCGACGTCTGACAACGGGAAGAATGAAATAGCCCAGTACCTGGCAGCCGAAGGTGCTAATTATGTAGAAGCTACCCTTTTTAAGACATTGTCTAATGATATCATGCCTGTAATGAAGAATAGCTACGATGTTATCCTTTTTTACAGCCCGAACAGCGTACAAATATTGTTTGAAAATATCCCTGGCTATAAGCAAAACGGCACTATGATAGGTGCTTTCGGCCCTACTACTTCAAAAGCAATTGAAGATGCCGGCCTCACGCTGAACATCAAAGCCCCCGCGCCTAATGCACCGTCTATGATTGCAGCATTGGAGATGTTCCTGGAAGAAAGAAAGTAAATAATCAACATAAAAAGCTTACAGCCTTGATTTGCACAGCAAATCAAGGCTTTTTTACGCCTGCAGGTTTCGGTATCTTGCAGTATATGGCTAACAAACTGATTAATGAGCAAAGCCCTTACCTGTTGCAACACGCGCACAATCCGGTGGATTGGTACCCTTGGGGCGAAGATGCATTTGAAAGGGCTAAAAAAGAAAATAAACCGGTACTTGTGAGTATTGGTTATGCGGCCTGCCACTGGTGCCATGTCATGGAGCGGGAGAGCTTTGAAGATGAAGCTACGGCAGACTACATGAACGGGCATTTCATCAATATAAAAGTAGACCGGGAAGAGCACCCGGATGTGGACCATATGTACATGGATGCTATACAGGCTATCAGTCAGCAGGGAGGCTGGCCCCTGAATGTGTTTGTGACCCCTGAAAGGGTACCTTTTTACGGCGGTACCTACTACCCGCCCAAACCCCTGTACGGCAGGCCATCGTGGCTACAGGTGCTGCAAAGGATGCACGAAGTGTGGACGACACAGCAGGACGAAGTACTTAGCCAGACAGGGCAGATGCTCAACTACCTGAAACAGTTGTCGGTAGTGGCTATGGATAAAGGTAAGCAGTGGGATGCGGCCACCTGTGGTATAGTGGCTGATAATATGCTCTCTATGGCTGATAAAGAATATGGAGGCTTTGGCAATGCACCTAAATTCCCTGCAGCAACTGCTATTGTTTACTTGTTGGAGCATTATCACTACACAGGTAATAAACCCGCACTGGGACAGGCAGTAAAAAGCCTGGATGCTATGGCAGAAGGTGGCCTGTACGACCAGCTGGGTGGCGGTTTTGCACGTTATAGCACTGATAAATACTGGTTAGCCCCGCACTTCGAAAAAATGTTGTACGATAATGCTTTGCTGATAGTGTCTTATGCCACGGGGTACGCTATTACAGGCAAAGAGTTGTATCGCAAGGTGGTTGAAGAAACCATTGCATTTGTGAATAGGGAACTCCGGTCGCCCGAGGGAGGGTTTTATTGCGCATTGGATGCCGACAGCGAAGGAGAAGAGGGCAAATTTTATACCTGGACCTGGGATGAATGGCTGGCTGCAACAGGCGGGGACGAAATGGCGGAAAAGCACTTTGGGATAAAAAAAGAAGGTAATTGGGAAGGCACTAATATACTGCATGTCAGTGCAGGTTTTGAAGTACTTGCGCAGCAGTACAGCCAGGCTGAAAAAGAAATAGAAACAAGGATAGAAAGGCTAAAACAACAGTTGTTGCAGGTAAGAAGTGGGCGCATAAGGCCCGCCACAGATGATAAATGCCTGCTGGCGTGGAATGCACTGATGAATATTGCACTTTCAAAGGCCGGTGAGTTGCTGAACACCCCGGCATACATACAGCAGGCCGAACAACATATGCGTTGGATGACTGAGAGTTACCACCGGCAAAGCGGGTTGAAGCATACCTGGAAAAACGGGGTGGCAAAAATAGAAGCCAAGCTGGATGACTATGCATACCTGGTATCCGCAATGCTGCAGCTGGCATCGGTTTCAGGCAACAATGGCCTGGTTGTACAAGCATCTGCTTTAGCTGAAATAACCCAAAAGGAATTCCTGCACGAAGACAAAACTTTCTTCTATTACAGTTCGGCCAAGCAAAAAGATATACCGGTAAGGAAAACAGATTTGTATGACGGTTCTACGCCATCGGCAAACAGCATTATGGCTGTTAACCTGGTATGGCTGGGTATGTTGATGGAGCGCAGCGCCTGGACTGAACAAGGCAGGTTTATGCTCAATAATATGCTGGCACCAACAAGCAGGTATGCTACGTCATACTCAAGCTGGGCTATAGCCGGGCAAAGGATGCGGGCCGGTTATTATTCAGTGGTAGTGGCGGGTGCCGGTGCCCGAAAGATGGCTATTGAGCTGAAAAAGGAGATTTTGCCCCATAGCCTTATTTTTTTGAGCGAAGTACCCGGAGATGAAATACCGCTGTTGGCAGGCAAGTATGGCAAGGAAGACACGATGATTTACGTTTGTGATGCTGAATCTTGCAGGTTAATAACGCAGGATTTAAGGCAGATTACAAAAATGTTGGGAAATATATCATAAGCTATTGCTTATTAATTGTTTTTTCGCCATATTTACCAATCGGCTTTATTAACAATTTTTTTTTTGAAACTTGCATTTTTGGAAAAAACTTTAAATATTGTGCATCGGTTGAGGTGCATATTAGCTTCTTTACCAAAAAATTACTTTATTTGCCTAAACGCAAAAAATTTAACAAACGTAGTATGAAACAACTTTCCCTGAAGATCTCAGCTGTAGCGTTACTTGCATTTGCTGCAAGCTGCGGAACCCCGGGCAACGGTGGTCAGCTGGTTGGAGAGCCAAATATGATGAACTATAAGGCTCCGGTTCCGTTAGGTATGGTTTATGTTCCGACCGGAGTATTTAAAATGGGGGCAAGCGATGAGGATGTTCGCGGGAAACAAGACGCGATGATACGCACTACCCAGGTTACCGGCTTCTACATGGACGCAACTGAGATCGCTAACATGGAGTATCGTCAGTTTACTAACTGGGTGCGCGACTCCATGGCGCATGTTCAGTTGGGCGATTTCATTGATCTGGATGACGGAAGCCAGCAAGTGGATATGAGGAAGGGAATCAACTGGAAAGATGCTGATTTGCAGGACCAGTTGGCTAATTTCTACATTCCTGCCGAAGCTTCCGGCTGGGGCAAGAAAGAGTTTGACAACTCGAAGCTCATATTCCATTATGAGACTTACGACTACGGTGCAAACGTAAACAACCCCGGACAGGCCCGTACGGAGTTTGTGAAAAAACATGACATAGCTGTATATCCGGATACTACGGTATGGGTTCGCCAGTTGCAGTATTCTTACAACGAGCCGATAGCTCTGCAGTACAACTGGTTCCCTGCATTCGATACTTATCCTGTGGTAGGTGTAAACTGGCACCAGGCTGTAGCATTCTGTCATTGGAGGACTAACCTCTGGAGGTCAGAGCGCGAGAAAAATAAAATGTATTTCGAAGGCGAATTCAAGCTGCCTACAGAAGAGCAGTGGGAATATGCCGCACGCGGTGGCCGTACAGAGGCTCCTTATCCATGGGGCGGTCCTTATATAGTTAACAAGAAGGGTTGCTACCTGGCTAACTTCAAACCTCAGCGTGGCGATTACGCTTCTGACGGTGGTTTGTATACAGTTCCTGTAGACCGTTATTGGCCTAACGATTACGGCCTGTATAACATGGCGGGTAACGTATCAGAGTGGACGGCTTCTACTTATTTCGGTATGGCTTACCAGACTGTTGCCGATGTTAACCCAACTGTAAATTACCAGTTGCAGGAAGACGACCCGCTGTGGATGACGCGTAAAGTAATACGCGGTGGTAGCTGGAGGGATGTGGCATTCTACCTGCAAAATGGTACACGCGATTATGAATTTGCAGATACTTCGAAAGCGTACATTGGTTTCCGTTGCATCTATCAGCAAATACAGCCGGCACTAACTAACAGGCGTTAAGTTTTAACTTTTGGTTAATAATATTTAAGCACTTGGATTAGTTTAAAAAATAAAAGAATAATAAAATAATTTTCAACCCTTAGAAAAAAATAATAAAGATGAATTCATTAGCGCTGTTTTTCGAAACCAAGCAGGGTAAATACATCAAAAATTTCATAATTGGCCTTGGTGCGTCAATAGTACTTTTGGGCGCACTGTTCAAAATACAACACTGGCCCTTCGCAGGTCTGATGTTGACTGTGGGAATGATTACTGAGGCATTTATCTTTGCTATGTTGGGTATATTACCTCCCCACAAAGACTACTATTGGGAAAGGTTTTACCCTAATATTGATGAAAATCCGCATGTTGAGGCTTATCGCAAGGGTACCAAATTCGACTCAGCAGCAGGTAAAATTTCTCCCGGTGCATCATTGGATAAAATGATGGAAGATGCACAAATCACTCCTGCCAATATCAGGAAGCTGGGTGATAATTTCCAGAGGTTTGGCGCTGTAGTTGACCAGATTAAGGATATTACTGAAGTTACATCTGCTACTAATGAATATTCTCAGAGCGCACGCGACGCAGCACAGGCATTGGGCGAAATGAAGAATACATTTGTGGGAGCAAGCAACACCATGCAGTCATTCAATAATGCTGCTGATGACACTGCGAAATTCCATGAGCAAGTACAGGTATTGTCAAGGAACCTGGGTTCACTGAACCAGATATATGAAGTAGAACTGCAGGATGCTAATAACCACCTGAAGGCAATGAACAAGTTCTACAGCAACCTGGTGAATGCTTCTGATGCTATGGCTTCAAGCGCACAAGATGCGGTAGCAGCTAAAGAGCAAATAGCGATGTTGTCTAAGAACCTGACAACGCTTAACCAGATTTACGGAAATATGCTTGCTGCAATGCAAGGCAGGTAATCTGTTGTTGACAACAGGGCAGAATAATAGTGAGAAAAAAATTAGTATAACCTTAGAAAAATTATAACAGGATGTCTCTACCTAAAGAGCCGCGGCAGCTAATGATCAACCTGATGTATCTGGTGTTGACCGCTATGCTGGCACTCAACGTATCGTCCGAAATCCTGCACGCTTTTGAAGTGATAAACGAAAGTATTTCTTCATCAAACACTTCAATAGAGGCTAAGAACGATGAGATATACAAAAGTTTCCAGTCAAAAGAGGATGACCCGGTACAACGCGACCGTATTAAAAAATACAACGATAAGGCTAAGTTGGCTAAAGCTAGTGCCGAAGGTATGATAGCTAAGCTGGAAGAATGGAAAAAGAGGGTTATCGAAGAAGCAGGTGGCTTTGATGATGACGGCGAAATAAAAAGAAAGGATAATATAGACGCAAGTACACTGTTGCTGGTAGAACGCAAGGGCGGTGATACTCTGAAAAAGCAACTCCAGGATTTAAGGGAATCATTATTGAATCTTGTTAATCCTAATAATAAGGCGCAGATATCAAAAGACCTGCCCATAAAGATTGCTGACGTACAGGCGAATGACAATAACCCGCGCGGAGATTGGGCTACAGCCTATTTCTACAACATGCCTACAATGGCGGTTGTAACACTGATGTCGAAGTTTCAGAACGATATCAGGAACAGTGAAGCCTTGATATTGAACACTTTAGCTGCAGAAGCAGGCGAAGAGGTGATAAAATTCGATGCATTTGAAGCTATTGCTGTACCTACTACCAGTTATGCTTTGGAGGGACAGAAAATTGAAGCTAAAATATTATTGGCTGCATATAACAAAAGCCTTGACCCGGTAATACAGATTACTGGTGGGGGTGGAGCCATTAAAGAAATAAAAGACGGTGTTGGCCTCTACGAAGTAACTGCATCGGGTATTGGTTTGAAAACAGTAAAGGGCCGTGTGTCAATAGACTTAGGCGGACGTAAAGAGGAGCGCGATTTCACCTTCGATTATATGGTGGGCTCTACAGGTGCCTCTATACAGCTTGACAAGATGAACGTGTTCTACATTGGTGTGCCCAACCCCATAACAGTATCTGCAGCAGGTTATTCCCTTCAGGATATCTCTGTACAGATTGACGGAGCCGACGTAAAGCCGGATGCCCAGGCGGGTATAGGCCACTACATTGTTACTGCAACTAAGCCCGGCAAGGTGATGGCCAATATCAATGCCAAAACTGAAGGTGGAGTAAAGAAAGTGGGTGCAATGGAAGTTCGTGTTAAGTTTATACCCGACCCTGTAGCCAAAGTAGGCAACAAAACCAGCGGCGGTATACCTTCAAGCACGTTGAAAGCACAGATAGGCGTTGTTGCGGATCTGGAAGCCTTTGATTTTGATACACGCTTCGTGGTAACAGGCTATGAAATTAGTATGATACCCAAGCGCGGAGAACTGCAGGGACCGTTTTCATCTGATGGACCATACCTGAATAAAAACAAGGATATTATTGATCTGATTAAGAGGAGTAAGCCCGGCGACAGGGTGTTTATCGAGAACATTAAAGCCAGGGGGCCCGATGGACGTACCAGAAATCTTAACCCGATAAATTTTATTCTTTTATAATTTTTTATAAATTTAACGTTAGATTACTAAGCAAATCATTACAGGAATATGAATATCCTCAAAACATACAGAATAGCAGCGACTACCGCATTGGTAATGTTCGGTGGATTGGCTTTTGCCCAGGAGACCTCAATAAAGGATATACAATCTCAGTTCAACTCATATGATGCTGTTGATGATGAGTGGAAACCCTCGCTGGTAAGAGATGGTGCGTATGACAGGGTAGAGCATGCTACACGCATCCTCCCTTGGCAATCGCTACGTGAGAATGACGTAATGTGGAAAAAAAGGGTATGGAGAGAAATTGATATCCGTGAAAAGCAGAACATGGCTTTCCGTTATCCCGGTGATGATTATACCGGTGGTGGATATTTTATTGAAATCATCCTGGATGCCGTGAAAAAAGGCAAAATCAAAGCTTATTCTAACGTTGATGACCGCTTTACTAACGCACTGACTAAGGAACAGATTCTTGAAATGATGATTGGTGAGCCTGATACCAACGAGGTGATTGACCCCGTATCCGGTGAAATGAAGGTAATCATCACCCGTCGCGAATTCAACCCGGATATAGTTACCAAATACAGAATTAAAGAAGATTGGGTTTTTGATCGTAACCTGGGCCGTATGGTTGTACGTATCATAGGTATAGCACCTATCAAAGACATTATAGATGAGAATACGGGTATGTTCCGTGCATCCCAGGCAGTGTTCTGGCTGTACTATCCTGAAATACGTCCTATGCTGGCGCAGTACGAAGTGTACAACCCTGAAAATGACGTAGCCCGTATGACATGGAATGATTACTTTGAAGGAAGGTTCTTCTCCAGCAAGATCATCAAAACGACCAATCCCTTCGACATGACTTACAGCAACAGGCGTATGTCTCCGCTGGAAGCCCTGTATGAAGGTAGAAAAGCTGAAGAATTGCTTTTTAACAAAGAGCACGATATGTGGGTATATTAATACAATATTTTAATATAATATTAAAAGCTGCCGTTTTGACAACGGCAGCTTTTTTGCTTTAATGCTTAATGTTTTAAGTCTCTTTAAGTAATATTGCACCCGAATAATAAGTATTGATGAATAAAGAGTTACCGAGGTTAGAGGTTTGTTTGTCGCCTGCATTGCTGCATTTATATAATACTAATGGAGCTGTAGTTGTGATTATTGATGTGTTCCGGGCAACATCAACTATTGCGGCAGCTTTGTACAACAATGCTAAATCAGTAATACCGGTTGCATCTGTAGAGGAATGTATTGAGTTGGGCAACAGTATTGAAAATAGCGTAACGGCCGGGGAAAGAAATGGCCATATTGTGGAAGGATTGCAATACGGTAACTCGCCCTCGGAGTATACAGAAGATTTTATCAGCGGGAGGACCCTGGTGCTGACTACTACGAATGGCACGAGACTGTTACATATGGTAAAAGGTGCAGAAGCTATAGTAACGGGCTCTTTTCTTAATTTGTCTGCCGTTTGCGAGTTTCTGAAGCAGAAGAATAAAAATGTATTGCTGGCTTGTGCCGCATGGAAAGACAGGTTCAACCTGGAGGATACATTATTTGCCGGAACAGTAGTAAACAAGCTCAGGCAGTCATTTGATATTAATTGTGATAGCGCCAGGGCAGCAGAGCTGTTATACCATGCTATGGGAGACAGGCGCCCGATTGATATGCTCCGCGATAGTTCGCATTACCGCAGGTTGGCGGCATATGGCCTGGAAAACGACATGGAATATTGCGCCAGCATAGATTTACACCCCGTAGTGCCCTATTTACACGGACAGGAACTGGTGGTGTACAATGCTAATCTTTAAGGAAAGGGTTATACATGGTTTCGTTGCCAATAGTTGTTTCTTGTCCATGACCGGAATAAACGACAGTATCTCCGGGTAAGGGGAGCAACTGTGTCTTTATGCTGTTAATTAGTTGGTTATAGTTGCCACCGGGCAGGTCGGTACGGCCTATACTACCTGCAAAAAGAGCATCACCTGCTATCACCCAATTGCCCGGTTGATAATAGAATGCAATACTGCCGGGAGAGTGCCCCGGTACGAGCAAAACCTGTATTTCATCGTTGCCCAGTTTAAGTGGTTTGCTTTCGTCTATAAAAGTATCAGGCTGGGGTATATTACCGATGTCGAAGCCAAAGAGAGCTGCAGAACCCGGCGCGCTGTTAAGTACAGGTAAGTCTTTTTCATGAATACAAAACGGGATTTTGTAGATATCAATCACGGCCGCCACACCAAAAACATGATCTATATGCGTATGGGTGTTGATAATAGCTTGCGGCGAAAGGCCATTTTCCCGGATATAGTCCTTAAAATATGATAATTCGCGAGCGTCATACATTCCGGGGTCTACTATCCAGCATTGTTTCTCATCATTATATATCAGATAAGTATTTTCCTGGAACGGATTAAAAACAAAAGATTGTATATATAGCATGTGAAAAGTCCTTTTTTTCTGTAATTTAGGTAGCAAACTTAAACAGGAGAATTTATAAGGCAATATATTGCCCGTAACTTTCTTAATTCTATTTATTATGCACTTCAGCCCAAGGCTTACTATATCGTTATTATTTTTAGCCGTAGCACTATTTCTGTCGTCAACTACCTGCCTTTATGCGCAAACAAATGTGGAAACCTACGGACAAAACAGGATACAGTACAGAACCTTTAAGTGGAAATATTTTGACACGAAGCACTTTCGTATCTATCACTACGACAGGTCGGGCATTGACCTTGCAAGATACGTAGCAGAGCAGGTCGAGAACGATATTAATGTTATTGAAAGTAAACTTGGCGGACAGTTTCCGGCCAGGTTTAATATCATACTCTACAATACCTATGATGAATACAAACAAACTAACATAGGAAGGAAATTTGATTCCCAATTGCAGGACATACCGGCTGGCACAGTAGATATAGTAGGTGACAAACTGGTAGTGTACTATACGGGCGTACATACAGATTTGCGTCGCCAGACGCGTTCTGGCATGGCGCGGGTTGTTATGGAAAGGATATTATTTGGTGAAACACTTCGCGAAGTAGTGCGTAATGCGATACTGATGAACCTGCCTGAATGGACGGTAAATGGTTTTATAGCCTACCTGGTAGATGGCTGGGATGCCGAAAGCAATAGTGAATGGAGAAGCTTAATAAAAGCATATCCTGATGAGGGGTTTTATAAGCTTGCAGAAGTAAATCCGGAACTTGCGGGCAAGGCTTTCTGGAAGTATGTATCAGATAAGTATGGAGAGGGTAACATGAAGAACCTTGTTTATACCACCCAACTGAAAAGCAGCCTCAACCAGGGTGTGAAGATGACTTTGGGAATGAAGGTGAAACAAGCGTATGACTCTGTATTGGTATTCTATAAAGACGTGTATAGCAGAGATGAGGTAGCACAGGAAAACATAGATACGGCTAAAGCGCTGATAGAAATT
This sequence comes from uncultured Flavipsychrobacter sp., assembly GCA_964515955.1. GTDB lineage: Bacteria > Bacteroidota > Bacteroidia > Chitinophagales > Chitinophagaceae > UBA5543. The sequence goes on along the minus strand of CAZEZM010000003.1, from coordinate 24,648 downwards.
GATGTGCCGGAGGATGGAACTGTGATAAGGGATATACGGGTATCGCCCAACGGCAGGGATGTGGCTTACATAGCCTGGAAAGATGGTGAATATAAGGTACATATCCAGCGAACGGCTGCGACACAAGTACGTTCAACAGTAATGGAGGGTGGCAAATTGGATTACAGCGCAACGCCTGACCCAAACTACCCGCTTATTACATGGTCGAACACAGGTTATAAGCTTGCGATTTTATACCAGAAAAAAAATGCTACGCACCTGCGTATATATAATGCCATTAAAGCCCAGATAGAGAACTATGAAATACCTGCTAACAGGTTTGACCGCGTATTGGGCATGACATTTATGGAAGATGATGATAAGATGATATTTTCTGCCATCAAAAAAAGCAAGACCGACCTGTACGAATTTACCATACGTGGAAAAAGGATGAAAAATATCACTAATGACGCGTGGGATGATGTACAGCCCTGGTATGTAAGCGGTGGCTCACGCAGGGGGATTCTGTTCTTGTCGAACAGGCCGAAACCAAATATCGATGTGCCACTGGGCGTAAATGAATTGCCTACAGGCCCAATGAACGTGTACTTCTACAACACAACTACCCGCCAGAAGGAACTGTTGCAAATGACGGCGGTTACCCAGGGCGACATTTCACAGCCAATACAGTACGGTACTGATAACTATGCTTATCTCTATAATGATAATGGCATCAACAACCAATACATTATAATGATGAAAAATGACAGGCGCAATAAGGATTCCGCTTATACTGTTCCTGTAACGGACTATCCGTCCAACATCATTGCTCACCAATACAGCCCTGTGAGCAACCAGGCCGCCCATGTGGTAAGAGATGGAGGCAAGTACAAAATTTACTACCGTCCGCTGATGCAGCCGGCTAAAGGATTGCCACAGGTAGAACTTACGCCGACCTTGTTGAAGCAGTCAGAAGCACAGAAAAAAAGTAGTGTGATTAATGAAGGCACTGCCGCAGGCAATGACGAAGGCACTGCCACGTCTGAACCTGTATTAAAACGAGGCAACGCCTTCCAGACCCAGTTTGAAGAACCGGAGCAGGATGAGGTAAGTGAAACAGTGGCAGATGACAGGAATAGCCAGAGAAAGGCCAGGCAAATTGCTACCCTTGTAGAAGAGGAAGAGGGCGTGGACAGTACATATATGAATCTAAGATCTAAGCCATATAAAACATATTTCAAACCTGATTTTCTTACTATAAAACTGGACAATACAGTACTGTTTACCCGGTATCAGCCAGCCGACCTCAATGCGAATAAATTCGTTAACCCAAGCTTGGGTGGTATGGTTACCGTAAGCCTGGACGACCTGATGGAAGACTACAGGTTTACAGGCGGGGTAAGGTTGCCCATCAACTTTTCGGGCATGGCATATTTTATGCAGTTTGAAAACCACAAACGCTTTGTCGATTGGAGTATACTATATCTGAGGCAGACACAACTATCAAACTATGTTGTCACTTATGTAGATACGAATAATAACGAGACTCCCATCGAACAATTGGGCAAGACAACAATGGACCTGGTACAAGGTACGGTTAACTATCCGTTGAATAAATTTGAGAGTATACGCCTGCACCTGGGTATGCGCAGAGATGTATTGGACTTCAAAGCGCAGGATATTTTTAGCCTAACATTCCCTGCGCCGGATAGGGAAAAGTACTGGCTGATGAGTAAGGCTGAGTATGTATATGATAATACGGTTAACCCTGTCATAAACATATACCGGGGCTTCAGGTTCAAATTTTTCGGGGAGTACATGTACCAGGTTAACGGGCAGACAGGCGGATTTTATAACCTGGGCACCGATTTCAGGTACTATAAAAAGATATATAAAAACTTTACCTGGGCTGCCAGGATAGCCGGAGCACATTCTGCAGGAAGTAAAAAGCTATTGTACTTTGTAGGTGGGGTCGATAATTGGATATCTCCCAAATATGCAGACAACACACCTGTGCGTACCGGAGAAAATTATGCATTCCAGGCCCTGGCAACTAATATGCGTGGTTATGAACAGAATTCTTGGAACGGTAATTCATATGTTGTATTCAATACGGAATTCAGGTTACCGGTGCTGGCAACATTCATAAAACGGCCTATACAGTCGGCCATATTGCGCAATATGCAAGTGGTTGCATTTGCAGACCTGGGTTCTGCCTGGTATGGTTTGTGGCCTAAGGAAAGTAATGTCAGGAATGATAAGATTTTCCCCGAGCCCGGTTCTTCAGCCTTTTACACAAATCCGATTATCGTATCTATTGACGATACTAAAGGTGTGTTCGGGTTGGGATATGGTGCAGGCCTTCGTACCCTGATGTTTGGCTATTTCCTGAGGCTGGATTGTGCCTGGAACACCGACAACCACCGTAAGAGCCCCTTGTTGCACTTCTCTATAGGTACTGATTTTTAGGGTATTAAGGGAATATTTACAAGTAGTAAGGCCGCTATTAAGCGACCTTTATTACTTTTGCTTATAAATCATCGTGGTATTATGACATTCTCAAAAGAGGCGAAGACAGGATTATTAGTAGCTATATCATTATTAGTGTTCTTTGCGGGGTTTTATTTTCTCAAGGGCGCTAACCTGTTTTCGGGCGAAAATGAGTATTATGCTTACTATGATAATGTGCAGGGCCTGACATCATCCGCTTCTGTACAGTTGAAGGGGCTGAGTGTGGGAAGGGTGTCGGCAATAGAGTTGGTAGATAGCGAACAGGTAAGGGTAACACTGGCTGTCAGTAAAAAAGTGGCTATACCATTAGGTACTACTGCTGAGCTGGCATCGGCTGACCTGCTGGGCACTAAGATTATTAAACTGAACATGGGTACCGGAACACAAATAGCTGAAGACGGCTCGGTATTACCCGGTTCCATAGAGAGTGGTATAATAGACAACATTTCCCTTGAACTGTCACCGTTAATTACTGACTTAAGGCACGTGATAGCCACTTTAGATACCGTATTAATAGGCGTGAGTGGCGTGCTGAATGAAAATACGGCCAATAGCCTGGCCAATACGGTTGTTTCGCTGGATGTAACCATGAAGAATTTTTCCGAATTATCTGCTACCTTAAACCGGGAGAGTGAGCAATTGGCCGCTGTAATACGTAATGCCAATAGCATTACCGCCAACATAGCAGATAACAACCAGAGCATTTCCAATATCATTAAAAATGCTGAGCAGACAACCAATAATCTTTCTGCCGCACCTATACAGGAAACAGTAAAGGAATTACAATCTGCAGCGGGCCAGTTGCATAATATCCTGCAAAAAATAAACAATAATGAAGGCTCGCTGGGTATGATGGTAAACGACAAACACCTCTACTCGAACCTGACACAGACAATTAAAACCCTGGATGAACTGATAGCCGATATAAATGCCCGCCCATGGAGATATATTAATATCACGATATTTGGTAAGAAAAACAAAAATCAATAACCGCATACAATATTCAGCTAAACGGATAGTTATACCCGCAATGAAGTTGCAGCATTATTTATTGCTCGTTGTCAGCTGCCTGTGTATGGCACAAAATGTATATGCGCAGGGAAAGGCTGACACTTCTAAAAAAGTAAATGTTGAAATTGTTAGGGCTGAATACCAGGAGTATATACAAACTGATACTAATTCTTTCAATAAATTGGTAGGTGATGTACACCTGGTGCAGGGCGAAAATGCTATGTACTGCGACAGCGCCTATGTGAACCTCCAAACCAATAATGTAGAGGCCTTTGGCAATGTAATGATAACTCAGCCCGACGGCACACAGGCTATCAGCGATTACTTAAGATATACGGGCAATAAAAAGCTGGCCTTTCTGCAGGGCAATGTAAGCCTGACAGATGGTAAGGACAACCTATGGGCTAACGAAGTGTATTATGACATGAACACCAAAATCGGTACCTATGAGCAAGGGGGTACTTTGCAAAGCGATGCTACAACCCTCACCAGCAATTCAGGTGTGTACAACCTGCGTACTAAAGATGCGCGCTTTACAGAAGATGTACATGTATATGACCCCGAATACACCATAAGGTCTGATGATATGGGGTACAATACAGAAACGAAAATCACTACCTTTTTCGGCCCTTCTGTAGTTACCAGCGATTCATCAGTGCTGACTACCCATTGTGGTACTTACCATAGTAAACAACAGACTGCGCATTTCCCCTGCCGCTCATCCATACTCACCAAAGAGCAGTATATGGAAGCGGATAGTTTGTATTATGATAAAATCATAGCCTTTGCCAAGGCACGCGGAGATGTTATAGCCATAGATACCGTACAGGATATAACACTCTATTGCCAGTATGCCGATATGGACGAGTACCACAAAACGACACTCGCTACGGTAAAACCTGTATTGAAAAAAATGAATGGTGAAGATAGCCTTTTCATCAGGGCCGATACATTCTATATGGCACCCGTAGTGCCTATAAAGGATAGTATAAAGATTATTAAAACCGAGGGGAAAGGTAAGAAGAAAAAGCAGGTAGAGGTAATGATAGCCGATACAACCGCTGCGCCCGATACTGCTGATTTACGCTATTTTATCGGTTACCATCATGTCAAAATATTCTCTGACTCTATGCAGGGGCTCTGCGATAGTATCGTTTATTCCCAGGAAGATTCAATCATGAGGATGATGTACGACCCTGTGGTCTGGTCGAGAAGGAGCCAGATAACGGGCGATACTATACTGCTGTACACGGATAGTAACAAGCTAAAAAAACTGTATATCCCCGACAAAGCTTTTGTCGTATCCCAATCAGGCCCGGACAAGGCACAACTGTTCGACCAGGTACAAGGAAAAACGCTTACAGGTTATTTTGTTGATAATGCAATGCGCGAGGTGATTGTAAAGCCCAATGCAGAAGCGATACAATATTCTAAAGACGATAATGACGCCTATATAGGTGTTAACCAGGCCAGCAGCGTGCGGATGCGGGTTTTGTTTGTTGAACAACAGATAGACTATATTTATTTTGAGCAGGATGTAAAGCAGAAAATGACGCCGTTAGACAAAGCGGATCTTCCCGGTATGAGACTCAGCCGTTTCAGGTGGCTGGAGGACAAACGCCCTAAATCCCTGAAAGAGATATTTGAGTAATATTTGGCGGTAATAATAAAATATATATTTTTGCGCCTGAAATGACAATAAAGAAGCTATACAAGGGACTGAAACGACTTGCCGCAGGTAAGCCGCAATAGTGCTATGTAGCTGAATAAAACATAGAAATTAGCAGGCTTACCTTAACAGGTAAGCCTTTTTTAATACTTGTTGTAAAATATCATATATTAGGTAATGAGTCAGTTAAGCCAGCTTGCGGAAACACTAATCGGGTCGGAGATTGTACGCCTGGGCAATGAAATTGCTGTACGGGTCAATCGGGGAGAGAAAATATATAACTATACCATTGGTGATTTTAATCCGCAGATATTTTCCATACCACAGGAACTGGAAGATGCGATTGTGGATGCCTATCGGAAAAAACTGACTAATTATCCTCCTGGCGATGGGGTGCTTGAACTCCGCCAGGCTGTGGCTGCTTTCATAAAAGACAGAGAGGGGATAGACTATGCAGCTAATGAGATACAAATAGCAGCAGGTGGACGCCCGCTGATATATTCCCTGTTTCGTACAGTAGTCAATCCGGGCGATAAAGTAATCTATGCAGTGCCATCGTGGAATAATAACCACTATACCCATATGAACGGAGGGGAGCATTGCCTGATAGAAACAAGCCCTGAAAATGACTTTATGCCTACCGCAGCAGATATAGCACCGTATATTGAGGGTGCGGCATTGTTATGTTTATGTACGCCGCAAAATCCTACAGGCACCACATTGGCAAAAGCCGAATTGGGAAAAATATGCGACCTGGTGCTGGAAGAAAACAGACAGCGTAGGGATGGTAAGAAACTATACGTAATGTTCGACCAGATGTACTTTACGCTTACTTATGGGGAAACGGAACATTATAACCCGGTATCGCTACGCCCTGAAATGAAACAATACACCATTTTTATTGATGGCATATCCAAAGCGTTTGCTGCTACAGGTGTGCGTGTGGGTTGGGCTATGGGGCCGGTACATGTAATAGCTAAGATGAAAGCATTGCTAAGCCATATTGGTGCCTGGAGCCCGATGGCAGAACAAATGGCTACCGCTAAATACCTGCTGCAGAAAGAGGCTGTTACCACATACCTCGCTTCATTTAAAAACGAACTGGAGGAAAGGTTGTGGACTATATACAACGGTGTAGTATCGTTAAAAGAAAAAGGTTATCCTGTAGATGCGATAGCACCGCAGGCTGCCATATATCTTACTATTAAAATTGACCTTGCAGGTAAAGATATTGACGGCAGGACATTGGCTACGCAGGCAGAAGTAACTGAATACCTGCTGAATGAAGCCAAGCTGGCGATAGTGCCATTCTATGCATTTGGCGCCAATAGCCAATCTCCCTGGTATAGGTTGAGCATAGGGGCATGCCGTAAGGAAGAGATTGGAGAGATGCTGGGCATGTTGGAAGCAGCGCTGCAAAAACTGGCTGTACTTAGCTGATACGATTTTTATATAAGGAGTTTACATTTTAAATGTTGAATAAATAAAAAATGCAGGTTTATAAATTTGGCGGGGCTTCAATAGCCACCGCAGAGCGTATGCAGGCACTGTGGCCTATTATTGAGTCGGCGGAGCAGCCGTTGATTTTGGTGGTATCCGCATTGGGCAAAACCACCAATGCATTAGAGAACATAGTGGCGGCAGCCTGCAAAAATGATAAGGACGCTGCCGTAGAGCAAGCCAAAGTATTGGAAAAACAGCATGTGGAATATGCTAAAACAATCCTGGATGCAAAGTATCACGATGCTGCTATACACGCGCTGAATGTATTTTTTACAGAACTGCAGTGGGCGATAGACGATGCCGGCGCTCATAAATATGATTATGTATACGACCAGGTAGTGTGTATTGGTGAATTATTGTCCACAAGAATATTTGCCTATTACCTGCAACAGCAGGGTATGCCGGTAGAGTGGCTGGACATCAGGGATATTATCCGTACCGATGATACATACAGGGATGCCCGTGTGGACGATGACTACTCGCAGCAGCAGGTAACGGAAAAAATGATGCCCATATTGCAATCGGGTAAAAGCATCATGACACAGGGCTTTATTGGCTCTACTTCCGATAACGCTTCTACCACCCTGGGCAGGGAAGGCTCTGACTATACAGCTGCATTGCTGGCAGCCTGGACGAAAGCCAACGGGGTGACCATATGGAAAGATGTGGAAGGCCTGAAAAACGCTGACCCTAAGAAATTCCCTAATACGGTGAGGATAGATGCGATCAGTTACGACGAGGTAATTGAAATGGCCTACTATGGTGCGCAGGTCATTCACCCGAAGACTATCAAGCCGCTGCACAACAACAACATACCATTGTATGTCAAGTGCTTCCTGGATAAGGACATCAAAGGCACTGTTGTGATGAATGAAGTGAGCAGCCTGTTTTATCCACCCCTGATTGTACAGAAGGGCAACCAGGTGTTGCTGAAGTTGACAGCGAAAGATTTCTCATTCATAACAGAAAGCAAACTGCGCGACCTGTACGATGTTTTCCATCAACTGAACATCAGGGTGAACCTGATACAAAATGCCGCTATTAGCTTTGTAGCCTGTATAGACAACCAGCGTGGTAAACTACAGCAGTTGATAGCTATACTGAGTAAAGATTATAATGTATCGGATAATGAAGATGTAAGCCTGCTTACCATCAGGCATTATACGCCCGAAGTATTGGCGGAGCTTACCAAAGGCCGTCACATATTATTGGAACAGAAAACAAGGCATACCGTTCAGCTGGTATTGATGTAGGGGTTAAATAGAAAAGAGTATTGGTTTTAGCCAAATACTCTTTTCTAAGGTTGCCTGTTGGGCTAAAGCCAGCATAATCAAATCAATAGCCCTGACTTAAAAGCCAGGGCTATTAATAAGTTTTTATACTAAGATTGGTCTTATAATATCTTCTTGCCTTTCATCGCTTCTTTGATGGCTACATCCATTACCCGCTCTGCAAAGGGGCGCGTTATTTCATTCAGTTCTTCAGTTGCTTGTTGCACCTTGTCTTTAACCTTGCCGGATATAGCATGTTTCAGGTTCGCAATTTGAGATTTTGTTTGAGCGATTTCTTCTTCGTTCAACAGTTCGACATTCTTAACTATGAACTTTTCCGTGGTTTCAATCATTTGCTCAGCTTCTGTCACTGCCTCTACCAATGCACGGGTTTCGATGTCTTCTTTGGCGTGCGTGAGCGAGTCCATCAGCATTTGCTCTACTTCCGCATCAGTCAGGCCATACTGTGGCTTCACTTCTATCGTTTGTACTACGCCGCTTCTTAATTCCGTCGCGCTCACCTTTAATATGCCATCAGCATCTACCAGGAAGTTAACTTCTACTTTGGGCAATCCTGCGGGCATAGCCGGTATACCTGTTAGGTTAAACTCTGCCAGTTTCCTGTTGTCTTTTACCAGGTCGCGCTCGCCCTGGTACACCGATATGCGCATGCCGCTCTGCCCGTCTTTGTGGGTAGTATATTGCCTGCCTGCTTTAGTAGGTATTTTAGAGTTGCGGGGTATTAGCACATCCATCAATCCGCCCATGGTTTCTATGCCCAGGCTCAGCGGTGTGATGTCCAGCAGCAACATGTCTTTGTTATTGCCGGCAAGAATATCGGCCTGAATGGCCGCGCCCAGTGCTACAACCTCGTCGGGGTTTAGTTCGTCGTGCACTGCTTGTCCAAACAACGCGCTGATGCTTTCCTTCACCAGCGGTACGCGTGTTGAACCACCTACCATCACTACTGCATCAATATCCTTTACGGTAATACCCGCATCATTCAGTGCATTTTTGCAACTTTCTATAGTGCGATTGACGAGTGGTTGTATCAATTCATTAAATACAGTCCTCGTAATATGTACGTTTTGTCCGCCAACAGTGCCCGTATAGTTGTCGTTGGCAGAAAGGTGTTTTTTCGCAGCTTCAGCGGTCAGGCGCAGCTCCTGCGCTATGGACTTATGGCTGTTCAGTTCTTCATCGGTAATGCCCAATTGCTTTTGCCAATGCAGCAAGAGTGCCCTGTCGATATCATCGCCACCCAGGTAGGTATCACCGTTGGTAGAAAGCACTTCAAATATTCCGTTGGTGATTTTGAGTATGGATATATCAAATGTACCGCCACCCAGGTCGTACACTGCTATAGTTTTCTCTTCTTCAGGCTTTAGCCCCAGGCCGTATGCCAGGCTGGCTGCAGTGGGTTCGTTTACTATACGCAGCACATCCAGCCCTGCCAGTTTACCCGCATCGCGTGTAGCCTGCCTTTGTGCATCGTTGAAGTATGCGGGTACAGTTATTACAGCTTTATTTACAGGTGTTTTGAGTATATGTTCAGCCCTGTGTTTCAGCTCTTGTAATATCAATGAAGAAAGCTCTATGGGAGAATAGAAACGGTCGCCTATCTGCACTTTTACCAGCGATTCCGTGTTGTCATCCAGTATTTTGTAGGAGAAAAAGCTACTGTCGCTGCTCACGTCTTTGTAAGACTTTCCCATCAGCCTCTTTACGGAGTAGATAGTTCTTGAAGGTTCTGTAACCAGGTGTTCGCGGGCCGAATTACCAATCAATGCATCGCCCGATTCATTAAAATGGACAATTGAGGGTACCAATGCAAGGCCATCAGTTTCTTTCAGCGCAACAGGGGTTTTGCTGTCTTCGCGTACCACTGCCACCAGGCTGTTGGTTGTGCCCAGGTCAATACCTACAATTACTTCTTCCTTCTGTAAACTACCTGTTGCCAGGTTAATAGCTACCTTGCCCATATTGCCTGCAAAGGTAACACAACATGGCGGGAGTAACCAATCAACCAAAGGCATACGAGCATTGTTAAAATCATTGTAACATTTCCCGTCTTATTGCGATATAATACAGTATATCATTATTTTGTGTCAATTAAACAGCAGTTATGCTACACCGGTTTTCAGCTTTTACAGGCATTTTATTGATTGTATTGGCCTGTTCCTGCAGTTTCAATAAGAAGGAAAAATGCATGAAACTGGACAGTTCCGTTGCGTCTGTCAACGATTCCCTGCTACGATATGGTGCGGAATGGGGCGAGGAACTACAGATAGCTATTAATACGCTTGACTTCACGGGCCTGCAACCTATACGGCTAAAGATGGAGGAGTATATAGGCCGGAAAATAGAATATGTACACGATATGGACAATATAGGCGGCTCTGAACAATTACTGGAAGCTGAACTGGAATTTTTACATATGGAAAAAGACATTGTGGCCGGTAAATTAGCGGTATTTGAACGCTTTACAGACTCGGTGGCTATGGACCAGTTGAGTACTGCCTATGCTGATATGCAGCTCAGCGCCCTGAAAGAACAGGAACTGCTGAAGAAGATACATACCCTGCGGGAGCAATATGCTGAAAAGAATGGTTTCCCCAAATTTATAGAATAGTATTACAGTCAGGGTATAAAACATCTTCCCCTTTTTATATATTTGAGTCCGGGGTATTAATTCCCGCTATCCGGATTCATGCAACAATCCTCATCCTGGCTTACATACAAGGGCGTTTCAGTATTGCCACTGCTGATGGTAGTGCCATTACTCCTGCTTGGTTTTTCAGAGCATTGGTCGTACGACGAGTCGATGACTTATATGAATATCCTGGATTCCACGGCACTGGAAATAGTACAGTATGAAAAATATAAACTGGCCAACAACCATGTGCTCAACTCGCTGTATTACCGCTGGCTGGAGGATATGGGGGCAAAGTCACTGTTTCTGTTCAGGTTGCCGAACTTCCTCATGTTCTTTGTGTATTTCCTGCTCATCAGCCGGTTGCTGAAGAAGCAGGAGGGCTACCAGTTGCGCCATATAGACCAGTTGATGTTATATCTCTGGCCGTACTATATATACTTCGCGCAGGCAAGGGGCTACTCATTGGCGATGGTAGCTATGCTAGGCGCGCTTATAGCATTAAAGGGTTTTGTAAAAGAGGGCAAGCCTAGGCAACTGCTATATATCGTTTTGCTGGGCTCACTTAGCTCACTTTCCATATTCAGTTTCATATTCCCTTTTGCAGCTATGCTGATAGTAGCCTGCCTGTACAGGTTCTCACAGGTCATCAAAAGCCCGCTGCATTGGCTGATATTGGCTTTGACACTGCCTGTGGTATGGTATGTTTTCGACAAGGGACAGGTGGTCAGCAAATACGACCCGGCTATCATAGGGCGAGATACCCTGTTCAGGGGAGGTACCTTGTCCAGCCTGATATCGTTCCTTACCCTGAATGAATTTGCCCCCAGGGAGGTATTTCTTGTCCTGAAGGTGCTGGTGTCGGCAACGCTGGCACCAGCGGCATTTATACTCATAAAACGAGGCAAAATCTATATTGAACTGACGGTAGCTTTGGTGTCAGTGCTGCTGTTGGTGGTGGCGCACTACGCCTTTGGTGCTATGTACCCTCTGTACCGGGGGGCAGCGTATATCATCATCCTGGTACTGTTGGCGTTTACATATTCCAATTTCCGGAAAAGCATATTCAATACCTTGCATTTCTCAACCATCATCATATGTGGGCTGGTATATATGGGTTACTTGTTCTACTTCCAAAGCCAGAAGAGCATGGATGATTTGCTGGCACAGGTCTCTGCCGACCCCGGTCCCGTATTGGTGCAGGACGTACACCCCGCACCATTGGCAGTAAACCATATGCGTTACAATGATGCGCTTGACCTAAACGTATGCATCACTTACGATACTGCTTGTTTCGACCGCACATTAGATACGGCCAAATATGTTATCTGTTTTAAAGATCGGATAGCTGTATCAGGGCGGCAAGACGAATTTGAACTACAATATAGGGTGGCCACTTTCTTCTATTACAATAAGTATTTTTACAAGCGTAAATAGCGGTATTGCAATAATATATTTGCTTTATTTTTCTGTGAAAGCAAAGCGCTTGTTTATATTCCCCAAGTTACCCACATTTGCGTCCAGTATTGCATTTCGCCCCCTTTTAACCCGCTGAAATGTATATTTTTGTTTTTCCCTAAAAAGTTTGTGCCTTGAGGTTAAAGTCGTTAGATATAAAAGGTTTTAAGTCGTTTGCCGATAAAACGCATATACTGCTGGACCATCCCATAACCGGAATTGTGGGCCCCAACGGTTGCGGCAAATCGAATATAGTAGATGCCATCCGTTGGGTGATTGGCGAGCACAAGATAAAGTCGCTGAGGTCGGATAACCTGGAGGACCTGATATTCAATGGCTCGCGTACACGTAATGCAGCCGGGATGGCAGAGGTATCGCTCACTTTTGAGAATACCCGCAACCTGCTGCCAACAGAGTTCACTACGGTGACTATCACCCGCAAGTTTTACAAGAACGGTGAGAGCGAATACCGCCTGACCGATGTAACCTGCCGCCTCAAAGACATCCACAACCTCTTCTTAGATACCGGGGTCAGCAACGACTCTTACGCCATCATCGAGCTGGGTATGGTGGATGACATCATTAAAGACAAAGACGGTTCACGCCGCAGGATGCTGGAGCAAGCCGCCGGCATATCCATATACAAAACCCGTAAGAAGCAGGCCAAACTGAAACTGGATGCCACCGAGCAGGACCTGGCACGTATTGAAGACCTGTTGTTTGAGATAGGCAACAACCTGCGCACGCTGGAAAGCCAGGCAAAAAAGGCAGAACGCTACTTCAAGATAAAGACTGAATACAAAGAAGTAAGTATAGAGCTGGCCAAGGCATCGCTCGAACATTTCAACGACCAATACAGGGAACTGAACGAGCAACACAATACTGAGACCGACCGCAAAGTGCAACTGGAGGCCATTGTAGCGCAACAGGAAGCTACCGTGCAGCAGGAGAAAGTGAAGCTGGTAGCCAAAGAGCAGGAACTGAACGGGCTTCAAAAGCAGTTCAACGAACTGGTGAATAAAGTGCGTACCCTGGAAAGTGATAAGCGGCTGGCATCGCAAAGGATAGATCACCTGAGGGAGCGAGAGAAGAGCCTGAAAGAATTCCTGACAGGTGCAGACGCGCAGATAAAGAGCCTGGAGGAATCCATAAGCTTTGCCGAAGCACAGATAACCGAAGAAAACGATGTGCTGCAAAAGCTGCGCGATGAACTGGAAGGGCTGCGTGGTGTAGCCGACGATAAACGCCAGGCTTTTGACGACAAGAAAGTGTTGCTGGACAGCCTGCGTGGTAAATACCAGCAGAAGCAGCGCGACCAGTTTGACGCTGAGAAGAAAGTAGCCATTGCCGATACATCGGTACTGAACCTGCAACGCAGTATGCACCAGGTGCAGGAAGAGAAGCAACAGCGCGTTGACCAGATAGGCCAGTTGAACATACAGAAGCAGGAGACTGAAGCCAATCTACAGGGCCGCAAAGAAGACCTGGAAAAACTGGTGAACAGGCAGGAAGAAGTGAAAGGCAAAATCCTGCAAAGCCAGGAGCAGATAGAAAGCCTGCGCTCTGAGCTGGTGGACGAGAACCGTAAACTGGATTCGAGGCGCAATGAACACGACCTGCTGAAATCATTGGTGGAAAGCCTGGAGGGTTACCCCGACAGTATCAAGTTCCTGAGCAAACACGAAGAGTGGGGCAAGAATGCGCCACTGCTTTCAGATGTGTTTGTGGTGCAGAACGAATACCGCACCGCACTGGAAAACCTGCTGGACAGCTACCTGAACTACTATATAGTAGACAACGTAGAACATGCCGCCAAAGCTGTACACCTGCTGGACAATAACAAGAAAGGCAAGGCCAACTTCTTTATCCTGAACCAGTTTCAGCAATACCAGGCTGCAGGCCATAAAGCACCGGAAGGGTTGGTGCCTGCACTGAGCGTAGTGACTGTTGATGAACAATACAAGCCACTGGCACAACACCTGCTGGGGCATGTGTACATAGCCGATACCGAAGGCGCATTGACCAATATGGAAATGCTGAACGGCAACATCATCGTAGAAAAGAACGGTAAGATGGTGCGTGGCAAGTACACATTGGGTGGTGGTTCTATCGGGCTGTTTGAAGGCAACAAGATAGGCCGCGCCAAAAACCTGGAGCGCCTGGCCAAAGAGATAGAAGACCTAACCGCATCAACAGCCGTGCTGAAGCAAAAGATAACCGATACCCAAACATTGGTTACGGGCTTCAACCAGGAGCTGAATGATAAAGCCATAGAGCAAACCCGTAGCGAAATCAATACCCTGCAAAACCTGCTGGTGAACATAGGCGACAAGATAGCCAACTACGAGCACATGAATGAACGTGCCGAGCAAAGAGTGGCAGAGCTGGAGCAACAACTGGCCGATACGCATGAGAGCATCAGCAGCACGCGCGACGCACTGCAGGAAATCAGTGAAGCCCTGCACGCTATTACATTGGAGATAGAGCAGGCGGACTTTGCATTCAAAGCTGCGGAACAAGAGTTCAACCAGGCAACGGAACAGTATAACCAACTGAACCTGCAGTATACCCGCCAGCAAAGCAAGCTGGAAGGTTTGAAGCAGGAACTGAACTTCCGCAGCAACCAGTATAAAGACCTGCAACAGCAGATAACCAGCAACACCCAGCAACTGAAAGAGGCCACGGAGCAACTGGAAGCAACTGAAAAAACGCTGAACAGTGGCGACACAGAGTTGTACGACCTGATGAAGCAGAAGGAAACCGACGAGGCCGCCCTGAACGAAAAGGACAGGTTGTACTACGAACTGCGCAACGAGATTTCTGAGAAAGAAGGCTTCCTCAACCAGAAGCGCCGAGAGAAAGAACAGGCTGAAACACTGCTGAACGGCATCAAGGATAAGCTGAACGAGATGAAGCTGCAACTGGCCGGGATGAAAGAGCGCCTGAGCGTAGAGTTCAAAGTGAACCTGGACGAAGTGCTTGACCAAGACCGCACCGGAGAGCTGAGCGTAGACGAACTGACTGCTGAAGCCGACCGCATGAAGAAGCGACTGGAGAATATGGGTGAAATCAACCCTACAGCGATTGAGGCATATACCGAGATGAAGGTGCGGTACGATTTCATCCAGGAGCAGAAGGCCGACCTGGTGAATGCGAAGGAATCGCTGCTGGCCACTATTGAAGAAGTGGAGCTGACCGCCAATACCAAGTTCAAAGAAACATTTGAGGCGGTACGTGAGAACTTCGTGACTGTGTTTAAAGCCCTGTTTACAGAAGAAGACCAGTGCGACCTGCGCCTGACTGACCCAGACAACTTGGCTGAAAGCGGTATAGAGATATACGCGCAGCCAAAAGGCAAGAAGCCCAGTACGCTTACCCAGTTATCGGGTGGGGAGAAGACGCTGACTTCAACGGCCTTCCTGTTTGCGATATACTTAATCAAACCTGCGCCATTCTGTATACTGGATGAGGTGGATGCGCCGCTGGATGACGCCAACGTGGGCAAGTTTACGCAAATGATACGCAAGTTCAGCGACAACTCGCAGTTTATACTGGTGACGCACAACAAGCAGACCATGGCAGCAGTAGATGTGATATACGGCGTGACCATGCAGGAGGCGGGCGTGAGCAAACTGGTGCCTGTGGACTTCCGCAGTCTTGCTAACTAAATTTGTTGGTCAGGCGACCAACAAAGGCAATAGCCTTGCTAACTAAGATTATATTTGACCAGGTAAATATAGAGCGGGCGAAAGCCCGCTTTTTTGTTCCCAAATGATTCCAGGTTTTGTGCATTGAAATTTTTTAACCGCAGAGACGCTGAGACACGGAGGTGGATTTGTTCCCAAATGATTCCAGCAAATCAGGAATTAAAAATGGGAACATTTTTTCAACTTGTTTTGTCCGGCGCGAGTTCACCACCCCGATTTGCAGATGCCCTAAAGACATCTGCAAATCTGCCCCTCCTAAAAACAGGAGGGGAGTTTTGGATTTTTGTTCCCTTTTGATGCCAGTGCAATCGTTTTTATAATTCCGGCATCAATTTCGATTAACAGGTTGATTACCAGTTCGAAATTTTGTTCCAATAGCAGGGCAATTGTTCAGCGCCATAACATAATGTAACAAGCTGTTTGCAGGTGTTGCCTTGGTATATTGCTGTATGTTTTCATGTCAAAGAACTACTATTACTTTTGCGGGTTTATTAGTGTCCCGTACGAACGGGACTTTCGTAAATTTATTCAAATTTACTACAGCAAATATACATATTTTATTCTATTTTATAAAATTCAAACACAAAATCCTAAGACCCCATGCAATGCTGGCATATTATTTGACAGTATTCCCTAAAATGAAGTTTATGAAGCCTATTAACCTGTTGTTAATAATACTGCTTGCCTGTGTATTTTCTTCCTGCTGTACGAAGAAAGCATGCCTGAACCCGGAGGGGGTATCCATCCATTTCAGCGGGTACGACAGCAGCGATGTGGATACGCTATACATTACCGGCTATAAGGCAGGTAGTAATTTTTCGCAGGTGTCAACTGAACGTTTTGTGGACAGTGTAGATTATCATGCGTCTTACCTTGCATATTCAGAGCAGCCTGAAGGAGATCAGTTTTATTATTACCTGCATGGCGACCAGGAATGGGAGTTGTATATACCTGCCACTAACCAAACCTACAGGTTTCGTTATTTCGAGTTCAGGAAAGAGAAATGTAATACATGTTTCCTGGCCAGGGACCTGGATAACCGATTAGTGAGCTTTAACGTAAACGGCGAGCAGGTGCAGGGTACTGCATATACGGCTGTGAAGTAACGGCGCCCAGGCAATATGCTATTGTAGTTTATAGCAGCGAATATTATGTTTGCTGTTGCAATAACTTCAAATGAGGACAATCCTAATAATCCTTTTGTGTTTTCTGAATTGGTCTGGTGCCTATGCTCAAAAGAAAGTAACAGGCCATGAAACGTTTTTGAGCGAGTTATCCCCCGGCGTAGCGGATGACATCTTTGACCCGAAGAAGCCAGGCACTCCCGCTGAGCAACTAATTCCGACATGGAAAAAAACTATTGTAACGGAAATAGACCTGGCAATACCTGAAAATCGGATGCTTGATTCATTGTACAACTTCTATGGCGAAAAAGCCACATTCAGGCAAATGATGTGTGAATCCGTATTGCGTAGAAAAGTTCTGGCTTACATGGGGATGAATAAGGATAACCCGGGATTTACCGCTATCAAACCAAAGATAATGCGACAGATAATAGAGGAGTCAGCAGCGCTACAGGTGGATAGGATAGTATTGTTGGAAGAATGGATATATTTTAATGAGAATAATTACCTTATCGCAAAGAACCTTGCAATAGCCATTGCTTATAGGAATAGTGAAGCAGAAACAGTACCATTATTCTGGACAGTTTTTCCTGAAATATCAACCATTTTTGGGAGATATAAATTTAATACTACTGAAGGCAACAAGAAAACGTTGTCAGAATATTTTGAACGTAGAGGGTTTGAAGCGGTTATGCCTTACCTTGATAAAAATCGTCGCTATATGCTCCGTCGTGCTCAATAGAGTTTAACTTAAACGGAGCGCAGGCTCAGCATTTATGGTCGTCAAATAAACTGATAGACGCTATTTTAAAGTAATCGATACACAATGAAAGCAGTCTTAATATCTGTAATCCTACTATTGCCGGTGTCTTCACAGGCTATTGCGCAAATCAGGGAGCCTGATAACGCCCGGTATAATAAAGAGTCTATTTACGTCACCAGGCAGCTTGATTTACATATGCAGGCCAATACGGTACTTGATTCCGTGTTTAACGAATTCGGGAAAAGCATGAAACTTGCACAAATGTTGCTTGACAGAGTTTCCGCAGGCAAAGTTGATACATATATTCAGACTGGTAGAATTGACAGTTTTAGCATATTGGATTATGACTCTGCAAAAGAAATTACAGACAGCCTGTATTCTACTAAGTTTGATAAGATATTTTTTCTTGAATGCTGGATGTTCGATACTATCAACAATAGAATGGTTGTAAGAATTTTGAAACTTTCCCCCGCAGTTAAATTAGACGGGAATAGATACGTACCTACAATATGGATACCTTACCATAAGGTGCGGTATTATTTGAGCAGGCATTATATTATCGATGGCAAAGGCAAGAGGTATGATCTAAGTGAATATTTCGAAGCGCGTCACTTTACAAGCCAAATAATTAGGTCTGACAGGCATATCATACGTTAAAATTATTCTAAATAAGCGATGCAGTGCAACTGTGGAAGTATATGGCGCTTACATTTATATGTATAAAACCACCAGATGCAACAACGATACGCTTTCCTCTTTGCTGCCATATCATTATTGTGCAGCACACAACTCTCAGCCCAATACAGTATAACAGGTACGGTTAAAACAGAGAAAGGTACAGCCATAGAAATGGCCTATGTGTCTGTACTTAACGGGGCTGATTCCTCATTGGTTACTTCGGGCCAGACCAACGAACAGGGCGTTTACAGGCACGATAACATTGCTGCCGGTAAATACATCATAGATGTACAGGCTTTGGGGTACAAACAGAAGAAACATCCTGCATTAATAACCGGAAATACTGAAATAGAAACTATAATGCTGACCCCCACAGGCACCGAGATGGAAGAAGTGGTGGTGACCGGGCAAAAGAATATCATCAGTACTGAACTTGGCAAAACGGTAGTGCATGTGCGGGAAAGCATGAAGGCAGGCAACAGCCTGCTGGACCTGCTGAGGAATATGCCCGGTGTCAGCGTAGGGGCTGACGGTTCTATCAGTGTTACAGGCAAAGAGGGGATAGTGATATTGATAGACGACAAACCCGTGCGGCTGGCGGGGCAGGAGTTGGCGGACTACCTGAAAGGGGTAGGTGCTGATGAAGTAGCCAAAGTAGAGTTGATGACACAGCCATCGGCCAAGTATGATGCGGAAGGCAATGCCGGCATTATCAATATCATCATGGATAAAAATAAGAGGCAGGGCTGGGGAGGTACAGCTAATGCCCGGTACCAGCAGGGGAGATATCCCTTTATTATTACCAACAGTAACATGACCTGGCGTAAGAATAAACTGGCGTTTACACTCAGCCCAAGTTATTACCTGGGGCAGGGGTTCCTGAAATCTGAAAAGGAGAGCAGGTCAAAGCAAAACGGTGAAACGGTAGCCGTGATAACAGAAGAGGCTTTCAAGAAAGAAATATTCCCTGATTATTCGCTGAAGGCAGGCATCGATTACGATATGAACGATAAAACCAGCATGTCGTTTTCCGCTAAGGGTATTTATCATACCAATGATGAAGTAGACCAGATAAATTCAACTATTGACAACCACCAGGCAGGACAAACTATTTATAATGTTTCAGAAAACAGGAATGGCCATAAGCGTAGCCATATAGAGCTGGACGGCTACTTGAAACATAAAATAGACAGTAACAGGAATATCCAACTGAATGCAGGTAGCTTTATCAACCGCCGCGATATATACCAGAAGCTGAACAGTACCGACTACAATGCGAACGGCGGGGTAGTTGCCGAACCGCTGATACTGGATAATAAGATACCCGACAGGACGAACCTGTATGTAATAAAAGCTGATTACGAAAACAAAGCGGGTAAAGTGAAACTGGAATGCGGCGTAAAGGGAAACTATATGACCATGAACGAGGAAAACAGGTTTGACAGGTACACCAACGGCCAATGGGTAAACGATACAACGAGGACGAATAAGTTTTTGTACAACGAAGCCATCAGCGCTGCCTATGTGAATAGCACAACGGCTATCAATAAGCTACAACTGCAGTGTGGCCTGCGGGTAGAACATACCTATGCCGAAGGTGACCAGGTAACGCAGGACGTTCAGTTTATACGTAATTATATATCGCTGTTCCCGACAGCATTTGCTAATTATAAAATCAACGATAATCATACTGTAGAGGCGAATTATGGCAGGCGTGTGCGCAGGCCTAATTACCGTGACCTGAACCCATTTGCTATGTATGCCTCGCAATACAACATATTTACCGGCAACCCGATGATTGCCCCCATGTTTACCCACAACGTGGAGTTGAAACATAATTTCAAAGGCAGGTTTATTACTACTGCCAACTGGTCTAAAACACTGGGAACGTTTATTGAGCAACTGGTGTTTGACAACAGCACCAATGTGGCTACCCATTTTTATGCCAATAGCGGTAATAATACAAGAACGTCAATTTCAGGTCATTATACCAACCAGGTATATAGCTGGCTGCACCTGGGGCTGATGGCGGAAGGGCATTATGCTGAATATGAAGCTGATTATAACGGCAGGCACCATTTCGATTCCGCGGCAGGATTTTATGTAGGTATGGACGCGCAGTTTTCATTTAAGAAAGGATGGTCGGCCAGTGCGCATTCACGGTATGCAAGCGCCTCCCAGAGCAGCGTAGTACAAATGACAGGTGGCTCTATGTGGGTGCACGCAGAAGTGGGCAAAAGCATGTTTAAAGATACAGCCAGTGTAAAACTTATGATTACCGACCCTTTCCATACATACAGGTATGTATATAGTATGGACCAACCGGAGGTAGCTGTGTCGTCGAGTACTATGTATAACACGCAACATATGTCACTGGCGTTTACCTACAACTTTGGCAAGCGGGATGAATTAAGAAGGCGTGAAGGGCTGGAAGAGGGGCGGATGTAGTATTTTACACAGTGTTTATGAGGTTGATATTATTCCTGTTGTTGGTGCCAATATATGCGGGTGCCCAAAGCAATACGGCAAAACCGTTTTTTCTTGGCTATACCGAAGAGTTGTATTCTGACGTATTGAATGAGCGCAGGTTGTTGAATATTTATTTACCTGAAGGTTATGATACAAGTGCGCGATACCCGGTTATCTACTTGCTGGATGGCGGCACGGATGAAGACTTTATACATGTTGCGGGTATAGTACAATACAATAATTTTCCGTGGATAGACAGGGTGCCCAAATCAATACTGGTAGGGATTGCCAATACAGACAGGAAACGTGATTTTACCTACCCATCGCGTAGTGCAAGAGATAAAGAATTGTGTCCGACAGGAGGAGGCTCTGCTAAGTTCATGGATTTTATAGAACAGGAAGTACAACCTTTTATAAAGGGAAAGTATGCCGCCAATGACGAGGCTACATTAATAGGCCAGTCGCTTGGAGGGCTGCTGGCAACGGAAATACTTTTTACCCGCCCGATGATGTTTGATAAGTATATCATCATCAGCCCCAGCCTTTGGTGGGATGATGGCGGCCTGCTGAAGAGAAGCCCTGCCATACTGAAAGATGATTATGCTGTACCCACTTCTGTATATGTGGGTGTAGGCAAAGAGGGTTCGATGTTTGGCGCGAAGGAGCCTGCTATGGAAGAATATGCCGAGCGACTGGTAGAAAAAATCAGTAGTGCAAAATCAGGAAAAATAAGGGTGTATTTTGATTACCTGCCTGACGAAAACCATGCTACCGCGGGCCACCAGGCAGTGTTTAACGCATTCAGGTGGTTGTACCCGGTGAAGGAGAAATGAATATTACATGTTGCCAGGAGGTAACTCCTGACAACACGTGTGTTCTTAGTTCGCAAATACCATCCGTTTTGTCTGCAGCTTTTGCCCGTTGACTACTAATGTGTAGGTAAAAGTACCTGTGACATTGTATCCATGCTCGTACATTACTTCGTTCATGCCGGGGCTGAGGGTGATTTTCAGGCGCTTGATTTCTTTGCCTGCTATGTCTGCTATGGATATATAAGCATCGGCCCCCTTCATGTCCTCGTTGGCTAAAACGGAAATGATTGTCTGCCCGTCGAATGGGTTGGGGTGGTTCTGCATCAGTTCTACGGGTTGTTTGTCGTAGGCTATATCGTTAATGCCTACACGCGCTATCTTCTCTTCTGAAAACAAGCTTTCTATACCATCTGCGTCTACAGAGGCTACGCTGATATAACGCGGCCCTACCGTGTCAATATGTATATACCCGAAATCGCCGGTGATGGTATATACACTGTCCCAATCGTTGGTGGTAGAGCGGACAGCCACCCTGTATTTGCCATATTGCTTTTGCGAAGTGATATACACCGAAAAGCCCAACGCACCCATAGACAAATCGAAAGTGGGTGTTTTGGGGCCTACAGCCATCATGGTGGCTGCATTGCCATTGATGACAGACATGCGGGCGAGGTAATTGAAATCTATGAAGAAGCTGTCTATTACCTGGTCGTTGTCGGTATCTACGCCCAGTACATCGGTACTGGTATGTTGCCTGTCGGCATAACTGGGGTTGCTTACATCCGCATCGCCATGTTCGTTGGCCGAGCAGAAGCGTATAGCAGTGTATTGTTCATCATAAAAAGGTATATGGTCACCACCGCGGCCCGTGCGGTCCAGTGGTGTCATGATGTTGACCGTCATAGGTACAGTGGCAATGGGTTTAATCATTTCATTGTATTCCAGCTTGATGAAACGTGCCAGTTGCTTGTGCGGAGAGTTAAAATTGCCCCCCGAGAACAGACGCAGATTGTTACTGTCGATAGTACCGGCACCCATACAGCCGGGGGGCGAAGCTGTTTCTCCGCATATGATGCCGCCCACTACATCATTGTTCATTACGCCTTTTACTTCAATACCTTTTTGTTTGCAGTATTTGGCGAAAGCACGCGCGCCGTTCAGGCCTTGCTCTTCGCTGGTGGTGAGTATAAATACCAAAGTATGTTTGTAGCTGTATTTGGCCATTACACGCGCCAGTTCCATTACCAGTGCGGTACCGCTGGCATTATCTTCCATGCCCTGTGCTACGCAGGCTGTATCGCAGTTGTCTTCGCAGCGGCTGTCGAAGTGCCCCTCAATGATGACAACTGATTTGTCAGCAATATCGGAGCCGGGTAATACAGCAAATACATTCCTGTGTTGGTCAACACTACATATCTGCTGGTCGAACTGGAGGTAAGAAGCCAGGAGCCTGTTTTCGTTCTGCGAACTGAATTGTTCCAGCTTGCTATAAATCCACCTGCGGGCGGCACCTATGCCCCTTGCACCGGAAACGGTATCAGAAGAAGTATGCCTGGTTTCGAAAGTCTGCAATACTTCGAGGTATGCTTTGAGCGAGTCGGGCGAAACACTGTTCATAATACCCTGGCTGATATCTGCCGCTTTGCTGATGACCACCGTCGGCGTATAAGTAGCCGGATTATAGTTGCCCAGCATCACCTGCTCGGCTACCGGGTTGGTAGACAGCATATTGGTTTGCGCGAAAGATGAAACGAATGCGCAGGATAGTATAGCTGTAGTAAATAACTTTTTCATAGCATCATTTTTATGATGGATATGAAAGTTATTAAAAAAATACGGATAATTAAGCTGCTTTGCGGGGATTACCTAACTGCTTCAGCATCAATGCGTGTTGCTTTAATGCTGTGCGGAAAGTGGGCTGTACATTGTAAGGCACATTGTGTTCTGCTGCTACCTCAGCCACTATCTTAGACAATTTGGGATAGTGCACATGGCATATCTGCGGAAACAAGTGGTGTTCTATCTGGAAATTGAGTCCGCCTATATACCAGGACAACAGTTTGTTGTTCGGCGCAAAGTTGGCAGTGTTCAGTAATTGGTGAACCGCCCAACTGCTTTCCATTTTATTGCTTTCCCCCGGCTTGGGATATTCTGATGTTTCCATCACATGCGCCAGTTGAAAGATACATGCCAGCAGCAGACCGCCTACCATGTGCATGGCGGCAAAACCCAGTACTACATGATACCATTCCACCCCTGCAAAAAACAGTGGCAGTATCAATGCGTAGCCAAAGTACAACAGCTTATATGCAGTGAGTTCTATCAGTGCCTTGGTCAGGGTAATTTTTTCCTTTTTCAGCATGCCGTTTTTGCCGTATTTCAGCAGGCATTTATAATCTTTTACGGTCACCCAGTAGATGTTCATGATACCGTACAGCAGCCAAGCGTACAAGTGCTGGTACTTGTGCATACCTATGTGTTTGGCGTTGGGCGACATGCGCAGCAGTATACCTGCGTCAATATCTTCGTCCAGGCCGTCGAGGTTGGTATATGTATGGTGGAGTACATTATGCTGTATGCGCCAGTTACGGTCGTAACCACCCAAGAGGTTGAGCAACCAGCCCAGCGCGCGGTTTACGAATTCATTTTTAGAATAGGCACCGTGATTGGAATCGTGCATTACCGAACTGCCTATGCCGGCTATACCCACGCCCATCAGCATCCAGAGGCCGTAAAAGAATACGAGGTTCACAGAGGCGACACCGCTTACGATTAACGCAAATGGTACAAAATACATAGCCAGCATGGCTATGGTTTTTACCACCATCGTGGGGTTGTGCAGCTTTGAAATGTTGTTTTTGCTGAAGTACTCTTCCACTCTTGCCTTTACCGCGTCATGAAAATTGTCAGTTCCTTTTGGGGCGAACTTTACCAGGCTTAATTTATTCTCACTCATAAAATTATAACCACACTTTGGTCATAGAAGCATGCAAGTTAGGAAAAAATTCAATATAAAACCCCGCCATTAACATCTGTATTA
>CAZEZM010000002.1:334881-337922 GCA_964515955.1 uncultured Flavipsychrobacter sp. | reverse complement strand
GAGTCTGTATAAGACTCCCTATTTTTATGTGTATGAATGAAGTACATGTATATACTCTACAGTAATTCTACTCAAAAATATTATGCTGGAATTGCAGACAATATGCCAAGCGCCCGGACGAACATAACAGAGGTAAGGAAAAGTACACATCTAAAGGCGCACCCTTGTTATATTACACATTCCTGTAAATAATTATAGCCGGCTGTTTATCATGCCGGCTCTATTTAAACTATAAATGATAAATTAACGTAATGAAGTACTTGTCTCCAACTTATTGGGGCAACCGTATTTGCTGGTTGAATTGCATGAAGAAGCCATCACCACTGTTAGAGCCAGAATGGCCATTAAAGGTGCAACACGACGTAGTATTGTAAATTTTTGCATCTTGTTTACTTAATTAAAAAACTAAAAACGTCCCTTACATTTGTACGAAGATAAGAAAAATTAATGAAGCATATACATTTTATAGCAATTGGTGGGGCAGTCATGCACCAGCTCGCGTTAGCGCTGCACAGGCAGGGGTACAAAGTGACAGGCAGTGATGATGAAATAAACGACCCGGCCCGCTCAAACCTTGCCGCAGCGGGCATTTTGCCCCAGGCCTATGGCTGGCATACTGACAGGATAACACCAGATATTGATGCTGTAGTATTGGGTATGCATGCTAAGGCTGACAACCCCGAACTGCTGGCAGCGCAAAATTTTAACATTCCTATATACTCGTTTCCTGAATATATATATGAGGTAGCAAAAGACAAGAAAAGGGTAGTAATTGCCGGGAGCCACGGCAAGACGACCATTACCTCTATGATAATGCATATACTGCGCCAACAGGGTGTTGCATTCGACTACCTGGTAGGGGCCAAAGTAGAAGGCTTTAACCAGTCGGTACAACTATCTGACGCACCTGTGATTATACTGGAAGGGGATGAATACCCCGCATCGGTTATCGAAAAAAAGCCTAAGATATTTTTCTATCATCCGCACATTACGGTACTGAGCGGCATTGCATGGGACCATATCAACGTATTCCCCACGTATGAGATATACCTCGACCAGTTCAGGACATATCTGCAGGACTGCGATAAAAGCATCCCGCTGTTTTACAATGCCGAGGACGAAGAAGTAAAAAAACTGGTATCCTCATCTGCCGGTCATTTGAAAGCTGTGCCCTACTCTATGCCCAAATATCATTACGAAGAAGGTGTGGCCGTACTGGATACCCAACTCGGCCCTGTCGAAGTTTCAGTATTTGGCAGCCATAATCTGTTGAATATGCAGGCGGCCATAGCGGTATGCCAGGAGTTAGGCATCAGCCGCGAGGATTGCTACCAGGCCATAACAGATTTTACCGGCGCCGCCCGCAGGCTGGAGAAAATCCTGGAAACGGATAACCTTATTGCTTTCCGCGATTTTGCACACGCACCCTCTAAGCTGAAGGCTACACTAGATGCGGTACGCGAGGCATACCCCAACCACCGGTTGATAGCATGTTTCGAACTACATACCTACAGCAGCCTGAGCGAAAAGTTCCTGAAAGAATATACCGGCAGTATGAATAGTGCTGACGAGGCTGTGGTGTACTTCAGCCATCACGCATTACAGTTGAAAGGTTTGCCGCCTTTGAGTAAAGAGGAAGTATACCAACACTTTGGCACCACCGGTATGACGGTGATTGACAATAAAAACGAATTGCAGGTTGCCGTGGCAAGATACATAAGCAACACTGACCAACCCGTATGCCTGCTGCTGATGAGCTCGGGCACTTTCGATGGAATTGACTGGAATAGCGTATGTTCGCACAAAGAATTGAACTAAATAATCAGCAGGAATGGCACAGCTCGCGTTAAGGAAACCGATAATCTTTTTTGACCTTGAAACAACAGGCACAGACCCCGGCACAGACAGGATAGTGGAAATAGCCATGGTAAAAATACACCCCAATGGCAACCGGGATAAATATGTAAAACGCCTGAACCCAACCATACCCATATCAGCAGAGTCTACATCTATACATGGTATCAGCAATGAGGATGTAAAAGATTGTCCCACGTTTAAACAGGTAGCTAAAGAACTGTACGAGTGGATGAAAGGTTGCGACCTGGGCGGATATAATGCGGTGCGCTTTGACATACCTATGTTGGCTGAAGAATTATTGCGCTGCGGGGTGAATGTTGATTTTACTGAACGACAATTTGTGGATGTACAACAGATATTCTTTAAAATGGAGAGCCGTAGCCTGAGCGCGGCTTACGATTTCTACTGCAAAAAGGAGTTGACCAACGCTCATAGCGCCGAGGCTGACATAATGGCCACCATCGAAGTGCTGGAAGCACAACTTGACCGCTACCGCGACTCGATGGAAAATGATGTAAAGGCATTGCATGTTTTTACCAACGGCGATGAAGAGTGCGTGGATTATGCACGCCGTATGATTATGAAAGACGGTACGCCCATATTTAACTTTGGCAAATACAAAGGCAGGAAAGTAGAGGAAGTGTTTACCGAACAACCACAATACTACGATTGGATGATGAACGCGGATTTCCCGTTGCATACCAAACAAAAGATAACAGAGATACTTACACGCATGAAACTTCAGAAATCCGGGTTAAAATCTTAGCTATTTGTTAAGAGCGGATATGCAAGAATTGTGTATTTTCAATCTTTAATTTTTTGCCCGATTGGACAAACTCGTAATTATACCTACTTACAACGAAAAAGAGAATATTGAACGCATCATTCTCAAAGTGCTCTCGCTGGCGGGTGGTTACCATGTATTGATAGTAGATGATGGCTCGCCGGACGGTACCGCCAATATCGTGCGGACGCTGATGAATACCTACCCCGAACAACTGCATATGATAGAACGCACGGGGAAACTTGGCCTCGGTACAGCTTACATAGCAGGCTTCAAGTGGGCCTTGCGCAGGGATTATGAATACATTTTTGAGATGGATGCCGATTTTTCTCACAACCCTGACGACTTGCTGCGCCTGCACCAGGCCTGCGTGGCAGGTGCTGATGTCTCTATCGGCTCC
>CAZEZM010000002.1:264418-334836 GCA_964515955.1 uncultured Flavipsychrobacter sp. | reverse complement strand
GGCGGCAAGCTTGTCAACTGGCCTTGGGACAGGAAGTTTATTTCGCGAGGTGGCGCATTTTATACAAAAATGATAACCTGGATGCCTGTAAACGACCCCACCGCAGGCTTTGTATGCTATCGCAGGAATGTTCTTAAAACCATTCCCCTATCCGAAGTACAGTTCATAGGGTACGCCTTCCAGATAGAAATGAAGTACCGCGCATGGAAAGCGGGGTTCAAACTGAAAGAAGTACCCATCACTTTTGAAGACCGTAAAGAAGGAACGTCAAAAATGACGTCCGGCATTATACATGAAGCCATGTTTGGCGTATGGAAGATGCGGGGTTTCAGGCAACCCAAAAAGCATTAACCGGCCTGCCAACTTCTTATCGCTTCCTGCTGCTCCCTGATAAAACCGGCCACAGCCGGCCCCTCTGAAAAAAGCAGGTCCAGTATACTCAGGTTAGGATAAAAACCATTGCGTTCCGCAAACAGTTGGTAATACAATGCACTGTTTGCGCCCAATGTTCTTTTCTCAATACCCGGCTTGAACGAACTGCGAATATCAACCATACTACCTTCATATTGTTTTTGATAGAATGTCGTCCTTGTTTCAGAAAATTTTATTCCCGTCTGCTCTTTGGCCCATTGTATAGTGGCGTCATTATATGCCACCAGTTTGTCAAATTGTGCCTGGAAAAGTTTTTCCAGGGAGGGTGCATAATACTCAAAATAAGGCGCCCTGCCGTATACGGAAAAAATAGTACGCCAATGCTGTACCTGCCATCGTTCATTATTATCTATCTGCACATCCTGCATGGCATTACGCTGGTTCCGCCCCTGTACAAGTGGTATGGAAAGCTGTATCAGCCCATTAGCGCCTGTTATATAATAACGGTTGCGATAAGACATTTTAACAAAATGTTCCGCAATGTCAAAAACAACAGTTTCTGCCTCTGAAACCTGCAGCCACCAATACATATTGGGAAATGGCACTGATGGTGTCATCAATTGCATCATCCTGCAAATAAAGCTATTTCAGTAATTTGCAGAAAATAATAATAATGAGCCGTTGGATTGGGTTGTGTTTTTTACTCTCCCTCACAGGGAAAATTGCTTATGCTATAAGCGCCCTGCCTTCATATGCCGTGTTTTACCTGCCCGCACGGGATGACAAGGCTCATCAGCCTTACCTGGAGCTGTATTGGCAGATAGACCCCTCAACCGTGCAGTTTGCAAAAAACGATGCCGGCGTGTGGCTGGGTAAAATAAAAACGACCATAGATATCATACACGATACCGGCATAATCGCATCAGAAAAATACTACTTGCAAACTACCCCCGCCGCCTCGCTGCGGGCAGCCCAATTGCAAAACATTATGGATTTGCACCGGTATATCGTACCGACGGGTAAACTCAAAATATCAGTCACCCTGTCGCAAGAGGGTAATGAAGGGCAGATGTATACATATTCAGACACTGTAGAGGTACCTGCACCTGAAAAAACCTTTTACAGCATGCTGCAATTGCTGGATACGGCATATAAAACCGATGCTAAGGATAATATATTTCTGAAAAATGGCAACCTGCAGGTACCCTCCTGCATCAACTTTGTTGACGACCACCGCACCATCATGCATTATTACACTGAATTGTATGGCACAGGCAACATAACATCCGAACAATTACCCCTTACCCAATACGTTTTCATTTCAAGGAAGGAATATGACCACCCGGTGGCTTCTTTGTTGCAAACGGACACCCTGGTGCCCGGTATCGTATTACCCATACTAGGCCGGTTCAAAACAGACGTCCTGCCCTCGGGCAACTATCATCTTAATATTGTGCTGAAGGACAACAAAGGACAAGAACTGGCCAAAAACACGCAATTTTTCCAGCTAATTAATACCAATCCGGTACGGGTAGTCGATACCATCGGCATCGACAGTTCCGGGGCTGTATTTGAGCGTGTAGAGGTTTTTGACTTGAGTAGCACCTTTGCCGGAAAATATAATATCGCGCAACTCAAAGCGATATTGAAAATGCTGAAACCTATTGCCACTGAAAATGAACTGCTGAACATCGAAAGCTTCGGGCAGCGCCCCGATGAAACATATATGCGCTATTTCGTGTACAACTTTTGGAAAACCCGGTCGCCCGCTGACCCGGAGAAAGGCTGGAAGGATTTTACCAAACTGGTTAAAGATGTCAACAAATTATTCGGTAATAGCCGTAACCCGGGTTATGAAAGTGAACGGGGCTTTTACTACCTGAAATACGGCCCGCCCGACCAACGCTATGTAGTGACCGCGGAAGAAACAGCCTGGCCCTACGAAATATGGCAATACAATGCACCGGGAAAACAAAGTTCACAGGGCGTGTTCCTGTTCTACAATCCCGGCTTTATGCTGGGCGACTATAAATTACTGCATTCTACCGTGCAGGGAGAAATGCGCAACAACAACTGGCGGGCAGAGCTATATAAAACCGGCGGTTCTTCCAACAACCTCAATTCGAGAGCTGAACAGATATTACAGAATCAATAAAATGAAAAATGAGACTACATTTTTATAAATACCAGGGTGCAGGCAATGACTTTATTATTGCCGACAACCGCGATAAGCAGATACAACTGAACAGCAGGCAGGTAGCTTTTTTGTGCGACAGGCATTTTGGCATTGGCGCCGACGGGCTGATGTTGCTGGAGCCCGCCGGTGGTTACGATTTCAGGATGGTATATTACAACAGCGATGGCAATGAAAGTACCATGTGCGGTAATGGCGGCCGCTGCATTACAGCTTTTGCCAGAAAACTGGGTATTATCCAACACGAAGCCCGGTTTGTAGCCATAGACGGTCCGCATGCTGCCACCATAGATAACCAGGGCGATGTACACCTGGGTATGCAGGATGTCCATCATATTGCTTTCTTGGATGGATATAGCGTGCTGAATACGGGCTCACCACATTACGTTCTACCCGTAGATGATGTGGACAATGTTGACGTTTTTACCCGTGGAAGGGAAATCAGGAATACAGAGGCTTACCAACCCAAAGGCATCAATGTGAACTTTGTACAAGATACCGGGGAGGCGATTAAAGTACGTACCTACGAGCGTGGGGTAGAAAATGAAACACTGAGTTGCGGCACGGGCGTTACAGCCTGCGCTATAGCTACTGTGCAAGAAGCCACCGGCAATTTCGACCGGCCGGTGATTACCCCGGGTGGGAGGCTCAGGGTTACTTTCAAAAAATCATCTCCTGAAAGCGCTACGGAGGTAGTGCTGATTGGCCCGGCTGAACTTGTTTTTGAGGGCTATATAGACATATAGGCTTTACAGGATAGACTTATTATCCCTTGCCGCCTGCACCTTCATACTGATGAGTTGCATCATGATAGCGGCTCGTTTTTTAGCTTCTTCAGCTTTCTCGCCGGCAAACAGGCTGTCAACAGTGGTATTCCACAATTGCACCCACCGGGCATAATGTGCCTCAGTAAGGGGCACAGCCCTGTCTACTGCTACATGTTTTTTTACCGGGTTGCCGGCATACCCGGTTTTACCCAATAGCACCATACCCCAAAAGCTATACATGATGGGCAAGTGGTGCGACCAGTCCTCACCTATTATTTTATGAAATATATGCCCGATTGTGTCATCTTTCTTTACCTTATCGTAAAATGCATTAACCAAAAACTCAATATCCTTATCGTCTTTTATATCATTATTCCGGTTGTCCATCGGGCAAAATTACAGCAATTAGGGAGGGGGAAGAATATGAGTTTTATCATTAATAACCCCATCTGAAAAATCCGTTCGTTGAATGAAAACGCACTTTCGTTGAATGAAAACGCACTTTCGTTGAATGAGGCAAGAAGGATTGGCACAATTTATGTTGCTTTGCATTAGGTTGATAACCAA
Source organism: uncultured Flavipsychrobacter sp. (assembly GCA_964515955.1). Taxonomy (GTDB): domain Bacteria; phylum Bacteroidota; class Bacteroidia; order Chitinophagales; family Chitinophagaceae; genus UBA5543. The sequence goes on along the minus strand of CAZEZM010000002.1, from coordinate 330,936 downwards.
AGGTTATTAATACGTTTGTCAGCCCTTATGCGCCCTTTTTGTAATTGTACCCATTTTATGTAAACAATCTTTTTTCTAAAAGACTGTTATATTGCTGGAATATCGAGTGATCCGAAGGGCGCCTGATTTTTCAGCATTTTTTTTATATATCATTTACCAGGAAACAAAACACCTCTCCCGGGCCATGCACCCCTACTACAAGTGTCTTTTCTATATCAGCCGTGCGGCTTGGGCCCGTATTCAGGTTTATCATAGACGGCAGATTACTTCCGTATTTTTTCTTCATGGCATCTATAGCCTGTGCTATATCGGGTACTACCTGGCTGGTATACCCTACAATAACGTGTACCGGGTAAAATACGGACGATGTACGCCCCATATGTAGCCTGCTGCTCAGTATCACAGAGCCTGTGCGTGCCACCAGCAGTTCGCAACCGGTAATGCAGGCCTCTGCGTCTTCAGGATTATCATTTGCTGGTAATGCAATATCCAGTTTATTGCTGCGGATGGCTGCAAGCAACTGCTCATCCGAACATAGCATTTTCTTCCAACCCCTGTTTTCATGTAGGGTCACCAGGTTGTCCAGCAGTTCTTCTTTATTGGTACAAAAAACAAATTTCCCCCCGAGTTGAATAAAATTCTCAGCAAAACGCTCCTCGTCAGACAATGGCGACTTTGCATAAATCGACTCTTGCTGACGTTTGTCCAGCTCAGGGTACGGAACCGGGATAGACTTTTTCGTCAACTCCTTTCGTATCCTTGCCAGTATGTTCTCTTTTGATTTTGAGGTCTTGAATGTCTGCATCGTGGCAAAGTTATAAACTAATAGGATATAAGGCTAACCGGAAACCAAGGCACCTTTATTTAAGTAACGGGGATGATATGATCATTTCTTAGCTTATTCAATTGGCAGTTTATCCTTTTTGGGGTATTTTATGCATTACATGCTTTTCGCTGGCGTACTTGCTCACAAGTGTGTTTACAAGAAATATCAGTAATTATTCTTCCCATAAACAGGGGGGAATTCGTTAGCTTTAGTATTAATGATATTGCAATGGGATTCTTAGGTAATTTATTCGGAAAAAAAGATGAGCCGCAGGAACAGATTAATTCTTATGCTGACTTCTGGACATGGTTTCAACAGCATGAAAAGGCCTTTGCGGGGGTCATAAACGCGAACGGGAATATTGAGAAGCATGTGTTCGATGTGTTGCGCCCGAGGTTACATCAACTCAACGATGATATATTTTACCTGTTGGGCAAGCCGGATGACAATACTATAGAGCTGGTGTTTACGGTCGACGGCAAATTTAAAAGTATGGTGATTGCGGAAGAACTGGTAGAGGCTGCGCCTCAACTGCCCGGCTGGAAATTCACTGCGCTGAAACCGGCATTGGACAATATCAGTATCAATATGCATGGCCACACATTTGATGATACCAATATGTGGTTTTATCCCAACGAAAATGCTGATTATCCTGATGAGATAGACATCACAATCGTACACGATGCGTACAATGAAGAAACCGCTAAAGGGATAGCCCATGGCGTGTATATATACCTGGACAACTACCTGGGCGAGCTGAACTTTGTGAGCACTATTGACAACATGGCAATAGCCGGGAAACAAAACCTGCAAAAAGAATTAGTCCCCATCGGCAAACTGCGGGATTACCTGCTGTGGCGGGAAAAAGAGTTCGTGGAAAAGTATGAAGGGGTAAGGCGCAACACAGAAAAAGATAACTACACGATGATGGAAGGGCAAACTGAAAACGGCAGCCCTGTAGTGGTGACTGCGAATGCAGACGTGCTGAAATGGGACAGGAAAGCTTCGCACCCCTGGATAGTGACGGTAACCATTAACTATTACGGCAACAGTAGCCGGGACATGCCGGACCCGGCTACGCTGGGACTGATGAGTGAGATAGAAAAAGCCATAGAACAGGAACTGAAAGATGCAGACGGGTATATCAATATAGGCAGGGAGACAGGGGACAATTCCCGCAAGATATATTTTGCCTGCAAGGAGTTCAGGAAGCCGTCTAAGGTGTTACACGATATAGAAAAACAATACGCCGAAAAGGCCGATATCAGCTTCGACATATACAAAGACAAATACTGGCAGACCTTTGAACGGTATGCGGAGTAGGTGGAAGGGAATATACATAGGATTGGGTTGTTCCCACTTATAAAATTAAAATTCATAAAAACAATTAATTATAGTATATTTGCTATAGTAATTAATAATGAATTATCTAAACTCAGCCATACCATACCACATTGAGCCAATGCCATGAGATGGAAAATTTATAAATACAATCAAACTTACAGGTATTCAGCAGCCCCACGGTACAGTGGGGCTTTTTATTACCTGTCATTTGGGGAGATAATCATGTTTTGCTTAACAAAACTTAACAGTTTAACACCTAATTCATTGATAATCATAAATTTAGAATTCGCAAAAACTAACTTTCAGTTAAACCTTTTCTCACAAATACTTAATATTTTCCGCACTTACTTAACAAAATGCTGGAATAATCAGCAAATACTGTCCCTTTTCAACTGTCAAATGTCCATTAAAAACTGCTTGCCGTTCGTACCTGCTGTGGTACTATCAAATGCTCGTATCGGCACATTACAAAGTATTACCTTTGCACCGTTTATGACGCAGGAACAGATAAAAGAAATGCGCGGGCGGGTCAGGCACCTGCACCGCTTTTTACGTATAGACGAGCGCACCGCGAAAATGGAAAGCGATAAGCAACTGACGCTTTCCCCCGGTTTCTGGGACGATAACGTGCGCGCTACCGGTATTCTTAAAGAAATTAAGGTCAACAAATTCTGGACAGACCTGTATGATAAAGTGAATACGGCGGTAGAAGACTTCGCTGTGCTGTTCGATTTCTGGAAAGAGAACGAGGCAACTGAGGAAGAAGTAAAAGCGGCTTACGATACGGCGCTGGATAGTATTGAAGATGCCGAGTTCCGCTCTACGCTGAACGAACCTGAAGATGAAATGCCAGCCGTGATGGTCATTAACAGCGGCGCAGGTGGTACCGAGAGCCAGGACTGGGCGGAAATGCTGCTGCGCATGTACCGTATGTATGGCGAAAAGCAAGGCTGGAAAGTATCGGAACTGGACCTGCAGGATGGCGAGGGTGCGGGCATCAAACAGGCTACCCTGGAGTTTGACGGTGAATTTGCCTACGGCCTGCTAAAGGCTGAGAGCGGCGTACACAGGCTGGTACGCATATCTCCTTTCGACTCTAATGCTCGCAGGCATACTTCCTTTGCATCGGTATTTGTATATCCGCTGGTGGATGATAGTATAGAAATAGCCGTAAACCCCGCCGACCTGGAATGGGAATTTTACCGTGCAGGCGGCAAGGGCGGGCAGAACGTAAACAAGGTAGAAACAGCAGTACGCCTTAAGCATATACCCTCTGGCATCATCATAGAATGCCAGCAGGCCCGTACACAAGGCGAAAACAGGGAAAAAGCCCTGACCATGCTGAAAAGCCGCCTGTACGAAGAGGAGATACGCAAGCGCGAGGAGTTGAAAAACGCGGCCAACTCCAACAAAAAGAAAATAGAATGGGGCTCGCAGATACGCTCTTATGTATTCCACCCCTACAAAATGATAAAAGACCACCGTACCGACTACGAGGTGGGCAATGTACAACCCGTGATGGACGGCGAGATAGACGGGTTTATTAAGGCGTACCTAATGACCATAAAAGAGGAGCAAGACTAATTGGCTAAGAACAACGAAATAAAAAAAATATTCAACCTGGGGCTGCTCAGGAGGTTATTTTCATATACTGCACCTTATAAAGGCAGTTTTTACCTATCCATTGTCCTTTCTGTAATACTGGCAGTAATAGCTCCCCTGCGCCCCTGGCTTATACAACTATCGGTGGATAAATACATCAGCAATAAGCTGCTGGAAGGCCTGATATGGATATCGGTGATACAACTGGGCATACTGCTGGTGGATAGCCTGTTGCGTTTCTGGTTTATGTACCTGATAGGCTGGCTGGGGCAAACCGTGGTGAACGATATGCGCAAAAAGGTATTCCGCAAAGTACTGTTCCAGGATATAGCTTATTACGACCGTACACCCATTGGCACACTTACAACCCGTACCATCAACGACCTGGAAGCCGTGAACGAAGTATTCGGCCAAGGGGTGATTTCAATAATCGCCGATGTGCTGACCATTATCGCCATCATCATCGTCATGCTGCTGACCGACTGGAAACTGGCTTTAGTATGCCTTACTACCTTCCCTGCTATTATACTGGCTACCTATATTTTTAAAGAATCCGTGAATAAATCATTCCAGCGGGTGCGCAATGCCGTAGCTGCATTGAACGCATTTGTGCAGGAGCATATAGTAGGCATGTACATTGTTCAGGCATTTGGTGCAGAGCAGCGGGAACTGAATAAGTTCAAAGAAATCAATAAAGAGCATCGCGATGCCAATATCAAAGCCATCTTCGCCTATTCTGTTTTCTTTCCCGTAGTAGAGATAATAGCCACTATAGCCATAGCCCTGCTGGTATGGTGGGGCGCTGTGCGTATGATGCATTTTGAAACCAGCCCAGGCGTTATCATCGCATTCGTTATGTACCTCAACCTGTTGTTCCGTCCGCTGCGTATGCTGGCCGATAAGTTCAACGTACTGCAAATGGGTATGGTAGCTGCCGAGCGTGTGTTTGGGGTGCTGGATAGTAAAGAGAACCTCCATAACAAAGGCTCGCATAAGCCCGAAAAGATAGCAGGGAGCGTAACATTTGAAGAAGTGCACTTCAGCTACAAGCAGGATATACCTGTACTGAAAGGTGTTTCCTTTGAACTCGGGAAAGGCAAGACATTGGCCGTAGTAGGCCACACAGGTGCGGGCAAAACATCTATCATCAGCCTGCTGAGCCGCATTTATGAAGTAAACAGGGGCAGTATAAAAATAGATGGTACAGACATACGCGACTATGACGTGCACAACCTGCGCGGGCATATTGGCATCGTGCTACAGGATGTATTCCTGTTCTCCGGTTCCGTGTTTGACAACATCACCCTGCGCAATAAAGACATCAGCATGGAAGAAGTGCAGCGTGTCACCAAAATGCTGGGCATGCACGAGCATATTATGAAGCTGCCGGGTGGTTACAATTTCAACGTGATGGAGCGGGGCAGCAGCATGTCGCAGGGGCAGCGGCAATTATTATCATTTGCCAGGGCTTTGCTCTACAACCCATCTATATTGGTACTGGACGAAGCTACGTCGTCGGTAGACAGCGAGAGCGAGCAACTGATACAACATGCCATAGATACTATGATACAGGGTCGTACGTCCATAGTAATAGCGCATAGGCTGTCTACCATACGCAAGGCTGACGAAATAATAGTGCTGGATAAAGGACGCATTATAGAACAAGGCAACCACCAAGAACTGCTGGAGAAGAAAGGCGCCTACTACCAGCTATATACAGCCGTAGAAAAGCAGAAGGAGGAGGTGCTATGACGATTGCCGGGTTATTTTTATTAAATTACTCTGTGTTTTACAGGATTACCGTCATATCTCTATTTGGATTGTTCTTTGCAACAAACGCATCCGCACAAAGGAGTGACTTTGTCTATCCCAAAGACACAACTATAGAAGTGAACGGCAATAAATTGTTACTGGCGGGGCAGGTGGATACTATAATAGTAACAGACCCCATAACCTCACAAGGAAAGCTTAGTCTCGACTATGACGGGTACCGCTCAAGGCAGGAAAACGGTAAGATAATCCTCAATAAAGTACCTGTGCTGCTGAATGGCGAAAAAATCTACGGCCCCTATGGAAGCATTAATATTGAACATTGTGCGAAACTGGCAAAAGGCAAAAAATACCTGGCAGAGCACATCCGGAAGAAAACCAGGTGGCAATATAAAAAACTCTCGGACGCCGCCTACAATGCAGACATCAGGAATATAGTCGTAAACAAAGAAGGTAAAGTGGTGTACTATGAATACAGCGGTCTGTATAAAACCGATGGCTTCAACAAACAACAACTATCTGAACGCTACCTGCAAAAAGTAAACAAAAAAGTTCGCAGCCTGATGAATAAGGTGCAAATGAAACCCTCCACCGTCAATAATCAACCCGTAGCCTATCGTTTGAAGCATTATGAACTGTTGTAAGTACATAGCCCTTTCAGCATTATGCGCCTTGCTGCTGTTTTCCTCTTTCCGGAATGAACATGAGAGATATGGTGAAACTATCATTACCCAACGGGGTGATGAAATAACTTTCAGTAAACCAAAGGAACGTGAAGTAGTGGTAGGCAAATCTAAAATAAAACGAAGCGTGACCACAGAACCACCTGTACCCATACTCCTCAATGGGAAAAGAATACATCAGTTCAAAGACGACCCGGATAATGACCGGCTGAGGGAATTAGACGCATTCAAAGAAGCGGCTAATGATTACCGTATGTTTCAAAAAATGATAGATAGTGCGATAGCAAAGGAAATGGCACATTTGCCGGTTGGCTATTACAAATATGAGCTGACAAATATGGTGGTAGATGAAAGAGGTTATATAGCATATTATGAAACAGTGGGTATACGGCAATATCTACCCACCTCGCACCCTTTTAATAAAGATAATCAATGGTACACCAACGTCCTATCTTTCTTCATTTCAATACGGTTTTGAGCAAAAAAATTAAACACTCTAAATCTAACCTTGCATTTTTCAGTTAAGTAACGTAAATTTACGTTATGAAGCGTAAAAAGACGATATCGCAACTGACCAAGGCCGAGGAAGAAATCATGCATATCATCTGGCAGATACAACCCTGCTTAGTAAGAGATATAATAGACCACCTTGGCGACCCGGAGATACCACACAGCACGGTTTCATCAGTAGTACGCATACTGGAGCGGAAGGGTTTCCTGGACCATAAAGCCTATGGCAAGACTTACGAGTATTTTCCCATTGTGTCTAAAGAAGAATACGCCCAACATGGCGTGCAAAGTTTAGTAGAAAAATACTTCAGTGGCTCGCCGAAGAAATTAGTCAGCTTCCTGGTAAAGAATGAAGACATGGACCTGAAAGAACTGAACGACTTGCTGAAAACTATTGATAACAATAAAAAGAAATAGCATGCTGCAATACATCATCAACTCAACGGCTATATGGCTTACGGGCTTGTTCATATTCGACCTCTTTCTGCGTCGTGAGGCCATACATGGGTATAACAGGGGCTACCTGGTAATCGTATTGCTGGCGGGTGCGTTAATACCTTTGTGGTCGTGGGGATACGATTCAGTTATATATTCCAGCGACACCGGCAGGCCCATAGCAGAACAAACCGCAGCGGTACGTGAGGCTATAGTTAGCGGCTCAGAGCTGGAATTGCTGGGTTGGGAGCAATGGTTGCAAATAATCTACCTGTCGGGTATTGTCGTGTTTAGTTTACTGTTATTGAAAGACTTAGTAGTAATACTACGCATGTACCGTAAGGGCGACAAATCAAAAGACGGCACATGGACCATAATTGAAACAGGTAAAAACATGAGCCCTTTCTCTGCTTTCAGGATGGTGTTTATCAGTGCGAAAGCAGATTATACAAAAGAAGAACTGGCAATGGTGCTGGCACATGAAGAACAACACGGTCACTTATTACATTTTATTGATGTGCTGATTATCCGCCTGTTCCAAATTCTGTTCTGGTTCAACCCTATGATATACCTGTTGGAAAAACGCCTGCTGCTGGTGCACGAATACCAGGCAGACAAGGCGGTAGAAAACAATCCATCGGAGTACGGACGGTTCCTGGTAGAGCAATCCGTATTGAACGCAGCCCCTGTACTCGCCCATTCATTCATTCGTTCACCTTTAAAAAAACGCCTGCTTATGCTGACAAGAAAAACCACCACCCTGGCCAGGGGCAAGCAACTGCTGATAGCCCCTGTATTGCTGTTGTCCCTTTTGTGCTTCACCAAAAACGCCTTCTCAGGCGAAGAGCCGCAGAAAGATGGGAATAAAATAACTTATAAGGGGAATGTGTTTGAATTGCAGGAATTTCCACCGGACACAGTAGAAGTACAAGACCCGGCGACTGGTGAATGGAGACGAGTGATTACAAAGAGAGAGGGGTCTGGCTTTATCAAGAAAATGAACAATGAAGAGGTATACAACACCAGCCATCAGGATGCTACCATAGAAATGCGGAACACTGAGAATAAGATTAAAATGGAAGTTGGAGTAGCACTGAGCAGTTATGCAAAAAAACTGGGGAATGGCAACTATGTCTATGACCTGGACAATGTTGTAGTAGATAAAAAAGGCAAAATAGTATACTACGAACTAAAAGGGATTGAGCCTTACATGAACCGTTATGGACAAAACGCGGATGAAACTCCTGTACCGGACGATATAAAAACCGAAATAGACAAGGTAATCGTAAAAACACTGGAGCAGACCAAAGCAGAACAACTGTTAATAGATGGGCAACCACAGATTTACTCTATAAGAATACAAGACAATTTTACGGTACGTAGATGATGATTTCACAATAAGGTAGTGCCATTGCATTTCCTGCGCCATTACAGTACATTTATCCAAACATCACTGTAATGCCGGCCACACAAAATATTCATAAAGGGATAGCTGTAATATCAGCATCCCTTTTTTTCTGTACTTCTTTAAGTGTATCTGCACAGGTCAGCACCATCCACTACAAAGACAATGTACTGGAGGTGAAAAATATGGCTGATACTACCGAAATACTGGACCCCGTAACTATGGAAACAGAATGGGTAGTACACAACCCAAACCCCATACCCTTGAAACTGAACAATATGAATATCTATGCCGACAACGAAGTGGAGCAACGACCCTCTGTATCAGGTGATAAAATAAGGAGATATATTATTCAACAACTCAGCAGCCATTTCAAAAAAGACGGAGAATACAGGCTGATGCTGGACAATATTATCATCGGCGATAAGGGTAAGATTGTTTATTACAATTTCACAGGAGTTGAAGAAAAGATAACAAAACGCACATTACAGGCCAATAATAAAAAAACAACCTACTCCAACTATTCTATGGGCAGTACCGATTGGAAAGAAACAGACAAAAACCTCAGCATTACACTCTCAGCACAAATAGAGAAAATCATTGACAAAACTCCGGCCTACCAACCTGCCAAGGTGTATAATCAACCTGTACCCTGCTTACTGGATTCGAAGGAACTACAGCGGCCCTTTTATGTAAAAGGTGGCGTGATACAATACTAATAAAAAGGGCTGCAGTTTTTGCAGCCCTTTTTGTATCAACGATTCAATGCTTATTAATTCTTTACCGGGAGGTAGCCATAGTTCTTACCGTACTCCATCATCTGTCCGAAGAAGCTTTCAGGATACTCCACTTTTACATCAGTGATTTTATCGCCGTTCTTCACGGGCACCAGTTTAGGCTGTATAAAGCCTGAATAAGGTTTATCGCCCAGTTTGGCGTAGCGTTCCAGCACTTCTTTGTGCAGCTCCTGGTTAACTTTCACGCCATAAGTCTCCACCAGCGCTTTACCCGCTGCATAGTCCCCTTCTGATTTGATGCGCTGTATCTCGCGCAGCAACTGTCCAAACAGGTCGCGCAGCTTGTTATAGTCATTTACCTGTACATAGGTTTTGCCATCTTTTTTCACAAACTCCACAACGTTATCAGCCTTACCCTTCTCATATACCCAGTATGCGTTCAGCGCACGGTTACGCATGTGTGCTTCTTCTATGTCATCACCCAGTTTCAGGCGGGTGAGTTGTGTCATCAGGCCGTTCATCATATAGCTGTCGTATTCAGCCATTCCTACCTCTGTGGTAGATGCCACGCCTATGTCTACCAGCTTCTGGTCCATAGCATAGTACAGCGCTACCAGGTCGGCACGTGCCTCTTCCAGCGTAGATGCATAGTTTTTCAGCGTTTTGTCCGTTGTTTCTACACCGGGGTTGATTTGTCCCGATGCGTGGCCGATACATTCGTGCATATCTGTATGCAAGTCAGATGCCAGGTTACCGTGTTCTTTTATACGTGCTTTCACTTTTTCATCCGCTACAAATTCATCCAGGAAACCGCCTTTCGACTTAGCTACGTTGTATGCGTGGATAATATTGCTCAGCGATACAGACTTCGAGCCGTGGTTTTTGCGAATCCAGTCAGCATTAGGCAGGTTGATGCCGATTGGTGTGCTGGGGGCTGCGTCGCCGCTCTCTACTATCGCGGTTATCGCTTTAGCCGTAATACCCTTCACTTCTTTCTTTTTATGCTCCGGCATCAGTGGCGAATTATCTTCAAACCACTGTGCCTGCTGTGCTATCGCGTTGATACGTTTGGTAGCTTCCATATCTTTCATAGATACTACGCTTTCAAAACTGCCTTTCTTGCCTATTGCATCCAGGTACACTTCTATAAATCCGTTTACCACGTCTATGCGCGAGGCTGTATCATGCGCCCAGGCTATACTGTATTCGTCAAATATTTTCAGGTCGCCGGTTTTATAATACTGCACCAACAATACCAGTGACTTTTTTTGCTGCTCGTTTTCAGCAACGGGGATTGCCTTCTCCAGCCAGTAAACAATCTTCTCAATAGCCTGTGAATACATGCCGCCTACTTTCCATACTTTCTCCACTACCTGGCCATTTTCCTTCATTGTTTTGCTGTTCAATCCCCAAGATGGTGCATCGCCTTTGGTATCAAACTTATCATAAAAAGCTTCCACTTCTTTTTGTGTTACGCCTTCATAAAAGTTATTGGAAGAATTTACTACGTTGTCTATGTCAGGACGCTGGTCTACCACCTTAGGCTCAATACTCATATCGTACACTATAGGTGTGATGCGTGTTATGAAAGCGTCAACTGTTTCGCCCTGCTCAAGGGGTAGTTGAGCAGCATCGCTGTTTTTTATCACCTCAGCAAAGTATGCTTCGTTGCAGGCAGGAATAAATTTTTCATTGCCATAGTGATGGTGATAACCATTGCTGAACCAGAAACGTCCGCAGTATTCCTCAAACTTTTTCCAGTCTTCAGCATTCTTGTCACCTTTATAAGTACCATATGCCGCTTCCAGTGTTTTGCGCAGCATAATGCCGTATTTGCTTTTCTGGTCGTAAATGATGTCACGGCCGCAAAGGGCTGCTTCATATAGGTAGTAGGCGAGTTCTTTCTGCTGTGCGTTCAGTTCGTCCCAACCCGGCACCTGGTAGCGCAGTATTTTAATGTCTGCAAACTTTTCGGCCTCTACGTTAAATTCTTTTACTTCAGCAGGCTGTTCTTTTTTGCCGGCATCTTTACAGGATTCCATAAACATTTGTGTACCTATTAATGCCATAACAGGCAATATCCATTTTTTCATATTGTACTTATAATTATTTTTCAGGGTTTAAAAGTAGCCCATTCGGGGCAGGATTAAAAACCGCGACAGTAAAATCCCCCTTTTGGCGTAAATATTTAATCCGTATCCTACTTTTGCTCCGCATGAAAAAAATAATATTTGCACTGATACCACTGCTGGCGGCCTGTGGCGGTAGCGACAGTACACAGGATATAGTACACTTCTATGCCCCTGCTGCGGGTACTGTAGTGGCCGCAGACAGCACACCTATTACAGAAGATAACCTGAATGACCTTTATTATTCAGTACGCCTCACTGCCACCGACTCCAGCAATCAAGGCCGGTACGACATGGATGCTGCTTACGGATTTAACGAGGCGCATAGTGTTATGGTATTCCCTAAGCTGACCAAAACTATTCATCCGGCTATCAGGTTAGACAAAACAATGCCTTACTCTTACATTATTGGCTTTTACTACGAAGGAGAGCAGCAGTTTAACGACTACGCCCGTGTATCTGCCCGAAAGGTTGATGCTTTGCAAAGCCAGGTAGAGCTACGCTACCTTAAGGCTTATTATACGGATACGGCAGAAAAGAAATAGCCTCGCCGGGGGGCGGGGCTACTGTTACCCAAAATCGTATGAATGTGTGCTATTTCATGGCGCAGAGCCGGTTAGGTCCTGCTTCAAGGGTAAAGGTCTGCACTTTACATTACCCCTGTTTTGATTTATTGTTAGCTGCTTGTTATCCTTATGTTGATATTATGTTATGTCAACAGGTTATCCCGAGTGATATGCACAATAAAATCAGGAACTGTGATCGGCGATGATCACCCACTTATCATTTATTTTTCTGAATAGCAATGTAAAGTATCCATTAGGGTTATCGGCAACCCGCACCAGGCTCCATCTACCTGTCACATAATAATACTCGTCAGACAGCCTTCTGAAGGAAAGCCCGGAAAAACTCAATTCCCCCATAGCCTCTTTATCAGGATATGACTTTTTGTAACGCTCCAGCGTGGGCATATATCCATAACCGGGGCCACCTTTGCCTATAAATAGCAAGCTGTCATCATTCCAATAACCTTGCATATAAGCATCTATATTGCCATCGTTCCAGGCTGTGGACTGTGCTGTCAATACAGATTTGATACTTTCTGATTCGTCAATATTATTCCGGTGGCATGAAGCTAAAAATAGTATAATAGCAATGAGGGGAATTATGTTCTTCATAGGTAACAAATATACAAAAGGCAACTATTACAGTTGCCTTGTAGAGTTTAAAAGGGGCTGGTATTATCAAGGGGTTTCATGCGGGGTTTATGGGTAGGGTTTACAGGTGATTTATAGGTACTGTAAAGAAACGGGATTATTCTTTCACAGAAATGCCACATCATACGAATGAACGGTTTCATTCAACGAAATGCCATTTTCATTCAACCTATAGAAATAGGCTGTGAATAAATTACAATAAATCCTTTCGTATTATTTGCTACTCCAATGCTTTATAAGTTCATCTGGGCTGACGGCATCATCTACGCTGAACCCGCCTATTTTAGTACGGCGTAGCTCTTGCAGGTAAGCCCCGCAGCCCAATGCCTGGCCGAAATCCTGAGCAAGCGAGCGGATATAGGTACCTGTACTGCAGGCAACACGGAAATGCACTTCCGGCAGACGGATGGCGGTAATTTCAAATTCCGTTATTTGTACCGGCCTTGGGTCCAGGTGTATTTCCTTACCGGCACGCGCATATTCATACGCACGCTTACCTTCTTTTTTGATGGCGGAGTGAATGGGTGGTAATTGCATGATATCCCCCGTAAATTGCCTGGTAGCATCCAATATCTGCTGCTCCGTTATATCCTGATAGTCACCGAAAGGTCCCGGCTCGCTTTCCAGGTCGTAGGTAGGGGTTACTTCACCCAAATGAAATATGCCGGTATATTCTTTGGGTAGCTTTTGGTACTCGTTTATCTTTTTTGTGAATTTACCTGTACAACATATCAGCAGTCCTGTAGCCAGGGGGTCCAAAGTCCCTGCATGGCCTATTTTTACCTTCAACTGTTTTTTCAATTTGTTGACAGCATCAAAAGATGTCCATTCGTATGGCTTATCTACCAATATCACACCACCATCATTCAATTCTGCTAGCAGGGGCATATGTTTCATGCTGGCAAAGATACCCGCATACTGCGAATAGAGTTATAAATAATTAGTAGCCCATGTTTCCGCAACAGCCCATTATCTTTGCATCATGTCGTTTTTTACGCAAAAGGGAAAGCCATTTATAGTGGCGGGGCCCTGTAGTGCTGAAAGCAGGGAGCAGGTATTGGCTATAGCAGATGCGATACAACATTTGCCTGTACAGCTATATAGGGCCGGTGTATGGAAGCCGCGCACCCGTCCCGGCTCCTTTGAAGGTATGGGCGAAGAGGCGTTGGTATGGCTGAAAGAATTAAAGGAAACATATAATATACCGGTAACCATAGAAGTAGCCACGCCTAATCATGTAGAACTGGCGTTGAAATATGGGATTGATGTATTGTGGATAGGTGCCAGGACAACAGTGAACCCATTCCAGGTGCAGAGAATTGCTGACGCATTGCAGGGCGTATCCATACCTGTGATGGTAAAAAATCCCGTAAACCCTGACGTAGACCTCTGGCAAGGGGCAATAGAACGGGTAGCGGCAGCAGGTATCATTCAAATAGCAGCTATACACAGGGGATTCTCCACTTATAATGCAGCGTCGGTATACCGCAACCAACCCAACTGGCCTATACCTATTGAATTGAAACGAAGAATGCCCGACCTGCCGATTATTTGCGACCCCAGCCACATTACAGGCAACCGTGATATGGTGGCAGGAATTGCACAAAAAGCTATGGATATGGGGTTTGAAGGGTTGATGATAGAAACACATACCCAACCTGACAAAGCATTAAGTGACTCCGCCCAACAAATAACCCCGGCAACTTTGCAAAACCTGCTGCAACAACTTGTGGTGCGGGATATTAAAGGCGACGGGCTGAGCAATGAACTGGGGCTGGAATACCTGCGTCAGGTGATGGATGGAATAGATGCTGAAATAATAGACCTCCTCGCCCGCCGTTTGGAATTGAGTGAAAAGATAGGGCACTTAAAAAAAGAATGCAACATGACTGCCTATCAGCCCGGCAGGTGGAACGAAATAGTGGCAACACGCGGCACCCGGGCAGAACAAGCAGGTATATCCAGGCAATTTATCATAGAGCTATATGAGAAAATACATCATCACAGCATCAGCAAACAATTAGAAATACTTCAGGGTTTGACAAAAGAAGTAAAAGATTAATTTTACCGGCTATATACATCTGATACATTGGCACTGAAACAACATAAAGACGACCAGGTACGCTATGAGCAACAAGTGGACAATTCCCGCTCATATGTGTTGCCATTTATAGCAGCTACCAAAAACTTAGGCCCGGGATTAAACATCCTGGAAATAGGTTGTGGAGAGGGCGGTGTTCTTGTACCGTTTGCAGAGTTGGGTTGCACCTGTGTGGGTGTCGACCTGAACCCTTTGCGTATAGACCTTGCCAACAAATTCCTGGAGGAACACGTGCAGAAAGGAAATGCAGAATTCATTTATAAAAACGTGTATGACAATGACTTCCTGGCAAGATTTAAAAATCACTTTGATGTAATCATTTTAAAAGATGCTATTGAACATATCCCTGATCAGCATTTATTCATCCCCTATCTTAAAAATCTGCTGAAACGAGACGGGCAGATTTTCTTTGGATTTCCGCCATGGTACATGCCTTTCGGCGGCCACCAGCAGATAGCCACCAATAAAATAGCCATGTTGCCTTTCTATCATATTTTACCCAAGCCATTATACAAGCGTATGCTAAAGCTTTTTGGCGAGAGTGATGGTGTGGTAGCAGAATTAATGGAAATATACGATACCCGCATCAGCATAGAACGGTTTGAAAAAATCATCAGGAACAGTGGCTTACAGGTACTCAAAAAACAACACTTCCTCATCAACCCAATATACAAATACAAATTTGGCTTAAAACCAGTGAAACAATCAAGAATAATTTCGGCAATACCTTTTGCAAGAAATTTTCTTACTACCTGCGTTTATTACACTGTAGGTATTTCATAACCCCCATATTTCCCGGGAAGCCTCAGCCTGTACTACCAGCATTTCCATACCGTTTTTAATGGCGGATCCATGTTGTAGCCCTTTCTTCAGGAAGGTAGTTATTTCCGGATTGTAAACCAGGTCGTACAATAAATGTTGTGCTGTTAAGGCGTTATATGATATAGGCGGATAGCTTTCAATAGCGGGGTGCATACCCAATGGGGTGGTATTGATAATTAATTTGTGTTCGGAGATAATATCATCTGACAGCTCACTGTATGTTAATACACCGTCACGCTCTGTTCTCGATACATATATGGATGCGATATGCAACTTATCCAGCACAAACTGCACCGCCTTTGCAGCCCCTCCGGTACCCAGTACTATCGCCTTGTTCATGCCTGGATGCAGTAAGGGTTGCAGGCTTTGCTCAAACCCGATAATATCTGTATTGTATCCCTTCGTTGCTCCGTTGGTAATCTTTATGCAATTCACAGCACCTATTGCGGCAGCCACTGCATCACATTCATCCAGCAGGGATATTACCTGTTCTTTATAGGGAGTTGTCACGTTCAGGCCGGAAAGATGCGGATAGAGTTCCAACAACTGTAGTAATTCTGATATAGCAGCCAACGGGAAGGCTTTATATTCAGCATCTATACCCTCTGCAGAAAATTTAGCATTGAAATACCCGGGGGAGAAAGAATGTCCCAATGGGAAGCCAATTAACCCGAATAGCTTACCTGCCATATGCAAAAGATACAAAAAAAGGGTATGTATATCACATGCCCTTCTGATCTTTTATTTTTTATCCAGGAACATATGGAATGTATCGCCCCGCAACCCGTTGCGCATGGCCTCCAGTGGCAATACTTCGGAAGGCGGGATATTACCCAGGTTCACATTAGCGCCCAGCAACTCCAGGAAGTATACCTGCTGTGCCTTCTGAGGTGCCTCCCATATTATCTTTTCCGAGGGTATCTGTGTAAGGATTTCTTGTACCAGGCCTTCGCGTACCTCGCCCGAGCCGCGGTAAATACCTACGTTACCGCTTTCGCGTGCCTCTGCTATTACATATTTAGCGCCGGCGCTGAGTTCGGCCTTCATCAGTTCTATCCATTTGTAAGGTGGAATAATATGCGCAGCGTCTTTCGATCCCACTTCTGATAATACCGTCACATGCTTCGCCAGCTCGGATATGTACTTGCACTTTTCATCATGCGGTATAGTTATAGATCCGTCCGAAACCTCAACATATTCCAGCTTATAATCTTTTATAACTTCCAGGTAATCGTCAAACTGTCCCCTGATCAGGAATGCTTCGAATAGTGTTCCGCCAAAATACACGGGCATATTGTGCTCCCTGTATATCTCTATTTTCTCGCGCAGGCGGTTGGTAACGAATGCCGTACCAAAACCAAATTTCACAATATCAACAAAAGGCTGCGCTACCGACATAAAGTTCCTTACATCATCCAGGCCTAATCCTTTATCCATAGCCATAGTCAGCCCATACTGACGCGGCTGTTGTGTACGCTCAGGTATATTCTTCAGAAAAAAGTTCATGTAAACGGTTTGTGTTTCAGTTGGCAAAGGTAATTCTTTCAATATTGCTAAGCCAACGTTGGTAAAATGATTTTTTCACTTGTATATTAGCGTTATATTTAGCTGCTATGAAACGCAACGTATCTATTTTAGGACTGATAATCGGCTTGCTGCTGCCATTGGTAGGTGTATTTATAGTATATCTCATCATGTTTGGCGGCAACTCTGTCGACGCATTCGTTAATGCAATGAAGCACAACTTTGATACCGCAGCATTGGTCCTTAGCCTGAGCATATTAATAAATATCATTCCTTTTATATATTACACCAACAGGCGTCTTGACCTTACAGCACGGGGCATACTTATAGCCACTATGTTATATGCCGTGTTCATTGTATTACTAAAGTATGTATGGTAAATGAGATATTACATCATAGCGGGCGAAGCCAGTGGCGACCTGCACGGTGGTAATCTCATTAAAGCATTACACAAAAAAGACAAGCAGGCTGATATCAGATGCTGGGGCGGCGATCAAATGCAAGCTGCGGGGGCCACAATTGTCAAACACTACCGCGACCTTGCCTTTATGGGCTTTGTAGAAGTATTGGCAAACCTGCGCACCATTCTCCGGAATATAGATTTTTGCAAGAAAGATATTCTGGCTTATCAGCCTGATGTCCTGGTGCTTATTGACTACCCGGGTTTTAACCTGCGGATAGCCGAATGGGCCAGGCAACAAAGGTTCAAAATTGTATATTATATATCACCGCAAGTATGGGCGTGGAAGGCCAACAGGGTAAAGAAAATCAAGCGCGATGTAGATAAAATGCTGGTAATACTGCCTTTTGAAACGGACTACTATAAAAGCAAATGGAACTATGATGTTACCTATGTAGGGCACCCGCTAACAGAGGTAATACAATACGAAAAAGAACATGTACCGGTACATCAGCTGTCTGACAAACCCATAATAGCACTGCTGCCCGGCAGCAGGAAACAAGAGATAAAGGTAAAACTGCCTGTGATGCTGGGTATGGTAGAACGTTTTCCGCAATACCAGTTTGTAGTGGCGCAGGCCCCGGCGCAGCCCGATAGCTTGTATAAAGAGCTTATTGGGACAAAAGGTGTACTTATAGAAAACAACCGTACCTACAATTTACTGAAACAAGCAACAGCTGCCCTAGTAACCAGCGGTACCGCCACACTGGAAACGGCTTTGTTCGGCGTACCGGAAGTGGTGTGTTATAAGGGTAATCCGGTATCATTTTGGCTGGCTACCAAACTGGTAGATGTAAAATACATATCGCTGGTGAACCTGATAATGGATAAGGAAGTGATAAAAGAACTGATACAGGACGACTTCAATGAAAATAAGCTGGAAGTGGAACTCAGGAAAATACTTGAGGATAACCGGCACCTACAGCAAATGAAAGAAGATTACTCTTCTTTATGGGAAAAACTGGGCACCTACACCACTTCGGAGCTGGTGGCGGATGAGATAATACAACTACTTCGTAATTAACCGTACTATCATCACGATTACCGCAACAAGAAACATTAATAAAGATATCCTGTTCATACCATGCATGAACTTAAGGTCGATATTTCTCGGCTCGTTTGGGTCGCGTTTACGCAAGTACAAATATGTCAATATCTGCTTCCACATCTTTTTAAACAGTGCTGATAATAAAGTTAGCGAAATTTGGATAAAACCCGGAATGCTAAGTATATTTGCACCCCGCAACGGGGGATTAGCTCAGCTGGCTAGAGCGCTTGCATGGCATGCAAGAGGTCATCGGTTCGACTCCGTTATCCTCCACAGCTTTAAGTCGCCTTCGGGCGGCTTTTTTATTGTACCAAGCTCAGTTGAATTCAGCGTCCCGCCGCGGCGGGAAGGTCATCGGTTTCCCGTACGTACGGGATTATCCTCCACAGCTTTAAGTCGCCTTCGGGCGGCTTTTTTATTGTCTAAAAACCATGGTTAAACCCGAATCTTATAGCTATAGTGTTCCTGTACGGACTGTTTACATCTTGTAATACATCGTATAGCAGCATTATTACCAATGAAGACCGCTCCCCTATGGGTTGGCGCAATCCACCTCCTATCAGCAAGCTGGGCGCGCTAATAGTTTCATTTACCTTAATAATAGGGCGTGTAGCGTACTGTGTATGGTCATTTGTATATCTCGTTTGTGAGAATATATTCTGCTCGTATTCAACATGGGCAAATATATTATTCCATATAATATGCCTTAACCAAACGCTGGGGGAATATATATGCGCATTTAAGGGCCGGTATTCTTCGGTCCCGATATTAGGGTCTACTATAACAGTGTTATAGTTTTTAATTCTTAAATATTGATATCCAAAGCCGATACCTGCAGAAAAGTTGTCTGTAATCCTGTATCCTAATATTGGAGTCACACCCACATTGGTTACACCGGCACCTATGCCAAACAAGCCCCAACCACCAATTATCAACCTGCCCGGGTCGATCAGCCTGTCATCTTTTACATTCTTCTGGCTCTTGCTCAGCGGCTTGCCCGAACTGCTGTATACGTCTTCCTGCGCTAAGGCAATATTTACAAAAAACAGGCTTAACAGTATAGTAGTCAATAGTTGTTTCATACCAATCCTTTTTGTTACAGGCTTGTGCAAAGTTACTGTAAAACGTAGTTATAGCCTGTAATATTACGTATCACAAATACATATTCCTGTAAAAGTTTTCACAAAGATTCAGGAAATATCTTACCCGGATTCAGTATACCATTAGGGTCGAAGGTATCCTTAATTGATTTCATCAGCCTGAGTTGTGTAGCATTAAACGCAACTTCCATATACCCCTTCTGCACCAGCCCTATACCATGCTCTCCTGACAGTGTACCCCCCATCTTCACCACTTCTGTGAACAATTGCCTGACGGCAATGGGTAATTTATTATTCCATTCATCGTCGTTCATATTGCCCTTAATAATGTTTACATGCAGGTTGCCATCGCCCGCATGACCGTAGCAGATTGATGTAAAACCATAAGCCTCACCGATTCGTTTTACAGTCGCGAGCAGTTGCGGCAGCGCTGCGCGCGGCACCACCGTATCCTCTTCTTTATATACCGAATGGTTTTTTACAGCTTCACCTACCTTTCTGCGCAGCGCCCACAACATTTCCTTTTGCTCATGGTTATCTGCAAACGATACTTCGCCTGTGTCAAAACCGCGCAAAACTTTTGTTACCTGTTCTGCTTGTTGCTGCAACATATCCATGTCATTACCATCCAGTTCTATCAATAGATGGGCTTCCGTATCATCTGCTAATGACAGCAATGTGTTTCCTGTATATTCCATTGCCAGTAGTATGGCATGTCGTTCCATGAACTCCAGCGCCGATGGTGTAATGCCCGACAGCAATACTGCATTTACAGCCGCGCATGCACCTATGGCAGAGCGGAATGGCAGCAGCATCAGGACATTGTGTTGCACTACAGGTATCAACCGCAACACTATTTTCGTTACCACACCCAGCGTGCCTTCACTACCCACCATCAATTGAGTGAGGTTGTAACCTGTAGCGTTTTTCAGCACATTGGCCCCGGTCCATATTATTTCGCCATTGGCCAGCACTACTTCCAGGTTCAATACATAATCTTTCACCACGCCATATTTCACTGCCCTGGGGCCACCTGAGTTTTCAGCTACATTCCCCCCTATAAAACAGGAGCCGCGGCTGGAAGGGTCAGGCGGGTAAAACAATCCATGCTCCTGAACATATTCCTGCAATACCTGTGTGATGACTCCCGGCTCAGTTGTTACCTGGAAGTTCTCAATGTCCAGGTTGATAATCCTGTTCATGCGTGCCGTATCCAGTACTACACCTCCGTATAATGCCAAAGCACCCCCGCTGAGCCCTGTTCCGGCTCCCCTAACTGTAACAGGTATGAGTTGCGCATTGCAGTATGCCAATATCCTGCTTATTTCTTCAGCCGAACCGGGCTTGATAACCACTTCGGGCATGTATTCCAGGTCTTCTGTTTCGTCTGAGGCTGCCTTCGATAGTCCCTCCTCATCCGTCAGAATATAAGCCCCGCCTATTATACCACTAAATACCGCAAGGTCATCAGCCGTAATTTTCCTGTAGTTCATGTAACAAAGTTCTCAATCCTTCGATGTAATCAATACCGTAGTTAACAAAATATTTTGCATTATTTTAGTACCTTGTTTTGCATAGTACTATATTTTTTATAGCTTTGCATGGTAAATAAGCACAGATGAATATTGAGAATACGGAATCGCAGATGAAGAAAGGCTTGCTGGAGCTGTGTATCCTGGGTATTATACGCAAAGAAAAAGAGGCTTATCCCAGTGATATACTGGAGCAACTGAAGCAAAATAAGCTGGTGGTATTGGAAGGGACACTATACCCGCTGCTAACAAGGCTTAAAAATTCAGGCCTGCTCAGCTACAGGTGGGAGGAGTCCCCCTCAGGCCCGCCCAGGAAATATTTCGCCTTGACCACCGAAGGGGAAGCAATATATGAACAGCTAAAAACCGCCTGGACGGAACTAAGTACATCAGTTAATAATTTAACCACTACAAATACATAAAACATGCAAAGAATCATACAAATAACCATAGGCGGGCAGGTAATACCCATAGAGGAACGTGCATATGATGAACTTAACAAGTACATCACGTCTCTTGAAATACAATTTACGGGCGAAGCGGGAAGGGACGAAATCATACAGGATATTGAAACCCGCATTGCAGAACTGTTCAACGCCAAACTACAGGGGGGTGCACAGGCTATAATCAGCGCCGACGTACAAAAGGTAATAGAAACGCTGGGGCAACCCAACCAACTGGACGAAGAACCTCCGTATACAGGGCGAACAACTTACCAGCAGTACACACCCACAACTTTAGTAAGAAGAAGGCTGTACCGTAACCCGCACGATAAATGGGTAGGCGGCGTATGCAGTGGTATAGCCAGCTATTTTGATATAGACCCTGTACTGGTAAGATTGATATTGCTGGTGGCAATACTTACATTCGGTATAGGCATACTGGCTTACCTTATTGCATGGGCAATCATTCCTGAGGCACGCACGCCCCAGGAAATGTATTATATGACAGGCGTGCAGCCCATGGATTTTCAAACCATGAAAAAAAATATGGAGCACGAACTGCAGGAACTGAAAAAGAAAGGTGAAGAAATGAGCCGTGACCTGAAAGATTTTTTCAATAGCAAGAAATAAATAAACATATGGCCTGCTAAGAAAATATGCCTGATTATTTGCCGGTACGGGAAGAAAAGATTTCACTTATTCTATCAATGTCGTAGTTCCCTATGGCATTCTTATGTTTATCCATAATTCGCTCTTTAAGCTTTTTGGGGGCTACAACCTGCATCCCATCCCCGAATCCCATGATTTCTTTTTCCAATTCGAAATTTAGTTGGACTTTTAATTGTATGATGATTCCGTGCTCATAACGTTCTATTACCTGTTGCGTATGGTGTAATGGTTTCGTTTCTACATAAGGCGCGTGTTGATTGGTAACATATAATATTACATGGCTCACCCTTTGAGTAGGCGATACCGTTACCCCAACTACATCTTTGTAAAAATCAGCAGCAGAGACCCCCAGATTACTAACATAAAAAGGCTTGTTAACTATTGCTACCCGGATAATTCTGTCTAAAGCAAGGTTCAGCGGTTGTGTACTTTGCTTTTTGACACCCACTGCAAACCATCGGTTTTTAAATTCCTTCAGCCACCACACGTGAAAGGGAAATGTACTGGCATCCTTCGCTTTAAACGATTTGTACTCTACTTCTATAGCTTTACTGCTAACGATAGATTGATATATCACGTCAAGGTGTTCCAACCCCTTCAGTTGTTCATTTTTTTCAAACTCAATTACTGGCTGGGTTTTATTGGCTGCGGTATAAACATGGTCTTCCAGCTTTTGCACTACTTCATTTAGTGTATTAAAATGTGTGAATCCTTTGAATTGCTTTAAGACCTCCACAGCTTCATTCATGCGCTCCAGGTCTTGTGTACTCAACGGAATATTGGTAATGCTATAATCAGGATCTTCATAAGCATAGTATTTCCTGTCCCTTATCACTATTGGGGCATTGTAGCCGAGTTTGTTGCTTCGCATCATTTGTATATCGGCCTGTATAGTTCTCCGGCTGATGCCTTTTTCAATACCTTCATATTCATATAGCGCATCGCTTACCTTTCCTATCAGCAACTCCAGTGTCCATTTTTTTTGACGGTTACGCAGGCAGGCATCAATGGTTTTGTAGCGTATCAACGCATTTCGGTTGGCGGGCATCTGAAAAAATTTCAGAAAAGTTATAAAAATATCTTTACTGCGCAAAAAGACTGCGCAGAACCCTCCAATATTTGTATTGTGATTAAAAAATGAGAAAAAATGAAACCTTTAATAATTACCGGGAAAGAATTGTTGACATTGGGTTATCCTGAATCGCAGGCTATAGCTATAGCAATGGATGTGGTTGCTGCCAACTATGCAGAAACCCAACAAGATGAGGCTATCGTCATGTTAAAAGCAGTGCTTGAGAACCCTGCCCAATATCAGTCCGACAAAATATTTGCAGGATTGGCAGAGAGCCTGATGGTGAAAAACGACACAATACAATTGTCCGGGCCCGTTTCATATTCAATATTCGGAGCGGAGCATATAGAAGATAGCGCCCTGGAGCAGATGAAACAAGCGGCCATGTTGCCTGTAAGTGTAGCCGGTGCGTTGATGCCTGATGCGCATTACGGTTATGGATTGCCTATAGGCGGTGTGTTAGCTACTTCAAATGCAATAATACCTTACGGCGTAGGTGTGGATATCGGTTGCAGAATGTGCCTGAGTATATATGATATACCAGAGCAGCATTTCAACGACAATCTCGCTCAATATAAAAGGGAATTGATAGCCTTTACAAAATTCGGTGCGGGCAACGGTTATCACGGGCAGTATAAAAGCGACCATGCAGTATTGGAAGACGATACTTTTAGAATGACACCCTTTCTCAAAAACCTGCACGACAAAGCATACTCACAGTTGGGAACTTCAGGCGGAGGCAACCATTTTGTGGAGTGGGGCATCATAGAAATGCTGGACGATAAAAATGAATTCGCAATTCCGAAAGGTAAATACCTGGCGCTATTATCACATTCAGGCTCCAGGGGATTGGGCGCTACCACTGCCAACCACTATACCCGGCTGGCAAAGGAATTGTGCAAACTGCCAAAAGAAGTACAGCATCTTGCATACTTCGACCTGGCAAGCGCTGAAGGACAGGAATACTGGGCCGCGATGAACCTGGCAGGTAACTATGCCAGTGCATGTCATGAGATAATACACAATAAGCTGACAATGGCTATTGGCGGGCAGGTACTGGCCCGGATAGAAAACCATCACAACTTTGCCTGGAAGGAAGAATTAAACGGGAAAGAAGTGATTGTACATCGTAAAGGAGCTACACCTGCAGGCAAAGGCGTATTGGGTATTATTCCGGGGTCGATGACCGCACCGGGGTACCTGGTGAGGGGCAGGGGTAATGTGGAATCCATCAACTCAGCATCTCATGGCGCTGGCAGGCAAATGAGCCGTACACAGGCCAACAAAACATTTTCAAGGCCTGAACTGAAAGAGCAGTTACGGAAACACAATGTTACCCTCATAGGTGGGGGGCTTGACGAAGCACCCGGCGCCTATAAGGACATAAACAGTGTCATGGCCGCGCAAACGGACCTGGTGGATGTGATCGCGAGATTTAAGCCAAGAATGGTACGCATGGCTGATGATGGTAGCCGTGAAGACTAAATGAGAAATAGTTCTTTGAATAACAAGGGATTCCCTACGGGGAAAAGAAAGTTGACAGTATATGTGCTGCAGACCGGATGCAGGCTTCTGTATAGCCGCATAGTATTACCACCACTGGTGTGCTAATATACTGCTGCCGCGATATACATCAACTACCATGTCAATGTGTTGAGGGTTCGAATCCCTCCGCCGGAGTACCGGTGTAGCTCAACGGTAGAGTAATTGACCCTTGCAGGTTCGAATCCTGCGCCGTGCTAATCGGAAGGTTGAATACCTTGGGACAAGTTGGACTAAAAATCCATCTCTGAAGATGGCAACTTCTAAAAATGCCGCAAGTGAGGTGCCGTTTCAACGGGCTGTATGAGAAATATATTTGAATACAGCACATTGTTGAATGCCCGGAATAAACAGATACCGCTTATATGCATCATTATGCTTCGTGTACCTGAGTTGTACAACAATACAAGGGGGAAGGGAACCATTGCGATGACATATCTGCTCAAGTTCATTTCCGCACCAGGCAATGCGATGTTACGGCACTCACTTTTAATAAACTAAAAAAATGTATAACTGTTAAACCGATAAATATGCAAACCGTAAAAGTAAAGGCATACAATAAAGGGCTGATGTATAAAAACGGCCGTTATGTAAAAATACTGAATGAAGGCAAATACTGGGTATGGGGCAACACTGAAATAGTGCCCTATGACGAAACAAAAATATATGTTGCTCCGGCTGACGTAAACGTATTGATGCAGGATACTGCGTTGTGTGCTGCCGCTACAGTGGTAGAAGTGCGTGACAATGAACGGGGAATCGTATTCGAAAATGGACTATACAAACAATTGCTACAGCCCGGTAAATACATACTATGGAACGGCGTGGTGAAATACGAAATTGTAAAGATTGACCTGGACAATGTGTATATCAACGAGTCTCTGAGTCGTGCTGTATTGTCCCGTCCTGAAATAGCTCATTACCTGAGGGTATTTACAGTTGAGCCTTATGAGAAAGCCCTGCTGTATATCAACGGTATATTTGAAAAAGAGCTGGGTGCCGGAACTTATTATTTCTGGAAGAATGATATCCAGGTAGCCTTGAATAAAGTTGACACCCGCTTGCAGCAAATAGAAGTGAACGGACAGGAAATACTGACCAAAGACAAAGCAGTACTTCGCATTAATTTTTACGCCCGTTACAAGGTGACAGATATAGCAACTGCACTCACTCACAGTAAGGATATGCAAAATCAGCTATATACACTCCTGCAGCTGGCGCTTAGGGAATATGTAGGCGGATATACATTAGACGAATTGCTTGAAAAGAAAAATGAAATCGCGGAAGCAGTGCTCAATACCATAAAAGATAAATGCCAGAAGCTGGGTATAACACCTGAAGATTGCGGCTTAAAGGATATCATACTGCCGGGGGATATGAAAGATATCATGAACCAGGTACTGATAGCAGAAAAGCGTGCCCAGGCCAACACAATTACCCGTAGGGAGGAAACTGCAAGTACACGCAGCTTGCTGAACACAGCGAAGCTGATGGAAGAAAACGAGATGCTGTTCAGGCTGAAGGAAATGGAATATGTAGAAAAAATAGCTGAAAAAATAAATGGCATCTCTGTATCCGGTAGCGGAGACCTGATAGGCCAACTGAGTAAAATATTCGTACCTCCCAAGGTTGCGGGTAAATAAGCTGATAACTATGCCCCCCTGCAAATGGCAGGGGGTTTGTATATATATACCTACATCTTCCGGGCAGTAAGCCTGATAACAGCACTCATTCCCTTGTGGAAATTGCCTTCATTCAGCTCCGTATCCGTTTCGTACAGTTCAATGATGTCAAAATCTTTAAAGTATGTACGCAGTTCTTCTTCGTTGTAGAGCATAGTTTCATCTCTCGGTCCGCCCGCAGCAGGGTTTACAGCGCTGTACTCCAGTTGTTTTTTGCTGAAAGCCTCTAGTATCACTATCCCTCCTTTCTTCAGGTAGCTATTCAACCTGCTGTGGTAGGCTTCCTTCTTATCCGCCGGGAAATGCGCAAATATTAATGCCATAGCATCGTATGCCCCTTCTTCGTAAGACAACGCAGACAGTTCGCCTATACGGTAGTCAATCTGCACACCTTTCTTCTGTGCCAGCAGTCCCGCTTTTCTTTTTCCTTCCGTACTCATATCAAAGGCATCTGCCTGCCAGCCTATACCTGCCGCATATACAGCATTACGCCCCTCCCCTTCCAGTGGGAACAGTATTTTTCCCGGCGGAAATTCCCCCAATTGCTGTTTTAGATACTCGTTGGGTTCTTCGCCATATACATATTCTTCCCTGCTATATCGTTCGTTCCAGAAATCCTGCGTCATATATTAATTTAAGCCACAAAGATAGCCTTACCGGCAAATTTGACGTGGTACTTATGTTACGCTTCGCTATTAATATACATTTCTCTATTTTCACAGCTTATGAGTACTTCGGCTATACTGCTTATTATCATAGTGTCTTATTTCGCATTGCTGCTGGGCATAGCTTTCTATACATCGCGCGGCTCTACCAACGAATCTTTTTTCATAGGCAACCGCAGCAGCAAGTGGTGGGTAGTAGCCTTTGGTATGATAGGCACTTCCCTGTCGGGCATGACCTTTATATCCGTACCAGGTACGGTAGGTACTGCCGGTTTCTCCTACTTCCAGGTGGTTATCGGCTACTGGCTGGGCTACTTTGCGGTAGCTTTTGTACTCCTGCCCATCTACTACAAAATGCAGCTTACGTCTATATATAGCTACCTCGACCACCGTTTGGGGACAGCATCTTATAAAACGGGGGCGTTATTCTTTATACTTTCCCGCACACTGGGCGCTACACTCAGGCTATACCTCGTTATCAAGGTACTGGAGTTCTTTGTATTGAAAGACCTGGGCATTTCATTTGAATTCACGGCAGTATTGATACTTCTGCTGATACTCCTGTACACCTATCGCGGCGGTGTGAAGACAATCGTATGGACCGATACCCTGCAAACTACCTTCATGATACTGGCGCTGCTGGTATGTGTGGGTTATATCATGAACCAACTGGGCCTTAGCCTCACCGGCACATGGGAAGCCATGACTGCCAAAGGCTATACCAAAATGGTAAATACCGATATCATGTCTGCCGGCAGCTTTTGGAAAAGCGTGTTGGGCGGCGCATTCATCACCATTGGCATGACCGGCCTTGACCAGGAAATGATGCAGAAAAACATCAGTGTCAGCAACCTGAAGGATTCTCAGAAGAACATGATTACCTTCTGCTTCATACTGCTTGTGGCCAATTTCATCTTCCTGCTGCTGGGGGGCTTGCTGTACCTGTATGCAGACGCACAGGGCATTTCAGCGGTGGGCGATGATATATTTCCTTATATAGCTTTAAAAAGTGGCCTGCCGTTTATCATCACCGTTTGCTTTATGATTGGCCTTATATCAGCCCTGTTCCCCAGTGCCGATGGAGCATTGACCGCGCTTACCTCATCTTACTGTATAGATATACTGGGCATGAAACGCCGCAACGACTGGAGCGAACAACGTAAAAAACGCGTACGACTGGTAGTACACAATACCTTCGCCGTTGTGTTCCTGGGCTGTATCTTCTTTTTCCGTGAGGTAGATAATGGCTCACTTATCACTACCCTGCTGGCGGTGGCGGGATACACCTACGGCCCACTGCTGGCGCTTTTCGCCTTCGGCATTCTTACCAAACGCAATGTCAATAACAAATTTGTACCGATAATCTGTATTGCTGCCCCAATCATTTCTTACATGATTAAAGAAAATGACGCAACATGGTTAGGTGGGTATAAAATAGGTTTGGAATTGCTGTTAATCAATGCCATGATAGCCTACTTTTTTCTTTGGTTATTCTCATCCAAACCCACTATCGAAGTCTCTCATTAGTTCAGTATTTTTGCGCAGACAAATACTTTTTCAACCCAAAACGAGTGGTTTTTATGGGGCATTTTCTGCATTCACTAAACATTAACAATTACATAGAAAACTATACATCGGCAGAAGATCCTGTTTTGGCGAAGCTAAATCGCGAAACAAATCTGAAAGTAGAATTGCCTGTGATGTTATCTGGGCACCTGCAAGGCGCTGTTTTACAGGCTTTTAGCCATATGCTCCGTCCGCGCAGAATTTTAGAAATAGGAACCTACACAGGATACTCAGCTATTTGTTTGGCGAAAGGTTTGACGGAAGACGGACATCTGCACACCATCGACATCAACGAGGAGTTGCAGGACATGTGTTTTCATTATATTTGTGAAGCGGGATTAGAGGGAAGAATCACGCAACATATTGGAAAAGCAGAGAACATAATACCGGAACTGGACGAAGTGTTCGACCTGGTATTCATTGATGCAGACAAGATAAATTACGGCCGTTATTACGACCAGGTATTTGATAAAGTACGCTTAGGCGGTTTCATACTGGCTGATAATGTGCTCTACGATGGCGAAGTAGTTTTACCGCCTGAGCAGCAAAGCAAGAATGCGAAAGCGATGCATGCATTTAACGAGAAACTGCGCAATGACCCCAGGATAGAACATGTACTGTTGCCCTTAAGGGATGGCATTATGATAGCAAGAAAAACAAAAGAATAATAAAACACAAAAAACACTGGTGTATGAAAAAAATGTTCGTAGTATTTGCCGCTTTTGTACTGGCTTGTACGATAAACACAAATGCACAAAACCTGAAAAAAAATAATGTTCAAGATTATATTGAACGTTACCGCGCCCTTGCTATGAGCGAACAACAACGTACCGGTATACCTGCTGCCATCAAACTGGCGCAGGGCATACACGAAACAGGCGCGGGCACCAGCAAATTGGCTACAGAAGCCAACAACCACTTCGGCCTCAAGTGCAAAACAGGCTGGACAGGCCAGACATACAATCATACCGACGACAGGGCAAATGAATGTTTTCGCAAATACAACCTTGATTTTGAATCCTACCAGGACCAGTCTAACTACCTGAGGTCAAATCCACGCTATGCATCATTGTTCTCACTATCTGTTACAGACTATGCAGCATGGGCTTTTGGACTGCACAAGGCCGGATATGCCACCAATCCCAAGTACCCGCAACTGCTGATAAAAATAATTGAAGACTACAGGTTACAGGAATACACTTATGCCGCATTGGGCAGCAATGGCCCCGCTACCGGCAATATAGCTGCAGCACCTGCCAATGACAACACGAGAGGCAGGCGAAATGACAACAGCTACAGTCAATCATATGGCCAATCCGCGCAACAGCAGCAGCCCGCCTATAATAACTACAATGCACAAAACAACTATGGCAATAACAACGGCGGTGCACAGGCGTATACACCACCCACTAATAACTATGGCGGTACACAACAAATCGATAATACACCGCCCGAAAGAATATCAAAATATATAGATACGCGCCCTAATGAACGGCAAACAGTAGTACGCTCGCGCCAGAATGGCCGTACAGTAGAGCAGCGTGTGGATAATGCACCGCAGACCGTGGTTAAAATAAATAACCTGCGTGCCGTATATGGCAAAGCAGGCGACATGCCCCTGCAATATGCCGTACGCAACGGTGTCCGCTATGAGAAGTTCCTGGAGATGAATGACCTGGAAGAAAAACCACTACCTACCGATATGCCCCTGTACCTGGAACGTAAACACTTCTGGGGTATCCGGCCGATGCACCTGGTAAAGCCCGGGGAAACAATGCTGGTGATAGCACAGAAAGAAGGGGTACAGCTAAAATACCTGCGCGACCTCAACTATATGGAGCCGGGTGAAGAGCCAATGCCGGGTGTAACACTGGAACTACAGGCACAGGCAGGCACCAAACCGGCTACACGCCCGCACACAGCAGAAGATGACGGAAACTTTGCCCGGAATAACCAGGATAATGCCTACAACAATAACAGCTATGCCAATAACGAAAACTATGATGGCTATGGCGAAGACCCGGAAGTAGTAAATAACCCACGTTACTATGACCCTGCCGCTGCTGAACAGGCACCACCTACCCGCACCTTCCCTAAAAACCCTGCACCTATAGTGCAGGAAGAGAAAACTATTTTCGAGAAGATAAAAGAAGCCAGGGAAATACGCAGAAAAGAAAAAGAAATACAGGCTTCTATAGCACAACAACAACTACAACCGGCCATCACAAATTCGCCCGGCACAGCCCGGCAGCCTGCAGCTACACAGTCCACCAGCAGTAAATACCTGGAGACTCCGGCTACGCAGCCCGCGTATACTCAGCCTGCTGACAACGGCGCCGACACAAGGGGAAATTTCAAACCCAATCCGGCTGCACAGGTATACAACAATAATACACCACCAAAAATACAACACAAACAACCGGCCAGGCAGGAAACTGCTATTTCTGACAATACCTACCAGCAACAACAACCAACATACCAACAGCCGCAACAGCAACAAAACACTTATCAGCAGCAGCCTGCTTATCAGCCGCAACAACCTGCATACCAACAGCCACAGCAAAACACCAATCAATATGCTGCCGGTAATAATGTGAAGCCCAATCCTGCTGCACACGTGCAGGATGAGGAACCATCAAAACGAGAGCGCAAAAAAGGCAGGAAAAATAAAGATGACGACGATAACGCGGCACAGCCTGCTGTTGCCACACCGCAGCCGCAAAAACCCAGAACGGAACTGGATGCTTTGAAAGAGCAGTTTGATAACGTGATTTATGCCGGCAATGACAACCAGCAACAGAAATACCAACAGCCACAACAAAGGCAACAAAGCTATCAGCAACAACCAGCATACAACCAGCAACCGCCCCAACAAAATTACCAGCAACAAAGCTACGGACAACAACAACCTGCATACAACCAGCAGCAGGGCAACGAACAACCTCAGCAAGGCTATGCACAGCAACCACAATATAACCAGCAATCTTACGGACAACAACAGCAAGGCTACAGCCAGCAATCATACCAGCAAAACAGCTATGGGCAACAACCTCAGCAACCAGCTCAGCAACCAGTGGAGCCCGGTAAGTTTTATACAGTAAAAAGAGGGGACACTGCATACACTATCGCAAAGAAAAATGGGATTACCATCCGTCAATTAATGGATTGGAATGGCCTTGATTTTGATGCGATAAAAGAAGGACAACAACTGCGTGTGAAGCCTTAATAAGACCATGCGTAGCGTATACATTGAAGATAAGAGATTTGAACTGTTTATAGATAGTGCAACTATAGCGCAGAGAATAAACGAAACAGGCAAATCAATCGCAGAGGAATACAGGACTAAAAACCCTGTGTTCCTTTGTGTACTTAATGGCGCTTACGTTTTTGCGGCCGACTTGTTGAGGCAAATAAATATCCCTGCCGAGGTATCATTTGTCAAACTCAGTTCTTACGAAGGTATAAGCTCTACAGGCAATGTGCAGACACTTATAGGCCTAAACGGGGATTTGAAGGACAGGCATGTGGTAGTGATTGAAGATATAATTGATACAGGTAAAACCATACAAGATCTGTTGCCGCGTATACAAGAAAAATCACCTGCCTCAGTAAAACTGGTTTCCTTACTTTCTAAACCCGAAGCCCGTACTCATGAAGTAACAATTGATTATACCTGCTTCGAAATTCCCGACAGGTTTGTAATTGGCTACGGTCTGGACTGTAACGGCCTGGGCAGAAATCTGCCGGATATTTACACACTTACAGATGAGGGTAAATCTTAACTAGCCAATAGCCTGGCACATTCTTCCATCAGCCGTTTTTTATTGATGGGTACCACGCCTACTTCTTCGCATACCAGACCACCTGCTATATTCGATACCTTAGCCATCAGCATAGGGTCTTTACTCAGGGTAAATACCATAGCCGCAGTAGCTATCACCGTATCGCCGGCGCCGGATACATCAGCTATACTTCTAAGGTGCGATGGAATAACTTCAGAACTTGAATTGCCATAATACACGCCTTTCTCAGATAACGTTACAAAAGTGATGTCGTGGTGCAAAACCGCTTTCAGCTCTTTATGCACTTTATCCATCGTAGCTTTGTTGATGGTATTCAACGATATATTCAATCCTTCTTTTACTTCTTTCAGGTTCGGCTTAAATATGGTTACACCCTTATAAGCCATGAAGTTGTCTTTTTTAGGGTCTACTGCTACCACCATACCCAACTCGCGGCAGTGCGTTATGGTACGTGCAATGATATTCTCTTTCAGCACGCCTTTATTATAATCCTCAAATATCAGCACGTCTGGCTTCTGTATCTGCAGGTATTTCAGCAGTTTATCCAGGAAGGGGTGCTCGTCTTTGGTACTTAATTCGTCATTGAGCTCATCGTCCATACGCAGTATATGCTGGCTGCGGCTCATTACCCTTGTTTTGGTAGTGGTAATGCGTTCACTGCTCAACATCAGCAGGCTGGTATCTATACCTTCCTGCTCCGCCATATCGCGCAGCATATGCCCCTCGTGGTCTTTGCCCACCACGCTGGCCAGTGTCACCTTAGCCCCCAGCGCTTTACAGTTCATCGCTACATTCGCTGCGCCACCCATTCGCGCTTCCCGCTTTTTCAACTTTACCACAGGCACAGGTGCCTCAGGCGATATGCGCTCTACATCGCCCCACCAGTAGTTGTCCAGCATCACATCGCCCACCACCACTACGTGCAGGCGGTTCATATTCTTAAACAGTTTTGTCAGTTCTTCTTTCTTCATCCGGTATCTATCCGCGCTTTTTCACCAAATAATAGATAGGAATACCTATCAACACTATAATCAGCCCTGGCCATGTAAAGCTGGGTCGGAACATTATCAATAAAATACAAAATGATAATCCCATAAGGATATACAACGCCGGCAGAAAGGGGTAACCGAATGCCTTGTAAGGTCTTTCGGCATGGGGCTTTTTCTTGCGTAAGATGAATATCCCGGCAATAGTCAGTACATAGAATATGACTACCACAAACGATATCATATCCAGCAAATCGCCATAGCGGCCACTGAGGCATAGTATAGATGCTACCAGGCATTGCGCCCATAACGCCCATTGAGGCACGCCATTCTTATTCAGATGGCCCGCTTTGCTGAAAAACAAACCATCCTTGGCCATAGTATAATATACCCTTGCACCGGATAGTATCAATCCGTTGTTGCAACCAAAGGTAGATATCATGATGAGTGCTGCAATAGCGAATTTTCCATTGTCGCCAAATACCTGGCTGGCAGCAGCTACCGCCAGTCTGTCCTCTTCAGGAAAAGCGATTTCATTGAGCGGCAATACATTCAGGTACATCAGGTTGGTGGTAACGTACAGCAGTGTTACAATAAAGGTTCCCAGGAACAAGCTCAGGCCGATATTTCTTTGTGGGTTTTTCACCTCTCCCGCTACGAAGGTCACATTATTCCATGCATCGCTGCTGAACACAGAGCCAACCATAGCGGCAGCAATAGCGCCCAGCAGTGCAGTGCCTGTTATCGGCCCCCAGCCCGTGGGTATCAGCTGTCCGTTTTCATTGCGTTCGCCCAGGTCCTGCATGGCATTAAAACCTGTTGCCCAGTTTTCTGCAAAGAAGCTATGCTCAACCAATATAAAACCAAACACCACCAGTCCAAACAAAGCAAGCATCTTAGAAAAAGTAAAAACCAACTGTATGGTCTTGCCCTCCTTTACACCCCGCGAGTTGACATATGACAGCAAGATTATAATACCTATTGCCAACAGGTGTGCCGGATAAATATTTATATCGCCAGCCGTGTATAGTATATTATCAGCCGTCAGGTTTAATGCGGGGAAAAAATATCCTGAAAATTTAGCAAAGGCTATGGCTACGGCTGCTATAGTAGCGGTTTGTATCACGGCGAAAAAACTCCAGCCATACAAAAAGCCTACCAGCGGGTTAAATGCTTCTTTAAGGTAAACATACTGGCCGCCTGCTTTTGGATACATCCCGCTAAGCTCTCCGTAGCTGATGGCTGCTGTCATGGTCATCACACCTGTTATCACCCACACGGCTATCAGCCAACCGGCGCTGCCTACATTACGTGTCATATCGGCGCCAACAATAAAAATACCGGAGCCTATCATTGAACCGATGACCAATAGAGTTGCATCCAGCAAGCTCAGCGACCTTTGAAATGATTCTTGTTTTTTTTCCAAAGCAGTACTTTTTTGCTATGAAACGACCATGCTAAAGTAGAATATCCGCACACGGCCAATACACGTTCAAAAACTTCATTCTGCCATTGCCGGGAAGCCCCAAGTGACAATTAACAAATAATAATATCAGATGAAAAATACTATTTATTTTTCTTCTTTGCTTCTTTATTATCTTTCCCTGCTTCCTCTTTGTACAATTCATTCATACCGGCAACCACATCTTCAGTAATGTCCAGTTGATCGTTGGCCAGCATTATAAAGCCTAAGGCTTTGCTATATGAGAGGATATAATCGTAATTCTTGTCCTTATTATATTCTGCCAGGAAATCATCAAGTTTCTTCTGCAGGTCTTTATTAAATTCATCCTGTTCAGCCAGCAACTTTTCGGTCAGCGTGGCTTCACGTGCTTCCAGGCTTTGCTTCATCTGCTGCAGCCTCTTGGCTGTCGATTCGTATTCAGCTTGTGAGAGGGCGCCTGCCTGTGCTTTACGCTCGGCAGCCAGGTAATCCTGCTGAAATTGTTTCTGAGAACGCGCCAATTCGTCACTCATGCTTTTTTTACGCTCTTCAAAATCTTTCTTCTTATTCTTCAGGTATTCATAATTGGCTTCCAGGGTATCAATATTCACATATGCTATACGCCCCCTTGTCTCAGCAGGTTCGTTATTAATAGTCTTAGTAGTTTTAGTTTCGGGCTTTTTTTCAGCCAACCTTAAACCAAATAAAGCCAGTACCCCCACCAGGGCCAATGTGCTGAAAAGTATCGCCAGATTCTTCATGTATGTATAATTGTGTAGTTAAAACAGTCAACAAAAGTAATATCTTATAGTTTGCCCGTCTATAATAGTTTCTTAAAACTTTGAAAAAGAGGAAATATTGCATGAGAAAGGCCGCTATAACAGCAGCCTTTCTCATATTTAAATATTATCTGCATATTATGTTACTCAAGCCTGAAGGTCACGGGCAGCGTATAATATACTTTTACCGGGCGTCCATTCTGTTTACCCGGTTTCCAGTTAGGCATACCCTTTACCACACGTATTGCCTCCTCTTCCAGTCCACCGCCCAAAGTACGGTTTCCTACCACTTTCACACCGGATATACTGCCATCTTCGTTTACTACAAAGTTGATAGCTACACGTCCTGATATGCCATTCTCTTTGGCAGCGGGCGGGTATTTTATATTTTTTCCAAGGTATGCATTTACGTTATAACCCGGGTCGGGCATCTGCTCCACGTAGGTAAATACTTCAGGGGCCTTCTGTTCTACCACACCTGTACCGGGGCCGGGGTCTACTATACCAGGGTCAAGGGCATTGGGGTCACCCTCTATATCCTTCAGGCCGGCGCTGGCGTCTTTCAGTTCTTCCTGTTCCGGTGGTACTTCCTCCTCTGCCACATCTTCGTCCTTTTCTATCACCGGCGGCGTAAACTTCACCGTTGGTTTTACCGGTGGTGGCGGCGGCGGCGGCGGCGGTGGCGGCGGTTCATTCGGGTCTATTGGCGGCGGCTCTGCCAGTACCACTTCTTTGGTAATCGCTTCGCGGGGCCCTTCATTGGGTTTCAATGTAGATACCAATGCGGCAGCGGCTATAACTACGCCGATGCCCCCGATTATGAACAAAGACCTCATCATCCTCTTCGGATAATTCTTTCGCAGCTCGTAAGCACCGTACACTTTGTTACGGCCCTCGAAAAGGATATCGAGGTAGTCGCTGTTCAATATTTTATTACTATCCATTTGTAAGTAATCTTTTTAATTAATAAGATGCTCTACATACATCATTTCCATAAACAAGCCCCGGATTATTCGCCAGCAGCCTGTTCTGTTGCCTGTATGAATTCCCTGTCCACATCTGTAATATCTACAATGGCATATACGCGTACATCGTTGATAGCCATTTCATCCAGCATGTTTACCAGGTCTTCGTAAGTACTGTTCGTATCGGGTTTTATCAATACCGTTGTTTTGTCTTTTGCGGTAAGCTGGCCGGCACGTTTCAGGTCTTCCACTTTTTTCATCTTGTCAATAATCACATCCCTGATACCTTTTTCAGGCTTGAAGCCGGTTATCTTTACATCGGGCGGAGTCTCGGGGTCGGTAGCCATACCCTCATAATAGTATACCCTGTGCTTTTTGCTCAGCAACACTGTAAGAGCAGTACTTTCCTTGATTTTGGTTTCATCCTCTTCAGGAATAATTTCATCCTTATAAGGCATATTTATCTCCATGGTCTTAGGCTTGTTCAGCGTTGTCGTCAACATGAAGAATGTTATCAACAGAAACCCTAAGTCCACCATCGGAGTTAAATCCACTCGCGTGGACAGCTTCTTACCTTTCTTGACCCCCGGGCCTTTCTTGCCGCCCTTATCGGCGACTTCCATTTCTGCCATGGAACTAAGCTTTTAATGTTTTAAATAATAATTATCCTTCTTTCTTGCCGCCCATCACCTCTTCGTAAGCAGCGGTACCCGGCGGAACAGCCTTCAAACCCGTTATCAGGTTGAACTTAAATATCTTCCATCCTTCCAGCGTGCCTATTACTTTTTTAATATCCGGGTAAGGCGCTTTACCGTCGGCCTTGATAGTAATACGCAGCTTGGGGTTAGAATACCTGGCTTCCTTTATCCAGAGCGCCAGTTCGTGCCTTTCTGATGTCACTATCGTATCAGTAGGAATACCGGGGGCCTGCTTGTCCATTTTAGAACGCAGGTCGGCATCAGCAGCCAGGTAAGCCTTCAACTGGCTGAAAGGCACACCTATAGAAGCACCGATAACGAAGTTCGTTTTTTCGGCTTCCGTCAGGTTCAGGCCTTTTTGCTCGTCCAGCTTGTCTATCAGGTCTTTGCGTACTTTCTGGTCGTCTATCGAAAAGAAGATACGTCCGTCCGGATCCACAGTAATCATCATAATATCGGCATCCGGCAGTGGTATCTCCGATATTGAATTAGGAGTAGTCACTGTTACCGGCTCGTCCGGTTTGAATTGTGTTGCCAGCATGAAGAACGTCAGCAGCAGGAACGCTACGTCACACATAGCGGTCATGTCCACATTCGTACTCTTCTTGGGCATTTGGTGGTTTGCCATCTGTTATAATTCTACACTGTTCAATTAATAAGATTCAGTTGCAGCATATTTCCACAACCTTGTTCCATCACAAACACTGATAACCTTGATAACTATTACTTATAGTTAGCGTAGAAATTCTGTGTCAGAGTGAAACCACTCTCGTTGATACCGAAAGTAATGTTGTCTATAATAGTAGTATAGAAGTTGTAAGCGATGATAGCGATAGCTGAAGTACCGATACCCAGGGCTGTATTTACCAGGGCCTCAGAGATACCTGCCGCCAGTGCAGCACTATCCGGAGCACCACCTGTTGACATCGCCGCGAAGGCGCGTATCATACCCAATACCGTACCAAACAGGCCTATCAGCGTAGCTACCGAAGCGATAGTAGACAGGAACACCATGTTCTTTTCCATCACCGGCATTTCCAGGGCTGTAGCCTCTTCTATCTCCTTCTGGATGCTGGCTATCTTCTGCTCGGTCTCCAGTTCTTTGTTATCAATCATTTCGCGGTACTTTATCAGGCCCGCTTTCATTACATTGCCCACGCTGCCCGCTTGCTTGTCGCACTCAGCCATAGCCGCGTCAATGTTTTTGTTAGCCAGGTGATATTGTACTTTACGCACAAACTCAGTAGCGTTTACTTTACCCTTAGCTTTGAAAACCGTCATTGCGCGCTCAAATACGAAGAACAACAATATCAACGCCGTTGACATAAGGATAGGTACAACCCAGCCGCCCAGGTACATAGTACCCAACAGGTTAGCAGGTACATGTCGTTCATCATCCCTGAAGTTGACGCTGCTGCCGAAATACAGGTGGAATATTGCCTCTGCTAATGCAATCATTACGACAATCACCAAAAAGTTCTTTAACAGGTCACTTGATTTGTTAGGCTGGCCTGCACGTGCACCTTGTGGTTTTGCGGCTGATTTTACTTCTGCCATAATTCTGGTTTTTACTAGTTTTAGTTTAGTTTACTATTTAATACAATATATATACGAGAGTTTGCAAAGATATACGGTAGCCTCAAAATATCAATTCGGGTTTCCTAATTTTCTCATAAAGTTAATGTAGTGTTACATACCCGTGACATTGAGGCTTGTTTTGCATAACCTTACAATAAACGAAATGTTTGCCAAGGTATTGTTTTTTATCTTTTAAAGTTAGGCCGTTTAGCGATTTTAACATTTACCTTTGCAGTCTTAAATCAATAAAAAATGAATTTCAACCCCTGGCATTCAGTGAGTTATGGAGAAAACGTCCCGGAGACGGTAACGGCGGTAATAGAAATACCCAAAGGCTCGAGGGCAAAGTATGAACTGGACAAAGAAACAGGATTGCTGAAACTGGACCGTGTATTGTACTCATCGGTGTACTATCCCGCCAACTATGGTTTTATACCCCGCACCTATTGCGACGACAAGGACCCGCTGGATATATTGGTACTATCGCAGATAACCATGCACCCCATGACACTGGTAGAAGCCAAAGTAATAGGCGTGATGCGCATGCTGGATCAGGGCGAGGCCGATGACAAGCTGATAGCCGTATGCGCCAATGATATGAGTGTAGCGCATATAAATGATATAAGTGAGTTACCTTCACATTTCATAAACGAGCTGCGCCACTTTTTTGAAGAATACAAGAAGCTGGAGAACAAGGTGGTGAAAATAGAAGAGTTTGAAGGGCAGCGCCTGGCCAAAAAAATACTGATGCACAGCATCAACGATTATGTGGCCAAGTTTGGCGAACCGGCGCAGCATGAATTAGTCAACTAAAACCATATATATGAGCACCGGTTACATTATTGGCTTGTTAGTAATAGGTTTTGCTGCGGGATTTATGTCCAGCCTGGTAGGTATAGGCGGGGGTGTAGTGATTGTTCCAGCCCTGGTCATTATATTCGGCATGTCGCAAAAGATGGCACAGGGCACTTCGCTGGCTATGCTGTCTTTGCCGGTGGCATTTATTGGCGCCTACAATTATTATAAAGAAGGGCAGGTAAACTGGAAAATGGCCTTTATACTTGCAGCTACTTTTGTAATAGGAGGCTACCTGGGCAGTAAAGTGGTGCTGGGGCTCGACTCAAATATCATTAAAAAGATATTCGCCATCTTCATGATAGCGATTGCTGTCAAGTATTTATTTTTCGACAAGTAAAAACAAGACTTAATAATAAAGCCTGTGAAGGAATAGTATATGAAACGCACAAAGATTAAGCAGATACTGCAAAGCGGGGAAACAGATTATAAGGTAAATGTAAGGGGATGGGTACGTTCGTTCCGCAACAACCAGTTTATAGCCCTGAATGATGGCTCTTGCCTCGGTAACCTGCAGGTGGTGATAGACTTTGAAAACACCGACGAACAACTGTTGAAAAATATTACAACCGGTGCCGCGCTTAATATAAACGGTACAGTGGTAGCATCGCTGGGCAAAGGGCAAACAGTAGAAGTAAAGGCCGATACAGTAGAACTGTATGGCGCCTGCGACCCCGAGGTATACCCGCTGCAACTGAAGAACCGCCCCAGCCTGGAGTACCTGCGCGAGATAGCACACCTGCGTTTCCGTACCAATACATTCAGCGCGGTGTTTCGCGTAAGGCATACACTGGCATTTGCCATACACAAGTTCTTTAACGACAGGGGCTTTGTGTACCTGCATACACCCATTGTCACAGCCAGTGACGCCGAGGGTGCGGGCGAGATGTTTAAGGTGACTACCCTGCCCTTTGACAATACACCTCGCAAAGAAGATGGCAGCATCAACTTTGAGGAAGACTTCTTTGGCCGCGCTACCAACCTGACCGTGAGTGGACAGTTGGAAGGCGAACTGGGTGCTACCGCACTGGGCGAAGTGTACACCTTCGGGCCTACCTTTCGTGCAGAAAACAGTAATACCGCACGCCACCTCGCAGAGTTCTGGATGATAGAACCCGAGGTAGCCTTTAACGATATACACGACAACGCCGACCTGGCTGAAGACCTGCTGAAGTACATTATACAATATGCGCTGGACCAGAACAGGGAGGACTTGGAGTTTTTGGCAGAAAGGCTGAAGAACGAAGAAAGCCAGAAGCCGCAGAACGAGCGTAGTGAACTGGGCCTGATAGAGAAATTGGACTTCGTGCTGAATAACAGCTTCGAGCGCATCACCTATACCGAGGCGATAGATATACTGATGCAATCGAAGCCGTACAAGAAAAAGCAGTTTCAGTATGATGTGAGCTGGGGCATAGATATGCAGAGCGAGCACGAACGTTACCTGGTAGAGAAGCATTTTAAGAAGCCGGTGATAGTAACCGATTACCCTAAAGACATCAAGGCCTTCTACATGCGACAGAACGATGACGGCAAGACCGTAGCCGCTATGGATATATTGGCGCCTGGCATCGGCGAAATAGTGGGCGGCTCGCAGCGGGAAGAGCGACTGGACAAACTGGAGCAGCGCATGAGGGAAATGCACATACCTGTAGAAGAAATGTACTGGTACTTAGCCCCCCGCCGCTTTGGCACCGTGCCCCATGCGGGCTTCGGGCTGGGC
The DNA here is from genome assembly GCA_964515955.1 of uncultured Flavipsychrobacter sp. Taxonomy (GTDB): domain Bacteria; phylum Bacteroidota; class Bacteroidia; order Chitinophagales; family Chitinophagaceae; genus UBA5543. The sequence goes on along the minus strand of CAZEZM010000002.1, from coordinate 289,221 downwards.
TTTGAGCGCATGGTACTGTTCGTTACCGGCATGACCAATATACGCGATGTAATACCCTTCCCGCGTACGCCGGGCAATGCTGAGTTTTAAGCCCCTCCCGGCCTCCCCCAAGGGGAGGAGAATATAGAGCGGGTATCAATAAACAAAGAACTATTGAATTAGAATGGCAGGATGATTATCCTGTCATTTTTCTTGCATCATATCCGGCAAAATCTTGTCTTCAATCCGTTGCAGTGTTCTGGTGGTCTTTTTCTTTAACTGGAAACGACGTGCATAAGTGAGCCTGATATTGCCTGCCTGCGACTGCTGCCAGCCGTCGAGCACCGGCATATTGTTCCGGTTGATGTAGTTGATATATTGCAGCCCTATAAAATCCCTTTCTGTATTGTAACCCAGAGCGCCCCGCAGTATAGCATGTACCTGCAGGTGCAGGCGTGTATCCCGTCTATCAGTAGCATCCGTTTTCAGAGCCACATAGTTGAAGCCCATACCCGCCAGTACAGCACCGGTAAAGAAAAAATGCTTACCAATAACCTGCGTATAGGCATAACCTCCGTTGAAGGCCAACACCACGGCGGAAGTCTTATTAAAATCCTGGCCGGCATAAAAGCTATTGTACAGCAGGTTGCGCGGCACAATGGCAGAATCGGCTTTGGCACGGGTATAGTTGAGTGTAAACCCCGCCAGCCAACTACCCGCACTCCTTACCTGGCAGGCATTCTGTATAAAAGCAGCACGGTACGAAAACTTCTGATGGTTAAAAATATACTGGAAATTCAGGCCATAGTTACCCGTCCTCAGGTCTTCGCGCAGCAGCAGATCACCAGATGGTGGGGGGGATTTTAGTATATTATTGTCGGCCAGGTAGTAGCCTTTGTATGACAAGAGGTACACATCTACCGCAAAGCGGCTGAGGTAGAGATAAGACTGCAGGTCGAAGAATTTTGTTTCGCCATACTTGGCTTTGTTGAAGTAAGGCAGCTTGAAAGACGCATTTACACCCAGCCATTTGTAGTGGAAACCAAGGCCCAGGTGGTAATTATTATTCGCCCTGTATGTAATATTATCCGCTATGTTTTGCTGGCCCAGGGTGTATTTATTGAACTTCTGCATCACAAAGGCGCGCAACAGTAGCCTGTCTGACTGGTCGCTGACGCAGGTAGAGTCTGAACCAACGGTCAACAGGTCTATCAGCTGCCCCTGTGCACGGGTTTGCAGCAGGCAAAGTATGAGCAGTATGTATATTGGTTTAAGATTCACGATGCAATAATAAGGCACACATAGTTAATACAAAATCAGTGCCGAATGGTTAAGAACCTGGAATAAACCTCATTATATCTTTGAAAATAAATTCAGGAACTCATCTTTCCTGCTCCGGGCTACAATAATTTCCGTGCCGTCAGACATCACCACTACCCCGCCGTCTTCCTTATTGTATTTTTCAACATACCTAAGATTGATAAGATGAGAATTGTGTACCCTGTAAAATGAAAAGGGCTGGAATATCTCTTCCACGTCCTTTAAAGTTTTGGAGGACAGAACTTTTTCGCCGTTGTCAAAAAAGAAAGTAGTGTAGTTGCTGCTGGATTCGCAGCGTATTACTTTTTCCGGATTAATAAACCGCACCCCTTCAGTGGTATAAAGTGCCAGCCTGTTGACAGGAAGTTCCTTTTTACGTATGCTTTCAAGTAAAAATTCTATTTGCGCGGTATTTATACCATTGTTATGTTCCTTCGACTTTTGGATACGTTCTACCGTTTGTTTCAGGTCGGCCTGGCTTACAGGTTTCAGCAAATAATCAACAGCACTGAATTTGAAAGCCTTTATTGCATACTTATCATACGCAGTGGTAAAGACAATGTCAAAATCAATAGTCCCCAATTCCTGCAACATATCAAAACCGGATTTTTTGGGCATTTCAATATCCAGGAATACTATATCAGGCGCGTATAGCCGTATAGCCTTGATCCCTTCGTCTGCCGAAGCACATGTTTCGCATATCCTTATACCGGGAAAATTCTTTTCCAGGATATAGCTCAACACATCCCGTGCGTTCTTTTCATCGTCAACTATTATTGCCTTCATTGTTGTATAAAGTTTTTGCCTTTTTGCGTTGAATCAGGTGCATACAGCACAGGCAGTGTTATACGTACTTTTGTTCCGGCTGCATTATCATGTTCGTCCACCAGGTCTATTATTTCCACTTCGGCTTCGCTATTGTTCAGTTTGTTTAATATGCTTATCCTTTCGCCGGTTATCTGCATGCCATGCGATTTCCGTTTCAGGGTTTGTCCTGCTTCGTACTCTTTGGCTTTTGCCCTTCCTACCCCGTTATCATCAATACTTACTATTAGTTTGCCGGTATTGGTTTGTACCGTCACTTTTATAATGCCCGGGCCGTCCTTATGCATCAGCCCATGCCATATGGCATTTTCAACAAAGGGCTGAAACAACAAGGGGGGCACATACACATCCTGCGGCATTATATCTTCAGCAATATCAATTTTATATTCAAACAGGTTTTCAAACCGCAAAGCTTCCATCTCAATATACAAGCCTAACGCTTCCAGTTCAGTTTCCAGTGTAACACTATCCTGTTTTGAATTGTCCAGTATCAATCTTATCAGTTTTGCAAAGCTGGTCAGGTATTCTGATGCTGCATCGCGGTCGTTCATCAGTACATACTTATTAATTGAGTTCAGGCAATTAAACAAAAAATGAGGGTTCATCTGCGCCCTTAATGCTGTCATTTCTACTTCGGCAACCTTTTTATTAAATTCAGACTTTATCCGCTCCCTTTCTTTCATCACCTTCATCCTGTAACGATATATAGCTACTGTTACCAGCATAAACGTCAATGCGACAAACGCGTAAAACCACCATGTTTGCCAGAATGGCGGTGCGATGAAAATGCTCAACGCAATACCTTGATTATTCCATACATTATCATTGTTGGCGGCTTTTATACGCAGGGTGTAATGGCCCGGCTCCAGTCCTGTATAACTGCCGTAGCGCCGGGTACCGGCATAATTCCACTTATCTTCAAGCCCTTCCAGTTTGTAGGCATAGGTATTGCTTTCAGTATGGCTGTAGTTCAACGCTGCGGCTTCAAATGAAATGAAATTCTGGTCGTAATTTAGTTCTATCTCTTTTAAGAAATTGATATTGGTATCTGCCGCCAACGCCTCGCCGTTTACTCTGAACGATGTGAGTACCACAGGTGCCGCATACTGATTGAACCTGTATTTGCCTGCGCTGATACGCTGCACCTGGTTAAAAGCGCCAAATAATACAGAACCATCGGGGTCAATAAAAATATTTCCACCCCTGTACGATTCTGACAGCCCTGTGGTTTCATCAAAGCTGATGAGCTTATTATCAGCCTGCAGGTAGGTATGTATTTTCTTCTTATCACTTATCCATATGTTGCCCGCCTTGTCTATGGCTACGTCTTGCACCATATCATCCAGCTTGTCATTACCGGCAAAATCATAAAAGACGGGCAGGTTGTTCTTATCTAATTTCATCCGGCATACCCCATTGCCCAATGTGGCTATCCAATAAGTACCGGCCCTATCCTGTACTATATTCATGAGGCTGCTCTGACTGATAGATTGTTTATCGCCTGGTATGGGCATAAAGTTTTCCAGCCTGTTGGCTGCAGGCAAATACCTGGCCAGGCCATAAAATGAATTACAAATCCAAATGTTATTCTGCTGGTCGATATACATAGTATGCATATCATTGAGCATGTCCTTATCCTGTACATCAGGAACAAAATGTTGCAGCTTATTATCGCTTGTGTATCGGAAAATGCCCTTGCTGTTACAAAACCATATATTGCCTTTGCTGTCTTCCTTCATATCATTCGCATAAGACAATACCACGCCATCATCGGCCGTGAGATGTATGGGTATATAAGTTTTATCTGCGGGTTTAAAAACCAGTAGCCCGCCATTCGCATTCATCCATATGTTATTCCTGCTGTCGTGCAGTACCCTGCTTACCGAAAACAAATTAGTCCCGCTATTGGGTACAGGTATGCAATCCACTTTGGAAAAACCGGCATCAGCTATCATCAGTCCTTTACCAAAGACCGGGAACAGGTAGTATTTGCTATCTACCTTATCCCTTGTTATCTGCGTGATGCTCATTCTCTCAGGATATGATGATACACCGGGGATTGTATAGGTTTGAAAGAGATTTTGCGTTATAGCATATTTTATCAAGCCGTGCCGCTCAGTGCCTATCCAAAGGTTGCCTGTTTTGTCGGGCAATACACAAAGCCCTGTAAAGCTTTCGCCATCGCGTATCTCCCCACGTTTCAGAAATTTGCCCGTTGACTTGTCAAAACTGCCAAAGCCTGAATCGTAGGAAGTTACCCAAAACTCATTGCCGGACTTATACAATATTGCACTGATAATATTGGTGGTACCACCGCTGAAGTCAGGTGTATTGCACAAGTAATCTTTGTACGAACCGGTAGCAGGGTCGAGGTGCCTGAGCCCATGCGCCCATGTACCCAGCCAGAATGATGTATCATTCTCTATGTACAGGCATGTATAATGCGTATTATCTTCTTTGCCGCCAGCCCTTATCGTACGCATGGCGCCCGTTGCCGCATCACGGCAGTGCAGGCCATACTGGCTGCACATCCATATATTGCCACGGCTGTCTTCTTTTATATCCCTGATGATATTTGCATACCTGTTGGCACCACCTATGCTATGGCCCATAAACGCATAATGCACAAATCTATGATTTGCCTCGTCGAGCCAGTCAATGCCTTTCCCCGCCAGGCCAAACCACAGCCTGTTGCGCGAGTCGCGGTATATACTGTACACCGTATTCTGGGCTATCGTCGTACTATCCGTTTCTCTGTGGGTATAATTGCTGAACCGCTCAGTGACAGGGTTAAAACAACTAAGGCCTTTATTGTACGTACCTATCCATATTTTCCCGTCATGGTCTTGGTACAAACATGTGATGATATTGCCGGTTAAAGAGTTCGTGTCCCTCGGATTATGTTTGTATACTTTAAAACTGTAACCATCATACCGCACAAGTCCGCTGTTGGTACCTGCCCATAAATACCCTGTACGGTCCAGCAACAGGCACGATATATAATTATCCGGCATACCCTCTTTTGTGCTGTAAGCAATATAGCTTCCTGCCCGCCCTGTAGCGGCAAAAGGCAGGAAGCTGATAAGTACGATATACAAAAACCGTGTCACTGTACATTCCAAACTACTATTTATAATTGTTAATTGCTATAGTTCAAAATACATCCTGTTGTCTAACGGGCGCGAAACGGAGCGTAGCAGGATATTGGCAGTACCATACCTTGAACGGAGCAAATAATCTTTGTTATTGCCTGCCTGTCCATCCGTGTAGCGGAACAATGCATCGCGGGTAACATCGGTATATTTAATAGAATCGGGCGGGGTAGTTGGCGATTGGGAATTGACAAGTTTCAATTTTTCCTTTTCATCGGTTTCGTAGGCATCTACCCACCATATGGCCAGCCCCGCTTCCCATATATTAGCATCGTACAGAGAAGTTATGGGCGAACGGTATTCTATCACCCAGTATTCGTTGGGCGCCGACGGCTTGTAAACTACCAACGCAGAAGGCGTATTGGCCGAAGCTGCTATCTCGTAACAGGTAGAGGTGCTATTGCCGTCCAGTTTCAGAATTTTCGGCCTCACCCAGCCCAGTTTAATCTTGTCATACATATTCATATGCACATGGTAATATGCGTTACTCATTACATCGTAAGCGCCGGTAGAGCCCGATGCGTTGGCTGCCTCATACCTGTCGGGCAGGTTGAACAGCCCATGCATCATTTCGTGGATAATAACCGGCGCAGGCGGCAGCGGGTCTGTCCCCGGCATTGGGTCAGTGCTCTGTTTGGTAGTGATATACACATAGCCGTTGTGCACGAGGTAATCGCCCGATTGGGTAGAGATATTCAGCGAGGCAGGCCTGCAGGCGCCCGTTAATACCGGCTCCGCCATCAGGAATACGATTTGCACCTCCCAGGCATCAATCACGTGGTTGCTGTTGGCATCATAGCTGGCCCAGTTGACATTGGCGTTAGCTAAAATATCAGTAGACAGCTGGTTGTTACGCGTCCAGTCGCCGCCGTAATCGGGATGCGCATTGGCATAGTACATCTTATCGAAAGGCAGGGTAACCAGGGGTGCGAATTCACCTTCGGTAATATCAAACTGGTTGTAGGAATTGACCTTGAGGTATTGGCTCACATTCCTGTTGGTCACAGCCCCCCCGCCGAAAAAGGCCGTGCGGATATGCGTGGGGGTCACCGCGCTGTTCCACTGGTTGCCTGTTGCCCCCTGGAAGGGTATAAACAGCACCTTACGGGTACCCGTGGCGTTAGCATGATAGTTGGGCCATGCGCCGTATATCATATTTTTAACGTCTTCGGGCACGTTATTATCATTAACAGTTTCTACCCTGGTACCGGTATTGCAATAGGCATCGCTCTGGGGGGCTGCCGGGTCCTGGTTGGGCTTTTTGCAGGCAAACATGCCCAATGCCAGCAATGTTGCTAATAATGCATTTCTCATATACTTATAGTTTTTAGTTCATGATGGCAAAACTATATAGCGGACTATGGCCATTCCCGCACAATTATATTATATGCATGGCTGTTTAGAATTTGGTAGCATGTGTTGAGAATTTCAACCTGCGGGCCAGGCCAGGGTTGTTTTGTTGTGGCGTTGCTGCTTCATTTTTGCTGTATACGGCCAGTCGCATCCCACCCTTCAGTATGTCGCATTTGCGGGGGGCGGGGCGAACAGATATCGTTTAGTTTTGTTAGAACAAAAAATGAACCTGTATGCAAAAGATAGTACCACACTTGTGGTTTGACAAAGAGGCCAAAGAGGCGGCGGAGTTTTATACTTCTATCTTCCCCGATTCGCGGGTAACCAATAGCACCGTACTGCGCGATACACCGTCGGGCGACTGCGATGTAGTGAGTTTTGAACTGTGGGGGCAATCATTCATGTCGATAAGCGCGGGGCCGCTGTTCCGGCTCAACCCCTCGGTATCTTTTATCGTCAACTTCGACCCGCTGTTGTTCAAAGACGCGGCCTCGCCCGAAGAGGCGGCGCGTGAGCAATTAGATACGCTGTGGGGCAAGCTGAGTGAAGGTGGCAAGCCCATCATACCGATAGACAAATACGCATTCAGCCAGCGGTATGGTTGGGTACAGGATAAATATGGCGTAACCTGGCAACTGATGCTGACCGACCCGGCGGGCGAACCGCGTCCGGCCATTATCCCTTCGCTGATGTTTGTGGGCGATAACCTGGGCCGTGCTGAGGAGGCTATCAGTTTTTACCTGTCGGTGTTTAAAGATTCGAAACTCGGCATGATACACCGCTACGGTGCCAACAGTGCGCCGGATAAAGAGGGGCATGTGATGTTTGCCGACTTTATGCTGGAAAATCAGTGGTTTGGCGCTATGGACAGCGCGCATGAACACCAATTCAGCTTCAACGAGGCGATATCGCTGATGGTGTATTGTCACGACCAAAAAGAAATAGACTATTACTGGGGCAAGCTCTCCGCCGTACCGGAGGCGGAGCAGTGCGGCTGGCTGAAAGATAAATTCGGCCTGAGTTGGCAGATAGTGCCCGAGCGCATGGACGAGATGATGACCACCACAGACCCCGAAAAGTTGAAAAGGGTAACAGAGGCTTTTCTGCCGATGAAGAAATTTGACCTGGCGGAACTGGAAAGGGCGTATGAGGGGAGGTGAGTTATGCACGCTGTGACAAGGGGATGAGCCGAATAAGTGACTTATTCGGCTCATTTTTTTATTTAGGTTTAGGTGGAATGCAGCCCGCGCAGGGCTGCCGGTAAAACAAGCCAAAAAACTCTTTTGTATGAAACAACGCATTTATTACTACGTGTTCGGGATATTGTTGATTATATCGCTGGCGGTGCTGGTGTTGAGGTAGTGCCTTAGTAAGCGGGACACTTAGTTCATCTTAGGTCTGAGCGGATGCTCTGACCAGTGGGGGTAAGCATTCGGACAACATAGTAATTAAATATCCAACGGGTTTAAATTGGCAATCTGATTAAGCACCGGAGTATAAATATCTGCACCCTCAGTCTGAATGCTGACGATTAGGCTGTATCTAATAACCTCATCAAACTTATTGAGTTTCTTCCTGGTTTTATACCACCCATTCTTGGGATAAACAGCTATGGTATGTCGTTGAGACATTTCTATCGCAGACATGGTAACAAAGTCTTTTCTTACGGAACCTCTTGCACCACTCCTGCCGATAAACCATGATTCTCCGGAATTGTCCATCTCATCTTCAGGTAAGTCTGCCTTAGCTGAAATACGCCGTTTAAATACTTCCGGCTTTTCATGTGGCTTGATCACAGCGAAATCCAATGAATGCGAATGGTACTGATAGTTAGTCGCGTAACGTTTCGCGCCCGGATTAGGTTCTATATAATAAGAAAGTGTTACCGTTAAGGTAGCGTCCACCTCTTCCAGGCTTTCCAAAACCTCAGCCGGCCACGGTAATTCGAAAAGATGATAATCATTATACTGGCCTTTCGAATTCTCTTTCTTGTAGGGCTGCATGTATCTTTCTGCAATCAGGGTGAGGCTGTTACCTGCGCTATACCTGGCCCGGTCAAGATTGGGGACACCGTACCCGAATGTTCGCAGTAGATTTTTCTTTTCTTGCTCGTTAAAGGTGTTTATAGCCCTGCCATTTAGCATCTGGGATGTCCAATCGGCTGAATGTATCATTAAGCCTCGTATCGTTTCTGGCCAGAAGTCGGGATATTCTGTTCGTAATTCTGCAGCAAGTTTAGCTGCCAACGCCGCAGCACCACTGGTGTCCCCAAACGGCAGGAATATAAAATTAGGAAACTCGGCATCGGCAGCAAGAATTTTTAAAGACGGATGATCTGAAACATGCGTCCCGTCGGTGGAGGAATTACCACCTTCCATAACTATATCGGGTTTGTTCGGCCATTGCTGATTCCAAAGCATTGATGTGCTATTACTAGGTGCCATTGCGCCTGTAGCAGCCAGCGGCCGTAAACCTGTATTTATATCAAGTCGGTCCTTACGTGTATAAGAGCCTACTGTAATGGCATTGTATGCCTGTCCCGGATCATGAATGGATTCTATATAATTTTTTGCTGGGTACTCGGCATGTTGCATAATGGAGACATTCCCGCTGCTTACTATAAAGACTTGCGGGTATTTTGGTTCAAAAGCCGTACCGAAGGCTATCTTATCCAATGCGGCAGACCATGCCGAGGGTTTCCCGTATAAAGCGAATGATTTATCGGTAACGGTCATGCAATAAACTCTTTGCGTCAATGGTCTGTCAACAATTGGGGCATTGACGGCACCCTCTGTAATAGCGCCATACAGTTCAGGGTCATTGCTATCCCGAGGATTGAATATTTTATAGGATTCCGCAGCGTGGAATATGCGAACCTGATCAGGAGAAGCTAACACATCTACAAGATCGCCGTATAGGGCCAAGCTGGTGACACCAGTACCATGTCCCCCGTTTGCTTCACTATCGTGATGCCCCCAAGCCGGTTTCAATGTATAACGATGCGTATCAGGCATAAAAGGTGCAATTAACGGATGCTGGTTATTTACCCCGCTGTCTATTATGCAAACCATTATACTTTGATCGTTTACCTCGGATACCGTACGCATTTGAACATCATCCAAATATTCACGTACTTCTTCGTATCCGACATTTTTATGCGTAACGAAGTCGGCTATTTCCTGGGGCTTCCGTAATTCAGAAAGATTATCCAGTAATAACAGCGATTGAGCCAGCTGATCTTTGGTGCCTTTGATAAGCCTTACCCTGTGTTCCGCTAACTCCAGTTCTGATTGTCCAATAACACAGCCTGCCTGTTGCAGATTCTGAAATACATTCGCCATCCGCACATCATCATCCGAAGTTTTCCTGAACCATACTTCCCACCAAATACTTTCCCCGGTTTCCGGAAAAGGAATTTCCGGAGCATCTGTCCAGAACGCTCTCAGTGTTGCCAATTGTATTACCTGGATATTGTGCAGTAATTTATAGTTTTTGGGATTACCTGTATCTATGCGTTCCCCACTTTTCTTATCTGTGGTTACAATAGTTTGTGTCAAGTATTGATCTACTTTCGATATAAAGGAACTAACGCCACCTTCTCGCAGTAATAAAGTTGCATGGTACCTGTACTCAGTTTGCCCGCTATTTTGGCGCTCTTCTTCTCTTACATTAAGTAGCTGAAAACTAGTATTTCTCGTGGTGTCTTTATCTAGGCTTTCAAACTTCAGCTCGTAACCCCATTCAGAGGTAAACTCGACGTACACGACATCATCCTTGATAATGTTTTCCGGTATCTCGGTTTGCTCTTGTATTTGAAACTGTTCCCGAATAACATTCAACTGGTCTCTCAATGCTCTGCCATGAATAGCCCTGTTGCGATCAGCAACTGGGAATGTAGGGCCATTAGCCTGCCGGGGATATTGATAGGGTAGATTTTGACTATATCCGGTATCAATTTTTAAATGGGGGCGAGAATCATTTGCCATCGGTTGATTTGCGTTTCTTCAACATATCTTCGAGCAGACCTATATCCAGCTTCTGGGCATGGTTCAAAACCATGTTTTTAACTACGTCGTTACATGCCTTTGTGATATCGGAATAATTCATTCCGAGCCCTACCGTAGCTAAAGCCTCGTAATTAGGTCTTTTAGAGAATGTGTATGGTTTAGTGCATTTCCGGATTACTTCCTTTATCTGCGCTTTGTCTGGCAGTGGATAATTGATAACCTCATCAAATCGCCGGAAAAGTGCGACATCAAGGCTTTCCGGTAAATTAGTTGCTGCGATAATAATGCTATTGCTCCTGTCTTTTTCAATATTGATCAGGAAGCTATTTAACACCCGCTTAATCTCGCCGATGTCATGTCCCTGATTTCGATGTGACCCAATCGAATCAAATTCGTCAAATAGATATACAGCACGATGACTTTGCATCGTATCAAAAATCAAACGGAGTTTGCTGATTGACTCTCCGAGGTATTTAGACATCAGACCATCCAAGCGTATAATGTAGACAGCAATGTCTAATTCTCCGGCGATAGCCTGCGCGGTCATTGTCTTACCAGTGCCAGGGGGACCAATGAGGAGTAATTTTCGGGTTGGTTCAAGATTATGTTTCTTTAATTCTTCCCACCGCTGCTGCTCTTCAATCAATTTTAAGAGCGGAAGCTTTACTTTATTGTCTAAGACAAGGTCATTGAACCTGATACGGGGAACAAAAACTTCAATTAATTCATGTAACTCCCGCTTGGGCAGAGACAATGGTAAAGCCTTATTATCAATAGTAGATGAAGACCGTTCTTTCTTTGCTTTTTCAATCAGAATTTTTAGTTCCTGTGCAAAAGTTGTATGTCCTTGTCTTGCTTCGGTAGCCGCAATCTGCATGGCAGTAGTGAAAAAACGAGTTTCATCGCTCTCTCCAAATGACTTAATAAGTGTTTTTATTTGGTCTGCAGCTGCCATCTATTCTAATAATAGACAAAATTAATCGTTTTAACTAAGGTTAAATGGATTTTCTTCAACTACTAGTAATCCCATCTCTGAATAATCTTATTCGAATCACTAAAAAGGACATGCTCTTGGAATACGGTTATACCAAAAGAAACAGCTGACGAAGTTAGTCGTCTGTAATCCTAGCCCAGAACAGGTCCCGATAGCTATCGGGACGAACCTGCACAAAAAAAGCTTCTCATTTAGAGAAGCTTCAGTGCCCAGAACAGGAATCGAACCTGCACTACCTTGCGATAACCAGATTTTGAGTCTAGCGCGTCTACCAATTCCGCCATCTGGGCTGTTGCTGATTGCATCAGCGGGTTGCAAAACTATTCATTCTTTCCTGAATGCGCAACAGATATTTTTTCCTGAAATATTGCTCTTTTATCTGCCCCAGCAGCACCCTGCTATGGTCGCCATTATCGTATTTATGTGTCAGCGGGCGGGTGGCTTCTTTCCAGTCCTGCAGCAGCTCTTGCAGCATCTGGCGTGCGCGTTCCAGGGTTTCTTCGCCGGCATCTTCCATCTCGTATTCACTCAGCAGTTCGTTCAGCTCCATCATCTCCATCAGGAAGGCGGGGGGCAGGCTATATTTCTCTTCGTCTTCCAGCATGCCCTCCAGTTTCAGCACGTATGCCATAGTAGCATCGGGGTTGTTCAGGGTCTTCCAGGCCTGGTTGTTGGCCGACGATTGTTGCAGGGCCCCGGCCTGTTCCTCAGCACCCACCATGGTAAAACGGTCGGGGTGGTATTGGCGGCTCAGCTCATAATATTTAGCTTTAACAACGGCGGGGTCGGGGTTGAAAGTTTGCGGTATGCCGTACAATTCAAAATAGTTAACCATAGTGCAAAGTTCCGCATGTTATCTTTACTATCAAAATGGCTGACCAATGACTAAAATAGGGGTGATAAAAGAAAGGAAAACACCGGAGGACAACAGGGTGATATTTACACCCGTGCAGTGCAGGCATATCATGGCCAAGTACCCCGGCGTGGAGATAGTAGTGGAGCCGTCGGAAGTGAGGTGCTACAAAGATGATGAGTACCGCGCCGAGGGCATAAGGGTAACTGAAGACCTAAGCGACTGCGATATACTGCTGGGGGTGAAGGAAGTGCCTGTGGAACAGCTGATGCCGGGCAAAACTTACTTCTTCTTTTCTCACACCAAAAAGAAACAGCCGCACAACCGGCACCTGATGCATGCGCTGATAGAAAAACGCATCCGCATGATAGACTACGAGTGCCTGACGTTTAAAGACGAGCAGCGCATACTGGGCTTCGGGCTGTTTGCAGGCATAGTGGGGGCGCACAATGGCCTGCTCACCTACGGCAAAAAATTTGGCAAATACGAGTTGCCGGCGGCACATACGGTAGATGATTTCCCCGCGCTGATTAATACCTACAGAAAAAACCGCCTGCCTGCTATTAAGATAGCGGTAACAGGTTCGGGGCGGGTAGCTGCGGGTGTGGTGGAAGTGATGACGCACCTGGACATAGAATCGGTAGAGCCGGAAGACTACCTGACGCACCAGTACGACTATCCCGTGTACACCCACCTGAAGGGCAGCCACCTGTATGCGCGCAAAGATAACAACCTGTTTTTCCGCGACGATTTTCATGCCAACCCGCAGATGTACAAATGCCTTTTTACCAACTACATCGCCCAGACGGATATACTGATGAACGGCATATACTGGGATGCGGATATAGCCAGGTTGTTTGAGAAAGAAGACATCCGGCGCAAAGACTGGCGCATCAGTGTAATAGCCGACATCACCTGCGATGTGGATGGCTCGGTGCCCATCAATGTGGGTGCCAGCACTATTGCCGAGCCTGTGTACGGTATCAACCGCAGCAATTTTGAGCAAACGACGCCCTACCAAAACACTATGGACACCATAGATGTGATGGCTGTGGACAACCTGCCCAACGAACTGCCCAAAGACGCGTCGCACTACTTCGGCTCGCACTTTGAAAAATATGTACTGAAGGAACTGCTGGAGGGGGACAGCGATATCATTCGCCGCGCTACGATATGCGAGGGCGGCAAGCTAACGCCTGAGTACGAGTACCTGGCGGATTATGCCTACCAGTAAGGGGGTTATTTTTTCTTGCGGGTGCAAAGGTCTTTTACCGCAGTTTCTATATCGCGGTAGTCGAAGCGGAAACCTTTGTCCATAATTTTTTCGGGGCTCACGGTGCAGCTTTTCAGCACCTCTATGCTCATTTCGCCCAGCATCAGCCTGATGACGAATGCCGGTACGGTAATGGGTACTCTCAGCCCGCCTTTTGTACGCGCCATGGTGTGTATAAGTATCGAGTGGCTGACGGGTATAGGCGCTACTGCATTGTACACGCCGCTCACTTCTACCCGCTCTATGGCGAAGCGTATCATACGGGTAAGGTCGCCGATGTGTATCCAGCTTACTACCTGCTCGCCATTGCCTAATACAGGCGCTACACCCAGCATCATTCTTTTGCAGAACTCGCGGAAATAGCCACCATCTCTTGCCAGCGCTATGCCAAAGCGCAACACTACCCTGCGGGTAAATGCTTCAGACGGTTCAGAGGCTTGCTCCCACTGCATACAGGTACGCCCCAGGAAGTCGTTGGCAGGGGGGGCATCTTCTGTAAACGGCTGTTGCCCGTTGTCGTTACCATAATATCCTGTGGCTGATGCATTCACCAGCACTCTACAATCGGGGCTGTGCAGTTTCAGTTGCTCTACCAGGAAGGTGGTGCTGAATGTCCTGCTCTCCAGTATATCGGTTTTGCGTTGTTCTGTCCAGCGCTTGTCGGCTATGCCCTCCCCGGCCAGGTTTACCATAGCTTGTACCTTGCTGAGTTGTGCTGTGTCTATTTTTTTCCTGAGGGGGTCGAAATGGGCGTAGGTGGTGTTTTTTATGTATTTGCGGGTTTTGTCAGGCTTGCGGGTAAAGACGATGATTTCATAGCCATCCTCGGCCAGTAACCTGGCCAAATGCCTGCCTACCAGGCCTGTCCCCCCCGCTATGCCAATGATTTTCATGTATATACCTGTTAACCTGCTGTAAGGTAGCTAAAAATTAAAAATAAATTAAATATCTATACCGGGAAGCGATTTTGTTATTTATTAAAAAACAGAACAATATTTTTTCATCTAATACAATAAAGATAAAACCGGTACGTTCTTGAAATATACAAAACCGTTTCCAGTCTATGCACAAAACTTTACTTAATCATTTTACAGTTATTCACCCGTTACAATCGCAGCCCTCAGTGCCGATAGATATGCAGCCGGATAGTTTACAGGGGTTGGTCAGCGAGTTGAAATATGTTCTTTGCAACACAGAAAAAGAACTGCTCTCGCCACGTGCCGAGGCCGTTGAGCAATTGCTCAAAAGGGCTTTACACTAACTCGATGACAGTGATTTCGGGTAGGATACCAAGCCTGCCTGGGTAGCCAAGGAAACCAAAGCCGCGGTTGACATACAGGAACTGCTTGTCCTTTTCGTACAGGCCTGCCCAGTTTTTATATACATACTTTACGGGGCTCCATTTAAAGCCGGGTATCTCTATGCCAAACTGCATACCGTGTGTATGCCCGCTGAAGGTGAGGTCTATATCCCTGAAATCTTTAATTACCTGGTTGTCCCAATGCGATGGGTCGTGCGATAGCAGCATTTTGAAAGGTATATTCTTTTCGTTCAACCCCTCGTACGCTTTGTGCATATCTCCATACTTAGGGAAACCCGCTTTGGCACCCCAGTTCTCAATGCCTACTACTGCTATTTTATCTTCACCACGCTCCAGCACCACATGCTCGTTCATCATCAGTTTCCAGCCCATATCTGCATGGGTTTGTTTCAGCCAGTCCAGGTTTTGTTTTTTAGCTTCTTTGCTGGGCCACTGCAAATAATCGCCATAATCGTGGTTGCCCAGTGTAGAGTACACACCCAGCGGGGCTGATAGTTGAGAGAAAATTTCTTTATAAGGTTGTACCTCGTCGGTTTTGTAATTCACCAGGTCGCCGGTAAAGAAGATGATATCCGGCTTTTCGCTCATTATTTTTTCTATACCCTTGGCTACCGCACGGTGGTCGTCGAAGCTACCGGAATGTATATCCGATATCTGCACAATCTTCAACCCTTTGAAGGCGGCAGGCAGGTTGGCAAAAGACATTTGCATGCGCCGCACCTGGTAGTTGTACCTGTTGCTGAGGCCGTAGATGAAACCACCCAGGGCTGTACCACCTAATATTAATGCCACCTGCTTCATAAAAACGGAACGGGTAATACCGCCGCCAATACCCCCTGCTGTTTCCGCAGTTTCTTTCGTCGATGAAGCAAACATAAGTCCCGCTACCCACATAACCAGGCGGCGTATATCATCTATTGCCATGATAGCGCCTACCAATATCTTACCTACCCACAGGCCCATGGTAAATGCTATAAAGATATTCCTGACAGCGAGAGGTACTGATTCCCAGTTATGCGCGCGGAAGAGTGTGAAACCCAACCAGGTAGCCAGGGTGACAGCGATGTATAAACCCATCAGCCCGTACCTCCAGAAGTTGGGCATAGATTTCAGGGCCGAGCGTACAGCTATAAAACTATAAATCTCAGCCAGCGCTACTACAGTCAGGAAAATGAAAAGACGTGTCTTCATTACGGGTATGCAAAGTTAGAACATAAGGAACTCATCCAACTGATTATGTATAAGTTTAACAGTTTCTTCTTTCAATAGATTGCCCTCCTTATCTATCTCGTCGTTGATGCGACTGAGGGGTATTTTGTTGTATAACACGTTTACCCTCAGGTAATTGAGTACGCCGGTAAAGTGGTCCATACCCCGCAGGTTGCCGCCACGGCCGTCGGCTACACCGGTCAGCAGGGCTTTTTTGTACCACCAGCATTTGCGTATATCACTGTTGTCCAGCATGGTTTTGAGCACGCCGGGGAAACTGCCGTTGTACTCGGGCATGATGAACACAAATTTTTCAGAGGGTATCAGCAGGCGTTCCTCCGCCTCTTTCAGCTTGCCTTGTTTGTCCCAAACATTCATCCCTTCCAATGATAAAAGATGGACTTCTTCTTCTGATTTCTGCTGCAGCAGGCGTGTATACAATGCCGCTACACGCAGTGTCATACTGTCTTTCCTGTCAGTGCCGGATATTACTGTTATCATATTACTGCATGTAAAGGTACAAGCTTTGGCGCGCAGATTATATTGCGAATGCTTAATCGCAAATCAGGGCAATTGATAATGTTTAACTGACCGTATGTATGATATGGTGCTGCCCGTTCAGGATAAATGTATCGCCGGCCTGTTTGCCTTTTAGTTGGCTGCCTATGGGTGAGGAAAGGGACACTGCATAATATTTTGCCTGCCCGATAGTAAAATGTCCTGCGCTGATGGCTATATAAAAGTTGCCGTTGCTGCACTGCACCAGGCTGCCGGGCACCACTGCCGGTGAAGATGATTCGGGATTGACGCTCATGAGGGCAGCTTCGTCAGCCTTCGCTTTGTTCAGCCTGTCCAGGTTCATATTAATATCCTGCTGCAGCATCTCGCGGGTGGTTTCATATTTATCTCCCATGCTGCTTTTGGTTTCGTTGTGCATGGCTTCGCGACGGTCAGCCAGCGCAGCCTCTATTTCGCGAATGCTGTTAGCAATATGCTGTTGGCACAAACCGTATAGTTGTTGTTTCAGGTCTTGCATGTCAGGCATCCATTTCCATCTGGTACAAGTGCAGTCCTTTGCCCCAGTAGTTGTCTTTGGTGAACATTAATTGAAAGCCGAACTTTTCGTAAAACTTATCGGTGAGCTGCGACGTGCGCACGCGTATTCTTTTTATGTGCTGATGCTCCCGCAGCCTGTCCAGGTTGTACTGCACCAGCATAGCGCCTACACCTTTGCCCATATAGTCGGCGTCTGTCATATACCACGATAATACTCCTATATCTTCTTCATCAAAATTATGTCCGCCGCAGCCGATTACTTTATCTCCGTCCTTACATACATAATAGTTCTGAGCGTGATTATCTAAAAATAGGATAAGGTCTTTCTCTTCATGCTCGGCAAAAAAATAAGGTACATGCTGCCAAAATATCTGCAACAGGCTGCCCTTGTGTGTATCGTTATACCGCTCTATAGTGTACATGCTTATTTTACTTTACAAACCGGCTCATGCTTTACGGGAAAATTAACTGAAGCAGCGATAAAACATTTACCATGCGCTGCATCGTGCAGTTGATTCGCTTCATCTATCCTTGATGCATCGGTAATGGTAACCACCGGGTGCAGCACGACCTCAGTAAATCGCGCGCCACCTTCGGCATCCATATCCAATACACCCGTAGCGTTATCTGTATAATCCGTTACTACAATACCTGCATCTGCACACAGGTGCAGGTACCAGAGCATATGGCAACTGGATAGGGAATACACCAGCATATCTTCGGGATTGTGTTTACTGCCATCACCGCGAAAAGGCGTATCTGACGAACACAAGATATCTTGTTTCCCTTCTACCGAAAAAGTATGCGCCCGCTCATACTCATCGTAGCGGCTGGTACCCGTTCCTTTATTACCTGTCCAGGCTACTGTTGTTGTGTAGTGGTGTTGTTTACTCATTGGTTGTTAACTTGTTTTTTCTCCCTCCTCGGCCTTCTCACTAATTCGCCACCGCAGTTTGGGCAAATATTCTCCAGCTTAATGGTGCATGCTTCGCAATAAGTACATTCATAACTGCACACGTAGGCTATGCCATCCTGTTGCAATTCCTTATGACATTTTTCGCAGTTGGGTTTCATTTCCATGATATGAAGTTAGCAATTTTATACGCTCATCCACCTGTGTCATTACCTCCTCCATAGTTCCCTTATCTATAGCAGTAAACGCCACAGGTAGAGGCGGCTCAGCAAGATGTTCATCCAGGAACAACTGCATCCAAACATTACTATGCCACGCTCCCAGTTTGTAACCAATATTTCTGAACATACCTATATCTTCAAAACCCATAGCCCTGTGAAACGCCAGGCTGGCGTCATTCGTAGACAGGATGCTCACGTATATACTCTTGTACCCCTGCCCCTTCATCAATACAAACAAGGCATCGTATAATATGCGTGCTATGCCCCTGCGGTGATGCGCTTCTGATAAATACACCGTTGCCTCGGCGCACCAGCTATACCCCATTCTTTCGCGATGTGTGCTGCCATAAGCATAGCCAATTATTTGTCCATCATATTCGCATAACAGGTAGGGGTATTTTGCGCTTATCTTCGCTATCCGGTTCCTGAATTCTTCTACGGTGGGCACGTTGTATTCAAAGGTGCTGGCGGTTTGCAGCACGTAAGGTGTGTAGACTTTTAACACCTGTTCCGCATCGTTTACGGTGGCTAATCTTATTTTGTATCCGTTCATCATACTATAATTAAAAAACCCCGCCATAAGGCGGGGCGTTCGTTTTCTTATCTTAAGAACAACAGTTCGCGGTACTTAGGCAGCGGCCACAGTTTGTCGTCCACTATCAGTTCCAGTTTATCTACATGGTAGCGTATTTTATCGAAGTGCGGTTTCACATCGTTGCAATACAGGTCGGCGCGTTTGTGGCTGTCCGCCACTTTGTTCGCCTTCTTGCGTGCTTCTATCATGCTCTCCACGTTATCGTTGATATTCTGTATATGCCTGCTCACCACTTCCACCAGGTTCAACTGGGCTTTGTAAGCACTCTCGCCCAGGCCCAGGTCTTTCAGGCCGCGTACATTTTCTATCAGCGTGTTCTGGTAAGATATAGCCGCGGGTAATATGTGGTTGGTAGCCATATAACCCAATATGCGGGCTTCTATCTGTACCTTCTTTATATACTCTTCCAGCATGATTTCAACACGGGCCTCCAACTCGCGCGCTGAATAAATATTGTTTTCGAAGAACAGTTTTTTAGCGCTATCAGCCAGGTAAGCGTTCAGCGCTTCGGGCGTAGTCTTCATATTGCTCAGGCCGCGCTTTTCAGCTTCTTTAGCCCACTCTTCGCTGTAGTTGTCACCTTCAAAACGTATCTTCTTCGACTCTGCAATGTACTTGCGCAATACATGCATGATGGCTATTTCTTTCTTGTCGCCTTTTTCTATCAGCCCGTCCACTTCCGCCTTGAACTTCTTCAGTGAGTCGGCCATGATGGTATTGATAATCATCAGCGGAGAACCACAGTTGGCTGCAGAACCCACCGCGCGGAACTCGAACTTATTGCCCGTAAACGCGAAGGGGCTGGTACGGTTGCGGTCGGTATTGTCCATCAGCAGTTCGGGTATCTGCTTATGTATATCCAGCTTCAGTATCACTTCATCCTGCTCGCTGAATTTTTCTTTCACACGCTCTTCCACTTCGTTCAGCACCTGTGTCAGGTAGCGGCCCACATATACTGATATGATAGCAGGCGGCGCTTCGTTGGCACCCAGGCGGTGGTCGTTGCCCGCAGAGGCGATGGCTGCACGCAGCAGGTCGGCGTTATCATGCACCGCTTTGATGATGTTCACAAAGAAAGTAAGGAACATCAGGTTGGTACGCGGCGTTTTACCGGGCGACAGCAGGTTAACACCTGTATCTGTTGCCAGGCTCCAGTTGTTGTGCTTACCGCTGCCGTTTACACCGGCAAATGGTTTTTCGTGCAGCAGCACTTTCAGCCTGTGACGTTTGGCTACTTTGGTCATCACGTCCATCAGCAGGCTGTTGTGGTCTACTGCTATATTGGCTTCTTCAAATATAGGTGCACATTCAAACTGGCCGGGCGCTACCTCGTTGTGGCGGGTGCGTAGCGGAATACCCAGTTTGTACGACTCCTGCTCAAAGTCCTGCATAAAGGCATACACACGCTCGGGTATGGTACCGAAATAATGGTCTTCCAACTGTTGGCCTTTTGCAGGCGCGTGGCCTACCAGTGTGCGGCCGCACAGCACCAGGTCGGGACGGGCGTTGGCCATTACCTCATCCACTACAAAATATTCCTGCTCCCAACCCAGGGTAGCGGTCACCTTGGTTACGTTCTTATCAAAGTAGTGGCACACATCTACCGCCGCTTTGTTCAGCTCGTGTATCGACCTGAGCAGGGGGGCTTTATAGTCCAGGCTCTCACCGTTGTAGGCTATAAATATGGTAGGGATGCACAATGTTTTACCCTGGCCGCTTTCTATAATGAACGCGGGAGAAGAGGGGTCCCATGCGGTATAACCACGCGCCTCGAATGTAGCACGTATGCCACCGTTGGGGAAGCTGGATGCATCGGGCTCCTGCTGTATCAGCGCGTCGCCGTCAAATATTTCTATGGCAGTGCCATCGCTTTTTATGGTAAAAAATGAATCGTGCTTCTCGGCAGTAGTACCTGTAAGCGGCTGGAACCAGTGGGTAAAGTGTGTTACCCCGTGCGATTCGGCCCATGCCTTCATGCCCGCGGCTACCTGGTCGGCTATGCGGCGGTCCAGTTTTTCACCTGCTTTTGCCGAAGCCATGAGGTTTTTATAAGCCTCATCGCTCAGGTGCTCGCGCATGGCGCGTTCTGTAAATACGTGGCTGCCAAATATGGAAGTGATTTTTTTACCGGCATAGTGCCCGATTTTTTTCTCCTCCCTGGCCAGGTCCTGTAATGCAAGAAAACGTAAAGAAGACATTAGATTATATTTTTTGCAAATCTAAATAATTTTCTCAAAATCATCCAAATTTTTAGCAAAAAATCATAAAATATAAATATTGTAAAAATAACTACTGTATCAGAAAGAAGGATGGGTAATCTCCTCGTGTACCACAAAAGCGCACGCAAAGTCCTCTTTTACAAGGCCTTGTGCCTGTATATGCATCATGGGATTGGTCAGTTGCAGGTATATATCAAATTCATGCCTATATTCATTTTCTGCATATCCTGCTATCGGCAGGTGGTCGATGAATTCTACGCCACGCCTCCCCTGCCATTTATAAGCAGCCTCTTTCGCGCTCCATGCCAGGGTGATTAGCTTAGGGTCGTTGCCGAAAAAAGCCTGCTCCTGCTCCGACAGGAATTTGTTTTGCAGGGCCTCCATGCGCGGGTGCCAGCATTGTATATCTATGCCACATTCCACATAAGGGCTCACCACCGCAGCCACATAGGGCCATGAATGTGATATGGAAAAATAATAGTGGTTATTATCTATACGGGGTTTGTCGTGCTCGTCGGGCTGTATGTTCAGCAGCGGGAAGTCCTGTTTCAGGTATTTCAGCAGGAAGCGGCCCGCCAGGCGCTCTATACGCCGCTTGTCACTCTTTATATCAGGCGCGGGCAGGTCTGTACGTTCAATAAAGAAGCTTTCCGGCTCCTCTATCTTCCATATAGCCGCCAGGCTGTATTTATCGCTGCTCCATTCTCTGTATAGTGGCATACCCCTCCGGCCTCCCCTGAAGGAGAGTGACATATAAATTAAAACTGTTTTGTACTTGACTTCTGATGTAGCAAAGATAACCCTATCAGCGTGTTTGGGGGTATTCTGGGAATAAAAAACAGGAAAGCCCCTTCAGGGGTTTGGGGTGCGACTATTATATTTGCGCCTATGATACTCTCTGACAAGCGCATACTGGAAGAAATGGAAAAAGGTACTATCAAAATAGAACCCTACAACCGGGCGGACTTAGGCAGCAACAGCTACGATGTGCACCTGGGGCCTACACTGGCTACCTACCGCAACCATATACTGGATGCCAAAGAGCATAACCTGATAGATGTGTTCGATATACCGGAAGAGGGTTTTGTACTGTACCCGCATATCTTTTACCTGGGAGTAACGGCAGAGTACACTGAAACACATGCGCATGTGCCTTTCTTAGAAGGGAAATCAAGCACGGGCAGGTTGGGTATAGATATACATGCCACAGCCGGCAAAGGCGATGTAGGCTTCTGCGGCAACTGGACACTGGAAATATCCGTAAAGCAACCCGTAAAGGTATACAAGGGCATGCCTATCGGACAGTTGATATACTTCCCCGTAGATGGTGAGATAGAAGTAAAATACAACCAGAAGAAAAACGCCAAATACAGCAACCAGCACAATATGCCGGTAGAAAGTATGATGTGGAAGAATAAGTTTTAGGGGGGAGGCTACTTTAAGTGACTAATTCTGCATTCTCTCCATGAGTGGCAAGAAAAATTATTGCAATTTCAGAAACTACTCCAACGAGTAGTTTTGCATATTTTGACTCTAATCCTTTGAAATCTGGATCTTTACCATGTCCAGTTCCATATGCATTTCTTAATTCGGTAACGCCCTGCACTATTGTACCTATTCCACCTAGTATTTGACGAATTGACTGTTCCGCTTTGTCGGGTTCATCAGCTTCTTTGGGCTTAAAATCTAAACTATTTGCTGTTTCCTTTATAAGTCTCGGGAGTGTCCAATCGCGATCAATTTGAATACCTCTTTGTTTAAGAATAGACTTGCATGAGGTTTCAAGCAATTCCTTTGCAGTACCAATAGCTAAGTCGGTATCTGTGTCAATAGCATCAATCATTGTACGTATTTTGCTATATACATACGATGTATTTAAGTACCTTTTTATTCGGACGCCTTGTGCGATAATACTTGCTTGACCCAAAACTTTAGGCCTGCCTGAAAAAATCGGTCTACCAGAAATTTCAT
Organism: uncultured Flavipsychrobacter sp.; assembly: GCA_964515955.1. Taxonomy (GTDB): domain Bacteria; phylum Bacteroidota; class Bacteroidia; order Chitinophagales; family Chitinophagaceae; genus UBA5543. The sequence continues at coordinate 265,960 of CAZEZM010000002.1, read as the reverse complement.
CGGTTTGCAATATTTCGTAGCCATCAGGCTCTAGGTTTTTGTTATAGATTGTAACGAATTTGTCTACTTCAACTGCTTCCAGCCTGACAGCTGGATGTATGGTTTCACACAAAAATTTCAAATATTGCTCATCGTCGCAATGCTGTAAATTGAATCTGTTGTCTGTAAACACCCAATCATACTCCCAATCTGTATTCATAACCATATGCTTATAAATATCATCATAGGCATTTGAGTATCTATAGTCTGTAGATGGCATTTGCTGCAAATTGTATAGGCGAGATAAGAAGTCAGGTTCAGCTAATCTACCATGGTACCAAAGTTTAGCTATTGTCAGTTCGTCAGCTATGTTTCTCCGTGTAATAGCGGTTATTTTGTTACTCATTATTGTGTTAATTCATGTATTGATGCAAAAAATCACTTGTTTCAACTGTCGTTAGGCGTAGGCTCTGCCCATATCTACCTGTAGAAAGTCTCCCGACTTGGGATAACTCAGCACAGTTAACAAATCTACTACAAATATTAACCATCCCCGTTAGGCGTAGACCCTGTCTACGTCTTACCCGGCAGCAAGTCTCCCGACTTGCGATAACCTGGCACAGTTACTTACCCAATATATACCCTACCGATACCTGCGCCTGCAAGGCTACAGCCCATTCGGTGCCCAACCTGCTTTCAATCATATGAATATTCGGGTGGCGAGACCAAACATATTCAGAGGGGTCAGTCCTGCCGCGCTGCTTGGTAAACATCACCTTAGGGCCAATACCTAATGACATATCAATATCAAACCGCTTGCCAATGTAATGATGACCGCCAAACTGCAATACGCAACCGACGGTACTTTTTATCAAAAGATATTCGTCTTTTTCGCCTGCATAGCTTATTGCCCAATCCAAAGAATCGCCGAAGTATTCCACATGCGGGTACTTAAACCAATTGTAAAACAACCCTAAACCAAAATACACTCCTGAATGGTCCGGCGTATGGTTATGCCTGCGTCCTTCAAGCCTTATTGTAAAACCTGTTGCTGTACCCCGTAGTGTATTGTCAATATTATAACGCTTCGGCAATACAAAACCCGTACCTGTCAGCCAACTGTATTTATTCCAACGGTGTTCATACCCAATTTGCACCATAGGTATCCGCACACTCACAGTGGTTACACCCAATTTGACGGCATTATACGGTTCATTAGGGCGAGCAGTACGCACTGTATCGGCTGCCCGTACAGTCGATGTTAAGACCATTGAAAGTAACAGCAGGTATATAAGTTTCATTTGCAGTGGGTTGAAGTTGACAATTATGCTGCAAATATGCTGCCAAAGTGTTTTGACATTAGTGTGGGGAAGTTAAACATTAACTTGTAAAAATCAACAAATTTACGTAAATTTACATTTAACAATCCTGCTCAATAAGCCGGGTATCAAAGCTCTTTGACATGAAAATATACTGCTTGTTCCGATTGCAGTTTCGGACATTTTTTTATTCCAATTTTCCGACATCATTTTGGAACAAATATATTAACAGACTCCTTCCCTG
>CAZEZM010000002.1:208154-264408 GCA_964515955.1 uncultured Flavipsychrobacter sp. | reverse complement strand
ATTAGGGAAGGTGGCACGAACGAAGTGAGTGACGGAAGGGTTGACGAAGGCAGCACTGAAGCATAAATCCAAATATCCGGCAACACTTTGGCAACACTTTTGAAGTTGAAATTGAATTTCAACCAGTTATAAAAAGTGCGGTTGCAGAAAATCTAAAATTCTGGCAACACTTTGGCAACATTATGGGAACAATCTGCGATTGTGGGAACAAAATCCACACCGAAAAAGGAAGAAAAAGAGCGGGAAACGAGACTCGAACCCGCGACCCTCAGCTTGGGAAGCTGATGCTCTACCAACTGAGCTATTCCCGCTAATGAGGTAAAATTAAGAAAAAGAACATTACGCAGCCATGCCCCAACCCCCGACCGAACGGTTTTTATCCGGGCGGGCCTAAAGGGGCTAGAATTTATTATTACTCGCGACAAGAAAGCCCCTTTAGGGGTTGGGGTCAATTTATCACATTCAACTCCTGTGTCCCTTTATAGTTGATGGGTATATTGATGAACACGCCCCTGCCCGCTTTTACATAGCCTTTCAGTTCCACGTCTATCTTATTATTGGCGAGTATGGCTAGGGCATTGGGCAATACCTGTTGCAGGTCGGCCTTCAGGTTCACAGGCAGTAAGAAAGTGTCCAGCCCCGGCACCTGGTAACTTTCGGCCAGGGTGGCTTTGCCCACCAGCTTGCCATTCAGGTACAGGTCTATATTGGCATCCTTCATGGTCATGCCAAAAGTATTGGGATTGTAAAACTGCACATCCATGCCTACGGTGGGCTGCATACTCAGCTCCAGCAGGCGGAAGTTCTTTACATCCTGGTATTCCAGCTGGCGGGGGTTAGCGCATGCTGCGAGAAACATTATCAATATGGCTGCTATATAGTACCTCATACGGTGGCAAAGATAGTGCGGAGGATGGATCCATACTCCCAACAACACGTTAACCTATTGCCATATTAACGTATTACCCTGTTAACCACCCCTATAGACAACACCTATACCCCACCACAGGCAGCCTTAACATGGGGCTGAGGATAATACCCTATATTTGCAGCCGTGGCAAGAGTAGCAGTAAAAGATACGCAAAAGCAGGTAGCGCCTATTGAGCGCATACTGGGCCAGCAGGTCCAGGTGCTGGGGCGTACGCCACTACAGGTCAACAACTTCATACACGCCGAGTATATAGAGGTGAGCTACCCTGAAAATACCTGGCCCGAAGAGCACGTCCGCCTCAACCTCTTCCCCATAGCAGATGAAAGGTTTTGTGTGCAACTGCTGTACCTGCAGATAGACGACCAGCAGGAAACAGGCCGCATCTGCTGGCTGGAGTTCCAGCCCGAATTCTTCGACCAGTACCCCATAGGCGCAGTAACGGCTGATATGCCCTTCCGCTTTGATAAGGTGACAGAGCAGCAGTTCAGCATCTGCACCCAGAGCGAAAACCTGCTGGAGCAGTTGAAAGGAGCTGTGGAACCTACGGAGTTCACCAAAATACTACAACGCACCGAAACGGCTACTCACCTGCTGCGCAGGGCTATGGAGTGTATCATGGTGCCGTTCACGGTGTGCCCGGTGCCTGCATGTAGCTTCCTGGCGCACGATACGGAAAGGGAGAAAGTGATTACCGCGCAGGTAGTTATCCGCGAGCATTTAGATAATCCCCTGACCATTAAAGAACTCTCGCGCAAAGTAGCCATGAACGAGTGCTACCTGAAAAAAGGTTTCAAAGCACTGACGGGAAAAACCATACACGAATACACACAGGAACTGCGCATAGCCAAAGCCAAAGAGCTGTTGAAGCAGGATGGCATATCAGTATCGGATGTGGCGAATTCTTTAGGTTATAGCAGTATATCACATTTCAGCACGGCGTTTAAGAAAGCCACAGGCCTGAAACCCTGCGAGTTGCTGGCCTAACGTATCAGCTTGCCGATGAACGGCAGGTTTTTCATATCCTCTTTTTCTGTACGGAATATATACACCAGGTAGGCAAACATGAGTACTGTAGCCAAAGCCGTGCGCAGCCAGATATTGTCTATATACATACCCGCAAAATGGTTGAGGAAATATAAAGCCAGCATTACAAAAAAGAACCTGCCCAGCTTACCCACCTCGTAAGGTACGGGATATACCTTTCTGCCCCAGAGGTAGGAGATAATCATCATACCACCGTAGCAACCCAGCGTTGCCCAGGCCGATGCTATGTAGCCGTACTTAGGGATAAACAGGAAGTTGACCGACAGGGTAATAGCCGCACCTATAAAAGTAATGACCAGCGCGGCATAAGTCTTCTGCGACAGCTTGTACCAGAATGAAAGCGTATAGTACACACCCAGGCTCATATTGGCTATCAGCAGTATGGGCACTACGTTCAGGCCCACCCACATTTCTTCGTTCTGTATAAAATGTTTCCAGTAGTCAATATACAGCGTAACAAAAAGGAACATAGTGGTCATAACGATAACAATGTATTTCATCACGCGGGCGTAGGTTTCAGGGGCGTTCTTGTTTTTCGATTCTGAAAAGAAGAATGGCTCGGCACCCATCCTGAAGGCCTGGATGAATATATTGATGAGCAGGGAGAGCTTGTAACATGCCCCGTATATACCCGCCAGCACCACGCCTGACACTGCGGCATCTTTAGGTGTCAGCTTACCCAACAGTATGCGGTCAAAAGTTTCATTGATAACACCTGCAAACCCCGCTATCATCAGCGGTAGCGAGTAGAACAGCATTTCTTTCCACAACCTGAAACTGCCCTGGAAACGGATAGACAATACTTCGGGCGCCAGCAACACCAATGTGAGGATGGATGCAATCAGCGTAGCAATGATATAATAACCTACGCCCATCTGCGGGTCGTACCAGGATGCGATAAATGAGCCGGGCTGCTGTGCGGCAATCCGTGGAAGGTAGGTGTAAAAGAATACGGTTGCGGCGATCGTTATCAGTATAGCAGCTATCCTGATGAGTGCGTACTTTCTCGGCCTGTTTATCTGCCTCAGTTTGGCAAAAGGTATTACAGCCAATGTGTCGATAGCTATTATCAGGGCAGTCCATGTAATAAACTCGGGATTATCAGGCACCTGCAGGAATACGGCAATTGGTTCGGTAAACATCAGTAATACACCGGTGAAAATGAGTGTAGTGATGATGATGGATAATGAAGCTGTGTTGAACACTACACGCTCATCTTCGTCTTTATTACTATACCTGAAAAACGTAATCTCAAACCCGTAGGTGAAGAGCGCGCTCATAAATGGTATGGCAGAGAATATCATACTCATCTTACCATACTCCAGCACGCTCAGGTGGTCGGGGTCTGTCAGGTATGGTGTAAGCAAATAGCTGAGGAAACGGGCTACAATGCTGCTGAGCCCGTACCACATTGTATGACTTGCTAAACGTTTTATTGACATGAGGCACCCTCCCGCCCTCCCTAAAGGGAGGAGATAGTATAATTGTGGTGGTTAATTAATGATATCATTCTATCACCCAGGTTTCCCTGCCGCGTATCAGCTTGTCCAGGTCGCCTTTACCTTTTTGCGCCAGGGCATCTTCCATCTGCAACCTCATCGCATCTTCGTACGTAGGGCGTTCCTGTGCAAAGAACACACCTATCGGACGTGGCAGGTGCCCTTCGTTAGCCGGGTTGTCGAAGAAGCGGGTGAGTATCTGCGCCTTATAAAAGTCCTTTTCGTCATGCACCCACAGGTCGTCTGCACTATAACCTTCGCCCAGGTTCACCACTTTGGGTTTGTAGCCATCCAGCACTATGCCTTTATCGCTTTGCGCGCCGTATATCAGCGGCTTGCCCTGCTCCAGGGTCAGCACTTCATCGCTGCGTGTTTTCTTATCTGTAAATATTTCAAATGCCCCATCGTTGAAGATATTGCAGTTCTGGTATATCTCCAGCAATGAAGTACCGTGGTGCCCGTGCGAGCGCAGCAGCATTTCCTGCAGGTGCTTGGGGTCACGGTCCAGCGAGCGGGCTACGAAAGATGCATCGGCACCCAGGGCCAGCGCCAGGGGATTGAACGGATGGTCGATACTGCCGAATGGTGTCGACTTGGTTACTTTGCGCTCTTCAGACGTGGGGGAATATTGCCCCTTGGTCAGGCCATATATCTGGTTGTTGAAGAGCAGTATGTTCACATTAAAGTTCCTGCGCAGCAGGTGGATGGTATGGTTACCGCCAATACTCAGGCTGTCACCATCACCGGTTACTATCCATACGCTCAGGTCGGGCCGGGTGGCTTTCAGCCCGGAGGCGATAGCCGTAGCGCGCCCGTGTATAGAGTGCATCCCGAAGGTGTTCATATAATACGGGAAGCGCGAACTGCAGCCTATACCCGATATAATGACAATATCCTCGCGGGGTATGCCCGTTTGGGGCAGTATGGTTTGTACCTGCTTTAATATAGAATAGTCGCCGCAGCCGGGGCACCAGCGTACTTCCTGGTCTGTAGCAAAATCTTTTGCGGTCAGCGGGGCATTTTCCTTTTTTGGTTCCAGTCCTTCCGTCACAGCATTCATTACAACGTCACTCATAAGTAAAAATATCATGCAAAAATACTGTATTCAGCGCATGATTGGAAACCCCGACATAGTTATGACAATATTTTATGATTTGGTGCATAGTTTAGCCCTTTATGGGTACAATCGATTTATCAGGCCCCGGTATCGCCCGGGGCTTATTTATTGTATTAATATTGCGCAGCAATAGTTAATTTTTATTTTTATAGCTGACAACAACCTATAATTCAATGAATAAAATACTGCTTGTAACCTATTTAATATGATGTAAGAGGCAAAATAGTTCCGCAGGAGCAAGCAAGGTTTGAGAAAACTATTATTCAAAACACTGATGGCAGCACGACAATACAGGAAAAGAACCTGAAGACCGGACGTGTTAACTCAGAAACAGTCCAGGAACCTTTTGGCATAAGTAATAATCGTGGGGTAGTGATAGACTACAGTTTCAAAATCGGGTACACTAATGATAAGTGCGACAACGGCGGGTTGTTACCGGAACTGAACAACTATTTTGAAGACATAGACAGTTTAGGTTATACTGCGCCAAAGTTGCCCGGTAATGAAACAGTTCCCCGTTTTGTAGGTATGAACCTCAGGTATCCTGCTTATGCTAAAGAAAATGGTTTGCAAGGGAAAATAATGGCACAATTTACCATTGGCAAAGATGGCAGTGTAAGTAATATCGCTATTATTGAAGGCGTAAATGTAGTATTGGACAAAGAATTTGTAAGGGTGCTAAGAAAACTGAAATTTGCTACCCCACCTAAAATAAACGGGCAGCCGGTGGAGTTGTGCGTGACTGCCCCTTGTGTTTTCAGGCTGGAGTAAAGGCCTCATGCTGCTAATACGGTGGGAACGGTGTTTACTTCCCTGATACTTTCTTGAGTAAAAACAATATACCTGCTATTACCAACACCACCAGCAGTACACCCACCCATACACCCGCTTCAAAAATATCACCCACTAATTCGCAGCCGGTGAGGGTTACCAGCAAAAATAACAATGCACTAATCTTCAACTTATTCATAACAATCGGTTTTATTGTTTCGTTCTCCTGCCGCACTGTCCGGATCTGCCTTCAATACAAAAACAAAAAATCAAGTGATTAGTTCAGTCCAGATGCGACAATCGTCAGGAAGCCATAAATGGTTCAGGGGAGGATGTTTATTGTCACACCGATATTTACACTATTGTAGAGTTCGTCCATCTCCCCGTTGGTCACGGCAATGCAACCATGCGTCCAGTCTCTGAGGCAGTGTAACGGGCCTATGTTCACCCGGCCGTTAGGCAGGCCATGAATCTTTATATCCCCGCCGGGTGATTTGCCAAGTTTAAGCGCGGTTTGCCTGTCCTGCCTGTTTGGGTAAGAAATGCCCAGGTTCTTATAGTATTGGCTGTTGGGGTTTTTGCCGCTGATGTAATAAATACCCTCAGGGGTGCGCATATCTCCTTGTGTTTGTTTATGCCCTATTGGTTGCCTGCCCAGGGCTATTTTGTAGGTTTTCAGCAATTGAGTATTACTATATACCAGCATTTCGCGGTTGTGTTTAATCACCACTATACTGTCTATTGCAGTACCGGGTGGCAACGGATGGCTCGCATTGCAGGACATAACTGTGATGGCAACAGCAATAGTTAATATGAGTATGTAGCGCATGCCGGGCGTTTCCTGTGTAGATACATGCTACACCGTATTCCATATCAGCAACCTGTTAAAATATTGCCAACTCACGGGCGTGAAGATACGCTATGCGGCACCTGTAGACATGGTAGCAGCTAAAATCAGGCCTGTTATTATTATCCGAATAGTAGCTAAATTACAGTCACCATATTCAACATGCTGTATTGAAACTGCGCTATAAAATACCTGTACCGGCCATCGTATTCCTGTTGTGTATCCTTACACGGGTACCGCTGCTGACCGACCCCGGCCTGATGCTGGACGGGGACGAGTGTGTAGTGGCGTTGATGGCCAAACATGCTTATCTGGGCAAAGAATTGCCTGTGTACTTCTGGGGGCAGAGCTATGGATTTTCGCTGATAGAAGTATTGTTTATCCTGCCTTTTTATGCGGTGATGGGTGTCAATACACTGGCGGTAAAGCTGGCCATGCTTTGCCTGTGGGGTATCGGTGTCGCTTTTCTATACAAGGCTATGGTGCAGATAAACAATCAGCACAAAATACTGGCACTGCTGTTTGCCCTGGTTATTATTCTCTGTCCTGCATGGGTCAACTGGTCGATGAAAGCGCGGGGTGGTTACCTTACATCTTTTGCACTTTCATCTGTTGCATTGTACCTGCTCTTTTACAAAGGAAGAATTAATGAGTATGTACGTTTCATCATTGTGGGGTTGCTGGTAACATTGATATACGAAAGCCAGCCCTTTTGGCTGGCGGGTTTGCTGCCGTTGGTATTATACAGAATTATTGAAAAGCGCAACTGGAAAATGGCATTTGCCTGTATGCTGACAAGTGTAGCGGTGTGGGGAGCATTATCGTTTGCAAAATCAGGAGGAACGATAATATATGGGGTACACCCACCGGCTATGACTATGGATGTCATAAAAGCAGGTATCAGCCGTTTCCCGGAATATGTGTACAAATCGCTACAGGGCAATTATATTTTCGCCTGGTACCAGGATACCAATTCTTATTATACATCGTTCGCGAAAATATACACCGTGCTTATTTTCCTAACGGGGTTACTTGGATTGTTGCATTTGCTGTTCAACCGGAAGGGGTTTGGCTTGTTTATAGCAGCTACATTATTCATACCCCTTGTTTTAGGTTACAGCTTGCTAACCGAAACGATGGAGGGGCGTTATATGCTGCCGCTGATGGGATATACCCTGCTGGCAGTGTACATATATATGAACAGGCTGAACCTGTCAGTTCCTGTACACCTGGGGGCGACTTACCTGGTGATAGCCGCTGCTATTACTACTCTCTTATTCCCGGTGCGGACGCAAACCATGTACCACAGGCAGGCGCTGGAAGAATCGTTGGACTATCTGAAAAAAAAGGACATATGGTATGTGTACGCAACAGATTGTATGCTGCCCTGGGAGGTGATGTTTTATTCGGACGAAAAAATACTGGGCAGGATGTTTTATTTCCCCGGCCGCTACCCGGTGTACGATACAATGGTGGACAGGGCCCTGTATGCCGGTGAGAAAACCGCAGTGATTGGCTACTGGCATGGCTACGCCGGACTGGAGCTGGACACCATAGACAGGGAAACACAGTATTTTATCAGCACCAACCCTACAAAAGAGGTGTTGGAAAAGGCGTTCCAGTTTCCGTTGGAGGAGTGATAGGAGTTGTTGGACAGGCGACCAACAACGGCGTGAAGGAAATAGATACCCCTGTTAAGATATTCCTAACCCCTCCAATACCGGGCGTTTTTCGTTAAATTGTGTAGCTAAAACAGGCAGGATATATGAACAGGCCAATAAGAAAGGTGGCGGTGGTAGGCAGCGGGGTAATGGGCAGCAGGATAGCGGCGCATTTCGCCGGTATAGGCGTACAGGTGCTGCTGCTGGATATTATTCCACGCGAACTGACGGAGGGGGATAAAGCAAAGGGCATAACCATAGACAACCCAGGCTGGCGCAACTGTATAGTGAACGATGCACTGCAGGCCACACTGAAAGCGAGCCCCAGCGCTGTATATACCAAAGATGTAGCCCAACGCATCAGCATAGGTAATATAGAGGACGACCTGCACAAAATAGCCGACTGCGACTGGGTGATAGAGGCCGTGATAGAAAGATTAGACATCAAACAACAGGTATTTGAAAAAATAGAGCAGCACCGCAGGCCGGGCACGCTCATTACCACCAATACATCGGGCATACCCATACGCATGATGGCCGAAGGGCGGAGCGAAGATTTTCAGCAGCATTTTTGCGGCACACACTTTTTCAATCCTCCGCGCTACCTGAAGCTGCTGGAGATTATTCCCGCACCGGGCACCAAGCCTGAGGTGATTAACTTCCTGGTGGACTACGGCGACCGTTTCCTGGGCAAGACAACGGTACTGTGCAAGGACACACCTGCGTTTATTGCTAACCGTGTGGGCGTGTTTGGTTTTATGGCTGTATTTCATGCCATGCAGCAGTTGGGCTTGGGTATAGACGAAACCGACTCATTGACGGGTACCATTATGGGCAGGCCCAAGTCAGCCACCTTCCGCACGGGCGATGTGGTGGGGCTGGACACATTGGTGCGCGTGGCGGAAGCATTGCCGCAGAACGTTCCGAACGATGAAGCGAAAGGCATTTTTAAGATACCGCCCTTTATACAGCAGATGGTTGCCAATAAATGGTATGGCGATAAAACGGGGCAGGGTTTTTACAAGAAAGTAAAAGGCGAGGGCGGCAAAAGCGAGATACTGACGCTGGACCCCGCTACAATGGAATATGGCCCCAAGCAGAAAGCAAAGTTTGCCACACTGGAAGCAGCTAAACAGGTAGAAGACCTGCAAGGCAGGCTGAAAATATTGTACAAGGGACAGGACAAGGCGGGGGAATTTTACCGCATGTTCCACCATATGCTGTTTGCCTATGCAAGCAACCGCATACCCGAGATAGCCAATGAACTGTATAAAATAGATGATGCACTCAAGGCCGGTTTTGGTTGGGAGATAGGCGCATTTGAAAGTTGGGATGCGCTGAACGTGCAAAAGGTGCTGGAGCAGATGGAGCAGGCCGGCATACAGTCCGCACCCTGGGTAAAGGAAATGCTGGCTGCAGGGAATACCACGTTCTACAAAACAGAAAACGGCAGGCGCAAGTATTACGATATAGAGAGCAAAGCGTATAAAGAGATACCGGGCAGTGGTGCAGTCATTATACTGGAGCATTTAGACGAAAAAACAGTATGGCAGAACAGTGCCTGCAAGCTGGTGGATATAGGCGATGGCGTAGTGGCACTGAGCTGGAGCAGCAAGATGAACACCATAGGCGGTGAGGTATTGGCGGGCGTGAACAAGGCGGTAGCTATTGCGGAAGAACAATATAAAGGATTGGTAATAGCCAACAGCGGCGCCAACTTCAGCGCAGGGGCTAATGTGGGTTTGATATTCATGTTTGCCGTAGAGCAGGAATATGATGAGCTGGATATGGCTATCCGCCAGTTTCAGAACAGCACCATGCGGCTGCGGTACAGCAGTGTACCCGTAGTAGTGGCCCCGCACGGGCTGACACTGGGTGGGGGCTGCGAAATGTGCCTGCATGCAGATGCGGTGCAGGCGGCGGCAGAGAGTTATATAGGACTGGTGGAAATGGGCGCGGGACTTATACCCGGCGGTGGGGGTACTAAAGAAATGGTAGTGCGCGCGGCAGACAGGAATATAAAAGAAGATATTGAGCTGAATTATTTGCAGCAGTTATTCATCAATATAGGTACGGCAAAAGTGGGTACATCGGCGCATGAGGCTTTTGAGCTGAGCTATCTGCGTAGTGGAATAGATAGAATTTCCATAAACGGGGACAGGCGGGTGACTGATGCTAAAAGAAAAGTGCTGGATATGTATGAGGGCGGCTATACACAGCCTGTGCAGCGCACTGATGTGAAAGTGCAGGGAAGGGGTGGACTCGGTCCGCTGCTGGCAGGCATACACGGTATGTGGCGCGGCAACTATATTACTGACCACGACAGGCTGATAGCGGAAAAACTGGCGCATGTGATGTGCGGGGGAGATTTGACACAACCGACACTGGTCAGCGAACAATACCTGCTGGACCTGGAGCGTGAAGCATTTTTAAGCCTCTGCGGCCAAAAGAAAACATTAGAGCGTTTGCAGAGTATATTGCAGACAGGTAAACCATTAAGGAACTAAGATGAAATACATAGCACCCATATTGTTTGTATGCCTTGCCGCAGGGGCGAATGCCCAGACGACGGGTACATCCACGATACAAAAATACCTGGACGGCATCAGCTACTGGCGGTTTGAATACAATGCGGAAGATACCAGCTTCGGACACGAAGTGGTGACGCAGGACTCAATTTATGCTTTTAACGACAGCCTGACAAATTACCTGGTAAACGTAGCACCCACCCAGCCGGGAGTGTTAAAACGCCCACCCGCGTTGGCTGAAAACGCGGACATAAAAATCATAACTACAGAAGATAAGAAGCTGGCCATCTATTGCTGGAATTCGCATGCGGGCACGTTGGATTTTTATAATGCAGTAGTATTGTACGAAGCGGCAGGAGGAGTGAAATCGCACAAGCTGGCGGATGCATCGGAAAGGAAGGGGTTGGAAAAAGTATCTGGCGAATTTTATGATGTACTGAGTGTAACGAATGATAATGGCGACAGGTATTATATATTCCAGGCGAGGGTAAAGATGTCTGAAAAAGAAGTGCTGAATATTATGACGGCTTATACAGTAACTGATAATCAAATGAGAGCATACGAGCTGTTTGAAGGTGGTATGTCTTCCGGCAAGTTTGTTACCTATATATACGACTATATGGCCAACTACGATTTTGAGAAGATGAAGGAAGTGCATACGGTGCATGTAAGTAAAAACGGGAAGAAGCTATATATACCCGAAGTGGAAGGTGGACAAATGACAGGCAAATGGCAGGTGTATAATTTTAACGGCAGTAAATTTGTATATGATAAAACGGAGTAGGGTAAAGCAAAGAAATGAACAAACACGTTGCCATATTATCATTATTACTTGTAGTCGCATCAACCATGCAGGCACAAAACATGTCTGAAGTTGAACGACAGATAATGCGTTATATTGATGCTTCACGTTATTGGCGCTTTCAATCCCACAAGGATGATACACTCTATAATGGCGAAAGAGTGTCAATACTGGAGCCGTTATCCGACATAGACCGGCAATTATACGAGTACATTTCAAACCTTTCGGTTAAACAACCTTTGATATTGACCCATGATTTTAATGCACTTCAAGGCAGGGATATGAATGTGATTACATCCGACGACAAACAACTTCGGATATTTGTTTGGAATACCCAGTTGGGTATTGGTGTGCCCGGTACGTCTGATGAGATAGCATTGTACAAAGCAGAAAATAAAATAAAAACAACCCAGCTAGGTAACGTGAGAGACGTAGGGGTGAATAACGACACAAACAGATACCTTAGCGGATCGGATTATGAGGCAATATTTACAGTCAATAAAAAACATTACTTGGTAGTATATAAAGATATGTATTCGGATGCACGGACCGCATCTAAAGGAATTGCTGCCTATTCAATTGAAAATAATGAACTGAAAAGAGCCTCAATATTTATAACTAAGGATACAACTACGAGCTACGTTGAATATGAGTATAACTATTTAGCTAACTACGATTTTGAGAAGGAGAAAGAGGTGCATACGGTGCACCTGAGCAAAAACGGGAAGAAGCTATATATACCCGAAGTAGAAGACGGACAAATGACAGGAAGAATGCAGGTGTATAATTTCAACGGCAGTAAATTTGTATATGACAAAACCGAGTAAAGGAATAGTGAAGCATTGGAAACAATATATCGCCCTGTGTTTAGCGCTGCTGTTTTCAGTAGTGGCTTTTGCACAAACGCCAGCTGTTGACCAGGCGCGCATGTACCTGGATATGAACGACTATAAAAAAGCTATAGAGCTGTACGAAGAACTGCATAAAAAAGACAACAGGAATACCGAGATATATAATGGTTACTTAGAAGCCTTGCTGGCTGCCAAAGAATATAAAGAAGCAGAAAAATTAGTAAGCGGGCAGATACAGAAAAATCCTACCAATCCCGCACTGGCGGTAGATATGGGCAGGGTGTATAAAGAAACGGGTAAAGACAAAAAAGCAGAAGAACAATTTGACCTGGCGCTGACATTCCTGAACGGGGACGACTTGCTGACACAATATGTGGCTAAGAAATTCACGGATTTAGATAGGGATGATTATGCATTGAAAACCTACCAGCGGGCGGGAGAGATATTGCACAACCAGTTTTTGTACAGCGGGCCTATGTCCAGGCTGTACTTCAAAGCGGGGGATATGGATAACGCGGTATCTACATTGCTGCACGCCAGCCGCAGCTTTTATAATGGCGGTATAGATGATGTAAAAACCACCATGCTGGAATACATCGGCACCGACAGGAAAAATATGACTAAAGCGCAAAAGGCGCTGATAAAAAAGATAAATGAAGAGCCTGATAACCCTTATTATTCAGAACTGCTGACATGGCTGTACACACAGAAAGATGATTGGGAAGGTGCCTTGATACAGGTACGCGCGCTGGACGAAAGATATAAAGAACAAGGCGAACGTATATTGGAATTTGCCCGCTATGCGGTAAGGGAAGGTGAAAATAATTTCGCCCTGAAGGCTTATGATGAAGTGTTGGCAAAAGGGAAAGAATACCCGTTCTATTCATCGGTAATTAATGAGATGTTGCAAGTTAAGTTTACCCTGCTGGAGGCAAAGCCATCGTTCACAAAAGAAGAAGTAAATGCATTGGCCACCGAGTATCAGCAATTCTTAGATAGTTTTCCTGACTACTATACTTTTCATGTAGTGCAGGACTATGCCACACTGCTGGCAAGGTTTGCAGATAAACCACAAGAGGCAATTTACCTGCTGGAAAAGGCAATAAAAGAACCAGCAGCCCGCAGGGATTTTGTGGGGCGTAGCAAATTGCAGTTGGGCGACTACTATATACTGACTGACAAAGTATGGGAGGCATCACTGATATATACACAGGTGCAGAAAGAATTCAGGGAAGATGTGCTGGGCGAAGAAGCACGTTTTCGTGATGCGAAACTGGCCTACTACCGTGGTGATTTTGAATGGGCGAATATACAGGCATCGGTACTCAAGGCTTCTACCTCAGAACTGATTGCAAACGATGCCCTGTACCTGTCGGTATTGATTACAGAGAATGTGCCCGCCGATAGTAATTATGTACCATTAGAGCGTTTTTCTCATGCTGACCTGTTGATGTTCAGAAATAAACACAACGAGGCAGAACAGATACTAGACAGCGTAGCCAAAGCTTTCCCCGACCATCCGCTGGCTGATGATATTATGATGCAGCGGGCTAAGATTGCACAGAAACAAACTGATTATACAAAAGCCCTCGCCTACCTGCAACAGATACACAAAGAGCATGGAAAAGACGTGCTGGCAGACGATGCATTGTTTACCATGGCTGAAATCAATGAGAAATATTTGAACAACAAGGAAGAGGCAGGTAAGTTATACGCTCAACTCATTATGGAATATCCAGGCAGTACCTATGTGCAACTGGCACGCAAAAAAGTAAAAGAGTTGCAGCCAACGGTGACATTATAGCCGCCATTAGCCAATAAAATACTATTTTAAGCGGGTAACAGCTATACATGAAACGCTGGCCGCTTAATACTGCTCATCCCTGGGAGACCGCACCTTTTTTACGGTTGTTGCCGCCGCTGGTGGCGGGTATCGTTTTGTACACACAACAAGCCGGTGAATATATTAATTGGGTGATTGCAGCAGCCATTGTTTCTTTCCTTGCTTTTGTTGTAGCCTCATTTTTCCGTCAGCAGCAGGCATTTATTCGTGCAATTGTTTTTATCAGCCTTCACTTATGTCTGTTTTTAACCGGATGGCTTAGTTGCTATTACAACGATGTGCGTAACGGTCGGGATTGGATGGGCAACAGTGCCGGTACCGCCGACGGATATGTAGCAAGGCTGATAAAAGCACCCACAGAAAAAGAAAAGACATGGAAGCTGGAAGTAGAGGTAATTCATGCCGTGGATGGTAACCGTATAGATGCAGCTACAGGTAAGGCATTTGTATATATATATAAATATGACGCCCCGGCATTGAAGGAAGGGGATGTAGTAGTGCTGCCTGATAAATGGCAGCGGATAACTAATCGGGGTAATCCTTTCGAACTGGATTATGCTGTCTACTGCGCACGGAATAATATTTATTACCAGCAGTTTATTCGGGGCAGGGATATAGTCATTCGTCAATATGCAGATGAACATTCACTATCATGGATAAGAAGGGTGCATCACTGGTGTGTGCGGCAACTGGAATGGTATATAACAGACCGCGCAACGTTGGGCTTGCTCAAAGCCATGCTCTTTGACGACAGGGACATGCTGGATGGCGAACTGACAGAAGCTTATGCGCAAACGGGCATTGTACATATCATAGCCATATCGGGCGGGCATATCACCATCTTCTTCGTACTGGTAGCCTTCCTGCTGGGGTGGATCAGGCATAAAAAGTACCGATGGGTGAAATACATAGCCGCTATACCATTGATATGGATATATGTGTTAGTGGCGGGTGCGCCGCCATCGGCCGTTCGTGCAGCGACAATGTTTTCTATACTAGGCATAGGATTTGCTTTGCAGAAAACACCTAACGGTATTAACCAGTTATTGGCAACCGCATTTCTGTTGCTGTTGGCAGAGCCGATGTGGCTGTACTCAATAGGTTTTCAATTGTCTTTTGTAGCGGTATTGTCTATCATGCTTTTTTACAGGCCGGTGTATAAATGGTGGTCGCCGGTAAATAAAATAGCACGGATGCTGTGGGGGGCTGTAGCCGTGAGCATTGCTGCCGAAATATTAGTCGCTCCTTTGGTGATATATTATTTTCACTTGTTCCCTTTGCAGTTTATAGTTGCCAATGTGCTGGCCTATCTGTTTATGGGTGTGATACTGGTATTGGGTATGTTGCTGATAGCCGTGTCTTCATTTTATCCTGTAGCACATTGTATTGCAGAAGTCACCACTGTCTTGTCGGATTGGTTTAACAGGTTGGTATATGGTTTACAGCATCTCAATTTTGATTCATTGCACCGACTGACACTTACGGAACTGCAACTGGTGTTAGTATATATCATTATTACAGGCATAACCATATACCTGCTTAAGAAAAATAAGGCAAGCATGTTTACAGCGGGAATAGCCCTTGCGCTGTTTTTAATAACCACCTGTGTACGTTATGCAGAAACGCTGCAACAAGAACTGCTGATAGTATATAATACAGGTAAAGAAAACAGGATAGAATTGGTAAACGGCACTACAGCTACCCTATTATACGGCAATGACAACGTAAATGAGGCTACCAGGAAGTTTGTGATAGAGCCCGCGCATATTAACCTGCATATACAGGATGTACACAAAGCAGAAGCAGAGTATAACCTGCTGCAAGTGGCAGGTAAAACAGTTTTTATACTTAATCAACCTGTAAGAGATATGCTGATACCTGTGGATGTGGTGATACTCAATAGCAAGTATACTGATGTAGCGGAAATCAACGAGGTCTTTCAACCCGGTATATTGGTGATTCCGCCCGGAACTTCAAAAAAGAAAGCAGAGATACTGGTTGCTGAAGCCGTAAGTATGGGCATTACCGTGCATAATGTCTATACAGATGGAGCCTTTGTTTTGAAGAAGTAACCTTTACCCGAACTTTTCTTCAATCACTTTCTTCCTGTAGTCGAAAATACTTTCCAGTTGCCTGCCAACAAACAATGACTTTGCCAATGCACCCAGCGGCCCCAGGGGAAGTTTATAGTGGACTATATCCGTCATGAGCGTGCCGTTATTGCCCGGCTCAAACAGGTGTTGATGGTGCCACAAGCTGTACGGCCCTTGCCTTTGTTCGTCAACAAACAATTTGCCGGGTACTACATGCCTTATCTCCGTCATCCACGACAGTGGAATGCCTAACAAGGGAGATACTTTATAAGTAATGATTTGCCCGGGGTATATATCCCCATTGTGCGTTGGCGACGTGACAACGAACTTCATATACCCCGGGGTAATATCAGCCAGGTTGGCCGGGTTGCTGAAGAAATCCCAAACCTCACTTATTGTTGCAGGTATATGCTGCCTGCGTATCAGCCTGTATATCGCCATGCTACAAAGCTATGCTTATGGTGTATATACATGGTTTGGTTTTGCTTACATGGGTATTGCTATTAGCAATAGGTTTTTCTGTAATAAGAAAAAGTCCTGCGAGGATAGTATCTTTGCGCTTCATTTTCCTGTGATATTCAAATAAAAACGTATGGAACGCAAAATTGGAGCGGCGCTGATTTCGGTATTTTATAAAGACGGGCTGGAGCCCATTGTGCGCAAACTGCACGAACTGGGTGTAACAATCTATTCCACGGGTGGTACACAGTCCTTTATTGAGCAGGCCGGTATTCCTTGCGTATCTGTTGAAAGTGTAACGGGCTATCCATCTATACTGGGCGGCAGGGTAAAGACGCTCCACCCCAAGGTGTTTGGTGGTATACTGGCCCGCCGCGATTTTGAGGATGATAAAAAACACGTAGCAGAGTTTGAAATCCCCCTGTACGACCTGGTGATAGTTGACCTCTATCCTTTCGAGGAAACAGTAAAGAATACCAACGAAGAGAAAGCTATCATTGAAAAAATAGACATAGGCGGGGTATCGCTGATACGCGCAGCAGCCAAAAACTATAATGATGTATGTATAGTAGCCAGTCGTGATAAATACAGTGACCTGCTGGGCCTGTTGAACAGCAAAAACGGCGTAACGGATATGGCCGACCGCAAAGCTTTTGCCGCTGCCGCTTTTGCTGAGTGTGCACATTACGATGTGGCTATTGCCGATTACTTTGTTGGCTCTACAGAACAAAACAGCTTCCAACTTTCTGTTGGCAACAAACAATCGCTGCGCTACGGTGAAAACCCACACCAGGAAGCAGCATTTTACGGAGATATTGACAGCCTGTTCAAAAAACTGAACGGTAAAGAACTTTCTTATAATAACCTGGTAGATGTGGATGCCGCCTGCCAGGTAATAGCAGAATTCTCTCAACCTGCATTTGCGGTCATCAAACATACCAATGTATGCGGCGTGGCTGTGCGCGATAATGTATCATACGCATGGGATGCCGCACTGGCCGGGGACCCCGAGAGTGCATTTGGCGGTGTGCTGGTTACCAATCAAACCATCAACCTGGAGGTAGCGGAGAAAATCAGCGAATTATTTTTTGAAATATTAATAGCACCCGCTTTTGATGCCGATGCACTGGAACTGCTGAAGGCTAAGAAGAACAGGATATTATTACAGCAAAAACAGAGTTTCTATCCTGAAAGGGAGTATAAACGTATTCTGAACGGTTTGCTGACACAAAAGTCGGACAAAGGCAACTACGCTGAGTGGACAGAAGCAGGCGGACGCGAAAGTACTGTTGCTGAAAAAGAAGATATGGCATTCGCCAACCTGTTGTGCAAGCACCTGAAGTCGAACGCGATAGCACTGGTAAAAAATAAACAACTGGTAGGCAAAGGCTGCGGGCAAACCAGCAGGATAGATGCATTGCGCCACGCCTTAGACAAGGCAAAACAATCTGGCTTTGACCTACAGGGGGCTGTCATGGCATCAGATGCATTCTTCCCCTTTGACGATTGCGCGCGTATGGGGCACGAGGCTGGTATTACAGCCATCATACAGCCGGGAGGTTCTGTAAGGGATAAGGACACCATACAATATTGCAAGGAAAATAATATAGCCCTTGTAATGACCGGGACAAGACATTTTAAACACTAATGATTATTTTCAGTCTATGGTTTCCATACTCATAGACGATGAACTGCTCCTGCGTAGCTTTGAACCCGAAGACGCACAGGAGTTGTTTCGTGTTGTTGAGGCATCGCGGGAGCATCTGCGTCCGTGGCTGCCCTGGGTGGATATGTCCACAAAACCCGAACATTCTTTACAATTCATACAGCAATCGAAAACCCAGCAGCACAACCAGGTAGGAATTGCATTGGGCATTATATACAACCGCCATATTATCGGCAGCATGGGTATGCACAATTGGGACCATACACTGAAAAAAGCACAACTGGGCTACTGGATAACTAAAGAATATGAAGGCAAGGGCATCATACAAAAATGCCTGGCGGCATTTATTGATTTCCTGTTCAATAAAGCGGGCCTGAATAAAGTAGAAATACATTTTATGGTGAATAACCACCGCAGCGCCCGGGTAGCTGAGCAGGCAGGTTTTAAAGTAGAAGGCATCATTCGCCAGAGTTACCTGATGAACGGTATCTATCATGATATAGTGATAACAGGGCTGCTGAAAAAAGAATGGCCCGGCTTGCCACCCAGCCAGGGACAGAAATTTAAGCCTACTTAGCAGTAAGCTTTTCCCATATTTCGGGTATACGTTTTACCCAGTTCAGTTCACGCATTTTTGTCTTAGCATCCTCTACCGGGCTGCCAAAGTATATTTTGCCACCTTCTATCGATTGGCTCACACCGCTTTGTGCATACACTACTGCACCCTTGCCTATTGTCAGGTCTTTGCTCACACCTACTTGCCCCCACAGTATTACTTCATCTTCTATTATAGCTTTGCCGCCTATGCCTACCTGCCCGGCAAATAAACAGTTCTTGCCAATTACCGCGCCATGTCCTATATGAATGTGGTTATCCAGTTTGGTACCACGGCCAATAATAGTATCGCCGCTCACACCTTTGTCTATGGCACAACCCGCGCCTATCTCTACATCATCTTCTATTATTACCCTGCCACAGCTTTCCATTTTATCATAATGCACTTCGCGCTCTTTCCGACGTTTAAAATAAAATGCATCCGCACCCAGTACAGTACCTGAATGGATGATTACATTATCGCCAATGATGGTATGATCGTATATAGTAACATTAGGATGTATCAGGCAATTGGTGCCAATGCGCACATGGTTACCCACAAATACACCGGGTTGCAGATGTGTACCTTCACCTATCACAGCAGTGTCACTTATCATTTTATGAGCAGGTTCGAACGGTCGGAAATGCTTTACCAGCTTTACATATGCGCTGAAGGGGTCATGGTGCAGCAGTAATGTCTTACCTTCGGGGCAGGATACCTCTTTATTAATAATTATTACAGTAGCTGCAGAGATTAAACAATTATTAAAATACTTCTCGTTGTCTACAAAAGATATATCCCCTGGAGTAACTTTATGTATCTCATTGATACCGGTTGCCGTCCGGGTTGAATCGCCTATGATTGTAGCATTTACATATTCTGCCAACCATTGTACAGGAACTGCTTGTTCAAATTTCATGAATAAGTATTTCCGCAAATGTACAACAGAAGCGGCGGCCTTCAGCATTACCGGGCATAGTAAAGAAACGAAATTACATAAACCCCTAAATGAATAAGAGTTGAGATACGTAAATATTAACGGGAAACTACATAGTTCCACATCTGCCGGTGTGCCGTACGATAGCCGTGTAGTACGGTATGGTTTCGGTTTGTTTGAAACCATGTTGGTGATAGATGGTAAAATACAACTGAAAGAACTGCACTGGGAACGATTATTTTCCGGTATTGAACAATTGGGGCTGGAGATGCCTGAGCTAATGACCAACCAGTGGATGGAAGATGAACTATTGCGTACCGTCAGGAAAAACCAATTGGAAAAGCTATGCAGGGTGCGTTTCCAGGTATATGCGGGAAGAGGCGGGCTGTTTGAAGGCCAGGCGGCATGGACGGAATTTATTATTGATTGCACCCCGATAGACCCCAGCATAGTACAACTTAACGAAAAAGGCTTATCGTTGGTATACGCTGAAGGGTTGGAAAAAAGCCCGAACAGCATTTCTAACCTTAAATCTACCAACGCCATGCTATATGCATTGGCAGCAAGGCAGGCTACCGCAAAAAAAGCCGACAACGCCATTATTAAGAATATATATGGCAACCCTATGGAAACAACTTTATCCAATCTTTTCTGTATAAACGGCGATACCATTTATACCCCGCCGCTATCAGAAGGGTGTATAGCCGGAATAATGCGAAAATATATTATGGAGCAGTTGACTGGCAAAGGGTTTACCATAAAAGAAACACCTTTTGTACCCGGCTTTCTTGAATCGGCTGATGCTGTATTTACCACCAATGCCGTCCGCCGCATAAAATGGGTGCAGCGCATAGAAGATAAACAGTATAGTATAGGGAAGATACTGGAGGTGTACGAAAATATCAGCTACTAAACCGCATCCTCTAAGCCAGCTTTTTTAACAGGCTGATTAGCACTAACTTTGCTGTATATGAGTAACAAAGTTCGTGTACGGTTTGCCCCCAGCCCCACCGGGGGACTGCACCTGGGAGGTGTCCGCACTGTATTATATAATTATTTATTTGCCCGTCATCACGCAGGCGAGTTTATATTGCGTATAGAAGATACAGACCAGAGCAGGTATGTAGCCGGTGCGGAGCAATATATATATGAATGTCTCAGTTGGTGCGGCCTCAGTCCTGACGAGAGCCCGCTGACAGGCGGACCCTACGGGCCGTACAGGCAAAGCGAACGTAAAGAATTATATAGAAAATATGCTGAACAATTAGTGGAGCAAGGGAATGCTTACTATGCATTTGACACACCTGAGGAACTGGAACAAATGCGCAGCAGCCTGAAAACTGACACTAATCCCACCCCCCAGTATGACAGCAAGACACGTATGCAAATGCGCAACTCGCTGACCATTACCGATGTCGAAGTGAAAGAATTACTGGACAAAGGCACACCTCACGTAATACGTATCAAAATGCCAGCCGGTGTAACTATCAGCTTTACTGACATGATTCGGGGCGAAATCTCCAATTACTCAGACCTGGTAGATGACAAAGTGCTGCTGAAAGCGGATGGTATGCCTACCTACCACCTGGCTGTGGTGGTAGACGACTACCTGATGAAAATAACCCATGCCTTCCGTGGCGAAGAGTGGCTGCCCAGCGCACCTGTGCATATATTGCTGTGGCGCTACCTGGGCTGGGAAGATGCCATGCCCGAGTGGGCGCACCTGCCATTGATATTAAAGCCGGACGGTCATGGCAAACTCAGCAAGCGCGATGGCCAGCGCCTTGGTTTCCCGGTATTTGCCATGCAATGGAAAGATGCCGTCACTGGCGAGGTGCTGGATGGATTTAAAGAACAAGGGTTTCTGCCCGAAGCATTTATCAACATCCTCGCTATGCTGGGCTGGAACGATACTACAGAGCAGGAAATCTTTTCACTGGAGGAACTGGTAGAAAAGTTTACTATTGACAGGGTACATAAAGGTGGAGCCAAGTTCGACTATGACAAGGCTAAATGGTATAACCACCAATACATCATGAAGAAAACTGATGCAGAACTCGTGCCACTGGTCAAACCGTTTATAGAGCAGCATGACGTAGATGTGGCCGATGATAATTACCTGATGAGAGTAATATCGATGGTGAAAGAGCGTTGCCACCTGTTATCCGAATTTTGGCTGCACGGGCACTTTTTCTTCATAACACCACCTACGGTAGATACAGAAGCTATAAAGGCGAAATGGAATGAACAGAAGCATACATTCTTCAGCAACTGGGTACAACAACTGGATAGCGTGCTGCAATGGACAGTTCCCATGCTGGAAGATAACTTTAACCAAATGGCTATAGATGCCGGACTAAAGAAGGGTGAGTTGATGCTGCCCTTGCGCATTATGCTGGTGGGCGGTAAGTACGGTCCCGGCGTTTTTGATATTGCTGAAATGATTGGGAAGGAGGAAGTAGTGAAGAGGGTGAATGAGGCATTAGGACAATTGTAGTTAGAACAAAAACATATCAAATAAAAAAGGATGGCGCTTGCCATCCTTTTTTATTTAATGCAATAATTAAGAAATTATTGCAGTGTAATCCTTTGAGTTTGCCTTCCTTCAGCAGTAGCTACTTCTACTATGTAGGTACCTGGTACCAGGTTAGGAGTCAGGCCTGTTTTCCACATAATAGTGTGGCCGCCTTCTACCTCGTTGCTTACATATGGTGTAGCCACTTTCTGGCCAGCCATATTGTATACATTCATAGTTACAACCTGTGGAGTAGTGATGTTGTATTCGATATTTACTACGCTACCCAATTTTGCAGGGTTAGGATAAGCAGACATTATTTCTACGCTGTTGCTTATTTCGTTAACACCGGCGGGGAAGAATGTTTTGCTTACGCTCAGCATTTCAGCATTCAGTATTTCCTTATTCAGTGTTGAGTTGTATGCGATAAAGGCTACTACACGCATGTTGTTCCTGTCAATACCAACAGGAGCAGCAGAAGTATCTACAGTCCAGCTGACTGTTTCAGTGTGTTTTGTAGTTGCAGTTATTGTACCGGGTATGTTTTTACCCCAGGTGCCAAACAGCACTTTCCTCAGCACATTGTTATGCTTGTAGCCATGATCTTCCCAAGAGAGCGGGCTGGCACCACTGTATGGGCCAGCTGGAAAGTTTATTTGCCTCAGGTTATTGTTTGCCTTAGTGGCTCTGATGCTGTCTTGTAATATAAACACATTCACTGACACCGGCTGCCCTGCAGTAGGAGCTGTATTAAATTGAATAACTACATCTGCTTGGTAAGAAGCAGGGCCTGTCTTTTTCCTGTTGTTAATGCTGATAGACGCTATAGCAGGTTTAACTTTTTGCGCCTGGAAAGCCGCATCCCAGTAACCCCTGTTCATCGCAGCACCTGTAGAGCCCGCTGGAGCGTATTTCACCATATCAACAGAACCAGCAGGGTAGCCGCCCGGATCTGCGAAGATGTCTATCGTATCACCTTCAACAGTCTTCAACGGACTGGCTGCCGGTGTATAAATACCGGTGTGTATCTGTACCGGGATAAAATTGGTAGGGTTAGCTGCATGTATTGCCTCTAACTTTACAGTACCGTCTGTACAAAACTGACAGTTTACGCCAGTGTAATCATGCAGAATAACTTTTTTAACCTGTGCATTAGCAGCCAAAGCAGATAATGCCAATGCGCTGAGTAGTAATTTTTTCATGCTATATTATTTTTTTAAGTCTGAAAATTGATGATTTAATATTTCAAATTAGCAAAAAAATGATTACTCTTCAAAGTTTTTTTTGAAACAGGCTTGTATATATTAAATGACAATCTATCAGGCGGTCGTGTATCATCAGAAAAACGATACAATCGTACATTGTTTTTTTAATTTCAAACGAATGTTTTTATCCTTATTTTTATCATAGACAACCATCTTTTTTCGACTTAATATTCAATCGCTTATGACAATCAGAACCTTTCTATCCATATGCTTTGGATCAGCTGTATTACTATCCTATAGTTGCCGCAAAGACCCTGTATCCACACTACAACCACCGGATACAACTGACACTACAGACACGACAACTATTAAACCGGCATTATATACCCGTGATTCAGCCATCAAAGATTATACAGAAATGTTCCTGGCGACTGAAATCAGCAACATAGACTGGACGGGCAGTACTGCCAATTGCGACCCCGGCAACGTACCCCAATCTGTACACGATGCAGTTATTAAGAGAATTAACTACTTCAGAAAAATTACCGGGCTCAATTACAATTGCATCCTGGACGCATCGCTGATACCTGCACAGCAAAGAACAGCACTTATGATGGCTGCAGCGGGAGACCTGAGCCACGACCCAGGCACAAACTGGCCATGCTATACTGCCGAAGGTGCCGATGGGGCTAAAAAAAGCAACTTGCGTCTGGGGTCTGCAGCTACCGATGCAGTGGTAGCTTTTATGAACGATGAAGAAGAATATAACCAGGCGGTAGGACACAGGCGCTGGTTGCTTTATTCCAAACAAAGCGCCTTCAGCCACGGCTCTACATACAATACAGCGGTGATACATGTATTAGTTAAGGCTGACAACAGTAAAATACCCGAATTTATTGCCTATCCACCTGCCACATATGTGCCCTATCCCGTGATATATCATCGCTGGTCTTTCTCGATACCCGGTGCTGATTTCACTAATACCCAGGTAAGTATGTCGCATAATGGCAAAGACATTCCCGTCCAGGTAGTGTCGCGTACAGAAAAAGTGGCCGATAACACCATAGTATGGGAGCCGCAGGAAACTATGCCTGAACCTACTACGGGCGACCTGATTTATACAGTAACCGTGAGTGAAATAGGCAACGCACCTAAGTCAACCTATTCTTATAATGTGACAATCATCAAGCCTTAATATGCGGGCAGAGAAAAAACATCAATAGTGTTTAAAAAATCATCACAAAAAAGAAGAATCCCCTCTGCAGAGGGGATTCTTCTTTAGAAAAATTTCTGAATAGTTATTGGTGTGTAAACCTACGGGTAGCTACTACCCTGCCATTGCCATCTACCAAGCGCAGGAAATAAATGCCCGCTGGTATTCTTTCGATGTCAAGTTTAGCGCTGTTGCCATTTACACGGTAGTTGCTCACTTGCTTGCCTACCAGGTTGTAGATAGCTACATTTCTTACACCCAAGTCTTTATTAAAGCTAACATTCACTTCATTATAAGCCGGGTTAGGGTACAATACCACTTCCTCGCGGTTTGAAGTTACTTTACTTACGTTATTAGTATTCCACTTATATGCGGCGAATGCAACTGTATCTGTTGTTGAGCCTTGTGTCAATTCTATTGTAACGTAATATGGTACACCTGTAGTAGGCACTACCGATGAGGGTGAAACATCCAGCTGCATTTTGAAAGGCATTGTCGTGTTACCCGGTATAGTATCAGTTGTTTGTACTGTACCGGTAAGTATCTGTGTATCATAACATGTTACGTTATCACAAATACCTATGCTCGCTCCACTAACCCAACTTGGCGGGAACGTATGGTTCAATATCTTCCAACTAACACGAATAGTATCAGATGTCAGGTTGGTCAGGTTGTTATAAAGGTCTATGTAACCATATACCGCAGCAGTAGCTGTATCTTTCTGCATAGAAAAACTCTGCGCATCGGCTTTATTGGTCAACAATAGTAATGGTAACCCGAATAAGTAAACTAATCTCCTCATGAGCCTGTATTTTGTATTGCAATATACTGTAAACTGACTTATTAACAAAGAAACAAGGTTGTTAAAAATCCTGTTAAGGATAAAATGACACAATATTTAATCTAATCGTGCGTTCACAATCTTCCATATTAGATACATATAAAAAACGACTATCTCATACTGAGCATTCTTTTACCACTACAGGCAAAAAGATGGCACAGAAAATGTTTCTGCACCATCTTTTTTTCGTATTAATATTTCAGACTATTTCTTTTTGCGCACCGGTTGTTGTTTGGCGCGTTCTACCTGGGCTTTCTGCATTTCTTCCAGCTTTTGCTGCCATTTAGATGGTGTAGCAGGTTTGCTTCTATTCTCCTGCATTTTGGCATGTATGGCTTTCTCGTCAATCACATACTTCTGTATAATAAACTGCTGCAGGATGCTGAGCATGTTGGAGAAGAAATAATAGAAAGTAAGTGCCGCTGCCATTTTATTGAATACACCTAATAGCATAAAGGGGAATATGAACGGCAGGTACTTCAATACCGGGTTGTTAGGATCCTGAGGTGTCATATTCCTGTTGTATAATGCCAGGAACAAACTGGAGATGGTCATTAGTATGGTAAACAGGCTGACGTGGTTACCGTATATCGAGCTAATAACAGGAATATTGCCTCCCCAGCTTATAATACTGTCGTAGGTAGAGAGGTCGTCTGCCCACAAGAACGACTCTTGCCTTAGCTCAATAGACGAGGGGAAGAAGTAGAACATAGCAAATAGTATGGGTAACTGCAGCAATGTGGGCAAACATCCACCCAATGGGTTAACCCCTGCCTGGCGATAAAGCTTCATTTGCTCCATACCGAACTTCTGCTGGTCGTCGCCATATTGGGCACGCAATTGATCCATCTCAGGTTTCAATACGCGCATTTTAGCCGACGAGAGATAGCTTTTATAAGTAAAGAATGACAGAAGCAGCCGGATAATCAGTGTCATCAACATGATAATTATGCCGAAGTTGCTGATGAAGCTGCTGAGCATATTGAATATGGGGATGATCAGCCACTTGTTGATGTACTTAACAAAGAACATTGGGCCATAACCAAGTGGCACCATTTCTTCAAGGCCTATTTTATAAGAGCGTAACGTAGTGTAGTGGTTGGGACCAATATACAGGCGCATATTGGCGCTGGGACTGGTAGTTGCTTTTACAGGCAGTTCAAATGTATTAGAGTTCCGTGCAACGAAGCTGTCAGTTTCATTACCTACCGCCCCTTCTATATTCACACGGTTCAGGCCATCTTCGGGTACCAGGGCAGTTGCAAAAAAGTGTAACCTGAAGCCCAGCCATTTTGCAGATTTATCCAGGCTTTCTTTTTGGGTATTGATGAAAGAGAAATAATCTTCATCGCCGTCTGCAAAGTTGTAGTAAATCTGGCTGTTGGTACGTTCTGTTTTTATATCGCGCTCTGTATGCAAAGCCTCTGTTTGCCAGGTTACAGGCAAATTAGTGGCCGACATACCGGCGAGGGTGATATTACACTGCAGCATATACCCTTCTGATGGCAGACTGTAAGTGATGCGTGTCATTTTACCACCGCCCATATCCGCGGTAAATACGATAGCCTTATTGCCGACCGTATCAGTAGTTTCTTCAGCGGTATAATACAGGTCGGAGGTAGCGGTGGTGCCGTTATCTACGGGAAGCAAGGCACTCAGCTTGTTGTAGTCACCATCAAACAGGCGCAATGGCTCGCCGCTATATGTTTTATAGTTTTTCAGCAGCGCACTTACAGGGTGTGCGCCTTTGGTAGTAAACTCTACCGCCAGGTCCTTATTTTCCAGTACAACTGTCGTTGCTTCGCCCCTGTATGCGGGTGGCTTGGCCATTTGTATGGAATCATTGATAGCAGCTGCCTGGCCGGAGCCTGTATCTGCTACCGTTGCAACAGCAGTATCTTTAGCCAATGGCTTGGGGTGAGCTTTAGCGTTAGCTACAGAGTCGGCTTTTTTAACCTCCTCGTATTTCGATTGAGAATAATTGTTGTACGCTATATATCCTACCAGCAAAAGTACCAATAACAGGAAGCCGGTGACTGAATTACGATCCATGTATCTTTTAAAATGAGGTGCAAAGGTAGCTAAAATGAGGTGAACACGTAAATAAGGCTGAGATATTGTTTAAGATATTTTTTAATATTTATGATTTTGTGGTTAAAAAAACTATTTTAGATGCCCGCCCTGCACATTATATAACACCTTTTGTGATAATTAAGAGAGAAAATAAGGGGTAAAGCATTAGTTATACCATAACCGGTGCTCATTGTATAACGACAATTACACGTCTCTATGTTTGTGAAAAAAAACACTGAAAAAAGTGAATCCGCTAAAAACAACCGTCATATGGGTGCGGTAAGTACCATAGCTGCGGGCACTACCATCAACGGTGACATGGAATCTGACTCAGATATGCGTATTGATGGCAACATCATTGGCAATGTGTATTGCAAAGCCAAAATCGTATTGGGTGAATCGG
Source organism: uncultured Flavipsychrobacter sp. (assembly GCA_964515955.1). Classification (GTDB taxonomy): domain Bacteria; phylum Bacteroidota; class Bacteroidia; order Chitinophagales; family Chitinophagaceae; genus UBA5543. The sequence continues at coordinate 236,514 of CAZEZM010000002.1, read as the reverse complement.
GCATTATACAGGGCGACCTGCACGCAGCCAATGCAGACCTGTTTGGTACGGTAAACGGCAATGTAATAGCCAAAGACCTGCTTTGCCTGAAATCGAAAAGTACTGTAAATGGTAACGTCAATACAAAACGCCTTCAAATAGAACCAAACGCTACCTTCAACGGGCAGTGTAAAATGACATCGGAGCAGGCACCGGGTAAGGCATTATCTGACAAGAAAGTGGAACTGGAAGTACATGGAAATTAATCCATAAAATATTTCAACTCTTCATCGAGTTGCAGGTAAGGGTGTTGAGTTGTCAACGCCCTTATTTTTTGCACATAGCTCTGCCTGAACTTTTTATGCGTTTCCGTCTGTGGAAAGCGGGGCTTGTGATTCCTGGCGACAACTACTTCATGCACCTCCTTCATCAGGGTTTTTGTTGGCTCATCCATACAGGCATCTACCATGCGGGTCCATACATAGTCAGTAGCCAGGTAGTTAGGGTGTACAAAGTCTATATCGTAATAACGATGGTCGCGCAGGATGTCTATTACCAGTTCGTAAGCAGGGAAATAATAAGCCTGTTCAAAATGATCGCAAAGCGCATGTACACTTTCTATAATCCTGGCTTTGCTACGGTTGTTTTCTACTATACCATCCCGGTAATGGCGCACGGGACTTACCGTAAATATGATTTGCACATTGGGGTTGATGGCCAACAGATTATTCAGTGTAACAGTGAATTTGCTGACAATCTCGTCAATACCCATCAGCTTTTTCTCAAACCAGTTGGCCGGTGCGCGGTGGTTATTACTCACAGGCTTTCCCGTTTCTTTCAGCACATAATAATAGGCTGAACCTAAAGTTATCATGACATGGGTAGCGCTGCGGATGTATGCCGCAGCATCAGCCTGCGATTGATTGATACGGGTTAACGCTGCTTCTTTATCAATATCTGAAAACTGCGTGTGGTGTTCCCAACTATTCCATAGTTCGTTCAGGTAAAATAAATCACCGGCACTGTATTGCCTGCCTTCAATATAACTATCCAGACTGTCTGCAACGCTGTAAGGGTTGAAGAGTATGCCATGCGGGTTGTCCAACACATTGAAGCGGTGTTGTTTCAGCCGTATGGCCATATTTTCAGCAAAGCATGAGCCGGTAAGAAACAGCATGCTATGATAGCTGATACCCGTAGGCAATGGCGGTATATTGATACTAAGCGTATGCATCCGGGTGTAAAAATATGTAAAGTACAGGGTTATACGTTAAACCTGAAATGCAGCACATCGCCATCCTTCACCACATATTCCTTACCCTCTATGCGCAGCTTGCCATTTTCTTTACATGCTACCTCGCTGCCATAGGTTACATAATCATCGTAGGCTATTGTCTCCGCTTTGATAAAGCCTTTCTCGAAATCGGTATGGATAACACTGGCCGCCTGCGGCGCTTTCCAGCCACGCTCTATCGTCCATGCCCGTACTTCCTGCACACCGGCAGTGAAATAAGTAATCAGGTTCAGCAGTTTGTAAGCGGCGCGTATCAGCCTGTTCAGGCCGGGCTCTGTCAGTCCGTACTCTTCCAGGAACATGGCTTTGTCTTCCGCAACATCCATTTCTGATATCTGGGCTTCAATGTTGTTATTCATTACTATCACCTCAGCGCCTTCTTCCTTTACGGCAGCTATCAAGGCGTTTGAGAATTTGTTACCTGTATGCATCGAAGCCTCATCTACATTGGCTACATACAGCACTGGTTTGGATGTCAGCAGGAACAGGTCGGCAATGGCTTCTGCGTCTTCGCCTTCCAACTGCAACCCGCGTATGTTTTTACCCTGCATCAGGTAGTCGTAACATTGTTTCAGTACATCATATATACGTTTAGCCTTGGGGTCGTTCTTGGCTAACTTTTCGTAGCGCTGCATTTTCCTTTCTACGCTGTCCAGGTCTTTCAGTTGCAGCTCGGTATCTATTATTTCCTTGTCGCTCACGGGATTGATTGCCCCTTCTTCGCGCAATACGTTTTCGTCTTCAAAGCAGCGTATCACATGCACTATGGCATCTACCTCGCGTATGTTGGCCAGGAATTTATTGCCCAAACCTTCCCCTTTACTGGCGCCTTTTACCAGCCCGGCTATATCTACAAACTCAATAGTAGTAGGAACAATGCGCTGGGGCTTTACCAGTTCTGCCAGTTTGTCCAGGCGCTCGTCCGGCACATCCACCTGCCCTACGTTGGGCTCTATGGTGCAAAAACGATAGTTGGAAGCCTGCGCTTTGGCGCTGTTGCTCACCGCATTGAACAATGTTGATTTACCTACGTTGGGTAGGCCAACTATACCTGCCTGTAATGCCATCTTTTATCAAAAATTTGCGCAAAGGTAAGGTCTTCCAACGACTTGTGCGGTATGTATCAGTTGCTGTGTTCCAGCAGGGCTTCTTCCATCTGCCGGTGGACGGTGGCTTTTAGTGCGGGCAGGTCTTCCATCGTCATGCCCGATGTGGGTACAGGCTCCAGGTACACCACCCTGTTCTTGCCGGGTTTCAGCCCTAAGATGGTGCTGTAATGCCAGCGGTGCACTGTATCGGGGAATACCATGGGCAATACTGCCGTCCGGGTATTGATAGCCAGCCTGAATGCCCCGTCGTAAAACTCCTTCAGCGGCTTGTCGGTTTCGTTAAAAGTCCCTTCCGGAAAGACGGCGATACTACATTCATGCTTCATGGCGCGCCACATCAGCCTCATACTTTTGGCACGACTTTCTGTGCTCGACCTGTCTACCAGTATGGCTATCTGTTTGTACACGAATCCGAATATGGGAATGCGTGCCATTTCCTTCTTGGCAAGTGTGCGGAAATAATAAGGAATGGCAGCATAAATAAGTATAGTGTCTAAATAAGAAATATGATTGGCTACGTATACATATTTTTCTTTGCCTGGACGATTACCGATACGCCTTGCGGGCATGCCCATACAAAAGAGCCAGCCCATTGCCCAGTAATGTACAATATACCATATCGCCCTCCGGGCCCATGCCTTGTCCCACAAGCCCAGGACAAATATTACGGGAAATGCGGCTACCAGGCATAACAGGTATGTGACAATAACCCAGGCAGAATAAAACGGCTGCAACAGCTTGCTGAGCATAAATTACATTCCCGGGAATAATGGGCGTCCTATTATCTCGCGGAACGGCCAGGGTATGGTGATGAAGATAGCAATCAGCGCTATCAAGGTGTACGAGAATACTTTTTTGAACTTGGCAGCATCCGGAATATCTTTCTTGGCAGCACTGTAGCCAATATGTATCAGGATAATTGCAATGAGCATACCCAGCATGTGCTCCATAGCCCAGAAGCGCGCCGCGGGCAGTTTCATAAATCCGCCGCCTGTCAGCACTTTGAACCAGCCATTGCCTATATAAAGTATCAACCCCAGCAGCAGTTGTATATCAGCGGTTATCATCAGCAGCATAGCGGGGCGTTTGTCGGCCTTGGTAAATTGCCTTGTGCCGCTAAGGCCGCCCATGGTCTTGAAAATTGTCCATAAAGCGAATAAAAGGATAAACCAACGCAGGAAATTGTGCAAGTGCTGAATACCGGTCAACATAAGATGTGGTGTTTTTGTGCAGGGCTAAGTTACAACCCTACAGGCAAAAAAACAGGTTACCAGCCCATTCTTTCTCTCAATGACCTTATCTGCTCCATATGGTGCCTGCCGTGCCATGCATAGAGGGCTGTCATTTGCCATATAGGTACGCTCTTGTTCTGTTCGGGATGAAAGTAGCTGCGCTCCCATTCTGCTTTGCTGAGGCTGCGCAACTGTGCCACCCATCGGCGGTGCAAGGCATGTAATAAGGTGATAGATACATTTACAGGAACTGTCTCCACATCAGTTAGCACCGCCCATTTATTTTCATCATAGGGTTTGATGGTGGGATTGTCTTCAGTAAGCGCCAGTTTTAGCCTGATATAAGCGTTCATATGGCTGTCGGCTATATGGTGAATAACCTGCCTGCTGTTCCACCCGCCATCGCGGTAGGGTACTTCAAGTTGTGCTTCGTCCAGGTTTTCGATACAGGGGTCCAGCCACGATGGCATGGCTTCGATAGCGCTTATCCAACCATCAATAAGTTGAGTTGTATATTCTGCCGGCGCTTTATAGCGCCCTATCGGGTATTTTATTTGTTCCAAAGTATCCATAGCTTATTTGTTGAGGGCCAGCTGCTCCAGTTTCATTCTTTGTTTGAAGTAAGGTGTAAGCATGCCCATTATTTTGCTGTAAGGTATAAACAAGCTGATTTCGCCATCAGCATAAGAGGCGACTTCGTAAATGCCATATACAAAGGTAATGCCCTTGTTGCTTATGTAAAACTGTTCAGGTATATACAGTTCTTCGGTCAACATATTTTCGTACAGCGGCGCTTCATCTTTTATGTTGTATAGTTGCCGGGCCTCTTTCTCCAGCAATTTTACCAGTCGTGCGGTATCTGCCTGTAAAATATCGTCCAGTTTCAGCAATTTTTTGTCGCGGGCGTCTATGCACAGGTAACTGCTGGAATAATTACCATGAGCGCCCCCGGTATAAGCATACACATGATGATTGAGTACAATCATACCATCATCATTATACACTACCCAAAAGTTGGTTTGCTCACTCCAGTTGCCAAAAGAAGCAGCTGTTGTATAAAGTTTCTTCTCCGCATCGCTTACATGCCTGTAGTCAGCAAAATATTTTGTTTTCAACCCATCCAGGCAGCTTTTCATGTCATCGCCTTCTATGCTGTCGCAACCTATGCAGTTGTATATTGAAGTACGGACAAAACGTGTGCCTTCATCATCTCCGACAGGCAGTAATACTTCATATCCTGCAGATGCTTTGGGCTCAGACAGGCTATCAGTAAAGCTAATGCTATCTGTCATACACACTATGCTGAACTGTTGCGCACCGTTACTGAAATCCTCTTTCAACAATATAGGGTAAGTAGTTTCCTTGTCGCCGCTTATCCATTCACCTTTCATGCTATCCGCCTCAATGACAACCTGCCATGTGGCCAGGTTCTCTTTTCGTTCAGTTTCCGGCCTTTCCACAAAAATTAACGGGCTGCTGAGTGTGTTGTCGGTCGTGTTGTAGAGGCTGATGTTTTTGCCCTGTTGTACATAGTAATACTGGCAGGTGACCATATTGCCGTATTGCATATAGTGCAGCACCACGGGCTGCCCGGCAACTGTGCCGGTATAACGCCTGTACATGCCACATAGCGTATCTGCGGTAAAGCCTTCTTCTTTTATTACCTGTTCATGGCGGGTAACGGGCTTTTCCTCTCCACCGCAGGCGTATAAGAATAATGTAATGATGAATAATAATCCAGACTTCTTCATACAACCAATCTTCAATCTATTTTGCGTCCAGTATTATGTTACCGTCTTTACCGCTGCCCATCAGCACTATCTTCGAATTTTGCGATGTAGCCAGCTCTTTGATTGCTTTTATCTGTTCGTATTGCAATTGTTTATCAGTCAGGTTGGTACTGATAATGCGCTGGTAGTCCGCTATACCCTGTGCCTCCACGCGCTTACGTTCAGCCTCCTGCTTTTCTTTTTGCAGTACGAATTGCATTTTCTGCGCCTCCTGTTCAGCATTTATCTTTTGTTCTATTGCCTGTTTAACAGATGCGGGCAGGCTAATGTTGCGTATGAGCAGGTTCTCTACTACCAGCCCGCGTTTTTTAAATTCCTTTTCTATGCTGTTGTGAATCCTTGTCTGGAATTCATCGCGCTTGGTAGAGTACAGTGCCACAGCATCGTAATACACTGCATTGTCGCGTATCATAGTACGTGCCACCGGGCGTACTACTTTGTCCTGGTAGTCCATGCCTATCTGGGCTATCAGCCTGGGGGCGTCTGACGGAATGACACGGTACAGCACGGTCAGGTCTATTGTTACTTCCAAACCGTCTGCCGAAAGGGTGTGTATGGCATCGTCCTGGCTCTGCCTGCCCTCGTCGGTCATGCCGCTCATGGTATAGTTCATGGTACGTATATCCACTTCTACAATTTCCATCAGGGGATTAATCATGTGCAGGCCGCTGGGCAGTACCGATTTCTGCACCCTGCCGAAGAGTTTCTTTACACCGATATATCCTGCGTCTATCTGAACTATGCTGGCCGTGAGCGCACCCAGGAGTATGAGTATAAGCCCCAGTAACCGTGCACCTCTTACAAATGCCTGCAGCTTGCGCAGTTCAGGTCCGCCTTTGCCTATAATAAATGAAATGATTAATATAATAATACCCAGTACAGCAAATCCCATGGTTCTTCAGCTTTTATATATCAAAAGTATAAATCCCGCAGGCAAAAAGCTAAGATTTCTATAACCGGGCCGGAAATTGGTTGATTATTGCCTTTTATAAATGAAAGCCCTCCTCGTTACAGAAATCAGGGAAAGCCATCAGAATCGAACGATGTATTCCGCTATCAAACCAAACTTAGTTAATCCTTCCGGTCGCACTTTTCTGGCCAGTACAGGCGCACCTACCGCAAAGCGGAGATAAGAACTCTTGTTTAACGTATAGCGTAAGGCAGCATTTGTGTTCAATGTAAGGCCGCGTGAGCCGGGTATGGTGTTGCGTTGCCCTGTTTTGTCTACCCAGCTATCGTTGCCAATGTGATATATGGGTAGTATCCCAGGTGTAAATAGCCACCTGTTGCCGAAACGGAAATTATAGTACGCTCTGGCCAATGCATCGGCCCTGCGTTCAAACCCATTGGTAGACCTGTACCTGCTGTCAATACTGCCGGCAGGATAATCGGATACAAAGAAAGTACTACTGTTCTGTACAAGAGGCTGCTGCCATGCAAAAGCAAAACCCCAGTTGCGGTATGTATAGGTAAACCCTGCCAACAGGTCGGTAGTGCCCAGGCTGGTTTGGTAAGCCATAGGCAGCGGCAACCTATTTTGTTGAACGTTGGCATTGTTGAAAGGCACCTTAAGCCCAAACATTGGTGTGAACCTGTCGTTAAAACTATAAGCTATGGTAAACATGGCATCAGCCAGCCCTGCATTTGAGGCGACAGGCCCGTTGATAAAAGCATACAACACCTTGCCCGATACGGTCATTTTGCCCAGCCTGCGCACATACTCGGCATGAATACCTAATGAACTGACATTGTATTGTGCAGTACCGAATACCGTACCTGCAGTAACTGTATTCCTATTACTGCCGGACAAAACTGAAGTATCTGTAAGCCGGATAGTGGGCGCTGTGCAGATACCCGCATCGCTGCAGCCCTGCGCCCGGCCCACCATGTGCTGCAGCATCAAAAGCACAACAACAATTGAAATACGGAATATCCTGCTCATTACGATAATGAAATTAATGTATAGACAGCAAAAAGCGGTGAAACCTTACAATCCGGCACATAAAAAAGCGGGACTGCTGTATCAGCAGTCCCGCCTATATTAAGTTAAGACTGAACTATCGTCCCATCTGCATCAGGAACTCTTCATTGTTCTTAGTCCCCTTCATTTGCCCCATCAGGAAGTTCATGGCTTCATCAGTATGCATATCAGCTATATGGTTGCGTATGATCCACATTTTGTTCATCACTTCTTTGCCCAGCAACAGGTCGTCGCGGCGGGTAGATGATGATGTGATGTCAATAGCTGGGAAGATACGTTTGTTGGCCAGCCTGCGGTCCAGTTGCAGTTCCATGTTACCTGTACCTTTAAATTCTTCAAAGATTACCTCGTCCATTTTGCTGCCGGTGTCTATCAGGGCTGTAGCCAATATAGTTAACGAACCACCGTTTTCTATTTTACGTGCAGCACCAAAAAACTGTTTTGGTTTCTGCATGGCATTAGCTTCTACACCACCACTCAATACCTTGCCCGATGCAGGCGCTACAGTGTTGTGCGCACGTGCCAGGCGGGTGATGGAGTCGAGCAGTATCACCACATCGTGGCCAACCTCTACCAGGCGTTTTGCTTTTTGCAGCGCTATAGTAGATACTTTTACGTGTTTATCTGCCGGCTCGTCAAATGTAGATGCGATTACCTCAGCGTTTACACTGCGCATCATATCCGTTACCTCTTCAGGGCGTTCGTCTACCAGCACTATCATCAGGTAGCACTCAGGATGGTTGGCTGCGATGGCGTTGGCCACCTCTTTCAGCAGCATGGTTTTACCTGTTTTCGGCTGCGCCACTATCAATCCGCGCTGGCCTTTACCGATTGGGGTAAACAGGTCCATAATACGCGTACCCAGGTTGGCGGCAGTAGTATACAGGTTCAGTTTTTCAAAAGGGAATAATGGTGTCAGGTAATCAAATGGTACACGGTCACGTATCTCATCAGGCAGTTTGCCATTGATGGTTTCTACCTTCAGCAGCGCGAAGTATTTTTCACCTTCTTTAGGCGGACGAACGGTACCTTTTACTGTATCGCCTGTCTTCAATCCGAACAGTTTTATCTGCGAAGGAGAAACATAAATATCATCAGGGGAACTTAAATAGTTGTAATCACTGCTGCGCAGGAAGCCATAGCCATCCTGCATCATTTCCAGCACGCCTTCGCTGCTTACCGCCGCATCAAACTCCACGTTAAAGTTGCTACGCTGTTGTTGCTGCTGCTGGCGCCTGTCTCCACCCTGGCGCCTGTCTCCACCCTGGTGCTGGCGGCGTGGCTCAGTTTCGCGCTCTTCAGTTTCCTGCTCTTCCTCATCAGGTTGCCCTGTCTGGTCCTGCCCTTGCTCTTCTTCAGCTTTCGGCATGATTATATCCGATTCTTCAGAATTATCATCTTCCTGTTCGTCAGCTACTTCTTCCTCAACCGTGGCAACGGCCATTTCTTTTACATCCTCTTCTTCTTTGCGGGGTTTGCGTGCACGGCGCTTTTTATCATCGGCATCGTTTTTTTCTGCAACGGTTGCTTCTTTGCGGGGTTTGCGGCCACGTGTCTTTTTATCATCGGCGGTGGTATCTGTTCCACCTGCTTTCAATGCCTGCTGGTCCAATATTTTGTAAATGAGTTTTTGCTTATCTAACGACTTTGTGTCCTTAATATTCAGCTCATTAGCAATGTCTATCAGCTCGGGAACGAGCATGTCGTTAAGTTGTAAAATATCGTATGGCATACGAATTGTTTTTCTATAAAGATTTTAGTTTGTACTGTTTTGCCTTGACCTTATTTATTTGCTTGCGGACACCCGTTGTGCCTCAAATTCAAATAGTAAGAAATGGGAAATACTCAGTAACCTGATTTAGTTAAATTGTTGGAATAAGGATACTCCTGTTATGCAAGATTACAAATGTTTTCTCTTATAATCCAAATATTTTTTTAAGATTTTAACTTTTTTCATTCAAATAGGCTTGGGCAATACGCTCAACACTCTGCCTGACGGAGGTATAGCTGAATTGTGGCAATGCACCTGTGAGCTTCGTATTGTTATACAAGGCTTTACGTTGCGCTACCATCGCTGTTTCTTTTGTAATGGTAGCAGGCTTGCCTGTCAACAGGCTTTTTAATGCACTGAGCCTCCATACGATAGCACTCATCAGTTTGCCCGCCGGTTTGTGTGGTGGTTTTTTGCCCATTGCTTCGGCCATCATGGTAAACATCTCTTTGTAAGAAAAGTTGCCCGCGCTGAGGATAAACCTTTCGCCTGAGATTTGACTTTTCATGAGCAAGTACATTGCCCGGGCCACATCCTGCACATCTACCCATGCGTTAATGCCCTGTGTGTAATAGGCAAATTCGCTGTGGACTATTTTTACCAACGCAGCCGAACCGTTGTCCCAATCTCCCTCGCCTATGATGATACCGGGATTGATGATTGCAGCATTCAGCCCTTCGCCTTGTCCCCGCCATATTTCCAACTCTGCCTGGTGTTTGCTTTCAGCGTATACTGAGTTGTACCTGCTCTCTTCCCACTGCTCTTCTTCAGTTATTTCAGCGCCCTCTTTGCTGCGGCCCAGCGAGGCTATAGAGCTTACATATATCATCTTGCGTACTCCACGTTCCAGTGCTTCGTTGACGATATTGGCTGTGGCTTCTACATTAAAATGCCTCAACCTCTCTTTATCCCTGACATGGAAGGAAACTATGGCTGCGCAATGATACACCTCCGTCACATCCTGCATCACTTCCTCTACATCGTATATATCCAGCAGGTCGCACTTGTGCCAGGTAACGCCGGGCAATCGTCGCATTTCATCAGTGGGCGGGCGGCTATTGTACAGGGCTTTTACACGTTCCCCCTTACCGGATAAATACCTGGTAAGATGGCCGCCAACAAAGCCGCTGGCACCTGTTACTAAAACGATATTTTGGATGCCGGATATAGGATTTAGATTTTAGATATTAGTGTCATAATGACTGGAATTGCTTCAGGAACCGTACATCATTTTGCGAATACAGGCGCAGGTCGTTTACCTGGTATTTTATCTGCGTAATGCGTTCCACACCCATACCAAAGGCGTAGCCCGTATATACATCGGGGTCTATACCAAAGTTGCGCAGTGTATTAGGGTGTACCATGCCACAACCTAATATCTCCACCCATCCTGTATGCTTACAAAGACTGCAACCGCTGCCGCCGCATACGGTACAGGATATATCCATCTCGGCACTGGGCTCTGTAAACGGAAAGTAAGACGGACGGAAACGCAGTTTGGTATTCTCGCCAAACATCTCTGTAACGAAATAGTATAAAGCCTGTTTCAGGTCGGCAAAGGAAACATCTTTGTCTACGTACAGCCCCTCACATTGATGGAAGAAGCAATGCGCGCGTGCCGAAATCGTTTCGTTGCGGTACACACGTCCGGGGCATATGATGCGCACCGGCAGTTTACCCTGCTCCAGCACCCTTGCCTGTACCGATGAGGTATGCGTACGCAGCACCCAATCAGGGTTTTGCGATACGTAGAAGGTGTCCTGCATATCGCGGGCAGTATGGTTCTCCGGCATGTTCAGCGAGGAGAAGTTGTGCCAGTCATCCTCTATCTCGGGCCCTGTGGCTACGCTGAAGCCTATCTTTTCGAATATGGATATGATCTGGTTCTCTACCATACGCAGCGGGTGGCGCGAGCCTACAAGCAATTCTGTTCCCGGCAGTGATATGTCTATACTATTACTATCATCGTTGCCTGCCTGCTGCAGGTGTTTGTACGCTTCAAACTTAGCTTCTGCCGCCTGCTTGAAAGCATTCAGCAACTGGCCGGCGTCTTTTTTCTGCTCTTTGGGCACATTCTTCATTTCGTTGAAGAGTTCCTTCACTATTCCCTTCGTACCCAGGAATTTTATGCGGTATACTTCCAATTCTGCCGCATTGGCCGGGGTGGTGGCCGCTATTTCCTGTTCATATTGTTTTATCTGTTCCTGTAAAGACTGCATACCGGGCAAAGATAATAGTTTGGCTGATTGATTAATACGCTATTAGTGTATTGAGTTGACGGGCAGAGTGCTGATAAGGTACTCCGGCCACAATAATGATTCTGTTTGTTGCATTTGGGAACAAAAATGCCGGGTGCGGGAACAAAATTTGTCATGTTTGATGGTGATTTTTTCGTCTTAAACTATTCAATTAATTGATTATCAACATTATATAATTTTTGTTCCCAAATGATGCCGAAATAATGTTTTTGGTTGTGTGGCATCAAATTTCGTTGCGCCGGCAATAGCCGGCTTTTCGACAATAACTTTCTTCCGGCAGTATTCTTTATGATATTGCCCTGATGGGTTTGGTGGCGGGGTGGATGAGCGGGCTGTATTCATACTATTATTTTCGTAATTGACACCCCCTGGAATTAGGCGATATTTACAATAACAAAAATAACAATTTATATTGTTTTTTACAAATTTTAATAATGTTAAAGGGCGCTACAAATGTAGCGCCCTTTAACCTAAACTTATGCCTTACAATTATTTTTTAGGCTCGTTATTTTCTGTTTTACGCGGGTTGCGCTCCAGCACTTCATCTACCATTCCGTATTCTTTGGCTTCCTGTGCAGTCATCCAATAATCACGGTCACTATCCTTTTCCACCTTTGTCAGTTTTTGTCCTGAGTGGTCAGCTATGATTTCGTACAGCTCTTTTTTAAGCTTTACAATCTCGCGTGCTGTTATTTCTATATCGCTGGCCTGGCCTTCTGCACCGCCCAATGGCTGGTGTATCATCACACGGCTGTGCTTCAATGCAGTACGCTTGCCCTTGGTGCCGGCACACATCAATACGGCCGCCATAGACGCAGCTATACCCGTACAGATAGTTGACACGTCGGGATTGATAATCTGCATGGTATCGTACATACCCAGGCCGGCGTATACGCTGCCACCTGGGCTGTTGATATACATCTGCACGTCGCGGTTGCGGTCTGTACTCTCCAGGAAGAGCAACTGCGCGGTAACGATATTGGCCACATAATCGTTAATAGGCTCGCCCAGGAAAATAATGCGGTCCATCATCAATCGCGAGAATACGTCCATAGAAGCCACGTTCAACGGACGTTCTTCGATAATATATGGCGTAAGCGCATGGGGATTTTTAAATAATGAAGATGTGTAACTATCTACCGTAAGGCTGCTAATGCCATGGTGTTTGATAGCATATTTACGAAACTCGTTTCTATCCATAATATCTGTTTTAAGTTCGGAATGTAATATACTTCTACGCAATTATCAGTCCAGCGTAAAGATAATGCCATAAAGGCAGTTTTCATGGCAGGTAGTTATATATAACGATTATTAATTGATACAGTGCAGGTGACCGGCATAATGCAATAACCGCATTATTCCTGCAATTGGTGGCCTTGTCGGACATTGAACAAGGCTTTTTTTTGGTAATTCCCGATTATGTAAATAATTTAGAACTGGTTTTTACTACCTTGAACCCGAGTATAATTCAAACAACAACAAACCGTTAGCACTAAAAATATTTATTCCTGCCCGGCAGGATGTACCATGCTTTCGTTTCAATAGGGGTAATGTTCTATTTGCATAAGCAAACAGGGCATAAGAAAGTCCCGCTTTTTAGCGGGACTTTGCATTTATATCAACTGTTATTTAATTACACATCCAGTTTAGCATACTTGGCGTGGCTTTCAATAAACTCCCTGCGGGGCGCTACCTCATCACCCATCAGCATAGAGAACACCCTGTCTGCTTCAGCAGCGCTTTCTATGGTTACCTGTTTCATCAATCGTGTATCAGGGTTCATGGTAGTATCCCATAGCTGGTCAGCATTCATTTCTCCCAAACCTTTGTAACGCTGTATGTTCACGCTGTCTTCTTTGCCATTAGCAAGCCGCTCTACAGCCGCTTTACGTTGTTCTTCCGTCCAGGCATATTCCTGGTCTTTACCTTTCTTCACCAGGTATAGTGGCGGCTGCGCCAGGTACACGTGGCCCTGCTCTACCAGCGCGGTCATATAGCGGAAGAAGAAGGTAAGAATCAACGTAGCAATGTGCGAGCCATCCACATCAGCATCGGTCATGATGATGATTTTATGGTAACGCAATTTAGTCAGGTTCAATGCTTTGGGATCCTCTTCGGTACCTACTGATACACCCAGGGCCGTGAACATATTTTTAATCTCTTCGTTCTCGTATATTTTATGTTCCTGCGCTTTTTCTACGTTCAATATTTTACCACGCAGCGGCAGTATGGCCTGGTAGCTACGGTCGCGGCCCTGCTTGGCTGTACCACCGGCTGAGTCACCCTCCACCAGGTACAGTTCGCAACGCTCGGGGTCTTTGTCTGAACAGTCGGCCAGTTTGCCCGGCATACCACCACCCGACAGCACGCTTTTACGTTGTACCAGTTCACGGGCTTTACGTGCTGCGGCACGTGCCTGCGCTGCTATTATTACTTTGTCGATGATAAGCTTCGCCTGTTTGGGGTTTTCTTCCAGGTAGGCTTCCAATACGCGGCTTACAGATACATCCACTACCCCTATTACCTCATTGTTGCCCAGTTTGGTCTTGGTCTGCCCTTCAAACTGCGGTTCGGGCACTTTTACTGAAATGATTGCACTCAGCCCCTCGCGAAAATCATCACCGGTTATCTCAACTTTGGCTTTCTCAAACAATTTGTTCTTATCGCCATATGCTTTGAAAACACGGGTAATAGCCCTGCGGAAACCCGCCACGTGCGTACCACCTTCTATAGTGTTGATGTTATTAACATAAGAGAAGATGTGCTCGTTGTAAGATGTATTGTAATTCAGCGCCACATCCACTGCAACATTGGTTTCGGGGTCGTGTGTTTCCACATAAATCGGCATTGCCAGCAAAGGACTGCGCTTACCCGATTCGTCCAGCATCTGTACAAATTCCACTATACCACCTTCACTATAAAATACTTCTTTCAGCTCGTTACCGTTTTCATCCTGCTCCCGGGTATCTATAAGTATTATGTTGATGCCTTTATTCAGGTAAGAGAGCTCGCGCAGGCGGCCAGCCAGTATTTCGCGGTTGTATACAGTTTCTTTAAAGATGCTGTCGTCCGGATGAAAATGCTGATGTGTACCACGTTTATCACTCACCCCAATTTCCCGTACAGGGTACATGGGTATACCTTTCTCATATTCCTGCTCAAAAATTTTGCCTTCGCGGTGTACTGTGGTATGCATATGCTTACTGAGCGCGTTTACGCAACTCACACCCACACCGTGCAAACCGCCGGATACCTTATAAGAATCCTTGTCAAATTTACCACCTGCGTGCAATACAGTCATTACCACTTCCAGTGCGCTACGGCCTTCTTTAGGATGTATGCCTGTAGGTATACCACGGCCATCGTCCTGCACACTGATGGAGTTATCTGTGTGTATGATGACCGTAATGTTTTTGCAATGCCCGGCCAATGCTTCATCTATCGAGTTATCTACTACCTCGTATACCAGGTGGTGAAGGCCCTTCACGCCTATGTCGCCTATATACATCGCCGGGCGTTTACGCACAGCTTCCAAACCTTCTAATACCTGTATACTCGCAGCATCGTAGCCGGCGGGAGTGGGTGTGTTAACAGCAGTGTTTTCTATACTCATATATTTGTTGAACAATAGGGCTTTTCAGCCCCGGAATGATTAGTTGGCAACGGCGAAAATGCATATTACTTTCACCTGATTTGCCCGGTTAAATATAACCCTGCAAATATAGCGAAAAACCCCTGTTTCAGCAAGGAATATCAGAGGTATTAACAATATATAGAATGTAGTATTTTCAAGGGTTTGAGGGGATTTTTGCCGGTTGATGGTTTATTTGCCCGCTATTACGCTAATTTCCACATTTACACCTTTGGGCAGGCCTGCCACCTGCACCGTTTCCCTTGCCGGTGCATTATCGGTAAAATAGTATCCGTACACCTCATTAACCAGCGCAAATTGCCCCATATCCATCAGGAATATGCTGGATTTAATCACGTTGGTGAAATCCATACCGGCTTCTGCTAAAACAGCTTTGAGGTTCTCCATTACCTGTCGTGTTTCCAGCTGGATATCTCCCTGAACCAGTTCGCCGGTAGCCGGGTCAATGGCTATCTGGCCCGAAACGAATAACATATTGCCGTATTGTATGGCCTGGTTGTATGGCCCTATAGGCGCAGGGGCATTGTCAGTGCGTATTACTTTCTTTTCCATAAACACAAACCTACAGGAAAGAACTGATTTTCGCTACTCGGGACGGGTGATGTACATTTGCATTCTCTCATGGCATATATTTTACATATAGATACTTCCGCAGAGACAGGACTAACCGCAATAAGCAGTAATGGCCTGATATTGGGTGAACATCTGAGCTTAGAAGCGCGCAACCATGCATCAGTTATCAATCACCATATTGAATCGGTAGTTGCACAAGCAGGCATTGCGCTGAAAGACATAGATGCTGTAGCAGTATGTGGGGGGCCTGGTTCTTACACAGGACTACGCATAGGCCTGGCTACTGCAAAAGGGCTGTGTTATGCACTGGATAAGCCGCTGATGATGCACAACAAGCTTTTATTGCTGTGCCTGCATGGCATATACGATACAGAAGTTTCGGCCGGAACATATATTGCTGTACTGCAGGCAAGGGAAGGAGAATACTTTGCAGCTGCATATGATAAAACTGCGCATACCCTGCAAGAGCCTCAACACCTGCTTGCCGCCGGTTTACCTGCATTTCTGGGAAATTTAGAGGGTCAATTATGGCTGGGAGGGCATAATGATGCGACTATGAATGAGTACCTGCATAACAGAAAAGTAATGCTCAACACATCTCAGCAGATAAGCCCGATTGCCTGGGCCAAATATGCGTATGAAGAATACAATTGTAACAGAATTGTCAGTTTAGCCCATGCAGAGCCTTTTTATTTAAAACAGGTTTACACACATAAGCCTAAGAGCATCAAATAGTTGCGCAACAGTTGTATTAGTAAATAAATTCATTTTAACTGTGGTTTAACAGAATCTATGAATATATTGTTGTTTCATATTTGCATTTGGCGTATGTTTGCAGTCCATTAGTATACTATATAGTATTGCTATATCATATATTAATATGTATTTATTCTTATTATTCATTAGTTAAATTTTAATGTAGATGGAAACGACTATGTCAGCTAACACGCTGGTTATTCGTAAAGATGAAGGTTCAAACGAACAAATTAAGCTGGATTACATGGCAGTGAAAAACGCGGCTATGACTTTGAGGGCGATTAACCACAAATTGCGCCAGCAAATCATCAAGCTGTTGGAAGAGAACAAGCGTATGAATGTTACAGACATCTACGTGAAGTTGCGTTTAGAGCAATCCGTTGCTTCTCAGCACCTGGCAATTTTACGTCGTGCCAACATCGTTATTACAGAGCGTGATGGTAAATTCATTCATTATGCTTTGAACCACGCCCGCATTGCTGCGGTAGCGAAGTTTGTAAATGAGCTGGTAAATTCTGACGAAGGATAATTATCACTCAATTAAATAAAACTCACTACAAGAGCCGCTCAAAAGAGCGGCTCTTGTTTTTTCTACAGGAATATATTTTGTCTATGCAGTTATACCTGCAAATAAATTCAGGGGCCTTAGCTTTGATTATATGTTGTTGAAAGGTGTAATCATATTACTGGTGGTGGCAGGCATTCTTTCTTTGCGGTATATACGCATACGCAAAAGGAGAGCAAAGCTGGCTGCATACCAATTGCCGCCCGTTACCAAATTCCTGCTGTACAACTATGTGCCGTTTTATGTGGCACTACCACAACAAGGGAAAGAAAAATTTGAAGAGCGGATGCGCGACTTCCTGGCCAGGACCAAAGTGACGGGTGTAGCCGGCGTTACTGTACATGATATAGACCTGGTATTTGTGGCGGCGGCGGCTATCATACCTTTGTTTGGCCACCCCGACTGGCGATATTACAACCTGAATGAGATACTGCTGTACAGCGATACTTTCAACCGGCAATATGATGTGGACGGGCCGGGCAGGGATGTACTGGGCCTTGTAGGCGAGGGTGTATTGCACAGGCATATGATTTTGTCTCAACCCGCATTGAGGGCCGGCTTTATGTATCCCGACAATTCGCACAATACAGCCATACACGAGTTTGTACACCTGATAGATAAGGCAGACGGTGCTATAGATGGCGTGCCGCAGTACCTCCTGGACAACAACGGCTCGAAAGAATGGCGCAGCTATATGCAGGCATATATTCGCGCCATAAAGGAAGGATATACAGATATCAACCCTTATGGCGCTACCAATGAGGCAGAATTTTTCGCAGTTGTTTCAGAATATTATTTCAAACAGCCGGAAATATTTCAACAACAATATCCTGAATTATATGACTTGCTGCACAGGATGTATATGCCCCAGGCCGCTTAGCGTTTAGTGTAAGGATATTCCATTTTTGCAGGCTCACCATTCATTTCACCTTCTATATACGCCAGCATTTTACCTTCTCCTTGTTTTACATATACTATTCGTTGTGGAAAGTCGTGGCTTTTGTTTTCAAAAACAACCATTGTATCCGAAAAGCTTACCTCTTTGAACGTAACAGGTTGCCCGTTGTTCTGCTCGCTGACCTGCGGGATATATAAGAGTGCCCCATCTCTCAATACAATACTTATTTCTTCTGTAGTCAACGTTTGGCCTGCAGTATCAGTGTACTTGCCGATTCCTGAGTAGACCGTATCGTTTGTCTGTATCCATGATTCAGTTACTTTACCCTCGGGCGAAACCATTTCCCAATAGCCAAGCATCCAGCCAATCTTATCCAGCTTCGATGGTTGATTGCCTTTATCGCCACAACTGTGCAGTGCAATAACCGCAACGAGCATTATAAATATCCTGCGCATATTTTTATTGAATGGAGTGTAAAGCTACTTTATTCCCTTCGGTATCTATAAACATGGCGAAATAGCCCATTTCATCGCCTATATATGTCTTAGGCACGATTACCTTACCTCCGTTACCCTCTACCTTGCTGAGTACACCGGATAAATCTTTACCGCCATTCAGGTATACTAAGCTTCCGTCCATAGAGGGTACGTAACCGTCACCCTGTACAATAGCACCACCACTTTCTTTATCACCCGTGGGGAAGATGGCCAGTTGGGTACCCATCATATCCATCGTGTACAATTCAATGCCGAAAATGCCTGAATAAAATTTATTAGCTCTGTCAAAATCTGTAGCCGGTATTTCAAACCAGTTAATCCATTTGTTCATAATCGTATATTTTTTTGAACAAAAATCAACCGTTTGAAGCGGGTAAAATTGTACAAATCGGACATATTCATTGCAGCATCAGTTCTGCCATCCTGTTGTCGGTGCTGAAAAACCTGTTAGGTGTGGTGCCTGCAATTTCTTTGAATTCGCGGATGAAATGTGCCTGGTCATAGTAGCCGCATTTATAGAGGCTGTCTGTCAGTGTATTGCCCGGGTTGTGTATGTTCAGGAAACTTTGTAACCTGGTAATACGTGCGAGCAGTTTAGGTGCGATGCCTGTTGTTTCTGTAACTATCCGATTAAGGTTGCGGACACTTGTATGTGCATGATATGCAAGATGCGCAACAGGTATATTGCCTTTGTGATGTTGCATCGGCTGCAATACGGATGATATGAAGTTTGCCTTACTTATTACCGTACTGTGTTGTTTGCTTAATATACCTAGCAGAAATTGTTCTACAACCTTCACTTTGCTGTCTGCCGCAGCATAATATATCAGCTCACGAATAAATGCCAGTTCATTACCCCAGATACTTTCCGCATCCACAGCTAAGTCCGTCAACTGTTGCATCGGTATGCCCGTAAAAGCGTACAAACCCCAGGGATGAAACCTTATAGCAAAGATGCCTGTACAGCCAAGTGCCTGCAATGTAATGGCTTGTCTGATTTGCCCGACAACTACCGCTTGAGATTGTACCAGTCTTTGGCCTGCAATATGACTGACATACCTATCGCCGTAATGAAATACCATCTCGGTACATCCGTCGGGCAATATTATATCGGGTGTATCGGACACAACATCGTGTTCCAGCATCCAGTAGCTGCGGATATATGGCGATAATGCCTCCGATGGTTGAAATTGCCTGAACAGCATAGTTACTAGATGACTGTTTCCCGTACTATCATCTTATAGCCAAAGCTATGATAATTCTGAATACTGATATCGGGGTCGTCTTTCAACAATTTTCTCAGGCGGGTGATATATACATCCAGGCTTTTGGATACAAAATAATCGTCCCTGCCCCACACTTCTACCAACAACCTGCTCCTGTTCACCACTGCATTCCTGCTTTCGCAGAATATGCGCAACAGTTCATTCTCTTTCGTGCTCAGGTTTTTTATAACGCCGTTGCAGCTAAGCTGCCGCAATGCATGGTCAAATATCATTTTGCCGATATTGAAAACCATCATGCTGCCGGCATGCACTACTTCCGGGTTTGCACGTCTCAATATAGCCCTGGTGCGTAGCAGCAGTTCGCGTGCTGTAAATGGTTTGGTCATATAATCATCAGCCCCTAACTCAAATCCACGGTACATATCTTCACGCATGGTCTTAGCCGTCAGGAACAATATCGGCACTACCCGGTTCTTGCCTCTTATCATGCTGGCCAGTGTAAATCCATCTTGCCGGGGCAGCATTACGTCCAGTATGCACATATCTACGGTATGCCCGTTAAATTTTTCCCAGCCTTCCTCGCCATCCGTAGCGGATATTACATCAAATCCTTCTTCTTCCAGGTTTTTCTTAAGCAGGAAAGACAGATTCTGGTCGTCTTCCACTACAAGTATCGTTTGTTTCACCATAAACTATTGTTTAAACCACAATGTAAATATTGTACCCTCACCCTCTTTACTATCTACGTGTATAGTTATACCATGAGCATCGGCGATGCTTTTTACATAAGTAAGCCCAAGCCCGAAACCTTTCACATCGTGTCTGTCGCCCTTCTGCCCGCGGTAAAATTTTTCGAATATCATTTCTTTTACTCCCGGCGGCATGCCCTTACCATTATCCCGTACCGTCACCTTCAGTTTGCCCTTTTCGTTTGCTGTACCAATTGTGATGAGTGGTGCTGCTTTGCCGGAATATTTAACCGCATTGTCTACCAGGTTGTAAAAAAGGTTGATAATATGTGTTTCGTCCGCTATTACATGTGCGTTGGCCGCTTTTAATTCAAAGACTATTGTACCATTTCTCTCCTGTATCTGCGGAGAAAAGTTTCTTGCCACCCGTTTAAGTAAAGTATGTATGTCTGTATCTGTAGGGTCTAACAGGTAGCTGCCTTTCTCAAGCACGGCTACTTGCAACACTTTATTAATATTGTCTTTCAACAGGTTATTTTCCGTACCGATGATGTCCAGCACGTTAGCATCATATTTTCTTTCTAATGTTTCCAGCGCGAGGGCTATATTAGTAACAGGTGTCATGAACTCGTGTGTCATATTGTTGATAAAATCAGTTTTCATTTCCGATAGCTTTTTCTGCCTCAGTACGGTATAGGCAAAATATATAAATGCGGCTACGAGCAACAGGATAATCATAAAAGAGATTCCCAGGGCCGACATCAGTGAGCGGCTGATAAATTTATCGCGATTGTCAATATGCAGCACCAGTTCATAAGGCGGGGCAAATGGGACGTCTGATAATATCTGTATTGAAAATTTAGTGGCAGCCAATAACGAGGGGGCCAACCTGCCATAGGTGTAATCAAAACTATCTGCACCTTTTTTCTTCAGTCCGAAAACGTACGCGCCTTGTATATGCTCCTGCCGCAAGGCTACTGCAAAAACCGAATCCAGTTGGGCAGGTGGCAACCTTTTAATAACAGGCAGTGGGTTATCCAGCCGGGTGCGTACATTGGCAAGTGTCAACTGTTTAAATTCCTTATTTCTTCCGGGCACGTCCAGGGTAGTATCATCCAATTTATAAGTAAACTTCATGGAAACATCTACCAGTGTCAGCCTGTCGTAATAAGAAATATTTGTAGCGTAGAAACAGCTATCATTATCCTTGTTGTTGTACGGAAAGGCATTGAATAATGAGACGGTGTCGGTTATCCGCCGGGACTTATAATCAGTTTTCAGCATCATCACCCCCTCACCGGGATTGATATAGGAACGCCCATAGAGGTAAAATGAATACAACTCATCGTTGCTGTAAGCGGCTACCCGCGCCAGCACTGCATTTACTTGCCGGGCGAAATGCTCCTGCCTTGAGCGGTAGGCACTACGCACCCAATACACCTGTACTGTTATCAGTCCCAATAACAGTACTGCCACGGCAGCCGTGATTATATAAAAGCCCCTCTTCGTGCGCACATACACAAAGTATCAAATTTGCCTATGAGGGGCAATACAGTTAAGCTTTTTTAAGGAATTTACATGCTTTAGGTTAATGAACTACCACTCCCCTGTGTGTTGACTTGTCGCCCTCCTTTATCTCCAGCACATAATGGCCTTTACTCAACATGCTGACATCCATTACGCCGTATGTGGTGCCTTGCAGTATGGTTTTCCCGGTTATGTCTGTTATACGGTATGGCACCCCTTCACCCATAGTTGCAACGCCGCTGATATATAGCTTATCTTTTGCGGGGTTGGGGTATACCACAAGTTCGCCAGTTGCTATTGATTCAATAGCAGTTGGCAACTGGTGCATTCCTACTCTGCATATATGGCCCTCTCTGGTAGCCAGCCATAGTGCATTAGTGCTTTTCTCAACAGCCAGCTGCACTATATCAGAAGATGGCAAATTAGAATTGGCGGTAGTAAATGTTTCCCACTTATTATTCACCCTGACAGCCAGCCCTGCCGGCGTGCCTAAGAACAAATTAGTGCCGGATACCGCTACCGCATTGATGACATTGCTGGGTATGGGCGAGTTGGACATATTAACCTGGTAACTCGGGTTGTTAAAGTCGAAAATGTACAAACCCTTATCGGTACCGTCGAAAGTAGTAGTGCCGCTGGTTACATTGCTCAGCACTTTGTTGCTGGGTATTTGTGGCGTGGCTATCTGTACTGGAGAGCCGCCCGGGCCATCGTATATAATGATGGTATTGTGCGTGGCGATTACATGATAATTTACAAACCCCTGTAACTGATTGATAGCAGACACATAACCAATAGTGGCACCAAACTGAAGGCTGGCCGGCACCTGGGGTAATGGCTTGTTTACATCCGTTGTACTAAAAACAGTGCCTACGTTGGTACCATACAACACCTCGTTATTACTTACATGCATCGCCGATACAAAACCAAACGGATAATTAGCATTGGCCACATCCCTATCGTTGGATATGCTGTTGAAGTCGCACTGGCCTATATGTGTATTTTCCGTACTGTACAGGAAGCCTGCCGGGTAGGGCTCAATAGTAATAACATTGTTATGAGATAATCCATTTGTCGTAGAAAAGTTTTTCCAGCTTCCGTTGTCGTAGATAAATATACCCTTGTCGGTGGCGAAAACCATCCGGTTGCTGCCCCCGTCTTCTATATCATTCACTTTAGTAATAGGCTGGCCGGTACTGAGTATCGAAAACTGGGCATCTGCAAAGTATCCGGATACGCATAGAAGCAGTGTATACATGTATTTAGTCATAGTCGGTATTCTTATTTAACAAGATTATGTTGTTTTGTAAACTTAAGCTTATGAATAATTACAGGCGTGTCATTTAAGTATATTTAAGCATTGTTTAGTTCTTTTAAGTACTCTTAAGTAAGCTTATGTCTCTGTTAACATGCCCTGGATTAGGTTTGCCCTTATTCACATTTCAACATACTAGTATGATTAAAAAATTACTCGTTGTATTTCTTGCAACAACCTGGTGCATGTACAAAACCTCTGCCCAGTCCAACCATTACAGGCTAGAGGTAAAAACTGATGCCTATGCAGAGCTGACAAACGATATTGCACTCACACAATTGGTTTTCGCCGCAGGCGACCCCGTAGAAATAAAAGAGGTTGTTGGCGAAACATTCAATTATTTTAACGAACCATGGCTGATGGATACGACCACAATCGGTATTCTCATTTTCCCCAATGCACTGGTGGAAGTAGTGAAGGATAGCACATTCATTATTTGCGATGGTTTATTACGTCAACTTGATTCAATCGACAATACCTCAAAAATATCCTATCGTATTGACGGCTCATCCGGCAATAAGATTTTGAAAGTACAATGGAAGAATGTACGTATCCGCTCCGGTCAACCCGGCAATTTTGTGAACCTGCAAATATGGCTCCATCAAAGCGGGGTTATTGAATACAGGTATGGGCCTGCTTCTGCAAGTAACGCATCGGGCTACACACTGAATACCGGCCCCTCAGTAGGTATATCCTACTCACCATTCGACCTGTCACCCATTTTCGAAAAAATATGGATATACGGTACACCACCCAACATCCTGATAGATTCGGCCAAGAACCTGAACTTCCCGAACATATCCGGCGTACCTGCAGATGGCACTGTGTACAGGTTCGCCCCTAAAAATCTAACGGTAAGTACAATTGATAACAGCGATGATTTCAGTATTTATCCTAATCCTGCCAATACTGTTCTGAATCTATCAACACGGGAATTTAATACACCTGTGAAAGCGACATTGATAGATATGCAGGGAAGAATAGTATCAGAGTATCTGCTGGACGGACAAACGAAAGAACATAGTATCTCAGTTGCTCACTTGCCGGGTGGTATATACGAAATTAAGCTACAGACGAAACAAATGAACATTACCCGGAAAATTGAAATCAGGCATTAAAAACTATTCCGCGATTTTACTTTGCATGTATCAGGCTGTCTTTACAAGGCAGCCTGTTTCTTATATCCTTGCTCTCCAGGGCGTATCTTCTACGCCATTAATATGCGCTATATACCTTGCTAACACGAATAAGAAATCGGACAACCTGTTCAGGTAGCGGATAATGATTTCAGGTACCACTTCCTCCTGCTGCTGCATACCTACGCAAATCCGCTCTGCACGGCGGCATACGCAGCGGGCTACATGCGCGGTAGACGCAGCCAATTGTCCACCGGGCAATATGAATGAACGCATTTCAGGCAGCGATTCGTTCATTTCATCTATCTTTTGCTCCAGCCATATCACGTCATTGTCGTGCAGGTCGGGCAGTTTCATTTTTACTTCTTTACCGGGGTCGGTAGCCAGTACAGAGCCGATGGTAAAGAGCCTGTCCTGTATTTCGTGCAGCCATTCGCTCACCAATGTATTGTGCGCCATATCGCGCACCATACCCAGGTAAGAGTTCAGTTCATCCACCGTGCCGTAGCTCTCTATGCGTATATGGTTCTTGGGCACGCGTACCCCGCCTATCAGGCTGGTGCTGCCCTTATCTCCTGTCTTAGTATATATCTTAAATGCCATACCCCTGCCCCTAAAGGGGTCTTGTTTTTTATGTTGTTAACTATTAATCATTTTCTGTTGGATAGCTCCCCCTTTAGGGATCTGGGGGGTATCACTTTCTACCACTCCATCCCTTATTCTCACAATGCGTTTTGTAAAGTTCGCTATATCTTCTTCGTGTGTTACCAGCATCACTGTATTGCCCTGCTCATGTATGCGGGCGAAGAGCTCCATGATTTCTTCCGATGTTTTGGTATCGAGGTTACCCGTTGGTTCGTCCGCCAGTATTATTGAAGGGTTGTTGACTAAGGCCCTTGCTATGGCCACACGCTGGCTCTGCCCGCCCGAAAGTTCATTGGGCTTGTGGTGTGCACGGTCGGCCAGCCCCACTTTATCCAGTATATCCCTGGCGCGCTCTTCCCTGTCTTTTTTATTCACCCCGGCATATATCAGGGGCAGGGCTACATTTTCCCATGCTGTCAACCGCGGCAACAGGTTAAATTGCTGGAACACAAAACCAATCTCTACATTACGCACATCTGCCAGCTCATCATCCGTCATCTTACTCACGTCTTTGCCGTTCAGTATGTAGGTACCGGCGGATAAGGTGTCTAAGCAGCCGATAATATTCATCAGCGTAGATTTGCCCGAACCGGAAGGCCCCATCAGCGAAATATATTCGTTATTCATCACGGTAAGGTCTATACCTTTCAGCACGGGCAACTCCTGCTTGCCGAGGTAGTAACTCTTTTGTACATTTTTCAAACTGATGACTTCCTTCATATATCCTTATGTGCCATTAGTGCATGGTTTTCAAAAATACAGATAATTTTATGCTTCGGTTTTGTTATTTGCGCTTATGATTAGTTTCCCCAATGGCAAGATAAATGTAGGATTATATATCACTAATCGTCGCAGCGATGGCTACCACGACCTGGAAACTGTTTTTTACCCGGTTACCGGCCTGCACGATGCCCTGGAAATAGTGCCTGCCAAAGGCCCCGGCACGCAACTGCACACGGATGGAAAAACGGTGGCAGGCAATCCCGAACAAAACCTGGTATGGAAAGCTTATGAACTGATGAAACAGCGTTTCCCTGCCAAAGTACCCCCACTGGATATCTACCTGCTGAAAAACATACCGATGGGTGCCGGATTAGGAGGTGGTTCCGCCGATGGGGCTTTTATGCTGAAACTGTTGAATGATTTTTGCCGGCTTGAGTTGACAGATAGTGTATTGGCCGAGATGGCCTTGACACTCGGCAGCGACTGCCCGTTCTTTATATACAACACAACCCAATTTGCTAAAGGCAGGGGTGAACAATTATCACCATTACCGTTGCTCGATTTGTCTGCATACAGTATTCAAATCATCTGTCCCGAGGTGCATATTTCTACCAAAGCGGCATTTGGTATGATAACGCCGCGCAAGCCTATGTTTGACCTGCGCAAACTGCCAGAACTGCCAGTTGAGCAATGGAAAACTAATATCAGCAACGATTTTGAAGACCCTGTGTTCATGCAGCACCCTGAACTGCTCAACATAAAAAAACAGTTGTATGAACAGGGTGCTGTATATGCATCTATGACCGGTAGCGGCAGTGCATTGTATGGTATATTTAATAAAGGGGGAAAAGCTACCATCAATACATCGCTGAACTTCAGCAGCCACTATATGGAATAATTATTCTTTTATGCGGGGGTACGATTTCAGCGGTACATTCTTTTCGTAGGTTATTTCTTCTACCACATTCCCGTTGCCATCATACATCTTCCATACACCCGTTTTCCTGAACTTATGCCTTATCCCCTGTTCGGTAATTTTCCCGTTATCACAATTATACCAGGTGGCTACGCCATATGGCTTGTGCTTATACTCTATTCCTTCATAGGTTTTGTACCCATGCGTGCAATACTCTGTGCAGTAAGCGAAATTGCCATCCTCTGCATAACGAACCATATATTCCACCACCCCATCCGGTGACATTACTTCTTTCCTGAAGAGCCTTCTATTATAATAGTACAGGCGCTCTATACTACCCGATGAAGGG
Source organism: uncultured Flavipsychrobacter sp. (assembly GCA_964515955.1). GTDB lineage: Bacteria > Bacteroidota > Bacteroidia > Chitinophagales > Chitinophagaceae > UBA5543. The sequence goes on along the minus strand of CAZEZM010000002.1, from coordinate 209,633 downwards.
TCTTGCTGTTCACTGATACTATCCGCTACCAGCTCCGACTGTTCAATAATTATTCCCTTGGTTGCCTCGTGCCATTCCTGCACGTCGTCATACCCGCCCCAGTTGCAGGAAGCGAGTATTATGGTTACAATTATTGTCAAACAGGAATTCCGAAAAATCATCCCTATAATACAGATTGGGGCTATTGTTTGTTGAGTCCTATTATTTGCAGGTGTTCACTCCTCGAGATTGCACCGGGATTTATACCCGAATCGCCTTCAGGTATTTCCATGCCCAATTTATGATAATATTCCGTCCAGAAAGGCATAAATGTATCTGTGCCGGGCACTTTGAAGGTCATAGTGTTGAGCGGGAAATATACCTCGCCACCATTTGCCTGTTTATAACATTCGTACACCAGTTCTGAGCAGTAATAAGCATCGTCACCCATTACAAAGGCATTATCGTATGGCTTTGCAATATATTTCTTAGATAATTCTGCGCTTTGCAGTGCCAGTGCCTTATCACCTGTTCTCCCTATCAGTATTTTGGGTTGTCCTGCGGCATCCCTGCTTCTTGCCAGGAAGCTATCTATCGGCACAGCCTGTACTTTTCCATAAGCTTCTACCACACGCAGTTCACCGTCTATTTCAGCTACTATGCCGCAATGCGAGAAATCCATGCCGTTTACCCCTTCGGTTACAGCTTCTATGGCATCACATGCCGCACCACAGTCCAGGTCCTGGAAGAGGATATCACCCGGGTGGAGGTTGTATTGTTGCGTAGTAGCACTATTGCCTGGCTCATTCCCGCAGGATGAGTTAATTATTGCAATAAAAATTATACCTATTATATATCTGTTCATGAGTATTAATGAACAAAGCCGCTATCAGCAGACAGCGGCTTATATATTAAAACATTATGAAACTCTATTTTACTTCGGCAACCAGCTTTTTGAAAGACTCGGGCTCGTTCATAGCCAGGTCAGCCAGTACTTTGCGGTTCAGGTCTATGCCTTTAGCGCTCAGTTTACCCATAAACTGTGAATAGCTCATACCTTCTTCGCGTACTGCGGCGTTGATACGTGCAATCCACAATGTGCGATAGTCGCGTTTTTTCAGCTTGCGGCCTACATATTTGTAGCCCAAACCTTTCTCTAATACGTTTTTAGCAACGGTATATACGTTTTTACGTTTACCGTAGAAGCCTTTGGCTTGCTTCAGTATTTTTTTCCTTTTTGCACGAGATGCAACAGCGTTAACTGAACGTGGCATAATTTTTACTTTTTAAACCGTCCTCTCAAAAGAAAGGCGGCGATAATTAATACTTATTTTCAAGAACCTCAACCCTGTGGGCTTACGGTATAATTATTAACTTTCTTATTATCCTTTCAGACCCAGCATACGCTTCACCAAATTCTCATTGGCAGGATGCACGAATGCAGCCTGACGCAGGTGGCGTTTGCGCTTGTTAGATTTTTTAGTCAATAAGTGGCTTTTA
>CAZEZM010000002.1:55357-208066 GCA_964515955.1 uncultured Flavipsychrobacter sp. | reverse complement strand
CCTTCGGCATGGTCTAAATTTTGGGATGGCAAAGGTAGCACAAATAATAATTCTTCCAAAAATAAATTATTGCCTGATTTTAGGCTAAGAAAGCTGGATATTGGGTGCACAACAAATGGCAAATTAAATAAATATTTCTTGTATCCAACCAGTCTTAGCCTATCCCGATAAAAACTATTATTTTAGCTCCAGAAAACAGGACTTAGCTTATTATGCCATTATTACGATTCAGAGTTTTTTGGGAAGAAGACGAACAGGTGTACCGGGATATTGAGATAAAACCCGGGCAATCGTTCCTGGAACTGCATAAAGCTATATTAACAGCCTATGAATTTGATGGCAAGCACCCTGCGTCTTTCTGGGAAAGCAACGAAAGGTGGGAGCGTGGCCGCGAACTGAATTCGGAGGTACTGGTTAATAAAAAGGACGCACCGGCACTATCTATGTCCCGCACACCGGTATCGGCGCTTACCTCTACGCCCGACCATAAGTTTGTGTACGAGTACGACCCGGCGAAGAAATGGACTTTTATGGTGGAACTGATAGGTGTGCGTCCCGACGAAGACCCCCGGACGACATACCCCCATGTATTCCGCAAAGAGGGGGTTGGCCCGGCGCAATATGGCGTAAAAGGCGTGAACCTGGACAAACTGCTGGAAATAGAGGAAAAATACGACCTGGGTGCCGATGCCGAAGGCTTTGGCAGCGAAGGAGAGGACTTGCCACCTGCCGATGATATAGTTGGTGAGGAATAATCCCGGATATTGAAACCACATGCTCATACTGTGTATGTAATAGCAGGGCCTACCGCCGTGGGCAAAACCGCTGTTGCTATCGAACTGGCATTGCGGCTGGGGACATCCATCATTTCAGCAGACAGCCGCCAGTGCTACCGCGAGATGACAATCGGGACAGCCAAGCCGACGGAAGAAGAGTTGGCGCAAGTGCATCACTATTTCGTGAATGGCCATTCCGTTACAGAACACCTCACCACTGCCGATTTTGAGCGACTGGCCTTAGGCTACCTGGAAGATATATTCAAAACAAGCGATAACGCTGTCGTATGCGGGGGTACCGGGCTGTATATCAAATCATTATGCGAGGGAATAGACGAAATGCCGGATGTGGGTAAAGCAATTGAGCAGGAAGTAAATGAACAGTACCAACAAAAAGGTATGGAATGGTTGCAAAATGCTATTCAGCAGGAAGACCCTGAATTTTATCAGCAGGGGGAAGTACAAAACCCGGTACGCTTGATACGCGCATTATCTTTTGTGCGTAGCACAGGCCAGAGCATACTGAACTACCGCACAGGCGTGAAGGCAGCTCGCCCTTTTAATATCATTAAAATAGCGTTGGACCTGCCGCGTGAAGTATTGTACGAGCGCATCAACCACAGGGTGGACATTATGATGGAGCAGGGGTTGCTGAAAGAGGCAAAAGAACTCTACCCGTTACGCCACCTAAAGAATTTGCAAACGGTAGGCTATTCTGAACTCTTCGATTATATAGACGGTAAGTACACACTTGAAGAAGCCGTGGACAAAATAAAACAACATACCCGCAACTACGCCAAGCGGCAACTTACCTGGTTCAGGAAAGACAAGGAATTTCATTGGCTGGAAGCTAATAAAGAAAATATTATCGACCGGATATTAGCAGTCTCCTAATCTACCTTTTATCATATTTTACCTAACTTTTCACCCAGAACAATAACAGGATTGTTATGAAAGGATTTTGGAGGAATTTTACACGGGTGAATTATCGCACAATATCATTACTGCTTTGTGTAATAACAGGGTATAGTAGCGTTTCATCAGCGAAAGACAAACTACACCCCGCTCCCGACCAATCATTGCATTACAGGCTGATAGGGTTCACTTTTCCGGAACATAAAAAAGCAGAAGCCTACCGGTTGGAAGTGTTTGAATACAACACCAAAGGCGGGTATATAAAACCGCTACTTACAAAGCAGGAAAATGATACCCGCATCGTAGCTACCCTCCCCTCATTTGGTAAGAAATACACCTGGCAAATAAAGTACCTGAAAAAGGACAAGGTATTCGATTCCTCACTACGGTACAGCTTTACGGTAATTCACCATCCGTTTTATAATAATGACACGGCGCGTGTACAGGTAATTGACAGCGCGAAGAAATACAAAGACCTGCTTTTGTTCTTCGACAACACGCGCAGTCTGCATAATATGGCGGGTGAAGCGGTCTGGTTTTTGCCGGAGATAAAGGGCGTATCAGATGCTCCTGCCGGAAAGATACGCGACCTGAAACTGACACTTGACGGCACCATAACCTTCCTGACAGAAAAGAATGTGCATGAGATTGATTATGATGGTAATGTGTTATGGTCGGGGCCTAACGATGGTAAAGTAAGCGGCGATACAGTGGAACAATATCATCATCAAATCACCAAATTATCCAACGGGCACTATATGACCATCGGCAACAAGCTGATAGACCCCGGCACATTGGAAAGCGGTGCATCTACCAATGCAGAAGCCGGCCAGGGGAGCAAACTACCTTGCGGTACTATCATAGAATATGAACCGGATAATGAAATAGCCTGGCTCTGGAACTCCTGCGACCACCTGAAACAGGGTGACCCCACTACGCATTTCAACAGCTTCTACTTCGACGAAAAGAACAAGGTGGTGTACACCAGTTACCGCAACATCAGCCGTGTGGTAAAGGCTGCGTATCCTTGGGGTAAGGTATTAGCACTCTATGGCCATAACCCGGGCAAAGATGCGGCCATAAAGGGTGATGATATGTTCTACTCCCTGCACAATGTAGGTATCAGCAGCGATGGCCACCTGCAAGTGTTCAACAACAGCTTTAAGATGTTGACCGCTATGCCCAAAGAGAACGATAAACGAATATCTACAGTGCTTATAATGAAGGAGCCTGCCGGGCCGGACGACAGCGTGCAAAAGCTGTGGGAATACCATTGCAATATGGACACTTTTGCCATTCATGTATCTTCTGGTGGCGGTAGTGTTTACGAGTTAGACAAAGGTGACTACCTGGTTTGTATGGGCCTGCCGGGGCGCAATTTCATAGTATCGGCCAACAAGCAGGTATTGTGGAACGTAGTGACACACCAAAAGAACAAAGAAGGCAAATGGGAGATTTTTGCAGGGTACAGGGTAAGCCCTCTTTTCCCTGCGCAGTTGGATAAAGTATTGTATTACGGTAAAAAATGAGGCCCCGGATTACGGGGCCTTATTTTTCCATATATCGTCAACCACTAATGGTGGTGGTGCTCATCGTGTGCGCTTTGCAGCTTGAAGAATGACTCTTCATCTATATCCTTGTCCACCAGCTTGAATTTAGTTTCCAGGAAGGCGAACAGTCTGTCGAACAACAAGCGGCGGTAAGTCTCGTCCATAGTCTTATCGTCTTTTACCACTTTGTTCATGTACTCGTCCATCCACGGGGTATCTTCAGCAGCATCAGGTGTCATGCCGAAGTATGCCAGTACGCGTGCCTTGATATCATCCAGCACTTCTTCGCGGCTCACGCTGATGTTGTTGTCAATTATCAACTTGTCAGATATCAGCGTCCAGCGCAGTTGATGGTCAAACCCGGGGAACTCATGCTCCACCTCGCTAGCGGATTTAGCCTTTTCACCGCCTTCCTGCAACCAGCGTTTCAGGAAATCTACCGGCAATTCTAACGGTGTACCGTGTACCAGTATTTCATACATTTCGCTTTGCAGGCGCTCGCGGCTCATACGATCGTATTCTTTAGCCAGTTCTGTGCGCAGCATTTCGCGGAAAGCAGCTTCGTCCTTTATCTCAGCATTCTGGAATACCTGGCTGTACAATTCTTCGTTCAGTTCGGCAGGTATCAGCAGGCTTACTTTCGTAAGGGTCATTTTATAGTAGTTCTCAGCAGCTTCCACACCCAGCTTCAGCGAATCTTTCATGAACACCGACAGTTCCTCTTCTGTACATACTGCTTTAGGCTGTATTACTATGCTGTCTTCAGGTTTCTTGCCCATCAGCATTTCCTGCATTTTCACAGGCAGCTTGTCCATCAGTTCTGTATCCTCTATAGGTGCAGCGCCTTCTATCACATTACCATCAGCATCGCACTGCTCAAAAGTGGAGTAGATGATATTCTCTTTGGTGGTAACAGTTTCCTGCGGTTCGGCCTTACCAAAGCGGCGTTGCAGGCGTACTACTTCGTCGTCCAGCAATTTGTCAGACACTTGTACTTTATAACGTGTCAGTTCTTTTTTGCCATTTACTGCAGGTATTTCAAATTCCGGCTTCAGGCCTATTTCAAAAGAGAAATCTACCTCGGCAGGATTATTCATATCCAGTTTCTTAGGGGTTTCTTCCCTCATAGCCATCGGCTGGGCGAATATCTGCAGGTTTTGCTCTTTCAGGTACTCTTCAATTTTTGAACCCGCGGCACGCAGCACCTCGTCTGTAAATATAGACTGGCCATACATCTTGCGCACCATACCCGCAGGCACCATACCCTTACGGAAACCCGGTACATTTATATTCTTCGCGTATTGTTTCAACGACTTCTCAAAAGAAGGAAAGTAGTCCTCTTTGGTCAGTTTTACGGTTACTTTGTCATGCAGTTTGCCAATCGTTTCGCGTGTTACCGTAGCCATTTTCTGCTATTTTATTGTTTTAAAAAAGCCGATATAAATCGGCTGTATTGTTTAAGTAGTGCGGGTGGAGGGACTCGAACCCCCAAGCCTCGCGGCACCAGATCCTAAGTCTGGCGTGTCTGCCAATTTCACCACACCCGCTTTTGGGACGGCAAAGGTAGTATTTTTTTGAACTCAAATTGTTTTGAATCCCAAACAAATTTTGACATGTATTACCCCCCTGTTTTTCATGACAATTCACTTTAAAAAACTGCTTTATGTATGAATTGTCATAAAATTCACATTTTTAGTAGCTATATATCCGTTGTTTATGAATTGTCATTAATTTCATGTTTAGAAATCAAAACCCACCTAATTATGATACGCAAAGAAACCAAAGCCAGCATACTGGTAGTAGAAGACGAAGAAAGCCTGCGCGAGGCGCTTAAACTGAACCTGGAACTGGAAGGATATGAAGTAACTACAGTTGACAACGGCCCTGACGTGCTGAAAGTAGTCAAGAATGAATACTTTGACCTGATAATACTGGACATCATGCTGCCGGATATGGATGGGATTACCGTCTGCGAAACCATTCGTATGCAGCACAACGATGTGCCTATCATGTTCCTGTCGGCACGCAATACCAGTGCCGATAAAGTAGAGGGGCTGAAAAAGGGCGGTGATGATTACCTGACAAAGCCATTTAACCTGGAAGAACTGCTGCTGAGGGTGCAAAAACTGATAGTTAAGAATAAAAAGATACATGACCCACATGCCGTGCCGGATGTTTACCAGTTTTCCGGTGGTAAAATAGACTTTGCCGCCCACGAATGTACAGACCATACCGGCACCAAGCAGGAACTGAGCAAAAAAGAAGCCGCATTGCTAAAGCTGCTGATAGAGCACGAGGGGCAGGTAGTATCCCGCGAGCATATATTACAGATAGTGTGGGGGTACAATGTATATCCCACTACACGCACTATCGACAACTTTATCCTCAACTTCAGGAAGTATTTTGAACCCGACAGCCGTAACCCGAAACACTTCCATTCCGTACGGGGGATTGGATATAAGTTTACGGCATAATTGCACCTTTAAAACTTTTTAGTATTTTCATAGCCGAATTTACTTGAAAGAAACATCCTGACATGCGTAAATATTTGTTTAGTGCACTATTATTAGCACTGGTGGCCGTAGTATCCTGCAATAAGGACAAGAACCTTGTACAAGCCACTGTAGTAGACACAGGCGACCTGGCTGCCGGTGGTTGCGGCTACCTGCTGGAACTGGAAGGCGAAGACAAGCCCGTGCGCCCCAGTAACTTACCCACAGCCTATATGCACAACGGATACAAGGTAAAAGTGAAATTTGACCGTGATGGCGGAGGCCAGGTATGCTCAATATACCCCAAATATGACTTCATAGAAATCATACAGCTTACAATCATTAAGCCTGACCTGGATTAATTTGGTAGGGCTTTGAAAGATATGAACCACTGCATAACGCAGTGGTTTTTTTATCGCTGGTCGAAGTCGACAACTACCCTGTCGGTGCGGGGGTGAGACTGGCAGGTGAGTACAAAGCCTCTCTCTACCTCGTCGGGCTCCAGGGCGTAGTTTACTTCCATTTCCACCTGGCCCTCTGTTACCCTGGCGCGACAGGTGCAGCATACCCCGCCTTTGCAGGCAAATGGCAGATCAGCGCCCATTTTCAGCGCCGCATCCAATATACTGTCGCCATTGTAGGGCAGGTCCATTTCAAACGTAGTACCATCCAGCGTTATGCTCACCTTGCTTACTTTACCGGCATCGGCGGCATGCTCTTTCACCCATTTCTCGTGGGTAGCTTTTGGCTGGTCGGGCGAGGTGAAGAGCTCCATATGTACCTTGCCGCTGTCCATACCCAGGTCTACCAACTGCTGGCGTACGGAGAGTATCATTTCTTCAGGCCCGCAGATAAAGGCTTCATCTACTGTATTAATATCTATCAGCTTATCGCAGAACTCGCGGCATTTTTCGGCTGTAATGCGCCCGTTAAACAAAGGCACATCCATTGTTTCCCTGCTGAGTACATGGTACACCCTGAGGCGCTGCATATACTTGTTTTTCAAAGCCTCAATAGCCTCGCGGAAAATAATAGTACCCCGGCTTTTGTTGCCGTATATCAATGTGAAGCTGCTTTCAGCATCCCCCTCCAGCACCTGCTTCATGATACTCATTACCGGGGTGATGCCGCTACCGGCTACTATAGCCATGTAGTGCTTATGCTTCACTTCTTTTTTCTTCAGTGTAAAATTGCCCATTGGCGCCATTACCTCCAGCACATCGCCGGGTTTCAACTCCGTATTGGCATAAGTAGAAAATTTTCCTTGTTCTACCTTCTTGATGGCTACGCGCAGTTCACAATCGTTGGGGCCGGCGCATATAGAATAAGAACGGCGTATTTCGGCATCGCCATCGCCACGGCGAAAGGTGAGGTACTGCCCCGGGGCAAATACGAAATCCTTTGCCAGTTCTTCAGGCACTTCAAGGGCTACCGATACACAATCAGCCGTTTCCGGCTTAACATCTTTTACTTTTAAAGAATAGAACTTCACAGACATCTCTTATCTTCTTCCGGGGGTTTAAAAAAAATGTGGCGCGAAGGTACATAAAAACGCCTATATATATAACAGTTATCGTCAATCTAACATTTTGTCCAACTCCTCCTTGCGCAACAGTGTAAATATCTTCCTGCCATCAGCCGTGTACTCCGGCTGGCTGCATGCAAACAATTCGTCTATCAAGGCTTGCTGGTTCTCTTTCAGGTAGATGGCTGATATATTGCGCGACAGGCGCTTCGCCATATTGGCCAGTAGTTTTTCGGAGCGTTGTGCGGTCACATCCGTCGCTTCGTGTTTCAACTGCTCCAGCACATCGTCCAGCACATTCTTTTCGTCGCCGGGCTGCAGGCCCGAGGGTATGCCCTGCACTACAAAAGTATTTTTACCGAAGGGTGATATATCGAAACCTATCCTGGCCAGGTCGCCCAGTACCTCATTCAGCAATATGGCATCCTGCGGAGACAGTTCGTAAGACGTGGGGAACAATACCTGCTGCGAGGGGGCTTCTCCTGTGTTCCACTGCTGCAACAGGCGCTCGTACCATATCCTTTCCTGTGCGCGGCGTATGTGCACCATCATTATGCCCGACTTGACCGTAGTGGCCAGCAGGCTACCCTGCACCAGCAATATATTATTAGCGCCGTCGGTTTTTTGCTCCGTTTCGTTGCCGTGCAGCGTAGGTGTTATTCCTGCAGAGGTACCTTCATCCTGCTGTGCCGGCGTAGTGGCTATTTCATACAATTCTTTCCAGCGTTTCAGGCTGTCATTCTTTTCTACAAAATGCGCCTGCCCCTTGTTGGCGAAGGTATTGCCGAGGTAGCCGCTCTGCGCACGTGTCTTGCTTTCTTCTGTTGCAGGCAACTGCACCGAAGACAATTGCTGTATCTCCGGGCTTAAAGAGAAATCGAGCGAGGGGGCGATGTTGTAGCGTGCCAATGCGTGTTTTACAGCGGCATTCAGGTAGGCGTACATCATCCTGTCGTCTTCAAACTTCACCTCCTGCTTGGTAGGGTGTACGTTTACATCTACACGGGCCGGGTCCACCTCCAGGAAGAGCACATAGAAAGGAAAAGATTCCTTTTCTATCAACCCCTCGTAGGCATTGGTAACTGCGTGGTGCAGGTATGGGCTGCGGATAAACCTGTTGTTGATAAAGAAAAACTGGTTGCCACGGGTGCGGGTGGCTGCTTCGGGCTTGCCTATAAAACCGCTGATGTTCAGGAATTCTGTCTGTTCCTCAACAGGTACGAGGTTTTTGGTATAGGAGTTGCCCAGCAACTCTACCACCCTTGTCTTCAGGTTGCCCGAGGTGAGGTGAAATTGCTCCGCCCCATTGTGGAACAGCCTGAAGGCTATACCGGGGTGTGCCAGCGCCACACGGGTAAACTCATCTATAATATGCCTGAACTCGGTGGTATTACTCTTAAGAAAATGCCTGCGGGCGGGCACGTTGAAGAACAAGTTTTTCACACTGAGGCTGGTGCCCTGCGGGGTTGCGCATGCCTCCTGGAGTTTTACCTCGGTGCCTTCTACCACTATGCGGCTGCCTAACTCGGCATCCTTTTTCATGGTCTTCAGCTCTACCTGGGCCACGGCGGCTATTGATGCCAGCGCCTCTCCACGGAAACCCATGGTGCGTATGGAGAACAGGTCGTTGATATCCCTGATTTTGGAAGTGGCATGCCGCTCAAAACTCATGCGGGCATCGGTGGGGCTCATGCCGCAGCCGTTGTCCACTACCTGTACCAGTTCTTTGCCGGCGTCCTTTATTATCAGTTGTATATCTGTAGCCCCGGCATCCACGGCGTTCTCCAGCATCTCCTTAACGGCCGATGCAGGGCGCTGGATGACCTCGCCCGCCGCTATCTGGTTGGCTATATGGTCTGATAATAAATGTATTACGTCCGGCACTGTACTGAAAAATAATTCTGGCAAAGGTAATTGGTTAATGCCGTAATGCGATAATGCGGCAATGTGCTAATGTGTCTTTTGTGCGGTTGGGAAACAAAATTACCGCCATTGGGGGACAAGTGTTGCCAAAGTGATGCCGGTTTTTTGATTTTTTTTGCCGGAACAAAATGTAAAATGTTGGTTACCAGCCTCTGAGCAAAAATGTTCCATTTTGATGCCACAAAATAGGAATAAAATTTTTCGGGCCGTAGCTGGATGTAATAGCAATAATGCTGATATGTTTTCATATCAAAGAGCATTAATACCAACCGAAATTAGTTCGGTATTATTAAATGTAAATTTACGCAAATTTGTTGTTTTTTACAACTTTATGTTTCAACATGACAGGATTTCTGATGTACAATTTTTCAATCACATGAACTTAAATCCTCTATTCATCTTGCCTTACTTTCTTTTGCTTCTCCAAAAGAAAGTAACAAAGAAAAAGAGCCCCGTCCCTTAAGCTTCAAAGGGACGGGATGGTACCCTGATATACTCCTGTGCTACTGCGCTGCCGTGCGGTATGCCTTGATGAATTTCCATTACCGGGGTGGCGTTTTGTGACAGCTTGGTAAAAGTGCCCTATAATATGTATATTCAGCATATGAAAACCGCCCTTTTATTCCTGTTGATTTGCCTGATGACTTTTTCTGCTTATGCGCAGGAGGAGGAATATGAAAATTTATTTGCCATAGTGTTTGACCCCGTAGCCAAGAAAGACCTGGAGGCAGTGCATATAAAAGACTGGCAGTACCGCAGATACCTGGTGGGCATGAAAGACGCCACCCGCGATTCGCTGGCGAAAGCCTTTAAGATAAAAACTGCCGATGTAGAGGCGCACCTGGACAAACTACAGGCGGTGAATGACAGTGCAAACCTGGCGGTGGTAGCCAGAATCATAAGGACCAGCGATGCTTACTACCCCGGTAAGTCGCTGGTGGGAGAGCCGACACATATGGTGGCATTGTCGGTGATATTACATTCTAACCAAAAACAGAAGTATTACCCGCGTGTTAACCAGGCCTATGTGATGGGCGAACTGCCCCAGTATGGTGTTGCCATGCTGGAAGACCATATACTGGCGGAAAAAGGCTGGCCGCAAAACTACGGCTCGCACTATACGAGGGTGAAGATGAAAGACGCCGCCACAAATAAGATAGTAATACGCTACTATATCAGCCCGGTAAAAAGCCCGGAACATATAAACGAGATGCGCAAGAGCAAAGGCTTTGATACAACGATAGAGGAATACGCCCGCCAGGCGGGTGTGGTGTACGACCCGGGGCTGACGATGGAGAAGCTGAGGGGGATGCGGGGGGAGTAACTCCCATTTCCCAACAACTCGTTAATAAAATACAATCCCGATGTTAAGCCGTAGCATAAAGTTGGAAAACGCTATACCACATGCTGATATTTGCACCCTGTTTTAATAAGGCTATTTAAGAGGAGCGCGTACCCGTCCGGGGGTACACATCATTGTAAACAAAAAATAAAAACACAAAAGCATGAATTTGACAGAAGCCCGCGCTATCGTCAGTAAGTTGTATTCCTACCAGGGAAAAGTAATGAAGCCTTACCGTACACCGGTTGAAAATTTTATCATCGTCCCCGCCGTCCAGCAGCAGTTTGACGAGATGTTCCGCAATATACAGGAAACGCAAGTGCCACTGGACGAAGCGGTACAGCCCTACAGGGATAATGTAACCATATTGGTATGCTTCGATACGGCATCAACAAGCGGCGGCCCGCAATACTGCCACCACGATTACTTTTTGTTTGATAATAATATCAGCATATAGTTTACTGCTGCACATCCTGCTATTACCGAAAGTCAGAACGTGATATTACAGGGATTACCATACACATTGCGTATCTTAATGCCACACACTGCAGCAGTTAATGAAGACTTTCGCATTATACAGGTATGTATCAGCAGCCGTTATGGCTATGCTGCTGGCTGCCTGTGGCGAAACGCAAACACCCGACTATAACGCTAAAGAACGCAGGATAGCAGATTCGTTGGAGAACAGGCTGGTAGCAGCGCCGGGCAAAAAGCCCCTGCGCTTGCTTACCGACAGGCCATACAACCTGGAGACGCCGCTCTGCTATTTCATGCAGGATATTACGCCCAACGATGTCTTCTTTGTGCGCTGGCACCTGCCCGTACCGCCGCAACCTGTTAGTGAAGATACTTTCCGCCTGCGGGTAACGGGCAATGCCACCCGCCCGCTGGCGCTGAGCATGCAGGACTTAAAAACAAAATTTGAGCCATACAAACTGGTAGCGGTATGTGCCTGCGCCGGCAATGCCCGCAACTTTTGCGACCCCCGCGTGCCGGGCGCACAATGGAAGAACGGCGGCATGGGCAATGCCGAGTGGACGGGTGTGCTGCTGAAAGATATATTGCAGATGGCAGGTGCAAGGGGCAATACAACAACTGTTGCCTTCAACGGGTTGGACCAGCCCGTGTTCCCCAATACGCCAGATTTTATAAAAACATTAGAGATGGCACATGCTATGGATGGGGAAGTGATGGTGGCCTACGCTATGAACGGCGAACCACTGCCCTACCTGAACGGCTACCCGCTGAAGCTGGTAGTGCCGGGCTGGTACGCCACTTACTGGGTGGGTATGCTCAGCCATATCTCGCTACATGCCGGTGCGGTTGACTACTATTGGATGGACAAAGCATACCGCATACCTGCGGGTGCGGCGGATGGCAACGAAAACCCCGACAAGCTCAGCAGCAGCATGATACCCATCAACAGGATGGATGTACGCTCGCTGTTTGTACACCCAGAGCCAGGTACGGTGATAGAAAAAGGCAAAGCCTGCGAAGTGCAGGGGCTGGCTATGGACGATGGCACAGGTATAGTAAAAGTGGAACTGAGCAGCGACGGCGGCGCTACCTGGCAACCCGCCAGGCTGGGGCCTGATTTGGGCAAATACTCCTGGAGGCGCTGGCATTATACCTATACTCCGGTTATTGAGGGCGATGTGCAACTGCTGGTAAAAGCCACTAATGCGGCAGGCAAGACACAGCCCGCGCGCCACTGGAACCGCAGCGGCTATATGCGCAACGAAATAGAATCTTTACCACTGGTAGTACAATGAGACAACTACTGAAATATAGCCTGCCCGTAGTGGTGATGCTGCTGTGCAACTGCAACGGCGGTACGCCAGATGATGCGCCGACAACTAATGCCCACAACCTAGCCACAGTTACCGATGTAAGCAATGTGCAGACCATACTGCCGCAGGCCGGCCATGTTGCCCTGGTAGAGAGTTACTGCGTGCCCTGTCACTCGCTGCGCTATATAGAGATGCAGCCCCCCATGAGCTACACCGCCTGGGAAGAACTGGTGGACAAAATGATAAACACCTACCACGCACCTATAAGGGATACCCTAAAACGCAGGCAGATAATTGATTATTTGCATGCTATAAAGGGTAGGGATTAGGTGGGGATGGTGTGGCTATGCAAATAGGGGGAGTCTTAGGGCAAGTACTTTCGGTATATATATTTATTATCTTGGCGCGTCATGCCGGATAAAGAACAAATATTCACCGGGCTGCTGAATAGCTATGCAAAGCTGTCTCAGGCTTCGTTAAATGAGCTGGTATCCAAGGCTGATTATTCCACCTTTGACAAAGACAAATACCTGGTAACAGAGGAAAAGAACGATGAAAAAGAATACTTCCTGCTGGAGGGATTGATGCACAGGTGCAACATAGCTGAAGACGGGCGGGTGGTTACTACAGAAATTCTTTACGCCCCGGTAGTGATAGTGCCGCATTTTGCCAGGACGTTGCAACGCCACAGCATATTTTCTATACAAGCACTTACAGCGTGTGTTGTAGCCCATATCCCTGTATCCGTCTTCGACAAGCTACGTTATGCGTACCCTGATATAGGAGCGTTTGGTAATGCCGTGGTAGAAAAAGAGTTGTCGCGCCAGTTGAAAGAAGACACAACATTCAGAAGTTGCAATGCCAAACAGAGGCTCCTGCTGATGAGGGAAAAATATCCCAACCTGGAAAATATGGTACCACACCATATCATAGCTTCATATTTGGGCATTACGCCGGTATCTTTTAGCCGCTTGCGGAACGAACTTGCCACGCAGGAATAATTTCTTATCAAATGATAATGGGATAGTATATCAGCTACATCAATTTTGCGTCCTAAAAAATTAATTATGACAGACGTAAGATGTATCCTGCTGAATGTTTTCATACTCGCAATTGTACTATTGTCAATAACCATGTGTACGGCAAAAACGAAAAACCCCGCTCGTGTACTTACCCGGGAAGTGGACAATAATAACACACCCGGCGTAACATATATACACTTCGACCGCGAGAGGATAGTATATAGCTATACAAACGGGTGGGCTGATGTAAAGGAGCAAAGAAAAATGACTTTGCATACGAGGCTCCACGCGTTTTCGGTAACAAAGACCATAACCGCACTGGCCATATTACAGTTGCAGGAGCAGGGACTGTTGGATATTGATGAACCGGCAGCTAAGTACCTGCGTGATTTCCCGTATGACAAAAACATTACCATCAAGCATTTATTGACACATACTGCGGGTATTAAAAACCCCATGCCGCTGAACTGGATTCATCCTGCCGGGGAACATGAGCGCTTTAACCATCATGTGTTCTTTCGTCCCTTGTTTGTTAAGTATTCAAAGCTGAAAGCAGCGCCCGGGGTAAAAATGAGTTATAGTAACCTAGGTTATGTATTGCTGGGTGACATTATTGAGGCTGTGAGCGGTAAGGAATATGAAGAATATATAAACGGACATGTATTCAGTAAAATGAACGGCGAACACCGCCCCGGTTTTCGTGTTACCAATACTTTTATGGCAAAAGGCTACCAAAAGAGGTGGTCGTTTATGAACCTTGTACTGGGTTTTATTATAGATAAGAAAACGATGATGGGCAAAGCAGAGAGAGGCTGGAAGCCTTTTAATGACTATTATATAAACGGGTCGGCATACGGAGGGCTCATTTCATCAGCCGAAGGCATGGCACAATACGGTCAGGTGTTACTGCAGGGCAGGTTGCTGCAAATTGAAAGTATGAAAGAGTTTTTTGCGGAACATATATTGCCTGGTGGAAAACCGGCAGGAATGGGTATGTCATGGTTTACAGGCACACTGAAAGGCCACCGTTATGTACACCATGCAGGTGGTGGAGGCGGTTATTATGTTGAATTTAGGTTATACCCTGATTTAGGTTGCGGTAGTGTAGTCATGTTCAACAGGTCCGGCATGAAAGATGAAAAATTCCTGGACAAGGTGGATGCTGAAATGTTGAGGCGTTAACTGCTTTCATTCCCAATATCCCCCAATCCACCATCTGATATCCAAAATCCCCCCTCCAAAAACTTTTCCCTTTTGAATTTTGATTTTTGACTTTTATTAAAGGATTTCCCTATCTTTGCAAGCTGAAAAACTGTGGTTATATTAAAATTTTGATGTAAATGTCGTATTTAACAGCTGATAAGAAAGCTAATATCTTTAAAACTTACGGTGGCAGCGAAACCAACACCGGGTCTGTAGAAGGCCAAATCGCACTGCTCACAGAGCGTATCAATTCTATTTCGGGCCACCTGAAAGAGAACAAAAAAGACTTTTCTACCCACCGCGGGCTGATGAAGATGGTAGGCCAGCGCAAGAGATTGCTGCAATACCTGAGCCGCACTAACCTGGATGGTTACCGTGCGCTGATTGAAAAGCTGGGTATCCGCAAATAATTATTCCATTACTATTCCCAACTACTTGGTTGGGAATAGTTTTTTCTGAACACATTAAAAAATATTTTATGATTCCAAACCCCATTTCCGTATCATTCAAGATGAATGATGGCCGGGAGGTGAGCATAGAGACCGGGCGTATGGCGCGCCAGGCCGACGGCGCCGTTGTAGTGCGCCAGGGCAATTGCATGATTTTGGCTACCGTGGTAGCCGCTAAAGAGCCCAAACCGGGACAATCTTTTTTCCCGTTGACAGTAGATTACCAGGAGAAATTTGCATCAGCAGGCCGCATACCCGGTTCTTTCTTTAAAAGGGAAGGCCGTATCAGCGATAGCGAGATACTTGTATCGCGCCTGATAGACCGCGCGCTGCGCCCCCTGTTCCCCGACGATTATTATTGCGAAGTACAGGTACTGGTTACCCTTATATCTTCAGACCCCGAGGTAATGCCTGATTCATTGGCTTGCCTGGCGGCGTCTGCAGCACTGGCCGTATCCGACGTGCCTATACAGGAGGTAATATCTGAAGTGCGTATTGGCCGCGTAAACGGTGAGTACGTAGTTAACCCCTTCCGCACGCAGCTGAAAGAGGCTGATATGGACTTTATCATAGCCGCTACCGAGAACAACATCATGATGGTAGAGGGCGAATCGAAAGAGTGCCAGGAAGAAGACATCGTAAAAGCGCTGGAACTGGCCCACGATGCCATCAGGGTGCAGATAAAAGCACAACTGGAACTGCGTGATAAGAAAGGTGTAACCGGCAAACGTGAAGTAGCCCCCGCACCTGAAAATGAAGACCTGAAGAAACGTATCAATGATTTTGCTGCCGCAAGGATACTGGCTATATCAGGAGGCGCACTGCCTAAGAACGAACGTAGCGAAGGTTTCAAAAAAATACGCGAAGAGTTTGCAGCTACACTGACCGACGAGGAAAAAGCAAATGCTGAACTGGTGGGCTTAGTGAGCAAATACTTCTACAAGCTGGAAAAGAAAGTGGTGCGCGATATGGTGCTGAGCACCCGCAAGAGGCTGGATGGCCGCGGACTGGAAGAAGTACGCCCCATAACTATCGAAACAGACGTACTGCCTTCTCCGCACGGTTCGGCCCTGTTTACCCGTGGCGAAACACAATCGCTGACAACGGTAACACTGGGTACCAGCGATGATGAGCTGCTGG
The DNA here is from genome assembly GCA_964515955.1 of uncultured Flavipsychrobacter sp. Taxonomy (GTDB): domain Bacteria; phylum Bacteroidota; class Bacteroidia; order Chitinophagales; family Chitinophagaceae; genus UBA5543. The sequence continues at coordinate 191,939 of CAZEZM010000002.1, read as the reverse complement.
TGGAAACAGCCGCTACATCTGATTATATCAAATTCATACTGCACTATAACTTCCCGCCATTCTCTACCGGCGAAACGAAGCCTATGCGTGGCCCCGGCCGCCGCGAGGTAGGTCACGGTAACCTGGCCAAGCGTTCGCTGGCACAGATGATGCCCGATGGAGAAAGCTTCCCCTATACAGTACGTATAGTATCTGATATACTGGAGTCAAACGGTTCATCATCTATGGCTACAGTGTGCGCAGGCTCACTGGCCCTGATGGACGGCGGTGTACCTTTCCCCAAGCACGTAAGCGGTGTGGCCATGGGTATGATATCTGAAGACGGCAAATACGCTATACTTACCGACATACTGGGCGATGAAGACCACCTGGGTGATATGGACTTTAAAGTAACGGGTACCCGCGATGGTATATGCGGTATACAGATGGACATAAAGGTAGATGGCCTGAGCATGGATGTGATGCGCGAAGCGCTGGCGCAAGCCCGCCGCGGCCGCCTGCACATACTGGATAAAATGTATGAAGCAGTAGAAGCACCGCGTGCCGACCTGAAACCACATGCACCACGTGTAGTTCAGCTGAACATAGACCGCGAGTACATAGGCGCTGTGATAGGACCAGGTGGTAAAATCATACAGGAGATACAGCGCGAAACAGGCACTACTATATCTATAGAAGAAGTGAACGACCGCGGCGAGGTGAAAATCTTCGCGTCGGACAAGGCGAAAATAGATAAAGCGCTGAATTGGATAAAAGGCATAGTAGCTGTACCTGAAGTGGGAGAAACTTACGAAGGTAAGGTGAAGTCTATCGTTCCTTTTGGTGCGTTTATAGAGTTCATGCCGGGCAAAGAGGGCCTGCTGCATATATCTGAAGTAAGCTGGAAACGCTTAGATACGCTGGAAGGTGTATTGAGCGAAGGCGATACGGTGAAAATCAAGCTGATAGGTACAGACCCGAAATCGGGCAAGCTGCGCCTGAGCCGCAAAGCCCTGATGCCTAAGCCCGAGGGCTACGTAGAACCTGAGCAGCGCGAGCGCAGCGACAGGGGCGACCGTGGAGACCGCCGTGGCGGTGGTGACCGTGGAGACCGTCGTGGTGGCGGAGGCGACAGGAGAGGTGGTGGCGACCGCCGCGATAACCGTGGAGACAGGGGCGACCGTCCTCAACGTCCGCACAACGAAAACGGTGGTGACCGTCCGCAACAGGCTGAAGCGCCTAAGCAAGATGACAACAACGATGCAGACCTGGCTCTGTAACCGTTAAAAATAAAGACAAAAAACGCCCTGCATTTTGCGGGGCGTTTTTTATTGGGAACCTAGCTGGGTTTCACAACAAAAACCGGTTGAAAAAAATGTTGACAATAACATACATAAAAAAAATACCCGTATTACCAAAGGGGAAAAACACTGTATTCTGATGTGTGGGTTGTTGTTACCTTTATGCTTTCATTCCATTCACTCACGTAAAAAACAAACAATATGCCGACTACTAACGGGGCCGAAATACCGGTTGAAATAGCCAATGCTTATATCAATGATTTCATCGCCAATTACTTCCACACAGGGAAAGCCCCTGTAAAATCTATGATAATGGACGCAGGGCTACTGCGTACCTACCTGGCCAACGATAAGATACAAAACATCAAATTCATGCTGGGTGAAAGGACCGTACATGAAAGCGGTGTAGACCATCGGGTATTTACCCTGGTAGTGGCTGGTTACGATGCTGAGGGTAATTATATACTAACGCCCGACGGGAATATATTGGATAATATGTCACCTTGTCCTGCCGACTGCCCGACTGTGGGCAATGCCGCCAATGATAATATTATCATTTAATGTGGCCTTACCTATTTATTATCTATTTGCTGTTGTTGGCTGGTGTGTCTTTGCTTGGGTTACACAAACGTAAGGCCCTAGACACACCTGCACAACTTATATTGTATTGTATTATCCTCACCTCAATTTCTGAAACAACTGCCCGTATCCTTGCCCTTACTATTAAGAACAACCTTTTCGTTTACCATATTTATAATCCGATTCAATTTCTATTCATCTCGTTATTTTTCAATTACTCCATACCGTCCTTTAAAAAGCATCACCTGGGGATAGTAATTGGTATTAGCGGCATCATATTTTCAATATTCAATTCCATATTTCTCCAAAACCCGTTCACTACGTTTAATACCTATTTTTTAGCGGTCGAGTCATTTCTAATCATCACTATGACGCTTTGTTACTTTTATTCGTTTCTGGATAATGCAAATACATCAAAGCAGTTTGCCACTGCAGATTTCTGGATAGCATGTTTACTACTCGTATTCTGGAGTTTTACATTCTTTACATGGCTTACGGGAATCGCCTTATCGCTGGTCGACCCGATTTACATGTTGGGTGTCAGGTACATGATGTACGCTATTAATATCATCACCTATACCGGATTTGGTTTAGTATTCTTATTTTACAGGAAACTGCAACCCCGTTGACGGAAACTACATCCATATTAGTGCTGGTATTCGGCACATTGTTGTTTACCCTCTTTGCCGTATTCACCATACTGTATATAGCCCTGCAAAAGAAAAGGCAGTACCACCACCACCTGGAAAAACAGGAAATGGAACACCGGTATGCCACGCAGCTGATGCAGAGCCGCCTGGAGGTGCAGGAACAGACGCTGAAAAACATGTCGGCGGAAATGCACGACAATATAGCGCAGATGCTGGGTGCCGTAAAACTGCAACTGCATATGCTGGCCGCCGGTGCTGCCGACGACGAGCAACGCGCCACGGCCAATGAAGCCGCTGAAACTATGCGCGATGCGATACGTGATGTACGCAGCATGAGCCATGTGATGAATGGTACCTATGTATTACGCAAGGGACTGAAAGAAAGTATAGAAAAAGACCTGGCCAGGATAGTTGCGGCACAAAGGATAAAATGTAATTTTACCCAATCGGGCGAGGTGCAGCACCTGGGTGAGGACAGGGAACTGATACTATTCCGCATCATACAAGAGAGTGTGGCCAATGCTGTGAAACACGGGCAACCTGCAGCATTATCCGTGAAGCTGCAATACAGCCCCGGCAGGCTGGAAGTGCGGATTGAAGACAACGGCAGGGGTTTTGACAAGGCGCAGCCGAAACCGGAAAGCGGGGTAGGCATGATGAATATAGAGGAACGCACAAAACTGCTTAACGGCACTGTACATATCACCTCTGAACTGAATAAAGGGACGAGCGTACAATTGAACATACCCGTTTAAACAACATGAGCAAAACTGAAAAAATAAAAGTAGCGCTCGCTGATGACCATACTATGTTCAGGCGGGGGCTTATTTCTATCCTTAAACCCTACAGGAACATAGAGGTACTATTTGACGCGGCCAACGGACAGGAACTTATTGACAGGATACACAATGCTGAAGAAAAGCCGGCCATCTGTATCATAGACATCAATATGCCCGAGATGAACGGCTATGATACCGCCAGGTATATCAAAAAACATTTTCCCAAAATAAAGATGCTGGCCCTGTCGATGTACGATGACGAGGACAATATTATAAAGATGCTGCGCAATGGCGCTAACGGCTACCTGCTGAAAGACAGCGAACCAGATGTACTGGTAGAAGCGCTGAAACTTATAAATGAGCAGGGGTTTTACCATTCGGAATTGATAACCAGCGATATACTGCACAGCCTGCATGATATGAATACCATCATGTTATCTTCCGCCGAAATAGACTTCCTGAAGATGGCCTGTACTGAAATGACTTACAAAGAAATGGCCAATGCACTGGCCGTATCCGAAAGGACGGTAGATGGGTATCGCGACAGGTTGTTTACCAAACTGGACGTCAAATCGAGAATAGGGCTGGTGATATACGCCATCCGCAATAATATCGTTGACCTGTACTAATTTTGCATGGCGGCATACACCCGATAAATTTGATTTTCAATGCAATACGCAGCAATAGTTTCTTCAGGCGAAAATTCACAACACCTTAAGAGCCTGCATGTTGCCGCAGTGTTACCACTTTCTTATCTTTAACGATGTTCAAGGGATTTTTCAGGGAATATTTTACCTTATCTGCTGTCCTGACAATTGTTGCAGGCAGCCTGTCGGCTCAACCGAATGTAGCAGTTACCAATAACATAGAACGTGCGCATACACTACTGAACGATGTATACGGCGAACTGAACTATAACAACAGTGTGGGCGATGTGAAGATGCACATCAAAGGCGTATACAACTATGAAGGTATGAGCAATAAGCCTGGCTCTGCCAGGGCTTTTATGTTGAGTGGTGATATCGACCTGGGTGACGGAGGTGGTAAACTGGTGCGCAAAGATAGCTTCAGCCGTACGGGCGAAGATATTATCACCTCGTTTTATGATATAGACGAAGAGCGTATCAACGTAAAAGAAGCCGGTGAAGAGTTGAAGCTGACCGATAAAGACAAAGACAGGTACCTGTACAAATCATTGATATTTTCGCCCAACCTGCTGCTGCAGGTGCTGCTGCAGGACGCATCGCGCAACAGCTTTATCAGCACCACCGACAATTACCATATCATCAGGCACAACAACGCATCGGGCGAGGCGTATTTCCTGTACATCAACGCCAATACCTACTTCCTGGAAAGAGTAGACCAGCCTATGTACGATGTAGTGAACGGCGACTATTACCGAAGCATCCACTACAGCAAATACGATATACAGGACGGCTACCAGGTGCCAGGCAAAATAACCATCAAGCGGGATACGAATATCATATACAACCTGGATATAGAACTGAAGGAGATACTACCACGGGTAGAATATGGTACTGTCAGGCTGACACAGAAAAACATCGGAGAGTGGGTGTACCTGGTGCTGATGCCTAAGTGGAACCACAAAAGTATAATAGCGGACATGAAAGATTACCTGGTGGTATTTGACCCGCCAGGCAACCCCGAGGCCGGCTATACGCTGCTGGACAATATTAAACGCGCCTACCCGGGCAAGGAGATAAAATACCTGGTGGTGTCGCACCTGCACCCCGACCTGATGGGTGGTGTGCGCCCCTTTATGGAAGAGGGCGTTACGATAGTGACCACAGAAGGCAACCGTCCTTACTTCCAGGATATAGCTGTTAACAGGCATTTGTTTTCAAAAGACGTGCGTGTGAAAAAATTCATCACACCGAAATTCCAGTTTGTGATACTGAACAAACAGGAGATACGCGCCGGTGAAAGGATAATACAATTCTACCTGTTGAATAAACAATCGAACCATACGGATGAGTACATCATATCCTACATTCCACAGGAGAAGATGCTGATAGAAAGCGACCTGGTGAAAACCTGGGACCTGAAAGAAGGCCGCAAGTCAGATAAAAAAGAAAAAGGGCTGATGGAATTTATAGAAGGCAACAAAATAAATGTAAAGCAGATAGTACAGAGCTGGCCATTGGATAAGGCCCCACATGTGGTTGAATTCAGCCAGGTAAAACCCGAATCGGACAGCAAACTGCTGAAGGGTTCTAAGAAAGTGCTGGAGGTATTTAATTAGAATAGCTATAGCACTAACACCACACCAACATTTGCAGTGACGGCGTACCTGTTAGGATTAGATGAGAGTTCCGTCACGTCATTAAGCATCCGGTAATAGGTTGGTGTCAACATTATACCCAGCTTGGGATGCAGGTTGTACGTAATGTTTATGGCACCCAGCCCCAGCATTGAGAATCTTTCATTCAGATTTGAGACAACCGTTTTGACCTCTCCAGTGGTTTGGTTTGTCAGTTTACCACTGTAGCGTACCGTATAGGTAGGTGCGAGGCCTATTTCCGGGAGGATCATGAATTTGCCTGCTTCAAGAATTTTAACTCCGAAGGTTGCGGGCACAAAAAGTTCGCTATACTTCAGCCTTACGTCGACTTTCCCTGTTTGCCCTGTTTGAGAACTGTACAGCGGCTCAAATGTGAGATCTTTCAAACCCAATCCGGTATTAAGTAACCCTACACCTATGCCAAGCCGTATGCGGGAGTACGAATATCCCAGTTTAACACCCGCGGTAGTAGCTAGAATAGTGTGGTCATTAGTCCACCATGATTCATTGGTACCGGTAATACCTGCGCCCACCCATGGTTGTATGTAAAAGCTTTGGCTGTATGTATTGAATGATAATACGAGTCCCAATAAAAGTGTCAGGCTTTGGGGTAAGTTCACAAGTAATGGTTTTGTTTATAAGCCAAATATAATACATGTTGGTATCGGACTATAAATTATTACTTTTACAAGCATTTTTTTTTGACACATGAGCGAGCGAATGAACAGGCCGGTGCGTGTGCTGGTAGCCAAGATAGGGCTGGACGGGCACGACCGCGGGGCGAAAGTGATAGCCACCGCCCTGCGCGATGCGGGCATGGAAGTAATATATACCGGGCTACGCCAGACTGCGGAAATGGTAGTGAATACCGCCCTGCAGGAAGATGTGGACGCCATAGGCATCAGCATACTGAGCGGGGCACACATGACCGTTTTCCCCAAGGTGATAAAACTGATGCAGGAAAAGGGCCTGGACAATGTATTGCTGACCGGCGGGGGTATCATACCCGAAGAGGACATGCAGGAACTGCACAAAATGGGTGTAGGCAAGCTCTTCGCACCCGGGGCGCCTACTGGTGACATAGCTGATTACATTACCGCCTGGGTAAAAGAAAACAGGAAAGAACTATTGTAAATAATCATAAACAACAACATGTACCAAACATTATTGACTGATTTGCAGGATGGTATTATGACCATTACTATCAACCGTCCTGATAAGATGAATGCATTAAATAAAGACGTTATCAGCGAACTGTCGCAGGCTATAGACGAGGTAATGAACAACGCTGAGGTAAAAACAGCCATCATCACCGGTGCGGGCGAAAAGGCCTTTGTGGCGGGTGCTGATATATCAGAGTTCACGGTGTTGGATGCCGCGGGAGGTAAAGATCTGGCGCAGAAGGGCCAGGATGGCGTATTTAATAAGATAGAAAACTGCCCCAAACCCATAGTAGCCGCTGTAAATGGCTTTGCATTGGGCGGTGGTTGCGAACTGGCTATGAGCTGCCACTTCAGGGTAGCGGCAGAAAACGCAAAATTTGGCCAGCCCGAGGTAAACCTGGGCCTGATACCCGGCTATGGCGGTACCCAGCGCATGACACAACTGATAGGCAAAGGCAAAACTATGGAGCTGATGATGACGGGCGATATGATAGGTGCGGAAGATGCCAAAGCCCTGGGATTGGTGAACCATGTATTTCCCCAGGCCGAATTTTTAGGCAAGGCAAGGGAAATTCTGCAAAAAATTCAGTCAAAAGCTCCCATTGCTATTGCAAAAGTTATATCTTGTGTTAACGATGCCGCAAAGGCCGAGCCAGCCGGTTTTGCTAACGAGATAGAGCGTTTCGGTGAATGTTTTGCCACAGAAGACATGCGCGAAGGAACCTCCGCCTTTTTAGAAAAAAGGAAGGCCGCTTTTAACGGTAAATAATATTTTATATCTTCATCGTTCAAAAAAAATTGAGCCCATGCGGAAGAGTTTTATCCGTAGCCTATTAGTAATCGGAATAAGCGCTACTACAGTATCGGCAGTAGCGCAGCCAGACATACCCAGGAAATACGTAGAGCACCCCGGTGTATCCGTGGGTGTCAACTTCGGCCTTGCCGACCTGTGGGGTGATGTGGGAACACAAGGCCCGATTGATCATTATGCCAATGAGCGTTATTGGAGCAAGCCCCATTTTATGGGCGGTATATTCATGCGTTTTGTCAAGCACCCGTCGTGGGCGCTGAGGCTGAACCTGAACTATGGTACGTTGTATGCCAATGACGATTGGAACCTGACCAAGGCGGAAGAAGCAAAATCTATTGAAGATGATGCCTATCAGCGCTACCTGCGCAACCAGGACGCCCGTGCCAATGTATGGGAAGGAACGGTGATGATAGAAATTTCCCCGCTCAGGCTCAACTCTGAAAGCAGGGCGGCACAAAAATCTATGCAGCCATATATAGCATTTGGCGCAGGTGGGTTCCATTTCAGGCCGCAAACATCGCTGATAGACCCCATAACCGGCCGTAAAAAATGGGTAGAAACCAAAGAACTGAGGCTGGAAGGTGAAGGCGTAGAAAACTCCGGCGCTGTAGCTACCAACCTCTGGCAGGTATGCGTACCTGTTGGGCTGGGCCTGCGTTGGGATATAGGCCGCGATATGAACATCGGCGTTGAATGGTTGTACCGTTTTACCACTACAGACAGGCTGGATAACGTAAGCAGTTATTACCTGACGCCTGATTACTTTGACAGGCACCTGAGCCCGGAAGATGCGGCCATAGCCAAGCAAGTATATGATAAATCGTGGTACGTAGAGCCGGCATATAAGAATGCATATGGCGCGCCACGCGGCAACAAAGACGTGCTGGATGGTTATTCTACTTTCTCCATCACTTTTATGTACAGGCTGGAGACCAACAAAATACCCTGGTGGTATTAACAGCGATATAAGAATGACTTTGATATACAGGCGGCATGAGTTTCATGCCGCTTTTCTTATGCATGTACCTGCAAGCTCAGAGGTCTTCAAAAGAAACGATACCTGATTTAATAGCATAAATAGCCAGCCCCTGCCTGGTGCTGAGCCCCAGTTTATCGCACAGGGCATTGCGGTAGCTAAGGGCCGTGCTGGTGCTGACAGACATTTTATCTGCTATCTCCTTTATGCTTAATTCAGTACAGCAATATTTCAGAAATTCCATCTGCCTTTCGGTAATGTTTGAGGTGTGCGCCTTGTCATTCTTGATAGACCGGAAATAATTGCTGGCAATAAACTCAGAACTATAGTAACCTTTTTGGTGAATATAGATAAGCGCTTTCTGCAGTTCTTCCAGGTCACTTGCCTTAGAAAGGTAACCGCTGGCCCCCAGTTTGAGCATCCTGATGATGGCAAATTCATCTTCCAGCATAGATAAGGCCAGCACTTTGAGGTCGGGCCAATGCTGCCTGATGTACTCCATAGTTTCGTAGCCGTTCATCTCCGGCATTTGTATGTCCAGTATACATATTTCAGGGAAGGGGTTAGCTTTATGCAGTTGGGCTATCAGTTCTTTACCATTACCGGCCTTTATTATCACTTTGAATTTTCCCTGCCCTGAAACCATGTTGCTGATAGAATCCCGCACCACGGCATGGTCATCTGCTATAGCAATCAGAATTGCAGGTTGCTCAGTCATATTAATTCAGTATAGCGGCTAAACCAGGATTAAGTGTGTGCCGATAAATATACGCTAATTTAAACGGACTACTATTTTTCATGCCTTAATAGTACCTGAAAACAGTGGTGGCCAAAGCAGAGGAACCGGCCCTTATATAGAGGGAAAATGTTGATGTCGGCTTGTCATTTTAACATCGCCCGGGGCTATTATCCCCGTCTTTAATGCGAATATGGCCAGTCCTTGCCGGGTACGGACCTTAAGTTTTTCAAACAAAGAATTCCTGTAATTATGAATAGCGCCAAGGCTCACATTCATCACGCCCGCTATTTCTTTGGCTGTCAACTCGGTATGGCAATATTTAAGGTAAGTATATTCATGTTCATCAAAACACAAGGCCTTATCCCCGGTGGACTCCGAAATGCGGGCCATTAGCGTGGAGCGATAATAACCCTTTTCGTGTACACTTACCAGGGCATTTTGCAGCTCCGCTATGGTACAATCTTTGCCCAGGTAGCTTCTTACCCCCAGGCTCAACATACTTTTTATTACAAACTCGTCTTCGAGTTGGGACAGTACCAATACTTTTAATTCCGGCCAGCATTGCCTGATACAGTTCATTGTTTCGTACCCGTTCATTTGCGGCATTTGCACATCCAGCAGGCAAATGTCCGGCAATGTATTGGCCCCGGATAATGATTGGATCAGTTCATTGCCGTTAGCGACGTTGATACATACATCAAAACGGGCATCTGCAGACAGCATCCTGCATATTGAATCTCTTACCAATAACTGGCTGTTGGCTATGGCTATTTTCATGCAACTGTTATTCATATGGTATATGTATTGTAATAGTTGTACCTGTACCTGGCGCAGAAGTAATATTAAAGCTACCGCTCATCACCTCCACCCTTTGTTTCATGTTCATCAGGCCAATACCGGCGCTGTCGCTATCCTCCTGGTCGAAACCTTTGCCATCATCGGTTATCATCATACTAAACCCTGAAGGCAGATATCCCAGTACTATCCGCACATTAGCCGCGGCTGCATGTTTTATGATATTGGACAAAGACTCTTGTGCTATGCGAAATACCATTAATTCCCGCTCGGGCGGCAGCGACCTGTCCCCTTCTTCCACATCTATTTCAAACTGTATTTTATTGTAGGTGCCCAGGTACTGTGTTTCTTTCCTTAACGACTCTTCCAGCCCTATCTTGTTGATGTACTTGCTGTTTAACACCCGGCTCAGGTTCCTCAGGTCTTTCAATGCCTGCGACACCTGGTCTTTGGTGTCGCGCACCATGCGGTCGCGTTCGGTGACCATGCCGGCGGATAAAGAAATGAGGTTCATTTGCACCCCGGCCAGCACCTGCCCTATATTATCATGTATCTCCTGTGATATCTGGTTCATGGCTTTTTCCTGTACTTCCAGCATGGTTTGCAGCAACTGCTTCTCATATTGAAATTCCATTTGCTTTTTCTCAGCCTCACTCTTTCTTTGTTTGTTTTTGCTGATTATCACAAATGTTGTGATATAAAACATAAACAGGGGGATGAGGATAGAACCTGCAACAAGTAATGGTATGATATAACTATCATTCATTGGCTAACTGCTTTCGATTACCAGAAAAGTATAGAAGAACAAATCCCATTGCTGAATAGGTTATAATATTTACCGACCATAAAATATATGAAACATATGGTATCACAAACAACTTCTTAATACCTAAAACAGAATACAACGCCCAAGTGGTGTAAGTTACACTCCAGAAAAATATCAGTATCACTATCATCCAGAAATGCCCATAGCGAAATATATTAATTCGTTCATCTGATAATATTAATTGGAAGGTATAAAGAGCAAGAGCCATTATTATTAGTCCTTCAAAAAGCAGAAAATTAGAATTCAATATTTGCAATGATTGGAAAAATACCGCATTCACAACAGCTGCAATTGCAGCTACTATACCAATTATTGTTGCTATCCTTTTCTTTTTAAAGCCTGGTACAATATTGTCAAAATACATACCCACGACAATCAACTGTACAGGTGCAAAAAAATGGTACACGAACATATTGTTATGAAATTTTATTGCCGCCCAATGCGAGGTAATTTCACTGGTAAGGGTAAGGCATAGCAACACTAACAATATTTTCGATGCTTTATCCTTATACTTTAGATTATGTAAACCTCCTAAAATTGCCATAACAATGACACCCAGATAAATAAAAAATAAGCTATCAGAAATCATCGTTAATCATTTAACAAATCACTTGCCGCCGTTCCTGTACTTGGACATTCAAATGGACATGGTTTACAAAAATCCATCACCGCACCCTGCGGGCTATAAATATAATTGTTATTGGCGTCAAAGCCTGCAATGACGATGGTAAGAGCGCGGTAGTCCATATCGGGTAGCGCATCGCTGGGGGGATTACGTGCATAACTCAGCTTATGAGCAAACATCAGTTTCACACTGGTAATATTCGTGTTTTGCAGGTAATAACGCAACGCGTTGGCATCTACTATCAGCGATTTCAGCTGCGTAGAACTGTTATCAATATCATCGAGGTAGCTTTGTATCATTACATTGGCCGTATCTGGCGAAAGAAAGGGCGAATCCAGTCCCATAAGGGCATAGGAACGGAAATCAGGTTTTGTTCCGGATTGATTAGTATTTGTATCTACGGTTGTATTTTTTTTATTACATGCATATACAACAAGTGCAGCTACTATTACGAGCAACATTTTTTTCTTCATACGTATTACTGATTTGTTTAAATTTCAATGAAAGGCAAAAGTAGACGAAGCTTTGCTGCCGTGGTACGATAAAACTGGGGATGGGAAGTATTAAAAAATGAGGGTACTGAATTATAAAATATAACGTAGTATCAGGAACAAACAGTACTCAAAGGCCAGGTAACCTGTAGTAAAATACCACAGCATAAAGCATATAACTAATTACATGTCAACAGATTGACGAAAAATAAGACAAATCTTAACGGCATTTTGCTGATAACCGCCTGGATATTTTCGGCGGTTTACAAACTCATCTTCATTTACCGGAGATAAATAAAAAGAAAACTATGAATAATAACTATTGAAAGAAATTATCAATTTCGCCGTAGTATATCGAAGGTGCCTATTCTATAATCAGCTATATAGCAAACTGATGAAATATCAGCATAAATTTCGTAACTTGAAGTATGCACAACGGGCAGCTCATCATAGAAAAACTTAAAAATGTCAAAACATCCTTAAAAAGACGTTATGGAGTGACCGAAGTTGCCCTGTTTGGCCCATATAGCAAGGGTGAAGAACAGGATGACAGCTATGTAGATTTGCTGATCAACTTCGACAAGGCCCCCGGCATACGTTTTACCGACCTGGAAGACGAGCTGGAAAAGCTGCTGGAAAAAAAGGTAGATGTAACATTGCGCAAGGGTATAGAGCAGCAGTATTATAAGTCTATCAGGAAGGAATTGATTTATATCTAACGCCTGTGTGGACGGTGCGGTCTCGGGAACGAAAATGCAGGTCCTCCGCTGAACGAAGGCTTAAAGTGAAATAACATACCCAGGCTTATGTAGGGCATCGAGCCCATTTCTCCCGCCGTTTCATCCAGGCCATTGGTCAACCCCAGTTGGGCATTAAACTTTATGTATTTATATCCTACTTCCACATTGGCATAGGGTTCTATATAAAAATACATCTGGTTGGTAACGTTTTGCCCGTATTTGGGATTGTAATAGCCTACAGCATATTGCGTTAAAGGATTGGCAGAACGAAAGCCATAATACTTAATGCCGGTAAGGCGTGTGCCGAACATTACTGAGAATATTCTACCATTGTTTGGCCCGATACCCAATTCGGGTTGTACAGAGTATTTCCAGTATTTGGTGTTATAGTTAAACTCAGGCAGTATCAGCCCCTTTCGGGAGATGCCACCGGTGCCAAAGCTGCCATATAGCCCGAACTTTAGTATACGCGGCCCTTTAAGGAAGTAGCCTGCACCTACCTCCACCCCATTCAGGTTCACCCTGCCGCCGATGGTGGAATCAGTAAGCCCGTAATATCCCCTGGTGCCCTGCCCCTCGCGCGTATAACGATTGACTACGCTGGTGTATCCTGCAGTTACAGCAAAATGATTGGTAAGGGCGTAGGCAAGGTCCAACTCCGGGGCAACACCGGATGACCTGAAATTTTCGGATCCGGGTACTTTGGGTTCGCTATCTGCAGCTTGTGGTTTAATGGCAGCTATCCCTTTAAATTCACCTTTTTCTGTAAAACCCGGACTGTTGGCGCGGTCGGCAAAATGTATAGTAGGGTATATGCAGGAACTCAACATAACCATGGCGGTTAATATGATAGTGAGGTAGAGATGCTTCATAGATATTTGAGTTTTTTATGAATACGCAAGATTTATGCCATTTTATCCGCACTCACCTGCTTGTATTACCTGTTCACCGACTTTTCGCTCTGTTTAGCCGAAACTTTGTTCTGTCATAGAACTGTCTGCTGTACATTTGCGGGATATTTATAATAAGGACATGAAACTACTTTTACAGGCAGGACTTATCGCAGCAGCATTCTTATTGAACGGTATTACGTCTTTCGCCCAATACACCATCAGCGGCAAGGTAATATCATTTGCAGGCAAACCTATACCAGGGGCAAATGTTTACCTGCTGAATACTATAGACGGCGCAACGACAGACAGCAATGGGCTATTCAGTTTCACCACCGAAGAAAAAGGTGCACAAACCATAGTAGCGGAAGAAATCAGCCACCAGAACGCCGGTATGCCCATTACCATCAGCGGCAACGTCACCGGCATTGAGTTGAAAATGAAAACTGGTACAGTCCAATTGCAGAATATTACTGTTACCGCAGGTTCTTTTGAAGCATCGGGCAGCGAGGGCACTATTTTAAAGCCCCTGGATATTGTAACTACCGCCGGTACCCAGGCCGATGTAGTAAGGGCCATACAAACCCTGCCCGGCACGCAACAGCAGGGCACACAAACAGGTTTATTTGTACGCGGTGGCGATGCCAGCGAAGCTGCCGTAATCATTGATGGCATGGTAGCGCAGAATGCGTTTTTAAGTACAGCGCCCGGAGTAGCGGCACGCAGCAGGTTTGGCCCTTTCCAGTTCAAAGGGGTATCCTTCAGCAGCGGGGGTTATAGTGCGCGTTACGGACAGGCTTTATCATCTGTACTGGAACTGAACAGCAACGACCAGCCCGACAAAAGCACCATCAATATGGGGCTGCACATGGCAGGTGTATATGCCTCAGCATCCAAGCTGATGAAAAAATCTAGTATTGAAGCTTCGGCCAATTATACCAACCTCACACCTTTTTACGGCATTGCCAAAACCAATTTCGATTTCTACGATGTACCCAAAGGTGGTGGCGGTTCTGCCAAATACACCTACAAACCCAACGAAAACGGCATATTCAAGGCATTAGTGAATTACCAGCAATTTCAGAATGGTACCCGCCTGCCCGATCCTGCCGATGTTGGTAAAACCCTGGATTTCGGATTGAAGAATAGTAACGTATATGGCGTAGTATCGTACAGGCAAACATGGAAAGCCAAGTGGGGACTGTATGCCGCGGGTATGTATAGCTACAACCAGGATGACATCAAGTTCAACACCACGCCATTGGTGAATAAGGACGACCGCTCGCAGGTGCGGCTGGAAGGTAAATATTTTGGTGGCACCAAAGTAAGCGTATTGCTGGGTACAGAAGTACAACACTTCACCTACGACAGGACTTTCGCCACCTTCAACAACAACTTTGAAGAAACCCAGATAGCGGGCTACGTGGAAACAGAATGGTCGCCGCTATACTGGCTGGCCATAAAGCCGGGTGTGCGTTATGAGCATAGCGCTATTATTAACAACAATGCTATAGCCCCAAGGCTGGCTGCGGCTATACGTGCAGGCCAGCACGGGCAGTTTTCCGTAGCCAGCGGTATATTTTACCAGCTTGCCGATCCGCAGTATTATATATTAGGCTACAGGCCAGGTTTTCAGCAGTCCATCCACTATATAGTCAACTACCAGTATATGCATAACGGCCGTACGTTGAGGCTGGAAACCTATTACAAGGATTACAACCAGTTAGTGAGAGAACGGGTAAACAACGGATTTGACCCCAACAGCTTCAGGCTGCCCATAGGTGGTGTTGATAATTCCGGTTACGGTTATGCCCAGGGTGCCGAACTCTTCTGGCGCGATAAGAAAACCGTTAAGAACGGCGACTATTGGATTTCCTATAGTTATATAGATACCCGCAGGTTATACAAAAACTATATAGCATCGGTACAGCCCGACTTCATTGCTACGCACAACCTGAATATTGTTACCAAGTATTTTATACCCAAATGGGCTACGCAGGTCAATGCTACCTACAACTATTCCAGCGGCAGGCCCTATTACAACCCCTCGGCTACAGATTTCATGAGCGACCGTACACCGGCCTTTCATAACCTGAGCATGACAGTTAATTACCTGCGCTCGTTCGGCAAATGGTTCTCTGTTATATATGCCGGTGTAGACAATATCACCAATAATAAAAATGTATTTGGCTACAGGTATAGCAATGGGGTGCGGACACCTGTGATACCACCCATTTACCGTTCTGTATTTGTAGGCGTCAATTTTTCGCTGAGCGCATTTGACATTGATGAACTTTAAAATTTGAATAACCAAATAAATAGATAAAACCAAAAACGATTATGACACGTTACATTTTACTGGTGGCCACAGCGGCACTTACCTATGTACAGGCTTGCGGGCAGGATATGAACGAAGCACTCAAGAAAACATTCCTGGCTTTTGACACTACACAGGACCTGGCTGTAAAAACAGCACAAAGCAATAAACTGGCACTGATTGCCAAGAAATGGAATGATGAATGGGCACCTCATTATTACAATGCTTATGCCAAAACACAGATGTCTTTCATGATGCCTGCGGATGAAATGGAAAAGAAAGACGCCATACTGGATGAAGCGGAAGCTGAACTGAACGAGGCTATAACACTGCTGGGCAAAGAAACAGACGAAATATATGTACTGAAAGCTATGCACGCCCAGGCACGTATGGCAGTAGATGGCCGCAACCGTTGGCAGAAATACGGCAAACTGTTTGACGACAACCTGCAAAAAGCCAAGGAACTGAACGAGGAAAATCCGCGTATATATTACCTGAAAGGCACTTCCATATTCTTCACACCGAAAATGTTTGGCGGCGGGGGTAAAAAAGCACTGCCGTATTTTGAGAAGGCAGAACCCCTTTTTGCCAAAGAAGCGCATGAAGACATGACAGACCCATATTGGGGTGCTACGGCTAATCAATTCTTCATCATGCAATGTAAGAACGAAAAAGAAGAGCCAGCGGCAGAGGGCACAGAGAGCAAAAATTAATTCCCTTTTAGTGATTAGTATAAAAAAGCCCTGCTGTTTACCGGCGGGGCTTTGCATTAATAAAAAAAATAACCCATTGATAAACAATCACATGGAATGAATTTAACAAAACATGTTCAACTAAATTTAGACGGGAATGTTATAGGATGAAACAGAACAAGATGAATATGAAGAAAGGCTTTTTTTGGGGAATGGTAACAACTGCCCTCGCGACAACAATGATATTTACTGCTTGTACCCAAAAGCAAACCACTACTCCGCCCGATAATTCGCAAAAGGCCAGCGTGAGTTTTTACCTCACGGACGATCCGGCCAGTTACGATGCGGTGTATATTGATATACAACAGGTAGAGGTAACGATGGAGGGCAGTGCAGCGGTAGCGTTAACACCGGTGAGGCCCGGTATCTACAACCTGATGGATTTCCGCAACGGGTTAGATACGTTGTTACTAAGAGCTGACCTGCCAGTAGGTAAAATCAGCCAGATAAGGCTGATATTAGGTAGCAACAATTCTGTAGTTGTGGATGGTGTAGTGCATGCACTTAATACACCATCAGCACAAGAGAGTGGGTTAAAGCTGAACCTTAAAGAAGAATTTTCAGCCGGGGGGGCTTACATAGTATGGATAGATTTTGATGCAGCAAAATCAATTGTAGAAACCGGTAACGGCAAGTATAATTTAAAACCCGTTATCAGGGCTTATTCGCAGCAAACCGACGGAAGGATAAAAGGTTATGTATTGCCTGCTGCTGCACTGGTAACAGTGTATGCTACTAATGGTACAGAGACTTATGCGGCCATACCTGCAGCCGATGGATATTATATGTTTACCGGCCTGCCCAACGGTACTTATTCAGTAACTTATGATGCTGCCGCTGCGCTCTACCTGGATGTAACAGTGAACAATGTTGTGGTAGCCTATGGACAAACTACCAACCTGGGCACTACCACACTGGTTCAATAACTAAAAAATATTAACTGATATAAAAAAAGACGGGGCTTTCCCGTCTTTTTTTATTGTCATTCGGGGTGATTGTGTATTTTCAGATAAAGCAATATTATACCCCATGTTCAAACAGTTAACCAAACTGCCTTATATTATTTGTTACCTCTGTGCTTTTGTGCTGGGGATGAAACAACTGCGCGAACCCGATATATGGTGGCAGTTGCTCACAGGCAGGTGGATGTTGGAAAACAACGCTATTACCCGTACCGATGAGTTTTCGTACACCATGCGGGGTACCAGTTGGATAAATGTAAAGTGGCTGTACGAAATCATTATCGCATCTATTGAAAAGGCATCAGGGCCGCATGGCGTGATGCTGTTACAGTCTTTGGTGAATGTGGCTATTGTATTCGTATTGCTGCACCTGGTTCAATTGCTGTCCAGGCAACTGGGCAGGCAGATGTCTATATTCTATTCTGTCATAGCTGTGTTGCTGTTCCTGGCTATATCTGAATTTCGTATGGCAGGCCGTCCTGAAATGGTGAGCCATCTTTTTACGGCTACATACATACTTATACTATGGCAGTCTCCCGGCTTTGTATGGAAGCGTATCCTTTGGCTGATACCCCTGCAATGCCTCTGGGCCAATATGCACGAGGCATATCCCGTAGGCATGGCTATTATTGCAGCCTATGTAGCAGGCGGGTTAATATCCTACTTTATGACTAAAGACAAGGAAAATCTGCAATCGACTATTCGGCTGAGCGTGGTATGGGCTGGCATGGCATTGGCAATACTGGCCAATCCCAATGGCATACAACTATGGAAGCAGCCTTTTGAAATATTCAGGCAATTGAAAGTAAATAAATATACTACCGAACTTTTCTCTGCTGCCCAGCCGGAATACTGGAGTATCCAGGGCCAGGTGCATGTCATATTGCTGGCTGCAGTAGTATTGTTCGTCATATTCCGTATCGTATCGTCCCGGAAAGAAGGCCCGAGCATATGGCGCTCACTATTAATGTCGGGTTATGTACTGTCTTTGGTATTACTTGGGTATTTATCGCTCACTGCCAACAGGAATATTCCCTTTGCGCAAATAGCATTGATTCCTGTGACTCCTTTTATGCTCAATTGGGCGGTTGAAAAATTAAAACTAACACAGAAACCATTTTATACCAAAGCCGCTGACAGGGCCGTGGTAATCAGTACTGTCATAGCGGGCTTATTTTACATAGCTATCGTTAGTAACAACTATTACAAATTTACCAAGTCGCCCAACAGGTACGGGCTGCACCTGAATACCCTGCACAACCCTACCGCGGCGGCGGACTTTCTTGAGACTTACAATATTAAAGGCCCCGCTTTTTCTGATTATTTCGTTTCGTCATACCTGCTGTATGCAAGGTATCCTGATTTCAAATCGTACATTGACCTGCGCGATCTGGATATTTTTCCGGCAAAGTTTTTCGATGATTATTTCGAGCTCTACAATAAGCCGCGCCAGTTTTACGAGCTGGATTCCGTTTATAAATTCAACTATATAGTACTCAGCACCTCACAACTCACCAACCTGCAACTGATGCTGTATTGGGGCGAAGGCTTCAACGTAGTGCATATTGACCCCCTTGCAGTTATTATGGTACGCACCACTGAGGAAAACAAACATATTAATTATGGCCCCGCCGCCTCAAAACTGTTTACCTGGCCGCAGGAAGCTGACGACCCCGAATGGGCTACCGCCCTTACAAAGCTGCTGAATCCCACAGTAAGTTATGAAGACGAAGATGAGAAGTACCTGCCTGTATATGCAGGCAAGTTTTACAATATGGTGCGAAATACCAGTGTAGCACTACGATTTATGCGGCCGGCTATACTCACCGATTTGGCTGACGATGCAGATGCCCTGGCCACTATCGGCATGATATATAAAGACCATGCTGAAATAGTGGAAGGCGAAGAATTGCAAAAGCGCATGCTGGACAGCGCGCATATGTACCTGCACCGCTCGTTGGAAATAGATGATAATATACCCAATACCCACCTGGGCATGGCTATACTGTCTGTCAATACAGGACAATTTTTACCGGCAAAAAAACATCTTGAAAATTACATTGCATTGGAAAAAACCAATGACTATGTGTACTACCTGGCGGGGCTATGCGAACGTAACCTCTGGCAATCGAAAGGGGATGGCAAGCCGGAGAAGGTGATAGATTATATGAAACAGTCTGTAAAACTGAACAGCAATAATGAGAAAGCATACCTATACCTGGCAGAAGCCTATTGGGCTATTGGCGACAGGGATGCAGCACGCGAAAATATCAGGAAGACTTTAACACCGGGCATACCTTGGGCAGCCTATGAAAAAGACCTGCATGAAAAAATGAAAAAACTAACCGGTATCAAACAAACTGACTTACCCGCAGAAATAATTCAGCACGATACCCATGAGGGGCATAGTCATTAACCGGTATTTTTCTAATCATCTGCACAACGCAATTCGACTGTAGGATATTAACCTATCCTATAGTCGCATTTTTTTAAAAAGCCAGTATAAACCCGATAGTGGGTATAATTACAGGTTCTGATTCCTTCAAAATATACGGTATCGCATTACTACCGTCTGCACGCACGGGCTGGCCATCTGTAGTGGCAAATGCCGTATTGTCGGGTGTACGTTGGAAAGTGTACTGCGGATATTGCGGCTGCACACTGCCATAAGCATTGGTCACATCAATAAACACATCCAGCGACCATTTGTCAAAGTTCCATTTCTTATCCAGCCTGATGTCCATAGCATGGAAGTTGCCCAGGCGCTGGTCGTTGAAGCGGGTATAGTCGGCTGTTCCTACACCGGTAGACAGGTAGTTGAGTTGCGAAGCTGCGGGGTCGAATGGCGTATAAGGTGCGCCGCCCTGGAAGCGGAACTTCACCCCCAGCTCGTAATTGCGCGGAAACTTATAACCACCTATAAAAGATAACAGGTGTCGATTGTCCCAGGATGCGGGTTCATACAGTCCATTAGCGTTGGTGAACTCGCTGAAGTAATACGTATAAGAAAGTATCGCAAAGAAATTTTTGGCGAGCTTCTGCTGAAACTGGAATTCACCACCATAACTCCTGCCCTGCCCTGTGGACGATACAGGCTCATTGCCCAATACGCTGAAATCTCCGCCCTTGTTGGCCAGCGATATGCCATCTATCAGCGATACAGGATAGTTTTCATACTGTTTGTAAAACCCTTCCAGCGTGAAGCGGGTATCGGGTTGCGGCAGGTATTCAAAGCCCGCTACCAGGTGGTCGCTTTGTATGTATTTACTACTTTGGTTGACGTACACACCTGCCTGCTGAAAGCCGAGTATGGTATAAGTGGGTATTTTGTAATACCGCGCCACCGATGCATTGAATTTCAGATTTTGGATTAACAACAAAGATGCAGCCAGGCGCGGCGATAAGGTTTCAGCAAGGTTGTTACCATCGGTAGTAAACGTATTGCCATCGGTACGCAGCCCTGCCGATATATCCAGCCTCTCTTTCCATAGCTTGACTGCACCCTGTACAAAAGCGCCATAGCGGAAAAAGCTGATAGCCGAATTGCCCTGCACTATGAATGCGGGTTGCAGCAGTTGTCCGTTCACATCGCGCAGTTCCTGCCTGATACGGGTATAATAATCGTTGCTGAAATTGCTGTATTGCGCGAGCACACCCGCACTGTAGCTCCATCGGTTGAAATATTTATTCAGCTCGAAGCGGGTTTTTGTTTCCGCTTCCTGCGAGCGTATTTTCAATATCCTTTGCGACTCAACGGGGTTTTGGTTGTCTTCAAACCTGTCCAGCTCGTTATTCAGCATATTGCGGCTGAAGGTGAGGTTCCAGTAGCCATTTTTCACCAGGCCCTTCAACCCATAGCCATTGGTATAGCTCCATTGGTTGATGGTGGGATTGCTTTTGATGGTGTACACATTTTCCGGTGTCAGGTCGTCGGGCGTGAGGAAGCTAAAATTGTCTATCGCCCCTATGCCCAATGTATAAAAGCTCAGTTTATCATTGATTTTATAATCCACCTTGTATTGAAAGTCCCAATAGGAAGGCTGTATGGGTATATCCAGTAGTTTGAACAATAGTTGCAGGTAGGAACGTCGTGCCGATGCCATGAAAGTCAGTTTATCTTTCTTGATAGGGCCATCGGCAGAGTATGCCAGTTCGGTAGCACTCAGCCTCAGGTTATGCTGTATTTTGTCGGGGTTGGCGCTGCGCTGCTTCATCTGCAATACGCCCGACAGGGGATTATCGTATTTGGCCGGGAAGGCGGAAGTGTACAGGTTCACCTCGTTGATAAAAGAAGTATTGATGATACCCGTAGGGCCGCCCGCACTACCCTGCGTGGCAAAGTGATTGATGACCGGCACTTCTATACCATCGAGGTAATACACATTCTCGTTGGGAGCACCGCCGCGGATAACCAGGTCGTTGCGGTAGCCGCCTACCGAGCCTGATGTACCGCCCACGCCGGGGAAAGCCTGTATCACACGAGATATATCGAAATTGCCGCCGGGGTTGCTCTTTATCTCCTGCGCCGACATGGTTTGCACCGACAGGGGCGATTCGGCCGTTTTGCGGAAGGGGTTGCTGCGGATGACCACACCTTCCAGGTTGATGCTGTTTTTCTCCAATTCAATATTCAGCACCTCGGCGTTGCCTGTAGTTACCACTATATTGTAAAGGTTCACTTCCTTATAGTCTATAGAACTGATACGCAGGTTATAGCTCTTGGGTGTTATGTTATCTATGGTAAATTTTCCGTCAATATCCGTCACAGTCCCTACACCCGTCCCCTCCAGCGATATGCTGACACTGGGTATGGGCTCCTGTGTCTGCTTATCCACTATGGTACCGGTAAGCTTGCCCATTGGCCCGTTATCCTGGGCATTGGCCAACAGGGAAAAACATATCAAAAACAGCAATAAACCAATTCTATTACGCATAAACTGAGTGTGTGCGGATGCTATACAATATTCCGTAAAAATAGTTGTTGCTTTTGTCTTGTGTTGTATAAATGGCCGCAATAACTGCGCAAGGGTTAAACAATTGGTAGCTACAGCAGGATTTTTCGTTGATGTAACATTTGACTTGAATCTGAGGATTGTAATATTCATTTTGTTAACTCTGTAAGAGCCGGGTTTAACTGTTAGCAATATCGATTGCTTGCAAGTAATTGATAATAAGAATATTAGGTGTGGTTTGTTAACTTTTGTTAAGTCTGCACGTGTTTTTTTCGGGAAGCGCATCGGAATAAAAACCCCGCCTGTGGGGCGGGTGGAGGTGCATATTGTTAGCAATGGCTTATGGTGTAGGCTTGGTATCATGATGGTATGTTTTATTACAATCCTCTAAGAACATATTTTATAACAAATATACGCTAATAATGAAATAATGACAAAATAATTTCTGGTATATATGGCAAGTCGGGAGACTACGCTCAACGGGAAATATGGAAGCTGTAGCAGGAAGATAACTGAAAAGCCTGCTTATTCTTCCCGCTTATTTGCATTTTCTTACCAGTTATAAATATCCAATGCAGCCGGGCAATAAAGTAAACGAAATCCCGGTTTATATACCACGAAACATTTACACCGCTAAAACATAAGTAATGAGAACAATGGTAATAGCCATACTGGCTGTAGTGCTTGTCCTGCCCGCCTGCAAAAAAGAAAGAGCCAATATTGATACCAGACCTGCGGTAGCGCCTCCGTCACCGCAGAAGCAAATAAGGTTGTCGAAGATAAAGCATACTAATAATGCACAGTATTGGGAGCACAGTTTCATCTACAATAGTCTGGGTTATCTCGTAGCGCATAACATAGTGTGGGAGTCAAACGGCCAGTATACATCTGCTACACAGCGGATATACGAATATGATGGAAATACCAGACTAATAAAAGAAATAATCCACCGGGATAACGAACCGGAGTGTATCAATAAGTACACCTACAGCGGAGACACCTTAAAACGGATGGACTATATAGAAGGGGGTGAGCTGCAATCCTATACATTGTACGAAAGTTATAACGGTAAGATTACCAGGAAAACAAACTGGCGTGTTGACGGCAGTTTAGGCTCTGATAACTCCTTTGTGTATGATATGTATGGGAACCTCGCCGAAATAGAATCTTATGCTCACCAGGGATATTACAAATACAGGGTTGATAATATACAATATGACGATAAACCTAATTGCTACCGCACAATTAAGGGGCCAGTGGATATGAGCTACATGAATCCGTTTGACCCCCAAGTATGGTCGTCCAGTAACGTTACATCATTTGAAAGCGAGCAGGATTCTTTTGGGGAAAGGACTTTTGTTAACTTGCTTTCTTATCACAAACATGGGTACCTGTCGAAGTTGACACGATACGGTGGCCGCGAGGTGTTTGAGTATGAATACGAGGAGTATTGAGGTGGCCCGGTACTGCATGTGGATAATGCCTGATATGTTTTAGACAACTGGTACAATTTGCACTGTTTTACATAGTTTGCCCGTATGAATTATATTGAATAATGAAACATACTGCACTTACATGCCTCTTGATGTTTGTTGCCCTTGTATGCCTGGGTAAGAAAACATACACCTTGTCAAAAACCGACTTAATAGACCAGTTTACAGGCAGGATAGCTACTACAATTGAAACGGATTTGCTGGGCCAGCTTACCACCCAAACAGGCAATTTTTCTATCGGCTCTATTTATTGTTTTGATGAAGACGGAAATAAAGTATGGTTGTCTTATAATAAAAATACACAACTGAAAATTAAGCTGGGGAATAATAGTTCTAAGATTTTGCTCCTTAGCACAGTTACAATCGGTAATGACACGATATAGGCTGTGGAGTACAATGTATGGTGGCCCAGTAGTAAGATAAGCACCTTTAACCTGGACGATGTAGAAGCCTTAAACATAACCCGTAAATTCCAGGAAAACGACATACCGTTTTTTGACCGGGACAATAGCAGGCGGTTAACTAAGTTGAAAAATGATTCTCTGAAAAACATGTATGCTACAGGTAGCGCAACCATCCTTCATTTTATTGCACGCGAAAAAACTGGGCCGGACATATTTTATATAACACCCGGGGCTTGCTACCATATTTATTTCAAGGACGGCACTAAAACAGCCTTTGGGATAGTGGAGCGGATTACTGAGGATTCAATCTATATAACAAGCCATATTAGTACTGATATGGCGGTTGTAGCAAAAGAGCCATACAATGTTTACCGATACCGTCATAGTGATATATCTGCATTAAGGTTGGCGAAAAGTGATGGATTTTCGGCAAAGATGGTTAACATAGGTGATTATATCATGGCGGTAAGAAAGGTGGAAAAGACGACCCTGGGCTATCCCGGCTGGTATGCGTGGAGTACCAGTTCAGGCGAAATAAACTTTTATCGACCCTGGCTGATGTTTAACGGATACAGAGGCATTACTGAAACAGCAGGGAGAGCTGTTTGGTACGAGGGAGAACCGAAAGAATAGTTTCTTTCCCAGCTAAGTCTCCAACTTGTCACTCGGCAGCTCATTTATAGTAACGCAATAATAATAATCCACGCGAGGCGGGCGAGTCCCGGTACGGGAGACATCCGCCGGGGTATGGGAAAGAATCCCTACTCAACACCACCTCTACTTCTCAGGAGATCATCATGTCCCCCGAAAGCTTTCGTGGGCCTCATGATGACAGCGCTTATCCGGCTTGGCCGCTATTCCGACACTTTCCCCCTCTTTTTTGCTTCCAGCAGTTCCTGCGCTTCAGCAATTATTTCTTTCAGGTCTTCTTCTGTCAAGCCGCTGTTCCGGCCATTTTCTTCAGCAGTGAGGTCTTTTCCTGCCTTTACAAGTTCAGCTTCCTCTGCTGCTTTGCGTTTAAAGTATCCGCGCAAAAAATAATTGCCATGCAGGGCCTTCATATTCTCGCTGAAGCCATAGGCGGCCTCGTCAATAGTACCGAGTGTTGCATCAACAGTGCCCAATGTTTCGTCAAGAGTACTCATAGTTGTATTGGCAGAAGCGACCACCCTATCCAGCCCGTTGGCAAGCGAGTCGGTATATACCAGGCTACCCAGTGACCCTTTGCCCGAGCGTATATATGCAGCAATATCAGCAAAAGAGCCGGTTATTTTTTCCGCGTTCAGGGCCGTGCCCTCCAGGCTGCGGGATAGGTCGTCGGTATACAGCAGCTTACTGATGGTGCCGTTGCCCTCGCGTATCTGTATGGCCATGCCTGCCAGTTCGCGCATGATTACATCGGCGTGGTCAGCCACAGAGGTAAATTTGGCTATTACCTTGTCGTAATCTA
Organism: uncultured Flavipsychrobacter sp.; assembly: GCA_964515955.1. Classification (GTDB taxonomy): domain Bacteria; phylum Bacteroidota; class Bacteroidia; order Chitinophagales; family Chitinophagaceae; genus UBA5543. The sequence goes on along the minus strand of CAZEZM010000002.1, from coordinate 165,963 downwards.
CAGGGTCTACTGTCATAATACGCGAACCGCCTCTTAACAGCCGTGTTTCGTTGGGCGAGCCGGAAGTGATGGTTACCAGTTTGTCGCCCATTAATCCGTCGCCGCCTATGGTGGCCACTACATCCACTTTCAGGAAGGGCCTTACCTTTTCTTTCATGTTCATCTCCACCCGTATCAGCGTGTCGGATATAATGCGGATGTCTTCTACAGTGCCTACGTTGATGCCCGCAAAGCGGACATTGTTGCCCACGTTGAGCCCACCGACATTGCTAAACACCCCATATACCATATAGGTATTGCTGAACATGTTTTTTTGGCTGCCGATGAAAAATATGCCTGCTAAAAAAATCAGGATACCGACCACGGTGAACATACCTATCTTTATTTTTTGACCGATGCTTGTTTTCATAATCTTGTTATTTAAAAAACGAACGAACCAGTTCATCCGGCCCATTCTTCAATTGTTCAAATGTCCCCTCGGCTACAAATGTGCCTTCATCCAGCACCAGCAGCCTGTCTGCCGTTACTTCGGCACAGGCTATGTCGTGTGTGATGATTACCGATGAGGTTTTATATTTTTTCTGCATCTCCAACACCAGTTCACTGATTTCGCCGGATGTAATAGGGTCGAGCCCTGTGGTGGGTTCGTCATACAGCATGATTTCGGGCTTGAGAATCAAAGTGCGTGCAAGGCCAATGCGTTTGCGCATACCGCCCGAAAGGTCGGAGGGCATTTTATTGATGGCATCGAGCAGCCCCACACTTTCCAGCATCTCTTCTATCCTGTTGCGTATATCATCCCTGTCTTTTAGCTGCAAGACACGCGTAAGCGGAAACTCCAGGTTCTCTTCTACAGTCATAGAATCAAACAAGGCACCGCTCTGGAACAGGAAGCCCACCCTGATACGCAGTTGTTTCAGTTCCTCTTCGTTCAAGTCTTTCACTTCGCTGCCATGTACCTTCAGGCTGCCGGACTCCTGCGTTAACAACCCCACCATACATTTAATCGCCACAGATTTTCCTGAGCCTGATTTTCCCAGCACTACCAGGTTCTCCCCTTTGTTCAAATGCATACTTAAATCTATCAGTACTTTTTTATCACCAAAAGATTTGTTCAGGTGGCTGATACGTATCACCGCATCATCTTTACCCGCAGTAGCGCCTGGTGATATTGAAGTATCCGGGTTCATCGTGTCCATAGTTGTTTAATTGTAAGCAAATACTGATGTCAGCTGCACGGCTATGGCATCTAACAAAATAATCCATAATGATGCAGATACGACGGCCGAATTTGCAGCCAGGCCTACACTTTCAGTGCCACGGTCAGAGTTATAGCCTTTGTAACAGCCAACAAAACCAATAGCAAAGCCGAAGAATATGGTTTTAATAACAGCAGGAAACAGGTCGGAAAAGGCAAGCGACGAAAATGCTTTATTAAAATACATGCCAAAGGTCATGCTGTTGTTTATATTGGACGCTACAAAACCTCCCAGCAGCGCCAGCCCGTCGGCCATAAGCGTAAGTAAGGGTATCATAATAGTGCAGGCCAGTATGCGTGTCACCACCAGGTATTGTATAGGATTTGCGCCGGATACTTCCATAGCATCTATTTGCTCGCTTACCTTCATACTACCCAACTCGGCACCAATACCGGAGGCTACCTTGCCCGCACATATCAATGCTATGATAACCGGGCCAATCTCGCGTATTACGGATATGGCCACCATACTGGGCACATAACTTACAGCACCAAAATCTTTCATCGTCGGCTCTGACTGCAGGGTGAGTACAAAACCGAGTACAAAACCTGTGATCCCAACCAGCGAGATGGATTTGTACCCCACCAGGTAAGACTGGCGCACCAGTTCATTCCACTCAAACCCCGGGCGAAAAATGTTGCGGAAGAACGCACCCATAAATACTACCTGGTTGCCTGTGGCGATAAACTGCCTCGTTATTATATCGGGTGTCTTAATAATCATTTATTTCTTCAATAAGAAAAGCCATTGGCAAAAAACCAATGGCTTTTAAGTAAAACACTTAATCCGGGAAAAGGTTATTCTATTTCAATTACCGTATCTACAGAATGTACTACACCATTGGACCCTGCGTGGTCTCTACCCTGGACAGTAGCGCCATTAATAGTTACTTTCCCGTCAGCTACTTTTACGTTCAATTCTTTGCCACTGGTAGTTACCAGCTTCTGGTTGTCTTTCAGGTCGGCATACTTGGTCAAACCCTCCACCACATGATGGTTCAGCAGTGTGGTAAGCTTTTCTTTGTTCTCTGTTTTCAACAAGTCTTCCATCTTTCCCGCCTCTAATTTGCCAAATGCTATATCCGTTGGGGCGAATATGGTGAACGGGCCATTTTGCGAAAGCACCGTATCCAGTCCTACAGCTTTTACACTACTCGACATAGTGGCTAAATTTTTGTCAGCCACAACAACATCTACAATATTTGACATTGGTATTATTTATTTACCTGCAGATAGAATAATTTGCAGTTGATGTAATGTAAGCTTTTAAAACGGATAAAAATTATTTATTATTGAAATAAACATAAATATCTCCCCTGGAATGTTATTTTATGCTTTTGTTGGCTTTTATAAAGGCAAATGAACGCATACAGGGTCAGCGAAATATAGTTGAAGCCATACCGCGCATGGGGACCGTTCCGGAAAAGATAATCATGGAACAAAGATGAGCTCCCGGTTTTTATTATACCTTATTTTCCAGAGCAAATAGGATGGAGATTATAAGTACAGTAGCCTACTGTACTATTATAAAGAAGAGCTGATGAGAATTTTTAAGTTCAGGTGAATTGGTAACAGCAGTGCGTTGTTGCTTCTGGTAGAAATTCCGGGGTAATACGCAGGAGTATTTATTATTTTTGCAGAGAAATTACACATAACTATGAGGGTACTACTACAGGTTTTTAGTGCTGTTTTATTATTGTGCATCGGCACCACAGTTTACGCGCAGGACTTTAAAGGGCAGCAAAAAAAGCAGGAGAAGCTGATAAAGGCGGCTTATAAGCAAAAGAAAGTAACTGAAGTGGAATATAATAAGCTGATGCACGAGCAGGAAATCATTAAACAAACTATGGATGAATACGCGGCCGACGATGTATGGACTTCCAAAGAAAAGAATGCCATACACGGTAAGCTGGAACGTGCTGAGAAAAGGCTGAAGAAGTACAAGACCAACAGCGAGATATACTAAAGGGCGGCTATAATTACCCGGCGAGCTGCTATTCAAGGCATATTCCCAACAATTAACCATCTTTGCAGCATGATGAACTGGGCGAATTTGTACAGTACGGTACGCACGGGAGACGGCAACAAACAGAAAGCCTCCAAAGACAGTGTCCGCACTTCTTTCCAACGGGATTATGACCGTATTATCTTTTCGTCCGCTTTTCGCCGGTTGCAGAATAAGACCCAGGTGTTTCCCCTGCCGGGGGCTGTGTTTGTGCACAACCGCCTGACGCATAGCCTTGAGGTAGCCTCGGTAGGCCGCTCGCTGGGTAAATATGCCGGTGATGCCATTGCAGATAAGTACCCCTATGAAGGTGAGGGCTTCCGGGATTTTTACCGCTATGAACTGCCGTCGGTAATAGCTGCCGCCTGCCTGGCGCATGATATAGGCAATCCGCCTTTCGGACATTCGGGCGAGGATGCGATACGCACTTTCTTTTCGGGACTGGAAGGAGAAGCAAAAAGTATTATCCATGGCGAACTGAGCGCAGCGCAATTGAAAGACCTGCAATTGTTTGAGGGTAACTCCAACGCCCTGCGTGTACTTACACATAATTTTAACAACCAGTCGGAGGGGGGATATAAGCTGACTTATACCACACTGGCATCTATAGTTAAATATCCCTGTGGCTCGGCTGAGGGTTTTAATAAAAAGACAGGGCTGATTGCCACTAAGAAATCGGGCTTTTTTACGGGTGAATATGATACATGGGTGGCTATAGCAGCCGAACTAGGCCTACCTAAAAAAGATGGATATGAAACAGTACACGCACGCCACCCCTTTGTGTACCTGACGGAAGCGGCAGATGATATTTGTTACCGCATTATAGACATGGAGGATGCGCACAGGCTCGGCATTGTGAGTATCGAAAAAATAAAAAAACTTTTCCTGCCTTTCTTCGAAAATTCAGGCACCTACCTGACCAGGGAATATGTGCAGGGCAAGCTGGATAAAATGAGCGACCCCAACAGGCAGGTGGAATACATACGCGCCGTGTGGATAGGCCTGATGACGGAGAAACTGGCAAAGGCTTTTATCGATAACGAAGCAGCGCTGCTGGCGGGCACCCTGGAACAGGACCTGATGAAATGCCTGCCCGAAAGGGAGCAGGAGCTCATCAAGGCCATCAATGATTTTTCGTTCCGGTATATATACAATTACAAATCAGTAGTAGAGATAGAACTCGCGGGTTATAATGTAATAGGCGGATTGTTGAAGGAGTTTGTACATGCGGTACTGCATCCACAAGAGAGTAAGTCGTTCAAGCTGCTGCAATTGGTGTCTAAGCAGTTCCCCATAAGCGGCGACAGGAAACAATTGTACGGCGATATACAATCGGTAGTGGATTTTATATCCGGTATGACCGACCTGTATGCCATAGATGTGTACCGAAAGATAACCGGCATCACCATACCCGAAATAAGATAAGATGCACCCGAAAGATTTAAAGATAGAAGATTATACATACCCGTTACCCGACGAGAGGATAGCCAAGTACCCGTTGGCGGAGCGTGATGCGTCGAAGCTGCTGGTATATAACAAAGGGCGGCTAACAGAAGATACCTACCGGAATATAGCCAACCACATTCCAGAAGGGACATTGATGGTGTTTAATCGCACCAAAGTAGTACAGGCTAGGCTGCTGTTTACAAAAGAAACAGGCGGTGTGATAGAAGTGTTTTGCTTAGAGCCTCATGAGCAGTACAGCGATGTACAAACCGCCATGCTGCAAACGCAGAGGGTATTGTGGAAGTGCATAGTAGGCGGAGCCAGTAAATGGAAACATGGATTGGTATTGGAGCAGCAGCACGAGGCATTTACACTCAAGGCATCAATTGCCGACAGGGGCGAAGGGTATTTCACTATTGAGTTGGTATGGGATACGGATATGAGTTTTGCAGAAGTGCTGCATATAGCAGGTAAAGTGCCCCTGCCGCCCTACCTGCACCGTGATGCGGAAGCGAGCGATGAAGAACGCTACCAGACCATATACGCTAAGCATGAGGGCAGCGTAGCAGCGCCTACAGCAGGGTTGCATTTTACTGAGCGTATCATCGAAGACCTTCGGCAAAAAAGTATTAATACCGCATTCGTGAACCTGCATGTGGGTGCGGGTACATTTATGCCCGTGAAGAGCGATACTATGCAGGGGCATACCATGCATGCAGAGTGGATACATGTGGACGTAGATACGATACAGCACCTGATAGCACATTTAGATAAAGGCATAGTAGCGGTAGGCACCACCACCATGCGCACGCTGGAGAGCCTGTACTGGATAGGCGCCAAATTGCTGAACCATACTGTACCTGATTTTGAGGGCTATGCAGTGACACAATGGAAGCCATATGAAATGGAAACGAATGCGGACACAGCCACCGCGTTACAGGCAGTAGCAGATTACCTGTTGCAGCACAAACAAACATCGTTGGTGACCAAGACACAGATACTGATAGCGCCGGGCTATACCAATAGGGTAGTGCGGGGGCTGGCGACTAATTTCCACCAGCCGCAGAGTACCTTATTGCTGCTGGTAGCATCTATGCTGGGCGATGACTGGCGGAAAATGTATGAATACGCTATGCAGCACGACTACCGTTTCCTGAGCTATGGAGATGGCTGCCTGCTGTGGCCATAGTTATAAAACAGGGTTTACCCTGAGGTTAAGAAATAGTTATATCCGCTGAATACGTTATGTATTTAGTAATTTCGCAAACGTTAAACAGTACAAGTGAATATACAGGAGTTTATTGCAGCGGCATTAGAAGAAGACATTAAAGGCGGGGACCACTCTACATTAGCATGTATAGGGCCGGAAGTACCGGGCAAGGCTGTGCTGAAAATAAAAGAAGACGGCATAATAGCCGGTATAGACCTGGCGCAACGTATATTCAGGCACCTGCAGCCCGATGCGCAATTTGTATTGCTGAAAAAAGACGGGGACAGGGTAACAAATGGCGAAACAGCATTTACCGTACTGGCCAACGTGCATACCATATTACAGGCCGAGCGCCTGGCGCTCAACTGTATGCAGCGTATGAGCGGTATCGCCACACTAACCAATGTGTATGTGGAGAAGGTGAAGCAATACAAAACCAAAATATTAGATACCCGCAAGACCACACCATTATTCAGGTATTTTGAGAAAGAGGCGGTGCGTATAGGCGGCGGGCATAACCACCGCATGGGATTGTATGATATGATCATGCTGAAGGATAACCATATTGATTTTTGCGGCGGCATAGAGCAGGCGATAGATAAGACAAACGAATACCTGGAAACAACCGGCTACAACCTGAAGATAGAAATAGAAACACGTAGCATTGATGATGTGAAACGTGTACTGGCACATGGCGGGGTACACCGCATCATGCTGGATAACTATACACCCGAACAACTTGCCGAAGCAGTGCAGTTGATAGATGGTAAATACGAAACTGAAGCATCGGGCGGTATTACGCTGGATACTATCGAATCTTATGCAGCTACGGGGGTGGATTATATTTCTGTGGGCGCTATCATACACCATGCCGTCAGTATGGACCTGAGCCTCAAAGCCCAAATTTCATGAGCAAAAAACACCTGGTCTTCATTATCAATCCAAAAAGCGGAACAGACCGCGTGAAGGCGATACAACAAGCTATCGACACTACACTTGACCGGGAACAATTTTCCTACGAAATACAACACACAGAATATGCCAAACACGGTACCAAACTGGCAGCAGGTGCCTCGGCAGCAGGAGCCTACGCAGTGGTAGCGGTTGGCGGCGATGGCTCGGTGAATGATATAGTAGCAGGGCTGGCGGGCACTGACACGGCTTTAGCCATCATACCCAAGGGCAGCGGAAATGGCATGGCACGCAGTATGAGTATCCCGCTGAAGGAGCAGGAGGCGATTGAGATTATCAACAGGGGCAACAGCATCATGATGGATATCGGCTATGCGAATGGCCGCCCCTTTATCAGCAATGCGGGTGTGGCATTTGATGCGCTGATTTCTAAAAAATTCGCGAAGAGCAAGCGCCGTGGCTTTGCCATGTACAGTTGGCTGGTGACCCGCTATATGTGGACCTATAAGGAATGGGATTGGGATATTACCATAGATGGTAAACCGTTGAAAGAAAAAGCATTTATTATCAGCGTGGCCAATGGCAGGCAGTTCGGCTACAACTTCCAGATAGCCCCAAGCGCCGACTGGACAGACGGGCTGCTGGATATCGTCATCATTAAGAAGTTCCCGAAAGTTTTGGGTGGTTTACTGGTATGGAGAGCTATGAACGGCACTATCACAGACAGCCCGTTTGTACGCTATTTCCACGGAAAGGAAATTACCATCACCCACCCGAAGCTGAAGTTGATGCAGACAGACGGCGATGCACATGAGTGCAGCAATGCTATTCATTTCAGGATAGAAAAAGGAAAGCAAAAGGTGATAGTGCCATAACCTGCGAAATACTATTTGAATGGGACTTGAATATTTCGACAGGCAAACTTTTGAAGACATCAACTTTACCGGGACTGCTTTTGCAAAAGGTGAGTACGACCGTTGCACCTTTATCAATTGTGATTTGGCAGGCGTCGACTTGTCAGCATGTCTTTTCCTTGAATGTTCATTTACAGGTTGCAACCTGAGCCTGGTTAAACTGTCTGAAACCGCATTTCGCGATGTGGTTTTCAGGAGTTGTAAAATGCTGGGCATGCAGTTTAGTCATTGTAATAAGTTCAGTGTTATTTTCAGTTTTGACGACTGTAACCTGACACACTCATCTTTCATTGAATTAAAGCTGAAGAAAACGATATTCAGAAACTCTGTACTCCAGGAAGTTGACTTTACAGCCAGCGACCTCAGCAGTGCAAGTTTTGATAATTGTGATTTATCTGGAGCTGTATTTGACAATACAGACCTGACACAATGTGACCTGAGAACCGCATACGGCTATTCTATAGACCCGGACATGAACCGGGTGAGGAATGCCAAAGTTTCTTCGAGCGGGCTTTCCGGCTTCTTAAACAAATACAATTTGGATATTGAACCCTAGCGACTGTGCTTCCAGCGGTTGTGCGTCCACATCCAGTTTTCAGGTTGCGCTTTTATTTGTTCTTCCATAAAGCGGACATAGGCCTGCATCATTTCACCTTTAGGTAAAGTGGCAGCATCATCTGCAAATTTTTCCAGCACAATTTCATAATGGCCTCGCCTTATTTTCTTTATACCTGCAAATACTACGGCGGCATTCGCTCGTTTAGCCAACACTTCCGGACCGTTGAAGAACGGCGCTTCCCTATTCATCAAATCATGCCAGGTAGCTGCTTTCACCACAGGCGGGTTCTGGTCGGCAATGAGGCCAACGATATATTGCACATTATTCAACCTTTCAAAGCCACGTTTTGCCTTCATAGAAATGAGCCATGCACCGCTGCGGCTGCGTATCTTGTTCAGCAGCCTGTCGGCAGCTTTGCTTTTTTGCGGCATATATACGCCGGCAAATTGCTGCCTGCAATTATACTGGCAGGCAACATTGGCCCATTCCCAGTTGAATGTGTGGCCCAGTAATACGTAGGCGTTACGCCCTTGTTCATGCAATTGATGAAAGACTTCCCAGTTCCCCCGGATGCGCCTGTTCAGTTCCTGTTCTGATATGGATAAGAGCTTCAGGGTTTCCGTCCACTGGTCGCAGAAACTGCGGTAGAATTTTTGGCAGATGGTTTGTATCTCCTGTTCCGTTTTTTCAGGGAAAGCATGCCGCAGGTTGTCCATTACCAGCTGCTTTCGGTACCCTATTGCATAATACAGCAGCAGGTACATACCATCGGACAGTACATATAAAATCCTTAACGGCAGTAAAGACAATGGGTATAAAATAAAAAGCAGCAGATAATACATCTGCTGCAAAATTATTTCATTATTGGAATGTTACCTACATATGGTGCTCCAGTTCGCCGGTCAGGTCGTACAGCTCCTGTATCCGTTTCAGCATGCCTTCGAAGTCTATTTCCAGGTCTTTGAGCAGCCCGGTTTTCAGGTCGAACACCCAGCCATGCACCACAGGGTACCGGTTCTCTATATAAGAGCGCTGTACGGCGACAGTCTTGATAACATTAAAGCATTGCTCTTCAACATTCAGCTCCACCAGGCGGTCGTATTTTTTATGCTCGTCTGTTATCGCGTTCAGTTCGTCCCTGTGCAGGCGGTACACGTCACGTATGTTCCTCAGCCAGGGGTTTAGCAGGCCCAGGTCTTTAGGTTGCATGGCAGCTTTAACACCACCACAACCGTAGTGCCCGCATACTACTACATGTTTTACCTTCAGCGCATTCACAGCATAGTTGATACACGCCATTACATTCAGGTCGATGTTATTTACCAGGTTGGCCACATTGCGGTGCACAAATACATCGCCCGGTTCCAGGCCCATTATTTCATTGGCCGGTACGCGGCTGTCTGCACAACCTATATAGAGATAGTCCGGGGTTTGGTCCCTGGCCAGTTTCTCAAAAAAATCGGCGTCTTTATCTAATTGCGCTGACACCCATTTCTTATTATTCTCAAATACTTCTTCGTAAGTAGCAGCCATATCATTAAATTTTATTACATGCAATAATAAAGATTAATAGGTTACCAACTGTTAAATAACCTTTATGATACTATAAGGTTTCATATACCCATACATAAGCGTTATTTTTACATCTTCTAAAAAAAACTAAGGGTCTTATGAAACTGGTAACATATGCTAAACAGGGACTGGAACAACTGGCGCTGTTGATAGATGGGAAATTATATGATACAGGGGCGGTTAGCAACCTGCTGCCACGCACCATGAGGGAAATGCTTAATGAATGGGAAGAGTATTCTGAAATTGCCCGCCAGGCAGAGGCCGATATCAGGAGCGGGAAGATAAGTGCAGAAGGTGTTGCTTTCGACAACGCTGAAATAATGGCGCCTGTGCCGCAGCCTACTTCCTGCCGCGATGGCTATGCTTTTCGCCAGCACGTAGCCGCCGCCCGCCGCAACCGCAGGGTGGACATGATACCCGAGTTCGACCAATACCCGATATTCTACTTTACCAACCACAATGCTATACAGGGCCCAGGCGAAATTCGCTGTATGCCCGACCATTTCAATAAGCTGGATTTTGAACTTGAAGCCTCGATAGTGGTAGGTAAAAAAGGAAGAAATATCAAAGCTGCGGAGGCAGACAAATATATAGCGGGCTACATGATTATGAACGATATGAGCGCACGTACACTGCAAATGGAAGAAATGCTGCTGAACCTGGGGCCAGCCAAGGGTAAAGACTTCAGTACGGTGATAGGCCCTATGCTGGTAACCCCCGACGAACTGGAACCCTACAAGGTGCCTGCCAAAGATGGCCATACAGGCAATAATTATAACCTGAAAATGCGCTGCTGGGTGAATGATGTATTGCTGAGTGAAGGCAGTATGGGTGATATGGACTGGACCTTTGCCGAAATACTGGAGCGTTGCGCCTATGGCGTGGATATACTGCCCGGAGACGTGATAGGCAGCGGAACGGTAGGCACAGGCTGCCTGCTGGAACTGAACGGTACCGGCCTGCTGAACAATCCCAACTACAAACCACAATGGCTGCAACCCGGCGACGTGGTAGAAATGGAAATAGAAGGGCTGGGCAGGTTGAAAAATACCATTGTGAAAGAAGATACAGATTTCAGCTTGTTTGCGCTGAAGAAGAATGTAGCGAAATAGGCGAAAAAACTGCTCATATTGAAATGGCGTGCCATAAGGCACGCCATTTCAATATGCCATCTGTTCCTCACCGAGGCTGTTACATAATTTCACGTCGGCTTCGTCGGTTGTAATATTATTCTTATATTTAATTATAAAACCCATACGATATGAAAAAGTTTATACCGGCAATCCTTGCTATCAGTACTTTTATATCCTGTAACAAAGAAGGTGGCCCACCCGTGCAGGACCCCCCGAAGTTATATGTTTGTCCCGCTTGTGTACAGGTGCCCGAAGCCAGGCCGGAACATGATTTTATGAGTTCAGGGGTGTATAAAGGCGTATTGGCAGGCCCGGGTATTAGTGGCACTATTGCCATCTACCTGCATAATAGTGGCACCGAGAAGAAGGCCGTTATCAAGCTGAACGGTAAATCTGCTGAACTAAGTACTTCTTCCTTAGCCAACTGGCAACCTGGTGAAAAAATTGATACTGCACTGTTTACCGGCACATGGAATAACCAACCTGTGGAAATACGGTTCTCGGCAGATACAATAGGCACCAACTCCCAGATGTATATTGACATACCCGGCAAAAAAGTAGTGCCTTTTATCTTCAAAGAAACCTCAGGCGTTGTTATAGAAAGTTTTGAAGGGGATTATACCGGCGATGCTGAAGGTGTATTTAACATCGCTGTAAATGGCAATGATGTCGGTATAATATTTTCAGGAATAGACATACCTATGGTTTCAAGGCTGGAAAGTGGGAAAATTAACTTTACCAGCGAAAGCGGTATGGTGCTGAAAGGCAACTTTTATGATGATGAAGCAGGCGGCACCTGGCAGAATAAAGGTACTGGGAAGTCGGGCGGATGGAAAGCATTGCGAACCTTGTAATGAGTGACTTATTCCTTTTAGTACCAGGCCCCTGGCAATATGCACTGTAAATATTTACCCCTGCCTGACGAAACTTCATATTGACAAATGTTGGTACATTTGACATACTGACTTTATTGTATGAACAAAACAGCAAGTTATATAGCGGTTACCACCGTTGTGATATTTACCTGCCTATCGTGCAGGCACGCGCCCGGTGCAGCACCCGGTACAAAAGGAGATGGGGCTTATCCTGCAGTAGTAGGCGATATCTTTATGAACCGTTGTGCTACAGCGGGCTGCCACAACGAGGCAAGCCATACAGGTGCTGGCGGCCTGCTACTGGATAGCTGGGAGCATTTATTTGACGGTGGTGTCAACGGCGCTGTGGTAGTCCCCTATAGTTCAGATTTCAGTTCATTGATGTATTTCATCAATACAGATTCTACCCTGGGGCCCATAGCCATACCCACTATGCCACTCAACCATGCCCCACTTACAAAAGATGAATACCTGGCAATAAAAAAATGGATTGATGAAGGCGCACCGGACAAAAACGGGCAGATAGCCTTTGCTTCGGAACCGGCTACACGACAGAAAATATATGCCATACACCAGGGCTGTGACGAATTGGCTGTAATTGATGCCGGGAAAAATGTGGTGATGCGTTACGTATCAACCGGCTCTAAACCATTTCCGGAAAGCGCCATTTATACCCTTGTATCCCCTGATGGGAGATACGCATATGTCTCATTCTGGTTTGGAAACAGCGTGTATAAAATAGATACTTATACCGATAATATAGCTGAGGTGTATACGCTGAATAACAACTTCTGGAGCACTATGACCATATCTGCTGACGGGCAACAATTGGCACTCACCAATGGTGACGACTACGGATTGGTACTCATCAATACAGTCACTTCGCAAGTACAGTATATCACTAATACAGGCTTTATAAATCCGCATGGCATTACCGCCAATACCTCGTTTGATACATTTTACGTCACGTCGCTGAACGGGAATACATTATATAAATACAGCAACGGGCAAACCACCTCCATCAGCATTGATGGGAATAGCCTGACAACAACAAAAGGCAGTAGTACCCCAGACCCTTATGAGATTACATTCTCGCCGGACGGAAGCAAGTACTTTATATCCTGCGCAGGTACACATGAGCTAAGAGTGTTTGACCGCAGCAATGACAGCCTGATAAAAATATTACCTGTAGGCATACAACCCCAGGGCCTCACTATCTCTCATAAAAAGCCATACTTATTTGTCCCCTGTATGGAAGACCCTTCCACGGGCATATTCAAAGGGTCGGTGTATGTAATAGACTATAATACGCTGAATGTGGTGAGCATTATAAAAGGTAGTATGTACCAGCCACATACTGTAGCGGTAAATGACAGGGATAATAATTTTTATATCTTTAGCCGCAACCAGAACTATGACGGGCCTGCCCCTCATCACTCCGGGCCATGCAGCGGGCGTAATGGTTATTACCAGGTATATGACCTGAATACCTTATCCCCTAAAACCAACAGGCGCTACGAGATATTAGTAGACCCATATGTATCGGCAATAAGGTTTTAAAAAAAGCAATGCCGGCTAATTAGCCGGCATTGCGTATATTATTCATGCGCTAAGCCTACTGCACCATCACCTTAGTTGTTGCCGTGTTATTATTAAAAGAAACTATTACGTGGTACATGCCTGCTGCCCAACCATCAGTAGCCACATTTGTGAGCTGTTGAGTAGTAGTATTGGCATATACCTGCCTGCCCGACATATCAAATATCCTGATGAGGGCCTCGCCGCCATTCATATCATCTACCCTTACATTAAGATGGCCATGCGCAGGATTAGGATATACCGCGAAAGAAATTTCTTTCGCTATGGTTTCGTCTACTGATACCACGTTAGGATTGTCTATGCGATATAACTTATTGGTCGTTGCGTTAACAAACCATATTTTGTTATCGTGGGTAACACGTACGCCCATTACACCCGGGCCGCCGGTAATGATGGTTCCCACCAATGTAGCCGGTGTAGTGGTTGTGTTATAAATATGAATATTACCCGTTGAATAATCGCTGACAAATAACCTGTCATTGCGGTAATCTACCCCGCAAGGAGAAGTAAGGCCGCTGACCATCACTTCTTTTGTAGCACCGGTAACTGCCTTGTACTCAGCCAGGGGTTCCGCGCCTGATGCCGGTGCGGTGAGGTTTGCTCCCACTGTTCCGCTTGTCGTTTTCATCCTCAAAACACGTCCTGTACCACCATCAGCGAAATACAGCCAATCATTAGCCTTATCTAATACCATATGACTGGGCACATTAGGCTTGCGTGTAACCGTAACATCAGTAAACCGGTGTATCCTGCCATCAGAGTGATCGTCTTCGCCTACGCCATGCGGAGCAGCGAAATCATATTTACATATGTTGCCGTTATGGCCGTCGAAATACCAGTATACGTTAGCATTGTCGTGTGCAATACCCATACCGTAAGGGCTCTGGTGCAACATATCTATATGGCTGCCCAGTAGTTTGCCCGGCTCCCAGTTGTTCTGGTGCATACGTGCAAATACAGTTGTATCACTATTCCACAATGCCGGGCCCATAAAAGTAGCAGTAGGGCCTGCGGTACTTTGTATTTCCTGCGCCGTACCAAAGTAATCACTGGCCCCGAATGCAATAGCTGTTGCACGTGCCATAAAATGTTCGTTATGAGAATCGCGCCTGAACTGCTGCGACTGGTTAGCCTTACCGGGGTTGAAAAATAATACTACACTGCCGCCAGCAGCTTCTTTATTCAGCACCCAAAGTTCGTTGGGTCTACCGGGTACAAAATCCAGGTCCTGGGGATTGTTGATACCGTGTGTGTTGTTACCTACCTCTGTGAAGGTATTTGTACTGGTGGTATAGTTGTCAATTGTGTTTTGCGCGTAAGCGCAACAACCAAAGCTGACACCTGCCAATAGTAAAAATGTTCTTTTCATATTATTCCTGTTTAAGTTTAGCTGATAACCAGATGCATTGCATATGTAGTCACATACAATCATTTTCAAATATAGCCATTTATAACCAATGTGGCTACAGAAGACGATATAAATGCATAATGTTTGAAAGATATAGCATGCAGGGCTTTAGATATTTAACAGAATTAGCAGGGCTGTCCCTACGTGAATACCAAAGCATATTGCTTTGTTTTGACTGATAAAAGTCAAAACAAAGCCCGCACACGAGGCGCAGGCTTCTTAAAAACAAAACAGAGAATACGTATAAATTATTGTACCACTACTTTTTCGGTAGTAAAACCTTCCGCATTGAGTATATATACGCCTGCAGGCAGTTGTGCGGTGTTGATGCTGTTTGCTGCATTGAATGAGCTTACAGTCCGTCCGTTAACGTCCATGAGTACACCTGAAACAGTAGTGCTGAAGAATAGCTGTCCGTTTACAACCGGGTTAGGATATACATTCAGCTTGTTAAGGTTAGTATGTATGTTCTGCACAGACACAGGTGACACTTTTACTTCAAATACGGCCACTGTCGCGCTTATTTCGTTGGATACCAGCAGGTAGTGCTTGCCATGCGGATTTTTATCAGCATGCAGAAACTTGATATCCTCAGGGCCGTTGTCACCACCAAATGCAGCTGTATCTCGGGTATTGATATAATCTACAAACACGGGAGCAGTAGGATTGCTGATGTCGTAGACCATCACGCCGCCAATACGCTCCAGGCCAATGAATGCATAAGCAGTATCGTGTATAGAACCTATCGCAACCGCTTCCGGCTCAGGGCCTTTAGCATCACTACGGGTTTGGGGGTCGTTATCTTCGTTACCTGCATTGAATATCTTACCCACTTTAGGGTCAGCGAGTGTAATCTGTTCAAACTGGTCGCCGCTTTCAAAAGCCGTTGTCCCGGTAGCTGCGTTTTTAATGACGAAGCCGCGTGTACCGAATACATATATCTCGTCAAAGTCACCATCGCTATCCGTATCGCCCAATGTATTGGTAGCAGCCAGGCGGCCTATGCAATAATCTTCTTTGTACAAATCACCTTCAGGAAACTTTACAGGGTCCAGGTCGTAACTGCCACTCTTAATTCTCGCCTCCTCTTCAAATGGGTCGTATTCACGTACATCACCCTCATTAGTAAAGACTATGTATGTATTGCTGCCCACTGTGTATGAAGCGATAGCATCGGGCAAGTACATGCCGCGCACCGGCCAGTTGGCTATCAGTGGTTCAGGATTACGGTCGCTGCCATCTATACCTTTACCGGGCTGGCTGTGGTCAACATATCCCAGCGGCATTATCCTGACAAATGTCTTGTTGGCAATATCCAGTACTGCTACAGCATTGTTTTCCTGAAGGCCCACATAAGCAGTATCAGCGTTTTTGTTTACAGTGATATATTCAGGCTCAAAATCCTGCGCAACTGTTGGGTTGTTATAACCAAATATCCTCACACCCTGTGCTATCAGAGATGCTTTAGCACCATTAAAAGAATTGAAACGAATAGTTGTAGCCGTGGCATTGGCTGCGCCATTACTGATGTCTACAATGGTTACAGACCCTTCGGGGTCAATAGTATAAGCAGAGTTAGGCTCGCCTTCATTAGCCGTCAATACATATTTGCCATCAGGAGTGAAGCAAATCATATCGGGCAGTGACCCTGCTTTTACCTGTTTCAACAGGTTGCCATTGGTATCTAATATCACTACTGAACCGCTGTCAGTTTTAGCACTTGCCTGAACAGCAACAGCAACGAGGCCATTCCTTACAGCAACTGAGTTGATACCGCCACCATACGCTGACATATCTACCGAGTCAACCTTTGCTACAGAAGATGGGTTAGCAAAACTCAATATCTGTAGCACATTTTTTAAAGAGTTGACTGTAAATATCCTGTTGGATGCACTGTCGTAAGCCAGTATCTCTGCAGAAGAACCTGATGCAGGCATAGTATAGCGCCCTTTAAACTCCAGGCTGATGTTTTTGCGGGCAACAGGCGGTGCGTAGTCATTATCTTTTATGTACACTACCGTATTCATATCGCCGATGGTTCCGTTAACAGCATTGGACAAGCGCAATGCAAAATATTCCTGCGATTCGGCTGTCATATCATTGTTGATAGTTACATTGATGTATTGTGTATCGGGGTCGGGTGACGTAGCCGTGAAGGTAAGTTGCGTGGTGGCCAATGTCCTGTCAGCACCTGTAGCAGTACCAAAGTTGTTGACTATAGCAACATCTACCGTAACCGGGGATGCATTCTTGTTTTTTACTATCACACCGATTTTAGCTGTACCGGTAGCTTCATCAAATACCAGCACCTCGTCTTTCATGTCAATGTCCTGGCCAAAGGCTGCTACAGTGCTTGCCAACATTGAGCAGAGAATGAGTATACGTTGTTTCATCATGTAATATTTTGTGCAAAGCAAATCAAATAAGATACTAAGTAGCCGGGCTAACGTAATATTGACAGAAGCTTCTTGATTTAGTAATTGAAAAATCATCCTGGTTTAACGTTGTGTTTACACAAACACAAAAAAAGGCGGGTTGAATAACCCGCCTGTAAAACCCCAACTTATGAAAACCTATTACTCTTTTATTACCACCTTCTTACCTGTCCGTCATGCTTCTGCCTGTATATATTACGGCTTGCCTGTGCCTGTGTGCGGTTGATGAGATGACGCTCGCGTGGCGTAACACGCCCATCCGCCATAGCCATCTGTTTGTAGTGCCTTACTTTACCCTGTTGCGCACGCAGCATTCTTGTTTCCGGCCTTGTCAATTGGCCGTTATGCACGCCATGCTGTATGCGCTTGTGCTGGTTGTATTGTTTGTGCGGCACCTTGTGGCCGTGCGGGTGAGCCTCTGCTGTTTGTACTGCAAACACTATAGCCAGTGCCGCCAGTATTGATGTAATTCGCTTCATAATATTTCTCCTTTAGTTCTGTATCATAGACGGGTAAACAGAATATGGGTTTAAAGCGGGAATGTTAAACAAAAACTAAAAGCCCCCTTGCGATGCAGGGGGCTCAGAGCATAGGCTATAACAGAAATAGCATTAGTCAGGCTTTTTGCCTTGCAGGAATGTATTGATACTCTGCAGGTCAGCTTTGCCTTCTTTGTCTTTATCATTTACCCCTACACTGTAACCACTGTAGAATGTATCAGAAGATGCTACCGTATCATCTATACGTATGTTCTTGCGTACATACGCAGGTACACTCTCCATATCATCGGTACTTTCACCGGCTTTCACATCAAAGCTCATACGACGCAGGCGCTCAGCTCTTTCTTCAAGCGCGCGTTTTTGTTCTTCAAATATGCGCTTCTCTTCCAATTCCATTTCGGTGAGCACACGGCCGCCGGGCGTTGTAACAGGTGACGGCTGCGCTGCCTGTGGTTGTGGCGGAGCAGGCTGCACGGGCGCAACGGGTTGCTCATTTTTAATCACTAACTCCAGCTCAGGCGCTGCCGGTGTTTCTTTCTTCTCTTCAACAGGCAGTTTTGCTTCCGGCTGCTCATCATGCATCACCAGTTGCAGCGTTTCGCGCGGAGTATTATCTACGGGGAAGTGAGGTTTTGCATCTATCACCACCCTGTTCTGCACCTGCGGCTCTTCTACCAGCTTAGGGGCCATCGGGTCTTCTTTTACAGGTGCTGGAGTAGCGTCAGCAACCGGAGCTACTGCCTGTGCAGTATTAGATTCACCCAGCTTTACTATGATTTTCTCGGGTTCATTTTTGCGTGCAGGCAATTCAGCATTCAACCCTTTGTGGCTGAAACCTGTCGCGATAATCGTAACCGCGATTTTATCGCCCAGGTTAGGGTCGTGGCCCATACCGAGTATTACATCACAATCTTCGCCCGCCTGCTGTTGTACATAAGCCTGTATAGCTTCTGCCTCGTCCATAGTATGTTCGAACTCGCCGGCTGCAGATGTGATGTTCAGCAATATCCATTTAGCGCCTGTGATGTCGTTGTCATTCAGCAATGGTGAGCTTAGTGCTTCTTCCACAGCTTTTTCGGCACGGCGTTCGCCCGCCACCTCTGCGCTGCCCAGTATGGCTACACCGCCGCTTCTCATTACCGTGCATACGTCAGCAAAGTCCACGTTTATCTGGCCGGTGGTATTAATCACATCCGTGATACATTTAGCTGCTGTAGCCAATACATTATCGGCCTGTGCAAAAGCCTGCGTAAATGGCAGGTTGCCGTATTGCTGGCGCAGCTTGTCGTTAGATATTATCAGGATAGTATCCACATTTTCGCGCATACGGTCAATACCTTCCTGAGCCTGTTTCATACGCTTACGGCCTTCGTAAGTGAAAGGCGTGGTCACAATCCCCACTGTGAGTATACCCAGGTCTTTGCAAATCTTGGCCAATACCGGTGCGCCTCCAGTACCCGTACCACCACCCATACCGGCAGTAATGAAAGCCATACGGGTGTTTACGGACAGTATTTTGGAAATATCCTCCAGGCTTTCTTCACTGGCCTGCTTACCGATTTCGGGATTAGCACCTGCCCCCAACCCTTGTGTGAGGTGCGGCCCGAGCTGTATCTTATTGTGCACGGGGCTAAGGGTGAGCGCCTGCGAATCTGTGTTGCAGACAACAAAATCTACGCCTTCTATACCAAGGCTGTGCATGTAATTGACGGCGTTTCCACCGCCACCACCTACGCCTATCACTTTGATGATAGACGATTGGTTTTTGGGGATTTCAAAATGTATCATACGATTCTCTGTTTTTATTTGGGTTAGTAATGAAACAGTCAGTTTTTATTATAAATGGGTTATTCAATTTTTTCATCTTCCACTTCTTCAAACAGGCTCATGAATTTTCCTTTCAGCCCGTCGAAAAGTTTTTTCATTTTTTCAGTACGTTTAGTCGTTCTCTCATCGCTTGTTTCTTCCGTTGTTTCTTCCTCGTATTGTTCCTCTTCTTCTTTTATGTTTTGCGCAGATATATAATTGCCACCTTCGCCCACAAAGCGCATCTTACCATTTTCGAAGTCGTGATAACCACGCAGTATAAGACCGATACAGGTGGAATACATGGGGTTCATCAGCGATTCAGCATAACCGCCAGCCAGGTGCTCGTTGGGGTAACCGATACGCGCGCCTAGCCCTGTAGTATATTCTGTAAGTTGTATCATATGCTTCAACTGCGCACCACCACCCGTGAGAATGATGCCACCATAAAGGCGTTTATCCAACCCGATTTGTTTCAGGTGGAAGAGTACGTAATCCAATATCTCCTGCGTGCGTGCCTGTATAATATGCGCCAGGTTTTTCACAGATATTTCCTTAGCGGGCAAGCCACGTAGGCCGGGGATAGTAATATATGCATTCGCATTGGCCTCTGCTGCAAGCGCGGTACCATACTGTACTTTCATAGCTTCCGCCTGCGCGCGCAATACACCTAAGCCACTGCGGATATCGTTGGTAATATTCACACCGGCATAAGGTATTACCGCTGTATGCTTCAGTATACCATCGTAAAACACCGCCATATCGGTAGTGCCGCCGCCAATATCTACAATGGCTACACCTGCTTCCATATCTTCATCATTCATTACCGCTGCTGCGGATGCCAGGGGTTGCAGCACCAGGTCGCGCGTGGTGAGCGATGCCTTATCTACACAACGTTTGATATTGCGGATGGCATTTTTATCGCCCGTGATGATGTGGAAGTTGGCGCCAATCTTCACACCGTTCATACCAATAGGTTCCAGCACGTTGGGAGTGCTATCAATATTAAACTCCTGCGGGACGATATCGATAATCTGGTCGCCGGCAGGAATGTATGTTTTATACTGGTCGCGTATCAGCAGGTCTATATCCGCCTGGCTGATGACATCGTCAGAATTAGTACGCACCCTATCGCCACGGGTTTGCAGGCTCTTAATGTGCTGTCCCGCTATACCTACATATACCTCGTTGATGTCGAGGTCGGGGTTAGATTCCAGGCATTTGGCAATAGCCTGTTCAATAGAGCGGATACACTGGTCTATGTTCATCACAACACCATGACTGACACCGGCAGACTCCACTCGCCCGAAAGCCAGTATTTCCAGCTTTCCAAACTCATTTTTTCTTCCTGCGATTGCAGCCACTTTGGTGGTACCTATGTCCAGGCCTACAATGATGGGTTGCTTTTTGCTCATACTACAAACGTTTATACTTTTTTTATTGGCCTCCGTATATATACTTCGGCTTATTATCCTCTTGTTTTTTTTCTTTTATTTTTTCCGGCTTAGGTTGTTTAGGTTCTGTCTTTTTCGGTGGTGCTTTTCTTTCGGGTTTTGCTACCGGTTCGGGTTGAGGTTCCGGCTTCGGCCCTATCTTTACCTCTGCCGGCACTTCAGCCTGTATAGTTTTTTCCGGCGTGGCAGGCGCAGGTGTTTCAGGCTTTACCTCAGCTGGTGCTGTTGCAACAGGCGCAGGGTTTGCCATAGCTACCGGTTTGGTCTTCGGTGTCTCGCCTGTTATGCTGCTTACCCAATTGATGCGGTTGATTACCTTATCCACAGGTAGTTTCCAATTCAGCGCGGGCGATGCCACCAATTGCCCTTTATAGCTCAGGTCCAATACATTATATTTATCCCAGCCTACTTCATTCAGCACCTTATTATAAAAGGCGAACAGATTGTCGAACTTCAGCTGCATATCGGTTGTGTCACCAAAAATGATTTGTTGCTCGCCCAATACAGGCACTATTTCAAACTGCATATCATCACGCAATATCAACTGCGATACCTGCGCATTCCAGAAAGTATCTCGGCGGATGAACTGCACTAATGCCATTATCTGCGCTTTTAATGCGTTAGATGCACTGTCATTTTTCAATTCGGGCACATTGGTCACCACAGTGGTATAAAAATTATACTTAGGCGACAATGGGAGTGCCTCCATATTTTTATCTATATAGTAGCTGTTGCCGTTTTTCTCAAATATCCTCACAACTGGTACCCGCTGTACGACCAATGCGTGCAGCTTCTGTTTATTGTCCACATACACCTGTGCGTCTTCCACCCAGGGGTTGGCAATTACCACCTTCTCCATTTGGCGTACATTCAGCTTCGACAGTTTTGTTTTGCCGGGCTTTATTTCCCCATCGCGCAGCAGGGTTTGTTCTATTTCCTGTTCAGTAACAAAACCGTACTGCTTGTTATTTATCCTGATGTCTACATCAGCCAGTGTCCTGTTTTTTTGCAGCTTAGTTGCGCTCAATACGGCAGCAACAGACACACCGGCCAACACCAGTGTCAGCAGTGCCTGTATTATTCTACGTGCCGATATTTTGCGCTTTACGCTCATTTACGCTCTATTATCTTTTTTATGGGTTCTACCAGTTTATCTATATCACCTGCACCCGCTGTAATGAATAGTTGCAAAGGCGCAGCTTCAACATATTGCAGCAGCCCTTCTTTGCTAAGTATGGTGCAATTAGGGTTCGCCATTCTTTCTTTTATCATTTCTGATGTCACACCTGCTATTGGTTCTTCTCGCGCAGGGTATATATCCAGCAGTATTACCTCATCCGCCATATCCAGGCTGCGGGCAAAACCTTCAGCCAGGTCCCTTGTTCTTGTAAACAAGTGCGGCTGAAACACTACCACGCATTTCCTGTCGCTGAACAATAACTTCGCACTCTTTATCAGCGATGCCAGTTCTTCGGGATGGTGAGCGTAGTCGTCTATATATACCACATCATCATTCTTCACCACGTACTCAAACCTTCTCTTCACACCCTTGAATTGCGGTAACTTTTCTTTTACTTTTTCTGCTTCTACCTCCAGCAACCGGGTGATGGCAATGGCCGCCACTGCATTTTCCACATTGTGCATACCGCCCATATTCAGTTGCAGGCCTTCTATCTTTTCTTCTTTATAATACAGGTCAAACTCGTAGCTGCCATTCTTCATCATGATGTTGGATGCATATACATCGGCAGCATCATTTTGCAGGCTGTAGGTCATTACATGCGTGGCTTTTAATTCACCCGTACGTTTCAAGCCATGCTTGGCCAGCAATGTTCCGTTATGTTTTATGTTGCGTGTATACTCTATATACGCATTCTCCATTTCCTCCGGCGTGCCGTATATATCCAGGTGGTCGGCATCCATGGCGGTCAGCACTGCTATATCCGGGCGCAGTTTCAGGAAACTCCTGTCGTACTCATCGGCTTCCACCACCGCAGTAGGTGTATCGCTGCTCCAGTAGTTGGTATTGTAGTTTACTGATACCCCTCCCAGGAAGGCATTACAGCCCATACCCGCCTCGCGCAACAGGTAGCTGATCATAGTACTCATAGTTGTTTTACCATGCGTACCCGCAACTGTAACGGAGAAATAGCTTTCTGTTATCCATTGCAACACATCGCTGCGCTTATATACCGGGTAGTTGTTATCCCTGTACCAGTTCAGTTCTGCATGAGTTTTAGGAATAGCGGGCGTGTACACTACCAGTCCGGCATCTTTATCCACCAGCGATATGTCATCAGTATAATGAACGGACATACCTTCAGACTGTAGTTTTTTAGTCAGGTCTGTTTCGGTACGGTCGTATCCACTCACCGCTACCCCGCGTTGCGCGAAGAAGCGGGCCAGGGCGCTCATACCTATGCCGCCTATGCCTATAAAATACACCCTATTCAGTCCTTCTAAATTCATTACAATTTTTTACCGCTTATTTCCAATACAGTTTTTGCTATCCTTTCATCCGCATCTTTTATCGCCAATGCCTTCAGGTTGTCGTGCATCAACTCCTGCATAGCTTTATCTTTCAATAATTTTTTCAGTTTTGCCACCAGGTCTGTTTTGGCATCGCTGTTTTTCACCATCATGGCAGCATTGTGTTCTACCAGCGCCAAAGCGTTGCTGGTCTGGTGGTCTTCTGCCGCAAAAGGGAATGGCACGAATATCACGGGCTTCGCCACAATACACAGTTCTGCAATGGCCAATGCACCCGCACGGGATATCACAACATCTGCCGCTGCGTATGCTTTGTCCATTTCCTTTATAAAATCAAAGACCTTTACCCTGTCCTTAAATGCTTCAGCACGGTTTTTCGCCTGTTCGTAATAGGGCTTGCCCGTTTGCCACACTATCTGCACTCCTTCGTCCAGTATCTCTTCCAGCCGTGTGTCTATCGTTTCATTAATAGATTTAGCACCAAGGCTACCACCTACTACAAGGATGGTTTTCTTCTGTGGGTTCAGCCCCAGCCATGCCTGTCCTTCTTCACGGCTCACGGTTGAATGCGCGATGTTTTTACGCACCGGGTTACCTGTGAAGATGATTTTATGCTTAGGAAAAAAGCGTTCCATATTATCATACCCTACACAAATAGCCTTCGCTTTTTTACCCAGTATTTTATTGCTTTTGCCCGCATAAGAATTCTGCTCCTGTACCAGCGTGGGTATACCACGGCCCTGTGCGGCATTCAGCATAGGGAAGCTGGCATAGCCCCCTACACCGACTACTACGTCGGGTTTAAAACTGTTCAGTATGCTTCTTGCCTGCATATAACTCTTAATAATTTTATACGGCAGCGTTATGTTCTTCAACATATTGCCCCTGTCAAAACCCGCGATGTCCAACCCCACTATTTCAAAACCCTCCTGCGGTACTTT
Source organism: uncultured Flavipsychrobacter sp. (assembly GCA_964515955.1). Classification (GTDB taxonomy): domain Bacteria; phylum Bacteroidota; class Bacteroidia; order Chitinophagales; family Chitinophagaceae; genus UBA5543. The sequence continues at coordinate 141,446 of CAZEZM010000002.1, read as the reverse complement.
TTCCATTTCCATCTTTCCCTTCGCACCTACAAACAGCAGCTCGGTACCCGGCGCCAGTCTTTTCAATGCGTGTCCAATCGCCACAGCGGGGAATATATGCCCGCCTGTTCCACCACCTGCTATTATCACCTTCAATCCACTCATTTTATCCCAAAGCAGGTTTTACATTCATACGCTCGCTTTCTTCTACGGCCTTCGTCATCTCCGCTTTTTTCTTTCCTTCCGTTTCATCTACATACCTGCTTACACTCAATATCACCCCTATAGCCATACTGGTGAACCATACCGAAGAGCCACCCATACTTACCAATGGCAATGTTAAACCGGTAACCGGTACGAGGTGTACGTTCACCGCCATGTTGAGCATAGCCTGGAATACCAGTGTTGTGCTCAAGCCCACAGCGAGGAAGGCCCCGAATGCATAGGGGCACCGCCTGAATATCAGGATGCTCCGCCACAAAAACAGCAGATAGAAAAACACCATCAGTGCACCGCCAATCAAACCGTATTCTTCTATTATTATGGCGTAGATGAAATCGGAATAAGAGTGCGGCAGGAAGTTGCGCTGCTGGCTGTTGCCCGGCCCGCGGCCTGTAAGCCCGCCATTGGCAATGGCAATCTTCGCATGCAATACCTGGTACACTTCTTCTTTAGGTTTGCCGTCTTCTTCTGAGCCTACAAAATCTACAATACGCTTCTCCCATGTTTCAGCGCGACCGAAACCGGTAACCTTGGACACGCCATATAATAACAATCCGCCGATGATACCGGCAAATGCCAATAACGCTATATGTCTTACCCGTACCCTGCCAATAAAAAACAGGATACAGCAGGTAATGCCAATCATCACGGCTGTAGAGAGATTAGCCGGAGCAATTAAAGCTGCCGTTAACAACACAGGCGCCAGCACGGGCAGGAAACCTTTTTTGAAATCCTTGATGACTGCCTGCTTGATGCTGAGCATACGTGCCAGGAACATAAACAAAGCCAGTTGCGCTAATGCCGATGTCTGTATGGTAATACCTGTACCCGGTAATGATATCCAGCGCGAACCTTCGTTGAGTTTTACTCCAAAGAAAAGTGTATATATCAACAACGGTATGCTGATGAGATAAAACAATACCGCCAGCCGTGCAAATTTGGTATAGTTGATTCTATGAATGAAATAAATGAATATCAACCCCAGGCCAAGTATGACTACCTGCTTCACTAAATAATAGTTGGCATTGGTATCATGCTTGTACGCCAGCGAACCGGTAGCGCTGTAAACAGCCAACAGGCTGATGAACGATAGTATAATGACTACCGCCCAAATCACCTGGTCTCCTTTTGTCTGTTTCAGCAATTGTTTCATCCTCTTGTCTTCTCTGATTTTTATTAATTACAGGTTGCGGACAGCTTCCTTAAACTGTTCGCCCCTGTCTTCATAATTGGTAAAAAGGTCGAAACTGGCGCATGCGGGCGACAACAGCACTACCTCATCCTTTTCTGCAAGTGCATAAGCAGCGTTCACTGCGTCTTTGGCCGACTTTGTATCCACTATCGTTTCTATCACCCCTTCAAATGCAGCATGAATGGGGGCGTTATCTATCCCCATGCACACTATTGCTTTTACCTTTTCTTTCACCAGCTCCAGTATTTCATTATAGTCATTCCCTTTATCCTGGCCTCCCAGTATCAGCACGGTGGGTTTGGTCATGCTTTCCAGCGCATACCATACTGAATTTACATTCGTGGCTTTACTGTCGTTGATAAAATCGACACCCCTTATCGTTGCGACAAACTCCAGCCTGTGTTCCAATCCTTTAAAGCTTGAGAAGCTTTCCCTTATCTTTTCCTTCCTGATGCCCGCAATACGGGATGATATGCCTGCCGCCATACTGTTGTATAAATTGTGTTTGCCTTTGGTAGAAAGATCATGTATGGACATGTTCAGTTCTTCACCGTTAAAGCGGATGTTCATTTTGTCGTCGTTGATAAATCCTCCCTCATTGGAAATGTTTTGCTCGCTCATCGTAAAGTAGATTGTGTTTGATTGAATAAAATGGGTTGTGATGTGTTCTTTAATTACAGGATCGTCATAGTTCACGACGAAGTACTCTCTCTCTGTCTGGTTTTCGACTATCCTGAATTTTGCTTTTATATAATTCTCAAATTTGTATTCATACCTGTCTAAGTGGTCGGGTGTTATGTTCAGCAATACCGCCACGTCCGGTTTAAAGCTATGTATATCATCCAGCTGAAAACTGCTCACCTCCATTACATACCACTCGTGCGGGCGTTCTGCCACCTGGCGTGCAAAACTGTAGCCGATATTGCCTACCATCGCCACATCATAATCCGCTTCCTTTAGCAAATGAAATGTAAGCGCCGTGGTAGTGGTTTTGCCGTTGCTGCCTGTTATAGCTATTATCCTGCTGTTATTTTTATACCTGTAGCCAAACTCTATCTCGCTGCACACTTCAATACCCGCCTCACGCACCTTTTTCACTATGGCCACCTTATCACTTATGCCGGGGCTTTTCACCACGCAGTCTGCGTTCAATATTTTTTCTTCCGTATGCTTCTTTTCTTCGTAGTCGATACCCGCTGTCTGTAGTTCTTCTTTATACTTATCTTTTATGGCTCCCCCATCACTTACAAACACATCCCAGCCCTGCTGTTTCCCCAGCAACGCAGCACCGATACCGCTTTCCGCGGCACCCAGCACAACTAGCCTTTTATGTTCGTTCGCGTTCATTATTGCATTTTCAATGTTACAATACTGAGTATTGCCAGGGCAATACCCACTATCCAGAACCTTGTTACTATTTTACTTTCGTGGTAACCTAACTTTTGATAATGATGGTGCAGGGGCGACATTAAAAACACCCTCCTGCCTTCACCGTATTTCCTCTTGGTATATTTGAAATAGGCCACCTGTATCATCACAGACAAATTCTCCATCACGAAGATTCCGCAGATGATAGGTATCAGCAACTCTTTGCGCATCATGATCGCCAGTGTGGCTATGATGCCCCCCAATGCCAGGCTACCTGTATCACCCATAAATACCTGTGCAGGGTATGCATTGTACCAGAGGAAGCCCACGCATGCGCCTATAAAAGCAGCTATGAATATGGACAACTCACCGAGATAAGGTATGTGCATAATGCCCAGGTAATCTGCAAAAATGTAGTTGCCCGATACATAAGCAAATACACCCAGGCAGATACCGATAATAGCAGATACACCGGTTGCCAGCCCGTCAATACCGTCAGTGATGTTAGCGCCGTTGGATACCGCAGTGATGATAAAAATAACTATCAGTACATATACCAATGGTGTAAGCCAGCCCACCACACCGGAACCAAACCAACCTGCGATTTTGCTGTAACTCATCTCATGGCTTTTCACAAAGGGTATAGTAGTAGTCACCGATTTGATATGCACATAAGTATGTTCTTTACCTGCCTGGTCAATACGGGTAAATGGCTTTGACACCTGCTCTTCGGCCTGGTTGTACAACACGGGTTGATCGGGCAGCACCTCGCGTGTAATGACTACATGGTCGTTATAGTATAAAGACAAGCCGATAATAATACCCAAGCCTACCTGGCCCATTATTTTGAACTTACCTGCCAACCCTTCCTTATTCTTCTTAAATACTTTTATATAATCATCCAGGAAGCCAACGAGGCCCAACCATACAGTAGACAACAATATCAGTATGATATATACATTGGTCAGTTTGGCGAACAACAAAGTAGGAATGAGTATGGCTGCTATGATGATGATACCACCCATAGTAGGCGTACCTCTCTTCTGCGCTTCGCCCTGCAAGCCCAGGTCACGAACGGTTTCGCCTATCTGTTTCCTGCGCAAGTAGCCTATCAGCCCCTTGCCAATAATAGTGGTGATGACCAGCGAAAGAATGATAGCCATGGCAGCGCGGAAAGTGATATAATAAAATATACCCGCGCCAAACAGCCCGTATTGTTCTCTTAAGTATGTAAACAAGTGATATAACATCCTCTCGTCTTTGTTCTTCTTTTTATCTGTTTAATAATTCAAATGCTTCTTTTACTACTTCACGGTCGTCAAAATGATGGCGAACGCCTTTTACTTCCTGGTAAGTTTCGTGCCCCTTGCCTGCTACCAACACTATATCTTCAGCATTGGCCAGGGTGCAGGCTGTTTTTATCGCCTCCCTCCTGTCTGTTATTCTCAATACTTTTTTGCTGTGTGCTATGGACAAACCTGCTACCATATCGTTCAGTATATCTTCCGGATTTTCTGAACGTGGGTTGTCGGATGTCAGTATCGCCTTATCACTATGCTCACAAGCTACCTCAGCCATCAGCGGCCGCTTGGCCTTATCCCTGTCGCCACCGCAGCCCACTACTGTAATCACTTTCTGCCCGCCAACGCGCAATTGGTTGATGGTTGCCAGTACATTAATCAGCGCGTCGGGTGTATGCGCATAATCTACTATTCCGAGTATCTTATCTTGGGTTGACATGATGGTTTCAAACCTCCCTGCCGCACCATGCAGGTTGCTGAGTACCGAGAGCACTTCCATTTTATCTTCGCCCAGCTGCACTGCCACCCCGTAAGCCGCCATCAGGTTGTAAGCATTGAAAGTGCCTATCATCCTGAAGTGCGCTTCTATATTGTTTACATCCATCACCAACCCGGTGAGGTTGTTTTCCAGTACTTTACCCTTGATGTCAGCCGGCACACGCAGGCTATATGTCAGTTTGGTCGCCCTTGTATTCTGCAGCATCACCATACCACGCTTATCGTCGGCATTGGTCAATGCAAAGGCTGTTGCAGGCAGGTTGTCAAAGAACATTTTCTTCACCCTGATGTACTCATCAAAAGTCTTATGATAATCCAGGTGGTCGTGCGTGATATTGGTAAATACGCCACCTGCAAACTGTATACCCGCTATGCGCTGCTGGTGTACTGCATGAGAACTTACCTCCATAAACACATGCGTACAGCCTGCTGCATGCATATCGGCCAGCAGGCTGTGCACTGCAATAGCATCAGGCGTGGTGTGCGTAGCGGCTACTACTTTATCGTGTATATGGTTCTGCACTGTAGATATCAAACCGCATTTGTAACCCAGCTTTTCAAATAACTGGTATAACAGGGTGGCAACAGTGGTTTTACCATTGGTGCCTGTTACGCCTACTACTTTCATGTGTTGAGTAGGATTGCCGTAGAAAGCACCGGCAAGTAAACCAGCCGAGGCAGCACTGTCTTTAACTTCTACATATACAACGCCAGCTTTCTTATCAGCGGGAATTGTTTCTGCAACAACAACAACAGCACCCTGGCCAATCGCCTTTTCGATATACTCATGCCCATCAACCTGTGTGCCTTTTACAGCAATAAACATACTGCCTTGCTCCACTTTGCGGGAGTCAATATGCAAACCCGTTACGCTAACAGATGTATCACCTGTTATTTGCAGCGGCTGCACCGTTGATAATATGTCTTTCAGTTGTTTCACGTACCCAGTTCCAGTATTATTTCCTGCCCGCGTTTGGCAATAGTACCGGGCGCAACTGATTGCGCCCGGACTCTTCCCTTGCCCTTTATATGCACGAACAAGCCTTCCTGCTCTAATAAATACAATGCGTCTTTCAGGCCCATACCCTTTACATCCGGTATTATCCCTTTATACACTTTTTGTGCTTCAGCTATCAGCCTGTTGCCCGAATCGGCCTGCACATGATGTACCGTATTATAAGCGGGCATATTGATGCTTTTACCTATAGCACCCAGCAACACATGATAGCTACTGCCTGTAGCTTTTTGCGCAATCATGGCTTTTGCGCCTTTTTTGTCCAGGCTGTCCGTTGGTGTTTTCCAGCCCTTACCTGCTGCAAACACGCGGTCAGCAATCATCCTGAATACGGGTGCGGCAACCGTACCGCCATAATAACTGCGGGCATGTTTTTTAGTACGCATTACTACAGCGATGGTGTACCGGGGCTCATCTGCGGGAAAATACCCGACAAAAGAACCCTGGTAAACGCCATCACTATATTTAATTCCTTTATCTGCTACCTGTGCGGTACCTGTTTTACCCGCTATACCATAATACGGGCTTTGAATGCTCTTAGCCGTACCGGTCAACGCTACTTCTTCAACACAGGCACGTAGTTGTGCAATAGTAGAAGAATCGCCAATGGCCTGCTCCAGTACCTGCGGTTGTTTCTTATAAATAGTCTTACCGTATTCTTTCACTTCGCTGATGAGGTACGGTCGCATCATTTTGCCATTATTAGCCACTGCATTGTACAACATGCAGGTATGCAGTGGTGTTATCTGCACTTCATACCCGGTACCCATCCATGGCAGGGTTGTTTTGCTCCACGATTTGCTTTCCGGATTTTTCACTACCGGTCTGCGCTCGCCTGCCAGGTCAATACCTGTTTTTTCATGCAGGTGTAATATTTTCAGTTGGGCTATGAATTTCTCCGGCTCTTTATAATAGTATTGCTGCGCCAGCTTGGCATGTACTGTATTAGATGAATGTGCAAATGCATCTTTCAAAGTCATTTTCCCCAGACCGAGGTGAGAGTCTCTCATGGTCAGGTTGCCAAAGCGTACTTTACCACCTTCCGCATCTACTATTGTTTCTGATGTTATATACTTATCATTGAATACCGCGGTGAGTGTTGCCAGCTTAAATACCGAGCCCGGCTCGGTGGGTATCATCGCATAGTTAAAATCTTCAAAGTAGCTGCCATCTTCCTGCGCACCCAGGTTCACCATCGCGCGTATTTTACCCGTTGCCACTTCCATCACCACGCATGTGCCGTATTGCAGGTCGTATTTTTCGCACATGCTTTTTACAGCATACTCTGCTATGCCCTGTATATCCAGGTCTATGGTAGTAACGATGTCTTTCCCGTTCTGCGGCTCCATCACACTACCTTCTACAGGCATCCAGCCACCGCCCGTCATCTTCTGCTCCACACGGCTGCCGGTATGCCCGCGTAAAAGACTATCACATGTAGCTTCAAGTCCTACTGTCTGTGCATTCTCCCTCCACAAGCCAATAGTACGATAGGCCAGCATTCCATACGGGTTAATCCGGTTCATCTTAGACTCCGCTATAAAACCACCCCTGTTTTTGCCTTTATTGAATATGGGCACCCCCCTTAGTAACTGGTATTGGTCGTACTCCAGGTTTTTGCAGAGCAACCAGTACTTCTGTTCTTCGGCATAAGCGCGTTTTAATTCGCTCTTATATTTTACCGCGCTTTTATCTTTGAATAAGACTGACAGCTCTTTCGCCAGGCTATCCACATTTTCCGCAAACAACGCTGAGTCTATTACCGAAAAATCAATGTGCACATCAAACATGGGAATGGTAGAACAAAGCAGGTCGTTGTTCTCAGTATATATATTACCACGTTCAGCAGGCAGTATAGTATTACGTGTATGCATATTTTGCGCCAGCGCTCGCAACCTGGGTCCTTCTTTTACCTGCATTACCGCAGCTTTCACTAGTATGGCCAACCCTAAGAGGCACATACATGTGAATGCTACATATACCCTGAACCGTATGTCTTTTTTAATGTTCAATTGGTTTGTGGTTGTGCGGGTTGTTTTTGTTTTTCTATTTTAAATGCCGGCATCAGCATGGGCTTTAAGCCCAGTTTATCCGCGTTTTTTATCACTTCCGTTTCCATTTGCGCACGCATCATCTGCGACTTTGCGTCCATATATTCCCAACGCAATTCTTTCAGCGTGTCATTCAGTTTGTTCAGTTCTCTCTGTGTTTCCACAGCACGCTTGTTGCTACTGATATACAGCACACACAAGAGGGCAACAAAAGCCAGGTAAGGAACATTGCTGACAATGGCGGTGTAAGAAAACTTCTCCAGCAACGCTTTCCAGTCGCTGCGGACACGTTGTGCAGGCGTGGAAGCCTCCTGCACATGTATGTTATTTGCCTCTTTACTCATTTACAACCGCTCTGCTATGCGTAAACGTGCACTACGCGCACGTGGATTTTCTTTTAGTTCTGCTTCCGATGCCTCTACAGGCTTGTTCGTCAATGGCTTTAGTTTGGGTTCGGTAACAGCGCGGCCAAAAACATCTGTTTCCACTTCGCCCCATACGCCACGCTTCATAAACTGCTTCACCATCCTGTCTTCCAGCGAGTGGAAAGTGATAATGGACAACCTTCCGCCCGGTTTCAGGCATTGCACCGATTGCTCCAGCAGGTCCTTCAACGCGCCCAGCTCATCATTCACCTCTATCCTCAGTGCCTGGAATACCTGAGCCAGGTACTTGTTGGGGTTGCCTTTCATCACCTGCGCCAGCATGGCTTTCAATGAACCGATGCTATTCAGCACCGTCTTGCCCCTGTTTTCCACTATATATTTAGCCAGTTGCTTTGCATTCCTCACTTCACCATATTGCTCAAACATTTTGTGCAACTCCTGTTCACTATAGGTTTTCAACACCTGTTCAGCCGTCAGCTCACCCCTGTTGTCCATACGCATATCCAAAGGGCCATCGAAACGGATGGAGAAGCCACGCTCTCCGGTATCAAACTGGTAAGAACTTACTCCCAGGTCAGCCAGTATGCCATCCACCTCTGGGCAACCATGCAACTTCAGGAACCTGCGCATGTACCTGAAATTTTCGTGTACATCAGTCAGCCTGCTGTCTTCAGGCTTATTTCGCCAGGCATCGCTGTCCTGGTCGAAGGCTATGAGCCTGCCCTGTTCACCCAAACTTTTTAAGATCTCCCTGCTATGCCCGCCTCCGCCAAATGTCGCGTCCACATACACACCGTCTTTTTTTATCGCCAGGCCCTCTACCGCTTCATGCAGCATTACCGGGGCGTGGTAAAAACCTGGGGCGTCCATATCATTCCCCATCCGGCGCTTTTTGATTACCGCTTGTTATCTCATCTGCCAGGTCGCTGAAGTTGTCCTTATGCTCTTCTATGTACGAATAGTACGTACCTTTATCCCACAACTCAACCTTGTCTCCCTGGGCTGTAAAAACCATATCTTTTTGTATGCCGGCGCGCTCCAACAACATTTTAGGTACCAGCAATCTGCCAGCGGAGTCAACCTCCACTACGGTAGCACCGTTACGGAATAATCTTTTGAACTCCCGCACCTTTGGTTTAAAATCGTTGAGTTTGTCTACTTCGGCTGAAATCTTGTTCCAGGTTTGCATAGGGTATAATACCAGGCAATTTTCAAAACCACGGTTAATGACAAACTGGTCCCCGCTACCCTCCGGCAGTTGCTTACGGAACGACGCGGGCAGCAAAAAGCGGCCTTTGACATCTACCGATATTTCATATTCACCGAGGAGGTTGAGCATTTTATCCTTTCAATACTATAAAAATCAACGATTATAGACACAAAATAACACATTTTACCACAATTAGCCACGAAATGGAAAATACATATTTTTCCACAATATCATATATGCTGTAAAGTCAATACAGGCAGGCGATACAGCTCCAAAACCCACTACTTGTGCATATTGACATGTTGAAATCATGTGAATTAATGTGGATAGCCTGTGAATTCAGGTATATCCGACTTGCAAAAGGCTTTTTAACAGAGTTTTACGCCCTTCTGATGGTTAACATGAGGAAATATATTAGCTTTGCAACTCTTATTATGGCTATTACTGTTCGCAATCTTCTGTCGTTCATCGCTATACTGCTGCTCCTTTCGGCCTGCAATGGTTACGAAAAAGTGGTGCGTAGCAATGATGTAAACTATAAGCTGGAAAGGGCGAATAAATATTACGACCAGAAAAAATATCCCCAGGCTAATGCTATTTATGAAAGCCTGATACCGGTCATGAAAAATACCCGTAACTATGAGCCTTTATATTACCGGTATGCATATACCTTCTATTACATGAAGGATTACATGTCAGCTTCTTACCATTTCAAAAACTTTGCTGAATTCTTTCCGAAAAGTAAAGATGCAGAAGAGCTTGAATACATGCATGCATATTGCCTGTATAAAGAATCGCCCAAACCCTCGCTGGACCAGGCATATACCGAAAAAACCATCGGAGCGTTACAAACTTTCCTGAATGCATACCCGCAAAGCAAACATGCTGCTGAGGCAAATAAAATAATTGACCAAAGCCGCGCCAAACTTGAAACTAAAGATGCTGATGCTGCCAGGCTGTATTACAATATAGGACATTATAAAGCTGCCAGCGTAGCCTACCAGGAAGTATTGCTGGAATATCCCGGTTCTGCAAAGTCGGATTATTATAAATATATGATCATGCGGGCGTGGTATGAATATGCCAAAGAAAGTATCAGGAGCAAACAGGAAGAGCGTTATGCCAATGCACTGAACGCCTACCGCGAACTAAGAGAAGAATACCCACAATCCAAATATGTAAGCGAGGGAAATAGGTATTTCCTGCAGGCAAACAATAATATTAAAAAGTTAAGAAATGAGCAGTAGTAGTAACAAAAGGGCTATGGCAGCCGTTAACCCACTGGTGGAAACGCGCGATAACATGATTATCAAGGACAAAACAGGCAACCTGTATGAGTCTATAGTAGTGATGTCTAAACGTGCTAACCAGATATCTGTAACTATGAAAGAAGAGTTGCACCGCAAGCTGGACGAATTCAGCAGCCATACTGACAACCTGGAAGAAATACACGAGAATAAAGAGCAGATAGAAATATCACGCATCTACGAACGTATGGCTAATCCTGCACTGCAGTCTATTACCGAGTTCATGGATGACAAGATATACTATCGTAAAAAATAGTTTCGTTTACCTGTCAAATATATAAGAGCTGCTCCGTTTGCCGGGGCGGCTCTGACTTTTTACAGGCAATAGGGCTAACTTTGGCAACAGGTAATGGGTAAAAAATACAAACATATCTTCTTCGACCTCGATCATACCCTGTGGGATTTTGACCGCAACTCTGCCAATACAATAGAAAGGCTGTACAAGGAATATAAGCTCGATGAAAGAGGCATCCGGGACTTCGATTCGTTTGTAGAAATATATAATGCGCACAACCACGAGCTTTGGGATAAGTTCCGGAGAGGGCTAATCCGTCGTGAAGACCTACGGTGGAAACGTTTCTGGCTGACACTGCTGGACTTTAAAGTAGCCGATATGCTGCTGGCACATGAGCTGAGCAGCGCTTACCTGGAAATATTGCCAACGCAGACTAGATTGCTACCTTATGCAAAGGAAGTGCTGGACCATTGTAAACAAAAATACACCCTCCACCTTATTACCAACGGCTTCGACATGACACAACGCATGAAGCTGCAATACTCAGACATCAGCAAATACTTCACAGAAATCATAACATCAGAGCGCAGCCATGCTATGAAGCCGCACCCCGGTATATTTGATTATGCACTGACTGCCACCGGCGCTACTACAGACGACTGCATCATGATAGGCGATGCGCTGGAAGTAGATGTGCTGGGCGCTAAAGATGCCGGTTGGGACCATGTGTACTACAATCCCGCAAAACTCACTCACGAACATAAACTCACTTACGAGGTAGATTGCCTGAGTAAGCTGATGAGTATTCTCTAATCTCCCGTCGGAACAATATTAGCGGTCTCTACCATCAGCATCACTACACGTTTGGGCGCGCGGGGGCGGTGCATCATACCTTTGGTTATGGTAACGCCTTGCTTAGGGCCGAGCTCTATCGTCCTGTCCCCTTCTATATCAATAAACAATTGCCCTTCCACTACGTAGAAGAATTCATCATCATTATCATGCTTATGCCAGTGAAACTCACCTTCGATGATACCGATGCGCACTACGCTGTCGTTCACCTGGGTGAGTGTTTGGTTCCACCACTTTTCCTGGCAGGCATCTATTATTTCGGGAATGTCTATCAGTTCCTGGTGGCCGTATTTCACATCCAGGTTGATGTTGTATTTCGAAGTGTCTACATCTGCCATAGTATGGTTATTTAACGATGATTTCGGTAATGGCTGTGTCGCCCAGGTACTCGTTGATGGTTTGTATCAGTTGCTGTTTGCCGAGGTTCAGTTCCTGTTTCAGTGGGGCTACGTCTGTGTAGATGGTCAGGGTACCGTTGAATACTTTCAGCTCGCGGGTGTATTTGGCAATGGTTTTGCCTGCTATCTGCTCCCACTCCTGCCTGATGCGTATTTCGGTGGCTTTGGGCTTCCAGCCCGATTTCTGCATGAGCATCTGTATGGCTTCGCCTATGCTGTATTGTCCCATAGCTGCAAGTTAAGTCAAAATTAAAAAGTCAAAAGCCAAAAGTGTTGCTCCCGTACGTACGGGATTGCCATATTCGGTATTTTTTCTGCCTAAGCGGTACAAGTGTTGCCAAAGTGTTGCCAAAAACGTCACTGCGAGGTACGAAGCAGTCTCACGATAACATGAGCTATCGGCGGCGTTCCTCAGCTGCCCTTCATTTCTTTTGCTTGTCCAAAAGAAACGAAGCAAAGAAAACACACCCGTTTCTTAAGCTTCAAAGAAACGGGTTGTCGCCTTGAATGAACTTCATTGCTACTGCGCTGCCGGGCGGTGGGCCTTGATGGTTTCATAGTTTGGTTCTCGTTGTTACTGTTTTGGATCAAAGTGTTGCCAAAGGGTTGCCATTTTCCGTGTTTTTTCGGGCAGGGGTGGACCCCTAAATCCCATTGCAGGGAACTTCCTCCCGATTTTGTTCCCAAATGATGCCATGTTCCATTTTTTTTGTCTTGCGCGAGTGGACCCCTATCCCGATAGCTATCGGGACCCCAGGATGGGGACTTTCTACTTGTTTTTGTCGCTCCCGTATGTAGGGGATTCCCGGTAAAACGCCCGCCCGGATGAACCCCGCCACAATGAATTTTTCGGGATGGGATTCGGACGGGGAATAAAATTTTTTCGGTGGGGGTAAAAATTTCCTGGCCGGGTGTTGGAATGGGTATTGTTCGGGGTGGGTGGATGGCGGGTTGCATGCATGGTGTTTTTGGTGCCCGTTTGGCGGGCAGGGTTTATAATAGTCCCGAAATGTCGGGATTACTACAGTCCCGCATCCCGAATGGCTCGGGACAGGTGGGCGGGATTTCCATAAATCCATTCGGATTTATTACAACAAATATACGAAATTCAATGTGAATTAGGGATTAAAATACTACATACTCCCCACGTGTCATGGCGGGCCCCGAACCGCCATCTCACGTTATCACCCCCTCACGTCACTGCGAAGAATGAAGCAGTCTCACGTTAACATGAGCAATCGGTAGCGCTACCCAGCTGCCCTTCATTTCTTTTGCTTGTCCAAAAGAAACGAAGCAAAGAAAAAGACACCGAGTGCATGTTACACCTGATGCCTCGGTTGTGTCTCCGATTGTATTGAGTGCTACTGTACTGCCGGGCTGTAGGTATTTGATGTTTACCCCTTATTCCGTCACTGCGAGGCACGAAGCCCGTCCGAACGCCAGCCCGAAAGATTCATTCTGGCGAGGATTGTTATCCGGGCGGGCAGTCTCACGTTTACACGGGTATCTGCCCCCTCTCCTCGTCACTGCGAGGCACGAAGCAGTCTCGCGATAACATGAGTTATCCGTAACGCTCTCTCTCCCGCGCCTGTCCCGCTCGTGCGGGATCACTGCGAGGCACGAAGCCCGTCCGAACGCCAGCCCGAAAGATTCATTCTTGCGGGGATTGTTATCCGGGCGGGCAGTCTCGCGCTAACATGGATATAGCAGCACCTAAGCCGCCCGTTGACACCAAAAACGCCTTTGCGAGTAGCATAATAAAATATAATTTAAAAATAGGGTGTTTTTCCCGGTTGCAGGCATGATAAAATCTTCCAATAGAATATATACTTTTATGCTGGCAAACAGCTATAATATGAGTGAAAATAATTCTCTAGAATCACCGCTTCAATATGCAAAAAAAATCAGAACCTCTGTTAGCAAAAAAGCCAACGAGAACAAGAATACAGCTACATTTTTATTCCTTGTAATCCTTTTTTCAACGGTTTTATCACCGGTACTAATTCTAGTATCAGATAATGCAATAGTGTCGAAGTACCTTCCCGCTGGTCTCACCGCATGCGCAGCATTGGCATCTTATTGGTTACAACTTAGAAAGCCGCAAGAAAGATGGGTACTATATAGAACTGCTCAAAGAGAAGTCGAATTTGAGATAGATCAGTACATTCATGGTGTTGGGAAATATGACACAGAGGAAAAGGATAAAATATTGGCTGATCACGTTAGTCAAAGAGCGTTGCAATTGCATTATCAATGGATGCCGATTGTACCAAGAGCAGATGATATCAATAAATTATTAAATGAAAAAAATGCGAAAGTTTGATGTTGCTTCGTGCACAATAAATAGTTATTATGGTCAATTTGACTTTTATTGTTTTAATTATGGTCATCACGAAGATGAGAATGTATTGGTTTTAGCAAAGGATACTCCAAATGAATGGCCATTTATTAGGGTTCAAAGTGCGTGTTTTACTGCAGAAATATTTCGTAGCAAAGACTGTGATTGTCATGAACAATTGGAAACTTCTCTTAGGTTAATAAACGAAAACGGCGGATTTTTCATTTATTTATTACAGGACGGTAGGGGTGCTGGAATATATACTAAAGTGAAAGGTCTACTGTTAAATCAAATAGAGGGTTTAGATACAGCCGATGCATATGACAAGCTACAAGTTGAGCGAGACCCACGAGAATATTCGAAGGTAATTGATGTTTTAAACTATTTTGACTGCAAGCGTATGTTGTTGTTGACAAATAACCCACGAAAAGTCACTGCTCTTGTCGAGAATGGTTTTGATGTCAAAAGAGTACCTTTAGAAATAGACGCAACTGATGACTCATACGAATACTTAAAGACGAAAAAAGAAAAACTCGGTCATTTATTTAGAAATCTGTAGTCTATCCCAACCTTTAAAGCATATAGGATATATTAATACTCAAATGGGACATGAAATCCGTCTATCTGTTTAATATGCTCGATTGGCATATCTCTTTTGAGGTCAAATTGATTTATCAACTGTTTACCATCTAATATGGGATCTTGGAAATAAATTTTCTTCAATAATCCGTCTTTAGCTAGGGAAGAAAAAATTTGCTTATCTACTTCCCTGTTGTAGAATGGGAAAGAATATCCTATAACCACTACTATCGTTGTACCTTGTATCATTTGTATAGCATGTTGCATTAATCGTTCGTGATAACCTGACCGTTCCCAAGCGAAGTGTATGTGTGATTGTATATTGTTATTCATTAGGAGTGAAAAAAAATTATTATGTCTACTCCTGTAATCATTCTGAAAAACGCTTGATATCCTCCTTTCACCTTCTACGCCAAATCCAGCAATTCCATTCATATGAATGAGCGAAAGAGTATCAAACTCATTAAAGGTCGGGTCTAAGTTTGGATAGTAGCTTAGGCCTGAAGGCGAATAAGTATATCCGTTGCCGCTATATCGAATATCCTCACCATAAAGATCTAGTAATTCGCTTGCAAGCTCTAATTGAAAATCATAATTCCAAGACAAAATTTTCACGTTTTCAGGAAATCTCTTTCTCTCCATTATAGCCACAAGCCAAGGAATATACCGATTATCTCTTGCCTCTAATAAAACCTGCTTAATCGCAAAATATTGCGATAATGTTTCTTTTAAACTTCTTAGTTCTGCACCTCCGGGATTTTTTATCTGAAGGTATTTTGCATATGTATCCACGTCCCCAAACTCATCAGCCTTTTTTGCAAGTTGTTGACAATTACTCAGAATTGGCTCAATTACCTGGTTTTCCTCGCTTTTGAGCAAATCATCAATTACTTTATTCTCAGAAAGTCTCGCTAGTTCATATGCTAGTCCCTTTATCTGGGGACCACCACCAAGAGGTTGTAAATCCCCCCATACCGTTTTAGCCAATGGCAATGCTTGGGCACTGGCTCCTGCACCAAAATAGTATAATATCTTTTCAGCCATTATCTCTAATGATTTTACTAGTCTTTAAGATCACCCCCTATATTTATTCACATTATGCCACTCCAAATAAGCACTATTTGGACGGTCTTGTAAATTATTAGGAAGGTTGAGCAAATCTTTACCATGATACTGGTAATACTCTCTACCATTCTGAAACTCTTCCTTTATCCTTTTGCTTACTTCTACCTTATGGTCATTAGTTATTGTAATGTAACCGGCGTCAAAAAGCTTGTGCATGTCGCTACGCAACAAAAGTCCATTTGAAATAAAATGTGGCCCGGAAAGTGCATAAGGTTTTATATGCGCTGCTTCCAATACCGGCAGGGTCTTTTCACCTGATATTGCACATCGCCTATTATATGAATCTGTCACCAATACCCTGAACGCGCCCTGCCCCAATCTTACTTTTGTGAGAATTGAATTCCCATACTGCGCTTCTGGTTCGGAAAGTATTAGTTGACTTTTTAGCCCTTCTGGCTCCTTGCCAACCAGGTATTTCTGTAGTGTAGTTTCCACCTTTGCCCATAACGTCGCACCTATAATATCGTCTGTTTCATAAGATTTTCCCTGTACAATACTGTTTTTCCAGTTTTCGGGAACATCAATCCAGTCTTCTTTTTTGAAAAATATAGGGCTGGTCAAAACAATACAACCAATAGTTGGATTACTATTGTCTTTATCAGAACGATAATTAAGAATCATTGAACGAAACTCATTAAAGGTTTCGCATCCATTCCTTTCGTGAAAAACGTCCCATGCTATAGAAAGTGGCAAAAATGTTTGGGACGAAAAGAACCCGACGCCACCAATTACATTGTAAGGGGCTTTAAGTTTAAAAAGGAAAGGTGCACCCTGTTGTAATACTTTGAAATTGGTACTGCCTCCCGGTTGCCAAAAATTTATATCCTCAGGATTTATTTTACTTAAATACTGATACCAGTTATTATCGGTGACACCAAGGTAAAACTTCATACGAGAGTGTATCTTTCAACAAGATATAAAAAACGACAGGATTTTATTCCTCTTCCCCCTATCCCAAAAAATCCACTACCTTTACATGTAGAAAAATATTGAAAGCGTAATTGCTTTCGTCTTGGTTAGAAAATTGGCGTTTTAAAAGGACACAAGACGAGGTAAGAACGCTCACGCTAAGGCGTGGGCCCTCTTATTCGTGTCCGGGTATGCCAATACCTCTAACCGGTAAGTTGGGTTCCACGCCGCTTCGTTGATAACAAGCAAGCAGGTTTGGTGCTCACCGGTTAAACATGAACATGAAACTAAACCATGCTTGTATGAATACTACACCAACCCGCTTTGCGGGTTTTGACCATGACGCGACAGAATTGTCGGCCTACATTTTTTCAATAGACACTTTCATCATCAGCCTGAAGAATGAGGAGATAGTGCGGTTCGTTACCGAAGAGCCGGATGATTTTCAGCAATGGCTGGAGCATCATGGTGTGCGCAATGTAAATGAGACGCTGGGGAAGATGGTGTATGATTATTATTTTCCGAAGGGGAAATCCAAACATAAAAAGTAGTCCTGCGCGAGTGTACATCCTCCGCCCTGTGTTCACAGGGCACCTCCTTCGAAGGAGGAATTTTTCCGGCGCGAGTGGACCTCCCCCGATAGACGCTTACTCCGCCTAAAGGCGCGCGTCTATCGTCCCCTCCTAAAAACCCCGCACTGGCGGGACAGGCAGGAGGGGAGTTCTTATTTTTTGTGCTACGCACTCACTTCCTTCACAGCACCGAGCTCTTTGCCTACTTTGGTGAAGGCGGCGATGGCTTTGTCCAGGTGTTCGCGGCTGTGGGCGGCGGATATTTGTACACGTATGCGGGCCTGCCCTTTGGGCACTACGGGGTAGAAGAAACCGATAACGTATATACCTTCTTCCAGCAGGCGGGCGGCCATCTTTTGGGCCAGCACCGCATCGTACAGCATGATGGGCACTATGGGGTGCGTGCCGGGTTTCATATCAAAACCGGCGGCAGTCATTTTTTCGCGGAAGTACATGGTATTATTTTCCAACCTGTCGCGCAGTTCTGTTGTTTCGCTCAGCATATCCAGCACAGCTATGGTGGCACCCACTACCGCAGGGGCCACAGTATTAGAAAACAGGTAAGGGCGGCTACGTTGGCGCAGCATATCTATTATTTCTTTTTTGCCACTGGTAAAACCACCGGATGCACCGCCCAGGGCCTTGCCCAGTGTACCGGTAATAATATCTATCCTGTCCATAACACCGCAGAGCTCGTGCACACCGCGGCCTGTCTTGCCCATAAAGCCCGATGAGTGGCTTTCGTCTATCATCACCAGCGCATCGTATTTATCGGCCAGGTCGCAAATCTTGTCCAACTGGGCTATGGTACCGTCCATAGAGAAAACAGAGTCGGTAACTATGAGGCGGGTGCGGGCGCCCGAGTATGCTTTCAGTTGCTCCTCCAGGGCGTCCATATCGTTGTGCTTGTAGCGGCCGCGCTGTGCCTTGCACAGGCGCACACCGTCTATTATCGATGCGTGGTTCAGTTCGTCGGATATAATCACGTCCTGGTCGTTCAGCAATGGTTCAAACACACCACCGTTGGCATCGAAGCAGGCCACATATAGTATAGTATCATCAGCACCTACAAATTTGGAGATTTTGGCTTCCAGTTCTTTATGTATATCCTGCGTACCGCAGATGAAACGCACCGAGCTCATGCCGTAGCCACGGCTGTCAATTGTTTTATGCGCCGCTTCTATTACCTTGGGGTGAGAAGAAAGGCCGAGGTAGTTGTTGGCGCAGAAGTTGAGCACCTGCTTGCCGTTTACGGTTATTTCGGCACCCTGCTCCGATTCTATAATGCGTTCGTTTTTGTATAAACCCGCTTCCTGTATCTCCTGCAGTTCGGCCTGCAACCTGTTGTAAAATGAAGGACTTGACATGATATTTTTTCTATTTGAACCACAAAAATATGCAAACGCCTTGTTTATCCCTATAATACGGGGCTATTGTTCTTAAAGTATTGCCAAAACACCAAGCCGGTTTTTTGCATGGTTATAAGTAAATTAGATTTGTAACATTATGAGGGCTACTGCCGATATATTGTTTTTGAGAGTTCTCGTAGCCATACTATGTTGCCTGGTGGCTTCGCCCGCCCTTGCGCAAACCCTGCAAGGCAAGGTGAAGGACGCAGGCACCGGTGAGCCGTTATACCCCGTAACGGTGGTGAACCTGCGCACGCAAAAGGCTACCTACACCACGCAGCAGGGCGACTTTACCATTCATGCCGAAAAGGGCGACATTATATCCTTTAGCTATATAGGCTACAAACCTAAGGAATACAACATGCCGGTGGGCGCGGGGGCTTATACCGCCAACATCGGCCTGCAGCGCATCAGCTACCAGCTACAGGAGGTAATACTGATGCCGGGCTATACCCAATATCAAATAGACTCGATAGACAGAAGAAGGACCTACCGGGCACCACTGGCCCGTACTAAAAGCGGGGTGATGAGCCCTGTTTCTTTTGTAGCTGAGAAGTTCAATAAGCGCAGCAAGCAGATATTTAAATTCCAGCGCAACTTTAATAAATGGGAGGACGAGAAGTATATAGATACCCGCTATACTACCGACCTGGTATATGAAATGACAGGGCTGGAAGGTGATAGCCTGGGGCATTTTATGAACGCCTACCCTATGCCTTACGACTACGCCCGCACCGCTACCGACCTGGAAATGAAGATGTGGATACGCCACCACTACCGCGAATGGCTGAGTGTGATAGATACAGCGGGATTGCCCAAAATAGATGAAAGCCTGGTGCCGGAAAAATGAAAACGGCGCTATACATACTCTGCATACTGGCCATGTCTGCACAGGCAAGCGCCCAATATGTACGGGGGGTAGTACGTAACATGGATGATAACCTGTACCTGCAGGATGTTTTAGTGGTGAACACCCGCACACAGGCATCCACCTATACTAACGATAGCGGTTACTACAAACTCAACGCATCAAAGGGTGATACGATTGCATATATGCTTCTCTCTTTCCGTACGGTAAAAAAAGCAGTGGAGGCAGGGCAGCCCTTACAAAATATCTATATGGAGCGGGCAAGTTATATGTTGCGGGAAGTGGACATCTTACCTGCCCAGGAAAAATGGCAGGAAGAACATAAGGAAATGCTGAGGTTATATAATAAAACTTTTACCGATGCCAGGAGGAAACCCAAGACTACACTAAGCGCCGGGACTATGGCAGGCATTACCGTGGACGGACTGATTACCGAAATGGCGGCGCGCATATCCGGGCAAAAGAAAAAGGACAAGCGTTTTCTGAAAGATTTTGAACAAACAGAAGAACAGAAATATATTGACCTGCGTTACAATCCTGAAGCAGTGATATACGCTACCGGTACAACATACGATTCCGCCGTGCAGTTTATATATCACCATCCGATGGAATTGGCTTTTGCACGGGATGCCACTTCTATTGAGTTCATGATGTGGATACGCGATAACTACAGGAAATGGTTGCTCAACAAAGAAAGCACGGCCGACAGTACCAACCATACAGATTAATTTACTTAACTTTAGTTCATGCTACCTGAATGGCAGAAGGCTGTAGTAATACGCATAGAGCAGGCGACACCCAATACCCGCCGCTACTGGCTGCAATTGCCGGAAACCGAACGATTTGACTTTAAGCCGGGTCAGTTTGTAACCATGGACCTGCCCATACACGAAAAACGGAATAAGCGCTGGCGCAGTTACAGTATTGCCTCCATGCCCGATGGCACAAATGTTATAGAACTGGTAATAGTACACTTAGATGGCGGCCTGGGTACCGACTACCTGTTCAACGATGTGGAGTTGGGCTCTGAACTGATACTACGCGGGCCGCAGGGTGTGTTTGTACTTCCTGATGAACTGCCGGAAAATATGTTTTTCATATGCACGGGTACGGGCATAGCACCTTTCCGCAGTATGCTGCATTATATCAATACGCATAATATTCCGCACGGCAGGCTGAACCTGATATTCGGTACACGCCGCAAGGATGACCTGCTGTATTACGATGAAATGCGTGAACTGGAAGAGCAAATCCCTGATTTCACTTACTTCCCGGTCCTCTCCCGCGAGACATGGGACAATGATACCGGCTATGTACATGCCATATACGAGCGGCTGTGCGAAGGGCATCCCCCCGCACACTTTATGCTCTGCGGTTGGAAGGTAATGGTGGATGAGGCCAAAAACCGCATACAGTGCCTGGGCTACGACAAAAAAGATATCCACCTGGAACTATACGGTTGATAATCACAGCTCTTTCGCATCATTTTTTACATCTTTTTGTGTCATTTTTTCACTGTGGCCGGTTAATAGTTTTTTGAACCATTGACTGTTATAGCTGTTAATATTATAGCGCTATCAGCGTTGTATAGTATTAAGCCATGAGTGGAGATAAGAAGACAATAATCGTATCCAACCGCCTGCCCGTCACTATCATAGAAAAAGGCGGCCAGTTGGATTATAAAACAAGTGAGGGTGGCCTTGCTACCGGTTTGGGGAGTATCTACCGCGAAGGCAGCAATGTTTGGCTGGGATGGCCGGGTATAGTAGTAAAAGATGAGCATAAAGAAGGAGTAACAACCTTTTTGGCTGAAGGTAATATGGCACCCTTGTTCCTGTCACAAAAAGAGATGGAACGTTTTTATAAGGGGTTTTCCAATGAGACATTGTGGCCCCTGTTTCACTCATTTCCCAGCTATGCCAATTACGACTATGATAACTGGAATAGTTATAAGAATGTAAACCGCAAATACGCTGAAGCCATCCTAAACATCGCTAATCCACGCGATACAATCTGGATACACGACTATCAGCTGATGCTGGTGCCTCAACTGTTGCGCGAAGTATTGCCCGAAGCGGAAATAGGTTTTTTTCAGCATATCCCCTTCCCATCACAGGAATTGTTTCGCCTGCTGCCCTGGCGCAAAGAGCTATTGAATGGGCTGACAGGTGCTGACCTGATAGGCTTTCAAACCTATGACGATGTGCGTCATTTCCTCAGCGCAATCAACAGGATAAGCAAACTGGAAACAACATCTCACGAAATAAATGTAAATGGCAGGATAGTTACAGCAGATGCGTTCCCCATTAGTATAGATTACCGCAAATACGCCGATATGGCTACCAGCGCACAGACGTATCGTAATGAAAGAAAGATACGCAAAATGACCGGGCAAAATATTAAACTGATGGTTTCTATAGACCGGCTGGACTACAGCAAAGGTATAACACACCGGTTGAAAGCCTACGAACTTTTCCTTGAACGACATCCTGAATTTCATGAAAAAGTAACCTATATCCACCTGGTCGTCCCCTCCCGCGACTCTGTAACAAAATATAAAGAGATTAAAGAGGAAATGAACAAACTCATCAGTGAAATAAACGGCTCGTACGCTACGCTGGACTGGCAACCTATACAGCATTTCTACCGTTCATTTCAGCCGAACCTGCTATCGGCTTTATATAAATCGGCCGATGTAGCCCTGGTAACACCTATGCGCGATGGCATGAACCTGGTGAGTAAGGAGTATGTGGCCAGCCAGGTGAATAAAAGGGGCGTGCTGTTATTGAGCGAAACTGCCGGGGCATCTATAGAACTGCCAGAGGCGCTTATCATAAACCCCAATGATATATGGGCCTTTGCAGACAAAATGCATGAAGCGCTCATCATGCCTGAGCGGGAAAGAGTTTACCGTATGACGCAAATGCAGCAGACAGTTGCCAAATTTGATATCCACACCTGGGTAAGGAACTTCAGGAACAAATTAAAGGAAGTGAAGGAGAAACAGGTGAAACAATACGCAAAATCCATTACTGATTCATTACGCGAAAATATTAATACCCGTTACAGGCACAGTTCAAAAAGATTGTTGTTGCTTGACTATGATGGCACTCTTGTGCCTTTTAAACCGCATGCCATGGAGGCTGTACCTGATGAAGAAATTATTCACCTGCTGAACCAACTGGCAGCAGACCCTGCTAATAAAGTATTAATAATAAGCGGGCGCGACCATATAACGCTGGAAGAATGGCTGGGCGGACTGGATGTAGATATGGTAGCCGAACATGGCATCTGGCATAAAAACGGGAGCCGCAGGTGGCAGCATACTATGGGTATAAACAATGGCTGGCACAAAGATATATACAGCATCATGGCGCTGCACAGCGAAAGAACACCAGGCACATTTATCGAAGAAAAAAGCTATTCACTGGCATGGCATTACCGTAAAGCAGACACCGGCCTGGGCACCCTGCGTGCACAACAGTTAGTTAATGACCTGAAACATTTCATCTATGAAAACAACCTGCAGATATTGCAAGGCGACAAAGTGATAGAGGTAAAAAGCGCCGTTATTAATAAGGGAATCGCATCTGCAAGATGGCTGGAAGGAAATAAATATGATTTCATACTGGCTATAGGCGACGATACTACAGATGAAGATATATTCAAAACTATGCCGGAAGAGGCCATCACAATTAAGGTTGGCAGCAAGGTATCTGCAGCGCAATATCATTTAGATAACCACCTGGCAGTACGGAAACTGCTATATGAACTATGTAACGACAATGAGGCAAAGCCTCTTCCAAATACTACACAAAAACAGGAAGGTCCAGTTTCTTAGCAATACGATAGGCTGCATTCATTAACCCCACATGGCTATACGCTTGCGGGAAGTTGCCCCACTGGCTGCCATCGTTTGCGTCTACATCTTCGCTCAACAGGCCGAGGTGGTTAGCGTATTGCATTAGTTGGGAAAATTGATCAACAGCTTCCTGCACCCTGCCCACGCAAGCCAGGGCCTCTACGTGCCAGAAGGCGGTAACTAAGAACGTAGTCTTTGGCTTACCGAAATCGTCCTTGTGCAGATAACGGTAAAAAAGCCCATTTTCAGCTTTCAGTTCCTTTTCTACAGCTATGAGGTGGTCCTTCGCCCGTTGCGATTGCGGGTCCAGGTAGCCCATCATAATAAGTTGCAGCGTACTGGCGTCCAGGTGGCCTACGCCTTTTGCCTGCGTATATACCTTACGCACGGGGTCATAACAAGCTTCAATGTTTGTCGCAGCCTTATCTCTCAGTTGTGCCGCTTTTTGCATCAATAGCTCATCTCCTACATGATTGGCTACTTTAAACGCTGCCTGGCACCCCGCCCATTGAAAAAGATTAGTATAGCAATGCTCCTGCGCAATATTCCTGAACTCCCATATGCCGGCATCGGGCTCATCTATGGTCATTGCTATTTTATCCAGTATTTCATTAATGAACCTTGAAGGGTCCAGCCTGTTCTGGTATATGCATCGCCTGTCCACATACAATGGTATCAATGACAATAGTACCTGCCCGTAAATATCATTCTGAACATGCTCTACTGCCTGGTTGCCTATGCGTACGGGTTTATTTCCTTTATAACCCTCCAGGTCCATTATCAGCTCTTTGAAGTCATTTCTTCCGGTGACGGTATATAGGGGTGAGTAACGCCCGTTCTCCATCTCCGTAATATTGGCTATGAACTGGAAATAATGTTCCGCCTCTTCGAAATGCCCCAGGTTATTCAGTGCGTTCAGGATATAATAAGCATCGCGCAACCAACAGAAACGGTAGTCCCAGTTACGGCCACTGCCGTCAGACTCCGGCAGGCTGGTAGTGCTGGCGGCAATGATAGCGCCAGTATCTTCGTATTGGTGTATCTTCAATACCAGGGCCGAGCGTATCACTTCCTTCTGGTACAGGTTGCTGATGCCGGTATTCTTTACCCAATACTGCCAGTAATTTATCGTCCTCTTCAGAAAATCCTCACCGGTATGTTCCAACGGAGCTTCCAGGGGCTTTTCATAGGTAAGTATGCAATATTTGGTTTCGTTCAGTACAAAAAATTGCTCATCCAGTATATAATTGAGGGAAACATTTGTGGTAAGCCTTACCGAACGCTCTAACCCGGTAAATTCCAGGTGGTTGCTACCGGCAGCCGGGCTCAATTCAATTTCACCATATTGTCCTTTAGGGCGGCAACTCACCTTTACGTGCGGGTTGCCGCTGAGTGGTTCAATCTTCCTGATGAGCATCAAAGGCTTGAAATAGCGCTCAAATAACATAAACCGTGGCGCGAAATCAGTTACCCTGTATTTGCCATCGGCGCAGGTTATCTCCGTTACCAGTACGTTGGTATTATCTATATAGTATTGTTCGGACGTGAAATCGTGGCGTGGTAATATGGAGAATTCACCCCCTTTTTGCGTATCCAACAGGCTACCGAATATAAAGCTGCTGTCGAACCGGGGCCAACAGAGCCAGCTGATATTGGTATTCTTATGCACATGCGCTATAAACGAACAATTGCCAATAATACCCGATTCATAAATATGTTTCTGCATAGTATACCCGAATTATAATAACCCAAGTGCACTACCTTTGGTTATACTGTTAACTTCCAGCAGCTATAATAATCACAATGGTTATTTACCAATAGTATAGTTTTAGCATTGGCAGGCACTGCGCCGGGATATATTCTATGAAACAGTATTCCCAATGCGAATGAAACGGCTACCGGATATTCACCGCATAGGTGCTTGAATATTGTGCGTGGAATATGTGCAAAAATCCCTTCGTTCAAACGCTGGTAAAAAGCGTGGTTCTTTTTTTCACCGTTCATGCCTGATACAAAAACATCGAAAGGGCCGTTATTGTTCGCAAACGATTGTATTTTTTCCAATGCAACACGCTCATCGGCCCTGAATATATCAACCGACTCAATCTTTATTGATTTTTTGCCTAATGGCCGCTCAGTAACCGAAAAGAACGTTGCGCCTTCGCCACAAACAGGAGCAGAAAGCTTGCCTGCAAGTACATCAGCCGCTGTATAGTTTTCTTTAGCAATAGCCCCTGCATATTGCAGCGCCTTTACACTATTAGGTGTCTGTTCTTCTATCGCGCCAACCAGCATATGGCTGCCGGGGTACTGCTGCATGTGCAACCGTGCATTTATAAGTGCCTGCTCAAAGGAGTGCCCGCGGTGTACGTAAGTAAGGTTATGCCCGTTGCAACCCGCCAGCAAGGCTATCTGCCCGGCGACTGTATTATGTGTAGATTGAATAAAAGCAGTAGGTGTGAGCATCTGTTCGTCCTGGTCAATCATCTTACCCAGGAAGGATTCCGTATCCTGCAGGCAGCCATAGGCTGTGCCCACACTTATAGCATCCGGGCTTTCAATGCCTGCATTTTTCATCGCCACTTTCGATGCCACTACACCCATACGTACGGCTTTGCTCATACGGCGCAACTGCATTACGGGTATGTATTCTTTATAATCGGGTTCAACAGTGGTCAAAGCATAGGCTGAATAGTCGGGCACCTCCTGCAAAAACCCACCCGACATATTATTGCCTGCCCCGCTAATGATACCTGCGCTATTGATATATAAGTTCAGATTCAACATGCCGAAAAAATCAATGATGAACAATTGCCCCCGAAGCCAAATGAATTGGACAACACATGCCTGATGTTCTGACCTGTTTTTAATTCCGTCACTACCTGCCAATTGATATCTTCCATCTGCGTTTGCCAGCGCAGGTTGGGATAAACAATGCCATCGCGTATGCTCAGCGTGCTGAACACCGCTTCCACTCCACCCGCAGCCCCCAGGGTATGCCCCGTATATCCTTTGGTAGACGATGCCATAGGCACATTACCTGCAAATATGGCTTCAACTGCTTTACCTTCAGAGCTGTCGTTGTTGGCTGTGCCGGTACCGTGCAGGTTGATATAACTGATATCAGCAGGTTGCAATCCCGCCTTTTTCAGTGCATTGCCCATGGCCAGTTTGTTACCTGTACCGTCGGGCGAAGAAGCAGTCTGGTGATAGGCATCGTTGGCATTGGCGTAACCGCTTACTGTGCAAATACCTTCAGCGCCACACTGCTGCATAGCTTTTTCGCTCATCAGCAGTACGTAACCGGCTCCTTCTCCCAGGTTCAGTCCACGGCGCTTGTTGTCGAATGGCTGGCAGGGTTGCTTGTCCAGTATCATCAGTGTATTGAAGCCATTGAGCGTAAAGCGCGACATACTATCCGCACCGCCTGCAATGGCTACATCCAGCATACCTGCTTCTATCATCTGCGCCGCCATCATAATGCTGTTGGCAGATGAAGAACATGCCGTACTTATAGTAGTAACAAAATCACTTATGCCGAAATGCCCAGCCACAATTTCTGTAATAGCTCCGCACTCGTGGTTGATAATTTTCTTCAACTCTACTGAATGTACATCCGCAACGAAATCCTTGTAGACATTTTCTGTCAGGTCCATACCGCCCACCGTATTGGCGGAAAAGAAACCCGCACGCAATCCCTCGGTTTTATCTTTATAAGGCATCCATGCTTCCTGTACGGCTACAGCGCTCAACAAAGCAGTGCGCGGCCAGTCTGGGCTTACACCAGTTTTCTGTGCCAATTGATCATTAGTCAGTTTCACCTCAGCCACAGGCAATTCGTCCTGCCAATGTGTTTTGAGTATTTCCGCTTTGCCTACGCCTGTCTTACCCGCCAGCAACGATTGCAGGCATGTGGCAGTATCGCTGCCGATGGCTGTAATAATACCGGTATGTACTACGTATGCTTTACTCATTATTATACAGTTGCTGCAGGTTGTCTTTTGTGAAAGATAACCCGCCATCTTGCCTGGTTACCCAAAAGAAGCATATGTCTTTATGTTCATTGTATGCATCGGCCCAGCCACAAAGGCAGGCTTCCATACCGCGATTATTCAACAGGTCGTTCACCCAAAAAAATAATTCTTCCGCATTGAATTTCTCATCCACCAGGCATAGCTGCTCACCTTTAAACCCATGCCTGATACTGATTTCGCCCAGCATAATATTGGGCAGGGTATATACAAACAATGCCGGGCTGGGAATGTTCTGCATACCCGCCAGGTATTTTTTATCTACATCTATACAGCCATGCGATGTCATCAATACCACAGCCACTTTATTTTTATCAATACCCTCGTACAATGCACCTCCCTCGTGCGTCAATAAAGCTTCAGCTCCCAGCCAGGCCCACTTACACAGCAGGTCCATTTTGAAGAACTTCATGTAGTTGTACTGAAACAGGCGGTACACATCCTGAGGCTCCTGCGCTGTAGCATAGCTATCCTGCAGCATAGGTTGTCCGTCCTTTGTTGCTGTGCTGCTATTGAGTTGTATCCAATTTT
Organism: uncultured Flavipsychrobacter sp.; assembly: GCA_964515955.1. Lineage (GTDB taxonomy): Bacteria > Bacteroidota > Bacteroidia > Chitinophagales > Chitinophagaceae > UBA5543. The sequence goes on along the minus strand of CAZEZM010000002.1, from coordinate 113,208 downwards.
GTATTGATAAAGTCAAACTTAATTGCTGCTGTTCAGGGTTTCTAAATAACGTGCCAATGTAGGCAGGTTCTTATCTCTTTTACTTACAAAAGGATTGGTTTCGTCCCAAACGTATCCTGCCAGTACCGAGCATATCTGCCCGATGATTTCCGGTTTCTTCGTATCACTAAAGAATATTTTATACAGAGTACCATCGTACCAGCGGTTGACATATGTGCGGAATACATCTATCCCCTGCATCATAGGCTGCATATACTCACTTTCCCAATCTACCTGCTCACCGTTCAAATGCCGGATAACAAGTTTTGCCGCCAGTTGAGCAGATACCGATGCCAGTGTAACACCCGATGAAAATATGGGGTCCAGGAATTCAGTTACATTGCCGGTGAGCACAAAACCATCGCCGTAAAATGTTTCAGTCGTAGCACTCCAGCTTTGCAGGGTGCGCGGCTCCCATGCCATTCCCGACTCACCGAAACGATAAGCCAGGTCGGGTTGTGCGTTCAGCAATGCGCGGAACTGTTCTTCCGGCGTTCCGGGGAATTGGTCAAAGAATTCAGGATTGCCTACATAACCTACAGAGGTGAGTCCGTTAGAGAAAGGTATTACCCATATCCATGTCACGGGATCGTACACAATGGCCGTAATACGGTTGGGTTCAAATACTGTATCGCGCTTGGGGTCGGTCATATGACAGAATACAGCCTTACGCGGGTATTGCTGCGAATCTTTTTCCAGACCGAACAGGCGGGGTATTACCCTGCCATAGCCACTGCCATCTACTATAAACCTGGCCTTGATAGTTTGGGTATCACCATCAGCGGTTTTGATAGTGGTAAGAGAATAACCGTCAAAAAACTGTATACCTGTTACTTCTGTTTGATAGTGTACGGGTATGCCCATCTTTACACATTCATCAGCCAGCGTAGTATCAAAGTCGGCACGAGGCACCTGCCATGTCCAGCCCCAGCCCTGCGTATGCTGTTCGGCGAAAGTAAAGTCACAGATTTTATCGTCCATTACAAACTTCGCACCATCCTTCTGCTGAAACCCTTTAGCCTTAACAGCATCCAGGAATTTTGCTTCTTCCAGCGCTTCCATACAGCGGGGCAACAGGCTCTCACCTATTACGAAACGAGGAAACTGCATTTTCTCGACTATCTCAACAGACAGCCCTGACTGTTTGATGATAGAAGCTGCAATAGTGCCGGAGGGGCCTGCGCCTATTACCAATACATCTACTTCTTTAGGGGTACTCATAAAATATAATTAGTTATAGATAAACGGCTTATTTCTTTCTTAATTCCAGTATGGTATGCACCTGGCCTATATTGTCGCGCTGCGCCACTACTTCAAATCCTGCCTTGTCCACCAATGCCAGAAACACTTTGCTATCGTACATCTGGCTGTTGCCATTGGCCATAGTAGTGAAATACAACGATGTCATTTGGAGGCTGAAAGCTGATGCCTCAAATTTCTGCCTGTCCCAAAAGAGTTCGTTGATGAACACCCTGCCATTTTCATTCAGCGCCCTGTGGCATTTCTCCAGTATAAAAACCACTTCATCATCGGCGAAGCAATCCAGGAACTGGCTCATCCAGATAATATCATAACCCGTGGGCAGTTCTGAGTTTTTATCCAGCACATTGCGCTCGTGGAATTGCGCCCTTGCTGTAAAACCGGCATCGCTGATATTTTGCTCTGCCACTTTTAGCTGTATACCCAGGTCTACCAGGCCCAACTCCACATCTTGGTTATAGTTGAGGCAATGCAAAGAGAACTTACCGGTATTGGCGCCAATGTCCATAATCTTTTTGGGATTATGCTCAAATATCATGGGCATAGCTTCCGGAAAAGTATGGTCGCTGTAATAATGGTCGAAGTTGAACCAGCTTGTTTTCGCAGGTTCCGGCAATAAAGACAGCCCCTGGTAGATGGTAGGCCATTCGCCCAGGTATTTCAGGCCTTCCGGCTTGCTGTTTTCTATGGATTTCTCCAACTCTTTAGCCCCTTCGTAGCACACATCGCGCATAAAATCAGTATTCACCCTTGTCATAGCATCATTCAGGAAAAAGTGCCCTGTTTTAGACAAGAAATACTTGTCCTCCTTCCTCAGCACCAGGCCGATGCCTAATGCAGCCTCCAGCAATATGCGCACACCATAGTGCGACATGTTTACCTTGGCCACCACATCTTCCAAACTGATGCCGTTTTGCCTGGAAGACTCTACCGTTGCTAAAATACCACTGTCCCGCAATATGACTGAAGCATTAAATATATAAGGTGCAAATGCTATAAACTGAGCCTGTGATATGGCGTCTAACGCCGATTTTTTTTCCTGCTCAAACATACCCGCTTTGGGTGCCGTCGTTCCTGCCATAGTTATTTAATAATCCTCCAAAAATAGCAAACAATAACGGGAATATATATTTACCTGCAAAGGGTATTACATAAAGGATAAATATATGTTCCAGACCCGGGGAACCGGGAATTGTTCCCCGTCCGAATCGGTTCAGCCGGGCGGGCATTTTGTAGCCACGCTACGCACAATAAAAAAAAGCTGATTGGCAATCAATAAGTTACCACTCAAAATGTTCCCATTTGTTCCCTCTTCTTTCAAATAAAGAAATCTCAAAGACCCTGTGAAACTGCACATATCCTATACTGCAATTACTGTACAAATATACGTAAAAATGCTATTTTATTTTGTTAACGACATTATATGTTTATCAACAGCATATCAAAAAGGGAGGTGTTGAATGACACCTCCCTTCAAAAAATAATCAGTTTTGAGATATTACCCGTTATTACCACCGTCGTAGCTCATCATCCAGCTGATGCCGAACTTGTCGGTACACATGCCGAAATAAGAACCCCAGAAGGTATCGCTCATAGGCATGGTAACCTGCCCACCCGCCGCCAGGCCATTGAATATGGTATCAGCTTCTTCTTTGCTCTCCCCATTGATGGAAATAGAAAAATTATTGCCCGCAGAATACCCCTGCGCCCATTCGCCGCCGGTATCGCTGCCCATCAGGGCCGCACCATTGCCTATGGGCAGTGAGATATGCATGATTCTGTTGCCCTCTTCTTCAGGCATTGTCTTACCCTCCTGCGGAGGCATTTCGTTGAAACGGCCTACATAGGCGAACTCGCCGCCAAAAACTGATTTATAAAAATTAAAAGCCTCTTCGCAGTTGCCGTTGAAGGTGAGGTATGGATTGATACTTGCCATAATTGTATGTTTTTACAGTTAATAGTTAATGGGGCAAGTTAAGGATAGTATTTGATGCGGATGTTATTATAATAAGAAATTATTCTTGCGTTGCAAACGCTAAACCGGTTACATCCTCGCCTTTATTGATTACCAGTTTAATGGAAAGGCTGTTACAAACGAGGACGAGGTGTTAATAAAAGAGGCGCTCATCGCGCCTCTTTTATTAAATATCACATCTTCCGGAGTATGGCTGTTATATCATATACACCACCAGGCCATCGCGTGTCTTGGGCTCAAACCAGGTGCTTTTGGGGGGCATTACTTCGCCACTATCCGCAATGTCGAACAGTTGCTGTATGCTTACCGGGTAACAAGCAAATGCCGCTGCCATATTGCCGCTGTCCACACGCTTTTCCAGTTCGCCCAGGCCACGTATACCGCCTACAAAATCCACACGGTTATCCGTACGCGGGTCGTTGATGTCGAGTAATTTTGTGAGTACGTTATTCTGCAATATGGTTACATCCAGTATGCCTATGGGGTCGTTGGTATAGGTGCCTTCTTTAGCGACCAGTTTATACCAGTTGCCGCCGATGTACAAGCCAAACTCGTGCAACTGCTGCGGCTTGTACTCGTTTTTGCCCAATGGTTCAGACACTTCAAAATCGTTCCTCAAGACGTTGATAAATTCTTCGTTGCTCATGCCTTTCAGGTCGGTCACAACACGGTTGTAGTCTATTATCAGCAACTGCGTATCAGGGAAGATGCAGGTGACGAAATAATTGCTCCTGTCATCAGCAGTACCTTCAGCTACCAACGCCTCACGCACTTTAGCGCCCGATGCAGCACGGTGATGCCCATCGGCTATATAGGTAGCGGGCACTTTCTCGTCAAACAGTTTGGTGATATTATCTACTGTTGCTTTATCGCTCACAACCCATACGGTATGGCCTATCCCATCTTCAGATATAAAATCATAGTCAGCTTCGTGTGCAGCTTTCCAGTCTTCTATCAGTTTGTTTACATCGGCCTGCTCGCGGTAGGCAAGAAATACAATACCTGTTTGCGCACGGGTGGTTTTTATATGGTTGATACGGTCCAACTCTTTTACCGGGCGGGTAAACTCGTGCTTTTTGATAATACCGTTGTTATAGTCTTCTACCGACGAGCCGCATATCAATCCCGTTTGTGCACGGCCATTCATTACCAGGCGGTATATATAATAACAAGGCTCCAGGTCCTGCACCAGTATGCCTTCTTCTATCATCCTGTCCAGGTTTTCTTTGGCCTTTTCGTACACCTGCCGGCTATGCACATCTATACCCTCGGGCAGATCAATTTCAGACCGGGTAACATGATAAAAATGATAAGGCTCATCTTTGTAAGCCCTTGCTTCTTCTACATTTACAACATCGTAGGGCAATGTCGCCACTTCCTGTGCCAACTCCTGTACGGGCCTTAATCCTTTGAACGGGGTAATCTTCGCCATTATTTATTTACTGTTTATTTATTATTCAATTCAAATTCCTGCATCACCGCCACTACATACTTCACGTCTTCGATAGTGATGGCATTATATAACGATGCCCTGAACCCACCTACTGTCCTGTGCCCTTTGATATTCACGATGCCGCTTGCTTCACAAAAATCGAGAAAGAGCTGTTCCGTCTTTTCGTCCACCGCACGGAAGCAAACGTTCATCATGCTGCGGTCTTCTTTTTTTACCGAGGTGCTAAATAAAGGATTTCGTTCTGTTTCGTCGTAAAAAAGGGCGGCTTTTATTTTATTTTCTTCTTCAATTTTATCTATACCTTTTTCTTTTATCCACCGCAAGGTGAGCAGTGATACATATATCGGGAAAACAGGCGGGGTATTCAGTACAGATTTCTTTGCTACATGCTCAGCATAATTGAGCATGGGCGGCAAACTGCGGCTGATGCGTTGCAGCATATCTTTGCGCATAGCTACCAGCGTAGCGCCGGCAGGGCCTATGTTTTTCTGCGCCACTGCGTAAAACATGGTGCAGTTGGTATAATCCACCCGCCTGCTGAATATATCGCTGCTCATATCGGCTACCAGGGGTACATTTACTTTGGGCACATCCGGCCATTGCGTTCCGTATATGGTATTATTAGTGGTCATGTGCAGGTAGGCGAGGCTTGCGGGAATATCCTGCGGCCATTCGGGTAAGTGTTGGTAGTTATCTTCTTTAGATGAACTGAGCACCTGCACATTACCATAATATTCAGCGTGCCTTATCGCATCGGCCGACCAGTTGCCACTGTCTATATACCCTGCCGTTTGTTCTTCGCCTAAAAAGTTCATGGGTATCATGGCGAACTGTAACCGCCCGCCGCCATGCATCCAGAGTATTTCGTAATCATCATTCAAGCCACAGAGTTCGCGCACCAGTTGCTTGCTCTCTTCCAATATGGCGTTAAAGTCTTTACCCCTGTGCGGTATGCTCAATACCGATACACCCGTACCATTATAATCGAGCACGGCCCCGGATGCCTGCTGCAATACCTCTTGTGGTAATGCGGCAGGGCCTGAGTTGAGGTTGATGACTTTATTTGAATAAATCATGCTTTTCTTCGTCTACACTGCTGGTGATACCGCCGCTTACGGCAAATTTCATCGCTTCAGCAGCATTCATTTTTGTAACCGGTTTGATATTAGACGCATCTACTACCACTACCCAGCCTGATATAGCATAAGAGTGCGGCAGGTAAACTGATACTTTTCCCGCCATACCTACAAATGCCAGGTCTTTCTGCGTCATAAAACCAATGCGCCACATTTCGGGGTCGCGGTTGGTGCATATCCATACGGGGGTATTAAAACGCTTTTTATCCCCCATGAAGGAGTCCAGCACGTCCTTAATAGATGAGTAGATATACTTGATGCCGGGGGTGTGCTGCATCAGGTAGTCGAAAGCGTCTATCACCATCCTGCCCACAAACAGCCGGGTGCCCAGGTAGCCGATAGTGGTAATGACCCCCACCACTATGAGGAAACCTATGCCGCGGGGCATAGAAGGTATCAGCGTATCTACACTGTCAAAAACAGAATATATCAGGTATCCCGTCACCACCACAGGGCTGAGTATGAGCAAACCCTGCAAAAACGACCGCACAATAAGACTGGACAACTTTCGCATTACGGAAAATGTTATGCCGCAAAGGTACATGTTTGCAGCAGGAAACTATATTTGTGGCTATATTTGGCCATAACATAACCAAAAGAACAAATTAGTAACCTGTAATGGCCAGGCAGCTTTTACTGCTTTTTTTCAGTACGACCTTATTGTTGGCGAAACAAGCCGGAGCGCAGAGTAAATGGGATGGCGTGGGTATAGAAAGTAATTTCTTTGCCGGTAAGATTTTTCCGCACACCCCCAGGTTTCCAAAACAGTTGCCCGATATGGTGCGCGGATATGAGCTGAACGCTGTTTTTCAGACCTACGGGAAAAAAGACTGGCATGCGCGCAGGAAGTACCCGGTAGTGGGTTTCGCCTTTATGCTTACTGACTATGGTATAGACTCAGTATACGGCAAGTGCCTGAGCGTATACCCCAGCATGCAACTGCCCATACTCAGCTACAAAAACTTTGAGTGGACTTTTAAGGCATCTTTCGGATTAGGATATGTAACACGCCCTTACGAGCGATATCCCGACTTTGATACCCTGAACAGAGCCATCGGTTCGGGGTTTAATAACTTTTCACTATTCGCTACAGATATACGCTACCGCGTGAACCAACACCTGGACGTACAAGCGGGGGGAACGTTCTTCCATGTTTCCAACGCAGCTTTTCGTACACCCAACCTGGGTATCAATACCTATGGGGCGCATATAGGGCTGCGCTATTTCCCTACTACATCGCAGCCGGAAAGGATAGAAAGAGAGGTACTGCCGCTAAAAAACAGGTGGCTGGCGCAGGTGAGGCTGGGATTCTCTGCCAAAGAAAACCATATACCCGATGGGCCGATGTACCCTGTATACATAGTATCAGCTTTTGCCAGCAAACGATATATGAGTAAGAACAAGGCCCTGATTGGTTTAGATTATTCTTACCATAGCAATATGTACGCGTTTTTAAGAAACAGCGAAATAGAAGTGGGGAAAGAAAAAGCCAACTCCTGGAAAAGCGCTGTAATAGTAGGAAATGAGTTCCTGTATGGCAGAATGGGCGTATTACTACAGCTAGGTTTTTACCTGAAGAACTACTACCTGGCAGAAGATTTCTTTTACCAGAAGCTGGGGGGCAATTTCTACATCATCCAACATGAAAAAGGCGTACTGAAAGAACTATCAGCATCCATACTGCTGAAGACCCATAAGTTTGAAGCGGAACTGGTAGAGGTGGGTATTGGAGCGGGGTTTTAAAGAAACATCCTAACCATACATTTCCCTAACTTTAGGTTATGCATTTGTTCACCTGCATATTTTTCTTGTTGGCACCTGCTATCGCTTGTTGCCAGACACCTTCTATGAAGGAGGGCAAAGTATATAGTGGTGATAAAGTTTACTGCTACTACCAGGAATCCGGCAAGAGAATCAGTACAATGAACCTGGAGACACCCGGCAGCATAGCCGCACCTTTATCGCACCCGGAGTCGTGCGGCGATGAGTTTAAAGATTACGTATTTGGAGCGGAATACCAGCACTTCATTCATGCCAAAGCGAAGGTGCTGGCATCGTCCAAAGAAGCATATTTGGTCTATTATTACAGCATCAGTATAGCAGGCATGCAACTGGAATTGAATATTCGCTACCACCCACTGCTGATACGCACGCTGGCGCAGGATATTGTAAAGTATGATGTGATACAGAATGGTTTCCTGAATGAAAAGAACGCACAGAAGCTGGCGGATAAATGGGAAGGGAAAAGCACTGCACTAACCATGCACCAACTGGAACAGGGCATCGTCAGCAACTACAACAGCACAACGGGAAAAGAGCGGGAACGCCCATCCAGCATCAACATCAGGATAGAAGGCGACAGGATATACAAAGAAGACAGCCTGTTTGCCATATATGAACTGGACAAACATTTGGGCACAGGCCATACCTGGGGGTCAAGGAAGGGGAGTAACCTGTATAAAATAGCAACGCCGGACGGCAACCTGCTGGCATGGGTAAGTGTGCCGATACTTCGCTCGTCATTTTTCCTGTTACCTGCAGGAGAGAAAGAATCATTGGCCGTAGTGACTACGGACAGGGATGAGCAGAAAATCATCACATCAGCAGTAAAGGTATTGATAGTGCATACTGCTGCTAAACAGGCTATCAGATAAGCCCCTCTCTTACCAAATCGTGCAAGTGAACGAAGCCGGAATACTTTCCGTTATTGGTAACTACTACCTGCGAGATATTGTGGTTGCGTATCAGTTCCAGCGCTTCTACTGCCAGTTCCTGCTCGTCAATGGTTTTGGGCGACGGTGTCAATATGTCTTTTGCGGTCAGCCCGGAAGTATTATCATGTTTTTCCAGCATACGGCGGATGTCACCGTCTGTCACTATACCCATCAACATCCCTGCATCGTCCACCACAGCAGTAGCACCAAGTCTCTTGCTGGATATTTCGTAGATGATTTCCTTTATGCCTGCATTGATATGCACTTCGGGCGATTGGTTTTGTTTGCTCAGGTCGCCTACACGCAGGTAGAGGCGTTTGCCCAGCGCACCGCCGGGGTGGAAACGCGCGAAATCTTCTGCAGAAAAACCTTTCATACTCAGCAGGCATACCGCCAGAGCATCGCCCATTACCAACTGTGCCGTAGTGCTGGTGGTAGGTGCCAGGTTGTTGGGGCAGGCTTCTTTGGCCACGGTGGTATTAATGAAATAATCGGCATGAGTGGCCAGGTACGATTGCTCGTTGCCGCAGATGGCTACCACGGGGTTACCGAAGTTTTTGATAAAAGGCACCAGTACTTTTATCTCGGGGCTGGAACCGCTTTTGGAGATAATCATCACCACATCATCGGGCTGTACCATGCCCAGGTCGCCATGAATGGCATCGGCGGCGTGCATAAACAGGGCCGGCGTGCCCGTAGAGTTGAGCGTAGCCACCATCTTCTGGGCTATCACGGCGCTTTTGCCAATACCTGTTATTACCACCCTACCCACAGAATGGTGCACCAGCTTTACCACATCTATAAAGGCAGTATTAATATACTCCTGCAAAGTAGCAACCGCCTCGGCCTGCAGCTCGATAGTTTCTATAGCCTGTTTTTTAATATCTTCTTCTGAGAACATACGGGTGCAAAGTTAACGCCATTCGTGGCATTCTATATATAACGATATTATTTGTGTATTCGTACACTGCCATTTAGTTACTATTTTTGTACATCATGAGTGATAATCTGTCCGTTTTTCTCGCCAAAAGCAAGGTAAAGGCCGCCGACCTGGAGCATAAGCGCAAGCTGGCTTTTAATATTGACAAGTACGCCCAGACGGTAGTGAAGGGCAAACAACAATACGCCGACCTGGACCTGGCACGTAAACGGGCTAAGAATATAAAATGGAAGGCTATAGAAAACCTGGACAAACACCTGGAAATGTTCGAGACCAACTTTACAGCCAGGGGCGGTAAAGTAATATGGGCCGAGGACGCCAACGAAGCGTTGGAAGAAATTCTGAAAATATGCAAAAGCAAGAATGCCAAACAGGTGGTGAAGTCGAAGTCGATGGTGACGGAGGAGATACACCTGAACGATTTCCTGGCCAAGCACAATATAGAATCGGTAGAAACAGACCTGGGCGAATATATACAGCAATTGGACGGCGAAGCGCCCTACCATATAGTAACGCCCGCCATGCACAAGAGCAAAGAGGATGTTGCCAAATTGTTTCACGAAAAACTGGGCGTAGAGCCCAACCTGACGCCAAGCGAACTGACACAGATAGCCCGTGTCAACCTCCGGCAGAAATATATTACATCGGATATAGGCGTAACAGGCGGTAACTTTTTGATTGCGGATACCGGCTCGGTATGCGTAAGCGAGAACGAAGGTAATGCCCGCCTTACTACCTCTTTCCCCAAGACCATGATATCCATTGTGGGCATAGAAAAGATATTGCCTTCTATCAACGATTTGTCTTTATTCTGGCCATTGTTGGCTACGTATGGTACGGGGCAAAATGTTACTGTATACAATACCATATTCAACGGGCCGCGTACCAAGGAAGAAACAGACGGGCCTGAAGAGATGTATGTAATACTCTTAGACAATGGCCGTACCAACCTGCTGCGCGAAGAAGTACGCGAAAGCATGTACTGCATACGCTGCGGCTCTTGCCTGAACGTATGCCCTGTATACAAAAACATTGGCGGCCATGCCTACGGCGCCACCTACAGCGGGCCCATCGGTTCTGTAATAACCCCGCACCTGAAAGGGATGAGCGAGTTCAAACACCTGAGCAATGCATCGAGCCTGTGCGGCAACTGTACGGAAGCCTGCCCGGTGAAGATTAATATCCACGAAATGCTGCTGGAAAACAGGCATATAGCCATAGAAGAAAAACTGGGCAATTTCCAGGAAGGTATGGGCTGGAAAGCATGGAAACTGGCTATGCTCAACCGTAAGCTTATTAATATAGCTAACGGCAATATGAAAACTAAAGTGGTGAACAACCTGTTTAAAGATAGCTGGGTAAGCAACCGTTCAGAATTACGCTTCCCGGCTAAGTCTTTCAACGAAATGTGGAAGGAAAGAAATAAATAGGAATTATTTTTTGATGAATACCCGTGTGCCTATACCGGCGAATTTATAGAGCTCATCTATATCACAGTTTTTCAGTGCTACACAGCCATCGGTCCAGCCAACGCCGAGTTCAATCATATCATCGCCGTTTTTCCATATACCATGTATGCCTACATTGCCGCCTATGCGCGCGCTTTTAGGAATCACCCCTCTCTGTTTCAGCCTTTCAAAATTATCGTAATGTTCCCTGTCAGGGTAGCTCAGTTCCATAAACTTGTTGTACCTGGAATTGGGATTGAGCCGGGTGATGGTGAACCATCCCTCGGGGGTATTCCTGTCACCTTCCATTTGTTTGTTCATGGCAGGATTTGGCCCGAACACCGCCCGGTACCTGCGTATCAGCCTGCGCTTATAAAACAGTTTCAGTTCGTAGTGCGATTTGTCGACGTATATTATCAGCGAATCCCGGTTTAATGTATCGGGCCGGATAGGCATACCGGCACCTATTTTTACCGGCTTGGGCATGATTACGGTTTCGGTCACTATCATTGAGCCCTGCTTGTACTGCAGTTCCCGTATTATATTGCCCTTACCATCCTCGTACTCGCGCACTACTTTTACGTCCTTGGGCCTTTCGTCTGATTTGGCGCCTTGCGCAAACGCGCCTACGACTATGGAAGACGCAAGAAAAACCAATATCACCACCCTCACACCTATGTGTAATACTTTTAATAATCCCTTTAACATGAGTGTAAACCCTTTCTGCAACTTGCTAAGCTAATGAATTCTGCCAAAAATTGCCAGCAGTTAAACAGCATCAAATGTTAAAATCCGGATTAAGCGGCTTTTACCGTAAAATAAAATGCCGCTCCCTGCCCCGGCTCGCTTTCCACCCATATCCTGCCTCCGTTTTGCCTGGTGAATTCCTTGCACAGCATCAACCCGATACTGGTACCCGATTCATTAGCCGTACCAATGGTGCTTGTATTGGTGGGTTCAAATATCTTAGATTGCTTTTCTTTGGGTATGCCTATTCCGTTATCTTTTACTGAGAATACTACCATATTACCCTCCGGATGGCTTGCAGCACTGACTTCTACCTTACCCCCGGGATTGGTAAACTTAATGGCGTTAGACAGCAGGTTGCGCAATATGAACTTCAACTGGTTCTCATCTGCCAATACTTTAGTACCTGCAGGAACATTGTTGATGAGCGCAATATTTTTATTATCGGCTGTAGCTTTGAACAGGCGCATTTTACCATTCATTATCGCATCCACATCGCATACCGACTGGTAAATACCATCTCCCTTAATCTGTAATTTGCCCCAGTTCAGCAGTTTGTCCAATGTTTCAATTGACGCTTTGGCATTGTCCTCCAACGACTCTAAAATGAATTGCTTTTCTTCTTCTCCTGTTTCCTTGCTCTTATATATATCCAGCAATACGGGGATACTGCCTATAGGGCCTCTCAGGTCGTGGCCTATGATGGAAAACAACCTGTCTTTTACCATATTGGCATCCTGTAGTTCCTGCTGCCTGTGGGAGAGTTCTTTATTCAGCCTGCGCGACCTGGACAAGTAAAAGAACAATGTAACCAGCATGGCACCCAACACTATAGCAGCCGATAAATACAGGTTTCTTATTTGCCTGTTCTGTTGTTCTCTTTCTTTTAATTCTTCCAGCTGTGCGTTTGTTTTCTCTAACTCATACTCTGACTGCAACTGAGCTATAGCTTTTGCTTTCTCCATGTTGAAGAGGCTATCTTTTAAGGCCTGTGCCTCTCCCATGAACCTTACCAGTTCTTTATATTTATTATTAGCTATAGCCCAGTCAGACATTCCATGCAAAATATCCAGTTGCAGCCGCTTATCCCCGATTTCTCTTGCAATCTCCAGCGACTTATAGAAGGACTGTGTGTTTTCGGGGTTAAGTTCTGCCTCTACCACACCCAGGTTATACATAGCCTGCGCATAATCTTCACGCATATCCAGTTCTTCCGCTAAAGCCATTGCCTGTCGATAGCATTCTATTGCCTTATCCCACTCGCTTTTCTCCCGATGTATGATACCGATATTCATGAGCGGAGAAACGCGGGCCCTTTCAAAGCCCTTAACACTACTATACTCCAATGCTTTTTCGAAGTATTTTTTGGCCGTATCCAACTGCTCCATACGAGCATGAGTGGTGCCTATATTGTTGTACAGGAAAATGGTATTGGCCGTCATTTTGCTGGCGGATGACAATGCCAGACCCTTGTGGTAGTAATCCAGTGCCTTGGCGAAATTTCCTGAAAAGTCGTTGGCAACCCCCAGTTTCACGTAAGTATTAATGAGTGCCGGTGTATCTCTTGTACTTTCAAAATGTTTAAGCGCCTTTAAGAAATAACTGATGGCGATATCGTAATTACCCTGTACACCCTCTAACTGGCCCAGGTTGAGCTGACAACGGGCCACGCCTGTTTTGTCATTTATGCGGGTAAAGATGTTCAATGCTTCTTCTATTGCCTTTCTTGCAGCATTCACATGCATCTCCTCGTTATAAATGCCGGATAACATGAGCAAAAGTGTTGCCCTGCCTTTGAGGTAACCGGTATTGTCAAACAGCGCCAATCCTTCTGTCAGCAGTATTTTCAGCGAATCATTATGGCTGTTTTTATATTCATCAAAAGCCTGTTTGTATATATCCAGCTTTTGCGAATCCGATTTAGCCTTTGAGGCCTCTTGCCGGTAATGAGTGATAGGTTTCTGAGCAAATAATGATGCCTGTGATAAAATAAAAACCAATAGGGTAACCGCACAAATTTTATACATCTTCCGTCCATTGAGATGGGGCAATAGGCAGGCTTGCCCCATAATTAATAATCACTCACAAAATACACTGTGCCATCTTAAAAACAAATGTTCCGTACCGGAAAAAATAATTATACATAAAGCCGCGCAATAAGAATACTGCGCGGCTACTTTATGCGTGTTTGCCCTTTGCTAAAAATCTATGCGGTAAGACAGGTTAGGCAGTATACCCAGCTGGTTCACGGTTTTTACAGCACCGGCTTCCCTGTCGAAATAAGAATAATAGAAGTTCTGGCGGTTGGTTACATTCTGTACTTCCAGTTGGATACTGTGCGTAACCCGTTTATTGTTGATTTTGTAATAAACACCGAGGTCGGTGCGGAAATAAGCAGGTACCTGGCGTGTAAAATATTGTTTGGGTACAAGTACTGTTTCGCCCGATTGCACTGAGCTGTTCAGGTCAATAGGAGACTCCCTCATGCCGCCGCTATACAATACTTTACCGTTGAGTCCCAGTATTTTTCTCCCACTTTTGCCTATTATAAATTCTTTACCACCCACTACATTCAGTTGATAGCCCCTGTTGAAGGTTGTATTGTACTCATCTCCTATATAGTCAGTATATGTAGACTTATACAAAGATGCGGTTGCCAATATATAATAGTTGTTCAGGAAAGGGCGTTCAATACTGAAGTCTATACCGTAGTTCTGCCCCGTACCATCGCTTACTAACTGGCTGGTGTTGAACAACGAATATATATCCAGTGCGTTGATAATAGAGAAGCCGCCGGTACTATCCTTCTCTACAGGTATATTGTACAGGTACTGGTAGTATACTTCTGTTTTAAAACGCATGTTAAGGGGCAATTGCCTTTCATATCCTATTACTGCATGGTAGGCTTTCAGCAGCCCAAGGTCTTTGTTGGGATAAGTGTCCGCCTGGCCCTGTTTCTTGCTCTGGAACATGTAGGTAGAAAGGTGTTCAGGTTTGCTGTGCAGGCCTGTAGCCAGAGAAAAATTATTCTTTCCTGAAGTATAAGTAGCCGCCACACGGGGCTCAATACTATAGCTGCCGTTCAGTGCGAAATAGGAACCGTGCAAGCCACTAACAAAAGTCAGGTTCTCCGTCATGCGGTGTTTCCATTGTGCGTAGCCTTGGTAATACTGCGCATCACCTTCACTGTTCAGGAAAGATTTCCATTCCTTTGTATATTCATCGAAATAATTATTACTCAGCTTGTAACCCAATTGCTGGGCTATTGCGCCAAAACGTACTGTATTTTTATTATTAAGCTTGGTATTATACAATACAGATACCCTGTATGCATTGTTTACAAACGACTCGTTGGCTACATGTACTGTGCGGTAATCCTGTGCAGGATTGAGCGTATCTACCAGTTCTTTTTCCTTTTCATAAGAAGCCGATACTACTGTTTTCAGGTAAGAGTTTTTGCCGGTAAAGTAAGTGTGCGAAATACCGGCCACTCCCATCATATTATCCGCCTTCAATACAAAGTTGGGGTCATCGTCTGTCCACTTACTACTGTCTTTTACCGGATCTTTATAGGCGCTGTTGTACCCGCCTAATCCCCATAGAGAGAAAGTACCTGCCTTAGCTGTCGGGAAGTTCAGCTTTATGGATGCGTCCTGGTATTTGGGCAGTACTCCGCCGAAGCTGACTATATTATCCAGCAAAGCCAATGTAGAATAACGGTAGTTGAGCAAATAAGAAGATTTACCGCCTTTCTTAAAAGGCCCTTCGCTGGCCAGCTCCGTACCTAATGTACTCAACTGGAAAGTATGCTCACGCTTCTCGGTATTACCATTGCGGAACTTCATATCAAATACGCCGGATAATGCGTTACCCATTTCGGCAGGGAATGCGCCGGTATAAAAGTCGGAAGTACCCAGCACATTGGCATTGAGCATACTGATAGCACCGCCCGTTGTACCCAATCCGCTGAAGTGGTTGGGGTTAGGTATTTCGATACCTTCCAGCCTCCACAGTACATTCTTGGGCGAGTTGCCCCTTACAATGATACCATTGAACATATCACCGCCATTGGATACACCCATAAAGTTCTGTGCCATACGGGCAGGATCAGCAAATGAAGCCGCATATCGTTTGGTTTCTTCTACCGATATAGAACGTGAACTGATAGTGGCAAACTCGTTCAGCGCTTTGTCTGATTCTTTTGTGGCGCTGATTACTACTTCATCCAGCTTTTGCAGGCTTTCTGTCATAGCCATGTTCAGCTCCAGTTCTTTACCTGAAGTAACCAGTACCTCTGATGCCACAGCAGGTTCGTAACCCATATACTGAAACATAAACGACTGCCTGCCTACCGGCACGTTATTGATAACGAAATAACCATCACCATCTGTTACAGCGTTTAGCTGGTTGTCTGATTTGGCAACTATTATCACACCTGCAAGCGGTTGCTTAGATTCCGCATCCAGTACACGGCCGCGTACCTTTTGGGTAAAAGCTTTTTGCTGTGTAGTTTTTACAGGTTCCGTTTGTTGGGCTACAGCCGTGTTCAAACTGAAAATAGCTAATGCAATACTTAATAAGTTTTTCGTCCGTATCATGATTATTGATGTTTTATCTAACAGGGTGTACTATGCCACCCTCAATCCGTTTTTATTGAGTTTGAATGAATAATGAATGTGTTTGATTACTGGATGTCTACCTGCAGGCCGGCTATACCACCTATGTACATGCGCTGGTAATAGCCCCACTGGTTTCTGCTCCAGATAACATTGGTGCCGTTATCGTCGTACATGCTGTCGTTGGAGAAGGCGTAGTTATAAGAGGGGCCTGCAAACAATTCTACCCTGTTGCCCAGCTTAACCGCTGCCAGCAGCCGGAATGAAGAATTGATTTGCACTGTAGTCCAATAATCGGATAGCGAAGTAGACACTACCTCCATATTTAGCCTGAACCCTTTTGCCAATGGTAGGTGCGCACCAATACCGGCTTCTGAAGCATATACAGCGGTGGGATACCTGAAGTTGGCGCCGATACCTACTATACCATACAGGTATTTACCACCTGAGCGGAAGGTAGCTAATGTAGTCAGGTTATCATCCACTGTAGCACCGATAAACATTTCACCCTTCCTGCTGATGTTAATGAGGCCGATAGGGAAATCGCAGCTATCCGCAATGTTGATAAAGCCGGACAGTTGTACGCCTTTTACATCTTTTGCCACATTAATAAAACCTGCCACCTGGCTGTTGACAGAACCCGCGATATTATAAAAGCCCGCTACCTGTGCGCCGTCTACATTTACTGCATTGTTTCCAAAACCAGCCACTTGCGCACCGTCTACATCTTTGGCAATATTCATAAAACCCGCACCCTGGAAACCATTGACAGATTTAGTGAGATTAAGGAAACCCCCCAATTGCGCACCACGTGTATTACCGGTATTTACATTGGCAAAACCCGCTGCCTGTAGGCCGTGGCTACTACCTGTGATGTTGGCGAAACCGGCAGCCTGCAACCCACGTGCCTCGTTCTTCACAAAGTTCAGAAATCCCCCAAGCTGGACGCCGTTGGCACGGTCCATAATGATATTAGCGAAACCTGCTGCTACCAGACCATTGCCATTATAACGGATATAATTGGCTAACCCTGATGCGCAAAATGCCTCTTCGGATGCGGAAACGCCAGCTATGGCATGTATGGAAAACCTGTTCTTATAGTTAACAGCGTCTGTCCAGTTGGTGCTCAAAGGATATACAAAGCCTATGTGCGCGTTGCTTTCTTTTATCTTGCCACCTTCCTGCGCCGATGCAGATAAGGCTGAAAACATACATACAACCCCCACTAAAAATCTTGATGTCATATTGAAATCCTGTTGTTTGATAGAATGACACCAAGTGGGGCTCTTACCCCTATGTTAAGAAATTTAAAAAATGGTAAGCCCGGCGTTCCAGCCTATCCAGCTGCTCAGGTTGGTGCTGTAGGCGGTGCGCTTATAGTTGGCAGGCAGAATATCCGTTTTATACCCCTCAACTTTGGGCTGCTTATTATCCCAATAGGCAGAATAGGAAGGCCCTGCAAATACCGAAACATATCTACCTAAATGCACATTCAGGTTTAGCTGAAACCTGACCATGCTATTCACCTCCGACCAGTTGCCCAGATAGATGGCATGGCCAGTCAGTTCGGGATTTATAGAAAATCTTTTACTTATGGGCAACTCGCTGCCATAGCCTGTACCCAGGATGTAGGCATTGCCGCCCGGCTGCACTGCTGCACCGGCTGAATAAATATTGTACAACCAGTGTGTACCGGTTTTCAATGCTACGTTGTAAGTAAACGCCTCGTTGGCAGAAAGCGACACTTTATGATAGCCCTTCAGCACAAAACTGAATAACCCGATACCCACGCCCGAGGAACTGTCTGCAATATTTACCAGCCCTATCTGCGCACCGCGCAACCGGGTAGCATAATTAATTACCCCGGACATCTGCACACCACGCATATTGCCACCGCAAGCATTGACAACGCCGGCTGCCTGGAAGCCGTTTACATCCTTCACAGCTAGGTTGACTACTCCTGCTAACTGCGCACCTGTCACATTTTTAATGGCGCTATTGATAACACCGGCACCTTGCAGGCCATCCAGGGTATTTATTGTTGTGTTTACCACACCTGCAAGCTGGCCCCCGGTAACTTTACCAACAGACAAATTGTACACACCCGCTCCTTGCAAACCCGTTACTCTTCCCCTCACTATATTGACAACACCTGCCATCTGCAAACCATCTACAGAATCCATCACCTGGTTGTATACACCCGCCGCCTGCAGGCCCATAGCGTTACCGCCTGTAATGTTGAATACCCCTGCCATTTGCAGGTAGCGCACGTCTTTTTTATTAATATTAAACACCCCTGCCATTTCCAACCCATCTACCCCGGCAGTATAGCCGCCCAGCATATTGAAGGAAAAATGATTGACCACCTGTGTACTCATACGCCCCTGAGAACTCAATCCCGGAATAATAGAGCCCTGCACCGGCATATCTACAAAGAACTTGCCTAAGTTCAGGCTCTGCATCCTAAGCTTTGATGAAAGGAAAACCTTGCCCAGCCAGGTACCTTCTACAAAACTTTCTTTGCTGCTGATGACAACAGTATCCATTGATATTGACCTGGGATTGAGGGTAATTTTTACTTCCTGGTCAACACCCGGGTTGATATTAATCAATGTGTCGTTGTATAAGGATTTGCTGATATTGATAGTAGTAGAGGGTATTTTGTCCTTTAGTTTTAATTTGAAGTAGCCCTGGTCATTAGTGAGTGAGGCTACCAACTGTCCTGCATCGAATACACTTACATCCCTTACCCTCTCGCCGGTGAGCCCGTCAATCACATAGCCGCTCACGTACCAGTATTGCCCCGCCGCCGGCGATTGTATTATCACATGGTTGGGTGTTTCTTTATATTCAAAACGGCCCGGCTTGAATATAACATCCAATGCCTGGAGTACTGTTTTGTTCCATATATCAACATCTATAAGGCTATCGGCAGGGACAATGCTGCTGTACGAGAAGTAAAAATTGCCCTGGCGTGCGATAATATCCAAAACATCTGCTACTTTCTTTTGCTTCGCTTTGACAGATACCCCTTTGCTTAAATGCGACTGCGCCCCGCATAAAAGGGGGAGCAGCATAATTAATATAGTACTGAAAATTTTCGCCAACGGTTTCATTGCCTTTTCCTGTTATCTGAGTACTATGTTTTTCCCGTTCTTTTCCACACGCACATTCAGCGTACGGCTAATAACCTCCAGTACTCCATCCAAGTCCTGGTTTTTAAAGGTGGTGGTTATCTCCATATCCTTCAGCCTGGCATCAGCTATTTCAATATTTACATTGTAGGCATCGTTCAATACATCCACCAGGCGCCACAGTGGTGTGTTGTTGCATACCAGTTCTTTAGTGCGGTAGTAGTTGTACAGCACATCGTCCACTGCTTCCTTTACCGGCACGGCGCTGCTCTGCAATACGGTGGCTTTTTCGTTAGGGTTGAGTGTTACCGCGTTATTCTTTTTGCTTACCTCTACCACACCCGTTTCTACAATCACTTCCGTTTTCTCATCCGTAGTTTTTACGTTGAAAGAAGTACCCACTACTTTAATCTTAGCATCATCGGCCGTGATAATAAAGGGCTTATTCTTATCAGGTGTTACATCAAAGAAAGCCTCACCTTCCAGTGTTACGTTACGCGTGCTGCCACTCATGCGGCTGTTGTATTTCAGCACCGCGCCTTTGTTCAGCGTTACCGTAGTGCCGTCGGGCAATGTTTCTGTTAATACCATATTACCCGCCACCAGTTGTGTATTGGTACCCCATACCATATAGCGCGCCATCCATACACCGCCTACCATTAATACCAGTATGGCTGCCACCCGCATCCAGTTGATGCGGCGGCCCAGTGGTATCGTCTTATTTGCAGGTTTTTCTGTGGTTATTCTCTGCTGAAAACGTCCCCAAGCAGCATTTTCGTCTATTGTACTTGTAGCTGCCAGCTTTTTGCTGTTATCCCATATGAGTTTGAAATCATTGTAGTATTTCCTGTTGCTGTCGCTCGCGCCCACCCAGGCATTTACTTCTGCCTGCTCCTCGGCCGTAGCCTCGCCCAGCAAGTGCTTTACCAAAAGGTCATCATTTATATGGCTCTGTTCTTTGTTCACTTCGGGTTATTTTATCAGGGTTAATAATAACAGCCATACAACACTGATATAGTCTGCGAGTTTTGTTCTTAATATTTTCAGCGCTTTACCCATCTGGTTTTCCACTGTTTTTACCGAGAGCCCCATTTTATCCGCTATCTCCCTGTACTTCAATTCCTCAAAGCGGCTGAGTTGAAAAATGGTGCGGCACTGCTCGGGCAAATCCGCCAGCGCCTCAGCTATACGGTGTTCCAGTTCTTTGGCTGTAGCCGTATCTGTGGCTTGTCCTGCTATACTGCCGTGGTGTACCGCGTGCGCCTCGTAGGTCATTTTCACTTTCTCATGCTTCACATAGTTCATACACTCATTGTACACCGAGCGGTAGAGATAGGCCGGCACCGACTGCAATTCACCTATCTTTTCTTTCTTTTCCCACAGCTTATAAAACACATTCTGCACCATTTCTTCCGCTTCGTCCTCATCTTTTAATATGGAGCAGGCGTAGGCATGCAGGTTCTTAAAGTGTTCTTTAAAAACCTGTTCAAATACCAGGTTAATATCCCTGGCTGTCGTCATTGCACCTATATCCGGCATCCTGTAAGTTGCTGTTTCGGGTGCAAAGATAATCGCTTGTTGCAAGGCCTGCATATAGTAGTGACAACCAACAAGACAAACACCCCTATGCCAATGGCAAAAAATATACGGTAACCGGTAAATAAGGGGAGAAAGTGCTGAGCATTTGTTAACTATGAGATGTGCCAGTTTAACCAAAAGGAATATTGCATACCCATAAATAATTGATAATGAGCAAATTACAACAGGTTTGTTAAGAATTGTTAAGTCAAATCCTGTTTTTCCAGGAAAAGGAATATAAGCAGCAACCCCGCCTTGAGGGCGGGGTTGTATATGCAAATTAGTCAATGTGTTTATCGGGTACATGAATACCTGGGTTTACTACCACAAATATACAACATTATACGATTTTATCAAAATATATTTTATACCTTATATCAATGCCTGTTGAAGCCGAATAATTTAGCCCTGGTATCCTTATTGCCCTTTATCATATTGCGGATGGCCTGTGCTGCTATCATACTGAAGGTGATACCATTGCCACCATAGCCCAATGCGAAAAACATGCCGGGCTTGCCGGGCCAGGGGCCGATATAAGGCAGGCCGTCTTTGGTAGAGCTGAAAGTACCACACCATGCCATATCCGTATAAAAGGGAATACCGGGATACAGTTCTTTAAATTTCCGCTCCAATACTTTCACTTTTTTGCGCAGGAGCCTATCCCTTCTGTCGGGGTCTTTAAACGGTTCATCGGCACCACCTATCATCATACGGTTGTCCTGTGTAGTACGCATATAAAAATAGGGTTGGGCGGTTTCCCATACCAGGCTGCGTTCCGGCCATAGCTGCCCTTCATCTACAGGGTCGGAAACCAATGCATAGGTAGAACTTAGGTGCATTACATTCCGCGGCAGGAATTGCCCTGCTTCAAAGCCGGCCGCTATCACCAGGTACCTGCAATTAATAGTATGGCCATCGCCTGTGAGCAGGGTATAACCCCTTTGACCTTCTTTGTATTCCTTAATCTCTGTATGCGAATACAATTGCAACCCGCTATGCTGCATATGATGGCTTAAGATGCCTACTGCTGCGCTGTAGCCATCCATTTGCGCCGCCTCGTTATTTTTCAAAGCACCTAACCCATGAATACGATGGTTGTCCGCCAACTGCCTGCTATCCAGCATATATACCGGCAAGCTATACTTTTGCCTGAGGGCATATTCCTCTTCTATCAACCTCAACCCTTTTCGGTCGCTAGCCAGGAAGATGCTGCTGACGTTTGAAAAGCCCGCATCTGCATCCGTAGCCTTCAATACCTGTTCCACTTCGGATATAGATTGTAAACTGGCGTGATAGGCCAATACAGCGTTTTCTATGCCATTCATTTCAGCCAGCCTGCACAACGGGATATCTATCTCGTATTGCAACTGTGATGTACTTGCGGCGCTGCTGCCTGTGGCTATACTTCTTTTATCAAATACACTGCACGGTATACCCGCTTTGCACAACTCATGCGCCACCAATGCCCCGGTAATACCTGAACCAATGATAGCTACGTCAGCTACATGGTTTTCCCTCAAAGGGTGATAATAGTTGAACAATTGATTTTTGACTATCCAATATGGTAACCCTGAATGTAAATCCATTTGATAGGTTAAATCTTTGTGGTTGAGCTAATAACGAAATTCATTATCACCAGGTTGTGCCGCTGATAAATCTTAATGTTAAAAGTAAAAAATCCCCGCAATAGCGGGGATTTGAACTGCTCTTTTTTCCGATTTAATATTCATCTTCATTAAAGAAGAAGTCTTCCTGTGTAGGATAGTCAGGCCATATATCTTCTATGCCTTCGTATATCTCACCCTCATCATCCAGCTCCTGGATGTTTTCAACTACCTCAAGCGGCGCGCCCGAACGAATAGCGTAATCTATTAACTCGTCTTTTGTTGCGGGCCATGGTGCATCTTCAAGATGCGATGCTAATTCGAGTGTCCAAAACATATTTTAATTTTATTTATTGTATTATAGATTTCCGCAAATGTAAGTTTTCAATTCACAATTACAAACTTTTTAATTTTAACGTAACAAGCCTTTAACCGGTTGTCCATCCTGCCATATTTTTTATATCATATTTGTTTGGTTTAACTCTCATTTTAGCAGACTTTTACATCATGCTCGTTGCAGAAAACCTCTTCAAAAAGTATTCCAATCTTACAGTTGTCAACGGCGTGTCATTAAGTATTGCCGGTGGCGAGATAATATCGGTAACGGGGCCATCAGGGGCAGGCAAGAGTACCCTGCTGCACCTGCTGGGCGGATTAGACAAACCCGATAGCGGACAGGTGAAGATAAAAGAGACCGACCTTTTTGCCATGCCTGAGAAAAAACAGGCGGCATTCAGGAACAAAGAGATGGGCTTTGTATTCCAGTTCCACCATTTATTACCCGAGTTTTCGGCGGTGGAAAATGTGGCTGTACCGCTATGGATAAGCGGTACGGGCAAAAAAGACGCATTGCAGCAAGCAACAGAAATGCTGAATGTAGTGGGACTGGGGGCCAGGCTAAACAACAAACCTTCGGAACTATCGGGCGGCGAACAGCAGCGTGTGGCCATAGCTCGTGCACTGGTCAACAAGCCATCGGTAGTGATGGCAGACGAGCCGACAGGCAACCTGGATAGTAATAATGCAATGGCGATACATAAATTATTTATTGACCTGCGTGACAAATTCGGGCAGACTTTTGTGATGGTAACGCATAACGAAGAGCTGGCTGCAATGACCGACAGGACACTGATAATGAAGGATGGGAAAATAACTGAGGAGCGATACAATAAATAAATTATATTTATACGGATTATTATAACATTGTAGCCAAAACAAGAAATTTAGAGATTACTTTTTCGTTTTGGTAAAAAGTATATTTTTGCAGCATAATTAAAAGCATAGATCATGTCTGAAATTGCAAATCGCGTTAAGAAAATTATCGTCGACAAACTGGGTGTAGATGAGTCAGAGGTAACTCCTGAGGCTAGTTTTACAAACGACCTGGGTGCTGATTCACTGGATACAGTTGAATTAATCATGGAATTCGAGAAGGAATTCAACATCTCAATTCCTGACGAACAGGCAGAGACTATTACAACAGTCGGCCAGGCTATCTCTTACCTGGAAGAGCACGTAAAGTAAAAACCTGAACTTAAAACTGAATTTGTTTCAATGAAATTACCGTTAAAACGCGTTGTCGTTACGGGTCTCGGCGCACTGACTCCATTAGGCAATACTGTTCCTGAATACTGGAATGGCTTGATTAATGGAGTTTCGGGCGCCGATTTCATTAAACAATTCGACGTAACGAAGTTTAAGACCAAGTTCGCCTGCGAGCTGAAAAACTTCGACCCGCTGAACTACCTGGACAGGAAGGAAGCCCGTAAATTGGACAGGTTTTCCCAACTGGCTGTTATTTCGGCAGACGAAGCTGTACAGCATGCCCGCCTCAACGAGGAGGGTATCAACAAGGACAGGGTAGGTGTCATTTGGGCATCGGGTATAGGCGGTATGATTACCTTCATCGAGGAAATGACCGCTTTCAATGCCGGCGATGGTACGCCCAGGTTCAACCCCTTCTTCATTCCCAAGCTGATACTGGACATTGCCGCAGGGCATATTTCGATGAAATATGGTTTCCGCGGGCCCAACTTCGCTACAGTGAGCGCGTGCGCCTCTTCTACCAACGCACTGATTGACGCCTTTAATTATATACGCTTAGGCAAGGCCGATGCCATCATCACAGGTGGTTCTGAAGCCGTAGTAACCGAAGCGGGTATAGGCGGTTTCAATGCAATGAAGGCGTTGAGCGAACGCAATGACGACCCGGCGACAGCCAGCCGCCCTTTCGATAAAGACAGGGATGGTTTCGTATTAGGCGAGGGTGGTTGTGCAGTAATACTGGAAGAGCTTGAGCACGCTAAAAAACGTGGCGTACCCATATTGGCTGAAATATGCGGCGGTGGCATGAGCGCCGATGCCTATCACCTGACAGCACCCCACCCTGAAGGGCTGGGTGTTATCAATGTGATGCGCAATGTGCTGGATGACGCTGATATGCAACCTGAAGAGGTGGATTATATCAATGTACACGGTACATCTACCCCACTGGGCGATATAGCTGAGCTGACTGCCATAAAAAAGGTATTCGGCGACCACGCATTCAAGCTGAACATCAGTTCCACAAAATCTATGACCGGCCACCTGCTGGGTGGTGCGGGCGCTATTGAGGCGATAGCCAGTATCAAGGCAGTAATGCATGATATCGTGCCGCCTACCATCAACCACTTTACTGACGACCCCGAGATTGACCCGAATTTCAACCTCACATTCCACAAAGCCCAGCACCGTACAGTGCGTGTGGCGTTGAGCAATACATTCGGTTTCGGGGGGCACAATGCATCTGTTATCTTCAAAAAATACGAAGAATAGCTTTGAGGCGGTTCACGTCACGAATTCTGCACCTTTTTTCGCCCAACAAAGAGTTGGTATCACAGTTAGAGCATGTATTGGGGTTTGTACCCAATCATTTGCCCTATTATCAGCTGGCGCTTATGCACCGCTCCAAGCTGGAAGAGATAGCACAGAACAACGAAAGGCTGGAATTTCTGGGCGATGCCATACTGGGATCGGTTATTGCTGATTACCTGTTTAAGAAATACCCCTATCAATCGGAGGGTTACCTGACCGAGATGCGCTCGAAAATAGTGAGGCGCGAAACACTGAACAACCTGGCGCTGCGCATGGGCCTGCAAAAAATAGTGCAGTACAACCAAAACGATAAGGGGCTGAGCCGCAGCCACATCTTTGGCAATGCGCTGGAGGCATTGATAGGCGCCGTATACCTCGACCAGGGTTTTCACAGGGCCAAAAGTTTCATATTAAAACAAATACTGAAGCCTTATATTGATATTGACACCTTAGAAAGCCGCGATACCAACTTTAAAAACAAACTGCTGAGCTGGGCGCAAAAAAATAATCACGAACTGAGCTTTGATACCCTCAGTGAAGAAAATGAGGGTACACGCAAGATTTTCACGATAGGCATACTGCTAAATGGCGAAGTGGTGGCCAATGGCACCGGCTATAATAAAAAAGAAGCCGGGCAGGTAGCCGCACAGAACGCTATCGACAAATTAGGCATTGGTTAGTGGCATTTAAAATGCTCAAACGGCTCTTTGCAGTCAAGGCAACGGTATAAAGACTTGCAGGAGGTAGGGCCAAACTGGCTCACGAGTTCAGTATCTTCAGAACCACAACGCGGACAAGGCACTTTTTCTTCTTCAAACATACCCAGGCTGTCAGACGATTTTCTTAGCGGGGGCGCTATACCGTATTCCTTTAGTTTCTGTTTGCCTTCTTCGCTCATCCAGTCGGTAGTCCATGCCGGGCTCAGCTGCTCTTTGATATGCACTTTGGCTATACCACGGCTCAGTAAAGACATCCTGATGTTCATGCTGATCATATCCATAGCCGGGCAGCCACTGTAGGTAGGTGTAATGGTAATAATCACTTCCGTACCGGCGGGAGTTTCTTCCAATGCTACATCACGTATCACACCCATATCCAATACTGTCAGTACCGGCACCTCGGGGTCTGATACCTGTGACAGCCAGTCGTACACTCTTTCTTTGGTAATGCTTTCGCTCATGATATCTGTAAAATTACTGAACTGTTTGGTAAGAAAACGTGAATTACGTCAGTACGGAAGTACATGGTTATTCACCATCCTGCGGGCATCATTTGATTTGGACAATATCACCGCATCAGCAGGCCTTATCATTAATTCATCCAGTGCCAGGTAAGAAGGGTATATCACATTCACCAGTTCCACCGATATTTTGCGACAGGACGCAGGCACCTCAAAATATTTTGATACCCTCAGCCATAGCCCGTAATTATCTACTGACTCCTGCGCCAATACTTTGACATTTGATAATAGCGTATCGTTTTCATCGTGGAGGTGAACAACAAACCTCCCGATTTTGTAATCCTTGTCGCTCACCAGCATCCAGGCGGAGAATTCGTATAATTGATTATTGTGAACAGGTGTGAGCGGTGTTTCAAATACTATCTCTGTAATACCATCAATGGCTTTAGCAGCGCCACTTCCCATCAATATCTCAGCAGATTTGCCGGTATCATAGTGTTCAACATACCAGGGCCCGGCATATTGTATGCAGCTATCCCCCTGCTGCATGTCATTTAGAATAACATTGCATTCATTTCTTTTCGCTGCTTCCCTGGCCAGCAGGCCAGGTGTATACAGAGCATACACATCATTGCCCTTCAGCTTGCCTAACAATTGTGCGGATGAAAGCAGGTACTGTTCATCGGGGTTGAGTTTTGCTTTTACAGGATGAATCAGTAAGATGGGCCTGTAGTCGCGCGATTGTAATATTTTTTTGTGTGTATACGGTCCGCCTGATACCTTCACGTGTTCAAAAGCCTGTTGCCAGGAAGTGCGCGACATCATTACGTTCATCAATGGTAACTGCAACTGTAAGGAAGCACTGAATGCAACATTCAACTGGCCATCTACCTGCGGCACCAATCCCAGCTTCTCTGTACCGATATGAAAATAAGGCATGCTGTACAACGCCCTGAACTTATCTTTTGAATAACCCTTCTGTGATAAAAATTCATTCCATTCAACTTCATCAATGCTATGAAACTGCTTGTATTGCTGCCTTGCCACAGTAGTACGCGCATGTACCATAGCAGCATAGGGTACGGCTTCTGTTATCCATAGCAACAAAATGAAACCGGCAACTGCCTGCGCTGCCCGTTTATTGTTGCTGTGCAATAACGTATAGCCCTTGTACGCAATGACTGACGCAACCACTGTTATTATATAATAATAAGGCCATGAAAACCGCCCAATCGCCCTGAACTGTTTGATAAACGAGGCGTAATCGAGGCAAACAAAACATTTCTTAAAAATGACAGCGCTGGCGAATAACAGCATACCTGCTGCAATAAATAACCATACAGTAAAGCCATTGCCGGCTCCGTTGCGCAGGTTCATTTTTCCCGTGCGTATGCCTTTTGCCAGCCAATAGATACATGCAATAATAAGGATGAGCCAAGGCGCCATACCTATATATGCATAACCCTCGTTGCCTCCGCTGAGCGTACCCGCATCGAACCAGCGCGACAACCATAACCAGAAAGGTGACAGATAGGAGGTAAATATATCGTTGAAGGAAGTGCCATGCGCACGTGCACCATATGGATATAGGGGCCTGTCCGCAATAGTATCAGTAAATGCCATAAATAACTGAAACAATATTGCGGGAACAATGCCGGCAAGCAGTAACGGCCAAATATGTTGCAACTTTTTCTGCCAGCCTTGTTTAAAAAACAGGATGTAGCCGACACTGTACAGCCCTACCCAAAGGCATATCATCAAACCAAAATACAGGTGTATGAATGTAAATAGCCATGCGGCGAGGAATAACTTATACACTGCACTGCGCCTGCCTGTTTGCAACCATAGCAGGTTGTAGTAAAATATCACAGGCAATACACATGCATAGGCTAATGAGAAATGCCCTGATAATTTAAACTGCTGCGGCGACATGACTACAATCAACAAGGCAGCTATACCCGCCCAAAAAGGATGTACACCAAAACGTTGCAGTACCTTACCGGTGTACACTATCGCCAGGAAGAAACCGGCTATAATCAACAGGTGCAATACAGCAAGAGGATTGACTGGCAAAAAATCATTAATAAAAGCCAGTACTATAGCAAAAGCAGGTTGTGCATCGGTGAACACTATATGCTCGCCATAAGGATAATTCATGCCGTCGAAGTAAATACCATCTCCGTACAGGCCATGATATAAAAACGTGAAATAGTTCTTCGGCGCGTCTCCTTCTGTGCCCAACATTGTGGCGCCGGGGTGCAGCAGTACATTATAAAACAGGTACATGGTAACAAACGCGGCCAATGTCCGGGTAAGTATTGTCCATATTTTACCGGCCCTGTTATCCATTGCGCGTATTATTTTTATTGTGGCAACAAATGATTGTTTACCATTACCCTTCCCATATTATCCTTCATCACAACCGTATCTTCCGCCGCTCTTATCATTATCTCATCCAGCCTGTAGTATACAATATCCGGTGTGTTATTCAGCCTGAGATGAATATAGGCACAGCCCTCCGGCAAAGTAAAATAATGTGCAGGACGGAACCACATGCACTGTACGTCTTTGGCTTCGCCGCATATTAAGTGGGCCATCGCTATTTCGTTGCCGGCGGTATCCAGGTATTTTATAATCATAACCGGCGTGCGGTAATCTTTACTATTTACCAAAAACCAGGCTGATGCTTCATAAAGCTTATCCTTAGGCCAGTTGCGCACATCAATTTCCGCTATGCCCGTGTCTTTACCGGTGACTGCCATGGCCGAGCCGTAGCCAAATATTGCTTTACTATTCCTGTTGTTTTCGCAAGGCTGATAGTAATAGGGCGTATCACTTAATTCAGTACGTCTTACCCTTTCCCATTCCTGCCGTTCCAGCATAGCCAGCTTTTCCGGGTGTAAAACATACGCTACAAGATTAGCATTGACACCTATAGAATCTGCATGCTGAAACAGGTATTGTTCATCGGGATTGAGCTGTTCCCCTTCAAAATGCAAGAGCAGCAGCGGTCTTTTATCCTTTGCCCGGTGAATTAATGTTTTGTATGCATAAGGGCCTGCCGCTATTTTTACCTGTTCAAATGTTTGCTTCCACGAACTGCGTGACATATGGGCGTCTACTAATGGCAATTGCAGTTGAAATGCAGCTTTCATAGATACACACAAACCCCAGTTAGCATGTGAGAGCCATATCTTTTCGGAGCCTACATGTTGGTAGGGGATCAATAACGCAGCCTGGAAATCAGTGGCGTTCAGGTTCTGCTCTTCAAGAAAATCATTCCAATTCTTTTCCTGGTGTGAATTGAAAAACTGATAATTATAATTGCCTGCCGTGGACCTTTCATGGAAATGTGCAGAAATGCCATATGCTTCGTACGCCCATATTGCAAAAATGACAACAGGTAACAACTTAGCCACAACAGACTTAGTGTGGGCACGACGGGAAACCACCACTACAACAATAACCGTAATGGTATAATAGAACAGTAGCGCAAACCAACCCAATGAACGAAACTGACGCAATGCCGATACATAATCGAATGCCCACTGCATCCCCCATACAAATGGTACACCCATGCTGAACAATAGAGCCCCTGCCGCAATAAACCACCATACGGGTGGCACTACACTAAATATTTTTTTTGCAGCTTCTTTTCGCCTGAGCAGTAATAGCACCAATAGGGCAATAATAACAACTGAAATGACCAGTATAGCAGCCACACCTGTATAGGCATAGCTTTGCGCATCTCCACCTATCTCGTCTGTAATTATTCCTTTTTGCTGCATCCAGGCCCAATAGGGACTATGCGCATTGGTAAAAATATCAATGCCTGTTGTACCATAACTCAACAGCCCGTGCGGATATTCCGGCCTGTCCGTTACGGGGTCAGAAGCCGCCAATACAGATTTCAGCAGGATAAAAGCACAAATCAATACCAGGACAACCGGAACAATATGGTGCAGCCTGTTTTTGCGTGATGCAGGCGCGATGAACCAATACCCGGCTATGTATAAGGCAGACCATATTAATATCAAGGCCAGCTGGTATGGGTGCAGGAACATAACAATACATGCCATGGCCAACAGGTATAGCATATATTTCTTCTTACCGCTATAATGATAATGAAGAAACCAATAGAACATCATTGGTATCACACAGGCATAGCTGAGGCCGTACAGCCCGAATACCCTGAAATTTTGCATAGACACCGTGATAATGAGCGGAGCGAATAACATAGCCCATAACGGCATTACACCGAGCTTTACCAATATCTTGTACACATATACAATAGCCAGGAAGAAGGCAAGCGCTATCAGCAGGTTTAAAATTACATTCAAATTTTCAGGTGTAAACTGCCACCATTGGCGCAACCAGCTGAGTGTAACCGTGAGTATGGGCTGCCCGTCTACAAACATGATATGCTCTCCATACGGATAATTCATACCGCTGAACCACCAACCATTCCCGTACATGGAATGTGATATGAAAGCATAATAATTCTTCATACCATCGCCCCCCAATTCGTGCACTATATGCGCGGGGTCGCGCAATATGCTGCGGAAAACATAACAGGTAGCCGCCAATGCCACAACAGCAGCCAGCAGCATCCATATATGTTTCCGGTTGTTCATGATTTTCTCATCACAATTTTCAGGAAATTAAGCAATTCCGGCAGCAACAATTTATAATTCATGCGCCTGAATATTACATTATCATTCAGTGATACCGGCACGGGTTTTACCTTATACCCTTTTCTATAGAGCAACCTGATAAATTCCAGGTCGAAGAGGTACCTGTCTATCGTAGTAGAGAGGAATACGGGTTGTACATTCCTCTTAAACCCTTTGAGCCCGCACTGGGTATCAGTAACCGGGATGCGAAAAAACAAACCTATCAGAAAACGCAGTGCTTGTGAAATATACCTGCGTAGCAAGGGAACTTTAGTGTAATAATTTTTATCCTTAATACCCGGGGCCGCATCGTACCCTTCACTATTCAGTGTGTTGTATACCGCCACCAGGCTGCCTACAGCGTATGGGAAATCGATGTCTGTATATATGATAATGCCCGACTGCGCTGAGGCCACACCCTTTCTCAATGCATAGCCCTTACCCCTGTTCTCAGCATATGAGATGTAAGTGAATGAGGGTATTGCAGTTTGCAGGGTATCAATTTCCCGCTTCGAAACAACAGTAGTACTGCCATCGTTTACCAGTATTATTTCCACAGGTAGAGCCAGCGCAGCAGCTACAGCCCGGTACTGCTCAATGACGCGCTCCGCCCATCCGGGCTGCGGGTTGTAACAAGGTAATACTATAGTGCATGACGAATTATTGTTCAAAACCTGCTATGGTAAGTATGGTAAATATACTGGTAATTCAGACAAATTGCCTACCACTCCATGCCCGGATAGGCACGCTGTATAAACTGCAGTTCTGCCAATATATACCCCAGGTACTCTGAATGCCTGCCATCCTTGCCACCATCCTGCATCCATGTGCTGTCGGGCAGTTGCATAGTAGCTTCATCGGCTATGGCTGTTACTTCCTGCTTCCAGGCGCTGTATAAAGCAGCAGCATCCACCCCGGCCTTACTGTCAGCCATTCCCTTTTCAATATCGGTCATGCGGAACATTTCGCCGGTAAATGGCCAAAGGTCGTTGAGGGCTGTTTGCATTCTTGCATGGCTTTCTTCCGTACCATCGCCCAGGCGTATTACCCACTCGCTGCTCCAGCGTTTATGGTAGGTCACTTCTTTCAGCGATTTTTCAGCAATAGCTGCCAGCTGCAGGTCGCTGCTCTTTTGTAGGCGGGTATAATAAAGATGGTTGAAAATATCGAAGTAAAATGCGCGGGCTACAGTAGTTGCCCAGTCGCCGTTAGGCTGTTCTGTTATCAGCAGGTTCCTGAAGTCCCACCCATCGCGCAGGTAAGCCAGGTCGTCCTCATCTATATTTTCGCCCCTGTTTATCTTCTCTTCCAGCGTTACAGACAGAAACATGCCCTGCTTGTCTGCCTGCGGCAGTGCATTGAACAGGTTGGCAGCATGCTGATAAAAACCCCGTGCCTGCCCCAGGAAATCGAGCGAAATATTAGTTAAGGCTATATCCTGCTCCAGTACCGGGCCATGCCCGCACCACTCACTCAGCCTGTGGCCATAGATGAGCGCGTTATCTGCCAGTTGCAGTGTATATAAAATCTGGTTTTTCATTGTTACAGCCTTACATATGGGTTAATTCATCCGGCAGATCGTAAAAAGTAGGATGTCTGTATATTTTATCGTTAGCAGGGTCGAACATAGCTCCTGAGCTATCGGGGTCGGAAGCATGAACATGTTTGCTTTCTACTACCCATATACTCACCCCCTCCATCCTGCGGGTATATACGTCCCTTGCATTTTCAATCGCCATCTGCGCATCTATAGCATGCAGGCTGCCCGCATGCTTATGATCGAGGCCTGCTTTGCTGCGGATAAACACCTCCCACAAAGGCCATTCGTTTTTATTACTGTTTTGTTCAGGCATATATATATACTGTAAACCTTTCTGTAAACTATTTTATGCAGCCCTGGTACCTGTTTTGCTGCGTTCTTTTCTTTTTTCTGAATAGGTTAATGCTGCATCGCGCACCCATTGGCCATTCTCCCAGGCTTTGGTGCGGGCTTCCAGGCGTTCCTTATTACAGGGGCCGTTGCCGTTTACTACATTCCAGAATTCCTCCCAGTTGATTTCGCCAAAATCGTAGTGGCCCCTTTCTTCATTCCATTTCAGGGCCGGGTCGGGCAGTTTCATACCCAGTATATTGCATTGCTCTACCGTTAC
Source organism: uncultured Flavipsychrobacter sp. (assembly GCA_964515955.1). GTDB lineage: Bacteria > Bacteroidota > Bacteroidia > Chitinophagales > Chitinophagaceae > UBA5543. Next base: position 79,708 of record CAZEZM010000002.1, on the reverse strand, counting down.
ATCTACAAACCTCTGGCGCAGTTCGTCGTTAGTGAAACGCTTTACACGCCACCTCATACTCTGCTCTGTATTAGGGCTATTATCGTCCGACGGGCCAAACATCATCAGCGATGGCCACCACCATCTGTTTATCGACTCCTGCACCATTTTGCGCTGTATCTCAGTGCCTTTAGACATTTGCAACAATATCTCGTAGCCCTGGCGCTGGTGAAAGCTTTCTTCTTTGCAGATACGCACCATAGCCCTGGCATATGGCCCGTATGATGTGCGGCAAAGCGCCACCTGGTTCATAATAGCGGCACCGTCTACCAGCCAGCCAATGGCACCCATATCGGCCCAACTGGTGGTGGGGTAATTAAATATCGAAGAGTATTTCGCCTTACCGGTATGCAACTGTTCATACATTTCGTCGCGCGTAATACCTAAAGTTTCAGCAGCGCTGTACAAATACAAACCGTGTCCTGCTTCATCCTGCACTTTGGCCAGCAACACCGCTTTGCGGCGCAGGCTGGGGGCGCGGGTTATCCAATTGCCCTCGGGCAACATGCCTACTATTTCACTATGTGCGTGCTGCGATATCTGGCGTATCAGTGTTTTACGATAGTTATCGGGCATCCAATCGCGCGGCTCTATAGCTATCTCCTTATCTATCTTCTCGTCAAAAGCCTGCTGGAAGTCGCGTACCGTCATAGATATCAATTTAGTTTAGCTACAAATATAAGACGAAAGGGCTAAAGTAGTGCCCGCAACACGCAACCATCATTGTTTATTACGTTTTCTTTCATACAGCACAGCCCTGCTATTACTGCTGATGGCGGCTATGCTATAGTTTTTTTCTATAAACTTAAATAAACTATCTACATGCGCTGTGTTCCTGTATTCAGGTGTATAACACCATGTTACTATATAATCAATGGTTTTACCGCTTTCGAGCTCATAATGCGTAATATCGGCATTGGGCAACTGGTCTTCGTGGCCGGGGCTGACACCCAGGTTCAGGTATGGATTGCTTTCCGGTATCCATATAAAAGGGAAATATCCCGTGTTGGCAGCATAGTTATCCATAATTATCAAGGGCCGCGCTGCACCGGCATACCCTATGGCATGTTGAAAAAGCCAATTTCGGTCAACAATATAAGAGCCATCCATATTTTTCCCGTTGTGGCTGAAACTAAGCGGCAAAAGCGTGCTGTAGGGCCTTATATTCTTTGTTACGGATACATATTCATAGGTGGCAGCACCTGCGCGTACAATAACAGGCAGCCTTATAAAAGAAATGATTGCCAGCAATATACAGAGCAAAATGCCGGAGAATTTTGCAAAACCATCCCTTACCGGAATATTTACCAGCCCTACGGCCATAGACGCACATACCAGTTGCCTTGCTCTCATATCCATCATACTACCACCACCCATTTCAGCCGGTATGAACAGGTATACAATTAATACAATACATATAATAACGAGCCCCTCCAGGTGAGGGAGCTTCATTTTTTCTCTCAGCTTAGGAATTGCCAATGGTAAGATTAATACAAAAAGCAGTACGTAAGCTATAACCCTGCCCCATACCCCCTCTCCTGATGTATGTGTCTGATAATCTGAAAACAAGAACAATTGTTGTAACCGCTCCGGATGAAATGCAAATACAGTAGCCTGACCGTGCCGGGTGCTATATTGCCATAGCAAAATGATACATGGCAAAATACCTATGATAAGCAGGGATAGTTTTTTAAATAATAACTGCCCTTTCATACGCAGGCTCACCGCATCACTACCCGGAATCCTGAATATGGTGAAAATGGTACAAAGTAAAACACCATATGCCAGGCCTATCGCATGTGCAAAAAAGGTGATGAATACTAACAATAAGAATAACAGGTAACTACGGATAGTATTCCTTTGCAGGAACATGAGCCATGCACATGCCACCCATAAACCCAGCGCAATACTGATATTGAAATTGTAAAACCCCTTTACCAGTGTATGGTTTAATAGTAACAACATGCCCGCAACTACCAGGTAACGATTCCCGCCTGACAGGACTATGAGTTTCCTGAAACCGGTAGCATATATGAGCATGTAAGCGGTCAGCAACAGTTTTTCAGCCACCGGGCCACTGAATACAATTTGAAATACCGCCATTATAATATGGCTGAACCAATTGGGGTCCACCTGCTCATTCAGTGTATAGAAACCCGAATAGAATGACTGGTGTAATCCAAGCCATTTATCTTTTAGCATTGCAGCATTATACACATGCACAGCGCCATCGCCTGTAAGAAAATAATGAGGCGCCCACACCTGCATCAGGCAAATTAATATCGCAGCAACAAATAATAGGGTGTACGGTTTCACACACTAAGTAGTTTATTGGTATTTCTATAACTATCCCTGTACGCTACTGGGCAAATATAAACCTGAAGGTAATACCTGCCCTGGTGGTAGTAATGGGGAACGAACTGGTAATATATGGTATGCTCTTACGCCTGTCGTAAAAGAGCCTGATTGTCAGTTTATCACTTACTATATAGTTGATAGATGGCGATATGGTAATTACCTTCTGCCCCCGGGTTACCACACTCAGGTTCTGCGCCAGGTAGTTATTATTCGTTTTGTCGTCCCTTACAGAAACATCCACTTTAATGTTCAGGTCATTTTTCAACTGCTTCACCCCAAACACCTCGAATGGCAATATCAGCCCTTTGATGCGGTAACCAAAGCCAGCCACATACTCCGTACTGTTCGTTTCACTCACCTGGTAATCTATCAGGCTCAGGCTTACTGTGCGTGATTTGCGGTATTCAAAGCTGGCCTGCATATTATTTTTAAATGCGGCATCAAAACCTATGAGCGGGTTCAATTGTTCAGAGATAGTAATGTTCGGCACCTGGAAGAACGGCACAAAGTTGCCCGAGTTAGAATCTATAAACGACGGGAAGCCGAGATTATATACATCCTGGAAATAGAGTGCAGACACAAAGCTGTTCATGGACAATGTACCCGTATAAGCATGGTTGATAACGACGTTGCTCGCAATGTCAGCTATAGCCGGCACCTTAGACAATCCATTGTACCTGGCGCGCCAGTTAGGCATGGGTTTGTATGCTTTGAAGGGGTTGTTACGAATATTCCTGTTGTCGTAATTAATCAGTCCCACCTTGTTAGGGTCCTTCCCTGTATATGCAGCAATGAATGAAGGAATCAATACATCCTGCGAATATTCAGTATAACCTTTTGAGTAGTCTCCGTTATTAGGGTCGCGCGCACCATTTACATAAGGGTTGTTGTTGCCCAGGCGTTCAGAAATAATACCCCTGTTATCCATCAGTTGGCCGAATGCAGCCGAATTGACACCCCCACCCTTGAATAAGGTACTCAACCCGATGTAAGAAACAGTAAACGACCCTGTCTCGTAAATATTATTATGTGTGAACTGCCCGTTGGCACTGAACGATGTATCCTTAAACAACTCGTTCAATGATTTGCTATAGGTTTGCGTTACAGTCATATCTATACGCAGGTCTTTGATGGGTTCAAAAGTGGTTACCAGGTTAATACTTTGCTGGTATTGCTGTTGAAACAGGGAGTTAAACAGGGAATCCCTGCTGAGGCGGTTTTCGCGGGACTGCCTTTCCAACCAGGGCCTGTCGGGCTGATAGCCATATACAAAAGAAAATCCCGGTGCCATGGTACGGTCATTAATACCCATGAAACGTGTACTATCCATATAACCCGGCAGTGTAGTACCTGAGTTTTCAGATATGTTGACGGTTGTACGCTTCACCATAGTGAGCAACCTGCCGCCGAACCTTTCAATATCATTTACTTCAGGTGTAGTATTGCGCCGCTTCTTGCGTTCTTCTTTTTTCTTGCGTTTTGCTTTCTCCTTTTCAGCTTTCAGCCTGGCAGCCTCTCTTGCTTCAAACACTTTCCTGGTAGAATCCAGTTGCTCATTAGTCATAGTGCCCGCCAGTTCTTCTATGGCTTTGTCTATGTCAAATTTCTCAGTAGCTTTTTCGTCTTTAGCCGCCTTTTCCTCCGGCTTTGTTGCATTGCCCCGCAGGTCTTTGATGGTTTTCTTGGCACCTTTGGCAGTGTCCATTGCCGACTTGCGCGGCTTGGGTTGGTTAACCGCACGTAACCAGCGCTGCTTGTTGTACACCCTCTCGAAGTTAAACTCTCCGTTGGCCTGCGAGCTTTGGGTATTGCCTATGGTGTTGCCCAGTCCCTGTGCCAGTCGCGATGCGGCTGTCCAGCTATAAGTGTTGCCATATGTCAGGCGCACATTTGTCCAGTCGAGCAATGGCAGCTTTTGAGTAGGTAACGTATAGCTGGTATTAAAACGCTGAGTATAAAATGTATTCCGTCCCAGCTTACTGAAAGAATTCCAGAGGCTGTCGCGTTTTTCCTCACTGTCTACCTTTCCGTACGGCTCGTCTATCCTTGAGTTGTTGGTGGCTTCATAGTCGAAAGACAAGGAGCGGCTCAATTCCCAACGGGTGGTATAGGTGCGTGTCCACAAGAAGTTTTTAAAATAAGTAGGCGCTATTTCTATAGGGTCGTTGGTGATATTGCGCACCTGTGTTTCATTGAATATTTTATGCAGGTCGGTACGGAAGGTAAAGTTGGCCGGCAGCAGTTTGAAATTAAAGTCTTTGATAAGTGATACCCAGGGCGATTTGGTTTTTATTATCCTTTTGAATGGCTCTACCGGTTTCGACTTAATAGTATAGGTATAACCCAGGCCGGCTTTCTGGTCCAGCAGGTTGTCGCTTTCGATTATCGGGTTGCGCCTGAATTGTTTGTTGTAGGCATAGCTGATGTCAAAGTTCTTAATATCCCACGGGTGGCTCTTGGTAGATGGTTTATCAGGATTTCCTGTCACCCTTACGTTAGAGAAGTTTACACTCATAACAGAGGTAAAATCCTGCGCCGTCTCTCTCAATGAATCTCGTTGGCGCGCATCTACAGCTGAATTGAGTTTGTTTTTATACGTTACATCCCTGTCGTACGGATCGTATTGCGGGTTGCTGATGTTCTCTGAATAACCGACAAACATAGGCAACTGTACACCCCATGTACGCGGCAGCAGTTTGCCCATATTCAGGTTGGTAGATGCGCTGTATTGATAGAAGTTATCCCTGAAGCGCTGGTTCAGCTTCTGGTCTATATTACCATAACCCTGTGTATGCATACTGCCACTCAGGTTAATATTGCCAAAGTCGGCCATCTGCAGGCTTATTTTACCCGAAGCGGCATAACCCGGCTTTTCGTCCAGCCCTACCAGGCGCAATTCGTTAAACCATACTTCCGCACATTTTTTTTGCCCGTCATCTGTAGGGTTGTCATCTTCTTTCCTGGGGTTGTACACACCCAGCATCATAGTTTTGGCATCGCCTATGTTGGGGTTACCTACTACTACTATAGTATTCCCATTGGCCGACTGGGACTTATATGGCACAAATGTAGGCAGGCCTTTTGCGTTCCTTTCCGTTTTTACCTTTACCAGGTCTTCCAGCACCAGGTCTATCCTGTTGGCTTCAGGCCATACGGCGTCAGCATTACCGTCACCTGCGGGCGATACCTTCAGCGGCAGTTGATATTCGTAGTAGTTATTAATAAAGTCACTGCCTATACGTACTATTGCACGCAGTTCTCCATCAGCCAGTGGCGTTTGCCCTACACGGGATTCAGCGTGGGCAAACATGCGCAGGCCATTGAACTGGCGCATATCCACATTCACTTCCCTGAACACTGCCCGTGCATCACCGTCTTTCAGGTTACACACCTGCAATGAGAGCGCCTGTTCGTTCAGCTGTATGCTTTGCCCGCTGGTCACATTAGCCTGTTGCCTGTTTACGCCTGGTGGTATCACATATGGTATAGGCTGACGGTTGCTGTTTTCCTCAAGGCTTACTGACAATACAGCAAACTCTGTATTATCATTCTCAGGTATATTCTCACCGGGGTCCTGCAATGAAAACAGGTAGCGCCGCCAGTTATTACGCCCCAGTTCCAGCCTTGCGAAACGCAGTACAACACTGTCCTGGAAACCGGTAAGGAACATACGCATGAAACGTATGGAACGAAAATCGGAGATACCGCCTACTACATTCGAGTATTCCAGGATAGGTACTTTAAACTGGTACCAGGTTTCGGTAGCGGTGCTGCCATTAGGCAGTTTCACAGGCGTTTCCAGTTTGTTAATGATGTAGTTGCTACCAACCTGCATGTTAGGCTGTATTTCCAGGCGGTACTGGTAGTAATCTTCAGATTCGTTGAGGGTATTATCGCGGTTAACGTCTTCCGACTCAGGAATGTTGGTACCCGCGAAAGAATAACTGGAACTACCATCAGAAACCGGTGAGTTGCCATGCGGGTTGTTGAATTTTTTATACCTCGGTATCACACCTGCAGAGCCGTCTTCGTATTCCTGGTCTCTGAAGTATTTATAATCATCATTGGCCGGGTCGGCAGATATGGCATCAAGTACGCCGGGATTTACTTTGCCGGCTATCTGGCCCAGGTACTGCGAAAAGAAGTTGCGTTCTTCTTCATTATCCAGGCCATCATAACCCACATCCTGCGTGGTACGCGCTGCCGGGTCATTTTCAAATGCACGTGTTATCTGCTGCTGGAAAATCGGCGTATACCCCCATTTGCTTTCCGAAAGCTGCGCGGCATTTTTCGGATATGGGATACCGTTTTCAAAGAACATTCTTCCATCCTTCAATACATCTTCAGAAACATTGCCGAGGTTGATGTATAATGAACCGCCCTGTGCATTGGGATTGTTGATGAAAGGGTCCATCATCCAGAATTCTATAAACTCCACGTTCGATTGCTCAAAGTCGCTGTTGTCAATCGGGCGCATGATACCCGCCCAGCGAGATTGGGGGTTCGTAAGTTTGCCTTCCGGGGTAATGCCGTCGCTATCAAAGTTATAAGGGCCCCTTTCGGTAGGGAAATAGGCCAGGTCAAGAGTACTTAATGCATTTTGCAAGCTTACCTGCGAACGTTGCGGGAATACCTCAGTTTGCTGAACCAATCTTATGTAGTGTTGGTTCGGGTCTTGTTTTACATATTCCGGCACACCGGAGTTGGGGTCAACCAGCGAAGGTTCCAGGAAGTACCATGCCAGCCTGGCCCTGTTTCTTCCGTATACCCAGTTGTCCGACTCATTGCTTTCGGGAAACAGTGTTATCCCGTTCCTGTCAACCGCGCCTTTGGGTGTAGACGACAGCGTCCACGCATTGGCCGGAAACTTCAGGTCGTACGAGCTCCTTGTACCTTCAAAATCATCAATATATACAGAACCTTCAGGGTCGAGTACGTCTATCTGGCGCGGATGGCTGGGCAACAATCCCGCTACCTCTGCCGAAACATTTAAAAATGACGGCGCCGATGTAGAAAGTACCGGCAACTTGTCAATCAGCCTGGTAATACCCGGTGTTTCAGATTGATAATTTACATCCAGGCCAAGTACTGTATTCTTAATGGGGTCTTCACCTACATTGGTTTTTTGAGTAAAGGGCCTTTCTGTCAGGCGCATATACGTACCCCCGAGTATCAGTTTATCATTTACAAAATAATCAAGGCGTGTACCCAGGAAGTTTTGTTGCTGAAAACCGAAAGTAGCATTGTCTTCGTATTGCACATTGATAGGAATGCCGGAATTGAGGATACCCGTGTTCAATATCTTCAAACGCCCCAGCCCGTAATCTATCTGGTAATCTACATTTTCTACCAGGCGTTGCCCGCCTGCGGTAACAGCTACAGAACCCTGTGGTATGTTAAAACCGCCCAGGAATATTTCTGATGAAGATGACGAACGATAAGAACCTTTGATGACATAACGGTTGTTTTGCTGAAACTGCCGGGCAACCGTTTTGGTAGAGTCATACAATATCCCGTACAGGTACTTTCTTTCCAGGTGGGGTACATTGTTGCCTAATGCCGGTTTCAGGTCACTGCCAAATGGTTCCAGCACGGGAAATATGATTTTACCCTGCTGCGTATTGATAGTGATACCTTCTACAAAGTCGAATATACCATCGGGTGCAGGGTCGTTCTGAAAGTTCAGCCTGTCCAGGTTTAGTGTGGTTATCAACGGTACGCCTGCTTTTTCTCCTTCGGGCAGGTACCTTTTTTCTCCGCCCCCGGGGTCCTGGTACAATACGTTCAGCCTGAATTCATCTTTTGAAACGCCTAATCCGCCCAATGCATAGATGTTTTTCATCATCAGGTCCCATATTGGTAGCCTGGGGCTGGGCGAAGTCGATTTCAGCATTTTCATAAACAATACACGCTGGGAGTTAGCGGAAGGTTGGTTAGGGTTGGGCTGCTGCTGGTTTGTATCCAACTGCTGACCAGGTTGAGGCGGAATATCTTCCGCAAACTCACCTACCTGGAAAGTACGCCCATTGTAGGTATACCGATAGGCAACTGCCAAAACATCATCTGGATTAATCTGTGTGTTCAGGGATATATAGCCCAGCTGAGGATTGAAAGAATACTCTGTCGTATTAAGCTTGCGTGCGGTCACCCCTTTAAATTCGGCATCACTCATACCGGGGATTTGAGTATTTACATTTCCTGTATTTCCCTGGCCCCGGATAGAAGGAATCTGCTGTAACCTTGTGTAAAGCTGATTGGAGTAGTTGTCGGGCAGCCCGTTAGGAATAGGCTTAGCTTGACCATTAAATGACCCGTTGTAAGGATTTTGTTCGCCAAGGTCCATAAATGCAATGATACTACGCACACCTTCCGTGGCACCTGTACGGTTGGTTACCCATACTTCTATCTTGTTGATAGTGACGAGCGATGATATAACCGGGAATGTAGATAATGCCTTGTTATAGTTATCACGGAAGTATTGCGCCAGCAGGAAGTGCCTGTTTTCCTCATAGTCGTCGGCCTTGATAGCAAACTGTTGTGTCTGAGCCCCCCCCTGTATGGTCAGGCTCTGCCGCTTGGAGCGCTGTTGAGACAAGACTGATGTTACCCACAGTTTGCCAAACTGCAACTGGGTTTTGATACCGAAAAGCGACTGCACCCCGCTAATAAGGGAACTGTTCAGCGGGAAGCTGATATTACCTGCCTCTATTTTCTTGATTATTTCGTCTTCCTTACCGATATACTCCAGTTTCTGTACATTCTGGTAGTCGAAAGTGGCGTTGGTGTTATTACTGATATTCAGCTTCAGTTTATCGCCCACTGTGGCCAGCAGGTTGATATTCATCTGCATATCAAAATCGAATATGCCATAGCGTTGCGCGCGTTGGGGCAGGGTGGGGTTTTGTACATTCTGCCAGTTGCCGCCAAATGTCACATCTACATTACCCTGGGGTTTCACGGATATTTTATCGCCGCCAAAAATCCTGTCGAACAGGCCCTCTTTGTACATCACCGGCATGTCGGGCTTTTTGTTAAAGAGGGTGAGCGCATCCATTCTTCTCTTCCAATACGCCTTTTCATCCTTTTCAGCCTGGTACTTCATGTATTCGTCAAAAGTCATGAAGGTGGGCGTATTCAGGTAACGGTCACTTAGTTTCTCAGAAAAATAGTACCTCTTATCTTCCGGGTCATATTCTACTTCAGGTTCAATATTAGCAGGGTCTTGCAGGTCGATGCTGGAAGGGTTTTGCTGTATGGGATTACCTCCATTGTCATAAATGGGGAACTGCAGTTTTACAGTGTCCTTATTACCGGCTGTACTATCGGGGTCCTGCGGGTCGTCGTAGTCAAAAGGATTCCGGAAGTCGCGGGCAGCAACATTTGCTATCACTATTAATAGCGATATGACCAACAACAACTTATATCCGAAATTCTGTTTACCCGTCACTTGATTTTGTTATCCAAGGTTTATAGCAACCGTAATGCTTTTTTGATGACATCTTCCACGCTCAAAGAATCAGCGTTTTCCACCTTGCTGATAGCCGTTTGGGCAGCCGATTTAGCAATGCCGAGATTCACTAATGCAAATAACGCATCATTGCTTATAGTATTGTGCACGGTACCCGTTAATATGGCATCTTGCTGCGACACATTCAATTTTCCTTTCAACTCTAAAATGATCCTCTGGGCGGTTTTAGCGCCTATGCCCTTTACTTTCTGCAAGCTATTCACATCTTCTGTAGCTATGATACGGGAAAGTTCATCAGGTTTTAATGATGAAAGTATCAGCCTGGCTGTAGCCGCGCCTACCCCGCTGATGCTTAGCAAATGCCTGAATGTTTCCCTTTCCTGCTCATCTGCAAATCCATACAACACCCAGGCGTCTTCGCGCACCTGCAGGTGGGTAAAGAGCCGGCATTTTTCCAGGTGCTGTATTTTGCTGAACGTCTGCAGGGTGATATTAATTTCGTAGCCAACACCATGTATAGCCATATAAAGCAATGATGGCGACTTATAAGTTAAATCCCCTTCGAGGTATGCGAACATATATTGTTATTCAATTAGGGGCTGTAATTTAATATAAAATCCCCGAGAAAACTGATAAAACAAGCGGTTAAAAGAAGGTTACTAATCATGCATTTTATAAATATATGATTGAGCCTCGCGCATTAAACGCTCAAGTATGTTTTCATAACCATAAATGGACGGGATTACCGCTAATATTCAGTAACTGAATGTTAATGTTATATTTCCCGCAAAAAACGATTATTTTAGCCGCAAATTTTACAATATGAATTTCCCCGAGAATTTAAAGTACACCAAAGACCACGAGTGGCTGCAGATAGACGGAGATACTGCAACAGTAGGCATCACAGACTTTGCCCAGCGCGAACTGGGTGATATAGTATTTGTGGATATAGATACGGAAGGAAAGGCACTGGGGGCTAACGAGATATTTGGTACCGTAGAAGCTGTAAAAACTGTTTCTGACCTGTTTTTGCCTGTTTCCGGAACTGTAAAAGAGGTAAACAGGGACCTGGAAGGTACGCCGGAAGCTGTAAACCAAGACCCATACGGAAAGGGCTGGATGATAAAAATGACCATTGACAACCCGGCTGAAATAGAGGGACTGATGGATGCAGCTGCATACAGCCAGATGGTAGGAGAATAATAATGTGGGTAATATTTACATCCGCATCACAGTATAAAAAAAGAGCAAGGTGGCTGGCCATTGGCTGGACCTTGCTCATTTTCATTTTATGCCTGTTGCCGGGCAACGAGTTGCCGCGGATAAATGTTCCTTTTATAGATAAATGGGCGCACGTATTGCTGTTTGCAGGCTTCTCTTTCCTGTGGCTGTGCGCGGGGCCTACCGCCAGGCTATCAAGGTTGCTCATATTGCTTGCTATATCCATCTTCATAGGTTGGCTGGTGGAATTTATACAAGGCAACTTTGTGCCCGGCCGTTACCAGGATCATATGGACACACTGGCTGATGGTGTAGGTGGGCTGGCGGGCATCTTGTTTTTTTTAACCCTGTATTATTTTGCAAGGAATAAAACTGTATAACCATTACTTTGTACTTTTAGGCGACAAACTACATCCAAAGGATATAATAGATAAAGATGATCTACAGAAGTAAGTCTCCCTTGCGCATTGGCCTGGCCGGCGGTGGCACAGACGTAAGCCCGTATTGCGATTTATATGGCGGATCGATACTTAATGCCACTATATCTCTGTACGCACATGCTAATATCGAACAGACGAATGACAACAAAATAACTATCGAGGCTGCAGACCGGCATGAGACCGTTTGCTACGACAAGACAGAACAACTGGCAATTGACGGGAAATTGGACCTGGTAAAGGGAGCGTACAACCATATTGTAAAACAATACGGTGCTGTACCCTCCGGTTTTAAAATAACTACTTATGTAGATGCCCCTGCGGGTAGCGGCCTGGGCAGTTCCTCCACACTGATGGTGGCTATTATCGGGGCATTTAGCGAATGGCTGCAACTACCACTGGGCGAATATGACATAGCCCACCTGGCATATGTAATTGAGCGCGAAGAACTGAAAATGGCGGGAGGCAAGCAAGACCAATATGCCGCAACGTTTGGCGGGGTCAACTTTATGGAATTTTATGAAGATAACCGTGTAATAGTGAACCCGTTGAGGATAAAAAGCAAAATACTGTTTGAACTGAGCAATAACCTGGTGCTGTATTTCACATCCACCAGCAGGTTGTCTTCTACCATCATAGAGGCACAGAGCGAGAACGTAAAGAACAAAGACGAAAAATCGCTGGAGGCGATGCACCAACTGAAAAAGCAGGCTATCATGATGAAAGAAGCCTTGCTGAAAGGCCGCGTAGACGAAATAGGCCCTATACTGGATTACGGTTTCCGGTTTAAAAAACAAATGGCCAGCGGTATCAGCAACGATATGATAGACAATATCTACGATGTGGCTTTGAGGCATGGCGCAACAGGCGGCAAAGTAACCGGTGCAGGCGGTGGTGGATTTATGATGTTCTATTGCCCCGGTAATACCAGGTATGCAGTCATCAACGCACTGAATGATTTCGGCGGGGAATTTCGCCGCTACCAAATCACTGATCACGGACTGGTAACCTGGAGTATATAAAAATATATGGAGTGCATTGTATTAGCAGGCGGTTTAGGCACAAGGCTGCAAAGCGTGGTACAGGATGTACCTAAATGTATGGCACCGGTAAATGGCAAACCTTTTCTGCACTATTTGTTTCACTATGCAGAACAACAAGGGTGCGACAGGATGATATTATCGCTCGGACATAAACATGAATACATACTACAATGGCTGAAAGAACAACATACCCCCTTTACTGTTGACTATGTCATAGAGAACGAACCCCTAGGCACAGGAGGCGGTATCCAATTGGCCATGAAAGCAGCGGGAGAACCACTTGTTTTTGTATTGAATGGGGACACATTCTTCGATATCTCTCTGAAAGAATTATCTGCTTATCACACCCAACATAGTGCCGAAACCACACTTGCACTGAAGTATATGAAAGATTTCGACAGGTATGGCATTGTACAAACAGATAGCGCAGGTGCTATCCATAGATTTGACGAAAAACAATACAGGGCTGAGGGATTTATTAATGGCGGTATATATTGCGTCAGCAGAACGCCGTTTCTGAACAGGGACATGCCGGAAAAATTTTCTTTTGAAAAAGATTACCTGGAGGCGTTTGTGCAAGACAATAAATTTTATGGTTGCCCTTGTAATGCTTATTTCATTGATATAGGCATACCTGCCGACTACTACCGGGCGGAAGAAGATTTTAAAACAATGTTTGAATGAATGTAGCGATTATAGGCCCCGCACACCCGTTAAGGGGCGGATTAGCAACATATGATGAGAGAATAGCTAAGGAACTCATGGACCAGGGCCATACTGCATGCATTTATTCATACTCTCTGCAATACCCCGGCTTTCTTTTTCCTGGTACCACTCAATATTCATCTGAACCGGCACCGGAAAATATTGCCATTCATACAATCATTAACTCTGTAAATCCCCTGAACTGGATTGCGGCAGGTAATAAAATAAAAAAAGCTAAACACGATTTACTCATTGTGCGTTTTTGGCTACCTTTTATGGGGCCTGCTTTGGGAACTATACTCAGAATTGTAAAGCAGAACAGGCATACACGTGTTTTGTGCATTTGCGATAATGCAAAACCGCACGAAAAACGCCCCGGAGACAAGCTATTCACCTACTATTTTTTCAAAACCGTGGATACATTTATCACCATGAGTAAAACGGTGTTGAAAGACCTGGAAACCATGACCACCAAACCAACCTCATATCTACCCCACCCTATGTACGACAACTTTGCGCCACCGGTACCCAAAAACGAAGCTTGTCAAAAATTGGGCCTGGACCCTAACAAAAACTACCTGCTGTTTTTCGGCTTTATCCGCAAATACAAGGGCCTGGACATCATGCTGGAAGCAATGCATGATGAGCGCATACGCAGGAAAGGTATCCGGTTGATCCTTGCCGGGGAATATTACGAAAACAGAAAGCCGTATGATGAAATGATTGAAAAATACGGGCTGGATAATGTAGACCAGTTTACTGATTTCATACCTAACAGTGAGGTACATTATTACTTTAGCGCAGCAGACCTTGTAGTTACCCCTTACAATGCAGCAACGCAGAGCGGCATTACACAAATAGCATATTATTATGAGAAACCGGTGGTAGCCTCTAACGTAGGCGGCCTTTCTGAGGTGGTGATACATGGCAGAACGGGATTATTGGCACCACCCGATGCAAAAAGTATAGCAGATGCTATTATCAAGTTCTACGAGCCCGGCAGTATACCCAACCTGTACGAAAACCTGAAACTGGAAAAACAAAAGTATAGCTGGGATACATTCCTCAGCAACCTGCTGAATACAGCATTCCCATCTTAGAACAACCCACCCGTAGCGCCGGGCTGTTTCCTGTTTAAGTGTTTATATGCTTTTTCTGTCGCTTCCCTGCCCCTTGGTGTACGCAGTATAAAACCTTCCTGTATCAGGAAAGGTTCATACACTTCTTCAATAGTGCCCGCTTCTTCACCTACAGCCGTAGCGATATTATTGATACCCGCAGGACCGCCTTTGAACTTATCTATCAGGGTGATGAGTATTTTATTGTCCATATCGTCCAGGCCGTGACTGTCCACATTCAGCGCGCGCAGGCCATGTTCGGCAATGGCCATATCAATCACGCCATTACCCAGTACCTGTGCAAAGTCGCGCATGCGGCGCAGCAAGCCGTTGGCTATACGGGGTGTACCCCGGCTACGCCCGGCTATTTCCATAGCTGCATCCGATGTAATGCGTACATTCAGCAAAGCAGCAGAGCGTAATATGATGCGTTGTAAAACATCTTTGTTGTAATACTCCAACCTTGACTTGATACCGAAACGGCTAAGCAACGGGGCCGTAAGCAAACCGGAGCGTGTAGTAGCACCTACTAATGTAAAGGGGTTGATATTGATTTGCACAGAGCGAGCCGCCGGGCCGCTGTCAATCATGATATCAATCTTAAAATCCTCCATGGCAGCATAGAGGTATTCTTCTACCACTGTACTCAGCCTGTGTATCTCATCTATAAACAATACGTCTCGCTCCTCGAGGCTGGTGAGCAGGCCTGCCAGGTCGGCGGGTTTTTCTATTACCGGGCCGCTGGTTTCTTTTATGTTTACATTCAGCTCGTTGGCCACAATGCGCGAGAGGGTGGTTTTTCCCAGGCCGGGAGGGCCATGAAATAATACATGGTCCAGCGCCTCGCCGCGCAGGTTGGCGGCTTTGATGAAAATCCTGAGGTTTTCAATCAGTTGCGGCTGGCCCGAAAAATCTTCAATAGACTGCGGCCGGATACTGTTCTCGTACTCCCGCTCCTGCGGGTTCAATTCACTCTTGGGCCTGATATGGGAATTATCCATGCGCTAAAATTAGTCAATTCTGTCCATGCAGGGGCATATACATGTTTATTGGCCCAGAGGCTTTACTTCCAACACTTCAAAATTATTATTCCTGTACGCCTTAACAATGAGTCCCCTTTTACCCAATTCAGCTATTATGGGGTCAGAATTGTCGCCACCTATAATAGAATGCAGCAGGATATAATTGCCGTTTTTATTTTTCACCTGGTCTTGTTCAAAATAACTGTCAGCAGTAAGGTTCCACGGAATGGCCTGGTAATTACCATTTTTTACAAACCCGGTCTTGTAGTAAAATTCATACATGGTATGAGGTGTTGTAACAAGCACGGGCATTTGCGGGTAATGGCGGTTGATATACTCCATACAGGGTTTAAGGTTAATATCCCATTTGGGGAAATGCTTTATTGAATCCTCCGTCATCAACAGTAGCGAAGGTACCACTATCAATAATCCGGCTATAGCGTGTATTTTTTTAGTAAGGAATGAAGCACATGCGTAGAGGCCAATAGAAAATAAAATAATACTGGCCGGGAGTATATTAATCACAAACCTGCCATAAAACGGGTACAGTTTCAGCATAGACAAAATGATCTGAAACAGTATTGGTGCAATAACTAAGAGTAATATCTTCTTATTCCTTGTAACTATTGTATTGACAATACCCGCCACCCAGAAGAAAAAAAACACATACCCAAAACCGGGCGTATAATGCAGCAATAAATAAAATGTATCGGGCACACGGCTACTGATATACCATGCAAATTCTTCGCTGAAAACATTAACAGGCCAGAATGAAAAAGCCCATTCATTTTTCATCCCTTCGGAATAAGGGTGGTGATAGATAAACTTGAAATAGTTGAACAGGAACACAGCCAATATAGTCCCTGACATTATCAATTCTCTTACAGGTATAGTGGTAACCAGGTATCTGCCACGTGCATTTTTTATTTCCAGTTTCCAGTTTGACATCATGTACACAATCACCACGAGTATTGTGATAACTGACGTATTGGTAAAGAGCAATGCCAGGCACGAGATAATTGCCAGTAGCATAGTTCGGCGTTTAGCTATATATGCATTTGAGGTAATGGCTACCCAGGGTACGATGACAAACATGCACGCATCAATTATATATGGCTTCAGTTCAGAAGCATAATATACCAGGCTGATATTAACGGAAAATATCAGGAACGCTATAAGGGACAGGCGTTTATTCTTCGTGAGCTCGTAACAAAAGAAATAAAAAACAGGTAATGTAAATAATGAAATGATAAAGGGTGTAAACCGTAATGCCATTTCGCTGAAACCAAATATGCGTGTACATGTTTCTACCGAAAAAAGGAACAATACAGGCGCCGCCTGCCAATTGTCCAGGGGTTTGGTGAGCCCCTCGTAACCGTGAGATATAAAGTTCAGTGCCAGGTGTGCTTCGTCATGCCATAGGCTCCTGTTCATAAAATACTGGTAGCCCCTCATGAACAAGCCCACACACAGGATAGTGAAAAACAACACCCAAAATGTTCTCCTGTTTTTTAATTTATCTACAATATTCATAGCAGCTTAACTGGTTTCAGGCTACCTGTTCTACAGTGGTACACGGCTGCCCCTATCAAAATGGTTTAAATATAGCCAAAGAATGCAATTCATCATATTGCCTTCATAACAATATTGAAAGTCTTGTACAAATAATACCTTTGCACTTCAAATAATATAATAATGGATACTAAGAAGTATAAATTAGCCACTAAAATGATACATGCAGGCGTGGAACCCGACTCTGCTACCGGCGCCATCATGACGCCAATATACCAAACCTCTACCTATGTGCAATCGGCACCGGGGGTACATAAAGGTTACGAATATTCGCGTACACAAAACCCTACACGCCATGCATTAGAGAAAGCGCTGGCCGGCATAGAGAATGGCAATCATGGCCTGTGCTTTGGCAGTGGCATGGCGGCAACCGACGCGGTAATAAAACTGCTGATGCCGGGCGATGAAGTGATAGTAGCCAACGACCTGTATGGAGGTACCTACCGCATCATGACCAAAGTGTTTGTAAACTATGGTATCAAATTCCATTTCATTGATATGAGCGATGCAAGTAACATCGACAACTATATCAACGATAAAACAAAAATGATATGGGCGGAGACACCAACCAACCCCATGCTGAATATTGTGGACATTGCGGCCTGTGCTGCAATAGCTAAAAAGCATAACCTGTTGCTGGTGGTAGATAATACCTTTGCCACGCCGTACCTGCAGAACCCATTGGACCTGGGTGCCGATATCGTATTGCACTCTGCTACCAAATACCTGGGCGGCCACTCTGACGTGGTACTGGGTGCTTTGATAGTAAATGATGACAACCTGCGCGAACGCCTGGCATTTATACAAAACAGTTGCGGGGCTGTACCCGGCCCGCACGATAGCTGGCTGGTGCTGCGCGGTATCAAAACACTACACGTACGTATGCAGCGCCATTGCGAAAACGGCAAAGCGATAGCTGAGTACCTGCGCGCACATCCAAAAGTGGGTAAAGTATTATGGTGTGGGTTTGAAGACCATCCCAATCATGATGTAGCCAAAAAACAAATGCGCGGTTTTGGCGGTATGATTTCTTTCGTGCTGAAAGAAGACAACGTAGATGCTGCTATGGAAGTGCTGAAGAAAACAAAACTCTTCTCACTGGCAGAATCTCTGGGCGGCGTGGAATCGCTTTGCGGCCATCCTGCCAGTATGACGCACGCAGCCATACCCCGCGAAGAACGCATTAAAAATGGCCTGGCTGACTCGCTGATACGCCTGAGCGTGGGTATAGAAGATGCTGAAGATTTGATAGAAGACCTGGAACAGGCGATAGGATAAAATACAAAACGAAGTAAATAGGAAAGCGCCGCAAATGCGGCGCTTTTTGTGTGTCAGAGTTTATATTATAATAGCGACCACCACACTGCCCTGTCGGCAAATTTGCCCCAGCGTTTCAGGCTGGTACTGATGGTGGTATACATTTCCTTCTGTGTTACTTCCTTTCCTTTCTTCGGTAGTTCAAAATCTTTTTCATCCGGCTTACTATACTCTACTTTAGTAGCTATCCAGGTAGTGTGCAGTCGCGGCACGGCCACTTGCAATATCATACCTGGCAAACCACTGAACATCTCCGGGCCGCCACTTGCAGGAATATCTTCAGTATAAAAAGCAATTACGTACACCGAGTCGTACATGACACCTACAGCCTTGCGGCATTTATATTCAGCTATAGTACGCACTTCATCCTGTATCTTCCATTTTATTTTACGCATGGTATCCTTCACCAGGAACTTCTCTTCGTACACCTGCTTCTGCGCTGTTACTTTGCCGGTAGTGAAGTCAGTATAAACAATATTTTCACCTGCCGGCGTACGGGCAAACCAAAAGTTAACCGGCTTTTCCTGCTCACGGCCGGGCTTATAAATACTATGTTGCTGTGTAAACGAGTAGTTGAAATAATGCACATTGTGTTTGGGTATTTGTGCACGCATTTTTTCTATCCACTCTTTATCGTCATCGTCCATCTGGTCGATAGTGCGGTGCAGGTTGGTGCTGCGCTCAAATTCTATCTTGCCGTTAAAGGTATGTTGCGCATTTGCCACAAGGGCTGTCAACAGTAAAACTGGTACTAATATCAGTTGTTTCATTGCCTTCCTTTTATTTGGTGATGAATTGTGCTGCGTTTGTTTCCTGTGCCCCCGCAGCCATTTTGGTAAAGTTCCATATCAGCGTCACCATTCCATAGCGGCGTATGGTATTGTAGTTGCTCTCTGTTACCTGGTTGCTGTTGGCATACCTGCTGAAGCCCAGGTTCTGGTTCAGTATATCGAATACGGAAGCACGCAGTTCCAATTGGTCATTTTTCAGGAATTTTTTAGACACATAAGCGTTCCAGCGGAAGACGTTATTATTCCTGTCGAAAACTACCGTCCGCTCCCTGATGTACCAGTTGAAATCAGAACCAATTTCAAATTTTTTGGGTAATACAAACGATACATCTAATGTATTTTCTATCGTCCAGTAGCTGGTAGCCAGCGTGCTGATAGTAGCTTTATTATCATTATATGCGAAATCAGTGTTCCATTCTACTTCTATCTTCTCATCTTTATCTTCATACCCGGCGTTTACGCCTACAGAATACCTGTTGAAATCGCTGGTGTTTTTTACACCATTCACAAAGTTGTTGGTGCGGTTGATACTTGTATTGAAGTTACCTCCTACACGGGCATTCCACTTAACTATACGTTTGCCTATACCACCGCCTGCCCATCCGCTGTAATTGCCGTCTGTATTCACAAACTGGTAAATCCTTCTTCCCAGGGTATCTACATTTTCTGAACGTGTTATGGCATTATCTATCATGGTGAAATTGCTGTACAGGTATATCCAGCGTCCGCTCAGCACCTTGTAGTCATTTGCATTCACACTGAAGCTGTTGCGGAACTCCTGGGTAAGGCCGGCATTGCCTACAGCCTGGTTATTGGGATTGGTATTATCGCGCAGCGGTTGTATCTGCTGTATGGTAGGCTGGCGGGTGCTACCGTAGTAGTTGAAACGTATATGTGTTTGTTTACTGATTTCATAGCGCAGCATGGCTTTAGGAAACAGGTTGACCACATCATAAGAAAAAGCCGTATCTACCAGCAAATCCCTTTGGGTAAAACCTGTATGCGCCGCCGACAGGCCTGCGGAGAAGTCTACTTTCTTATAATCCCAGCTCAGGTTGGTACCACCCGTATTGGTTACTATATTATAGGCATAACTGTTACTGAATAAAGAGTCGCGCTTATCATAGGTATCTGCATTAGGATTGCTTTTATTGAATGTTGTTCTTTCTGAAGTACTGTTGTTGACGCCCAACTTGTATTCAACCGACACCGCCATCGCTTTAGTAATTGGCTCTGTGTATACGGCAGAGCCATTAAGGAGCAGCGATTGACGGTCGTTCTCTTTTTTCTGGTCTACATAATCTGTTCCGTTCAGGCTGGATGCATTCACTGAGTTGAGGAAGCCTCTGCTTTCAGACTCTTCATAATTTTCAGTAAGCGAAAGCATTAGAGTCCTTCTGTCTTTTTTGAATTTCTTTTTCCATGTCAGTGAGCTGTTAAGCCTTTGAGTAGTAGCATCATCGGAGGTCAATCTCTGATTATCAATCAGTGTATCACCGTTTGCATCCATGTTATACTGGTTGTAGGTAGCCCGGTTCTGCGAGTTTTGGTGGTTGCCCATTACTGTCAGCCTGAGTGTAGAGAGCGAATCAGTCTTCCATTCATACAACCCGTCTAACCGGTGCCTTTGGCCTGTTTTGAACTCATCCTGCCGTTCGTCGCTGAACTGCTGTGAGTTGTTGGGTAGTATGATTTGTGAAAAAGTATTGTTTATCGCTTCAATATTCTGCTTGGCATAGCGGTAATTGCCAGCCAGGTGGTGTTTGTCTTCGTTCCATTTATCCGAGAAATGGAGGCCGCCCGTCCATGCTTTGGGATAGCCGCGCCCGTTGTACTGCCCGCTCCAGCTGTCAAACTCATCGCCGTCGCTGGTGGTGTACATCACACCGTCTTCATATACCGTATTATTGTTGGTGCCGCCAAATTTATCCCGGTCTTCCCAGCCCAGGCCTATTTTGCCGGTATTGGCCATTATGCCAAAAGCCGATAGTTTCTTTTTCCCTTTGAAATAATTGGCCATCACCTGGTTTTCAAAGTAATTCTGGTCGTCACCGGTGCCGCCCCCGCCTACTACCTTGCCAAAGTAACCTTTCTTCATATTGTCCTTCAGTTGCAGGTTCACCGTCCTTGTAGACTCTCCATCGTCAATACCGGTAAACTCGGCTTGTTCACTTTTTTTGTCAAATACCTGCACTTTATCAACAGCTTTCGCCTGCAAACTCTTCGATACCACTGCCGGGTCATCCGTAAAAAACTCCTCACCATCTACCAGTAGCTTCTCCACCTTCTGGCCATGCGCCTGTATATTACCGTCTTTATCTACCTGCAGCCCTGGTAGTTTTTTCAGTAGCTCTTCAACATTGGCATTTTCTTTTACTTTAAAACTATCTGCCACATACTCTATGGTATCGCCTTTTATTTTAATGGCTGCAAACTGGTCGGTGTATACAAACTCCTTCAGCAAATGCGTGCGCGACATCATTGGTATCTCGCCAAGGTCGGTTACAGTGCTGCTTTCCTTAACTTCAATATTATCTACAAAATCTACAAAGCCCGGGAAAACGGTGAGCATTATATATTTGCCCGGCTGGCTTACCGTCAGCGAAAATGAGCCATCTTCTTTTGTCCTGGTAAATGATTCCAATACAGAGTCCTTTGCGTGCATCAGTGTAATACTGGCATAAGGCAGGGCATTGAAATTGACTGTATCTTTTACAACTCCTTTGATAGTATAGGGTTGTGCAAGGGCTGTTGCGGATAATAATATCAGCAGTTTAGCGATGAGTAAGTAGCGTAATTGCATGATGCATGTTTAGTGTGAGTTGACATTAGCATGACAAATATGGAAATATTTTATCAGCATCTACCGAAATGAAATGTTAAAAAAGCTAAAATGTAAGGGGGATTTCTATCTCACCCCATTTACCACCAATGCGCGGAAGGTACTATCCGTACATAACATATTGGTCAGTACCGCAGCCCCGGCTTTATTCAGGTGGATATAGTTGTACATCAAAGAGGTGTCATCCCAGTTTTTCCGGGTGTTCCAATCGTAGAAAACCAAACCCAATTTATCCATGGAATCAACGAATTGCCGGTAATTGGTCTGCATATCGTACAGGCGTTTATGCACGGGTGGATATTGAAAAATCAGCCGTATGCTATTTGCATCACAAATTGAATCCAGCCTGTACACATCTTCGAATGCACTCATTTCAAAAGTCATGATGTCTTCTGGCACCTTGCCTGGCGCCCACTGCTGGTCCTGCGGCTGAAAGGCCGCTTTGTCTTCGGCAGGTATGTCATATCCTTTCAAGTGCCTTAATAATATTCCCGGCAAACCTTTATACCGCAACAAGGGTACGTAGGCTTCAAATTTGTTATAACCCGCCAGCTGCTGCAAACTGCCGTTAATATGTTCACGGTCCAGGAAGATATATTTGATTAATGCACTCCTGCTGTAGAAATCCGTAGAGGGCCTGAAACATACAGGGTCTACCTGGCAGATAATTAATTCCGGTTTTTTATTCGATTCAAGGTACTTTTTAATCTTAGCTACGAATATATCCAGGTTATATCCTTCCTGTGTGATATTATATGCCTTTTTATGGTAACAGGCACCTACGGCTTCATTATCTATATGCACCCGGGTGCGGGAGTTTCCTACAAACAGTATATCCGCATCCACACCGGCCATAGTATGCCAGCTCTCCAATGACGATGCCTGCTTACTATAGTTAGCCCATATTACCACCTCTGCCGCCGCAGCCAACACCAGGATAACACCGAGAAACAACATGACTTTGTACAATAGCTTCTTCATCAGAACTGGAAATAAATGAAATTGTTAGCCGAATTGTTTGCATGCAGGAATATCACTAGTATCAGGATAATATATATAGCCCAGTTAAGCGCCCGGTAGCGGGTAATCAACACCCTTCGCTCATTTTTCCTCATCAGCCATTCTATACCCAGCAATGCTGCTATATATGCATAATAAATATTGTAAGCTGATGTGCCCTGCGGGTTGGTGAACATATTACCTATATAACCCACAGCATCGCCTATGCTCGGCGCCCTGAAGAATATCCAGGCTATAGTAACCAGGCAATAGGTGAGTATGATACGGAGTATATCTGTTAAGGAAACCCTGGTAGTATGCCCTATCACATCAATATGTTTGCGGTTATACCCGAATATAAAGGAGGGTATATACAGAAAAGCATGTATAGCCCCCCAGGCGATGAATGTCCAGTTGGCGCCATGCCAGAAACCACTTACCAGGAATATGATAAAAATATTCCTTATCGCTTTGGCTTTAGATTCTTTTGACCCGCCTAAGGGGAAATAAATATAATCGCGGAACCAGGTGGACAGGCTGATATGCCAGCGCCGCCAGAACTCAGCTATCGTTCGGGAGAAATAGGGAAATTTGAAATTGGACATCAGCTCGATACCAAACAATTTGGAAGTACCAATGGCTATATCTGAATACCCGCTGAAGTCGCAGTATATCTGGAAAGAGAAAAATATCGCCCCGGCCACCAGTGCTGCTGCCGGTTGCGACTGGTAATCTGAAAATATTACATCTACTATCGGCCCGAGCGTATCGGCTATAACCACCTTCTTAAACAATCCCCATAATATCAACCTCAGCCCGTTAACGCTTTGCTCGTAGTTAAACTTCCTGGGAGTTTCTATCTGCGGCAACAGGTTGGTAGCACGCTCAATAGGCCCCGCCACAAGCTGCGGAAAGAATGTCACGTATGCGCTGAAGGCAACAACGTCTTTTGTAGGTTTTAAAGCTCCCCGGTACACGTCAATGGTATAAGACATGGTCTGGAAGGTATAAAACGATATACCTACCGGCAGTATAATAGTGATAAAATGGTACTCCATGCCGGTATAGCCCAGGCCCGCCCATGCTTCATTCCACGAGTCAATGAAAAAGTTGAAATATTTAAAAAACATCAGCAAACCCAGGTTGGTAATGATGCTGATCCACAGGAAAGTCTTTCTGACTAATGGCTTGTCCGACCCTCCGATTTTTATACTGCAGACATAATCCAGAAGGGTAGAAAATGCTATCAGCGACAGGAAACGGTAGTCCCACCAGCCATAAAACACATAGCTGACTACCAGGATAAAGAGGTTTTGCAGCTTCAGGTTCTGCTTGTTTAATGTCCAGTATATCCCGAATACAATGACCAGGAATACAGCAAATTCTATGGAATTAAACAGCATATAATTTCAGGTGGAT
>CAZEZM010000002.1:0-55331 GCA_964515955.1 uncultured Flavipsychrobacter sp. | reverse complement strand
GACGCAAGATAGATAATTATTTTATTGAATTCATTTGCGTCCTTTTCACATTAGCCCTGTTCCTGTTCACCGGTATGCCCAGCGATTCGTAGATATAATCCTGCGCTACCGTACGGGTAGATTGCGAATTGATTTTCTTGTTTTCCGCACTGGGGTTTATCCTGTTCGACAGGAAAACAAATACCACGCCCGTTTCGGGGTCGGCCCAGGCGCAGGTGCCGGTAAAGCCCTGGTGGCCGAAGGCAAGCCCGCTGGTGCGCTCGCCCGCCGGGCCTGCATCGTTTGCTTCGGCTTCCGGTTTGTCGAAACCCAGGCCACGGCGGCTGATACTTGAATTATACGCGGTAAAATATCCTATGGTCTGCTCTTTAAAGAAGCGTTTCCCATTGTACGTTCCACCCTGCAGCAGCATCTGGAACACCGCAGCCACATCCCATGCATTCGCAAAGAGCCCTGCATGGCCCGCTACACCGCCCATCATAGACGCACCCTGGTCGTGTACAAAGCCCTGCAAGGTTTGCATGCGGAAGTACATATCGTTTTCAGTGGGCACAATTTTGTTTTTAGGGAACTTCGCCAGCGGGTGATAAGTAATATTTTTCAGGCCCATTGGCTGGTAAAACTGTTCATTCACATAAACGTCTAATGTCTTTCCGGTCAGTTTTTCCACCACAGCCGCCAGGAAGTAAAAGTCCAGGTCGCTGTACACATACCTGCCCCTGTTTTCCAGCGGCGAGTTGAGTATGGTTTTCCATACGCTGTCTTTGTAGTCGCTACGCATGTACATATTCTGCGCCACAGGTATAGTGTAACCCGGTGCCTGTTGCCTGCTGTATATTATAGCAGAAGGCTTGCTCATGCTGTCATAAGTATCACGGTAAAAAGGTATCCAGCTCTTCAGCCCGGCCTGGTGCAGCAGCAGGTCGCGTATTTTCAGGTTTTCTTTATCGGTGCCTTTTACTATGGGCAGGTATTGGCCCAGTGTTTTGTCGAGGTCCAGTTTCTTCTGCTCGTACAGGTGCATTACCGCCAGTGTGGTAGATAATACTTTAGTAAGCGAGGCTACATCATAAATTGACGAAGTATCCACTTTCACCGTTTTGTACGCATCGTAATAACCAAAGGCACGGCTGTAAAACACTTTACCATTTTTAGCAGCCACCACCTGGCAACCCGGGAACACGCCATCCACCACGCTCCGCTCCAGGAAGATGTTCAGCCTGTCCAATGCATCGGTATTCACTACACCGGCATCTTCTATAAAGAACTCTTTCACCAGCTTGTTCACCACAGGGTCTTTTGCAGGCTTAGGTTTGTCGGCCAGCAGTTTTGGCGCTGCTTCCATCGTCATGCCGGGGCAGGGTGTTACGGGCAGCTTGCCTTTTGCGGGGTTAATACCCAGCATAACACCGGCCATCACTTTTTCTGAGTGTTCATTGTCTTCATAACCCACAAACACCGTTTTGAAACTGCAGAAATTTTGCAGCAGGTAGGGGTTACCCATCAGCACGAGTATCACGTTCGGTTTGTTCTGCACCTGTTTCAGGAAGGACATCTGTTGCGCGTCCAGCCCGTAATCTCCGCCCGAAGGATAAAAACCCATATTGTGCACTGCTACAATGCAGGTGCCTCCACTGTTCACTGCGCTCAATACTTTATTTACGGCAGCACTGTTCCCGCCCTTAGGCAGCCATTCTGCTTTTATACCCGGCAGTTCATTTTTCAGTTCACTCAGCAGTGCAGTTTCCGTGTCGGCGTTCACACCTATATAGCTAAAGTTGCCCTGCTTACGCACCAGGTTGTTCACCAGTTTATTCCTGTCGCGTACAAAGGTGGCCGATGCTTCCGCCACCTGGTACAATACTTCCTGCGTGCTGCGGTTCAGGTCTTCGGTAGCATTAAATGCGTTTACATCTTTGCGCTTCGCCAGGCCTGCATCATATTTGGCAGCCAGTATTTTCTTTACCCTTATTTCCAGTTCTTTATAGGGCACCCTGTCTTCATCAATGGCTGTTTTTATTTTACTGATGGCGGTGGGTACATCCTGCGAAAACAACAGCACATCATTACCCGCCATAAAGGCCCTCAGGTCCACATCTCCCGGCTCAAAATATTTGGCTACGCCCTGCATATTCAGCGCATCGGTAAACACTAATCCTTTGAAACCCATTTTTGTTTTCAGATAGTTGTTGATGGTATTGTTGGATAAAGTAGTAGGTATATGCGGTTCTTTTTCCAGCGCGGGAATATCTAAGTGTGCCACCATGATGCTCTGCACCCCCGCGTCTATCATACGGCGAAAGGGGTACAACTCCAGCGCTTCTAATTGCTGTATTGTTTTATTAATCGTGGGCAGGTCCTTGTGCGAATCAGTCTCCGTATCACCATGGCCTGGAAAGTGTTTGGCGCAGGCCATTACCCCATTGTCCTGCAGGCCGCGCATATAGGCTATGCCCAGTTTTGCCACCATTTCTTTGTCCTCGCCAAAGGAGCGGGCATTGATAATCGGGTTTTTCGGGTTGTTGTTTACATCTACCACCGGGGCGAAGTCTATATGCACACCCAGCCTTTTGCACTGCGCCGCTACTGCCTCGCCCAATCGATATGCCAGGGCGGTATCCATAGTAGCGCCCACCATCATAGCGCGGGGCAGGTCTTTTACACCCGTCAGGCGCATGCCCAGCCCCCATTCCGCATCCATACCTATCAGCAGGGGCACTTTCGACAGCTTCTGGAAGGTATTGTTTTGCGTAGCCTGCGCTTCGGGTGTGCCCTGCATGAATATCAGCCCGCCCACCTGGCCTGCCCGCACCAGTTCCACTATTTTTTCTTCATTATAATCCTTACCGCCCGAGTAGGCCGCCACCATAAACAACTGGCCTATGCGTTCGGTATCGTTCAGGGCATTATACACGCTGTCTACCCAGCGCGTGCGGGCTGTGTTATTATTCTGCGCCCATGCCTGGGCAACTATACAATTCAATAAGATAACAACAATTACAATCCGTCTTAGTGAAGCAGTCATGCTAACAAAGATAACTGATTGTTTTGCAAGGCATAAAATCAGGCAGATGTTAAAAAATCGAAGCCCCGTACTGGAAAGTACCGGGCTTCTTTGCACTGCTTATCAACTGTAACCTAAACTATTGTATATCTATCTTTTTGCTGGCCGTCACCTGCTTGCCCGATTTGGGCAGCGCCAGTTTCAGCACGCCGTCTTTGTATTCGGCGGTGATGGCGTCGTCCTGCACATCTTCAGGCAGGCTGAAGGAATGGCTGAAAGAGGAGAAATTGTATTCCTTACGTGTGTATTCCTTGTCCTCTTCCGATGTTTCTTTCTTTGCCTCGGCGCTGATGCTCAGCATATTGTCCTTCACATCTATGCGGATGTCTTCTTTGCTGAAACCCGGCACCACCATATCCACTGTATATTGTTTATCTGTCTCCGCTATGTTGATAGCCGGAGATGCTGTGTCCCAAAACTTGTCCATGTACCTGTTGACGAATGAATCGTCGAAGAAGTTTTTCCAAAGTCCCCTCGAAGGGAAAACGCTTTTTGCAAGTGATTGATTGGCCATAATTGTCTCTTTTAAAAAAAAAATAAGGATTGTCTTATTTCTGAGACAAATATCCCGTTATCTATACAGCATAATGATGACAGGCATCACCGGCAATTGTGACTTATATCAGTTTTGGCGGGAGGCTATATAATGCCCATGCCCAGCAATACGGCTATGGCCAGCAGCATCACGGCCACTATTATATGCAAGGTCTCGATGGTTATTTTCTTTACCAGCTTGCTGCCGATGTACGCCCCGGCAAATGCGCAGAGGCTGGCGGCTGCCAGTAGTGTATAGTTCAACTCGCCGCCCATGCTCTTGAATATACCTGCGTATACGGTCAGGCGGGATATATCGATTAGTACGGCTATAAGTACGCCCGTAGCTATATAAGCTTCTTTGCTCAACCCTGCCTTCAGCAGGAACATGCTGCGCAGCGCACCCTGGTGGCCGGACAATCCACCAAAAAAACCACTGATAACACCACCCAGCGGCAGGTACCTTTTATGAAAAGAGATTTTGGAGAAACGCGGCATCAGCTCCAGTACCGAGAAGATAATCATCAGCGCGGCTATCAGCAGCTTCACAGGCATGATGCGGAATGTTTTGCCACTCAGTGCATACTCGTGCAGGGCGGGCATATCAGCAAATAGCACCAGCAGCTTAGCACCCGCGAAGGCGGCTACCAATGCGGGCAGGCCAAAAAGCAATACCACCTTCACATCGGCATGGCGGCCCAGCAATATTATCTTAAACAGGTTGTTGAGGAAGTGCACGATGGCAGTGAGTGCGATAGCGATTTCAATAGGAAAGAACAATGCGAATACCGGCACTAATATAGTACCCAGCCCGAAGCCCGAAAACAAAGTAAGCCCCGAACCTATCAACGCCGCCAGGCATATAATGAAGTAGTCCATTGTTGGATGTTGTGGGGTGAAATTAGGGAAATAAGTGTTCAGTCAAAGCCGCCTCCCCGCCAAATGCATAGGGCCCACGTTGGCGCAAGAATGTCGTGCGGGTTTGTGTAGAGCGTTCTTGTGTCGTACTCGCGTAATGCATAGCACAAGAACCCCGCCCGTGTCCCATGCTGCATTCTTGCGATAACCAAAGGCCTCAGCGTTATATCTTTAATATATTTTAATACCCAATTAAATCAAAAATTCGTATATTTGCTATAGTAGATTCATGTAAGTCTCGGCACCTGTCCCGAGCCATTCGGGATTCCGGAACTATAGAAAACCATAAACTTATGAAACCCCGCTTACACCATAAGCCACCACAAATATTATGTTCATCCCTCCGCACCAACGGGGGGATTTTTATTACCGGATGTTTCTCAGAAAAAACACGTGCAGAGTTAACAAAAGTTAACAAAACGGTTCTAAACAGCTTATTATCAATTCCTTGCAAAGGCGCGATATTACTAACAGTTAAACCACCGTTTGCAATAGTTAACAAAACACAAGCAAAATCCCTTATAAAATCACCCCGAATATGACATTCCTATTAGAAAACTATCTATATCATGTTGCTAACTTTATGTCTTGTTAAAAACACCGCTATGTCCAAAATATTTACCCTCGTATGGCTGTTGGTAGCATCATATGCAGTACAGGCTCAACAGGTATATTTTAAAGAAAGTTTTGAGTTCATGCCCGGTCTCGGCTTATCGCAAGGCTGGAGCAGCCAGGCTACAGGCGCGGTGGGCTGGCGTACCAGCGATATGTATAATCTCTATTGCTCCTACTCTTACGTGCCGCAATACAAGTACATGGCTAAAGTGGCGGCAATATCAGGCTGCTATGGCGAGAAGGGCAGCCCCAGGTACAATCGTGATGTATTCGCCTATACCAAATCCATCAACTTATCTACTGCACAAAAAGGCGCTTTCCTGAAATATGATTCTTACTTCAACCGAACAACTGTCAACAATATACCCGAACGGGCGACGGTAGAAGTATCCATCAACGACGGCGCCAGTTGGACGGTAGTGCAGGTGGTGCCTGCAGGCAATACGGTCGATTCATTCACTACGCAATATGTCAACCTCTCACAATATTTAGGTTATGGCAATGTACGCATCGGCTTCCGCTACAGCGACCAGGGGGAGGACCAGAAATTGGGCGGCTGGGCTATAGATGATATTGAACTCTTCCGACCTGAGCAGAAAGACCTCTCGCTGGAACTCTTCTCACCTACTGACAGCCTGCTGGGTTATGCAGTGGTCAATAATACAATTATACATACAGGCACGGTGCTCAACAAAGGTCTGGACACGATTCACTCCTTTGTGGTGCATTACAGGCGCGGCAACAGCTATGTCCTGTCCGATACGTTTAATACAACTATACCGCCGCTTGCTAAATTCAACTTTACACATAAAATTCCTGATACTGTTTTCCAGGCAGGCAAGACAGACATCACCGCCTGGATAGATGTGCCGGGTGATGTTAATCCCGCTAATGACACTATATACGCATTCGTGCACGGAGCGCACTTCATGCCCAAAAAAGTAGTGGCGGTAGAGCAAGGCACTGCAACCTGGCACCAATACGCGCCTATGGGCATCACGTATCTCAATACGCTGCATTATGACAACGAAGCCAACATAGCGGCCATACACAGCAGCGACCCCATGGGCTACAAGGCCTATGCCGATTACTTCTACGATATGAATTACTATTCCGGCCTGTACTTTATGGTCGACCGTAAGTATGCCGATTGGGGTATGCTATTTTCTACTTTTGCAAGGCACAAAAAACATTTCGGTTTTGCTGACCTGGAGTTGCACGGTGGTGCGGTGGGCAACAGGATAGATGTAGGTGTAACCGTAAAGCCTGCTGTTGACATGACGGGTGATTTCCGCCTGCTGCTGGTGATAACAGAAGATAAACTATCGGGCAATACAGCAGGTTGGGCGCAGGAAAATGAATATTCTTACGGCAAACTGGGCCCCATGGGCGGTTTTGAAAACAGACCCGACCCCGTACCTGCAAATGAGATGCAATACGACTTTGTAGCCCGTAAGATAGTTCCATCCCCTGATGGCGGACAAACCTTTGCTACCGAACTGAAATACGGTGGCAACTATTTTCACAAGTTCAACATCAGGTTGGAAGAAGAATGGGACAGGAACAGGTTGCGGGCTTTTGTGATGTTGCTGCGCAATGATGATACGCTCATCCTCAACAGTGCCAAACTCAACTACTTCCTGAGCATAGCAGGCAGCGAAAAAGATATCAGCCGTACGGGTATCTACCCCAACCCCGCCAACGAATATACTACGCTTGAATTTGAAGCCACAGGCAACAGCAAGGCCGATGTATGGGTAACGGATATCAACGGGCGCAGGCTGCTGTACCTGCAACCGGCTACCGTCGATGGCATCAACAGGCTACAGATACCAACGCTTAGTTTACCTACGGGGCTGTATATCGTCAATGTACTGACAGGTGAGGCTAAACACTCACTGAAGCTGCAGGTATTGCATTAGGCCTTCTTCGGCACAGTACCGAAGATATGGTCCCACAGCACCGAGCTGACGCCGAAACCTTTTTCCGGGTGTTTGTAATGGTGCATATGGTGGTTGCGCCAAAGGGCTTTCATAAAGGGCGGCGGCGCTATAGAATGGATGGCATAGTGCATGGTGCCATACAACATATATCCGCACATAAAGCCGGGGAAGAACGATAATGCATAATTGTCCATGGCCAGGTACATTCCAGAGAATATGAGCGAAGCTACTATTAAGCTGGGTACCGGTGGCATGAACAGGCGCTCCCTGTCGCGTGGGTACTCATGGTGTACTCCATGCATTGTATACACTATTTTTTTACCGCGCAGGTTGTCGGTAATGAAGTGGAAGACGTAGCGGTGCATCAGGTATTCAAATAGCGTCCACGACAGCAGGCCGATGAAAAACAACAAGGCTTCGGTACCAGCCGGAACGCCCAGGTACGCGGCACCATAGTACAGCAAGAAGGCAACAAGAGGGAAATAAATGCTGTAGATGACATATGGGTGGGTCTTGGTCATCATCTCCAGGAAATCGTTGTTGAATAACCTTGCCTGTCCTTTGTTTTTGATCTTATCAAACTCCATAAGCAACAGAGATTAAGACAAGATAAAATTACGAAAAGCTGATTATGATTGAGTACCCCCGTTGTCTTTTTCTTCATCGCCCACCAGCCACTCCGGCGGTTTGCTTTTACGCAATACCTTGTCCATCCATAGCAACAACGCTGGCATCAGGATAAGGTTCGTAATCATAGCTATAAAAAGCGTGATGGACGTGAGCAGGCCCAATGATTTGGTACCATCGAAACGGGATAGGATGAATACTCCGAACCCCGCTATGAGAATCAGCGAAGTATATATAATGCTCAGACCAGTATCGCTGATAGTCTTGTGTACAGTGTCGGCTATGTTGTCATTATTGCGGGGCAGCTCCTGCCTGAAGTTGACCAAAAAACGTATGGTCACATCTACCGTTATACCCAATGCAATGCTGAACACCAGCACTGTGGATGGTTTCAGCACGATATTACTCCAGCCCATGATTCCTGCGGTAATAACCAGTGGTATCACATTGATGACAATAGATATCAATAGTATTCGCCAACTACGGAACAGGAATATCATGCAACCGAATATCATGATGAACGCCAGGATAATGCTCTCGCCCAGGCTATTGATGATAAAGCGGCTACCTTCTAAAAACACCACACTGGTACCTGTAAAGGTGACATCATATTTCGAGGTATCGAACAGCTCCATAGCCTTAGGGCGCAGGCTGTCTAACAATATGGGCAGGCGGTTGGTGCCCACATCCGCTATGTTAATGCTCAGTCTTGCAGTTTGTTTGTTACTGTCTACAAATGAACTCGTCACCCGGCCAAACATGCTCTTCTTATCGCCGTTGCCACGCAGGTAAGGCTGTATAAACGCCGCGTCAAACATATTGGGGATGCCGTAGCTGCTGCTGTCGCCGTTGTAATAAGCCTGGCGGGCAAATTTCACGCCTTCTACATAAGACAGCGCCCTGCCCATTTCAGGAAACTTGTCCAGGTGCTGGTTCAGTTCTTCTACCTTCTGCATCACAGTGAGCGAGGTAGCACCTCCTTTGCGGCGGGTATCTACTACAATCTCCAGCGGCATCACGCCTGTAAAATGCTTTTCAAAAAACTTGAGGTCGGTATATACCTTATCGTCTTCGGGCAAATCATCCACTATAAAGCCCACTGTCTTCAGCTGGTACATACCCAGCAGGGAAACAATGATGATAACAGCAGAAAAACCATATATCCACGGGCGGTGCCTGAACACCCAATTCGTATTATAGGTCAGCAGCTTGTTAATCCACTTGTTTTGCAGGTAATGCGTGTGCCTGCCTTTAGGTGCAGGCAGAAAGCTATAGAGGGCAGGTATAAAGATGAGCGAAATGATGAACAGCGTAGTAATGCTGATAGCCGCCACGATACCAAATGTGCGCAGCAGGTTGCTCTCAGTAAAAGCAAATACGCCAAAACCGATGGCAGTGGTCATATTGGTGAACAGGGTAACTATACCCATCCTGTCCACCATACGTAGCAAGGCTTTGGCTTTATTGGGCGTACGCTGGTATTCAGTATGGTACTTATTGAGGAAGTAGATACAGTTAGGAATACCTATCACCACTATCAGGGATGGTATCAGGCCGGTGAGTATGGTTATTTCGTAGCCTAACAATACAATAGTGCCCTGGGTCCATATTACGCCAATGCCTACCATCACCATAGAGGTAAGTACCGCCATAAAAGAGCGGAAGAACAGCGCCAGGATTATAGCTGTAAGTGAGAAAGATAAAATAAGGAACAGCCTCATTTCATCTTTAATCATGGTCATTACCTGCGCCCGTATGTAGGGCAGGCCTGAGTAGTGTATTTCTGTTCCTGTTTCAGCACCAAATTCCCCGGCTATACGTACTATCTCCTTTACTACTACCTGGCGCTTCTTAGAGTTGATAACCTCTTTATTGATGCTAAGGGCCATCATATAAGCCCCTGTTCTGGGGTTGTATAATAATCCCCTGTAAAAAGGCAGGTTAAGAAAAGCAGTTTTGTAAGAGTCTGCGTTTTGCACTCCTATAGCATCAGCCAGCTTGATGGTTTTAAGTTTGTTGGTGGCTGTGTCTTTTATTATGTTGATAGCGCCCGGTACACTCAGTATGTGTTCTACAGCTTCTACTTTCTCGAGGCGGGAAACAAGTTCCGCATATTTTGCGAAGAACTGCGGTTGAAAAAAATCCTTTTTCTCTACCCCGATGACCATCATATTGCCATCTTCGCCAAACTTCTTTCGGAACTCCTGGTATTCCAGGTATTTAGGATTATCTCTGGGGATGGCATCGGCGTACATATAACTCAACTGTACCTGGGACGCCTTATACCCCATAAACACAGTGGCTATCAGCAGGATGACCAACAATACAACACGAAACTTGATAATAAAGGCCGCTACTTTATGCCACATTCCAATTGTCTGATTATGAGGCGCAAAAGTACGGAAAAAATAAACGACCTACTTGCGCAGCAAATAGTGGCCATTGGCGTCCTTCTGAGCTTCCTTGCCGTTGAATTTTATACCATCCAGGTAGTACGTAATACCACATACATGGTGCTCGGCCCGGCTGATGAACTCAATAGTGTCCATATCATCAGGTGCCCATTGCAGCAGCAGGGTGAAACATTCTTTATTCTCACCGGTTATCGGCTGGCGCATATTGTCAAAATAGAAATAATAGCTCTCCAACCCACCGGCACCGGTTTGCACCTTCTTTTTGGACAGGGCATTGTCTGTATGGCAGGGCTGGCGGGCTACCAGTGAGTCGAAAGACAGGACATTTGGCGTGCCGGATGCCAATAAATCTTTCCCATCTGCATCTATAATACGGAATTTAGCCTGCGGTACAGGTGCGGGCAGGTTGGCGGTGCTGTCTTCACAATCATCGGTTTTGCTGCATGAGGAGGTAGCGAAAACAACTATTGCCAGCAGTATATATAGTATATGGCTATTCAACTTCATCGGGAAGGTATTTAAACCGTATAAAAATATAAATTATTCTTTATCCAGTATGATAAACTTGTCCGCATCCTCCAGGAATGAAAATTGCTGCCTGGCTTGGGCTATAGTTTCTTTGTCAATTGTTACGGTATGGCATATTGCCGAGCCTGTATGTTGCCATACAGGCTCGCCCAGTGGGCCAAAAACGCTGCTGTCGCCACTGTACATAATACCATTACCATCTTCTCCTACCCGGTTTACCCCTATGGCATAACTCAGGTTCTCTATAGCCCTGGCCTGCAACAGGGTTTTCCATGCCAGGTTGCGGCGTTCCGGCCAGTTGGCTACATACAGCAGCACGTCGTATTCTTTATTCTTGTTGCGCGCCCATACGGGAAAACGCAGGTCGTAGCACACCAGCAGGCAGATACGTATGCCTTTTACACTTACTATCAGCCTTTTTTCACCGGCATGATAGTGCTCATCTTCTTTGGCATAACCAAAAAGGTGGCGCTTGTCGTAATATGCCATCTGGCCATCGGGCTGCATCCAGATAAGCCGGTTGAAGTATTTACCTTCATCTTCAATAATCAGGCTGCCGGTCAGTATGCAGCCATATTTGCGGGTAATCTCCTTCATCCACTGTACTGTGGGTCCTTCCATCGTCTCCGCCAGGCGTTCAGGCGCCATGCTAAAGCCCGTACTGAACATTTCGGGCAATACCACCACTTCCATCTTTTCTTCAACCAGGGAAAGGTATTGCTCATATTGCGCAAGGTTCGCCTGTTTATCTTCCCAATACATATCGGGTTGAACTATTGTGAACTTCAATTGTTGTCCTATCATCCGGTTTACATTTTTATTTAATACTTTTGGGCGGTACTAAGAAAAACACAAGATATGAGAAAGCTAATCCTCATCATGCTGATGTCTTTGCCTTTTATTTCTACAGGTAAAGATAATAACCAATTATCAGGCCATTGGCGTGAAGTAAAAAGACTGGCTAACAGTAAAGCCGTTAGTTTCCAGGATACCATATTTTTCGAGTTTAAGCCCGGCAATGAATATATATGGCAAAAAGCCCATGGCTTCATTTACCGCGGCACTTATAAAATAGAAAACGGTGCGCTGGATATTGGTATGCGCTACTTTACCATTGTAGAAAATAAAAAGAAAAGCCTGGTACTGAAGGATGAAGCAGGTACTTATTATTTTGAACCATACACACCCACCAGCCAGATGACACCCGGCAGGGAAGCGGAACAATATGCCCCTGTTACCAGCATCAACCAGATGGTAGGTACCTGGGACAAGTTCAAGGGTACCAGTGCAAGCACACAGCAACAGATAGACTACACGCGCGCTGTAAAGAAGGTGGAAATATTCGCCAGTCCGGAAAATGGGAAACTGGGTTATATATATGCCAGCAAAGATGCCGAAAACGCACCATCATGGTATGTAGAAAGCTTCTCTAACCAGACACTGTACTGCAATGGCAAAGACCGCAGGCAGTTTAAAGTATTGAAAGCCGCCAATAACGAGCTGATAATTGAAGAGACAGGGTTTACTTACTTTCTCAGACGATTCAAATAAACACAAAACAACATTCAACCATAGCGGGGTATATACCCCGCTTATTTTTTTATGTGCAGCAGGTAATAGTCCTGCATACTTTCATCTCTTGTGGCTGGGTTTAAAAATGCAGGCTTCAGTTCACTGATACGGAAGCATTTCCCGTTTGTCACCATATCATACTCATAGCCTTTCTCTTCCAGTGCCGTCAACCCTTCATCCTGTGTCAGCACATATTTGCCCGGTGCTATAGCAAAACTATCTTTTGAGATAACCTCTTCAGCATAGAAATGAAACGCATTCAACGGGTCTTTCATGCGATAATGGATGATATCCTGCGCAGGGATTTTTTCTTGTTCAATATATTCCGCCATCTGGTTGCCCAACTGGTAGTCCATGAGGTTGTAATAAAAATGATTGGTGAGGAAAAAGTTGCTGAGTATAATAGCAGTCACGCTCAACCAGAATAATTTTGGGCGTATATTTTTATGAACGGTTACAATGATTAAAAACACAAAAGCAATTATCCATAGCGTTATCCAAACGGCACCACCGGGGAAGATATAAGCTACAATGAGTACCGCAACCAGGAGTAACAAGAAAGCGACCGCCCACTGCACTGGTTTGAATATGCTATACAACCATGGATACTTGCCATCAAAAAAATCTTTGAGTAAGGCCGCCACCATAATAGCCGCCAACGGGAATACCACGAATATATAATGCGGCAACTGGTAACGCGACGAGCCCAATGCGATATATGCCAGTATAAATCCGCCCGCTGTTATCCATTCCTGGTCTGGCTGCAGCCTGAATTTTTGCCGGATGAGCTGAATTATCTTTATAATTAATGCAGGTACAAACAGGAATATCCAGGGCAGGAAAGACCAAAGCATATTCATGAATAAGAAATCCAGCCCCGCACCGTTGTTCCAGGGACTCTCGCCTGTAATACGCCCAAAGCTTTGCGACCAATAGAAAAAACGTACACCAGATACACCCGTAAGCCCGTTCACGGTTTTGCCGGGTTGCGCATCAAACTGTTGATACAGGCCTATGCTCATTGGTATCAGCAGTATGGCAATCACTATTATCCCCAACAGGTATTGCCATTGGAAAAACTTTTTCCATTCGCGCTTTAATACCCAGTCGCTGCCGAAGCAGAATACGGGTACTAACAAGGCTATCGGCCCTTTGCTCATCATGCCAAATGCTATAGCAGCACAGCCCAGCAACAAATGGTGTAATCTGCGATGCACGTCCCATTCTTTGAGCAGCCATACAGCAGTTATCACCCAACTCATCAGTACGGTATCGGTACGAATATCGTTGGTCATGAGGAACAGCCCCTGGCAGGTACCGAATATTAATGCCGCCATGCGGCCTGTTGCATCTCCATATAGCAACCTGGCCAGTCGGTAGGTGGCATATATGGCAAACAGTGCAAATAGTATAGATGGCAGCTTGAAACCAAAATTGCTCACTCCGAATATCTTCATACCCAGGGCGCTTATCCAGAACAGGAAAGGTGGTTTATCCAGGTAATCAATCCCCCGGTCGTACAAGTGCAGCCAGTTATCGCTCTCCATCATCTCGCGGCTTATTTCCGCATATTGCGATGCATCAATATCCATTACACCCACCCTTACCGCAGATATATGTAATATTGCCAACAGAATAAAAACCCAGGTTGGTATTTTCGGCATAAGCTTATTTTTCCAACCGCAAAAGTAGTATCAATTTCAAGGAATGTTACAGGTAAAATATTATCCATTCGAGCTGGCTTTCAAATACCCTTTTACCACATACAAAGGCACCAAGACGCATCAGCCCGTATTGGTAGTGGTGTTGGCTACGCGTGGTGTGTTTGGTTTGGGCGAAGTGGGTGCTATATCCTATTATGATGTTACGCTGGAAGGTATGATGGCGGAGCTGGATGCAAAGCGCCAGGCCATTGAACGATACGCCATGACGAACCCGGAACGTTTCTGGCATTTTCTGCACCACCTGATGCCGGGGCAGAATTTCCTGATGGCGGCGTTGGATATAGCCGCGTGGGACTTGTTTGCCAAA
Source organism: uncultured Flavipsychrobacter sp. (assembly GCA_964515955.1). Classification (GTDB taxonomy): domain Bacteria; phylum Bacteroidota; class Bacteroidia; order Chitinophagales; family Chitinophagaceae; genus UBA5543. The sequence continues at coordinate 41,085 of CAZEZM010000002.1, read as the reverse complement.
ATGCGGGGGAAGCCGCTATATGAAGTTCTGGGCCTGAAATGGGAAAATATACCTATGACTGATTATACTATTGGTATAGATACCGAAGAAGAAATGCTGAAGAAGCTGAAGGCAAACCCATGGCCACTGTACAAAGTGAAGATGGGCAGGCCTGATGATATAGATATTGTACGTGCCATACGCAATAACACCATCGCAGCCATTCGTGTAGATGCGAATGAAGGCTGGAATTTTGAAGAAGCGAAAAGAATATTACCCGAACTACTTCAACTGGGTGTACAAATGGTGGAGCAACCCCTGCACCGCAATGCTACAGAAGAACAAAAAGAATTGAAAAACATATCCCCCTTGCCCCTGTATGCCGATGAAAGCTGCCGTGAAGAAAAAGACGTACGTGCGTGTGCAGAAGGATTTCACGGGGTAAATATCAAGCTGACCAAATGCGGCGGTATCACACCGGCATTAAGAATGATAGACGAGGCTAAGAAACTGGGGCTGAAGACCATGATAGGGGCTATGTGCGAAGCCACTATCGGCTCAGCAGCTATCGCAAACCTGTTACCATTGCTGGATGAAGTAGATGCTGACGGGCCGCTGCTACTGAAAGAAGATATGGCTACAGGGTTGACCTATAACAACGGGATTATCAGCCTGAGTGGAGAACCTGGATTGGGGGTACGTTTTTTGGGTAAAAAGGTGGAACTATGATAAGACTGATTAGATTGAACACTATGATTGTATTTTTAAGAAGAAAACCATAGTCCATAAGAAAATCAAATAAATCATAGTCTATTTTTGTTGCTCATGCAGGTACAGGATAATATTTCTTTACAACCTTATAATACATTCGGCATTAGTGCCCATGCTGCACATTTTATCCTGCTAACAGATAAAAATCAGATACCTGAAATAACAGTTACCTGGCCCGGTGAGAAACACGTAATAGGTGGCGGCAGTAATATACTGCTGACACAGGATGTAGAGGGAATCACCATACTCAACCGGTTAAAAGGTATTGAACTTATACAAGAAAATGACAACCATGTATGGTTGAAAGTAGCGTCTGGCGAAGTGTGGCATGAACTGGTGATGTATGCTATAGACAAAGGTTGGGCAGGCATAGAAAACCTGGCACTGATACCCGGCACGGTTGGCGCAGCCCCAATGCAGAATATAGGTGCCTACGGTATAGAGGTAAAAGAAGTAATAGAACAAGTGACAGCCTGGAATTGGGACGAGCAACGATACATCACCCTCAACAATGAGCAATGCCGATTTGGCTACAGGGACAGTGTATTCAAACATGAACTGAAAGGCAAAGTACTGATTACCGATGTGCTGTTGAGGCTGAATAAGAACGCGATATTCAATACCTCTTACGGCGCTATAACACAGGAACTGGAGCAGATGGGCGTAACAGAACTCTCTATCAAAGCGATTGCCCATGCCGTGATAGCCATACGCAGCAGCAAACTACCCGACCCGAGAGTGATTGGCAATGCAGGCAGCTTTTTTAAAAACCCCTCTGTCAGCAAGACGCAGCATGATGAGTTGCAAACACAATACCCGGGCATACCCTCATACCCTATTGACGACAGTCATGTAAAAGTACCGGCCGGCTGGCTGATAGAACAATGCGGACTGAAAGGATATACAACAGGTAATACAGGCGTACATGAAAAGCAGGCATTGGTGCTGGTGAACAAGGGGCAGGCAACAGGTAAAGAAATATGGGAATTATCTGAAAAGATCCTGCAAACTGTTCAGCAAAAATTCGGCATCTGCCTGGAACGGGAAGTGCAGGTGTGGTGATTATGCGTCCTCTCCATTAGCCAGTGGAACAGTAATATAAAAAGTAGTACCCTTGCCCGGCGCGGTTTCAAAACGTATCGTCCCTTTCCAGAACTCAATGATTTTTTTAGTCATGGCCAGGCCAAGGCCGGTGCCTGATGTTTTGGTGGTAAAGTAAGGCTGGAATATCCTGCCTACAGCCTCACCTTCTATACCCGTGCCATTATCGGCAAATGCTATCAGTGCATCATCCCCTTCTTTGCTTAAACTCACTTCCACCCTACCTTCTCTTTCAGCAGGTATGGCCTGTACGGCATTTTCCAGCAGGTTGTTAAATACGCGCAGCAACTGGCTTTTATCTGTATATACATCCAGTTTCGCAGTAAATGGTTTGAAGCTTACAGTTACCTCACTTTGATTTTTGTACAAGTCTACGGTGCGTTGCAACAATTCGTTCAGGTCAAATTTTTCAGGCCGGGCCTCAGGCATTTTAGCAAAGTCTGAAAATTCCGATGCTATATATGAGAGGTTATTGATTTGCTCAATCAATGATTCCGATACTTTTTTAGCCAGCTCATTGACGTTAGGATAATTATTGCTGAGCGCCTGTTGCAGGTATTGTATATTTAGCTTCATGGGGGTGAGCGGGTTCTTGATTTCGTGGGCTACCTGCTGGGCCATTTCTCGCCATGCCCCTTCACGCTCACTCTGTGCAAGTAACCTGGCATTCTCTTCTGCCTTCTTTACCATTTTGTTATACTCATTTACCAGCAGGCCTATCTCATCATCATAAGGCCAGGCTACCGGCTCATTCTTGCTAAGGCTGAAGCGGCTGAAACTCTTTATTACAATACTGAGTGACTTGGTAATCCACCTGGTAATAAATACCGTGAGCACACCTGAAAACAGGAAAACGAAAGCATAGAGATTAATAAGGCCCACCAGGATACTGGATATCTGGAAATTCAATTCCTTTTCGGACGAGAAGAAAGGTACATTGATATAGCCCAGTGTCAACCCTTCTTTGTTACGTATAGGCTTGTAGCAGGACACATAAGACAACTTGCCGATATGCTCGTTCTGTATGAGGAACGGGTTGCCGCGCTCACTTAACTCGTAATATGCATCAGGGGGAATAATACGTGCAAATAAATTTCGGTCATAAATATCTTCCTGCGATGTAACAATAAGCACACCACTGGCATGGTATATATTGATATCTATTTTCTGCGCATTGGAAATACCTGTAATAAAATACCTGAACGCAGTAGAAGATACCAGCTTGTTGTACTCGTTATTGCCATTGTCAGCCTTATTCTCTTTCAGGTATTGTAGCGTGGCACGTTCTACCAGTTGCATCACCAGTTGCTGCTTGCGCCTGCTGTTTTGTTTATACTGTACTGTGAAGAACAATATGGTAATCAAACCGATGATGATAAATGATATAAATACAATACCCAGGAATGAAATATGTATCCTCCGCCTTAGTGTAAAGTTCACCAGTTTCTCCTGTTTAGCACTCCTGAGTATAAACAACAGGTATATACGGTAGAATACAGAAATGAGTGATAATATCATCTGCATTCCAAAGAGGTAAGAAAACAGCGTGATACTTTCCAGCCACAGCCTGTGGTAGCGTACTACAAAAACGGTCCTCTCGCCTTGCCTGTACCTTAATTCAGAAGAGCCGGTATATTCTATAAATTCGTATTCTCCTGAAATGGTATCGGTAATGTAAATGGGGAAATCATAATCGGTAGTTTGTGTCAGTAGCCTGTTATTAACATACACTGCATAGGAATAGCCTTCTTCATTGCGGCTACCGACTACTGTGCCCGGCTGCAGCAGCTCAGGGTAAACGGTTTCACCTGTTGCCTCCTTCACAGCCATGTCAATAAATACATAGCCGAGTATTTCAGGGTTTCCCGTATCTGCTTTTACTACCGGCACCTGCGCCAGGTAATAACGTCCATCCTGTGCATTTTCGCGGTAATACAGGTGGCGTGTCAGCGTTGGTTCGCTAGATCTTACTTGTGCTGTCAAAGTGTTGTAACTAAGCGTATCACTATTATACAGGCTACGTCCCAGCCTGTCGAAAATAAGCAGGCGGGACTGGTACTTGTTCATATGCCCACCCAGGTACAGCGCGTCAAACCGTTCATCTATTTCTTTACGCCCATTTTTGTCAGGGTGGATAATAAACGATTTCAGCACAGGGTCTTCTGTAATATTTTCCGCGATAACCCTGAATGTAAATTCCGTCACATCATCTCTCTGTTGCAACGCCCTTTCAGCAAAGGCCAGCCTGGCATCCCTTTCTTTCACGTAATTGAAATATTGAAGAATGCCTGTGCTGAACATAAATACAAAAGCGCACCAAAATATCATTTGTGGTGAATACAAGTCGGCGCCGGGTTGTAATTGCCTTATATCCATCAGCATGATGAATATCACCAACCAAAGCAATAGCAAATAAGATACATACGGTGGTGTAACTGTATCGCTCAGCCATATCATGACAAAGCCTACCAAGGCCATCATGGCATACTTCAGCCATTTATTGCTTACCAGTATCCTCAGTTGTATGCTCAGCAGGTAGCCCACCATAAACGAGGCCACAGTAATAATGGCGACTATAAACAGCCCTGTGATGGTATAAGTAGAAATCGTATAAAAATGGCTGACATCAAATGAAATATTAGAGTCTGTGATGAGTGAGCTGATGATATTAATATACCCAAACGAATAGAGGAAAAACCCGATGGTCACCAGCAAAGCCAACAACATTCTTATGCCGGCGGACATTTTAAACTCAGCAAGTATATCGTGGCGTCCGTGGCGTAGTATAAATATTATCAACCACAGGAACAGCAAGGCATTCAACAACAACTGCCCCAACGAGCTGAGCAACGCACTGCTGGCGTACAACTGCGGTCTGAAAAGGGGTAGTACCTCCAGGTTGAAAGGCAAGCCCAGCCAGTAGGTAAGCATCCGGAACGTGCCTAAAACTACGGCCAGCAATAAGAAGCCATGCCAAAACGATTTGTTGCGCGTATAATAAGTGGTAATAAGCTGAAACCAGAAGATAGTGAACAGCAACGCTGTGAGTATCAGGCCAATAATAGCGATACCCGGCGGCCATTCGGGTAGTGTATCAGGATTGAACTGTACATGAAAAACCGTCTTACCGGCATTATTTATTATGGGGAAACTACCTGCAGATTTCCTGGGTGACACGACAGTATTGAGTGGTATATAGGGCGCCGCCTCAAACGAAGAGTGCAGATAGTTGTTCTCAAAAGGGTAAGTAGTGAGTACGGGGTAGAGTACCACAATCTTTTCGTAGCGCCTGGTAGTATCATGCTCAATACAGGCTTTTACAAACTTACCACGTTCGTTATAGTACAGCCCTTCTTCGCCTATAGGTGCCACAGGATGCTCACAATCTGCCAGTAGCTTATTATTGTTCCAGAAGATGATGGTATCGTTTCGGTATGCATACAGGCCGAAGGGTTGCTCTACCAGCCTGTCTATATCATTGTCCGTAAGCGTGCCTGAAAATATCCTGTTGATCAGTGCATCGTCATTAAGTAAAAGATAAAATGCATCTTCTTTCTTCTGCAGATCGCGCTCAATGGTATGGGCCATGCTGGCAGGCGTTACCGACCTGCTGGCCTGGTAATAGCGGGCTATAGCCAGCCCCCACAGCAGCAGAGCCAGTAGCAGCCAACCCTTATATGGATAGCGTTTGAACACTCAGTTATTCCATTTCTTTTGCCCTGTTCCATAAGGCGTCCATTTCTTCCAGCGTCATATCCTTCAATGCCTTATGCTGTTCAGCGGCCATTTTTTCAATATACTGAAAACGGCGTATGAATTTCTTGTTGGTTTTTTCCAGGGCCTGTTCCGGGTCTACATTTACAAAGCGGGCATAGTTCACCAGTGCGAACATCACATCGCCAAATTCCTCCTCTATCTTTTCCGGCCTGGCCTCGTCTACAGCTTCGTACAGTTCCTGCATTTCTTCTTCTACCTTTTCTTTTACCTGTTCTACCGTATCCCACTCAAAACCTACTTGTTTGGTCTTGCCTTGCAGGCGCAGGGCTTTAACCACCGCCGGCAGCGATTGAGGTACACCGCTCAGTATTGACTTTTTACCTTCCTTCAGTTTCAGTTGTTCCCAGTTCTGCTCTACCTGTTGCGCATCGCTTACCTGCACATGGCTGTATATATGCGGGTGTCGGGATACCAGTTTATTACATACTCCTTCTATCACATCGTCTAATGTAAAGAGGTTTTTCTCCGCACCTATCTTACTATAAAAAACAATATGCAACAGTAAATCGCCCAGTTCTTCTTTTATACCCTGCCAGTCATCTTCTGTTATCGCATCTGCCAGTTCGTAGGTTTCTTCTATGGTCTGAATCCTCAATGTTTGCGCTGTCTGCTTTTTGTCCCAGGGGCATTGCTCACGCAGTTCATCCATTATCCTTCTCAGTCTCTCCAGCGATTTTGCGTATTCCATGCTTCTTATTTTTCCTGCCATTTATATCCGTCTACATTTAGCCCGGCCAGTTTCAATACCCTATATACCACCGTATAAGCAATATCTTCTATCGTTTGCGGATTGCTGTAAAAAGATGGCGTTGCAGGGCAAATGATACCGCCAGCTTCTGTTACCGTGGTCATATTTTTTAGCTGTATCAAATTATACGGTGTTTCGCGCACCACGCATATCAGCTTCCTGCGTTCTTTCAGCATCACATCGGCGGCACGTGTCACCAGGTCGTTGCTGATGCCGGAGGCTATACGCCCGACAGTACCCATACTACAGGGGCAAATAATCAATGCTTCGTAGGTAGAACTGCCCGATGCGAAGGGCGCCATAAAATCATTTTTGCCCCATACCTTGAAAGGGTAATCTTTATAGGCTTCACTACCTAACTCGTATTGCCACACGGTATACGCATTGTCCGACCATACCACGCTCACTTCCTGCAACTGGTCGCCCAATTGTTGCAATTTATCCAGCAATACTTTGGCATAAACAGCCCCGCTGGCACCCGTAACCGCTACCGCCACCTTCATATATTGATATTAAAATAATTATCACAAGACTTTAACAAAGCTACATGGAAATAATCGTAAATTCGTATGATTGAATGTAATGAATATGAAACAGGTAACAACGATATTACTGGCTATAGTGTTGTTTGCAGGAACTGCTCTGGCAGGTGAAAAAAGTAAAGATGGCATCAACTGGATGACGTGGGATGAAGTACAGGTGGCCATGAAGAAGCAACCCAAAAAAGTATGGGTAGATGTATATACCGACTGGTGCGGATGGTGTAAAGTGATGGACCGCAAAACCTTCAGCCACCCGGAAGTAATCAAGTACATGAACGAACACTTCTATGCAGTCAAGTTCAATGCTGAATCAAAGGAAGATGTGATGTTTATGGGCAAGAAATACAGCTTTGCCCCGGAGCATAACGCCAATCAATTGGCAGCACAGCTGATGAACGGACAAATGTCTTACCCTACCTTCGTATTTCTTGAAGAAAATTTTCAAAATCCCTCTCCCATACCCGGCTACCAACCTGTGCCGCAAATGGAACTGATACTGAAATACCTGGCCGAGGGAAAATATAAGACAGTGAAGTTTGATGAATACAGCAAAAGTTTCCAGCCAAGCTGGAAGGAAGGTGAGCAAGCAGCAACTAAAAGTTAACCTGATTTCGTGAGGCGTTATTGTTCAACAATATGCCTCATATCCGTTTTATAAAACTTACAGATACTCGTTAGCCCGCAGCGTTCACATTTAGGCCTGCGGGCTACGCATATGTAGCGGCCATGCAATATCAGCCAGTGGTGCGCTTTGTGTATCAGTTCTTCGGGAATATTGGCCACTAATTGTTTTTCGGCCTGCAATACGTTTTTCGCATTTGTTGTCAACCCTATCCTTGCCGATACACGAAACACATGCGTATCTACCGCCATATTGGGTTGTTCAAATATCACTGAGGTAATGACATTGGCCGTTTTACGGCCAACTCCCGGCAATTTCACTAACTCTTCTACTGTATCTGGCACTTCGCCATTGTAATCATCTACCAGCATTTTGGCCATACCCATCAGGTGCCGGGTTTTGTTGTTGGCAAAGGTCACACTACGTATCAGGGGTTCTAAGTCTTCAAATTCGGCCTTCGCTAACAATTCAGGCGTGGGGAAACGTTTGAATAGTTCAGGCGTAACGATATTTACCCGCTTATCAGTACACTGAGCCGACAGTATAACCGCCACCAGCAGTTCGTACGGATTCCCATATTGCAACTCTGTTTCTGCCACAGGCATATGCTGCTGAAACCAGTCAATCACATACTTATACCGTTCCTTTTTAGTCATAGAAAAACCCGTTATTCTTCCTGCAAAATAACGGGGTTCAATTTATTTATTACTCATCATTATTCCTTTTCTGTCTCCGGCTCAAAATCCAAAACAGCAGAGTTCATGCAGAAACGCTTGTATGTAGGCGCGGGGCCATCGTCAAATATATGCCCCAGGTGCGAATCGCAGCGACCACAGGTCACCTCAGTACGCACCATGCCATGGCTCCGGTCTTCTATATAGTTCACGCTGTTGGCCCTAATGGCTTCGAAAAAGCTGGGCCAGCCGCAACTGCTGGCAAATTTCGCATCCGACTTAAACAGGTGGTTGCCGCAGACAGCACAGTAATAATCCCCCTTGGTATCGGTATCCCAATATTCTCCTGAAAAGGCCCATTCCGTCCCCTTCTCGCGGGCTACATGGTACACTTCCTTAGATAATATCTTCTTCCATTCTTCATCACTTACATTAAGTTTAGAAGTATCCGTACGCGAGTAGTAGGGATTATCTTTCTTTTGATCCATAGTTTGTTTTTTTTGAGCGTTGGTGCATTGTGTAAACAACAGGCAGCCACACAGCATGATAAAAATACTTGAAAACCGCATAAGCATCGTTTTATATATTCAGAACCATTTACGTTGTATAGACGTAAAAAGTTTGAAAACTCTGTTAAAGCTTTGTAAAGTTCGTGATTATGACAAGAATCATGCTCTATAGGGCTATCAAAGATTATTTTTACATCCTCATGGAACCTACATACATCAGCGCGGAAGAGGCGGTTAATATTATTCAAAACGGGGAAAGGGTATTTATACACGGTAGTGCAGCTACCCCCTTGCATATATTGGAGGCATTGCTCAACAGGGCGGGGCAAATCAGGGATATTGAGCTCGTATCTATCAGTACGCTGGGCAAAATAGACTGGAACCGGCCCGAAGTGAAGGAGAGTTTTTACATGAACTCATTATTTGTATCGGCTAATATACGCGATTGGGTGAACAGCCCATATGGCGACTATGTGCCGGTATTCCTCAGTGAAATACCTAACCTCTTTAAGAACGGCATACTACCCCTGGACACTGCCATAGTACATGTTTCGGCGCCTGATAAACATGGCTACTGCACGCTGGGCACATCAGTAGATGCTACCTGGACTGCCGTACGTACTGCCAAAAAAGTGATAGCACAGGTAAACCCCAAAATGCCACGTACCCACGGCGATACACAGGTACATATATCTAAGTTTACCGCTATGGTATGGCTCGAGGCTGCACTACCCGAGGTGGATTATGCCTGCAAAATGGACGAGGCTTCGCTGAAGATAGGCGAACATGTGGCCGGACTTATAGAAGACGGCTCTACCCTGCAAATGGGCATTGGCTGCATACCCGATGCCGTGTTGCGCTACCTCAGCAATCACAAAGGGCTGGGTATACATACCGAAATGTTTTCGGACGGGGTAATATCATTAGTAGAAAGTGGTGTGATTACCAACGAGCACAAAAAAATACGTCCGGGTAAAATAGTGAGCACCTTTACCATAGGCACCCGCAAGTTGTACGACTTTGTAGACGACAACCCCAACATCACGTTCATGGATGTATCGTATGTAAATGATACGGCCATCATACGCAAAAACCCAAAGGTGGTAGCCATCAACAGCGCATTGGAAATAGACCTGACCGGGCAGATATGCGCGGACTCGCTGGGTACTTACCAATATTCAGGCATTGGCGGGCAGATGGACTTCATGCGGGGGGCTTCTTTATCGCCGGGTGGCAAGCCTATTATTGCGCTGCCATCTGTTACAAGCAAAGGCATATCCCGTATCACACCTATGCTCAAACCCGGCGCCGGTGTAGTAACCACCCGCGGGCATGTGCACTATGTGGTGACAGAATATGGTGTGGTCAACCTCTATGGCAGAAATATGGAGCAACGGGCCAAAGCACTCATCAGCATAGCCCACCCAAACCACAGAGAAGAACTGGAACGTGCTTTTTACAGCAGGTTTGAGCGGGTGTAGGCGCAGCTATCATTACCCTTCATAATATGCCTGCTAAAGAATGGAACATAAAAAAGCCGCTCATTGGGCGGCTTGTCAGGAAGAACTGTCTGCAGTATTAAAGTGATTCAGTGTACTTCTTAAAATTATCCAGTATGGCCTGCCAGCCGGCTTGCTGCATTTCTACAGGGTTTTCATTTTCCGCATCGAAGGTGGTGGTTACTTCTGTTGCGTTGTCAGCGGCATTGAAACTGGTACTCACTTTCCTGCCATCGCTCATGGTATAGCTGATTAGTTCATTGGGCACTACCTCGTCGTACACACCTTCGAAGTCGAAACCGAAACTGCCGTCTTTGGCTTCCATCCTGTATTTGAAGGAGCCGCCTTTTCTCAGGTCGTTCTCGGCCGTAGGCGTATGCCAATCGGGGCTGGCGTTGTTCCATTGTGTTACATGCTGTGGTTCATTCCATGCTGTCCATATCTTGTCTATGGGTGCCTGCACATTTGCTGCTACTGTGATGACTGTTGTATTTTCTGACATGATTAATTGTTTTATCGATTGAATAATATTGTTCTATTGTTCTGATATTTCTTTCACTATCTGCAGCGCTTTGGGGAAGGCATCGCTAAAATAATCTTTGTGTTGATCGACAATATCCAGTTCTACCTCCAGTTCAGTCTTCCCGTCTGCATCCTTCAGCCTGTAATTTTCCATAGCACCCGCCCAGTCTTTTATTTTTTCGCTGGTGGTATCTTCCACTCCGTCCAGCAGCATGCCGAGGTGCCTGAAAGACATATACTCGTTGGGTATATTATCCGCTATTTCAGATACCATGCCGCTTCCCTTCCCATCCGTGAAGAGCACTTTGCTGCCTTTCTTCCAGTCAGTTTCTGCTTTCGAACCTTCACTGAATACAGCAGTCCATTTGCTGTATGTATTGTCACCCCATAATACATCCCACACTTTTTCACGGGGTGCGTTGATTGTAGTATTGAATTTCAACTTTTCCATAATGCTTGTTTTTAATTACAGTTAATATTTACAATACAAAGGTGGGGCAAATTAAGTTCGGATAAAGGGTGGTACAGCGACAAATATGAGGGTGATTTTACACAAAAAAAGCCGCCTGTTTCCACCAGGCGGCTTAGTTAGTAATATCTGCGGCTTTATATCACCACCACTTCATGGAAGCTGTTCTTATCTAAGTATTGTTGTGCCAGCGCTTGTACCTCAGCTGTGGTTATTGATTTATACACCTGTACATTACGGTTGAAGTGGTTGATATCCAACCCGTTGAGTATCAGCGTGCGCCAGCGTTGTATGATGTGGAATGGCCCGTCTAGATCGCCCAGCAGGTTGCCCAGCAGGTAATTCTTCACCAATAGCAGTTCTTCATCATCGGCGCGCTCATTGCACATTACATCCATCTCGTGGTATATTTCTTTAATAGCGTTTTCTATTACGCCCCTGCCCACTTCTGTATGTACCGTGAGCGAACCACCGTTGTGCATAGAAGACGCACTGCTGTAGATGCCGTAAGTATAACCCTTGTCTTCGCGGATATTGCTCATCAGCCTGCTGCCGAAGTAGCCGCCGAATAAAGTATTAACTACTACCATGGGTGCAAAGTCGGGGTGGTGCCTGTTAGGAAATAGCCTGCCGATACGTATAGCACCCTGCACACCGTTTTCATCATTGATGAAATGCTGTTTTAGTTCCTCCGCTGTCTGCAGTTCAAAAGACAGTTCATTAGCAGGGGTGTGGACAATAGGGGCTGCGCCAAATATTTCATTCACCCATTTGGTCTCCTGTTCGCCTATATTGCCCGCCATAAACATTTTTACACCGGCCAGGTTATAGCTTTTATTATAGAACTCCAGCAAGTCTTCCCGGTTGATGGCTTCTATACTGTCTTTCCGTGTAAAGCGCCCATAGGGGTGATTTTCACCAAAAAGTAATGCATCTATTTTCTGGTTGGCTACAAACTCACATTCGCGCAGGTTGACCAACAGGCGCTGAATAGTGTTCTGTTTGTAAATTTCAATCTCCTCCTGCGGGAATACAGAATCTGTGAGCATTTCATGCACTACAGGCAACAATTGAGGCAGGTGCTTTGCCAGGCAGTACAATGATACAATAGCGTAGTCATTGCCCGGCCTCACTTTAATAGTAGCACCGTAATATTCAAATGCTTCGTTGATTTGCTGTGCTGTACGCTTAGATGTACCGTTTTTCAACAGGGATGCCACAGTATTAGCAACACCCTGCTTCTGCTCGTGCCACAAGCCTGCGGGAAAAGCCCAGTCCACTTCCACTACATCCTGCACTCCGGCCTTCAGCCAGTACAGCGGAATACCATTGTCCAGTACATAGGTTTTCACCGGTGGGAGGGTAAAGTCAAATTCTATCGCATCGTGTATACGTGGCGGTGTCTTCCTGTCAAGCATCTTTTCCTTTTTATATTATTACGGCCTTACTGCAACTATTAATCCTGCATGAATAGCGAGCGTAGTTCATCAGCATCTTTGGGGTGCATCTTGCCACCCAGTATCAGCCTTACCTGCCTGCGGCGCAGCGCGCCTTCATACATTTTCTGTTCTTCTTCAGTTTCGGGTACCAATTGAGGTACTTTACGGGGCTTACCGTTAGGGTCCAGCGCTACGAAGGTAGCATAAGCCTCGTTGGTCAGGTATTTGTATTGGGCAGAGAGGTCTTCGCCCCATACCTTCAGGTATATTTCCATCGAGGTATTGAAAGCACGCACCACCCTGGATTCGATGGTCAATACATTGCCCAACTTAATGGGATTATTAAAAGATATATTGTCCATTGATGCCGTTACTACGGGGCAGTTGCAATGTTTTTGGGCAGCTATTGCTGCGGCTATATCCATCCAGTGCATCAGCTTGCCGCCCATCAGGTTGCCCAATGTATTGGTATCGTTAGGCAGTACCAGCTCCGACATGACTACATGACTATCCTTCGGGTGTTTATCTTTCATAAAGTATTTTTAAGCCGGTGCAAAGGTAGGGTGTTTCCGCTGCCGATGGTATTGATTATTTCCATACATGGTTAAACCTTACCCCGAAGGTGTACCACCTGCCCGGCATGGGCACAGCGCCAACTTCTTTATATTGCGTATCCAGCAGGTTATTTACATCCACATACAGCAGTATATTTTTCACCATATAACCCAGGCGGGCATCCAGCATAGTATAGTCGTTGGCATTGACACGGTAGAGATACCTGTAAGCAATATTAGCTTGCACACGTTGCCATAATGTTGAAGTGAGTTTTATAGTCGCCTGGTGCCTCAGGGCTTCAATAGCGTATTTTGATATGTCATTGGTCGGAGCATCAATTACCGGGCTAAGGTATGTATAGTTGGCATTCCACACCATATCTACATTTTTACTCAACCCAATAGCTTCGCTCATATTATAAGTAGAGAGCAACGAAATACCCTGTGTATTGATGGTCTGAAAGTTCTGCGGCTGCCAGGGGTCGGTGGTTGTGGCGCGTACCCAATCAATAAAATCTGCCGACCTGCGGTAGAAATACGACGCACGGGCAAAGAGGTAATGATTACTGTATTGCAAGCCACCCTCTGCATAGTACGCGTATTCCGGTTTCAGTTGAGCGTTGCCAATGTTGGCAGGGCCTTTGTAATAGAGGTCGGTATAGGTGGGCAGGCGCTGGCCTGAAGTAGCGTTGGCAAACAGCTTCCAGTTTTTCGCAACGTAATAACCCGCATCTATTCCAGGGAATATTTCCCAATCATAATCGCTGTTTTTGTTGGCGTATAGTCCTGCGCCGACATTCAGCCTGTCAGAGAAATAGTGCTTATACTCAGCAAATATGCCCAGGTTGCTCCTCTGCCTTTTGCCAAGGTTGGTACTGTTGATATGCTCCCCCCTATATTCAACACCCGCTCCTATAACGCCGTTCATTGTCTTGTATGAGCTTTGCAACTCGCCTGTCACTACATTGGTCTCGTGTATGTTGTGGTACAGGGCCGGGTTCTGTTTTACGAATATGTAGTCATCATTGTTATACCTGTAGCTGACACGTGGGCTGATAGTAAGTTTGCTATTGGGCTGATAGTTGTACCGTATACTACCAATGGCTGTTTCTACCGCTTCTGTTGACTCCTTATCTACAGGTGCAGCATAGTAGGCATTCGCGCCAAAGCTGTTGTTGATATAACCGCCCATGGCTTCTATGCTGTTCCTCTCGTTGATGGCGATACGGTTCTGGTAAAACAACCTGTATGCATCATACGCCGTATTGTAACGAAAGCCATTACCCTCGTCGTGCGCTATGGACAATATATGTGAGTGCTTGTTGCCTGCTATAGCTGCTGAAGCCTGCGCTCCCCCACCAAAATAGGTTTCGCCTGTGGCGGTGTCTTCCTTCAGGCTGCTGCCTGCGTATGCTTGCACAAACACCTCATCCTGTAGCGGTGTTTTGGTCACTATATTGATAGCACCGGCCAAAGCGTTGACACCGTGGGTACGCGCTGCCGGGCCGCGTACTATTTCTATCCGTTCTATAGCGCCAATGGGGATGGGTAAATTCAGCATGTGATGACCGGTTTGCGGGTCAGACATTTTCACCCCGTTTATCAATACCAACACCTGGTCGAATGTACTACCGTCTATAGACACATCGGCTTGTGTGCCCACAGGGCCTCGCTGGCGCAGGTCAACACCCGCTACGTATGAAAGGAGTTCGTTGGTGCTTTTCACAGGGAGTGCCTTTATCTGCCTGCTGTCCAATATTTCTATATTCCTGTTTTGCCTGCTGTAGGCTTCCTCTATGCGATTGCCGGAAATAATAACCGAATCCAGCTTGCCGGATAATGATTGTGCTGTTGTACCATGTACCGTGGCTATACTGATGATTGCCAGCGCTATTTTTTTCATTGCTCTTCTATTTTGGCGGGCAAATATAGATGGCCTACAGGCGAAAGGAGAACAGTTTTATCAATAACAGATGTGTATATACGTAGAGAGCAAACTCACAACAGCCTTACACATAATCGTTATTGGCTATAATAAAAACTGCCCCGCAAAAACGGGGCAGTATCGTAATGAGTTTTTTACTAATTTATTGTATCACTAATTTCTGGCCGCTAACAGCTGAACCGTCTTGCAGGATAGTAACGATATAAGAACCGGGTGCAGCCATACGTTGTAATGACACTAATGTTTTGTTACTATTCAGTTGACCCTCAATTACCAGTTTGCCCGTCATGTCTGCGACATTATACGACCATTGGCTGTTGCCTGTTTCAGGTATATGTACAGTGAATATACCGTTGGAGGGGTTAGGATATATTTCCGCCATCAGACCGCCATCTATATCTTCCACACCATCAGGATAAGGCAGGCGCTGTGAATGCAGGTTTACGTCTTTCTTTTTATTATCAGCAAAAGTGGCGTCTTCGTATGTGATATTTACTATGGGCATTATTTCATATTCCCTGTAGAAGCTTTTTTGATACACCACCTGCGTTTGCCCTTGCTGTATGCCAGCCGCTGCTAACAATATCGGGTCGGCGGGTTGGCCGTTGAGGTAAATACTGTCCGTAGTGGATATAGTTGACTTAACCAACAATACTGATTTGCTGCCCGATGGCTTACCATCCAGCCTTTTGATTTTTATCGAACCCCAGCCTATTACTTCAGAAGTTGAACTTATTATTGATTTACGTTGTGCCGGCGCATTGGACAGAGGCGGCAGTGGAGACGGCAATGTAAATGATATTGACATATTTACTGTTGCATTGGATGTGGCATTCCATTTAGTACCAATAGTAGCGGGGTAAGGTATTTGCACCTGTGGGCTTGAGTACACTACATCCTGTGCCAAAATTACCAGGCTATCGTTGGTATTACCGCTTTGTGCCGCTAAAGAAAAGGCTTGCCTTGCCAATCGCTCACCGTGTGTCTTAATGCCGGAATTATCCACCGAAAACATAAGATTTGTAACATAGGTCATACCCATGTTCTCTACATAAGCACGGTTGTAATGGGTTGCATTTGTAAACCCAGTGGCTACGCCAAACTGTGCATAGTAGCGGTAGCTGGCAATAATTATCTGTGACAGGTCCCAGCTATGCCATTGCCCGTCGACAATTTGGGGCACGCTTGTTAAAACAGTGCCATAAATTGTATCGGTACCGGATGGATTTTTAGGCCCATTGGCATAGGTAAATACATGAGCCTGGCTAAAGGCTGCCGTGGCAAACCCGAAAGAGGCAATAAAAAAGGTAAACAGTTTTCTCATAAGTATTGGTTTTTTAGTTATTGTAATATTAAGGGTTTTAAGGTTGTTTACCATATTTTTTTACTTGCTGAGGTGCATACTGCGCTCTTTGTACAAGGTGCGGAACCATGGGTCGCGCAGGTCTTTGATGAAGCGGATAGCCTCACCTGTACTCTTCATTTCCGGCCCCAGTTCTTTATTAACTTTAGGGAATTTATTGAAGCTGAACACCGGCTCTTTCACCGCATAACCTTCAAGCTTTTTTACTATCGTAAAATCCTTCAGCATTTTCTCGCCCAGCATCACTTTGGTTGCAATGTTCAGGTAAGGTACACCGTAGGCTTTGGCAATAAACGGCGTAGTGCGGCTGGCGCGCGGGTTCGCCTCTATTACATATACCTTACCATCTTTGATGGCATACTGGATATTGATTAAGCCTTTCACATTGAGGCGCAGAGCTATTTTTTTAGCATAGTCCACCATTTCGTCTACTTCCAGTTGGCCGAGGTTGAACGAAGGCAGTACGGCGTGACTATCGCCACTGTGTATGCCTGCAGGTTCAATGTGCTCCATAATGCCCATGATGTGTACTTCTTCGCCATCGCATATCGCGTCCACTTCAGCTTCCTGGCAACGGTCGAGGAAATGGTCAATCAATATCTTATTACCCGGCAGGTGTTTCAGCAGGCTGAGTACACCTTTCTCCAGTTCTTCGTCATTAATTACTATCCTCATGCGCTGGCCACCCAATACATAAGAGGGGCGCACCAACACCGGGTAGCCTACCTGCTGCGCCACTTCCAGCGCTTCATCAGTATCATAAGCAGTACCGTAATTAGGATAAGGAATACCCATCTCCTTCAGCAGGTCGCTGAAGCGGCCCCGGTCTTCTGCTATATCCATGCTATCGTATGAAGAACCGATGATTTTAATCCCCTTCTCGTGCAGCCACTGGGCCATTTTAAGCGCTGTCTGACCACCCAATTGCACTATTACACCATAGGGTTGTTCATGTTCGATGATTTCCCAGAGGTGCTCCCAGTACACCGGCTCAAAGTAGAGTTTGTCTGCAATATCGAAATCGGTAGATACCGTTTCAGGATTACAGTTGACCATGATGGCTTCGTAACCACATTCTTTAGCAGCCAACAGGCCATGCGTGCAGCAATAGTCAAATTCAATACCCTGGCCAATTCGATTCGGGCCGGAGCCCAGTACAATCACTTTCTTCTTGTCAGACACCTTGCTTTCGTTAAAGACCAGCTCACCACGGCTTTCGGACGATATGGCCGAACTCTCGAAGGTGCTGTAGAAATATGGTGTCTTAGCCTCAAACTCGGCACTGCATGTGTCCACCATTTTGTACACCCTTTTTATATTCAGTTTCTTCCTGTGCTCATACACTTCTTCAGCCGTGCAGTCTTTTACCAGTTGGGCTATCTGCTCGTCACTGAAGCCCATAATTTTGGCTTCGCGCAGCACGTCATCGGGCAGGTTATCCAGGTGGGCATATTCTTTAATTTTATTCTCGAGCTTCACGATGTCCTGTATCTGGTACAGGAACCAGCGGTCTATCTGCGTTACCTCACGAATTGTCTTGATAGATATACCCGCAGATATAGCGTCTTTTATTTTGAATATCCTGTCCCAGGTCGGGCGCTTGATATATTCCAGCAATTCCTCCACGCGCAGTTTGGCGCTGCTTACCGAGCTTAACCCTATTGCGTTGTTCTCCAGGCTTTGGCAGGCTTTCTGCAACGCTTCGGGGAAGGTACGGCCGATAGCCATCACCTCGCCTACCGATTTCATTTGCAGACCCAGCGTATCATCCGCCCCCTTGAACTTATCGAAGTTCCAACGGGGCATTTTCACTATTACATAGTCCAGCGCAGGCTCGAAGTATGCCGATGTAGTTTTTGTAATCTGGTTTTCCAGTTCGTCCAGCGAGTAGCCGACGGCCAGCTTGGCGGCTATCTTGGCTATGGGGTAACCTGTTGCTTTTGATGCCAGTGCCGAAGAGCGGCTCACGCGCGGGTTAATTTCTATGGCTATTATTTCTTCTGTTTCAGGGTTGAGGGCAAACTGTACGTTACAACCGCCTGCGAAGTTGCCCAGATCGCGCATCATCATGATAGCGGTATTCCGCATCAGTTGCATCGCTGTGTCGCTGAGTGTCATAGCAGGCGCTACGGTGATACTGTCGCCCGTATGGATGCCCATAGGGTCCAAATTTTCTACAGAGCAGATGATGGCTACATTGTCACGGTTGTCGCGCAGCAGTTCCAGTTCAAATTCTTTCCAGCCCAGCACAGCCTCTTCTACCAGCACCTCGTGTATGGGCGATGATTTCAAGCCGTGGTCCAGCGCCGCCTCCAGGTCTTCTTTGTACATCACAAAGCCACCGCCACTGCCACCCAGCGTAAATGAAGGGCGTATTACAATCGGCAGTCCTATTTCCTGCGCGAATTCCTTTCCTTCCAGCAGGGAGTTGGCTGTTTTGGCCCGCGCCACCGGTACGCCCAGCTCAATCATCCACTGGCGGAACAGCTCCCTGTCCTCTGCTTTATCTATTGCTTTGATGTCCACCCCTATCAGGCGTACATTATATTGTTTCCATATGCCCAGCTCATCCACATCTTTTGCCAGGTTCAGCGCCGTTTGCCCCCCCATGGTTGGCAACACAGCATCAATATCATTTTCCTGTAATATCTGCTCAATACTCTCTACCGTCAGCGGCAGCAGGTATACCCTGTCGGCCATCATAGGATCGGTCATAATAGTAGCGGGGTTTGAATTGATGAGTATCACTTTGATACCCTCTTCCCTGAGGCTGCGTGCCGCCTGTGAGCCGGAATAGTCGAATTCGCAAGCCTGGCCGATAACAATAGGGCCTGAACCGATAATTAATACTGATTTGATGGAAGTGTCGCGTGGCATAATTCTAAGTAAAAAAGCAAAATTCAAAAATCAAAAGCGGGTTGTACAAAGCGCCCAATTTTTGAACTAACCATGCCCGGAAGCTGCAGATACAAAAATCGGGCTTGACGCCCGAGGCGCAAAGGTAATTCAAAAAAGTTGAAGTTGAAGAAGGGATGCAATAAAGTGTCGTTATGCCGCAATTGCTTATCAAAAAGTGGCCAAATTTGTTAATCTGGCATATACCAAGTTTAACTACGGGCAATATCACACCTTTGCAACTAATTGACTTATAGTTTATTAGAGGCGGTTTGTTAAGTTTTGTTAACTGAAAGCATGTTTTTTTCAGGAAAGTACGGGTAATAAAAAACCCGCTAATCGGGCGGGTACATATCATAGCTTCTACTATCGTAAGCTTAGTATTTAAGCGGGGTTTCATGGTTATAATATTTTACAATAACAAAAATACAAAATAAAACTTATTAATGCAAATTTATCCTGCCTTCTTGTTGTTCATAAGTTTTGTCAACTGCACAGCGACATCAACTTTACCCGGAACATATTGCTGAATAATCAGTTATGTGCTGTCGTTTAGTTAAAAAACAGGTGATATGTAGATATACCCAACCGGTTTATACAGTATTTATGCGAGTAATAGTTAATTTTACACCCCCTGTATAAAATTGTGCCGGGGCTTATAAAAAATTGTACTGCTGCCAATGGCAATTCTGGGTAACCTGATATCTCGTTCATTACGTCTTCGAAAGCAATTCGACCTGCCGGTGGCTACGCCGGAGAAATACCAGCGTAATACACTGCGCCAATTGCTGGAAAGGGCACGGTATACCTCGTTCGGTAAAAAATACGGTTTCTCTGACATGCTGGACCAGGAACTGGACTTTATGAGCGCCTTCAGGAAACAGGTACCCGTGCACAACTATGATAAGATGCACGAGCAATGGTGGTACCGCTGCCAGCAGGGAGAAGAAAATGTAAGCTGGCCCGGCAAGGTGAAGTACTTTGCGCTGAGCTCAGGTACCAGCGAGAGTGCCAGCAAACATATACCTGTTACGCAGGATATGATTAAATCCATTAAAAAAGTAGGCTTTAAGCAACTCTACAGCATGGTGGATTTTAAAGTACCGTCCTCTGCTTTCCAGAAAGGGGTACTGATGCTTGGCGGCACTACCTCGTTGTTTGAGAAAGGTGAATATTACGAAGGGGATATGAGCGGCATCAGCGCCAAAAATATGCCTAAGTGGATGAGCAACCTGTTTTACAAGCCGGGGCAGAAAATATCCAAACGCCCGCAGTGGGAAGACCGAATTAAGCTGATAGTGCGCAACGCCCGTAAATGGGATGTGGGTACCGTATGCGGCGTACCTGCCTGGGTGCAGATAGTAATGGAAGAGGTGATACGCTACCATGGCGTGAAAAATATCCACGAGATATGGCCCAACCTGAGTATATATATACATGGGGGCGTATCTTTTGAGCCTTATCGTGAAAGTTTTAAAAAGTTGCTGGGCAAGCCTGTTACTTTTATAGAAACCTATATGGCCAGCGAGGGTTCCTTCGGGTTCCAGGCCAGGCCAGGCGGGCATGGCATCAAGCTGGTACTGAACGCCGGGGTATTTTACGAGTTTGTACCCTTCACACCAGACAACTTTGATGACGACGGCAATATAAAAGACAACCCTAAAAGCGTACTGGTACACGAGGTGGATGAACAAACGAACTATGCCGTGATGATAAGCACCTGCGCAGGTGCATGGCGTTATATTATAGGCGATGTGGTGCGTTTTACCAATGCCAAAGAGCACGAGATAGCCATAGTGGGCCGTACCAAACAGTTCCTGAGCCTGTGCGGCGAACACCTGAGCATAGACAATATGAACAAAGCCATAGAAATAGTGGCCAGGAAGCTGAATATCGAAGTGAATGAATTTACCGTTGCCGGTTTTAAATACGAAAACCTGTTTGCCCACCGCTGGTATATTGGCAGCGAGGATAGTAACGCAGATGCCAACGCTGTAAAAGAACTGCTGGATAAAACACTGTGCGAGCTCAATGACGATTACGCCGTAGAGCGCACATCGGCACTTAAAGAAATATTTGTAGAGATACTGCCCAACGATACCTTTTATGACTACATGCGTGCTATAGGCAAACACGGTGCCATGAATAAATTTCCGCGCGTACTGAAAGGTGAGGCTTATACCAAATGGACTACCTGGCTGGAAACCAATAATGTGCAGGCTTTAAGTTCTATATAAATCAGGCATCCTTCATATACTCGTAATGCGCCTGCGCAATTTTTATTTCTTCGTAGGTATAATCTTCCGGTAATAAATCTTTGATAGGTTTGAGGGCGTAAGTCTGCCCTGTTTGTTTTATCAATGCGGTAATGGTATCCAGCCTGTCGCGCGCTATGAGCTTTGTGGCATTTACCTGTCCTTCGAGTATAAAAGGCACGAGGTGGCCCGCTACAGTGCCGGGCGAAAGGTTTCTCTTATCAGCAATCTGTGCGATATCATACCCTTCCTGTAAAAGTTCAAGGCTGATGCGTTGTGTATTATTTATCAGCTGTTTCTTTTCGTTGGATTTATACTTTGGCTTGGGTGCGCGCAAATGGATGCGGCTATCAAGTTTGCGTCCGTTTGCATAAGCCTGTAGTACCTGCATGAATGCGGGACCGTATTTACTTACCTTATAATCACCAAAACCCGATATACGCCTCAAGTTATCTATACTTAATGGCAGGTAAGTAGCCATGTCCAGCAGGGTATTGTCGCCCACTATAGCGTATGGTGGTACGTTTTCCATCTCCGCAATTTCGCGGCGTTTATCTTTTAATTCCAGCAGCAAATCAGGGTAATGTTGCAAGGCTTCGGGCGAAGCTGCAACCGGTGCTTTGGGCTTCTTGAGCGTGAGCTGTACCTTCATCTCCCCCTTCAATATACGGCGGCTGGTATCATTCAACTTCAGTGAGGGGTATGCTCCATGCTCCACATCTACCAGTTTTTGCTGCACCATCTGTTTGATGATGGTTTTCCATTCATCACGTTTCAGATCGGCACCTACGCCGAAAGTTTTCAGCTCAGTATGTTCGGGAACGATCTTGGCACTGCGCGAGCCACGCAGCAGGGCTATGATATAATCCTCGCCAAACTTCTCGCCGGTGCGTGTTACCGCCGATAGTATTTTCTGCGCTTCGACAGTCGCCTCACGATGCTCCAGGTTGCTGAGGCAGTAATCGCAACTGCCACAATAGGTTGGAAAATCTTCACCAAAGTATTGCAATATATATTGCCGCCTGCAACCCTCATGCTCCGCAAAATCTTTCATTTGCAGCAGCTTCCTTTTCATCACAGCGGTTTGCTCCGCATTATTCTCTACCATGATAAAACGCATGAGCTTACTGATATCGCCCGATGAATAAAAAAGTATCGCATCGCTGCGCAGCCCGTCGCGGCCGGCACGGCCTGTTTCCTGGTAATAGCTTTCCATGTTCTTGGGCACGTCGTAGTGTATCACAAACCGTACGTTCGACTTATCGATACCCATACCAAAGGCAATGGTAGCTACAATTATTTTTGTTTCGTCTTTCTGAAAAGACTCCTGCACCCTGGACCGGTCATCGCTGCTGAGGCCGGCATGGTAGTGTGCAGCTTTGTAACCCGTTTGCCTGAGCTTATCCGCAATACTTTCTGTAGAAGCACGGGAGAGTGCGTATATAATACCGCTGTCGTTCTGATGTTTATTGAGGTATTGCAGCACCTGGTCGAATGCTTTGCGTTTTGGCTGTATATAATAATTGATATTCGCCCTGTTGAAGCTGGAGATGAATACACTCGCGTTGCGCAACTGCAGCTTGTCAACAATGTCTTTTTGCGTGATGGTATCGGCACTGGCAGTGAGTGCGATAACAGGTGTATGGGGGAAGTGTTGTTTCAATGCAGCCAGTTGCAAATATTCAGGGCGGAAATCGTGCCCCCACTGCGATATACAGTGCGCCTCGTCTATAGCAAACAACGCACAGGGCAAAGTGGTGAGGAAATTGACAAATTGCATACCGTTGCTGAACAAACGCTCGGGTGCGAGGTAGAGCAATTTTATTTCGCCGTTGCACGTGGCGTTGATGATATTATTCTGCTCAGTATTATTGAGTGTTGAATTAAGAAAAGCTGCCCTGATGCCATTAGCCTGTAGTGCATCTACCTGGTCTTTCATCAGGGCAATGAGTGGTGATATAACAATGGTCAACCCATCGAGCAGCATGGCCGGCAACTGGTAACACACCGACTTACCACCACCCGTGGGCATTATCGCCAGTACATCTTTGCCGTTAAGTACTGATTCGATGATGGGTTGCTGGTTGAGGCGGAACTCGTCGTAACCGAAAAAATGCTTGAGCGCTTTGTGTATGGGATATTGTTTCATGAGCAGGTAAAACTAAAGATATTTTATGCTACGACAATAACCGTGCATAAGATTAGCACTAATAAAAAATATCAGCAGGTAATTCACGAATAATCCCCGTCTCCTGCGCTTTGGCAAACATGGTTTCCACAGCTTTGATGCCGGTAGCACCCAGGTCGGTTGTGTATTCGTTTACATATAACTCAATATGTTGGCGCATTACCTGCTCGTCCATCTCCTGCGCATGGCTGGTTATAAATTCTGATAATTGAGGATAATATTTCCAGCTATATAATACACTTTCTTTAATGACTCTATCAATCTTCGCCAGCAGCTTGTCATCAAAACTCCTGCGCGCTACAATACCCCCCAGCGGAATAGCAGCCTGTACATTTTGCTCCCACCAATCGCCGAGGTCTAATAATTTACTCAGCCCTTTTGCCTGGTAAGTAAACCTGTTTTCGTGGATAATCAGCCCTGCATCTACCTCGCCAGTCAGCACCGCGTCTTCTATTTCATTGAATACATAGACCTTTTTATTCTTTACTCCCGGCAATGCCAGGGAGAGCAGCAGGTTGGCAGTTGTGTTTTCGCCAGGTATAGCAATACGCAAGTTTTCCAGGTCGGACAGTTCCATAGGGTAACGGGCGATGAGTAAGGGGCCCACCCCTTTGCCCAGGGCACTGCCGCTATGTAGCAGAGCGTATTTATCAGCCAAATGCAGGTAGCTGCTGTAGCTGAGCTTGGTAATATCCAGTTTTTCTTCAAAAGCCCATTTGTTCAGCGTCTCCACATCTTCCAGCACATAATCGAATACCAGGCCACGGGTATTGATTTTGCCATTGACCATAGCATCAAAAATAAACGTATCGTTGGGGCATGGACTGAAGCCTAATGTGAGTTTCATACTATCTACAAATTTACCAATGTTATAATTAAGCCCCCAATGGTTATGATAATATTGCTATTTTAGAAGCTTATATGTACTTACGCGGTTTGTTGTTGGCACTGGCTTTATCTCCCTTTGTATCACCCGCACAGGGTGGGAATGCATTGGCCGGGTACGGTATTGAAGTAAACCCTGTTGTTGGTAAAATTATCAAACACAATTATATCTTTCCGCCTATGCCCCGGCAATCGTACGCCGTGGATATCGCCCTCCTGAAACAAACCGATGGGGGCAAAGAATGGCAGGTGCGGCGCAAATACCCGCTGGTGGGGGTAGGCATTACTTATACTGATTATGGCATTGACTCGGTGTACGGAAAGTGTATAGGCCTGTACCCGGTATGGGAACTCCCTATAGTGCGGGGTGAAAAGCTGGAATGGACCTGTCGCTTTGGCTACGGCATAGGATATGTTACCCGCAGGTTTGAACGGCAGCCTACGTGGGATACGCTCAATAACCTGGTAGGCAGCAGGCTGAACAACTTCACTATGTTTACCACACAACTGCGGTATAAGTTGAGCCACAATGTCCATCTGCACGCAGGCTTCAATTTCAGCCATATATCCAACGGCTCATTCCGCCTGCCCAACCTGGGGGTGAACATGTACGGGGGCCATGTGGGGGTAAGATATTTCCCTGTGACAGATAATCCTGGGCGAACAGGCACTACCCCTGAAAGATTACCCAACCGCTGGATGGTACAGGCGAGGATAGGGCTGGGCATGATAGAATATAATAATGTGGACGGCCCTATGTACCCTGTATATACCGCTACACTATATGCCAGCAAGCGCTATGGCAGCAGGAATAAGATACTGGCCGGTGTAGATTACAGTTATTTTACAGCTATGTACTCTTTCCTGCGCAATAATGAGATAGAGGTGGGAAATGAACGGGCGCACTCCTGGGAGGGTGTCCTATTTGCAGGGCATGAGTTTATAATAGGCCGGGTGGGTATCATAGCCCAGGTGGGAGTACCTTTCAGGCATACATATATCAATAAAGACAAGACTATACAGAAGCTGGGGTACGCCTATTATATACTACAGCGGGAAAAAGGGATATTAAAAGAATTGACCGTAAACGGCTTCATAAAATCGAACAACCTGGAAGCTTCACACCTTGAATTCGGGTTGGGCATGGGTATATAGGGGCAGGTATTGCAGTTTTTTACAAAATTTATATAACTTACTGGTTCGTTTTAAAGAACATAAGTATGAAACTTACATCAGCATCGGTATTGCTTGCCGGCTTATTGGTTATCTCGGCCTGTAAACGTGAAAAAGAGAATGTATCGCCTGAAGGGGGAATGCCCGGCACTAATGCGGCAGCCGGTGGCAACGGCAATTTCTACATGCAGTTTCACAACCATGTGAAAGACCAGGAGCTGAAGCTTGGTAATGTATGGTACAGTACCGATGCGGGAGATACCTATAGGATAACACATTTCAATTACTATATCAGTAATATCACGTTTAACGCTGCCGATGGCAGCAGGTATGCTGAGCCAGAGAGTTATCACCTGGTGAAAGGAGATGTTACGGAATCTCAGCAGATTGTAGTAAACCATGTACCTGCGGGCGAGTACACATCCGTTTCATTTATGATAGGTGTTGATTTTTACAGGAATATAGGCGGTGCTCGTACCGGCGACCTGGATACAGCGAAAGGCATGTTTATGGGAGATGGTAAAGGTTATATCATGGCTATGATGGCCGGTTTTGCACCACGGTCGCCAAACGGGCAATTGAAATATCATATCGGGGGCTATGACGGGGTTAATAACGCAATCAAAAATGTCACCCTGCAATTCAAAGAACCGATTACTATAGCGGGCGACAATCAATCGCTGCACATAAATGCAGATGCCGCTAAGTGGTTTGATGGCGTACACGCGATAGACTTCGCAACTTTGCCCTCTGTAGATACAATAGGCCCCGGCGCAAAAATGATATCAGAAAATTACGCCCATATGTTCTCAATGGGGGAAGATGGGGACTCTGCCCAATAATCGGGAAGAAACATAGGCATTAATCATTTTTTAATGCTTATATAATGCATATTTAGGGGTTATTATATTGTTAGCAATGTAATAGCCCTTGTTTTTTTGGCGTCTAATTCCAATCTTGCACCTTCATTTCTGTACAGAATAACAACTGTGCATCTTTTTTCAGCATCAATAACAGGGGGAGTGTTTATGTGATATACTGTACTGCGTACAGGGATATAAGCATTTGTTTTACCATTAAATTATAAATGTATTTTTTTAATTTTTAAAACACCCTTTTATGAAGCATTCACTAAAATTTCAATTGTTTAAAATCAGTTTGCTGCTGGTCAGCCTGCTGATGTTACAGCCGGAAAAAGCGGAAGCCACCCACTTCAGGTATGGCAATGTTACCTGGGAAAGAGTAGCCGGCAATCCTTACCAGATTCGTTTCAGGATTACACAGGCCTGGAGAAGGTCGTTTTACGGTAACCCTAATGTTGGCGCTACTGTTAATACAGGCCCTTTCAATACCGGTGCCGGCAGCCAGTCTATCTTACTCAATGTTACTTCGGTTAACACAACTGAAGACTGGTTTTATGGTGAGTACACATTTGTAAAGACATACGCAAGTGTAAACACTAACTACAATGCATCTTTTACAGGTTGCTGCAGGATAAGTACTTTATCTAACAACAGTGATGACGGTTACACAGTAAGCACAATAGTAACCGTAGGCAATAGCAATGACGCTCCTGTTTCTACAGTACCTCCGTTCATCAGCCTGCCGGTAAACACAGCAGCAGCCACTTATCAAATACCCGCAACAGACCCCAACGGAGATGCTATGACATTTTCATTAGTCCCTAACAACCAATTCGGGTCGGGTACGGTACAACCTACAGGGTTGTCTGTTTCCAGTTCAGGTCTGATTACTTTTAACACAGTGGGACGTACTATTGGCAGCTTGTGGAACACAGCAATATATGTTACCGATTCAAAAGGAGCGCGCATACAACTGGACCTGATGATAAGGGTAACAGCCCCATCTACTCCACCGGTGTTTGATTATACTGTAACTCCCGCCAACAATACTGGCTACGTGATTCAACCCGGGCAGACACTATCTTTCAGTGTAAAAGCATCTGATGTGGACCCTAACTCATCTGTGGCCTTGAGTGCGGTAGGCCTGCCGGTAGGTGCTACATTCAATCCTGCAAACGGCAACCCGGTAACACAGTCATTTTCCTGGACGCCATCTATATCAAGCGTAGGTACTTACCAGGTAAACTTCGTAGCGCAGGATAATGCCGGTGTTCAGGCGAATACCATAGTAAACATAGCTGTTTCGTTGAAACCAAATTTTGTCGCACCTTCATTAGGCAATGGCAGCATACTGTGCTATAAACCCGGCGATACAATCACTCAAACGTACACCGCATCTGATGTTGATACGGCTGACGATGTGGTATTGTCACTTGCCAGCAGTGCGCAAACGGGTATGAGTTTTTCACCTTCATTACCTACAGCTGCTTCCAACCCCGTTTCCACCAATTTTACCTGGTTAACATCATCAGCTAACTGGGGCATCAACATGGTAGTGGTAAGGGCTACTGACAGCTACACCGAGACTAAAGATGATACAGTATATTACATAGTAAACACCCCACCGGTGTTTGCTACCAGCCAGGGTAATACAAGTGTAACAGCAGGTCAAACTTTCAGTTATACTTTCAGCGGTACAGATGCCGATATAGCCCAGGGGGATGAAATAAGCCTGTCTCATACCACGTATCCATCATGGCTATCAATTGTTGACAACAACAACGGCACATGGACACTAAGCGGTACGCCTGTACTAGCAGATAGCGGAACATATACCGTTATCCTGCAACTGGAAGATGAGACCAACCACTTCAATGGTACACACTGCGGTGACGCAACACAAACATTTGAAGTAACGGTTATACCATGTAACATTACCACCAGCACATCTGTTACAGACGTACTGTGCCACGGAGCAACTACAGGAGCCGTTGATCTGACAGTAAACAACGCTACTGCTCCCGTATCGTATACATGGAGCAACAGCGCTACTACCGAAGACCTGAGCGGAGTAGGTGCGGGTACATACACCGTTGCAATTTTAGATGCCAATGGTTGTACTGCTGCAGATACTGCTGAAATATCAGAGCCGGCTACTGCTGTGAACGGCAGTGTTTCTGTAAGCCCGTCTCCCACTATAGCGGGCCATGCGGCTAATACAATTTATCTTGGTTATGGCCCCCAGTCTGTTACTTTAACAGCTACTGCCAATGGCGGCACCCCGGGTTATTCTTATAGCTGGAGCAATGGCGCAACCACAGCTTCAACCACTGTAAGCCCTACGAGCACTACTGTATACACTGTAACTATTACAGATGCAAACGGATGTACTTACAGCCAGGGCCAGACAATCAAAGTAATAGATGCACGTTGCGGTAATAATAATAACAAGGTGCTGGTGTGCCATATACCTCCGGGGAACAATAACAATCCGCAAACAATATGCATCTCTGCCAACGCAGTAGCGACTCACCTGGCACATGGCTGCTATGTAGGGCCTTGCGGAGCTGCTAAAAGCGGACGCAATAATGGCGAAGAAAACAACAATATCGGCTTGCAGGAAATAGCTGAAGAAAGTGTTTGGAGTATTTACCCCAATCCTAACAAAGGTACATTTGTACTGAAACTGCCATCAAAAGAGCAGGCACAGATAATCATTACGAATGTACAGGGACAAGTAGTGTATAAGCAAGAGGTAAATAACACTTCGAAGCTGACCATTGAACTGGGCAATGCTGCTAAAGGCATATACCTGATGCAGGTGGTGAGCGGACATGATACTTACCAGACTAAGCTGACCGTGCAATAGCAGTTTGTAATACCTGATAATAACAGAGGAGGCGAATATGCCTCCTCTGTTATTATTATCTGCTTCGGTATATTATTACGTCGTTAGCCGCTTGTTAATGGATAGAATAACACTTGCATTTATCAAATAATATCTCAATCTTGTGTATTGATTTTGTGCAGGCACGTTTCGTGCAATATTTACTCAAGGGCTTACAGGGGGAAAAGAACTAACCATACATTGGCATGGTGACGTATATATGATATTCAGAATAACGAAAGCAAGCAATTATATTTTTTTAGTAAAACACCCCTTTATGAAAGAAATCAGAATTTTTTCCGCACATCTTCCTTTTACAGGCTAGCGCAATATACAAGTTGATATAAGGCTTAACGGCTCACATGCATATTTATGTGGCCGTAATGATATTGTCATACATTTTTTACCCCTTTTAATAACTATTAAAAACGAAAAGCAAATGAAAAAAATGACGTTATTCGTCGTGCTGTCGCTGCTGACAACCGCAAGCTATGCACAGAGCGAACAAACTACCGTGCTGCCCCGGCAGGCAATAAGTGCCGCTGCAGCACACCTGCCGTCGCTGGTACGCTATGATGGCACCGGTGAAAAAGTGACCGCCGCAACTCTGAATTACGAGGCGGAAAGCCTGCAAAGCCTGCAAAACTGGGCAACACAATATCCCGAGGAGGTGATCAACTATTTGAATGTCGTTTCCGTGTATTTGCACGACACTAAGGAGTCATCAGTGCCTGTTGCTGAAAAGAGCGCGTACGATGACCTGAAGGCACAATGGTTATTCATTAATGAAATAATCAAAAACAAATCTTAATCAAAACTCCATTTTTATCATTAAAATAATACTCTTATATGAAACGAATATTCTCACTTGTCACACTGTTGTTACTCACAGTGGCAAGTTATGCCCACGTTTGGGAAATACGAGTAAACCAGGCCCAGAACGGCACGCTGACCTGGTACCTGCAATCATACCACTCTGTGAGTGAGTGTGGCATTGCCAATTCAGGTTTAACTATCAATGGTGTAAATTATCCCCTGCAGTCAGCTTTTAATGGTTCAATCGTGGGATTGAGCAATACAGTATTTGCCACTACGGGCAACTACGCGCGTGGTAGCTATGCCATTGTTACTACACCATTCCTGGGTACCAGCTTAAATGTACAGCCATACTCCAGTAACGTATGCTGGGCATTCCTGGTAGGTGGTTCCGGTAGTTTTACACCACCGCCACCACCGGTATGTACCACCTGCCCGATAACAGGATGGAGTAATACAAATGGTACACCTAATAATAATGGTACCGTGTGCAACAGGCTGGACGATTACCTGCCTACTACTGTAACTGTTAATCACCTGTCTTGTGCTTCTATCACTACAGGTGGCAAGTTCAGGGTAATATACGACCCGGCGGGTGCCAATATATCTTACGGCCCCTACAACTTCACAACAGGCATCACTACCAACGTGAATATTAACCTGCCATATGGTGTTACCAGCAGTACGCAATTGAATGTTGTAAGTGACTCTTTCCCTTGCAATGTAGCCCATGGATTAACTATTCCCGGCGGAACATTCCATGGTGTACTTGAAACAGTTCCCCCTGTTATTGTTTGTCCGTCTAACATTACAGTAAACAACGCCCCAAACACTTGTGGTGCGGTGGTAAGCTATGCTAAACCAACTGCCACTGACAACTGTAGCGGCGGATTAGGCGCACAAAAAACACTGGGCTTTAACGGCGGAACAAATTTTGCTTCTTCATATGCTGAGCAAGGCATGTTCATCAGCGCCAATAACCATATCGATGCTCCATGGCCTATAGCCAGCGGCCAGGGCGCCAGGATACACGGCAACTATACAAGTACGTGGACTTATATGAGCGGGCAGACATTCAGCCCCATAAGCGTGAACATTGTAGCTAACCCAACCAACCACAGGTTTGTATCTTCTACAGGTGCACAAATATCACCCACTACAACGGGTGTATTTACATTCCCGAATACAGCAGACTGGAGAGGTATCACCAGCATGCAATGGAACAACCTGAGCTTCAGCGATATTGACCTGGACGATTTCCTGTTTGCAGAAGGTGGCGGTGGGCCACTTGTTACTATGACCAGCCCGGCTAATACAGCAAGCGGTTCTACTTTCCCGGTAGGTACTACTACTGTATCTTACATGGCTACGGATTCAACAGGTAATACTGCTTCTTGCAGCTTTACAGTGACGGTGGTTGACAATCAGAACCCAACTATATCATGCCCTGCAGATATAATAGTGAACGCTGACAACGGTACATGCGCAGCTACCAATGTAAACCTGGGCACACCAACTACAGGTGATAACTGCGGTGTACAAGGCACATCTAACAATGGTCTTGCTTCATACCCTGTAGGCACTACAGTGGTGACATGGACTGTAACTGACGTGAATGGCAGAACTGCTACCTGCACGCAAAATGTAACAGTAAGGGATAACCAGGAGCCGACCATATCATGTCCTGCTGACGTAATAGTGAATGCTGACAACGGCACATGTGCTGCTGCCAATGTATACCTGGGTACACCAACAACAGGTGACAACTGCGGCGTACAAGGTACATCTAACAATGGCCTTGCCTCATACCCTGTAGGCACCACAGTAGTAACATGGACAGCAACTGATGTGAACGGCAACACTGCTACATGCACGCAAAATGTGACAGTGGTTGATAATCAAAACCCGACAATAAGCGTAGCCAACGTAACTGTAAATGCGGATAACGGCTCTTGCGCTGCCACTAATGTAAACCTGGGTATACCAACTACAGGTGACAATTGCGGCGTACAAGGCACATCTAACGATGGCCCGGCTTCGTACCCCGTAGGCACAACAACAGTAAACTGGACCGTGACTGACGTGAACGGCAACACCAATACAACCACACAAACAGTGACTGTAATTGACAACCAGAATCCTACAATAAGTATTGCTAACGTGACAGTAAACGCTGATAACGGTGCGTGCGCCGCTACCAATGTAAACCTGGGCACACCAACTACAGGTGACAACTGCGCTGTAGCAGGTACATCTAATGACGGGCTGGCTTCATACCCGGTAGGCTCTACTACAGTTACCTGGACTGTGACTGATGTGAATGGCAACAGCAACACGACAACACAAACAGTGACGGTAATTGACAACCAAAACCCGACAATTGCATGCCCTGCTGGTGTAGCGGTAAATGCAGACAACGGAAGTTGTGCGGCTACCAACGTATCACTGGGTACCCCTGTTACAGGTGACAACTGCGGTGTAGCAGGTACATCTAACGATGGCCTGAACAGCTACCCTGTTGGCACTACAGTAGTAACATGGACAGTAACTGACGTAAATGGTAACACATCTACATGCACTCAAAACGTGATTGTAACAGACAACCAGGCTCCTACAGCGTCATGCAAGCCTTACACATTGAACCTGAGCGGTGGCACAGGCACAGTATCTGCATCTGATGTAGATAATAACAGCAGTGATAATTGCGGTATAGCCAGTATGTCTGTATCTCCCAATACATTCACTTGTGCCAATGCAGGTGAGAATACAGTAGTATTAACGGTAACGGACATACATGGTAACAGCTCTAGCTGCACTACTACTGTAACGGTACAGTACCAGCCTACTTGTTCTATTGCTACCACTCCGTCGAACAACACGTACACAGGTGGCAACCCCAATAACATATACCTGGGTTACGGCCCTCAGAGTGCAACTATTACAGCTAATGCTACCGGCGGTAGCGGATTTACCTATTCATGGTCTCCCGCTGCTAACCTGAGCTGCACTAACTGCCAGGCACCGGTGTTTACGCCAACTGCTGCAGGTAACTATATTTACACAGTTACTGTAACGAACAGCAATGGCTGCTCTACTACATGTACAGTTAGCTTCTGCGTATTCGACATACGTGTACCGGGCAAAGGCAACAACAATAAAGTGTACATCTGCCATGCGCCTCCGGGTAACCCCAACAATGCTCAGACATTGTCTGTAAGTGTAAATGCCGTGGCATCGCACTTAAGCGGCCATTCAGGCGACAGGCTGGGTACCTGCGATATGTCTTGTAACGGACTGGCTAAAGGCGGCCGCGGCAATGAAAACGAAAACGTAGCGGGAGAAGAAAGCGCTATGGAAGAAATAGTAGCTGAAGCCGGCATCAAGGTATACCCCAACCCGAACAATGGTATGTTCACACTGAACCTGCCTTCTGCTGAAGATGCGCAAATACTCATCAGCAACGTAAGCGGACAGGTAGTGTACAGGAATAATGTTTCAGGCACTCAGAAAGTATCCATAGACCTGAGCAGCAATGCTCATGGTATATATATGATACAGGTAGTGAGCGGTACAAATACTTACCATGCTAAGGTGAATATTCAACTATAACCTGTAGTATTAAAAAAACAATGAAGCGGCGGCCAATGGCCGCCGCTTTGTATTGATACATTCCTTAACTTTACTACATGGCAAAACAAATGAACAACCAACAAAAATACCTGGTAACAGGCATGGCAGTGGCTATGTCCATAGTAGTATTAGTAAAGGCCTTTGCAGATTTCGGCGCGGGCAGCAACTTCTGGGTAATGTTACTTACTATAATCGCCGCGGGTGCGTCTTACCTTATTTTCGATATGCTGGTACTGACAAAGAAAATAACCGCGGTACCGGTGCGCAACACCCGGAAAAATAAAAAGCAGTAGCTTTACAACAAACTAAGAATTATGAAGAAATATATAATAGCTATGGCTGCCATTGCATTTATGGCATCGTGCGGCAACGAAAACAACTCAGAATCTGCAACTGCGGAAGAAACGACTACAGAAGCCACTGCTACTACCGAAACGGCTGAAGTAGCTGACCCCAATGCAAAGATTGACCCTGTTTGCGAAATGGTGAAGGATGACACCTGGACAGAATATTCTGTAAGCGGGACAGATACCGTATGGTTTTGCAGCAGCACATGCAAGGAAGCCTACGATGCCAACCCTGCGAAATACGCCAAAAAATAATATTATCAATACAACATACGCAGCCTGCACATAATGTGCAGGCTGTTTTATTTACAATGGTTTGGTTAATTTTGATTCATGCATCACTTCACTATACAAGGGCAGTTGGTGGACCTCATCCAACGACGTATATATCCGGGTTCTGTTTCTGTTCAAGACGGAAAGATAACTTCGGTGGTAGAAACAGAACATGCTCCCTCACAACTCATTATGCCGGGCTTTGTTGATGCCCATGTACATATAGAAAGCAGCATGCTGGTGCCGACAGCTTTTGCAAGATTAGCGGTGGTGCATGGCACTGTAGCTACCGTATCGGACCCTCACGAGATAGCCAACGTATGTGGCCCCGCAGGTGTGCAATATATGATAGATGACAGCAAACGCTCACCATTCAAATTCTTCTTTGGTGCGCCTTCCTGCGTGCCTGCTACTTTTTTTGAAACCGCAGGCGCTCATATAGATGCTGCCGCTACAGAAGAACTACTGGCCAATCCTGATATATGGTACCTGGCGGAAATGATGAACTTCCCCGGCGTATTGTTTGAAGACAAAGAAGTGATGGCAAAAATCGCTGCTGCTAAAAAAGCCGGTAAACCTATTGACGGACACGCACCCGGTTTGAGAGGAGAAGACGCAAAAAAATATGCCGCCGCGGGTATGACTACCGACCACGAGTGCTTCACTATAGATGAAGCAAGAGATAAACTGGGTGCCGGCATGAAAATTATCATTCGTGAAGGCAGCGCAGCGCGCAATTTTGAAGAACTGGTACCGCTGTTCGAAACGGATGCGGACAAGTTAATGTTTTGCAGTGACGATAAACATCCTGACGAGCTGGTGGTGAACCATATCAATGCATCAGTAAAAAGGGCATTAGCCAAAGGTTATGACCTGTTTGACGTACTCAGGGCTGCCAGTTATAATCCCGTACAACACTATAATATACCTGTGGGCTTGTTGCAAACAGGCGATGCCGCAGACTTCATTGTGGTAGATAATATAGAATCGTTCAACATACTGAAAACATATATTAACGGAGCATTGGTTGCAGAAAACGGGAAATCATTACTGGAATCAGTAGATATATTGCCCATCAACAATTTCAATATTACTCATAAGCAAGTAGGTGAATTTGCCTTAAAGGCAACTAAAGACAATCCGCAAATAAGGGTGATAGAAGCGCTGGACGGGCAATTAGTTACCAACGAGATAATAGCGCAGGGTAAAACCATAGATGGCTACTTAGTAAGCGGTACAGAAAACGATATTCTGAAAATGGCCGTTGTCAACCGTTACGATAATAATGCACCTGTATCTGTTGCTTTTATTAAGAACATCGGTATTAAATCAGGTGCTTTAGCGTCAACAGTGGGACATGATTGCCACAATATTATCGCCGTTGGAACTGATGATGAATCATTATGCCTGGCAGTAAATGCATTAGTAGATTGCAAGGGAGGCATAGTAGCAGTAGAAAACAATACCCCCTATGTATTACCCCTGCCTATAGCGGGACTGATGGCGGATACAGACGGCTATACCGTGGCAGAACGATATGCAGCCATAGACCAGCAAGCTAAAGCGTTAGGCTCTCAATTGCGCGCACCATTCATGACGTTATCCTTTATGGCGCTGCTGGTAATACCTGCCCTTAAACTCAGCGATAAGGGATTGTTCAACGGGGCTAAATTTGAATTCACCCCGGTAGAACTATAGCTTACTTTTTGTTGTATACTTTCAGGGCCTCCTCCAGGCAATCCATGGCTTTGCCTATGTCCTCCTTATTCAGCACATAAGCCAGGCGTACCTCTTTACCTCCCTTGCCGGGTGTAAAATAGAAGCCGGCAGCCGGTGCCATCATCAGGGTTGCTCCGTTGTACGAAAAATCTTCGAGCAACCACTGGCAGAATTTTTCACTATCGTCAACGGGCAGTTCAGCCATAGCGTAAAATGCGCCGCCCGGCATAGGACACTTAACCCCCGGGATAGCCTTCAGCCTGCTCACCAGCAAATCGCGGCGTGCATTGTATTCTGCATGTACTTCTGTAAAGTAATCTGATGGCAGGTCTACTGCTGCCTCACCCAGTATTTGTGCAAACGAGGGCGGGCTCAGCCTGGCTTGGGCAAACTTCATGGCGGCGTCCAGCACCTGCTGATTTTTTGTGACGAATGCTCCTATCCTTCCCCCGCATGCGCTATATCGTTTGGATATGGTATCCAGCAGTATGACGTTGTCTTCCATATCTTCAAGAGTCATGGCAGATATATGTGTACGTCCATCGTAACAAAACTCCCTGTAAGCCTCATCGCTGAACAGGAAAAGATCATGCTTAAGACAAATATCACGTAATACCCGCAGTTCTTCCTCGCTGTACAAATAACCGGTAGGATTATTCGGGTTACATATCATTATGGCTTTGGTGCGGGTAGTAACCGCTTTTTCGAAAGCGGAAATAGGCGGCAATGCGAAATTTTCATCTATAGTTGAGGGGATTGGCACCACTTTTACACCTGCACTGGTAGCAAATCCGTTATAGTTGGCATAAAAAGGTTCGGGAATAATAATTTCATCACCCGGGTCAAGGCAACTCATAATGGCAAACAGTATCGCTTCTGAGCCACCGGTAGTAATAATAATCTGGTTGTGGTTAACCTGTATATTATTGGCAGCATAATACTGTACCAGTTTTTTACGGTAACTCTCAAAACCCGCACTGTGACTGTACTCAAGTACTTTCATATCAGTATGGCGTACCGCGTCAAGAATAGCTTTAGGTGTTTCTATATCAGGCTGGCCAATGTTGAGGTGGTACACTTTAGTACCGCGCTTTTTGGCGGCTTCTGCATAAGGCACCAATTTCCTTATTGGGGAGGGCGGCATTGAAGAACCGCGATGAGATATTACCGGCATGGGCGCAAAATTATATAAACCTTCGCTACCATTCATGCACGGGCATAAAAAAACCCGGCAAAAGCCGGGTTATAATATTATTTCTTTAATTCTTAGCTTTTTACAGCATCTGTTTCTTTCACTGTACCTTTTATCTGCAGTTCAAAACGCTCTTTACCGTCGGGGTTTACTGAGTTCGACTGGATATAGATATCTTTTGTGAACGGCCCTACACGACCTTTGGTAGCATACACTACTTTAATCTGGCCTTTTTTGCCGGGTAATATTGGCTGTTTAGGCCAGTCAGGTGTTGTACATCCGCAAGATGCGCTCACGTTCTGAATAATCAGCGGCTCTTTCCCTGTATTGGTAAATTCGAAATAATGGGTCACTTCAGGGCCTTCGGGTATAGTTCCGAAGTCGTGCATAGTACCTTTCTCAAATTTAAAAGCAGGTGCGTTTTTGTTTTGCGCATACACACTGTTTACACCTATAGCCAGTACGAATAATGCAATAAATAACTGTTTCATATCTCTTTTCCTGTTTCTCTTATTTCTGTATCATTGATTTGTTGGAAGCCGGTGCAGAACCGGTTGGAGCGGGCTCTACTGTTCCTTTGATTGTCAGCACTTTTGTACCCGCATTAGATACTACTGTGATAGACTTGGTAAAACCACCCGGGCGGCCCTGTGTAGAGTAACTGGCTTTGATACTACCGGTTTTGCCAGGCAATACGGGCTCCTTAGACCATGACGGGGTAGTGCAACCGCATGATGCATTTACCGTTTGCAGGTTGATAGGCTCTTTGCCTGTGTTTTTAAATTTAAACTCATAGTCTGCAGCGGGGCCTTCGGGCACTGTGCCGAAATCGTGTACTTCGCTATCAAAAACCAGGTTTTCAACAGTAAGTGTAGTGCTCTGAGTTTTGTTCTCACCTGTAGGTTGAGCTACAGCAGGTGCCGGATTTGCCGTTACCGAAACGGGACTGGCAGTTACGTGGTTGTGACCATCGTGGTCGCTATGGCCTTGTGCATATACAAATCCTGTTGACAGCACTACGGCACCCAGTAATAGTAATACTTTTTTCATCTTTTGTACGCTTTTTATTGGTAATGATTACAAATATAATACCTAAGACAGTAAATAAACCCTTATAAGTTTGTTAATCCACTGTTAGAAAATCATCCGCTATTTTTGCAGAGGATATGCAATTTACCATTATTGCAGGAAAATACCATAAATATGGCCGTTTTTGAAGACGATATAAAGAAAGCTACATATGTATTACAGGCAGGAGGGGCTATTTTATACCCTACTGATACTATCTGGGGGCTGGGGTGCAATGCGCTGGATAAAGTTGCTGTAGACAAGGTAATAGCCATAAAACAGCGCCCTAAAGAGAAAAGCCTGATTGTATTGCTGGCTGATGCAAGAGATATTTTGCAATATGTAGCCGCTCCTCACCCTGACATCATAGATATTGTTAATTCTTTTGACCGCCCCACCACCGTGGTGTATGATGGTGCGCTGGGTTTTCCTGACAATGTGGTGCACGAGGATGGCAGCATAGGCATACGAATTACTACTGACCTATTTTGCAAAGCCCTTATCAAACGGTTTGGGAAACCCATAGTATCTACTTCTGCCAATATAAGCGGCGCCCCCCCTGCACCATATTATACACAGGTAAGCGATGAAATAAAAAATGCCGTTGACTATACCGTACAATACCGGCAGGATGACATGGCAACAGCAAAACCTTCGCGCATTGTAAAAATCAATGATGACGGCAGCCTGCATATTATCAGGGGGTGATTTTCATAAACTGGATTAGTTTTGCGCTATGGAGATTCCCTGCACGGCAGATGAACAGCAATTATTTACCGGCATTGCCAAGGTAGCCGCCGATACGAATACACCCTGTTATATAGTAGGAGGTTTCGTCAGGGATAAATTATTACAACGCCCTACCAAGGATATAGACTTTGTGTGCCTGGGCAGTGGTATAGATATGGCACATGCTGTAGCGCAGTCGCTGCCGGGCAAAATAAAAGTGAATTTCTTTAAAAATTTCGGCACTGCACAATTCCGCTACCGCGATTTTGATATAGAATTTGTAGGCGCACGCAAGGAATCGTACAACCGCGATTCGCGCAAACCCATAGTGGAAGAAGGAACGT
The DNA here is from genome assembly GCA_964515955.1 of uncultured Flavipsychrobacter sp. Taxonomy (GTDB): domain Bacteria; phylum Bacteroidota; class Bacteroidia; order Chitinophagales; family Chitinophagaceae; genus UBA5543. Next base: position 1,307 of record CAZEZM010000002.1, on the reverse strand, counting down.
TGGATGACGACCAGAAACGACGTGATTTCACCATCAATGCCATGGCCATCAGCCTGAACGAAGAGGATTTCGGCAAGTTGATAGACCCCTTTGACGGACAGAAGGACATGGAAGATAAGCTAATCCGCACCCCGCTGGACCCGGACATCACTTTTAGCGATGATCCCCTGCGCATGATGCGCTGTATACGCTTTGCTACCCAACTCCACTTCACCATACACCCGGAAGCTTTTGAAGCGATTGGCCGTAATAAAGAACGTATAAAAATCATTTCGTACGAACGCATTACAGACGAACTGAATAAAATCATGCTTACCCCAAAGCCCTCTATAGGCTTCGACCTGTTGTATCGCAGCGGACTGTTGGAGGTATTCTTCCCGCAACTAGTGGCCCTGGTGGGTGCTGAGTATATTGATGGCAAGGGCCATAAAGACAATTTTTATCACACTTTGCAGGTGTTGGATAATGCAGCCGACCGGAGCAATGACCTGTGGCTGCGCTGGGCTGCGCTGCTGCACGACATAGGCAAGCCCGCTACCAAGCGTTTTGAAAAAGGCCATGGATGGACCTTTCACGGGCATGACGCAGTGGGCGAACGTATGACTTATAAAATATTCCGCCAGTTCAAGCTACCGCAGAATGAGAAAATGAAATATGTGGCCAAACTGGTCGCCCTGCACTTGCGCCCCATCAGCCTTACCAAAGAAGATATTACCGACTCTGCCATGCGCAGGCTTTTGTTTGACGCAGGAGAAGACCTGGAAGACCTGATGATACTCTGCGAGAGTGACATCACATCAAAAAACAAACAAAAGGTAAAACGCTACCTGGAAAACTTTGAGGCAGTGCGCCAAAGACTGAAAGAGGTAGAAGAAGCAGACCGCATACGTAACTGGCAACCACCTATAGATGGCGCTGAAATTATGGAACTATTCGGGCTGCAACCCTCCAGGGAAGTAGGGGCGCTTAAAACTGCCATCCGCGAAGCCATACTTGACAATATTATCCCCAATACGAGAGAAGCGGCTTATGAATATCTTTTGCAAAAAGCCGCGGAAATGCAGCTTACAATCAAAAAACATTAGCAACAAAATATCATATATATGACAAAAAATAAGCCGCTTTAAATGAAAGCGGCTTATTTGTGCTATGTTTTGTTTTTACCAAAAATTCTTATTGCACTACTAATTTTCTCATGAGCCTCATTCCATCGGCCTGCAGTTCTACAAAGTATACACCTGCGGGTTGCCCGGTCATATCCAGTTCCTGGTAGAACATGCCACCACCGTATGTGTACGACTGTTCGT
>CAZEZM010000001.1:357818-358089 GCA_964515955.1 uncultured Flavipsychrobacter sp. | reverse complement strand
ATCAAGTCGCCCATGATAGGTACTTTCTACCGCAGCCCCAAGCCGGGCGAACCTCCTTTTATCAATGTTGGCGACAGCATTTCAGAAGGCCAGCATATATGTATCATCGAGGCGATGAAGTTGTTTAACGAGATAGAATCAGAAGTATCAGGAAAAATAGTAAAAGTACTGGCAGACGACGCGTCGCCTGTCGAGTACGACCAGCCATTGTTCCTGGTAGAGATTGCATAATAATTGCTCAATAGCTCAATTACCTCAATGGCTCAATACC
>CAZEZM010000001.1:220705-357728 GCA_964515955.1 uncultured Flavipsychrobacter sp. | reverse complement strand
CCAGACGGTGGCCGTATATTCTACCGCTGATGCCGAGAGCCTGCACGTACGTTTTGCCGACGAAGCCGTATGTATCGGTAAGCCGCAAAGCTCTGACTCCTACCTGAACATTCCCCGTATAATGGCAGCGGCTGAAATAACCAATGCCGATGCCATACATCCCGGTTATGGTTTCCTGGCCGAAAACGCCGAATTCGCCGACATCTGCGCCAGGTACAACATCAAGTTCATAGGGCCAACGTCTGAAATGATGCGCCTGATGGGCGATAAGATAACCGCCAAAGACACAATGATAAAGGCCGGGGTACCTGTTATACCGGGTTCTGAAGGTTTGCTGCAAAGTGTAGATGAAGCGAAATTGCTGGCGGCAGAAATGGGCTATCCCGTACTGCTGAAGGCTACGGCCGGCGGTGGTGGTAAGGGTATGCGCCTGGTATGGAAGGCAGACGAAATAGAAAAAGCATACGAAAGTGCCAAAACAGAAGCAGGTGCCGCTTTTGGCAACGATGGTATCTATATGGAAAAGTTTGTGGAGGAACCACGCCATATAGAAATACAGGTTGCGGGCGACCAGTTTGGCAATGTATGCCACCTCAGCGAGCGCGACTGTTCAATACAGCGCCGGCACCAGAAGCTGGTAGAGGAATCACCCTCTCCGTTTATGACACCCGAACTGCGCACAGCTATGGGCGAGGCAGCCATTAAAGCAGCCAAAGCCATCAACTACGAGAGTGTGGGTACCATAGAGTTCCTGGTAGATAAGCACCGCAACTTCTACTTTATGGAGATGAACACCCGTATACAGGTAGAACACTGCGTAACAGAAGAGGTAATCAATTACGACCTGATAAAGGAACAAATCAAAATAGCGGCGGGCATCAAAATAAGTGGTAAAAACTACGAGCCCACTATGCATGCTATCGAGTGCCGTATCAATGCTGAGGACCCCTACAACGATTTCCGCCCCAGCCCGGGCAAAATAACCGTGCTGCACACCCCGGGCGGGCATGGCGTACGTGTTGACTCGCATATTTACGCAGGTTATACTATACCCCCGTACTACGACTCGATGATTGGCAAGCTGATAGCTGTGGCGCAAACACGCGAAGAAGCATTGGATACTATGGAACGCGCCTTGAGCGAATATGTGATAGAAGGTGTAAAAACTACAATACCGTTCCACCTGCAACTAATGAGGGACGAACGCTTCCGCAGCGGCGATTTCAACACGAAGTTTATCGAGGGTTTCACGCTGGAATAATCAATTGTTTACAAAGCTATAATACAAAACGCAGGGCGATTGCCCTGCGTTTTGTATTATTAATAATTTATTGTATTTTTGTGTCTATAAAATATAGACCTCATGAAACCTGTACCTAATATTTATAATACTTCCACCCTTGCCAGGAGGTTTTTATCTCCAATAAATTCTTTTCCAAAAACCAAGGAACAAAATGGAACAAATCACAGAAAATAATAACAACCATATCATTATGCATATAGAAAGATATTATAACAGCACAATTTGTGCGAAAACAGGAACATTTTGTTCCCGCAACAGGCGGATTTGTTCCCATTACCCCGTCCTATTTCAAAATAACAAACCCATAACTGCCGCGTACAATAAACTCCTGTTTGCTAACCACTAATATTGACTATTTTCGCACCATGAATAAGACATTGCTCATTACCGGTGGTGCGGGCTTCATCGGTTCCCATGTTGTCAGGCTGTTTGTCAACAAATACCCGGGGTATAAAATCGTCAACCTCGATGCCCTTACCTATGCGGGCAACCTGGAGAACCTGGAAGATATTGAGAACGCCCCCAATTATATTTTTGTAAAGGCAGATATTACCAATGCTGAGGCTATGGATAGCCTGTTTCAGCAATATAAGTTCGACGGGGTGATACACCTGGCCGCTGAAAGCCATGTAGACCGTTCTATTACCGACCCCAATGCGTTCATAAAAACCAACGTAATGGGTACGGCCAACCTGCTGAATGCCGCCCGCGAATTGTGGAAAGGCAATTACGAGGGAAAATTGTTCTACCACGTATCTACCGACGAGGTGTACGGCTCGCTGGGCGACACCGGCTTTTTCCTGGAGACCACCCCATACGACCCGCAGTCGCCCTACTCTGCCTCCAAGGCCGCGTCCGACCATATAGTGCGTGCCTATGGCAATACTTACGGGCTGCCATTTGTCATTACCAACTGCTCTAACAACTACGGGCAAAACCAGTTTCCGGAGAAACTGATACCCCTGTTTATAAATAACATACGCAACAACAAGCCCTTGCCGGTATATGGCGATGGCAAATACACCCGCGACTGGCTGTACGTGGTAGACCACGCCCGCGCCATAGATACGGTGTACCATACAGGCAAGCAGGGTGAAACATACAATATAGGCGGCTTTAACGAATGGCAGAATATTGAGCTGATAAAGCTGCTGTGCGAACAAATGGACAAAAAACTGGGCCGTGCAGAGGGTGAGTCAGCTAAGCTCATCACTTATGTAAAAGACCGCCCCGGCCACGACCGCCGTTATGCCATAGATGCTACCAAAATCAAAAACGAACTCGGCTGGGAGCCATCCGTAACATTTGAAGAGGGCCTGAGCATCACCATCGACTGGTACCTCAATAACGAAGAATGGCTGAACCACGTAACATCCGGCGAATACCAGAACTACTATGCGAAGCAGTATAACTAGTCGTGAGTCGTCAGTCATGAGTCGTAAGATTGCATAGTTTAGTAATTATGGTGATACAAAAATTTGAAGACATCATAGCCTGGCAAAAAGCACAGGAACTAGCTGTACTTGTATATGCTACTTTTAAGGACATCAAAGACTATAGTTTTAAAGACCAAGTTTACAGAGCAGTAGTATCTATCTCTAATAACATTGCGGAAGGTTTTGACAGAAATTCAGATGCTGATTTTTCGAGGTTTCTCTATATTGCCATCAGTTCCTCAAGCGAAACAAGGTCAATGTTATATCTTGCAAGCAAATTGGGATACATAAACACCGACAAAAGGGACGAATTATTGGCAAAAGCCAATGAAGTTTCAATGATAATTCGCGGACTTATAAAAGCAATAAAATAACGGGCTCATGACTTACGACTCATGACTCACGACTAAAAAGAATATAATGAAAGGAATTATACTCGCTGGGGGCTCCGGCACCAGGCTTTACCCGTTAACAATCGCTGTCAGCAAGCAGCTCATGCCGGTTTATGATAAGCCGATGATATACTATCCGCTGTCAACGCTGATGCTGGCGGGTATCAACGAGATATTGATTATCACTACTCCCGAAGACCAGGCAGGGTTTAAAAAGCTGCTGGGCGATGGCAGCCAGGTGGGGTGCAAATTTGAATACGTGGTTCAACCAAGTCCCGACGGACTGGCGCAGGCTTTTATATTGGGCGAAGATTTTATCGGCAAGGACTCTGTGGCTTTAATACTGGGTGATAATATCTTCTACGGCTCTGGCATGGGCAAACTGCTGCAAAACAAAGCCAATCCCAATGGCGCTGTAGTATTTGCCTACCAGGTAAGCGACCCCGAGCGTTACGGCGTGGTGGAGTTTGATAGCGAATTCAAAGTAAAAAGCATAGAAGAAAAGCCGAAGGAGCCTAAATCAAATTTCGCTGTGCCTGGCCTTTATTTTTATGACAATGAAGTTGTGGCCATAGCCAAAGCCATGAAACCCTCGCCCCGTGGCGAACTGGAAATAACCGATGTAAACAAGATATACCTGGAGAAAGGCAAACTGGAAGTAGGCGTGTTAGACCGCGGTACTGCCTGGCTGGATACCGGTACTTTCGACTCATTGCAGGAAGCGGGACAGTTTATTGAAGTGATAGAAAAACGCCAGGGCCTTAAAGTGGGTTGTATAGAAGAAATAGCCTACCGTAAAGGGTACATCAATAAAGAACAACTGATGGCACAGGCCGAAAAATATATGAAAAGCGGCTACGGTGCCTACCTGAAACTGATTGCTGAAGAAAAATATGCAGCAACTTTATAAACAAAGCCATGTTAGGACTAATACTCATACCTTTTATTTCTGCATTCATTGGGTGGTTCACCAACTGGATAGCTATAAAAATGTTGTTTCATCCCAAAAAGCCGGTCAATGTGCTGGGGCTCACCTTCCAGGGTATTTTTCCTAAAAGCCAGGCGCAGTTTGCGCAAAAGCTGGGTGTGCTGGTTGCTACAGAGTTGATACACTTTGATGAGATAGCAGCCAAACTAAAAGACCCCGAACAACTACAGGCGCTCAACCCCACCATTGAGGCGCATATAGACAGTTTCCTGCGGGTACGGCTGAAGGAGAAGATACCGGTCGTAGCCATGTTCATTGGCGATAATACCATCAATAAACTGAAAGATGGTATGATGGAAGAAATCAACGTCCTCCTGCCTGATGTGATAGACCGCTACACTTCGGGACTCAGTGAAAAGATTGATATTGAAAGAATGGTGACGGAAAAAGTCGCCGCTTTCTCATCCGACAAGTTGGAAGAAATACTCCAGTCTATCATGAAAAAAGAATTCCGCTTTGTGGAGATACTGGGCGGCGTGGTCGGCTTCCTTATAGGGCTGCTACAGGTGGCTATTACCTTGTTACAGTAATGTGACTTGGGAAATTGAAGCGTTACACATTATTCCGTAACTTTATATCAATCACACCTCGCCTTATGAAAAACTTGATTATCCTCATCCTGTTATTGATATCTATACAGGTTGATGCGCAGAAAATCAGCTTCGTTGATACTACAAATGAATGGTATGTATTCTACACGACCGGCGTAACCCCATCGGGCTTCATAGTAACCACCCATACCGTCACACATTATTATTATTCAGGGCGCAAAACTATCAACGGCAAAGATTATTTAACCGTATCTGCCGAGTCTAATAATTTACGTTATACCACAAAATATAATTACAATACCCGTACATACGACACCCAAAGTATTGACAAATACAAATCCAGCAGTATTGCCTGTTATGTCCGCAAAGATTCATTGTCAGGGAACATATATATTACGTACACAGACACCGGTACTACAGAATACCTGCGTTATAACAACAACGCTATAGTTGGCGACACTATAAGGCCATACCCTGTTTACAGCGATGCGTACTTTGTCGCAGCAAAGGATTCGATGTTGATAAATAATACCTATCACCAGGTTTTGACGATGCAGCCTACCCGCTACAGCAATTATTCTACTTATCGTTCTGTCGAGGGATTAGGCTCATTGACAGAGCCTTTTGGCCTGAGTATAATATCCTCTTCTTATCATGTAGGTAATACCGCAAAACTCATCTGTTTCAAGAATCGATATGGATACTTACAAACAAATGGCCTGCCTGATATAAATTGCCTCGATACTAACCTGAACGTATTAGATACTCTTAACAACCCATCGGCGGAGGTGCGTCTGTCCCCACAGCCTGCCACTACTTTTGTAAACATACAGTTGCCCGGAGCAGTAACTAATGCTACAATATTCATCTACAACCGTCTTGGCCAGGCAATCTTCTCCGAAACAATACAAAACAGTTCAGTTATCAAATTAAACGCCCCTGCAACGCCCGGCCTGTACTACTACCGTATTACAGACAATGCCACAGGAAGAATATGGCAGGGCAAGGTACTGTTTGAATAAGCTCTCTGACGCTGCATACACCTGACTGATAATGATTTATATCATTATCAGTATTACCATATTGTATTCGCGGGGCAATGTCTTAAATTTGTAGCTCAAAGTGTTAACATGTCACATTATTACAGCTTAGGTAAAGTTCCGCATAAAAGGCACGTACAGTTCAGGGACGAGGCAGGTAAATTGTATTCAGAGCAGTTGTTCAGTACCGAGGGTTTCTCTTCTAACTATTCCCTGCTATATCATATACACCCCCCTACGCAGATTATCAGAACTGAAGAGCCGGTAGATGTTTCCCCCAAAGCTGCTACAGATAATATACTGAAACACCGCAGCTACCAGGGCTTCAGCGTAAAGCCTGAGGCCGACTACCTGGACAGCCGCAAGATAGTCCTGTTCAACAATGATGTACAGATAACCCTTGCTGCCCCGCAAAGGAGTTTTACAGAGAGCTTTTATAAAAACGCTGACGCCGATGAAGTAATATTCGTACACGAAGGCAAAGGCGTATTAAAGACCCAATACGGGCAGATACCATTTGGTTACGGCGATTACCTGGTGATACCCAGGGGTTGCATTTACCAGGTTGAGTTTGAAAATGAAAACAACCGCCTGTTCATTGTAGAATCTTTCAGCCCGGTAACCTTTCCAAAACGGTACCTGAGCAGGTACGGTCAGTTGCTGGAGCATGCCCCCTTTTGCGAGCGTGATATACGCAAACCGCAAGACCTGCAGACTTTTAACGAAAAAGGCGAGTTCCTGATACAAACCAAAAAACGCGGGTTACTCTACCCCATCTGGTATGCCAATCATCCATTTGACGTTGTAGGTTGGGATGGATGCGAATATCCATACGCCTTCAGCATACACGATTTTGAACCTATTACAGGCCGTGTGCATCAACCACCGCCAGTACACCAGACATTTGACGCGCACAACTTTGTCATCTGCTCATTCGTGCCGCGCTTGTACGATTACCATCCGCAGGCCATACCTGCCCCGTACAACCACAGCAATATCGACAGCGATGAGGTGTTGTACTATGTAGATGGAGATTTTATGAGCCGCAAGCACGTAACACGCGGAATGATAACTTTGCACCCGGCAGGTATACCCCACGGCCCCCACCCCGGCGCTGTAGAAAAGAGCATTGGTGCCAAAGAAACCGGGGAATTGGCGGTGATGGTAGATACTTTCCATCCGTTGAAAATGACCAAAGAAGCTCAGGATATAGAAGATGACAATTACATAATGAGCTGGGCCGAATAAATATTTATATTAAGAATAAACATAAAGATATGGATATGGATACACAAACAGCAAGTCAGAAAATGGCATTGGCCAAAGACTTTCTTCCTATTAACGGAACTGACTATGTAGAATTTTATGTGGGTAATGCCAAGCAGGCCGCCCACTATTACAAAACAGCATTCGGGTTCCAGACAGTCGCCTATTCAGGCCCCGAAACCGGTGTGCGCGACAGGGCTTCTTATGTATTGCAGCAGGGCAAAATACGCCTAGTGCTTACCTCTGCCCTTAAGTCAGACCATCCCATTTCAGAACATGTAAGTAAACATGGTGATGGGGTGAAGGTACTGGCCCTGTGGGTAGATGATGCCTACAGCGCTTTTGAAGAAACTACCAAACGCGGCGCGAAAGCACATACACAACCTGTTACCCTTACAGACGAGCATGGCGAGGTACGTATATCGGGCATATACACCTACGGCGAAACTGTACACATGTTCGTAGAACGCAAAAATTACAACGGCGCTTTCATGCCCGGCTACAAACCCATGACCAGCAACTATAACCCAACAGAAGTGGGCCTGCTGTATGTAGACCACTGTGTAGGCAACGTGGGCTGGGGCCGCATGAATGAAACGGTAAAATGGTATGAAGATGTAATGGGCTTTGCCAACATCCTCACTTTTGACGATAAGCAGATTACTACTGAATACTCAGCCCTGATGAGTAAGGTGATGAGCAACGGAAACGGCTATGTGAAGTTCCCGATAAATGAACCTGCTGAAGGCAAAAAGAAGTCGCAGATAGAAGAATACCTGGATTTCTTTGAGGGCGAAGGTGTACAGCATATTGCAGTAGCTACGCACGATATATTGACTACCGTGAAGGAACTGAGGGCCAGGGGCATTGAGTTCCTGGATACACCGGATACCTATTACGAAACACTGCTGGAACGAGTAGGTACTATAGACGAGGAAGTAAAGCAACTACAGGAGCTGAAAATACTGGTAGACAGGGACGAAGAAGGTTACCTGCTGCAGATATTTACCAAGCCCCAGCAAGACAGGCCAACCCTTTTCTTCGAAATCATTCAGAGAAAAGGCGCCCAAAGCTTCGGTGCAGGCAACTTCAAAGCCCTGTTCGAATCGATAGAACGGGAGCAGGCTAAACGGGGCAACTTGTAAAATCAATTTGTTAAGGGGTCGTTAAGACCCCTTTTTCATGTTTTCTTTAACTAATATCCTGCGATATTAAATTTATCTTTGTATTTAAATTATTTTTGAGCTAATACATCAGAAAGAAGAAGAACATGTTGCATAAATTTTTCAAAGTCTTACTACCCATATTGTTTATTGCGGCGATGCCATCGTTCGCACAGGACGACTTAAAAACATTCCGGAACTTCCAGTTCTCCTTCAATCGTGTATCAGGTGCGTATGCCAAGTTTAACGATAGCATACAACGTATGTTCAGGGCTAAGGGACTGAGTTATCCCCCCAAGGATATCTATATCCGCTCCTTCAAAGCACAAAACGAGTTGGAACTTTGGGCGCGAGACAATGTGAATGACGAATACAAGCTGGTAAAAAGCTACCGGATATGCGCTTTGTCGGGCATACTAGGCCCCAAGCGTTGGGAAGGCGACCGCCAGGTGCCCGAAGGTTTCTATTTCATAGAAGACTTCAACCCGCGTAGTGACTTTTACCTTTCCATGCTTATCAACTACCCTAACTATTCCGATTTACTGTTTAGTAATAAACAGAAGCCGGGTGGAGACATTTATATACATGGTGGCTGCTCTACTGTAGGCTGCCTGCCCATGACCAATAATATTATTGAGGAATTATACGTAACCTGCCTGAATGCTAAACTAAGCGGCCAGGTGAATATACCGGTGCATATCTACCCTACCAGGTTCACCCGCAACGGCTTGAATTTCCTGGGCCGTGAGTATGGTATGGAAGACGAAAAACAAAAATTCTGGGTAAACCTCAAGTACCAGTACGATTATTTTGAGCGTAACCATAAAATACTGCCCGTAATGTATACACCCGATGGTGAATATGTATATGGCAATTAACGGCTGACACTGTTTTTTCCTTTAAATTGCAGCCCATAGCTTTAATTTAAGAATAACAGCACATGCATTTAAAATATTTCAACAGCAATGCTTTCAGGACGGTAAGTATTGCTGTTTTGTTTTTTACTATTATCACCCTTGTTTCCTGTGAGAAAGAGGTGGACATAAAACTGGATACAGGCGAGCCCACACTGGTAATAGAGGGCGGCATTGAAAATGATTTGCCGCCGGTAGTATTGCTCACCAAATCAGTTGGTTACTTCGAAACGATAGACCTGGAAACACTTCAGAATACTTCTGTACATGGTGCGGAGGTATATGTAAGTAACGGCAGCAAACGGGTCAGGCTGAAGGAGTATTCATTGGATACGGGCATCAACGGCAATAAGTTTTACTATTACAGTATTATCGATTTCTCTAACCCGGTATTCCCGCCGGCAGATTCCATCATATTGGGCGAATTGGAAAAGTATTACACCCTCACTGTTATTGTTGATGGGAAAACATACGAATCCACCACTAAAATACCCACGCCTACCCCTGTAGATTCTATACAAACTACTGTACCTGCCAGGCCAAACCCTGACCAGAATTCGCGCATACTGCGGGTGTACTTCAGAGACCCTGATACCGCAGGCAACTACCTCAGGTATTATACCTCGCTCAACAACGGGCCTACCTACCCTGCTTTAAATTCTGTGTTCACCGACGAAATCATCAATGGTACAGCGTTCAATTCAGAATTTCCGTTAGGTGAGCCGCGATCCTCTACCAGGAATTTTGATTCGCTGGGTGTATGCTACCCGGGAGACACCGTTACACTCAAGTGGACAGCGATTGATAGAAGGGTCTATGACTTCTGGAGTACTTACGAATATGCACTGGGCACACTGGGTAGCCCGTTTGCCACTCCTATACAGGTAAAATCTAATATCAGCAATGGTGCCCTCGGGGTGTGGGCAGGCTATGGGGCGGAGTATTATACCATCGTGGCGGAATAGACTTTTATCTATATGGCTATAACCCTTAGCTGCGATTTTTTTTGCAATTTTGCACACTAACGAATGACCAATATGGCTGACACAGAAAAAGTACATTGTTTGATAATAGGCTCCGGCCCGGCGGGTTACACTGCCGCAATATATGCATCACGCGCAGGCTTAAACCCTGTTCTTTACCAGGGTTTACAGCCTGGTGGACAATTAACCATTACTACAGATGTAGAAAACTACCCCGGCTACCCCGATGGTATTATGGGCCCGCAGATGATGGTGGATTTTGAAAAACAGGCCGCGCGCATGGGCGCTGATATACGCTGGGGATACGCTACTAAAGTAGACCTTTCAAAACGACCCTACCGTGTAGAGATTGACGAAGAAAAATGGATAGAGGCCGATGCGCTCATCATAGCAACAGGTGCTTCTGCCAAATGGCTGAATATTGAATCAGAACAACGCCTCAACGGGCACGGCGTTTCCGCCTGTGCCGTATGCGATGGTTTCTTCTTCAAAGGGCAGGAAGTGGCTATAGTAGGTGCAGGCGATACAGCGGCTGAAGAAGCATTGTACCTCTCTAAACTATGCAGCACTGTACATATGATAGTGCGCCGCGACGAAATGCGCGCCAGTGTTATTATGCAGGAGCGGGTTAAAAACACGCCGAACATTAAAATTTACTGGAACTCAGAAACCAAAGAAGTGCTGGGCGATAAAAAGGTAACCGGTGTAACAATCTCCAATACTCAAACAAACGAAGAAACTACCATACCCATTGGAGCATTCTTCGTAGCTATCGGCCACAAACCTAATTCAGACTTATTCAAAGGAGTGATAGACATGGATGAGGCGGGCTATATCAAAACTATACCCGGCACCTCCAAAACCAATATCGAGGGCGTATTTGCCTGCGGCGACGTACAGGATAAAATATACCGCCAGGCGGTAACCGCGGCCGGTAGCGGCTGTATGGCTGCACTGGATGCCGAACGCTACCTCGGTGCGCTGGAACATGCTGTAGCTGAACAACATGCTAATGCATAGATAATCAGGTAATTCAGATATTCGGGCGCAATATGCAAGGCTATATTGCGCCCTTGTTATTAATTTCGTTTTATGAAAACTCTACTCATAGTCTTATTTACCATTGCATTTAACTTCCTTTCAGGCAACCTGTTTGCCTCCGGCTCAAATATCGTTGTAGTATTGGATATAGATGATACCACAAGCATCAATGGTGCAGTCGTAAAGGAAATAAAATTTAAAGACAAGGGCTTTAAGACAAAATGTACTTACAGTGATGCTATCAATTACCTGAAAGAACAGGCAGCAGAACATGGGGCAAACCTCATAAAAATCACACAGCACAAATATCCTGATGCCTGGAGCACATGCCATAGAATGGAAGCCACATTATATAATGTTGAGCATGTCAGGGCACTGGAAAAAGAAATAACATGGACTGTGGGCAGGCAGCTGGTTCCTGAAGATTTTAAAGCAGAGCGTTCCCCACTGCCTGCAAGCGGACTGGGCGCTGTGTCCGATTGCGGTATCAGCTTCTCTTCCACTGCTGCGAACGCTTTTGCTAAAGTGCGTTTTTCAGTATTAGCGGTCTTCACCACAGGGCGCTCCTGGATACACCCCGAACATGTGCAGAACAAAGAATTGCTGAATCATGAACAGAAACATTTTGATCTGTGCGAGTTGTATGCACGCAAACTATACAAGGAACTACAGGATGCTGGTTTAACCGCCGCCACAATGCAACAGGCCAATAATATATTCAAGACTGTATATAACGAATATCACGAACGGCAATACAAGTATGACTCTGAAACTGAGCATGGTACTAACCTTGAAGAACAGGCAAAGTGGGATGAAATTATTTCAGAAGAGTTGAATATGCTTACTGACTATGCAGACCACAATTAATTCCAAATGAGAGACCTGGCATCACTCGTCTCAGCACGCTGGAACATACAGCGGCTGAGCACATGTTAATGCTTAAAACAATTTAATGCACTTTATGCCCCGATTTATGCGGGGCTTTTTTTATTTTTAATACATGTTTCGTATAATATCCTGGCTGGCAGCATTTATACTCCTGGCAATGCAATCAAATGCACAGGATAAAAATCTTATTGCCGCTATAAAACAGTATGGCAACCAACTAAGTACTGCCAACCCGGATACTGCAAATACCGACCTGGTATTTCTTAAAGATATTCTAGCAGGCAAGGTTGTTATAGCATTGGGGGAATCGACCCATGGCACCAAAGAAATGTTCACGATGAAACACCGGGTAGTAAAATACCTGGTTGAGGAAATGAACTGCAGGGTATTTGCTATAGAAGCAAATTTTTCAGAGTGCCTGGCCATAAACGATTATGTGATGTACGGCAAAGGCGATCCGGAACTGGCATTAAGAGGCGTATACTTCTGGACATGGAACACGGTAGAAGTGTTGGATATGATACTGTGGATGCGACAATACAATAAAGATAAGCCGGATACAGGAAAGGTGAAATTCCTGGGATTTGATATGCAATACGCCATGGGTGCTGCGAAAGCAATAAAAGCAAGCCTGGACGAACTGGACATAGATTACCATGAATACGAAGCTCTGCTGGACTCTTTGGCCGTTAATAAAGGCTATGTATCACTTGCAGACTCTGCCCGTCAACAATCAGTTTTGGTCCAGGTACAAAAATTATACGATTATGCTTTAACTTATGAGGATGTGTATGCCCGGAATAAATCCGGGAAAGGATATATGCTGCACATGCAACACGTAAATATATTGCTCCAGGCAATTACTAATCACGTTTCGTCTGACGGCTACCGCGACAGTTGTATGGCAGCGAATATAAAATGGATTACAGAATATGAGAAGGCAGACAGAATAGTACTGTGGGCGCATAATGCCCACATCTCTAAAAGCAGGATGAGCGAGCAGATGTCATACAATATGATGGGATATTGGCTGCATAACATTTATGGCAATAAATATTATGCAATAGGCTTTGATTTCAACACAGGCAACTTCCGGTCAAAAGAAGCATGGTTCATTTCCGAAAGCACAAAAATGAGTTACAGGATGAAGGAGTTCTCTATTACAAAAACGAGGAAGCATACCAGTAACTATATATTTGCACAGGCTGGTATGCCCATAATGTATATAGACTATGCTACAGCCTCTGCCAGCCCTGAAATAAACGACTTTTTATCCGGAGCCATAAAAACAAAACTGATAGGTGCTGCCTATTGGCCCGGCAAGGAAAAATCGTATTATTTTACCCTTAAATTGAAGGAGGCGTTCGACGCCACCATCTTCCTCGATAAGACTACGGCTTCTGTACCCATAGCGAGTTACACTAAATACGTTGAAGAGTTAAAAAATAAATGACTGACCTGCAACAATACATACAATCTTACTTTGAAGTAAAAAGTGAAGACCTTGCTGCTATTGCTTCAAAGTTTCAATACAGGCAGGTAAAGAAAGGCGACTACCTGCTGAAGCAGGGCAGGCAGTGCAACCAGCTTACATTTATACAATCGGGCTTAGTAAGGATATACACTACGGTAGAAGACAAGGAGGTAACACAATGGATATCCACCAAAGGCTATTTCGTTACCGACTTGGCCTCATTTATCTTTAATACCCCAGCCCGCTGGAACCTGCAAACGCTTACTGACTGCGAATTATACACCATAGAAAAGCCTGACTACGAATCGCTGGGCAATGCTATACCTGAGTGGCACAAGCTGGAAAAACTGTTTATCGCCAAATGCTTTATCATACTGGAAGAACGGGTAAACAGCCACTTGTTTATGACAGCAGAAGAGCGGTATAATAAGTTATTCGGGCTGCAACCAGACCTCTTTAACCAGGTACCTCTGCAATACCTCGCATCTATGCTGGGCATGACACCCGAAACCCTGAGCCGCCTCCGCAAAAAGCAGTTGGGCTGATTTCTTGACTTATATCAAGTTTGCACCTTGGTTCCCGTGCCATCTTTGCATTATCAAAAAAACACATGGTACAATGAAACGCATCATTCAAATAGAAGAACTGGCTATGACAGCCGCAGCTATTTATCTCATAGGCCAACTGGATATTACACTCAGTTGGTGGCTCTATCTTTTACTCTTTTTCAGCCCCGACCTGGGTATGTTGGGCTACCTGGTAAATGCGAAGGCCGGTGCAGTTACTTATAACCTGTTCCATCACAGGGGCATCGCTATTGTTATTGCCGCATTGGGAATAATGACAGGAAGCCAATATGTATTACTGGCGGGGCTTATCTTGTTCGCTCATGCCAGTTTCGACAGGATTTTCGGGTTTGGCCTGAAATACCTTACAGGCTTTAAGCATACGCACCTGGGGGTGATGAAATAAATACACCATTGCACGGATAGACACATAAAACGAAAGCATTATATTGTGGCAACTGTATTAAAGTTTGTATGCGAAAGTTTTACCTGGTTCTGTTATTCATTCTTTCAGCCTTAGTTGCGCAGCAGGCAATGGCCCAACGCGCGGGTATTGATAGTTTAATCAAGGCATTGCCCTCAGCCCACGATTCTGAAAAAGCGCACATCAATTACCTGTTAGGCAAGCGGTACCTGCGTATATCGGGCGATTCGAGCAAGTTATACGCTACAGAAGCAATAAAGCAGGCCCAAAAGTATAATAACAGTAAAGTACTGGGAGAGGCTTATTCCATATTAGGTGCTAATGAAAAAAACCAGGGTAATTATGAACAAGCGATAAAGTACCACCTTCAGGCATTAAAAATAAAAGAAGCTAATAGGCATGAAGAAGGTTTATGTATCACCTACAACGATATAGGCATAGTATATAAACAAATGAAAAGATGGGAAGAGGCCCTTTACTACTATCGGAAATCCAACGAATACGCACGAAAGGCGAACAGAGGCGACGCTATTTCATTTACCTATAACAACATGGGCACTATATACAATGAAGTAGGTAAATACGATTCATCTTTGGTTTGTTACAACCTGGCGCTGTCGCAAGCTGAAAAAATAGCCAGCCCGGGGGCAATAGCCACAGCACTTACTAACCTGGGTGATATCCATTTTCAACATGAACGATATGATTCTGCGCTGTACAGTTTCAAAAAATGTCTGTCTTACGATAAAGCAAATGAAGATAAGTATGGCATGGCATTATCGCACATGCAACTTGCCCGTACTTATTCGGCGCTCAACAACCCGCAGGCTGCGTTGGCCCATATTGACACAGCAGATATCATATCAAAGGAAGAAAACCTGCTGCGTGAACGAATAGATGTCCTTATGATTAAGTCATCTATACAGGAGCAGTTGAAGGATTACGATGGGGCTATCCTTTCCATCAGGGCATCTGCGGCGTTAAAGGATTCATTAATCAGCGAAGAAACTTCAAAGCAGGTATCCGAACTGCAAACCAAATACGAAACAGAAAAGAAGGAACAGCAAATAGCGCTACAGCAATCTGAATTGAAAAGTAAAAATTATGTAATAGCGGGTATATCGGGAGTACTGCTATTGGGTGGCCTGCTCAGTTATTCTTATTACCGGCGCTACAGGCTGGTACAGCAAACCCGGCTACAACAAGCCGTGATGCACCAGCAGGAACTGGCAACACAGGCTGTACTGGAAGCGGAAGAAAAAGAACGCCAGCGTATAGCCGGCGACCTGCACGATGGCGTTGGCCAATTGATGAGTGCGGCCCGTATGAATCTTTCAGTCATTGCCGCCGAGTTAGACATTAAGGACGAAAATAAAAAGAACGCATTTGAAAAAGCACTCTCATTAGTAGACGATAGTTGCAGGGAGGTGCGTGCCGTGTCGCACAATATTATGCCCAATGCCCTGTTGAAAGCCGGGCTTATATCGGCTATAAGGGAATTCATACAAAAGATAGACCAGCGTGCGCTGGAAGTAACGCTTTATGCTGATGGTATCAACGAACGGTTGCCGGTTAATGTAGAGTCCGTTTTGTACCGTGTGGTACAGGAATGTGTGAATAATGTCATTAAACACTCTCATGCCAATAAGCTGGATATTACCCTGATAAAAGACGAAGAAGGTATCAGCATTACGGTAGAAGATAATGGCAGGGGTTTTGACCCTAAAAACATAAGCGAAGGCATCGGCCTGAAAAACATGCAGACACGCATACATTACCTGAAGGGCAGTATTGAATGGGATTCAGCCCCCGGCAAAGGGACTGCTGTAACAATACACTTGCCGGTTTAAAACAACGGCAACTGGCTATTCTTTATCCGCCTGAAAGCATTGGTATTGGGTACCCAATGTTCTTCGTTCAGGCCAAATTTTTTACAGTACAGCGTAAACTGTGTTTTTATCAGTTCGGCGAATTTACCATCGCCCACTATACGGTTGCCCCAGCGGCTGTCGTTTACATTCCCTTCGTGGCAACTGCGTATCAGGTTCCATACCTTCTCTGCCCTGTCGGGGAAGGCTTTTTGCAGCCAGTCGTGGAAGATACCGCCAATGGCGCCGTTCAACCTTACAACGGTATACCCTGCCCTTTTAGCCCCCGCTTCTGAAGCCGCTTTCAGCACATCGTGCATATGTATGTCGTTCAGCCCCGGTATCAGCGGTGCGTTCATAATGCCTGTAGGTATGCCCGCCTTAGATAGGGTTTCCACTACTTTCAATCTCGATTTATATGAAGCCGTACGCGGCTCCAGCACCCTGCGCAGTCCCTCGTCCAGCGATGTGATGGATGTGAACACGCTTACCAGGTTGTATTTGTTCAACTCCTGCAATATATCCAGGTCGCGCAGTACCAGGGCGTTCTTGGTCAGCACACCTACGGGGTTGCGGTATTCCAGGCATATCTCCAGCAGTTTGCGGGTGATGCGCATTTTACGCTCTATGGGCTGGTAGCAGTCCGTATTGCCAGATAATGATATAGGTGCCGGCACCCAGTTCTTATTCTCAAAAAACTTCTTCAGCAAAGCTGGTGCGTTTTTCTTCACTACTATACGGCTTTCAAAATCTACCCCGGCGCTGTAGCCCCAATACTCGTGCGAGTTGCGGGCGTAACAATAAATACAGCCATGCTCGCAGCCCTGGTAGGGATTGGCCGAAAACATCATCCCCACATCAGGGCTGGTCACTTTGTTCACCAACGTACGGCTGTCGTCATATATGTATTCAGTTTGGCGCGCTTCCGTTTCCCAGTCATCGATAGCTTCCGGGTGCTCCTGTACGTACTCGTTCACCAAAAATTTGTTTTTGGGATTGTATTGCGCCCCCCTGCCTTTTTCAAATACATGGTTGGCTTTCTGGTTAATCATAGCTTCCTCTCTTTTACTCAAATGTACATAAATATTTTGTACAAAATTAAACATTTGTACAAATTTATTTTTACCTTGCAGCTACAAACAAAACCCCGCAAACAAATGGAACAGGAACTCAAAGCCAAAGAGCGGTTCTCTCAAAACTCACTGGCCATAAGGCCCGGCGCGGTAATGATGTATATAGATATGAACAGCTTTTTCGCCAGTTGCGAGCAGCAGGAAAACCCTGAACTGCGCAACCGCCCTATAGGTGTTATCACCCACCCTAGCGCCAACGCCTGTGTGATAGCCCCATCAGTAGAGGCTAAAAAATTCGGGGTAAAAACCGGTATGCGCCTGGGCGAATGCCGCGAGCTATGCCCCCAGATAGTGCCCGTGCTATGTCGCCCCCACCGCTACCGCGACTTCCACGTGCGTATCATCAAGATACTAAACAGCTATTGCGATGATGTGCTGCCCAAAAGTATAGACGAGGCGGTGATGAATTTTTCTTCTTACAGACTGGTGTACGATGATTTTATGGAAGTAGCCCGGAAGATAAAAGCAGATATCCGCCGCGACTGTGGCGAGTATGTGAAATGCAGTATAGGCATTGCACCCAATGCCTTCCTGGCCAAACTGGCTACCGAACTGCAAAAACCTGATGGGCTGATAGAGATAACCCCTGAAAATATTGATGGACATTTGTCTAAACTCAAACTGACCGACCTGCCCGGCATAGCCCGTGCCAACGAGCGCCGTCTGCTCACCCTGGGCATACGCAGCCCGCTGGAAATGCGGCAGGCATCTGAACCCTTGCTGCGCAAGGTATTCGGTGGTATAGTAGGCAATTATTGGTACAAGCGCCTGCACTTTATGGAGGTGGATATGTATAAGAACAACTACCGGGGCATGAGTGCCGGCCGCACCCTCAGCCGGCAGCAACGGGAGAACAGGCAATCGCTGGAAAGCATGCTGATATCGCTATGCACCCGGCTGGAGCAACGTATGGTAAAACAGGAAGTGTTTTGCCGCGAGGTAGATTTCAGCATCAAATACCTGGACGGTACCCGCTGGGACACCAAAATAAAAATGGCCAACCCCACGCAGGACGCTATGGAAATGCGTAAATACATACAGCAGCGTATGGAAGAATTTGAGAGCAAAAGGCGGAACGAGCCCCATCTCTTCAACAGCAAAACACAACATATGGTGGTATCCATTTCCAACTTCGTTACCAACCAGCTGATGCAGTACAGCCTGTTTGACAACCGCATACGCAAAGACCTGCTGCGCAAAGCCATGTACAATATCAAAGACGACTTTGGCAAAAACAGCGTACGCCGCGCCGCCGAAACCCTTCAGCACGACGTAATGCGCGATGCCATCGGCTTCGGCTCGGTAAAAGACCTGTATGAAGGCAAACACTTCAACCACTACCTGCTGGAAGAAGACCATAAAGGCGCCAAAGCGCAACGCACCCCAAAGAAAGAAGTAAAAGAAGAAATAATAGACTGGGACGCCATAGATGTACTCAACGATTAGGTTTATCGTAAGGGCGGTATTTAAAACCGCTGTGTTCATATCCTTGCTGGTAGTAAGGATAGTAGGGAATATTGTGGAGTAACAAGGCCTACCTCACCAGGTGCATATCCCCTTTCCTGAACACGCGGCCGCAAACAGACGATACAGCTTCGTAATAATAAAAGTAAGTGGACAGTTCCACGGGCTCACCCTTATAAGTGCCATCCCAGCAATGGTTGCGGTCGGTAGCATGAAACACACGTTCGCCAAAACGGTTGTATACTGAGAATTGGAACTCTGTAACATCCCCGGGCACAAATACGCGGTAGCAATCGTTAATACCATCGCCATTGGGTGTAAAGGCATCAGGGATAAAGAGGCGGCCATCCCCTTCAAATACTTTCAGTTCAACACTCGTGGTATCTGCACAACCATTTTCATCCGTAGCTATTAAAGTATACAATGTCGTCCCCGCCGGATTGGCTTTGGTCATCGCTGCAAATGGGTCCTCCAGGCCATCTTCAGGTGTCCAGTGATAAGCGACAGCGCCTTGCGCAGTAAGTATACCATATTCCAGCCCGCAATCTTTATCGTTGGCGACGGCTACCAGGTCGGGCAGTGAATGTACGACTGCGTTTACATAGTAAGTGTCGGTACGGTTACACAGCCACTCTGTCATCACCAGCTTGAATACCGTGGTCTCATCAGGATGGGCTACCGGGTCAGCCTTCGTACTGTCATTCAGCAGGTACCCGGGCTGCCATCTGTAATAGTCGGCCCCCGATGCCTGCAAACGCAGTTCTTCACCTTTACATATATCGCTGGGCGGCTGCACTTTAAACAGCAGAGGAATAGTATCTATATTGATAATTGCGCTATCCTTACAGCCAAACTCATTAGTCACCTCCAGTTGGTAACTGATATTCCCCGTTACCGTAGCCGCAGGGCGGGGCGAAAATATATCAGACAAACCCGGTGGCGGACTCCACCTATACGTTACGCCCCCATCGCCATACAAGTCAATTACCGCACCTGGGCATACAATGGTATCAGGCCCTACATGCGCTTCTGGCTTAGGGTGTGCGGTTACAACAACCGTGTCATAACCATCACAACCGAAGCTGTTGGTTACCCGTACCAGGTAGCCGGTGGTAATTGCTACTTTAGCCTTAGGGGTTGCCGAAGCGGGGTCGTTAAGATAGCCGGCTGGCACCCATAGATAGGTTCCACCCCCTGTCACATACAACTGTACTTCGTCGCCTATACAGGCCGCAGTATCAGGCCCTGCTTCAGCAAGCGGCACGGGGTTCACAGTAACAAATACATCATCAGTATCCTTGCATCCGTTAATATCCGTGACTACCAGGGTAAATACCGTAGTGGAGTCGGCGATAATAAGTGGGTACGGAAGAGAGGGATTGGATACAGCCCATGCCGGCGACCATTGATAAAACACTCCGCCGCTGCCACTTAAGAAAGAACGGCTGCCCCGGCAAAATGCAGTATCCGCCCCTGCGTTAGCTACAGGAAATGGGTATAAACTTACATTTACCGTGTCATTATCCTTACAGCCATATTCGTTAGCCACTGTCAGGATATATGTATTATTGGCAGTAACGGTGGTGCGCGGGTTGCTCACCGCGGGATTAGACAATCCCGTTGGCGGTGTCCATAAATAGGTAATGCCGCCGCTCCCCTGCAACTGTACCTCCTCCAGCAAACACCCCCCTGTATCAGGCCCTGCGTCCGCTACGGGGTCAGGGTACAGGGTCACATATACCTCATCAGTGTCTTTGCAATTATACGCATTGCCTACCACTACATAGAATGTCCTGCTGTTGGGTACTGACGCCCATGTGGTGGCCTGGTTTTGCGGCGACACGATGGTGTGCGGGTACCAGGCATAAGTGCTGCCGCCGCTACCCTGCAATTTCACCGGTGTGCCCCTGCAGGTACCAGTATCCGGCCCTGCATAAGCGGTAGGTTTGGGGTAAGTACTCACTTTCACTTGGTCGGAGTCGCTGCACCCCCTGTTGGTAGTCACTACCAGTTTGTAGGTCCTTTCGGTATCTGCTATCACATTAGGATAAGGCTGGTTGGGGCTGAACACATGCCCGGCAGGTGTCCATGAATAACTTCCCCCGGCACCACTTACGTAGCTATATAGTTTGAAGACTTCACCTTTACATACCGTGGTGTCATTGCCCGCCCATACCGTTGGCTGCGGGTAAGGCACTATCTGCACCATATCCGTGTCGCGGCAGCCATATACGTTGGCCGCCGCCAGGTAATACTGTGTAATGGATGTAACCACCGCGCGCGGGTTAAACACATTGACATTACTCAACCCGGTAGACGGGTACCAGGTATACGAAATTGCCTGCGGTGCCGAACCTGTCAGCGTGACCGAATCAAGGATACAGGCCTGCTTATCTGCACCCGCATCGGCCACTACCGGTGGATAGAGCATCACCTGCACGTAGTCAGTGTCTTTGCAACCATACTGGCTGGTCATTACGAGGTTATAAGTGCGGTTAGCAGTGATGCCGGCCTTTGGTGTAAGTGTATTAGCCCCGGTAAGGTTGGTGAGTGGGTACCATGTATGCGTAGCGCCATTCCCCGCCCCTGTCAGCATCACACTGTCAGCCATGCAGGCTCCTGTATCAGGCCCAGCATATACGTCCGGCTTCGGCCATATATTCACAGTTACTGAGGCAGTATCTTTACATCCGTACACATCACTCACTACTACATGGTATTCGGTGGTGTCTGTCGGTGTGGCATAGGGCTGCTCGCAGGTGGTGCAGCTGAGCCCTGTAGCTGGGTACCAGTTAAACCCAAAGGGTTTATTATTGCTGCTGGCCGTTGGTTTCAACTGAACTGTTTTGCCTGCACATATAGCAGTATCTGGCGATGCCCATGCGGTGATTGAAGCGGTATCTTCTACATAAGTGGTAAAAAAAGTATCGGCGCAACCAAAACCCTGGTATGGGGTTACTATGATGGCATATTTAGGATGTGCAGTGGTTTTGGGCACTATTACAGCTTGCGTAGTGCCCACTGTTTGTGTAAAAGTGGTATCCATCCACTTGTAATACTGGAACCCCGGCGGGGCGTTGAGGGTATAAGTAGAATCCCCGTTGCAGGATACACCTTTTACCTGGAAGAGCCCGCATTGCATATCTACATACCCGTAGCCAAAATGTGCACCCAGGGCGCAATCGCCCGAAGCGAAATCTATGGCTACAGTCCTTCCATTATATCCTGTCAGGTCGATGGTGGCTGTTGTCCAGGGTTTAAAAAACACTGTCGTATCTACTACCGAACGGTAAAAACCCGGCAGGCCCGATGAGGATACATAGGTGAACTGGTTGCAGGGTATAGCTACCTGCGTCAATGAATCATAGGCTTTCACCTCAAATCTCGGCTGGTGTTCCGGCGCATGTACGGGGTCCTGGAAGACTACTGCATACCGGTACAAAAAAATATAATCCCCGGGTGTGTTGGGCACCCGTATATAATACCTTGCACGTTCTGCCTGCGACTGCCAGAAATTGTTGCCCAGCTTTAGGGAATAGCTGCCGCCACCCGGTGCCACTACGGGAAACTTGCCATATGTGTCCAACGCGGCGCCGCTCATCAGCACATGGCGGTTGCCCAATGCTGCCGTCGCATTGTTCGCGTTTATAGGGCAGCAGGTACCTGTATAAAAAGACCAGTTAGATAAATTTCCCTGTTCAAAATCAAGATTGGGAGGACAAAACAGTGTTTGCGCATGCGCCCTGCCCGCAGTTAATTGCAATAGTATAACTATTGATACCATAAGGGTGTATATCGGGTAGCGCAACTTCATACAGCACTGGGAATGTGTATTTAAAATTAATACAAATTACCTCCTGTATATATTATAATCCCTATAAAAACAACCTGTATAACCGGGAGTTAATAATTCATAGTACAGGCTGCTATTCTTTGCTGTGTTTACTTTATCATGGTCGTCATCGTGAGGGCGTTTCCTGTGCTGTCAGGATTTACCTCCGGGCAGGCCTGCCCGGCACATCTACAAATTCCACAATCATTGCCCCTCTCCCTGAAACACATCGAATTTTAATTTTGCATTATGGTAGTAATTGCGTATATTTAACATAGATTATTGCCCTGTTATCATCATCAATATGACGGCACATACAGGACAATCCATAATATTCCCCGGCGGAGCGATACCATTTTCAGGACGAGTCGAAAATTCAAAATCGTTTTTCCTGGAACAAAATGGAACAAATCACAGAAAACAATAGCAACCATATCATTATGCATATAGAAGGGATTCATAACAGCACAAATTGTGCGAAAACAGGAATATTTGTTCCCACAACAGGCGGATTTGTTCCCCGGAAGGAACAATTTCAGCACTACCCTATTACCCTATTAACTTATTAACCCATTGCCCTATTAACCTATAACCAATTTACCTCTGCTCCAAATTTCCTAAACTGTTTAATTTTCGGTAATTTCGCACGGCAAAATGAATAAAGTTTAACCACCAAATTTGAATTTTCAATGGCATTTGATATCGACCTGATACAAAAGGTTTACGCAGAGTTTCCCGAAAAAGTAAAAACAGCCAGGCAGCTATTGGGCCGCCCGCTTACGTTTTCTGAAAAAATACTGTACGCGCACATATTTGAGCCCGCAACTGCGGCTTACGGGCGTGGCAAGGACTATGTGAACTTCGCCCCCGACCGTGTGGCTATGCAGGACGCTACTGCCCAAATGGCTTTGTTACAATTCATGACCTGCGGCCGCAGCCAGGTAGCCGTGCCCAGCTCGGTACACTGCGACCACCTGATACAGGCCAAAGTAGGCGCCGAGGCCGACCTGGCTACCGCCAACGATGTGAATAAAGAGGTGTACGACTTCCTGGCTTCTATATCCAATAAATATGGTATAGGTTTCTGGAAACCCGGCGCAGGTATCATCCACCAGGTCGTGCTGGAAAACTACGCCTTTCCCGGTGGTATGATGATAGGCACCGACAGCCATACACCCAACGCCGGCGGCCTGGGTATGATAGCGATAGGTGTAGGTGGCGCCGATGCTGTTGATGTGATGGCAGGCCTGGCATGGGAACTGAAAATGCCGAAACTGATAGGCGTGAAACTGACCGGCCGTATGAATGGCTGGACATCAGCAAAAGACGTAATACTGAAAGTAGCGGGCATACTGACTGTAAAAGGCGGTACTGGCGCTATTGTAGAATATTTTGGCGAGGGCGCTGAAAGCCTGAGCGCAACAGGTAAAGGTACCATCTGCAACATGGGTGCTGAGATAGGCGCTACCTGCTCTATCTTCTCTTACGATGGCAAAATGGGCGATTACCTGCGCGGTACCGACCGTGCCGATGTAGCCGCCCTGGCAGACGGCATCAGGGAACACCTGCGCAGCGATGCAGAGGTATATGCTGACCCTGCTGCTTATTACGACCAACTGATTGAAATTAACCTGGACGAACTGGAGCCTTATGTAAACGGCCCGTTCACTCCCGATTTGGCTACACCCATCAGCCAGATGGCTGAAGCGGTAAGGGCCAACGGATGGCCTGAGAATGTAGAAGTGGCCCTGATAGGCTCTTGTACCAACTCTTCTTACGAGGATATTTCCCGCTCTGCCTCTATAGCAGAAGATGCTATGGCAAAAGGCCTGAAGGTAAAGAGCGAGTTTACCATTACACCCGGCTCTGAAATGGTACGCTATACCATCGAGCGCGATGGTTTCCTCGATACTTTCGACAAAATGGGCGGTGTAGTACTGGCCAATGCCTGCGGCCCTTGTATAGGCCAGTGGGCGCGTCATATAGACGACCCCACCCGCAAGAATACCATCGTTACCTCTTTCAACAGGAACTTTGCCAAGCGCAACGACGGCCTGGCATCCACACATGCTTTTGTGGCTTCTCCTGAAATCGTTACCGCTTTCGCTATTTCGGGCAAACTGGGCTTCAACCCCCTGAAAGATAAACTGGTGAATGAAAACGGTGTAGAAGTAATGCTGGATGAACCTAAAGGACTGGAACTGCCCGTAAAAGGCTTCGCGGTAGAAGATGCGGGTTACCAGGCACCAGCTGAAGACGGCAGCAATGTATCTGTAGTTGTAAAAAATGACAGCAGCCGCCTGCAACTGCTGGCGCCCTTCGCCCCGTGGGAAGGCACCGACCTCGCGGGCCTCAGGCTGCTGATTAAGGCTTATGGCAAATGTACTACCGACCATATATCCATGGCGGGCCCCTGGCTGAAGTTCCGCGGCCACCTGGACAATATATCCAACAACATGCTGATAGGCGCTATTAACGCCTTCAATATGGAAACCAATAAAGTGAAAAACCAGCTTACGGGCGAATATGGCGAAGTGCCTGCTGTACAACGCGCATACAAAGGCCACGGCATAGGCAGCATAGTGGTGGGCGACGAGAACTACGGCGAAGGCAGCAGCCGCGAGCACGCAGCCATGGAACCCCGCCACCTGGGTGTAAGGGCTATACTGGTGAAGAGCTTCGCCCGCATACACGAAACCAACCTGAAAAAGCAGGGTATGCTGGCACTGACCTTTGATAATAAAGCTGACTACGACAAAGTGCAGGAAGATGATATTATTGATATCGTTGGTCTGAGCACTTTTGCACCGGGAGTGCCGCTCACCGTAGTGCTGCACCACAAAGATGAAAGCACCCACCAGATAAAAGTAAACCATACCTACAACGAACAACAGATAGAGTGGTTCAAAGCAGGTGGCGCACTGAATGTGATTCGTGCTGAGTTTGCCAGGTAATAAATAAATGAAAATTACATATAACAAAGCCATCCGCCTGAGGCGGATGGCTTTGTTTGCTTAGCAATCCTATCCTTCCATCAAGTCCCTGATGGCTACCGATGCCACACAGGCGCCGAAGGTGGCCGGCAGGTAAGAGATAGTGCCGTAGGCCGATTTCTTGAAGTTGCTGCCATCCGTCAGCATCAGCGACTCTTTAATGGGTTCCTCCGGCGAAAACACCACCTTAATACCCTTGTAAATGCCTGCTTGCTTCAGTTGTTTGCGTATCTGCTGGGCAAAGGGGCAATTGTAGGTTTTGGATATGTCTACCACCCGCAGTTGCGTAGGGTCCAGCTTGGCACCTGCCCCCATAGAGCTTACCAGGCGCAACCCTTTGGTATGTGCCGCTTTGATGAAGGTCAGCTTGGGGGTGATGCTGTCAATAGCGTCTATCACGTAGTCGTAATGCGTGTCCAGTACTTCTTCCACCCTTTCCGGGGTAATAAACTCTTTGATGCTGCGCAGTTGCAATTCAGGATTGATGGCCAGCAGGCGGTCAGCCATGATATCTGCTTTAGGTTGTCCATGCGTTGTGGCCAATGCGGGCAACTGCCTGTTGCGGTTGCTGGGGTCTACCACGTCACCATCTACAATGGTCATCTGCCCCACTCCTGCCCGTGCTACAAACTCTGCCGCAAACGAGCCCACACCACCCATACCTACTACCAGTACATGCGAGCCGATGAGTTTATCCAGCCTTTCTTTACCAACCAACAATTCAGTACGCGATAGCCAGCTTCTGTCCTTCATATCTTAAATACCCTGTGGAAGTTATTTTGAAGCTGCAAAATAAGGGCATCTTTGCCGGTTTTCAACCACCCGGCCGCTGTTTCATATACCTGCTCTATAGGCACTGCCGAGTCATCAGTTTCCAGGAATACCCTTTCCAACGGTATATGGGCAATTGCCTTAGCGGCATTGGAACCTTCTTTCAGCAATGCTGCCCCGAACGACAAGTTATACCCGGCATTGAGTAACCGTTCAGCCAGGTGTATATTCTTATTGAACCCGTGAAATATCACCGGTACGGCAACACGGCTATCCTTTAGCATCTGCAACACCTCATCATATGCCCTCACACAATGTATAATCATGGGCTTGTTCAGTTCATTGGCCAGTGCTATTTGTGCGGCAAATACGCTTACCTGCAATTGCCAATCCGTATCGGTGGCTTTGTCCAGCCCGCACTCACCTATAGCTATTACATTCGGCAAAGCTGCATATTGTCGTAGGCTGGCAAGTTGTATATCCGGTGTATCTGCATGTATATACCATGGGTGTACCCCCATGGAACAGGTAAGACCATCCTCAGCATGTCCAAACCCATCATACCGGTTGATGACTGTTAGCCCTGCTGTCGACCTGGCCTGGTGGGTATGTATGTCTATATAACCTTCCATACCTTGCTAATATATCAATACTATAACAATACCGCTTGTTATCTTCCGTTTGATTTTAGTATTTTTACCAAAGAATAGATGAAACCACTATACGATATCAAGAACTTTATTGAATGGAAGGCCTTTGGCGTATGCACTGCCATTGGTGACAGGCTGGGCGTAGCATCTTCGCGCATCAGGTTATGGTTCATCTATATATCCTTCCTCACACTGGGCTCACCTATTATCGTTTATATGGTCCTCGCCTTCTGGATGAACATGAAGCGCTACATGCTCATGGGCCGCAGGAATCCCTTTAAGTGGCTGTAAAAAAAGGTGAAACAGCCGGAGCCGCTCCACCCTAAAGCCACACTAATCACACAACTCTTACTTCTACCCCTGCTTTACTAACTGTATCTCTGCGTTTATTCTCACGTCATCGCTTACTACTACATTGCCGGCCTCTGTCACCGCTCCCCATGTCAGGCCAAAATCCTTACGGTTGATTTTGCCGCTCAATGTAAAACCTGCTTTAGTCTGCCCATAAGGGTCCTGGGCTATACCACCGTACTCCACTTTCAGTTGTACCGGTTTGCTATTGCCGCGTATGGTCAGGTCGCCATGCAGGGTATAATCATCACCACTGCCGGTCAGTCTACCATTGGCAAATATCATCTTCGGGTGATTACCTGCATCAAAAAAGTCGGGTGACTTCAGGTGTCCGTCCCTTTGCTCGCTATTGGTGTCTATTGAATTAATATCCGCATCGAAGCTGATACTGCCTGTAGTGAAATCATCACCATCAGTAGTAGCCGTAGCATCGAAGCTTTTGAAATAACCCGTTACAGTTGTTATCATCAGGTGTTTCACCTTAAACTGGATTTCGCTGTGCGAAGGGTCTAATGCCCATTTAGTCTGTGCCATAGTCTGTATCTTTAATTAATGTAGATACAAAGATACAAAACTAATGTATATACAATAATAAATAATGTACATACAATTATTGGCTGTAGTTATATGTGCTTAATCGAACAGCTCCTTCTTATCAAATCCCCGGATATTCCTCTTCCTGCGAACGAAGTATAGTATGATATGTGGTATTGCGAACAGTCCCCAGAAAAGCGACATAGATAAGACACTACTGTAGGTAAACACCGTTAACAGGCCGGTAGCTATAAGCAATATGGGTACAACATTGCAGACAAGGTATGTAGCCATGTGGTAGTTTAGCCCCATATGTCCCTCATATATGTCCTTACGCCCGATAAGTAGCCCTGATAAGAATAACGCCACAGCATAAGCCAATGAAATAATCCACAACCTGCTGTGCAGGTTATTATTAGCCATGTATTCCATACCGAAATAAAATGACGTGCTGTATACGACAGCCAGCAGTGTGAAACTGATAATGTACTTGTTGATGAAATTCATATATTGATTGATTTTAAAACAATAATTCTTTTATCTCAGGCTGGAAGAATAAATTGATATTGCGCTGCGTGAATAAGAGCAGCAATTCTCTACCCAAATCTGTGAGATAGTAATATTTACGTTCAGGGCCACCTTGCCCCGGCTTTGTGGTATAGTCCACCATATCCAGTTCTTTATATTTCCTTAGTGTACGATAGAGGCTTTGTTCCTCACAGGTAAGCGTTCCCTTTGTGTTTTCCTCTACAAATGCCTTGATTTCATCTACGTACTTCTCCCCTTCTTTGAGCGCCAGGAATACCCATAATGTAAGTTGCCCTTTCTTATAGGTCTCTTCCCAGGCTTCTAACAACTGTATTTTATAATCCGAATCTCTTTTCATAGTACCCAACAAGTATTATACAACTTGAATAATACAAAGATAATAATAATTACAACCTGACAAATAAATTATAAAGAAAATACACTATACTCTTATATGAAATTGAAAATCAATGAATTAATATGTAAAAACCATCCTCAAAAGAGAAAGAACGAATGTTAACAGCTTGTTGTTCTATTGCAAAGCAGCGGTTAACAAAACAGTTTTTTGCAGCATAGATGGGTGGTACTATAGATATTTGTCCTGACAATTGGCCGTTATGAGGATGGCGGCAAATTCAAAAAAAAGGATAGAGATGAAAAAGATCACACTCATATTATTAATTGTTGCGGGGGCTGTAAGTACAGTCTTTGCACAGCAGGTAAATGAGGCTGCCAATGCATCCCAATCTGCCAACCTGGTCATGAGCAACGCAATTGACATCACCTTTAACAGCAACGGGACCAATGAAGGTGATGTGGTTAACCTGCCATTCGACAATGTGAATGATTATGCAAACGGCGTAGAATCTACCCCAATAGAACTTAAAGTCCGCTCCAATAAGAAATTTCATGTATGGGCAAAGGCCGGTTCCAGCAGGTTTACCTACAGCGGCCCTGAAAGTAAAGACCCTAAGATGAACATCAATAAACTGAAGATAAAAGTAGTGAGCAATAACACCGGGGGCACTGTACCTAATGCAGTAAGCAATAAGTATTCAAACATGTCGAAAAGTAATAAAAAGCTCATCAACAATGGTACTGCCGGTGGTGATAATACCTTTGCAGTACAATACAAGGCAGACCCTGGTTATGAATTTCCCGCAGGTACTTATTCAGTAGACATTATATACACTGCTACACAACAATAGCATTAGTTAATTCCCAGTAGTTCTACATCAAAAATCAAGGTGCTGTTGGGGCCAATTTCGGCACTCACCTGCCTGTCGCCATAGGCCAGGTGCGGGGGTATAAAGAAACGGTACTTACTGCCAACACCCATCAGTTGCAATCCTTCCGTCCATCCGGTGATAACCATATTCAACGGAAAAGTAGCCGGTTGCCCTCTCCTGACAGAGCTATCAAAGACAGTACCGTTAATCAATGTGCCATGATAATGGCAGGTAACTTTATTGTATGCTGTAGGTTTGTCGCCGTTGCCTTCTGTTATTACTTCATATTGCAAGCCGCTGGGCAATTCTGTCACACCTTCTCTATTCTTATTCTCCGCCAGGAACATATGCCCTGCTTTCAGGTTATCCTCTGCTTTTGCCTGTTTCATCAGCCTTAATTTGTCTGCAATGCCCATAGTCAGTAATATTTATCAGGCTAAATTAGGCATATACCCTTGTTTGTCGCCAAAGGATTTCATATATTTAAAAAAATACTCGATGAACATGAAGCATTATACTATTCTCGCAGTCTTTGCCGTATCGGCTTTTGCTTTCACTTCATGCAAAAAATCATACAGGTGTAGTTGTTATAGCCCTGCGCTCAACTATTCCACACCATCGTTTGAGATAAAGGAAACCAAAAAGAAAGCAAAGGAAGAATGCGAATCTCAGCCGCAACGAGGTTTATACACCGGCATGGATTATGTATGCCACCTCGAATAAATTTATTGCAACATATAGATATGACTAAAGCAACATTTAAAGGTAACGGTACAAAAGAAAATCCCTGGGTATTACAGACTCCACCCCTTACATCGGAATACACTATGCACAAAGATGTAAAGGACGGTAAGGATATATTAGTATGCACTGTCGGCAAAACAGTATTGCATTACGACTACCAGTGCCTGGATGACCTGCACAAAATGCTGAAAAAGCATGGCGACTGGATGGAACTGGGCAGCGCTGATGAGCAAAAACCAGCCAAAGATGGTACAGTGGAAGCTTGGGGCCGTTCTCCGGATAACCCAGCAGGAGGATGGTACGGACTAAAAAAAGGGCTGCGCGGCAGGTTCGGCATGTATATTCCGCCGCTGATGGAGGCACTTGGACTGGCTGAGGTAGAACACAATCCGCGCAACAACCGTATGAGGGCAAAATAATAAATAAGGGGGCGCAAAGCCCCCTTATAATTTTTACCTGTCAAATAAATTTTAGCTCTTCAGTTTCTTTATGACACTTGCCGGTACTGCACCTTTATGTACCAGGAAGGCGGTTGTTTTATACTGAACATATGCCTTGGTTACATAGATATACCCCTTGTAATCATTCTTTTCGCCCCAGCTGTTTTTAACTATATAGTATTGCTTCCCGTTCTGGTCTTCGGCCAACCCTACAATATGCATACCATGGTCGTCGGTGGTAGTGTAGTTGTCAAAAGCTTCCTGGCGGGCTTCTTCCGTTATCTTACGGTCGGGCTTCGGTCCGTTGAACAGCGCTTTCTGCTCTTCTTCTTCCATATCATCCCAATCTTTTTCAGGCACAAATGCCACGCCATTTTTCCAGCTGAAGTATTTTTCGCTCACATCGGTAGCCCAGGCTACTGTATAACCGTTTTTCAGCGCATTGTCTATAATGGGTATCATATCATTCAGGGGCAGGTTGTACACCTTATCCAGGCTCCAGTTGTCGGGCACCATCAGCATGGTCTTTTCGTAGTATGGCTGGTAGCTGAAAGATGAGAACTCCATATAATCCTGCGGGTTGATACCCACCACGTTCTTAGCGAATGTTTTAGCGGTGTATAATTTCCCCTGGTATTCAAATGTTTCCGGCACCGGCCCCAGGTAGGCATCCAGCACACCTTCAAAAGCCTTTTTCCAGTTGGGTGTAATTTTCTTGTTCGGGTTTTTTACAACTACATCCAGCATAGCCTTGAGTATGCCCTGCATTTCGCCGAACACGTTTTTGTCCGTGCCATAGTTCAGGCCGCTGTACACACTTTGTGGCAGCGCGCCGTATTTAGCATACATATTGATAACATCGTGGCAGGCTCCGCCGTCGCCGTAAGAAAACTCGCCATGCATGCGAACGAATGCATCTGCACGCTCTTTGTACACGCAACGTGCGGTATATATTTCAGCAATGTCCACCGGCTTTTTGCCCATGCGTATCATCTCGCTCTCCAGGAAGGAGTTGGTGCTGTAGCTCCAGCAGGTACCTGATTTGCCCTGGTTCTTTACATCTGTAGTTTCCAGGTTGATGATATGCTTGAATTCAAATTTCTTTTTGGCGCTGTCGCTTTTGTTGTCTTTGATTTTGTTAATCAGGTCGTCCTGTGCAAAGCTGAACAACGGTAATGCCAATGCAAGGGATAATGCTAATTTCCTCATTGTTATATTAAGTAGTTGTTTAATTAAAAGTTCGCTAAGATAACCAAATATACACGATAGGGAAACCCCCTGATGGGGGTATATAATGGGTTTATGCTTAATTTAGCATGTATGGCTGCTAGTAAAAACAAGACCTCGCCAACAGGCGCCAGCGTAGAAGCGTTCATCCACGCCTTGCCAAATGAGCAGAAAAAACAGGACAGTTATACCCTCATCAATATGATGAAGGAAGTGACGGGTC
Organism: uncultured Flavipsychrobacter sp.; assembly: GCA_964515955.1. Classification (GTDB taxonomy): domain Bacteria; phylum Bacteroidota; class Bacteroidia; order Chitinophagales; family Chitinophagaceae; genus UBA5543. Next base: position 325,312 of record CAZEZM010000001.1, on the reverse strand, counting down.
ATGAGCCCTATATGTGGGGGCCAACTATCGTAGGCTTTGGCAATTATCATTACAAATACGAAAGCGGGCGTGAGGGCGATGCACCTATAGCAGGGTTTTCGCCACGTAAGGCAGCTTTATCACTCTATTTCGAACCCGAATTTCCCGGCAGAGAGGAATTTCTGGCGAAACTGGGCAAACACAAAGCGGCAGTAGCATGTGTGTATGTAAACAAACTGGCTGATATAGACCTGGGCGTACTGAAAAAGATGACAATTGCATCTATAAAACACACAAAGAAATTATACCCCAACAAAAAGAAATAAAAACATCATTATGGCATATTCTGAAAAAATGGCTAACCGCGTGCGGGAAGCATTAAGCGGCGCAAAGAAGATAGAAGAGAAACGCATGTTTGGCGGCCTATGTTTTATGGTAGATGATAAGATGTGCATTGGCGTAAACGAAGACGAAATCATGTGCCGTGTAGGCCCCGATGTGTATGACGAAGCGGTAGAACGCAACGGCGCACGCCCGATGGATTTTACGGGCAAACCGATGAAGGGTTATGTGTTCGTACACGAGAATGGCATCAAGAAAAAATCCGACTTCGATTATTGGATAAAACAATGCCTGGAATTCAATAAGAAGGCAAAGGCGAGCAAGAGGAGGAAATAGTATGACGTATATCAAACTCTACAAACACTTATGTAAATGATTATACAAAGTAAAACAGATTATTTTGACGAGCTTTCAACACATATTTTGGAGCCTATTTATTTGACTGATAGGACAGATGAATTAGATAAAGAAATTGAGCACAATATGTGGGTTTTGACATGCCCATATAATATCATAGCGGAAACAACAACGGATGATATTTTAGAATTTATTAAAAAAGTAAAGACTAACTATATAAACCAACTCGACAAATCTTCATTCAACATTGATCTTATTTTTTATTTATGGTTAGATCCGCTTGCCCAACAACTACGTTTTAATTTTATAAATTCAAACCACAACAAACTACCATTTGGCTGCAAGCTACAATACACCAATAAACCAGAGGATATTATTCAAGAATACCTGAATTCAAAATATCATGATGTCAATATTCCATGGAAAGAATTGCAAATAATTGAAACATCTGAAGAAATGGACGAAGCAACCATGCGCGAAAAGGAACTGCAAGAGAATTGTGTCTTAACAGTTTATCAGGAAAGGATTAGCAAACAAACCCAAACTTGGTGTTAGAGCTACTACGTTTAGCAATATAAGAAACAAGCCTTGATCAGGCTCAATCTATACTCGAAACGTAATCCCAGATTTGATCCCGAAGCGGAAGGGGTATAGTAAAACAAAAAGCGGCAGCCACAGCCACCGCTTTTTGAATTTTTACTTTTTATTTTTGAATTGATAAAACTACCACTTCTTAGCCTGGAAACGTGAGCTTACCACCAACTCTTTGCTGCCGGGAGTGTATTTGTAGAAGCCTTCTCCGCTTTTAGCGCCCAGGTAGCCTGCCTGCACCATATTGGCCAACAGTGTAGCAGGTGCGTACTTCTGCTTACCAAAGCCCATGTGCAGTACGTTCATAATAGAATAGCAGGTATCCAGTCCTATAAAGTCAGCTAGTTGCAGGGGCCCCATGGGGTGCGCCATACCCAGCTTCATAATTGTATCTATTTCCTCCACACCGGCTACACCTTCCTGCAGAGTGATGATGGCTTCGTTAATCAAAGGCATCAATATACGGTTGGAAACAAAACCGGGATAATCCTGCACTACGCATGGCACTTTGCCCAGGAATTTAGACAAGTCATGTATCACCTTGGTCACCTCTTCAGTAGTAGCATAGCCATTGATGATTTCCACCAGTTTCATTACCGGTACGGGATTCATAAAGTGCATACCTATTACCTGCCCGGGGCGCTTGGTGTGCGAGCCTATGCGTGTGATGGAAATAGAAGACGTGTTGGTAGCCAGTATCGTATGCTCCGGGCACAGCTTGTCCAGCTCTTCAAATATTTTTGTTTTCAGGTCAATATTCTCAGTTGCAGCTTCTATCACCAGGTCTGCATCCTTCACAGCATCGGCCATGTTGGTGTAGGTAATAATGCGTCCGAGTGCGTCTTGTTTTTGCTCTTCAGTCAGCGTTTGTTTGGCTATCTGTCGGTCCATGTTTTTGCCTATGGTACCTACAGCTTTGTCCAGCGCTTCCTGCCTGATGTCCATCATGTGCACATTAAATCCGCTTTGCGCGAAAACGTGGCAGATACCATTGCCCATTGTGCCGGAACCGATAACGGTAACAATCTTGAATTTCTGTAACATCTGTTTTGTTTTTTCATCCAGGTCGCCATGAGAGAGCTTCACCGGATTTGCTTTTTCCTGAATCATTTTGATGTAAATATTTTTAAAACGTGCCTAAGATAACGTTTTCTTAATAATGGTATGCCAGGCCTGTGCCCTATGTTGGTAAATAATTAGTTAATGTTTATATCCTCCTGGTTATCCGTGCAGATATATAATAATGGTTTAGCATTATTTTAACGGTGTACCGGGATGCAGATATACTTTTCTGTGCATTTATTACATAAAATTGCAGTATGAAAAGCTTGCTTTATACATCATTGTCCGCAGTATTATTACTGGCGGCCTCTTGCGAAAAGAATGACGGCCTGACAGATGCTGAAAGAAGGGCTATAGGCCAGTACAAATTTGAAAAGGTAATGCTACACGACGGTTTCCTGAAGTCGGATAACGTTACACAGGAGTATAACAATATGATATTGCAACTGAACAACAAGAAAGAAGCTGCACTTATTGACCAGAATAATTCCATTACCTACTTTGGCAAATATGACGTGGTGACCGAAACCTATACTACTACAGATGATGATGGTAATAGTAATTCCAACAATAATTATACAATCATCATAGACATAAAAAGCAACAACAGGGGCGGCAACTCCTACTACTGGCATGGAAAGGATGCCAGCATAGGCAATAAGAAAATACGGTTTTCGGCAGAAAGGGCTGAAGGGCGTTACTCATTTGTGCTGGATAAGATATAAGACCATTTTTAACAAAGCCCCTGTAAATATTTATCCTAAATTTATGGCTTCGGGTATATGAATATACAAAGAGCCACGCCGGTTAACGAACTACTGGCCAAACTTATTTTCCTGCTGCTGCCTACTGCACTGGTGAGCTACTATATACTGTGGCATGCCAATGAGTATTATTCCATATTGAAGGCTCAGGCCCTGCAACAGACTATCTACCTCGCAGCGGGTATGGGTATCAGCGCGCTGTTTTATGCATTCCGGTTCAGGTTTCTTCCTACGTTCCTCCTGCTGCTGTTCGGCATGTTCCTGGTGTACGAGGGGCTGGACAAGATGGCCGTAGGCGAGTTTGACGCATTCTTTATATCCGTGCAGTTCCTGGTATTTGCCATACTGTTTATTGTTGGCTGGCTGATGGGTTGGGGCTTTACCCGGCTCAGGTACTGGTCGGTATTTACTGCAGCGCTCATGCTGACTGCCTGCATATTGCTGATAGCCAAGGCGCAGATGGACAGTGTCTATACCCTGCTGCGCGATTTTACACCTGCCGTACTGTATGCGGTGTACATCCTGTATGCTGCCGAGCAGATTTACAGCTACAAAGATAAGTCGCAGAGATTTTGGTGGTTTATGGGCAGGCGTTTGTTCCTGTTCGGCTTGCTGGCATTGCTGCTGTTTGGAGGCGTGGTGTATATGATGCGGGGCGAGATAAAAGAAACCGTAGCCAACTACGGCGGAGGTGGTAAAGACGGCGAAAGCAGTATGCTGAAAAAAAATAAAGACGGCACGTTCGACATTAAAGAATACAGCCGCCTGCGCAGCAACCTGGGCCGCAGCAACGAGTTGCTGTTCGCTGCGCATATTGATAACTTCTTCCCCGGTACTGAAATACCCAACCCGCTCTACCTCACTGCTTTTTATTACACCTATTTCGATACCCTGACTGAAACTTTTGAGCGTGATTCACTCATACCCTCCAACGACCTGTTTGAACCCAACCCCGGCAAAATACCGCTGTTCTTTACAGAAACGGATTCAACCGTAATAATGAACAGCAAGGCTACCAAACTGCGCAGGACGGTGAATGTAGAGATATACAACAAAAAACTCTCTACCGGGACCTATGTTGCCCCCAATGTAGGTTTCTTTGTACAGCCCATAGCAGTAGAAAAAGATTACCGCAACGAATTCATATCCGCCTATCGCGCCAAGGGTTATGTGTCTGAATTGAACAGCGCATATTTTATTTACAATTCGGAGGAAGAGCAGATACGGACCTTCCAGGAAAACAGGTTTGAGGTATTGCGAAAAGTAACAGGCTATGAAGGCATGGACAAAAAGTTCATGGACTACTATACCGACATGCCGCCCAATGATAAGTTTAAACAAATAAGCACACTGGCGCATGAGGTGACTAAAAACGCCGCCACACCTGTAGATAAAGTGCTGGCCATCCGCGATTACTTCCTGCAACGGGACGGGAACGGGCAGCGGGTATATACCTACACGGATAATCCCGGAGTACCTGACATTCCCAGTGCATCCAAGCTGATGTACTTCCTGTTTGAGAACAAGAAGGGCTATTGCGCTTATTATGCAGGCGCTACCCTTTTCATGCTCAGGTCGCTGGGCATACCATCGCGCATTACGGTTGGCTTTATGACGGTAGACCGCAGCGATAAAAACAAAGGCTGGTACTGGTATTATGCCGACCAGGCGCATGCCTGGGTGCAGGTATACTTTCCGGGCTATGGCTGGCTTGATTTTGACACTACCGTTGGCAACGAAGAAGCTGAACAAAGCCCGCAGCCCGATGGTACACCACCGCTGCAACCACCCCGTGCCTGGCTGGCCGCCGATGGTATAGTGGCCGATGTGGATACACTGAAAAAACTGCTCACCATGAAGGTGAAGCATATAGTGTTTCATGACAAGGAATACAAGATGGACAGTACCGCTACTATGGTAATGGACATGAAGGTCGCCGCCATATTTGTGGATAGTATGGATGTGCCCCTCAGCCAGGTGAAGGAAGGTGATAAAGGTACAGCAGTGTCCTACGCACAGGCGCTGAAGGATATGAAACCACGCCCCGGCGAGGCAGGGGACCGACTGGCCAAGAGAATACCCTCGCCCACCCCATTGGACGAACTGTACCTGGAGCGCAAAGACACAGCAAAACCGGAAGACAAACCTCAGAAACAAACACCGGAGCAACCGCTATCAGCAAAACAAATATTGCTGACACTGGCATGCATACTGGGGGCTATCATATTATTATTGTTGCTCATGCCGTCCATGATATATCGTTATTATACCATAAGGCACAGGAGAGCAACCACCGACGGGCCTAAAGCTTATTTCGGGTACAGGGCTGCCAACTTCTACCTGCACCAGTTGGGTATCTTCCGCGAGGGGCAAACCCCCATGCAGTATGCTACCCGCACTGTCGACCCCGCGATGAGTACTAACTATACAGCTTTCATGAACGTATACCTGAAAAAGAAATACGCGAAACAGGAATTGACTGAAAAAGACAAAACGGTAGTTGCAGGCTTCCTGCAGCCGTTCATTTATAAGATAAAAACTGTAATACCGTGGAAAAAACGATTTGCAGGCTTTATCAACCCGCTGAGGACTATCAGTTTCTTTGTACAGCCGGGAGATGACGAAATAAATAATTCAGAAACAACAGCATAGCGAAAAGGAATAATTATTAATTTTTAGCTTTGCTACCACAATACAACCATTCATAGTGAGCGTACAGCAAAAAACTTTTAAGCAGCGGGTAATAAAAACATTATGGATAATGTTCTTTTGCGGAATAGGTATATTCCTGCTGCTCATCCTCCTCATCAACATGGGCTGGCTGGGTTATATGCCGTCCATGAAGGAGCTGGAAAACCCGAAAAGCGCGCTCGCATCCGACCTGTATGCTACCGATGGCGAGCTGATAGGCCGTTATTATGTACAAGACCGTTCCGCCTCCGAATATGAAGATATTTCACCTAATGTCTTCAATGCGCTTATCGCCACTGAAGACTCGCGCTTTAACGAGCACTCTGGTGTAGATGGCCGTGCGGTATTGCGTGCGGTATTGCTGCTGGGTAAAGAAGGTGGCGGCAGTACTATCACACAGCAGTTGGCCAAAAACCTGTTTCCGAGGGAAAATACCAGCAAGCTGATGATGCCCATAACTAAACTGAAGGAATGGGTAATGGCGGTGAAGCTGGAAAAGCAATTGACTAAAAACGAAATCATCACGCTCTACCTCAATACCGTACCATTTGGCAGCAATGTGTTTGGTATCCGGAACGCATCACTTACTTTCTTTAATAAACCACCGGATAAACTGAAGGTAGAAGAAGCTGCGGTATTGATAGGCATGTTGAAAGCCAGTACCGCATACAACCCCAAGAGAAACCCTAAGAATGCGCTGCGCCGCCGCAATACGGTAATAGACCAGATGGCTAAATATGGCTACCTGACGGTGAAGGAGGCCCACGAATTGAAAAAGAAACCTATTGTGCTGAATTACCACAAGCTTACCCATCACGATGGTATAGCCCCATACTTCAGGCAGATAGTAGAGCAGCAGGTAAAGGATGTCCTGGAGGATTTTAAAAAGGCTGACGGAACAAAATATAATATATACAAAGACGGGCTGAAAATATACACCACGCTGGATGTAAAGATGCAGAAATACGCGGAAGCGGCTGTGGAGCAACACATCAAAGACATTCAGCAATTATTCATAAGCCAGCGCAGGTACAAAGACGGAAGTATATGGAATGACTACAAGCAATACCTGGATGCAGCTATCAAGTCGTCGCCCAGGTATGAATCATTGAGGGACGCGGGCATGTCGCACGAGCAGGCAATGGGCGAAATGCGTAAACCGGTTAAGATGACCGTCTTTGCGTGGAATAAAGACCAGGAAATGGACACCACCATGACGCCTGTCGATTCCATTAAATACATGAAGATGATGCTGCAGGCAGGTTTCATGGCTATGGACCCCTTTACTGGTGAAGTAAAAGCATGGGTGGGCGGTATCAACCATACTTATTTCCAGTACGACCACGTAAACAAGAACACCAGGAGGCAGGTAGGTTCTACCATCAAGCCCTTGTTGTATTGCCTGGCGGTAGACAATGGTTATTCGCCCTGCGGTATAGTTTCTACGGCTCCGCAGAGCTTTCCCACCATTGCGAACTACGATGCCGGAGGCTCAGAAAAAGGGCCAATGACCATGAAACAGGCATTGGCGGGCTCTATAAACAACGCGGCGTTATACCTCATCAAGCAGGTGGGTATCAACTCGTTTGCCGACTTCCTGGAAAAATGCGGCATTGACGCGAATATTGACAAAGTGCCATCGTTGGCATTAGGTGTGCCCGATATTTCTTTATACGAAATGCTACAGGCATATACCATGTTCCCCACTGGCGGCACTAATGTGCAACCCCTGTTTATTACCAAAATAGAAGACAAAGACGGCAATGTATTAAAGAGTTTCGTGCCTTCACAAAAAGAACTGATCAATCAGCACACAGCCTTCAAAATGGTGCGTATGATGCAGGGTGTTGTAGATTTCGGTACAGCCAAAAGAATCAGGTACAGGTACAAGCTGGAAGGTGAAATTGCTGGCAAAACCGGTACTACCAACAACCAGGCCGATGCATGGTTCATAGGTTATACACCGCAATTGCTGGCCGGCTCGTGGGTGGGCTGCGACGACCGCTACCTCCGTTTTGGCACTACCAACCTGGGCCAGGGCGCAGCCGCGGCGCTGCCCATATGGGCGTACTTTATGCAGCGCGTATATGCCGACCCCTCGCTGGGTATAAAGAGGGACGCTAAATTTGAAGAACCTGAGAATTATAACGAATGTGACGTGACGATTGACCCGTCCGGCAGTAGCTACAGGGGCTCGCAGGGAACTCTGGATTTAGAAAACAGCGAAAGGGCGCCCGACATCCCAGATAGCGAGTGGTAAGTAACAAAAAGCAGGACCAGCATTTTTATGACTATGAAGGGTAAGATTGTCAACGACCCGGTGTATGGATTTATTCGTTTTCCCGAGCCTGAAATAATGCAGTTGGTGGATCACAGGTGGTTTCAACGCCTGCGGTACATCAGGCAAATGGGGCCTGCCCACCTGGTATATCCCGGTGCGGTACATACCCGTTTCCATCACTCACTGGGGGCAGTGCACCTCATGGGCAAGGCGCTGGACGAGCTAAAAGCAAAAGGCGTAATCATATCCGAACAGGAAAGCCTGGCTGCCCGCATAGCTATACTGCTGCACGACATAGGGCACGGCCCGTTTTCTCATGCATTGGAGCATACTTTGGTAGAGGGTGTCACCCACGAATACCTGTCCGGCCTGATAATGAATGAACTGAACCGTGAATTTGACGGTATGCTAGACGGCGCTATCCGTGTTTTCGACCAGTCTTATGAAAAGCCCTACCTGCACCAGCTCGTATCCAGCCAGCTGGATGTAGACCGTATGGACTACCTGAACAGGGACAGCTTTTATACTGGCGTGTCGGAAGGCGTTATCGGCTACGACAGGATACTGAACATGCTCACGGTAAAGAACAACCAACTGATGGTAGAGGAAAAAGGCGTGCATTCCGTTGAAAAATTCGTGATAGCCCGCAGGCTCATGTACTGGCAGGTATACCTGCACAAAACCGTGCTCGGCGCAGAGGTGTTGCTTATCAATATACTGAAAAGGGCTAAAGAACTGGCACGGAAAGGCGTAGAACTATATGCCAGCCCTGCGTTAAGCCATTTCCTGTACAATAATATCACACTTGAAGACTTTCAGTCTTCACCCGTCCACCTGGAAAAATTCTGTATGCTGGACGATGTGGATATACTGGCATCGGCAAAAGAATGGTGCCGACATAGCGACAAAATCCTCTCGCGCCTGTGCTGCATGATGCAATACCGCAAGCTGTATAAAGTCATTCTAACATCTGACCCGATAGAGGCTTTAGCAGAAGAAAAAAGAAAAGCGGCGATGATGGCATTTAACCCCGGCCCCGATGAGATGGGCTATTTCGTCTGTACCGGCATTACCACCAAGGATACTTACAACATCAACGACGAAAGGATAAACATAGCTATGAAAAACGGCACGGTCAAGGACATATCGGAAATAGACAATCCCGTAGTCACCCAAGCCCTTGCAATGCCCGTACATAAGAACTACATTTGTTATATTAACCCTGTAAATGAGTTGTTTTAAGGCAATAACGGCAATAGTATTATTGTTTATTGTAAATTACAGGGCTTTTATCAGTAATAAAACATGCAATTTACCGCACAACAAATAGCTGCGCTCATACAAGGCAAAATAGAAGGCAACCCCAATGCAACCATATCTCATGTGGCTAAGATTGAAGAAGCCGCTGAGGATGCATTGAGTTTTGTAGCCAACCCCAAGTATGAAGAATACTTATATAGCAGCAAGGCGTCGATAATTATCGTCAACGAGTCGCTGCAACTGGAGGGGACGGTATCCCCTACCCTCATACGCGTTAAAGACGCCTACAGCAGCTTTGCGCTATTGCTGGAAAAATATAATGAGATAAAAGCAACCGAAGGAAAGACAGGTATTGACAGCACGGCTTATATATCGCCTTCAGCTAAAATAGGTAATAGTGTATACATCGGCGCCCTGGCCTATATAGGCGACCATGTGCATATAGCCGACGGTGCCAAAATCTATCCCGGCTGTTTCCTGGGCGATGAAGCATCTGTAGGGGAACATAGCATCCTATTTGCCGGAGTAAAAGTGTACGACACCTGTAAAATTGGCGCTAACGTCATTATTCATTCCGGTACAGTTATCGGTAGCGATGGCTTTGGTTTCGCGCCGCAAAAAGACGGCTCTTACAAGAAAATACCCCAGATAGGCAATGTAGTGATAGAAGACAACGTGGAAATTGGTGCCAATACTACTATTGACCGTGCTACTATGGGTTCTACCTACATACGTAAGGGTGTAAAACTGGATAACCTGATACAGATAGCCCACAATGTAGATATTGGGGAAAATACTGTAATAGCTGCGCAAACAGGCGTATCGGGCAGTACCAAAATCGGCAAAAACTGCGTGATAGGCGGGCAGGTAGGTATAGTAGGCCATATACAGATAGCTGACTATACCAGCATCAACGCGCAAAGCGGTTTGGCAAAATCAGTAACAACGCCTAAGACAGCTTTAACAGGTTCACCCGCTTACGATTATAAAAGTGCGCTGAAAAGTCAGGCAATTTTCAGAAATTTGCCCGAATTGCAACAGAGGCTGGCTAACCTGGAAAAAATGGTCGCTGAATTATCAGCATTATTACACGAAAAAAACACCCCTGTAAAAAAGTGAGTGAAGATTTATTAATCAAACAAATAAAGAACAAAACTGTAACTGTGCAGCAAGATACGACACCCCAGAATCAGCATACATTAAAAGGTTCCGTAACACTGCCCGGCGTAGGTTTGCATACCGGCCAAAGGGTGAATATGACCATGAAGCCCGCTAACCCCGGCCATGGCATACGTTTTCAGCGTATAGATCTGCCCGAAAAGCCAATAGTTAAGGCGGATGTGGACTATGTAGTGGACACATCCCGCGGAACCACCCTGGAACTGAACGGTGTACGCATAAGCACGGTAGAACATGTACTGGCGGCACTGGTGGGCATGGGCGTGGATAACGTGCTGATAGAACTCGATGGGGCCGAAATACCTATCATGGACGGAAGCTCCAAACAAATAATTGAAGCCATAGACAGCGTAGGCGTACTGGAGCAGGATGCCAAGCGTATAGTATATGCCATCGACTCCAACATCCACTACTACGACCCCGTAAAGAACGTAGATATGCTGGCTGTTCCTTCCAACGAATACCAGATAACCACGCTTATAGATTTCAATTCGCCGGTATTGGGCACCCAGCATGCTACGCTCAAGCATATTTCCGAGTTCAAAGACGAGATAGCGCCTTGCCGTACCTTCTGCTTCCTGCACGAGCTGGAATACCTGCTGGACAACAACCTGATAAAAGGCGGCGACCTCAGCAATGCCATAGTAGTGGTAGATAAGGTGGTGAGCGACGACGAACTGAGCAGGCTTTCGGGCATCTTCAATAAAAAGAACATACAGGTTAAACAGGAAGGCATACTGAACAATATCCAGCTCCACTTTACCAACGAGCCCGCACGCCACAAATTGCTGGATGTAGTGGGCGACCTGGCGCTGGTAGGCCACTCTATCAGGGCACATATAATAGCCAGCCGCCCCGGCCATGCTTCCAATGTAGAGTTTGCTAAAAAAATCAAGCAGTTCATCAAAAAGAACAAACACCTGTCCGACGTTCCGCATTACGACCCCAACCAGGCTGCGATATATGATATAACACAGATAGAAAAATCGCTGCCGCACAAATACCCTTTCCTGCTGGTAGATAAAATCATCGAGCTGAGCGATAACCATGTAGTGGGTATCAAGAATGTTACCTTCAACGAGCAATTCTTCCAGGGTCACTTTCCGGGCAACCCCGTAATGCCCGGTGTATTGCAGATAGAGGCGCTGGCGCAGACAGGCGGTATATTGGCGCTGAACAACTACAGCGACCCCGAAAACTACGATACCTATTTCCTGAAAATAGACAAAGTAAAGTTCAAGCAAAGGGTGCTGCCCGGCGATACATTGATACTGAAGCTGGAATTGCTGAACCCCATACGCAGGGGCATATGCGAAATGCGTGGCTCTGTGTATGTAGGCAATAAACTCGTTACAGAAGCCGAACTGGTTGCACAAATCGTTCCAAAAGACAAAAAATGATACACCCGCTTACATATATACACCCCGACGCTAAAATCGGGCCCAATGTTAAAATCGACCCCTTTACTACCGTTCACCGGAACGTAGAGATAGGCGAAGGCACATGGATAGGCAGCAACGTGACCATTATGGAAGGGGCGCGCATCGGTAAGAATTGCAGGATATTCCCCAGTTCGGTTATATCGGCCATTCCGCAAGACCTGAAGTACAAAGGCGAAGATACCCGTGTAATCATAGGCGACAATACGACCATACGCGAGTGTGTTACCATCAACCGTGGTACGTCCGACAGGAACCAGACCGTAATTGGTAAAAACTGCCTGATAATGGCCTATACGCACATTGCGCACGACTGTATAGTAGGCGACTATTGCGTATTCTCCAACAACACCACGCTGGCAGGCCACATTGTAGTGGGCGACCATGTAATACTGGCCGGCCTCACCGCCGTGCAGCAGTTTGTACGTATCGGCTCACATTCCTTCATTACCGGCGGTTCGCTGGTGCGCAAGGATGTGCCGCCTTATGTAAAAGCGGCGCGCGAGCCATTGTCCTACGTGGGTGTCAATTCTGTGGGTCTGAAACGCCGGGGCTATTCTATTGACAAGATCAACCACATACTGGATATATACAGGATACTGTTTGTAAGGGGCTACAATACGTCCAAGGCCCTTAGCATCATAGAAACGGAAATACCTGTTTCTGACGAGCGGGATGAAATCATCACTTTCATTCGCGAAACAGGCCGCGGTATCATGAAAGGGTATATCAGCAGGCACAATGAAGATATATCTTGAGCATATAAGCAAACGCTTTCAGCGCCACTGGATATTTAAAGATGTCAACTTAAATTTCGCCGCGCCCGGCGCCTTTGCCATACTGGGGCCCAATGGCAGCGGCAAGTCTACCCTGCTGCGCATCATAGCGGGCATGCAGTCGCCATCTGCCGGCAATATGGTGTATGAAAACAACAATGGCAAAGTGGCCGCCGAACATCTTTACCACCATATCAGCTTTACCGCCCCTTCGCAGGAAATAGTAGAAGAATTTACCCTGGCCGAGTTTTTGAAATTTCATTTCTCATTCAAGCCCATATACCCGGGGCTGGATGTTCAGCAAGTCATCAACATCACAGGTTTGCAGCATGCGCAGCACAAGCCCATAGCCGACTATTCATCGGGCATGAAACAAAGGGTGAAACTGGCGCAGGCCATATTCACCAATTGCCCCGTGCTGCTGCTGGACGAGCCCTGCACCAACCTGGACGATGAAGGCGTACAGCAGTACCGCGACTGGATGGAACAATATACCGCCGACAAACTGGTCATAGTGGCCTCCAACGACATTCGCGAATACTACTTCTGCAAAGAACAGGTAAAAATGCAGGATTATAAGTAGATAGTCAAATTGGGGTAAAACACATCATACTATTGGATAACCTGCGAAGCACATTATACCTATAAACACACCCATTCACACAAGAAAAATTATTTTACAATATCAACTAAACAACGTATATTTGCTATTACACTATCAGCTACTTGCATAACACCCATAAAAGAACTAACATGAAACAACCACCCTCCGCAAACACCACGACCATATTCCTCCCTCCGCATCCACGGGGGGATTTTTATTTCAACAATTTTCCCGAAAAAAACACGCGCAGGGTTAACAAAAGTTAACAAACAGGCTACAAACCATTGTCAATCAACCCACTGCAAACCCGCAATATTCCCAACAATTAAACCCGAATGTGGAAGAGTTAACATTTTCAACGCAAAAACGTCACAAATAGCTTACGATTCATCATTCTCAACTTACAACTTATCGCTTACGACTTATGACTTACTACTCACTACTAATATCTACCTTTGCACATTCTGATGAATACAACCGATATAGATAACGAATGGGACGACACCGCCGAAGAAGACGGTGATATAGAAGAAACTGGCGCTGCCGAAGGGCCTGTAGAACGCTTGCGTATTGTTACCGACCGGCGCCAGGAGCCCTTGCGTATAGACAAGTTCCTGATGAACCGCATAGAACACGCCACCCGCAACAAAATACAACAGGCGCTGGATGCCGGGTTTATACTCGTAAACGGTAGTCCGGTAAAGTCCAACTATAAAATCCGCCCCGGAGACGAGATAGTGGTATTTGAAACCCGCAATCCCGAAAGCACCGAGGTAATACCCCAGGATATACCGCTGAACATTGTGCACGAAGACGATGAACTGATGATCATCAACAAGTCGGCAGGCATGGTAGTGCACCCCGGCAATGGCAACTATACCGGCACATTGGTGAACGCACTGGCCTTTTACCTCAACAAAGAAAACATCGACACCTCTGCCCTGCCCCGTGTAGGCCTGGTGCACCGTATAGATAAAAACACCAGCGGGCTCATCGTCATCGGCAAAACAGAACAGGCCATGACCAGGCTGGCCGCCCAGTTTAAGAAACATACCGTCCACCGCAGGTATATAGCCCTGGTATGGGGCGATGTGCAAGACGATGAAGGCACCATTATAGCACATATAGGCAGAGACCAGCGCCACCGCAAACAGATGGCCGCATTCCCCGACGGGGAACACGGCAAAGAGGCTATTACCCACTACAAAGTGCTGGAAAGGTTCAACTACGTGACACTGGTAGAGCTGAGGTTGGAAACCGGACGCACCCACCAGATACGCGTGCATATGAAACACATCGGCCACCCCCTGTTCAACGACAGTACCTACGGCGGCGACAGGATTGTAAAAGGGACTGTCTTTACCAAATACAAACAGTTTGTAGACAACTGTTTCAAAGTATTGCACCGCCATGCCCTGCATGCCAAAGAGCTGGGCATGAAACACCCTGCTACAGGAGAGTGGATACAGTTCGATTCGGAATTGCCGGCGGATATACAGGAGGTAATTGAGAAATGGCGCACCTACACATCGGGCATGAACCGCCAGTTAAAAGAAAGGATGAAGGGATAAAATTACCATATGAAGATAACCAAACATATATACAAGTCTTAAAACATGATTATTAACCATGTGTGCGGAAAAAACAGTTAAAATACCCCCTGCCATACTGCTTTAATCAGTTTTAAATCATAATTTTGTTAGAATCAGTTTTTAAAATACAATTCAATTAAACATGTCTTTGTTAGCAATCAACCCCGTTTTTTTGATTTCAATGCCTAGTGGTGGCGAGTGGATAACTATCCTCCTCGTAGTAGTAGTGCTGTTCGGTGGCAAAAAGATACCTGAACTGGCACGCGGTATAGGCAAAGGTATCCGTGAGTTCAACGATGCCAAAAAAGGTGTTAAGGAAGAAATCGAATCGGGTATGAAGGAGAGTGATAAGCCTATAAAATAATATCCACACCCATAGCAGAATTCGATTTTTTTTATTTTTTTTATAGTTATTAATTTTTTTAACCCATGTCTTAGGCGAGGCAACGATAAATTATTGTACGAGAGAATGCGTTTAAACGGCTTATTACTCATACCTGTTCTACTGTTCACAACTTACGGCAAAACACAGTCGCAAGACCTGGACAACAGCTTTTACAAGTATAAAAGTGATACCATCGTTATCAGGAAAGGGGTGGATCCTAAACTATATGCAGCAGCTATAGAGGCCGCTAAGCCTAAAACGTATAAACACGTGCCGTATGCTATCGATACCGCTTATTTTGGCAGTAAGGTTAGTTTTATTACCGGCTATACAGAAAAATACCTCAAGTCGCACAACCGTACATTGACGACCGTCAGGGAACGTTCCCAAAAAGTATTCCCGCTGATAGACGGCGTGCTGGAAGCCAATAAACTACCCAAAGAATTAAAGTATCTGGCAGTTATAGAGTCTGCACTCAACAACCAGGCACGTTCGCGCGTTGGCGCTGTTGGCCCCTGGCAGTTCATGTCTTATACCGGCAAAGAAATGGGACTGGTGGTCAACAAAAACCGTGACGACCGTAAAGACTGGCTGCGCTCTACCAATGCCGCATGCAAATATATGATGCAGTTGTACGAGGAACTGGGCGACTGGTTGCTGGTAGTAGCTGCTTATAACAGTGGCCCGCGCCCGGTATTGCGTGCTATTCAGCGCACAGGCAGCCGTAATTTTTGGGACCTGAAGCCCTACCTCCCCCGCGAAACGCAGGGCCACGTACTGGCTTTTGTGGCTACAGCTACTATATTTGAGAAGTTGCCTTATTATATAGGGGAAGATATTCCTGATGAAATCAGCTATGTGAAGCCTGTTAAGGCAGCGGAAAAGCCCAAGGTTAAAAAGTCTATGTTTACCGATGAGGAACTGAAATCTATGGCTATTGTCCGTATTTCTGAACCCATCTACCCCGAGTTGCTGGCGCAGGAACTGGATATTGAACTACAGCAGTTACAGCGCTGGAACCTTGATTATGAATTATTTGAGTACAATACATATAGCGAGGAAACATATAACCTGCGCATCCCCAAAGACAAACTGGATGCTTATTTCGAGAAAAAAGTATCCCTCGAAAACCGCAGCAGGAAAATATATGCCGACCAGTCTATGTAAGCCTTAAAAATATTTTTGATTTCTGTTTTTTTAATTTACCTTTGCAGCCTTAAAAATTCAATAAATTAATGGCAAATCATAAGTCTACCAGGAAGAGTGTAAGGAAAAACGCCGCGCGCCGTGACCGTAACCGTTATTATGGTAAAACCACCCGTAACGCCGTACGTACTCTTTTAGCTATTACTGATAAAAAAGAGGCTGCCGAGCAGATGCCTAAAGTTATCTCTTTGATAGATAAACTGGCCAAGCGCAACATCATACACAAAAACAAAGCCAGCAACCTGAAGTCCGGGCTGGTTAAGAAAGTTGCAGCTTTAGCTTAATTACAGTACTTCCTCTAACATATTCAAAGCATCCCGCTGATATAGCGGGATGCTTTTTTTATTTTCTTTAACAGTATTTCCCCACTCATAATTTGTCCATTACGAAACTATTCGTACGTTTGTTTACGAAATCATTCGTACAATAAATATGGCAGATAATATCAAGCCTACAGATGGGGAGCTCGAAATACTGAATATCCTCTGGGATAGAGGACCTTGCACTGTAAGGGATGTACACGAAGTGCTGGAAGCATCTAAAGGCTCTGGATATACCACCACGCTTAAACTGATGCAGATAATGCTGGACAAAGGCCTGGTGAAACGTGATGGCACATCGCGGGTACATATATATGAGGCGGCTATTTCGAAGACTACCACACAGGGGCAGATAATACGCAAAATGGTAGATACCGTATTCAGCGGTAATACTATGCAAATGGTGATGCAGGCCCTGGGCAATCATAAAGCCGATGCTGCCGAACTGGATGCCATCAGGAGATACCTTGACGAAATAGAAAATAAAAAGTAACCATAATTATTTGTATCACGATATAAACAGGATAATATGGCACATCTCACATCTGGTATCGTTTCGGCCCTTAGCTGGGCGCTGGTACATTCATTATGGCAGGGTTTGCTGGTTTATATGCTCTTACGTGCTGTTCTTGCAGCTATCCCGGGCAACTATGCTTCCGCCCGGTATATTACGGCTGTATCAGCCCTGGCAGTATTTACAGTGGCTTTTATTGCCACTTTCGCGTATCAATACAATGCAGGCTTGCCAACAGTGCAGTATACCATTGCCCGAGTGACAACAGCAAGTCAACCCATCACAACCCCGGCTCTGTCCGTGACCAACGAAGTCAATTTCGTGCAAACACTGTCTTTATGGTTCAATACCCATACCCAGCTAATAGTAAATATATACCTGGCCGGAATGCTGCTGTTATTATTTCGCATCGTTTACAACCTGGTTACGCTCAAAAACATAAAATACCGAGGCACCACCCTGCCCGACTCTAAATGGCAACTATTGCTGGATAAGTGCATAAACATCCTGAACATTAAAAGTACGGTAACACTCTTGTACTCGACCAGGGTTACAGTCCCAATGGTTATGGGATACTTCAGGCCGGTAATATTGATACCTGTAGCTTTAACCAATCAACTCAGCACGCGCGAAGCGGAGGCAATATTACTGCACGAACTGGCACATATACGCCGCAATGACTACCTGGTGAATATGATTCAGCTGTTTATCGAAACCATATTGTTTTACAATCCCTTTGTATGGCTCATATCCTCCATCATCAGGAGGGAAAGAGAATACTGCTGCGATGATATGGTAGTGAATGCGACAACTGAAAGGCTGCCCTATGCCAAAGCTTTGGCTACTCTCGAAACATTCCGCCAACAGCCTGTCGTACCCTCACTGGCTGCTACCGGTCACAATAATCAATTATTAAACCGTATAAAAAGAGTAATGGAAATGAACAACCGTAATGTTAACTATGGCCAATTGGCCGCTGTGCTGCTCACTATCATATTACTTGCCGGTGCTATCATCTTTTTGGTACCCGATGTAAATGCACAGTCAAAAAAAGACAAGAAAAAAGGAACCACAGAAAGAACCGAAAAGTCTGCAACAGTAAAAAAGCAGGTAATCATTGAATCTGAACTGGACATAGATGAGGACAGCAAAGATGACAAGAAACGTATGCAGAAAAATGTGGTAATAGTAAAAGACGGCGATACGGTGAAAAATTACAGTATTAACAAAACCCTGTCAGAAACAGATGCGGCACTTAATGAGGTGTTCAAAATGCTGGAGGAGTTGAATATGGAGGGTATTGTCGGCGATGCAATGGCCGGGGTAGACTGGAAGAGCATTGGTGACTCAATGGATATTGAAATGGACGGCAGGGAAATAAGTAATGAGGTGCGTGAAGCGCTGGCCAAAGCGAGGAAGGAAATGGCAGAAGCGCGTGTAGAAATGGCTGCAGCCAGTAAGGAATACCGTGCGGCGATGGCCGAGGCTAGAAAAGAAATATCAGCTACGGGGAAAGATGCTGCTATTGTGCACAAGCAGATAACTTTGAGTAATACAAAAAGTAAAATGCCCAATAATGGCCGGCTTGTATATAGCAGTTCTCACGACCATATATTGGATGCAATGGAAAAAGACGGACTAATAAGCCGCGAAAAGGGCTATAAGATAGAAAAGAAAGGCGATGCGTTATATATAGACGGCATTAAGCAATCAAAAGAGGTATTCAAAAAATACGAACCTATAATAGATGCCAGGAACCTGACCATTACAGGAAGCAACAATAATATCAGCATTAAGGTGGAGAAATAGCATTTGATAAATAGTAGTATTAACCTTTGCCCCGTTGTTTCTACAATGGGGCTTTTTGTATTTCTTAATAGCTGGTTAACGGTTAACAAACCTGCCTGTTAACCGTTTTTAAACAGAGCGTTAACCATTAACGATTATTTGGAACAGGGCACCTACGTGTTGCATCTTTGCATTATCAAACGAAACAAACAGTAAGCGTTTCGAAACAAAAAATAAAAAACACACAATTTCAAAACGAACATTAACTAACTACAAAAAACAAAAATCATGCAAGCAACAATCAATATCAACCGCGCTCAGAACACTACTGCTCAAATGGCTGACACTGCCAACGCCATCATACGCCGCGAGAGCACTCAGAAAATAATCATGTTCATAGCTATACTGGTAAGCCTGGTAGGTGCTGTTAACCTGTAATACACTTGCTCAGGAACTATAGCCCCCTGTGAATCACAATCGCGTTGGGCTGTTTTTTAAACAAAGCAACGCCCCCACGGTAATTGCAGGGGCGCCACAAAAATATCACGCTTAATTTCCTTTCTACCTTATTAAAGTCACATTACCTTGTTTAGTGAAGGTGCTGCCTGAAGGCGTTACGGCTTCGATGGCATAAATATATACACCCATAGGTTGCATTTCGCCATTATAGCTACCGTCCCACCCTTCGTTGATATCAGTAGTCTCAAATACCTTCGTACCCCACCTGTTGTACACTGTAAAACGTTTCAGTTCGGCTACCCCCCTCCTGATAATCTGAAGTCTGCCGTTAGTCCTGCTTCCCGGTGTAAATGCATTGGGCATATCCAGGTAGCTGTCTTTCATCACCCATACATTTATTGAGTCTGTAGCTGTACATCCGGCTTCGGTACTGGCCTGTAAGATATAGCGGGTATTTACAGCCGGGCTTGCCCATGGATTGCTCACGTCAACATTGCTGAGGCCAAGGGGCGGGAACCATGTATAATACATGCAATTACCACCAGGGTCCATCTGGTAGCGTTCGCCGGGATAAATGCTTACCGAATCAGGCATCTCAATAATGGCCCTTGGGCGTACGGTTACTTTTACCACGCCCGTATCCAGGCAACCTACACTATCCGATCCATATACATGAAACTGTTGGTCGGCTACAGGCCATACCTGCGGTTGAACAGCGCTTACACTACTTATATTATAGTCAGGTACCCAATAAAACTTCGTACCCGGATGTGTTGTCATACCCAGGCTTATTGTGTCTCCTGCGCATATCGCAGTATCAGCTGGCATAAATATAAAATTGGCTGAGAACACATTCAGGACGATTACATCGCTGTCTGAACAGCCTGCCGGTGTACTTGCTGTAAAAGTTAGCGTAGTAACACCTTCATTTACCGCAGAAAATATCGGGTTTTTCCGTGTAGGGAAGTCAAGTGCAGCACCGGGCGTCCAGCTATAGGAATAATTACCGTATGTTCCCGGCATAACAACGCCGTTCAGTTGCATGGTATCGCCATAACATAATGATTCATCATCGTTTAAGGTGACACTGGGTACCGGTTGTACATCAATATCAAAGTTTACAGTTGAATCGAAGCCCGGGCAACTGGTATGCCTAGCTATTAATACATACTTGTGCAGGCCTGTATCGCTGGGGGTAATGGATGTGATAATACCGCCCGCATTGCTATATGTCGGGGCCTGATCGGTTGGAGAGTCCCATAGGTATGTATAGCGGGAATCTCCGGCACCGCGCACGTCCACCTTCTGGCCCACACATATCATGGTATCCGGGTTTTCTATAGAAACACCGGTAAGCACATCTACCAACACTGTATCCAGTGATTTGCAACGGTTCGTACTTGAGCTTACTTCTACTGTATATGTTTGCGTTGTTTTGAGTTTCAACCTGGGGTTTTCAACCGTGTCGCTGCTCAGGCCACCGGCAGGCGACCATTTGATACTGTAACTGGCATTAGGAATTCTTACAATGCCCAGGTCCAGCATTACCTCAAAATTAGGGCATACCAGGGTATCACCCTGTCCCGCCATATCAGGGCCATTCAACACGGAAATTACCACTGTATCTTTATTAAAACTCGGGCAATACGGATTTATTCCTGAAGTAACGAGGTAGGTAGTAGTGGCCACAGGTGTGGCTACGGGATTGGCTGAAGCAGGGTTTGACAAACTATTGGGGGTACCACTTATAACACTCCACAAATAATCACCACCGCCGGAAACGCCGAGGAACGCAGGTTCTCCACTGCAAATATTGGTATCGGGCGAAGCAACAACCGGCCCCCAGATAGTCAGGTCGATAACCCGTGCGTATTGCAACAGAATACCCGGTGGTTTGCATGTGGAATCCCTGATAATAAGTATGAAACTGTGATTGCCTACATCGTTCTGTGTGGGGGTC
Source organism: uncultured Flavipsychrobacter sp. (assembly GCA_964515955.1). Classification (GTDB taxonomy): domain Bacteria; phylum Bacteroidota; class Bacteroidia; order Chitinophagales; family Chitinophagaceae; genus UBA5543. The sequence goes on along the minus strand of CAZEZM010000001.1, from coordinate 303,763 downwards.
CATTTAAAGCAGCCTGTCACTGTATCGGTTTTCAGATTTGTGTATGTAATCGCAGCCCCAGGTATAACTGTTGCCAGGTTATCTTCTGCCAATAGTATGGCAGCCGTGTCTGAAGAAGTTACAGTAAAACAGAACTCAAGCGTTTGCCCTATACAGCCATAAACCCTTCCATTCTGAAAAGCGCCGCTATCATTAATGGACACGGTGTCTACTGTAGGGGGTATAGTACTGCATGGCAAAACCTGTACCTGTACGTCCCGCATTATCGAGCCTATTTCAACACCGTTCCTGTATTCGCGTGTGCGCATCGATGTGGTGGCAGCACCCTGTTGGGTACCGATAAACGACATCTGTCCGTTACCGCCATTCAGCATAAATGTATTGTTGGTCTGGAAAGGGTTAGTGGTAAAATTTATCGGGGGTGTCAGGGTTTGCATGGTTACCAGTGTAGGCGTTGTATTAGCACAGGTAGTGGATGCCAGCGGATTAATCATGGTCGACCACAAAGAATCACCATCTGTATCCAGGGCTCCATTGTTATATGTATACTGCTGGTTAATACATACATAGGGTATGGGCTTTACTGAATAATAAGGTGAGGAGTTCTCCCAGGATATAGATGAGTTAAATGTTGTTTCCACATAAAAGTTGGGATAGCCCTGCAGGTTGGTAGACAGGTTGCGGCAGCATATATATGCACCAAATTTCCAATAATTACATTTCAATGGCAGCGTGGCAATACACATATACCACCACTCGCGGTAGCCCGGCACACTCGAGGAAGCATTGTCACATTTATTAGAATATTGTGAACAACCGGCCGATACAGATGAACCATTGGGCCTGTTATCCGGCGGCAGCGTACCCTGCCACTTATTCATCGTCATGGTAAAACTCTGGTTAGTACATGTATTATAAAAACACATGGTAAATGTATTAGGTTCAGGTATACCGGAACAATCACGGTAAAACTTCATAAAAAACTGGTAAGTAGAGTCGGAAATATGTATATATATAATTTCCCCTCCTGCTGAGTGGTCGGCGCGGGCTTTCTGTACCGAACATGCCAGGGCAACAGTTAGTATTACGGAAAGGCATATCCTGTATAAGACACTATTCATAGCGTGTAGTTTAATTAATAACCAAATCTAATTAAAAACAACATATAAAAATCATACACTATGAGAAAAATCTCTGTTATTGCTATAAAAAACTAACCCCTGATTAATATATCAATCAGGGGTTGCAGCTCTATTTTGTTGTATTACTCCTTTACTATCCTGCTCACGAAGTGTTCGCCTACTTTTAGTATATAAATACCTGCGGGCAAGGTGTGAATATCGAGCTCTGTTTTCTTGCCGTTTGTTTGCCGGGAAATAAGTTTTTGCCCCTGTATATTATACAATTCTGCAGTATTGATTACTCCTGTAGAGGTAACAGTCACTATGTTACGAGCGGGATTAGGATATACCGTAATTTCTTCTTTATTTTTTTCAATAGACACCACAGATACCGATGCCGGGTTAGCAATTGTTATATCAGCACAGCTGCTGTTATTAGCCATAAGTGTATCATGTAACGTATCCACTGTATTAATGGACTTGACTCCTACACATATTTCGGCAGCACCTGTATCCCAACCCTGCATAATGGTGAAGTTGAAGCCGCTATTAGCACTATCGCCCGGTGCCATTTCCAGGCCTGTTAATGGCAGGTAGGGAATCATGCCGCCACCCGGTTGGCCAAAAGAAATAGGTGAACCATCAAACAGCAATTCAAATGCTAAAGTATCCATGAACAGTACAGTATCCGGGCCATTGTTTTTAATAGAGAACGCTATCTGGAATGCATTATCTGTGTATATGGTATCCCCTGTTTCGGGCGCATATAAAGTAATTTGCAAATCAGAGTATCGTTGGGCATGGGCGGTAGAACAGAACAGGCAAATAAATAGCGGGAGTAAAATTAGTTTTTGCATAAGGTGGTTTTTATTGTGGTTAAAATGGTACTGTGTCATAAATGTAACGTAAATATACGTTAAGAAAAACCTAATTCCCCGTTTAACAGGACGAACAGGAGACCGGAATAAGCTAAAAACTGCCTATTTAGAATTACCCTTTAACCTTACATTCTAATTTGGTAAATTTGCAGCCAAAATATTTAAATGGCCACTATATATTTCGATAACGCTGCTACAACCAGCCTCGACCCCGAGGTGCTGGAAGCTATGATGCCCTTCCTGACAGCTAAGTTTGGCAACCCTTCTTCTGTGTATTCATATGGCAGGGAAACCAAGCTGGGTATCGAAACAGCACGAAAAACCGTGGCCAAACTACTTGGCTGCACACCCGGGGAGATATTCTTCACCTCCGGAGGGACTGAAAGCAGCAATATGGCCATCAACTGCGCCATCCGCGACCTGGGCTGCAAACACATCATTACTTCGCCCATAGAGCACCACGCTACACTCTATACAGCCGAGAATATGGCTAAAGCCGGGTATGCCGCACTGAGCATGGTGAACATACTACCTAATGGACATACCGACCTGGCCCACCTGGAACAACTGCTCGCCGCCAGCGAAGAAAAAACCCTGGTGACGCTGATGCACGCCAACAATGAAATTGGCAACCTGCTGGACGTAAAAAAAGTAGGTGAACTTTGCGAAAAATACGGTGCTATCTTCCATTGCGATATGGTACAAACCATTGGCCACTACCCGCTCAACCTGAAAGAGTTGAAGGTACATTTTGCCAGCTCGGCAGGGCATAAATTTCACGGGCCTAAGGGTGTAGGTGTGCTCTACGTAAGCGACGAGGTAAAGATAAAACCCATGATATACGGTGGCTCGCAGGAACGTAACATGCGTGCCGGCACTGAAAACCTGTATGGCATCATTGGCTATGCCAAGGCGCTGGAAAAGGCGGTAGCACGGTACGACGCGGACAGCGAGCACATCAAAGGGCTGAAAACCTATATGATAGAACAGCTTAAAGCCAACTTCCCGGGTATACGCTTCAACGGCGATTGCGAAGGAGAGTGCCTGTACACTGTGCTTAACGTGGCTTTCCCAAAAACAGATAAAACGGATATGCTGCTCTTCAACCTGGATATGGCAGGTATTTGTGTCAGCGGCGGAAGTGCCTGCAGCAGCGGCGCCAGTTCAGTAAGCCATGTTATAAAAACACTGTATGGCCCTGATGGTGAAAACCTGGTACCCATACGTTTCTCATTCAGCCACGGCAACACGAAAGAAGAAGTGGACTATGTAATTACCAAGCTGAAAGAACTGGTATAATTAATACCCCATCTTTGCAATATCTGTCCTGATGCAATATCTTAGCCCTGCACCTCATGACAGCCAACAGTTATACCACTCGTTTGCGTGACCACTGGTTCGCACCGGTAAACAACAGTCCGTTGATAGTATTCCGCATACTGTTTGGGGCTATTATGCTTATGGAGTTTGGCAGGTCCATAGCCCGCGGATGGGTAGATGAGGTATATATCCGTGCGCCATTCAGGTTTACCTTTATCGGTTTTGAGTTCCTGCAACATATGAACGGAGAAAAGATGTACTGGTACTTCGGGGCAGGTTGCCTCATGTCAGTCATGGTGGCTTTAGGTTTGTTCTACAGGTACACCTCCTTCTTCCTGGCCATATTGTGGACGGGTGTGTACTTCTCGCAGAAGTCGCATTACAACAATCACTTTTACCTGATGGTGCTCATCTGCTGGATGATGTTCATAGTACCGGCACACAGGCGCGCATCGCTGGATGTAAAGCTGGGATTGGTAAAACCAACTAATGAGTGCTACCGCTGGTGTTTACAGCTTTTCATCATACAAATAGCTATCGTATACACCTACGCTGCCATAGCCAAACTATACCCCGACTGGCTGAATGCCATGCCTGCCAAAATATGGTTTACCAATAAGCAGAAACACCACTATCTGGGTTACCTGTTCAGGCAAGACTGGTTTGCCTACTTTGTATCCTACAGCGGCATTATATTCGACTTCCTGATAGTGCCTATGTTGCTATGGAGGCGTACAAGGGTACTGGCGGTAATAGCCATGCTGGTATTCCACCAATTCAACAAACTGACTTTTGGCATAGGAGTATTCCCCTACCTGGCTATGAGCCTGAATGTATTCTTCTTCCCGGGCAAGACATTTGATAATACAGTAGGTATAGAAAGCAAGCCCTTTGCCTACCCTGCCCTACCGGCAAAACAACAACAGTATATAGCCTATATTCTGGGCTTGTACATCATTTGGCAGGTACTTACCCCTCTCAGGCATCATCTATACAAAGGTGATGTAGTATGGACTGAAGAGGGGCACCGCATGGCATGGAGGATGATGCTGCGCAGTAAGAAGGGGGATGCTGTATTTACGGTAAAAGATAAAAACTCAGACAGTACCTGGACTATCTACCCCGAAGACCACATGCTGCGCTACCAGGCAAAAAATGTAGCCACCAAACCAGACTTTATCTGGCAGTTTGCCCAACGCCTGAAAAAACAATACCAGCAAGAGGGTTATGATGTGGCTGTGTATGTAAAGAGTATGTGCTCTGTGAACGGAAGGCCCAGGCATTTACTCGTAGACCCCAACGTGGACATTGCCACAGCAGAATGGAAACACTTTACACATAACGAATGGGTACTGACGGAATACAAATAACATTATTAGATTTACATTATGAGCTTCATCAGTAAAATAAAAAATACCATCCCTGAAAACATAAGGCCGTTTCTACTAAGGGCAGCCATACTCATCGTAGCATGGGAGTTGTTGTACAACTTTATACTGAAGCCATCGGGTATACCCGACGACCAGCTAACACGCATAGTACAGGTAGGAGCCATGAAACTGCTATCATTCTTTTATACAGACGTAGGCGAAGATGAAAATGTGATTATACTTAACGGCTCCCGGGCTGTGAGCATAGCCCGACAATGCAATGGGCTGGAACTTATAGTGCTGTACATGGGCTTCATTTTCTGCCTGCCTTCAAGCCCTAAGCGTATGATACTGTTTGGCGCAATCGGTGTACTGGTTATATACATACTCAATATCATCCGTACCGCGATACTGGCTGTTATGTATGACATCAACCATTCAATGACAGACTTCGCCCATCATTATGTATTTAAGATTATCATTTACGCAGTGGTCTTCCTGGGCTGGGTATTGTATATGAAAAAACCGAAACAGCATGAAGCAGCAAAATAAATTCTGGCTGGCGCTTGTACTCATTACTGTAATTTGCTTTGTAGACTACCAGATGTTTACTGAAGGCTATGCAGTACGCAGGTTGTCGCCAATGGTCAGGCAGGCGGGGCACTTCATAATATTGCTGGCGGTAATACCCATCGGCTGGTGGGCGTGGAAGCAGCACCCTATGCAATGGCTGAAGCAGTTGTGGCTGTATGCATATGGCATTGCGCTGGTTTTCATTGTATTAGTAGGTTTGCTCAAATCTCAAACTAATATACTTACAGAAGATTTCCTGGATTGGGTTACCACTGTCAGGTATTTCTTTACCAGCCCTTTGCCTCATTTGCTATTATATATGCTATCACTCATCGCCATGCAGAGAGGCAGTAATGCACAATAAAAGCAGGTTTGTGGATATTTCACAATAAGTTCATTTAATATACATAGAGTATCATATGTATATTTGCTCAAGAGGAAGATATTAGAGAGACTGCTAAAAACCATGCATATATGAGGAACTACATCATTATAGCTTTTCTGCTATTTCTTACGGTTAATACCGCAAAAGCCCGCTCTATGAACCACCTGCAACAGATATTCAACATACTACGGGATGGGCACCTGTCCGGGCATATCAGCTATGGCAATGATGACGATAACAACAACTATAATAACGACGACGATAATAATAACAACTATAATAATGATGATGATCATTATAGTAACAACGATGACGACAACAGCAACTACAATAACGATGATGATAACTACAATAACTATAATGACGATGATAATTACAATGGCGGAGATGACGATGACAGCAGCGAAATACCGCTTGACGGCGGCCTAAGCTTCCTGGCGGTAGCCGGCGCGGGGCTGGGTATAAAAAAACTACGTGATAACAGGGCTAAGAAAAAAGTTGAACATGACAAACAATAATAACAACATCTTATGAAACGGCGCCGATGGCGCCGTTTCTATTTAAAGCCTGCTTGGTTATATTTGTATAAAAGCACCATATGCAGCGCATTAAACTACTGATACAGAAACTGGCGGACATGGCGGGAAGTGATAAGGATAAAACGGTCATTGACATTGACCTGATGCTGGACTATACACGTGTGTTGTATGCCGACCTGCTGGAACTGCGCAATAACAAACTGCTAATACCAGCGCAGGATAACACCCCCGAGCAACCAGCTCCATCAGTACCGGAAACGCCTGTTGCGACAACAGGCCCCATAATCCTAACTGCCAATCCGGAAGAAGTGCCGGCAATAGATATACGCACCAATATCGGCATCAACGATAAATACCTGTATATAAGCGAACTGTTCCTGGATGATAAATCCGCTTATGATGCGGCCGTAAAAGAACTGAACAAGTGCAACAGCCTGCATGAGGCTATGCGTTTTGCAGATAACGAATTGAACAACAAATATAACTGGGATAAAGAAAGCCCCACTGTACAGTCTTTCTATACCCTTTTGAGCAGTTCTTTCCCCTCTATATAGGCAATAATCTTGTCGGTGGCCCCTGTATTAGCGGTTACATATTTCCGGGCAGAGATACAAGCCGCATTATAGCTGATACGGTCTTCTTCCCACTGCATTATTTGGCTGAGCATGCTTTCAGCATCGGGTACGATATATGCGGCACCAACGTCCTGCAGGTCTTTGGCTTCTTTAAACTTATGGTACACCGGGCCATGAAATACAGGTCTGCCGTATACAGCCGCCTCTAGTATATTATGTATGCCGCTTTTATTGAATCCTCCGCCTACATAAGCTACGTCTGCATATTGATACAACCTGAGTAACAACCCCATAGTATCTACCAACAATACACGCTGGTCATAATAGTCATTCTCCATTCTTGACCATAGTACAGCATCACCCTCGTGCAGTTCCATCAGTTGTTTCATGTGGCTAAGGTCCGTTTCGTGCGGCACCACAATCATTTTCCAGCCTGCCGGCAATTTGTCCATCACCTGTTTCAGCAACTGTTCATCATCGGGCCATGTACTACCAGCCACAATAAATTTATGTCCTTCGCAGAAACCCTGTATATACTCTACAGGCTGTATATTCAGCGCTGCACCCGCTACCCTGTCGAACCGTGTATCGCCGCCTACGCTTACATGTTCTATACCTATCCTGTTCAGCATTTGCTCAGATGCACTATCTTGTACAAAGATGTGCGTAAAGGCATGCAGCATGCGCCGGTGCAGCCATCCGTACCATTGAAAGAAAGGCTGGTCTTTCCTGAATATGGCTGACTGTAGCAGGATGGGGATATTTTTCTTTGCCAACCGCATCAGCAGGAAATACCATAGGTCGTATTTGACAAACAAAGCCAGCTTCGGCCTCACAGAACGTACAAATTGCCTGGCTGCGTACGCACTGTCCAGTGGCAGGGAAAAAACATAATCAGCGCCTTCGTAATTTTTCCTTATTTCGTAGCCTGACGGGGAAAAAAAGGTGAGGACGAATGCATGTGAAGGATATTTTTCTCGTAGCATTTCCAGTACCGGCCTGCCCTGTTCAAATTCGCCCAGCGAGGCGCAGTGCATCCATATACGTGGCCGCTTCTCATCTACCAGGGTATATTTAATATGCGCCAATAACCCCTTGCGTCCGCGTATAAAAAGCCTGGCCTTGTTGTTGAACAATGCTGCTACCCTTATGGCAAGGGCGTACAATCGTATGGCGAGCCAGTATAAAACTACCGACATAGTTATTCAAAAAAGAACTCTTCAGACTTACGCTTAAAAATGGGTATGTACCACCCTGCCCTGATACCATATAACAAATCAAACCTGGATTCATTACCAGGTATTTTCAAGTCGTATATCCAATCTCTGCGGCCCTGTGTAAAACCCGCTGTAACGTTCAAACCGAAATGGAAATTCAGAAAATTGTTATTGGCAAAATAGGTGTACCCTATATATTGCTCTAACATCCACCCGTTAGTCAACCGGTCATAGCCTTTTTTATAATCACCTCTTAGCGACGGGATAGCATTTTCCCTGTCGCGGATAAATAATTTGTGTTCCATAAAACCAATAGTTGTCATGACCAGAATGCCATTGTCACTATTGGCTTTGCTTATATTAAATATTTTGCCGCCTTGCAGGCCAACCATATATCCGCGCTGGTAAAAGTTGGCACTTATCCGTTGCCCGGTATTGCTGATGAAAGTACCGTATTTATCCACAACGTTTGCCAGCAGCGAGTCTTCCTTCAGGTTATTGCCAAACATGTAATCAAACTTAGGCCCGAACACCCAATTAGACTTTGTTTTGTAAAGAACCTGGGCGCCAACACGCCAACTGGTGCCATAGCGTTCGGCCATATCAGCACCCGGAAAATCCACTCCACCATTAAACCCCAGGATAAAGCCCTTGCGGGCAGGTGCTTTTTCCAGTCCAAAGAGTTCATTCTGCGCTTGCGCGTTCAATGACATCGCCAGGAAAAGCATAACAAGTATTCTCTGCATATACAACAGGTAGACGTTTCTGCCGTGAAGATAAGGCAAATAAGATGGATACTATTGTTAGAACAGTCATAAAACCTACATAATCTATATAGTAATATTTTGACGAATGAAGCCTAAAACGTAGGTTTGCAGCCGTTAAAAAAGCACTATGCACAAACTGCAAATGGTTGACCTGAAGCGTCAATACCAAAAAATAAAGCCAGAAGTAGATACAGCGATACAAAGAGTGATTGACAGTACCGCATTTATTGCCGGGGAAGACGTAAAACTCTTAGCTAAAGAACTGGCTGCATACCTGGGTGTAAAACACGTTATTCCATGCGCCAATGGTACAGACGCCTTGCAGATAGCATTGATGGCCCTGGGATTGAAACCCGGAGATGAGGTTATCACCCCGTCATTTACATATATAGCCACAGTTGAGGTAATGGCACTTCTGAGGCTTCAGCCCGTTTTTGTGGATGTTGACCCCGACACTTTTACAGTAAATATTGAGGATGTAAGGCAAGCAATAACCCCCAAAACCAAAGCAATAGTGCCTGTACACCTGTACGGACAAACTGCTGATATGGAAGCATTGCTGGCCATCTCTAAGGAATTTAATATTCCATTGGTGGAAGATACAGCGCAGGCAATTGGCGGGCACTATACCTTTTCTGATGGCAAAACGGCCAAAACCGGTACGCTGGGCACAATAGGCACTACGTCTTTCTTCCCGTCTAAAAACCTGGGTTGCTACGGCGATGGCGGTGCGATATTCACCAACGATGACGCCCTGGCGGAAAAGCTGCAAATGATAGCCAACCACGGCCAAAAGGTGCGCTACTACCACGAAATGGTGGGCTGCAACAGCAGGCTGGATACTATACAGGCCGCTATACTCAGGGTAAAACTGCCTCACCTGGACGAATATTGTGATGCACGCAGGGCAGCAGCTGATTACTATGACAAAGCTTTTGCCGGCCACACAAACATTACTACACCCTACCGTGCGCCATACAGCCATCACGTATTTCACCAATACACCATCAAACTGAAAGATGTGAACAGGGATGATGTGGTAGCTGCATTAAGTGAACGGGGCATACCCTCTATGATATACTACCCTGTGCCCAGCCACAAACAGAATATGCTGAAGGAGTTCGGGGGCGCAGACTTCCAACTACCGGTTACCGATATACTACAGGAATGTGTGATTTCCCTGCCTATACACACAGAACTGACTACAGAAGAGCTGGAATTTATCTCAAAGAATTTTATTGAAGTAGTAGAACAACTGCGCAAGTAATGAATGTAATAAAAACACCCCTGGAAGGCCTGCTGATATTGGAACCCCGCATCTTCAATGATGACCGTGGTTATTTTTTTGAAAGCTTCAACTCCAATACTTTCAAAACTGCTACCGGGCTGGATATTGACTTTGTACAGGATAACCAGGCCAGGTCCACTATTAACGTGTTGCGTGGGCTGCATTACCAAAATGCGCCACATGCACAAACCAAACTGATACGTGTACTGGAAGGCGCAATATGGGATGTGGTGGTAGACCTGCGCAAAGACAGCGCTACCTATGGCCGCTGGTATGGTGTAGAGCTGTCTGCTGAAAATAAGAGGCAATTCCTTGTGCCGAGGGGGTTTGCCCATGGCTATTCCGTACTCACTGAAACCGCGGAGGTATTTTACAAATGTGACGATTTCTACAGCAAAGAAGACGAAGGCGGCCTGTACTATGCAGACCCCGAACTGAGCATCGACTGGAAAATAGACCTCGCTGATGCCATTGTTTCAGAAAAGGATAAAGTACAGCCTACGCTGAAAGAAAACAACTCAAGGTTCTAACTCTTCATATTCACATATTGCAACGGTATATCCAGGTTGGCGCTGCGGCATAGCTGGATAACGGCTTGCAGTTCATCAATCTTTTTAGCTGTCACCCTTATAGTATCATCCTGTATGGCCGGCTGAACTTTTGAACCGCTGTCCTTTATCAACTTTACTATCTTTTTAGCCATTTCGCGGTCTATACCGTTTTTTACAGGTACCGCCTTGCGGATATACTTGCCAGAAGCAGAATGTGTTTTCGACCTGTCGAAACTATTAGCTTCAAGCCCCTGGCGCATAGCTTTGGTAACGATTATATCCTCCACCTGGCTTAATTGCATTTCATTCTCTACCTCCAGGTTGATGACCATATCCTTCTTGTTCAGCTCCATTTCTATATGAGAACCTTTAAAGTCGTAGCGGGTGGATATTTCCTTTTGAGCTACATTGATGGCGTTGTCTAAAGTCTGCAGGTCGACCTTGCTTACTATGTCGAAAGATGGCATATTGATGTACTATTAAATGGCAAAAAATTACTAGTGTTATTGGATGATAAAAATACAATAACTGCAGTACAACAGCAAGGAAAGACTTATTGTTTCACCAGCTTATAAACCGTATTTCCTCCTCCTTTACCCAATACTTCCAGTATATATATACCTGCCGGGTATTGCTGTATAGTGAGTTTGTTAGTTCCCGGTTTCAGTGCACCAGTTGCATATATTCTGCCTGTGATGTCGTACAATGCATAATTGCCATCAACAGGACAGGATATTTCAACCTGGTCCGTAGCAGGATTGGGCCATATCCTGATTGTCTGTCCCTGGCCAAGGGTTTCAGCTATATTCAGGGTTGAGCCCAGCCCGTTATAGTTGTTCTTTATGGTTGTACTGTCCATTACATAATTGGATATCTGTATCATAGCAACACTGCCACCGGTTTGCTCGCCACCGGTACCACGGTCGTCCTTAAAGAATATCAGCAATTTCTCTGTACCATACACATATTGGTCGGTATTGTCATTCAGCATACCCAGCACTGTGTTATTGTGGTAGATATACATATCCTTGGTGGAGCCGTCGCGGGTGATGGCGGCATACTCGTATTTACCCGCCCCAATGGTTGAATCGGTAGTCGTCAATTTGTTATACATCACCAGTTTACCACTTTGGTTATAAAACCCCGCATCTGCGCCCAGGCTATCAAAGTCAATAAGCTTCTTGTAGCCTTGTATAGTATCCAGTTTGAAGTAGAGCTCAATAGTATAGCTGCCTGATGCTAACAGGTTGGTAGCAGAGTCGTTGAACACCAGGCCACACCCTTTATCGAAACTATAGACATTTTTACCTATGCCCGCGGGCACGGTAACCCACGAATAAGTACCGGTGCACATAGGCAACAAGGCATCTCCCTGGTAAATATGCTCACTCAACCGGTTGTTGAAATGGAAACGGTAGGTCTTATTCTGTGCTGAGGCTGCAAAAAAGAAAAGTACAGCTATTGGCAAAAGTAACAATTTCCTCATTTTGCGATTTTTTATAAAGTTAAAAAATCACAATACCAATGTCAACCCAAACAGATAAAAATATTAACCATCAATTACTATCCAAGCTTCTCCTCCAATTGTAGTATTTCTTCAAATAGCTTGTCATAATCTTTTGAAAGACTTTCCAATTGCACATTCAACTTGCGATAAGCCTCGTCGACTTTTATAAACTTGTCTTTATCAGCATAAAATCCGGGATCAGCCAATTGCTGTTCCAACTTAGTCTTTTCTTCAGTCAGCTTGGTAATTTGTTCTTCCAGTTTCTGAAATTCACGTTGCTTCTTCTGTTGCTCTTTTTGCAACTGTTTCAGCTCAGTGTTGTTTTGTTGTTGCTGTGCTTGTTGCTTCGGGGCTTCTACTTTCTTTTCCACCACCGGCATCGGTGCGGTCGCGGGTTTGGTTAAGGCAGCTTTCCGTTTTTCCTTCTCCTGCTCGTACACTACCCACTCGTCGTAGCTACCGGCAAATTCCCTGATGAGCCCATCTTCAATTACCCAAATCTTGTTAGCCGTTTTGCTGATGAAATACCTGTCGTGCGAAACGAGGATGAAAGTACCCTCATATTTATTCAGGGCATCTATCAGCATTTCCACGCTCTGCATATCCAGGTGGTTGGTAGGTTCATCCAGCATCAGGAAGTTGCCCTTCATGGCTATAGTTTTAGCCAAAGCCACCCTGGCCTTTTCACCACCTGACAGTACTTTTATTTTCTTGAACACATCGTCACCACTAAACAGGAAACAACCTAAGAGTTGTCTCAGTTCGAGTTCAGTTTTGCCGGTACCTGCCAGGTTCATTTCTTCCAGTATCTCACGTTCTATATTCAGCGCTTCCAGCTGGTGCTGGGCATAAAAGCTCTCTTCTACATTATGCCCCCATTTGCGTTCCCCGTCAAAGGTTTCCTTACCTGCCACTATGCGTAGCAAGGTAGATTTACCCTTGCCGTTAGCACCTATCAGGGCTATTTTATCGCCACGGTTTATTTCGGCGCTGGCATGGTCAAATATTACCTGGTTGCCGTATTTCTTGGAAATATCTTTCAGCGTACAGATGATTTTACCCGGTTGCACCTTCACATCAAAGTTGATGTTCATTACCGGTATGGATGTATCCGGCGACTCTATTCTGTCAAGTTTATCTAACCGTTTCAGGGCGCTCTGTGCTTGCGCAGCCTTAGAAGCCTTGGCACGGAAACGCTCCACAAAACGCTCCTGCTGGCGGATATAGTCCTGCTGGTTTTCATAGGCACGTTGTTGCATTTCCATACGCTCGGCTTTTTCCTTCTGGTAGAAAGAATAGTTGCCTGTGTACAAGTGCAGGCCCTGTTGCCATACCTCTACTATGCGGTTCACCATACGGTCGAGGAAATAACGGTCGTGCGAAACGATGACCACGCTGCCAGGGTAACCCTGCAGGTATCGTTCCAGCCATTCGATAGATGGCAGGTCGAGGTGGTTGGTAGGCTCATCGAGCAGCAGCAGGTCGGGCGCCTGCAACATCATTTTCGCCAGCAGCACGCGCATCCTCCATCCACCGCTGAACTCGTTGTAAGGGCGTTGCAGGTCGGCTGTGGTAAAACCAAGGCCTTCCAGTACTTCGGCTGCTTTATGTTCCATTTCATAGCCTCCCGCCACTTCAAAATCGTGCAGGAGGTGGCTGTATTTATCCAAAAGGTCTGCATCTTCCGGCTTCGACTCCAGTTCTTTTACCAGTTCCTCCAGCTGCTTTTCTATCTGGTGGGCACGCTCAAAGGCCTGCATACCTACCGACAATATGCTATTGCTAGTAGAGAAGCTGAGCAGGTCCTGGTTGAAGAAGCCAATGGTTACATCCTTAGGTTTGTTGATGGTACCGCTGTCTATCTTGTATTCGCCTGTGATAATACGCAGGAGCGTGGATTTACCAGCACCATTACTTCCTACCAGTCCAATACGCTGACCGGTATCAATCTGCCAGTTTGCGTCTTCGAGTATGGCCCTGGAACCGAAGAAGAAGGATATATTTTGTAAAGAAACTAACATAAGCGGCGCAAAACTACCTCAAAAGGCTGAGATAACCATTCAGTAATGTATTAATGAGATAATAGGCAATAATAGCCATAGGGTAATTTAGTTCCACCGGGCTGGGGAGCATTTCTTCTGCAATTGACTTGTATTGAAAACTTAAACAAAAAAACACACCTGATTAGAGTTAAATCATTACAGATAGCATCAACAAAACAACATAGCGGAAATTAAAATACTATTAACCCGCTTTCATGCAATTGAAAGTCAGTCACTTAGAAAGATGATACATTAAAGGCTATTTAATAAGACATAAATAACTATCCGTGCCACTACGTATGGTAAATTACCTTTTACAGGGTATTCTGCAAAGGTTTAAGAGCGTTACTTTTGTGATGTTGATTTTGCAGCTTATTCAACAAACATTTGATATTAAAAAAACTGAATAAAGCTATTGTTTTTAAAAAATTGCTATTATATTTGTTCACAAACTAAAAAAAAATCATACTTATGAAAAAATTTGCCCCGATCGCAGCCATTGCACTGTTTGCTATTGCTTTCACTTCATGCAAAAAAGAATATTCATGCGAATGTTCTATTGATGGTGTTGTATATGGTACTACCAAAATCAAAGACACTAAGAGTAAAGCTAAATCTAAGTGTGAGACAGAAACTTCATTTGGCGGTATTGTAGCTAAATGCGAACTGAAATAATTAATTTCAAATCGAAGTAAAAAGGGCGCTTTCGCGCCCTTTTTCTTTTTTACAATATATCTTTGCGCATGACTCTCAAGAAAGTAGTACTATCTATACTGTCTGCACTGCTGGGCGCTACATTCCTCTATTCTGCCTATACTAAGTTATTGCCTATTCAAACCTTTGAATACACGCTTGTGGAATTTGTACACATGCCTTGGTGGATGGCGGCTATATCGTCGCGCATATTAGTAGGTGTAGAGGTGGCGTTAGGCACATTACTGCTATTCAACATTTACGGCAGCGGCCGGTGGGTCCTGAAACTGTCGATGGCCATCATGCTGCTTTTCAGCGTATACCTTATCTACTTATGGGCTACAGCAGGAAATGATGTAAACTGCGGCTGTTTTGGCGATGTGATATGGATGAGCCCGTCCACTTCCCTGGTAAAAAATGCTATTATCATTATCGCCATTGCGTTACTTATGAGATGGCATAGCGGCATACAAACCCGGTGGGCCAAATATACCAGTGTGGTTGCGTTGATTATTGTCACAGCATTGCCATTATTCATATATCCCATCCCAGCCTCACAACCGTCATTTCTCAATGAAGACAAGTATGAACTGGACTTGTCTGCTATATATGAAAATGAAAAAAGGCAAGCACCGTCTGTTGATGTGCGCCGGGGCAAACATGTGATAGCATTTATGAGCCTGACCTGCCCGCATTGCAAAATGGCTGCCTACAAAATGCAATTGATGGTTAAGGACAACCCCAACTTATCAATGTTTATGGTGCTGAATGGCGACTCCACGCTGCTGGCTCCGTTCTGGGAGAAAACCAAAGCTCAGAATATTCCGCATACGATGTTGTATGGGAAAGATTTTATCTCCCTCTCCGGCATCAACCTGCCTGCTATATACTGGATAAATGACAGTTGGGTAGAAGCCCGTAGCACCTATATCGACCTAGATCAGAAAGCTATTGAAGAATGGATGTTTGAACAGAAAAAGATACAGTAACTGATTATTAATTATTCTTAATTCCAACCTGCTGTACTGCATTTGCACAAGTTTGGCTTAATATTTGTTTCTCTATTTCTGAGACACTGAATAATAATATTTGCCGTTTAACGTTATTATAACAGAATGGCTGCAAACATGAAAGGAAATGCAGACTGACAACAAGAGAAAGAATTTATATATGTCCTTCAGACTTCCGTTAAAACAATCCCAACAAAAACCCAAGTGGGTAACAATAGCACTGGTAGCCGTTTATGCATTCATAGCTATTTTTATTGTTATGAATAATTAATGCTATTGCAAAGACTGAGCTTTTTGATACATAGTATTTGCTTGTGCCATATCGCCCTTTGCTTTAAAAATATCTCCCATATGCGTATAGCATTCTGCTGATATTGACGGTTCCTGGCTTTGGTACGCTTTAGCCACCCTGTCAAAATTCACAAGCGCCTCCTGGTACAAACCCATGCTCTTTTCCACCATAGCCATATAATAATATCCCATAATGAAATCCGGTCTCTCAGCAACTATTTCACGAAATATTGCCCTTGCCTTCTCCCCCTCTCCTTTGTACGCCAAGGCCATGCCATATACACGTTTGGTTTCTACGCCTGTATTATCCAACCCGTATGCCTTGGCTGCATAGACATATGCGCTATCCATATTGTTCATTTCCATAAATACCCTGGCCGTAGTGGTTAACACATTTACGTTGCCGGCATCTTTAGAAAGGTATTTCCTGAAGTATTCCAATGCTTGCTCCCTGTTGCCATTCTGCAAGGCCTGGAAACCCAGTAAATCGTCCTGAGATGCGCGCTTCAATAACAAACATAATGGCTTGCCTTTTACATGTGCTGTGTATATGGCAGACTCCGGCACCCAGTTTTCCGATTGAATAACGTCTAATGGTATCAATGCGATATGAAATATAGCGTAGTCCCATGGTTGCTGGTCTTTCTCATGATACCGTACATAGTTGATATGTAGGTTTTTATACTTCTCCAGCACAGGATAAAGCAGGTGTGCTGCATTACTGGCTACTGTAATGGTATCGTCAGGTTTATACTTTGGCAGTTCTTCATTAATAAAACGGTCAACACATTGCTTCACACTGTTGTAGTAGTAATCCACCTCATAATTGCCATAGGCGCCCTGCACACCACCTGCAAATTGATTATGATAAGTAACCGTATTAGGGTAAGTGGGTACAATGAACAGAATTGGCTCAACAAGCAATAGTGCTGCGATAGCAATACCGGCGTATGCCTTGCGCCAGGTATCGGCAATGTATTCGTTTACATAGTACCACCCCAATGATGCCATTACCGCAACAGAAGGGAATATAAACAATACGTGCCTCCATGCGTGATAAACATTCGACTTCTTATAGATAATATAAAAAAGAGGGAACAAGGCTGTAAACACAACAAAGTATGTGATGGCGGGTGTTTTCCCCTTAGCGGCTTTGCGTATAAATACAAAGAAAAGCACCAGTCCTGTTAATAAAACGTAGCTGTTAGTTATAAAGAAGCTCTTGATAAGGTATGATGAGGGCAGTTCACCTGACATAACCTTTTCGCCTTCCCATATCTGTGCCAGGTTTATTTTAAAATTGCTCATCTCGCTGAGTGCGTTCAATGGATTACTCAACGGATTTTGCTGGGCATATGGCCAGAATAAACTGCCGGCAAGGTAACCCAGTATTGAGATGATAATTACGGGTTTGGCATAGTAGCTGATTTTTATATCACTGTCTTTTGCGAAAACTTTGGACAGGTAAAGAAACCCGGCAAAGACAAACAGGTAGGGTATTAATAAAATTCCCGCTACGCGCACATTTATTGTAATGCCAATGCTCAATATCACCCACAGATAATCAGTCCACTTCACCACAGGGTATTTGTTGAAAAAGCGGATAATAAAATAGATGGATGCGATATAGGCAGCGGCCAGTGGTATATCCTTTGGGTTATTCATGGCATGGCCCAGGAAAAAAGGCGACAAAAACATCAGCCAAACGCAGAATGTGGCAATACGCTTGTCAGCAAGCAATGCGGTTATTCTTGCGCTGAAGTAAATAGCAATGAATCCCGCCCAAGCATTTAATATATGCCTTGTTGTATACTCTTCAAATGGTGAGAACTTATTAACTATAGCGCATACCAGGTCGAAAAAGCCACCATAATACATCAGCACCCCATCCCTGTCTATGCTTCTTGGCAGATGTAGTACAGTATCATCGGCACCAAAAGTTGTAAAGTACCTGAGTATGGCTTTGCCATACTCATTCATATCTACCTCGTCGCCCGATAGGCCGTAACCAAAGCTCATGACACCCATTAGCACAAAAACCAGTAAAAGGCTTGCGCTAAAAATCTTTCCCCACATTTGAGGGTCAGGCTCCATAGAAGTCGCCGGGCTGTTTACAACAGGTATACTGTTATCTGTTTTTTTTTCGATGTGCTTTTTCTTGTTCGACATAATAGGTCCGATTCGATTATGTATTAAGAACTGGCTTCTTTTAATTGTTTAAAAAGTGTGAAGCCATGCTTTACAAAAGATATAGTCTTCACACTCGGCGTACCTCCTACCCTATCCCTGAAATGTATGTTAATCCACTTTATACCTGCTGCTTTTTTAGCTAACACCGACACAAGGATATTTGCCAAATGGAATGTGGGAGGCACCTTCCCTGTTATTTTCCGCATAACAGATTCGTGTATCAACCTGTAAGGAACATTTGCATCCCGTACCCACTGGCCGGTAGCAAAAAATGTAAAAATGGTCACAAACCTCGATATTAGTGACCGTTTCAAACCATCGTCCCGGGTTTTGCGGTAGCCATATACTACCTTGTTGTTTTCAGCAGCTTGTACAAATTGCGGAAAATACTCCGGTGCGCATTGCCCGTCGGAGTCTATCTGAAAAATCCATTCGGCATTATTATCCAGCGCCAGCTTATATCCATATATACATGTCTGTCCGTGGCCTGAATTGGGTTTATCTATTATTTTTATACAGGCGTACCTCTGCTCATATTGTTTGAGTATGGACAAAGTACCGTCTTTAGACCCGTCGTTCAAGATGCAAAAAGTGTAGCCCTTTACGTTTTCCGACAAACACCTTTGCCACTCTTCTATTACAGTGCTGATGGCCTCCTCCTCATTATATACGGGCATGATTACCCAGAGATTATTTATTGCCATACTTCTGTTTAATAAGGTTAAATGTCGCGAACGCACGCTCTATTACTTCATCTGTATTGTAGTACATATATTCTGCCAGCCTTCCGCAAAAATATACCTGCTTTGCTTCTGTTTCATCTATAGCCAGGGCCTTATATTTTTCATATAGTTCTTTATTGGCCGGCCTGGGTATAGGATAATACGGGTCTCCCTCGGCACGTGGATATTCGTAGGAGATAACAGTATGAGGGTGCTGTTGTTTGGTGACATGCTTTATCTCAACTGTCCGCGTATAATCATGGTCATTAGGATAGTTGATTTGTACGCAGGGTTGAACATATTCTTGCCCCACCTCTTTAAATTCAAAATCAAGTGAACGCCATGGCAGTTTACCAAAACAGTAATCAAAATACTCGTCAATAGGGCCTGCATACACCGTTGCAAATTCAGGTTTTATGCTGTCTTTTATATCCTTATAATCGGTTTCCAGCATGATATCAATATTCGGGTGGTCGGTCATTTTTCTAAACATTTCCGTAAACCCTTTTGCCGGCGTCACCTGGTGTTTATGGTCTACATACCGCTCATCGGTATTGAGGCGTATAGGAATTCTTCCGGCAACAGACGCCGCAAGGTCACGCGGATGAATAGCCCACTGCTTGGTTGTATAACCCAGGTAAAAAGCCTCGTACAATTCACGCCCCACCCTGGATAATACAAACTCTTCTGAATTGGCAGGGTTGTCTATCTTCTCTCGTTTTTCTTCCAGCAGTTGTGCCGCCTCTTCTGCCGTCAACTCCGGCCTGTTAAAAAACTGCCTTAGTGTAAGCAAATTAATAGGAAATGGGTACAATGCTCCTCCCGTGGATACTTTCACAAAATAATCACCGGGTATCCATTCAGTGAATTCAGAAAGGTAGTTGAGCAATTCTTCTTTATTCGTCCGGAAATAATGCGGGCCATACCTATGTATTAACACACCTGACTCATGGTGCATATCGTAACAGTTGCCGGCAATATGGTTTCTTTTTTCTACTATCAACACCTTCCAGCCCAGCACCCTGGCCGCCCGTTCAGCCAATACACACCCTACAGGCCCTGCACCTACTATTAATAGTGAATAATTATTGTTATGAGGCATTTTAATATTCTACGATTGTCATTTTTTATAATGGAAGAGACTCCGGCAAGGGTTTCAGGCTAAGGTATAAGAACCAGTTTATAATAGTTATCGCCCGATACTATGTCGAACGATGTAGGAGTTACGTTATACAATACCGCATAAGAGCAACTATATTTGCTTTTCAGTTCCATGAGTTTCGTATCATCTATCGTCATGTAATTATTATTATAATCACCTATTGCAGCAAAGCCCTTTTCAGTAGTTTCACCATAGCAGTTGGTCATCCTGTTATACCACTCAAGCATCGCCATGTCATTGAATGGAAATGCCTTAAAATCTACTACTATAGCTCGCCGTGCATGCAATCTTAATTCACCCCAAAGCGGGGGTGTCAAAAATATATCGTCTTCCCCGGTTTTTGTCCGAATATACGTTATTATTTCGCTGCTTGCAAAATACGACCTGTCATCCAGATTAAAGTAGTTTTTTACTTTTTCAACATGTGCCACAGCCTTCTGCAGGGCATAGCTACGTACAGTATTGTTTGCAAACAGCAGTATGGTTATTAATAATAGAGACGCCCATAATACACGTGGTACAAAACTATAATAATTAGCCATCAATAAGATAAGCAGCATAAATATACACCAATGCAATAAGTGCATACCAGGTCTCAGCCACAGGAGGGCCAACAGGATACCGCTACCCGTCAACAGCCCTGCCATATTACGGTGCTTATTACTAATGGCTGTCTTTTCAATGCCCGTCAGCAATATATTGCTACACAGCATAAGGTATACATTTGCCATAACAGGTAATAACAGCAGGCGCTGCCACCCTGCCACTCTATAGGTATGAATATTGCCCGCAATTAATACCAGGCCTAACCACTTGACAAAGTATAATAACCTGAAGGGTTGTGCGGTTGTCCACAACCTTGTGGGTATGATTTCAACAAAAATATATCCGCCCACACAAAGTAGTATGATAGATAGACCAAGAATAATGGCATTAATATCGTACCGGTGACTCCGCTCCGCCCTGAAGAATAAAATTGTGAGAACAGTTAGCATAAATGCCCCGCCATGGAGGTAATCTGCAATAGCAAAACTACCGGGCAGATAATGATGCGGATGACGAAGGTGAGCCAGTATATAAATGAACTGTCCTGTATCTAATTGTTGGCTGTCATTGTATTCATAATACGCAACTACCGCCGTACAACCAACAAGCAGTACAGCGCTCAATAGAATGCGTTTTAAACAGGTGGGGGTAACCTGTTTTTCATACCAGGAAGAGAGCGCAAAAGTGAACAATAACAAATACCCGGCTTCGAGCCCTATCAGCGGGTGGAAAAGCCCCGCAGATATACATAATAAAATGGTAGTTACTACCTTTTTTTCAAATACAGCCCAGATAGCGCCTAAAAGAAATGGGACCGCTACAGAAGCGGGAATAAGTACACTATGGTAAATAGTAGTATTCCAACCCAATGCGAAAGTACTTACCAGCATTACAGCCGCTGCTGCATACAGGCCGGACATACCTGAATTATTAAAAAACCTGCCGGCAAAGAAATAGGTAATGACGGATATAGAGGTGTTCACCAGCATTGTCATGAAAAAGGAAACCACTGGCAACCCACCTTCCGACCCGGCTAACAATGCCATAAGCCCGGGATAAAAAAGTCTGGCTAAAGACTCACTGCCCGAATTGACAAAGAAATCGGCGGATAGGTAGTTGCTGTCCAGATTCCTGTATATCAATGGCAATTGCTCAATATGGTCTGATATACCAAAACCACCATATTTCAACACTGTAGTGACCACCCCGAATAATATTGCGGTGATTATCAACCCTTTGTTGCGGATATCAGCAGTATGATCCAGGCCCATTTATGAACAGAGTTTCACTCTTTTATTCAACACTATAGCTTAAAAGTAAAAAAAGACATACCAAAACGGTATGTCTTTTTGCTCTTTACGAGTCAGATAATAATATTAACCCGCATTTTCTTCGTTAGCTTCAGCTGCTGCATCAGCCGCATCTTCTGCGTCGATTTCAGCTTCAGCTTCAGCAACCGCGGCTTGTGCTTTGGCTGCCATTTTCTCTTCTACTTTCTTAACAGATTCTGTCATAGCAGCATGGCGCTTTTCAGCCTTGTGCTTGCGGTGAGTTTCCTCACGCTCAGCTACCAGCTTTTCGTGTTCAGCGTTCCATGCTTCAAATTTCTGCATAGCCGTGCTCTCATCAAACAGGCCGAGACCTACACCACGCATCAGGTGCTTCAGGTACAATACCCCTTTGAAAGACAAAATACGGCGGCAAGTGTTAGTGGGCTGGGCACCATTCTGCACCCAGTGCAGTGAACGCTCACGGTTCAACCTGATGGTTGCCGGAACGGACAATGGGTTGTAAGTGCCTAGTTTCTCAATAAATCTACCATCGCGTGGAGCTGCTGTATCAGCAACAACAATGAAGTAGAACGGGCGCTTCTTAGAGCCGTGACGTTGGAGACGAATTTTTACCGCCATTAATAATAGAAATTATTCTGGTTTACAATAAATTTAGTTTGCAAAGTTAATGCATAAAAAAACTATTACCAAACAGATATTTTAGCCTTTATACATTATAATATAAAATATTGATTTGTAATAAATTACTCAATTTTCGCCTGTTTCTTTTTGCCTGGCAGGTAGATTTGAAAACCAAATTCAGGACTTGTGTTGATATACGACCAATTACGTGTAAAATTTCCATATAAGGTAGTTCTTAACGCGGCATCAACGCTAATTCTTTCATTGACAAAATAGGCCAGGCCTGGTGCAAGGCCCGTCTTGAAATTACCGCCGAAACCACCTGTTTTTGAAAAATAATTATGCGCGTAATGTAACTGATAACCTGCATTAACATCTCCAAACCAATAAAACTTACCGGGTAGCATACCGTTTTTAGGTGCAAAGTAATAACGAAAAGTAGCTTCTGCCCCAAAGTTAAACCCTACGTCTTTGTTTTGGGGTTGGTAACTGAAACCTGGCGTTAAATCAATACCTGCAATAAACCTGTTTGAAAGAAAGTAACCACCTTTCAGGGCAATAGGGTTCACTTTCGCCCCTACCATCCAATCTCCCTTTCGGGGTTGGGCGTGAGTAACAGAGGCGGTAATAATGGAATTAACTGCAATAAGTAAGAGTAGCTTTTTCATAAAATTTTTGGTTATAAAGGTTAAATAATGGCACTAACCTATACAACCAAAAGTTAAGGCAAAGTCAATTGGCTCTTAACAAAAAGCTAATACTACCTACCGAAAGGCATCTTCATTCCCCCCGGGGGCATCATGCCTTTCATCTTATTCATCTGCCCCATCATCTGGCGCATCTGGTCAAACTGTTTCATAAAGGCGTTAACCTCGCTGATGTCTTTACCGGCACCCTTGGCTATACGCTTGCGGCGGTTGGTATCTATTGCATCAGGATTGTTGCGCTCGTAGGGAGTCATAGAGTTGATCATCGCCTCTATGCCTTTGAATGCATCGTCGGAGATATCTATATCTTTTATAGCCTTGCCCACACCAGGTATCATAGCCAGCAGGTCTTTGATGTTACCCATCTTCTTTATCTGCTGTAGCTGCTGTTTGAAGTCTTCGAAGTCGAACTTGTTGGCACGTATCTTCTTCTCCAGTTTTTTGGCTTCCACCTCGTCAAACTGTGCCTGGGCGCGCTCTACCAGCGTGGTGATGTCGCCCATACCCAGTATACGCTGCGCCATACGGTCGGGGTAAAACACATCCAGCGTATCCAGCTTCTCGCCCATGCTCACAAACTTGATGGGCTTATCCACCGTGTATTTGATAGACAAGGCCGCACCACCACGGGTGTCGCCATCCAATTTGGTGAGTACTACGCCTGTAAAGTCCAGCCTGTCGTTGAATGCTTTGGCGGTATTTACCGCATCCTGGCCCGTCATACTATCTACTACAAACAGTATCTCGTGCGGATTAACAGCGGCCTTTACATTGGCCACCTCGGTCATCATAGCCTCGTCTATAGCCAGGCGGCCTGCCGTATCTATTATTACAACACTGTTGCCGTTCTTTTTGGCATGTGCCAATGCATTGGTTACTATCGATACAACATCCTTGTTTTCCGGCTCGCTGTACACAGGCACATTTACCTGCTCGCCCAACACATGCAACTGGTTGATGGCCGCAGGACGATATACGTCGCCCGCTACCAGCAGTGGGTTCCTGCCCTTCTTTGTTTTCAGGAAGTTGGCCAGCTTGCCGCTAAAGGTCGTTTTACCCGAACCCTGTAGCCCCGCCACCAGGATGATGGTAGGTTTCTGGCTAAGGTCTATCTCCTTCACTTCGCCACCCATCAGTTCTGCCAGTTCGTCCTGTACTATCTTCACCATCTGCTGCCCGGGCGATACCGCCTGCAGCACCTTCTCCCCCATGGCCTTGTCCTTTACCTTATCGGTAAATTCCTTGGCTATCTTATAGTTCACGTCCGCA
The DNA here is from genome assembly GCA_964515955.1 of uncultured Flavipsychrobacter sp. Taxonomy (GTDB): domain Bacteria; phylum Bacteroidota; class Bacteroidia; order Chitinophagales; family Chitinophagaceae; genus UBA5543. The sequence continues at coordinate 279,127 of CAZEZM010000001.1, read as the reverse complement.
TCTACCAGCGCACGCCTGATTTCCTTGATTGTAGAGGCGATATTGATTTCGGATATACGGCCTTCCCCTTTTAACTGTTTAAACGCGCCTTCGAGGCGTTCACTAAGATTTTCAAACATATATTGCCAGCTTGTTTATAAAGGACTGCAAAGTTAAACGCTTTTGTTTAATACTAACCCGTTGCACAAATTGAAAAAGAGTTTATACAAGCCAAAACGAGGTGAAATCATGACGGAAATGACTATTTTCGCAGATTAACTATATTATTTACAATAACCGGCGGGTGCCAAAAGAGTGATAGAATGAACCAGTGTTATCTATATATTCCGGACTTTTGCCCACCTGCTGTCTATATAAAACACAATAAGAATGGGATGTGGCAATTGCGCAAAAGGCGCCGATGGTAAACCCTCAGGCTGCAAAAGCAACGGCGGGTGCAGTACGGGAGGATGCAACCGGCTAAATGTATATGACTGGCTGAGTGGCCTGCCGCTACACGACGGGGCCAAACCTTACCCGGTAATGGAAGTATCCTTCAACAAAGGCAGCCGCAAAGAATTTTACAGGAACAACACACATATCATACCCGAAAAAGGGCAATGGATAGCCGTAGAGGGCGTGGGTGGCATAGATATAGGCCAGGTAAACCTGACAGGCGAACTGGTAAAACTCCAGATGAAGAAATACGGCATCAAGGAGAAAGATGTAACCAAACGCATACACCGTATAGCCACCGACGAGGACCTGGAAATGTTCAGGGTGAATAAGGAGAAGGAACAGGAACTGCTGGTGCGCAGCCGCGCCATAGCCCGCAGCCTGAACCTGGAAATGAAACTGGCAGAGGTAGAACTGCAGGCCGACGGCAAAAAGGCTACCTTTTTCTACACCGCCGACCAGAGGGTGGATTTTCGCGAGCTGATAAAGATGTACGCCAACGACTTTCGCGTAAAGGTGGAAATGAAGCAGATAGGCGCCCGCCAGGAAAGTGGCAAGGTAGGCGGCATAGGCAGTTGCGGACGCGAGTTGTGCTGCAGCACCTGGCTCACAGATTTCAAAAGCGTAAATACAACCGCCGCGCGTTACCAGAACCTTTCCATCAACCAAACTAAACTGAGCGGCCAGTGCGGCAGGCTGAAATGCTGCCTGAACTACGAGCTGGATACTTATATCGATGCGCTTTCCGTTTTTCCTGAGCAGGCAGATGTGATAGAAACCGCCAGCGGAAAAGCCTTCCTGCAGAAGCGGGACATATTTAAAAACCTGATGTGGTACAGCTACCGCGAGAGCAACAAGCAATACCCCCTGAGCATAGAGCGTGTAAAGGAAATACTGGAACTGAACAGTAAGGGAATAAAGCCTGAAGAACTGCAACCGGTAGAACTGGAAGCCACCGGCAGCAAAACAGCCATAAAAGTAGATGCGGGCTTTGTGAACGACGTGGGCCAGATAAGCCTGCGCTCGCTGGAAAAAGGCTCGAAGAAAAAGAGCAGCAAAAGCCGTAACAAAGGCAGGAGCGGGCAAGGCGAAAACCGTGGCCAGCAACCCCAGCAAAAACAGGCCCGTGACAACCAACCGAGGCCCGAAGGCGGCAAACGCCCCGATGGCAACAAAGGCGGTGGTGGCAACAGGCCGCAACGGCCACCCCGGGGCGACAAGCCACAGCAACCTAAACAGGCGCAAGGTAACCGGCCGGAGCAAAAAGGCGGTGGAGAACCTCGCAACCCGCAACAAGGCAACCGCCAGGGTGGCAACCGTAACCGTGGCAAAGGCGGTGGTGGCAACAGGCCACAGCGGCCACCCCAGGGCGACAGGCCGCAGCAGGGTTAGCCGGATTCACGGAATAATTTGTGCGGAATTTGTTCCCAAACACAGGTTTTGTTCCCAAATGATGCCGGATTTTCAATAAAATTCAAACCATAGTTAATGCTAAGTGATTGATAGTATATCACTTAGCATTTTTGTTCCATTTTGTTCCCGGAAATCAGGGGTTTAAAAAACTGTTCTTGTTTTCAGTCAATAAAGGACGGTATTTCAAAGATCTTTTTTGGGGGTATACTATTGCGGCAATGAGTCAATTAGGTAATAGTTCATTTTGTTGCGGATGGTTCCGTGTCGCGAGTCAACTGCGCGAGTTTCCACCCCCGGCTCGTGCCTCGCCCCCCCGCCTGCGGGGGACAATGTTTGTTCCTGAATGCCGACAACTATCTTTGTCGTGAGGCAGCGGGGACAGGACATGTTAGCTCTCTGCCCCTGTGCCTGAAATACAATAGCAAATATACAACAATTATACCATTATATCAAAAATACAATTCAGTATGTAGTAGTGCCGCTTATGGCGAAAAACCGGCGGAATGTTGAGAGAAGGAGGCGGGTCTTATTCAAAAAGGCCCGCCCATGAATCAGAAAGCGAACTGAACCGGGAAGTGGTCGCTTACGATGATGGTATTGACTACTGCCCCCGTGACGGCATCTACACCACTGCGGACACAATAGTCGTATTTGTACCGGGGATACTGCACTGAGTAGGTATTATCGTTGGGCGGGCAGGTAACACTGCCGGGAGGCACGGCCAGCGTTGCGGGCTCCCGGTTCCAGTCGGCCGCTACTATCCATATGGGGTAATTGCCGGCTACGGCTGTGAGCAAACCGGCACCATCGGGGCCGCCGGGAGAAATGGCATGGAAAGCGAATACCCAGGTATCGCCAAACAGAATACCCAAAGCGGGCCTCCAAACTACACCGCCCGCTGGTGAAATCAATGCGACACTGGTACGGAAATTTTCGGGTGGGGTATCCGTTACAATAGCGGTGTTTACCCTGTTACCGTCCAGATCCCAATTGTGAAAAAAGATAAAATAGCCCAGGCGTGTGTCGGAGCCGCCCCACATGTACACCTCCACCCTGTCTACCGTACCGTCGGCCAGGGGGAATTCTATTGTATCAAGATGTAATGCACTGGCAGGCACGCTGCCACACTCCTGCAGGCATACAACAGGTGTAGGGTCCATAGACCGCATCAGCGGCATTACGCCGAAGTTCCATTTGTTTTCGGTGCTGTGGCTGGCACCCTGCATGTTATACGTGATGGCATTCATAGTAGTTCTGTTTCTTCAAAAGTAGCGTGGGTGGGAGGGGTTTCTTTGTACAGAACGTATAATTACTTATCATTTTGATTCATGGCTACGCAAGTCGGGAGACTTGCATCCTGGTGGGACGTAGTCGGGAGGCTACGCCCAACTGGGCATTTCGCGGGTATTCCCACCATCATTGTTTCTTCGACCTCCACATCCTGAATTGTATGCCGGTTTCAAACTGGATGGTTTGAAAAGCATTTCTCTGCCTGAAGCTGCTTAATTCCTGTTTATTGCCAAAGTAGTCTATCAGCTCAGGGCGAAACCGGAATTTCATGTTTTCGGTTATAGCATAGCTGGCAGATAATGATACATTTAAACGTTTTGCAACTTTCTTATTCAGCCTGATGCCAAACATACCGTACATAGCAGAAGGGGTTTTACCGTCAGTATTATATATATTCAGGCTGTCTGTATAGTTGCTGTTCTGCCTTTTTCTTTCTGACGTTATTTTTTTGCCGTCCAGTTCAGCTAAAACTATACCTGTTTCAATAAAGGGTTCAATTGATATGGCCCTGGTATTGAACACCCATGATATTTGCCCGCCAAGATAAATAAGGAACAGGCCATGTGTTCTCACATCAATGTCTGTATAATACTTATTATTATCATACAGCGCTAATGCCTGGTTGCTTATTGCATTCCGCTCTAGGTTGTAATACATTACCCGTGGGCCCAGGCCCAGGTATAAATTACCAACTATGGCTTTTGACGCCTTTAGCCCAAATCCCCACCCCTCGGTGGCCTGCCCCACTACAAAGTTGTTGTTCCTATCCTTCTTAAAATCTTTTAACGGCAGCCCGAAGCCAATATCCATATGAAAACGAAATGGCCGTTCATCAGATGATTGGGCATTACATATAGTTGCCAGTACCAACAGCGATAAAGTACAAATTAATGGTCTCATTTAATGATGTTAACGGGTTCTGTAGCGGCTTCAATCAATGTGCCATTGGCAAGCAATACTTTAACGGTATATACATATCCCCCGATTTGTTCCGGGCCTTTCAATGCATACATCCTGGTTGAGGTATTTTCCTTCCCTTGGTTGAACTCAGCTACATCAGGCATTTTGAAATATTCGTTCAATTCGGCCCCCGCAGGATGTTGCGCGTCATAGTCTTTGTCGGCATATATAGCTACATGGATAACAGAGTCATGAAAATTATACTTTTCAGAAGTTCTGCAGGAGGTTGCGTATGCAGCATTGAAAAAGGTGTTGTTACTTCCCAGGTAACAGATGTCCACGTTTCGATGAAAGTTCAATTCGAGCATCAAAGCCTCGCCATATACGCCGCTATTATTTGCAGGTACAGGTTCTGCATCATTATTGTTGTATGCAGCAACGTAGGTTTGATTGATGGTTACACAATAGTTTCTACGCTCCGTACAACAACCCGAAAAAAGTAAACTGATAAACGCGATGAGAATAACCAGGTTTTTCATATAGGTATTTTATCATGAAAATCCCGTACAAACATGATGCCAGAAAATAGAATGAGCATAGCTGCTTTAAAAAACACTTACCTCTTTAATCCTTATCCACTGCATCATGCAATTGTTCCCACCGATTACTATCCAATATAGGCACTATCTGCCTAGCGCCACCGGAAATGGTTAGTATGTTATTCACCCTTTCTTTGGTATCAGGGTGCGTGCTTATCCATTGCAGGGCATCGGGCAAATCAGGGTAGGCGGCGGACAATTTTTTCAGAAACATGGCCAGTTGCCGTGCATCGGCATTGGCGTTTTGCATATATACTACAGCATGCTCATCCGCTTCGCGCTCCAGGTCGCGGTCGAACCCCCGCGATGATAGGGTATGCAATACCTCTTTGAGCACAGCTACATGCTCCGCCCCGCCGGTAATGGCTACCAGGGTGCTGATACCTATTTCCCTAGCGAGCTTGCGCGACACATGGTCCAGCTCAACATGCGCCATCTCGTGCGCCATAACACCGGCCAGCATTTCGGGGTTATCACAATTTGCAATAAGGGCTGTATTGACAATGATATGCCCGCCCGGCAAGGCAAATGCGTTGATTAACTCGTCTTCAAACACATGTATTTTTATCTCTGAAGTATCTATATAATTAGCCCGGCAAATGGCATCGCGTATGCTCAATACAGGGCTGAGGGTTTCGGGGTCGGTCAGTTCATTTTTATCCATCTTATGCAGTTTCAATACCAGTTCAGACAGGTCTTCCTGTCTTTCTTTGGTGAACTTCTGTATATGAAACTTTTCGACCCAGGGAACCTTACTGAGCCCCCACCATAGCAGGAAAAATACGCCTGCGAATATTACTAACTGCAGCAAAAATTTCTTCATAGGATTATTTAGTTACAGGTACTGTTTTGCCTGACAATTCGTTGGTGAGCGCACCCCAGAACCACCACTCAATATGCTTGCCCTTACGTACCCTTATAGCCGCTACCACGGTAATGATGAATTCAAAAATATTAAAACAAAATACGGTAAGCATGTAAGCAATGTAGTTGTCTGTAATATACAAACCGCCGAATATGATGCGCATAGTCCATGTGAAGGCCACGGCGTTCATAACAAAAATAGTGACCTGCGACAATAGGGCCTGGGTGCAATGCCACCGCACATAGGGGGTTGACTTCCGGTTGGCCAGGAAGAAAAACAAAGTGGCCAGCATATTTATGACCGGTAAAGGCGTACCCACCATCAGCGCTACCAATGACATGAGGTAACTATTTGACGCCCGCTCTTTTTCATAGTCAAGCGGACGGTAGGATTTAATATCTATCCTCTCCCCTACATTTTCATTATGTTCCATATCCAGTTGAATAACACAGGTAATAAAATAAGCAGCAAAAGTAATGGCCTGCGCCTGAATGCCCCGTCGAACCTGTACGCCGCCTGTTGCATACTGCTTCTGCCCGTAGCCAGATCTGCTATCAGCCACAGGGGCGCCAGTATCAGCCCGACAGCTATAAGGTAGCCTAATGGGTTGGTATATAATGCAGCCCGCCAGTTGCCCTCTGCTATCTGCAGCACCGAGCTTGTGCTTCCACAAGCCGGACAAGGAATACCCGTAGTGTTTTTGATAAAACAAACTGAAAAACCGTTGTGCTGATGGCCGTAAACCGACCATAACAACCACAGCCAGCCAGATAATATAAAAAGGCCGGAATACAGGTAAAACCGCGCAGTGTTCTTTGACCTCAACACCACCATATTACATAAGTGCGCGCATCAGGCTTTCGTAGTTGATTTCTTTTGCCCTGTTCACCACCATAAACCAATCAACAATGAACCAGATATACAGGCCCCCGCAGGTTAACAGCTTCAGTACACCCAGGCCTACATCGCCCAGCATAAACCTGTCGATGCCCAAAACACCGACAACCACTGAGAAAATAACAATCGCGGTAGGGTCCTTGAGGTTTATTGACATGACTGCCATCATTTTACTTTCATCGGCTTTGAGCATCATATCCCTGATAATGGCGATATTATGGCTTTCAAAGTACTTGGAATGGGACATCAGGTACATGTCCACTTTTTGTGCGTCCATAGCGTGTGTGATTTCCTTACAAAATACCAATTATCCGGGGAAAAGCCTAACCAAGATGCACAAAAACGCCCCGTTCCTGCAGGAACGGGGCGTTTCAATATTATATACTGTTGCTTACTAAGCTTCCTTAGGAGCAGCGATGTATTTTTTCTCCTGTATACGTGCTGATTTACCGAAACGCTCGCGCTGGTAGAACAGTTTGGCACGGCGTACGCGGCCACGCTTGTTTACTTTTATTGAATCGATATGGGGTGAAAACAGCGGAAAAACACGCTCAACACCAATACCGTCAGATATTTTACGAACGGTAAAAGTTTGGGTATATCCCCTGCCCTGGCGCTTGATAACGTCGCCTTTGAATGACTGGATACGGGATTTGTTACCTTCTACAATCTTATAGTCTACTGTTATGTTATCACCAGCTTTAAACTCCGGAAGTTCCCTCGATGGGGTCATTTGTCCGTGTACATATGCTACTGCGTTATCCATTTTGAATACATTTTGGGTCTGCAAAGGTAATGGGTTTATTTATTTTTACAAAAAAAATTAAACAATCATTCCCCCGCCCCTTCCAGCAGGTCGGGACGGCGTTCTGCCGTGCGTTTCAGCGACTGTTCATGGCGCCATTCATCTACCTTTTTGGGGTCGCCGCTCAGCAGCACATCCGGCACCTTCCACCCCCTGAAATCGGCAGGGCGTGTATATACAGGAGGCGCCAGCAGCCCATCCTGGTGAGAGTCGAACAGAGCAGAGGTTTCATCGTTAAGCACCCCGGGTATCAGTCTTCCAATTGCATCTACCAGCACGGCAGCTGCCAGTTCTCCCCCGCTCAGCACGTAATCGCCAATGGATATTTCTTTAGTGACATAGTGCTCGCGGATACGCTCATCAATGCCCTTATAATGCCCGCAGATAATCAGCAGGTTATCCTTCATAGACAGGTAATTGGCCATCCCCTGTTTCAGGGTTTCGCCATCGGGGGTCATATATATTACCTCGTCATATTTTCTTTCTCCTTGTAATTTCTCTATCAGGATAGCCAATGGTTCGGGCATCATCACCATACCTGCCCCGCCGCCAAACTGGTAATCATCTACCTGCGCTTGCTTATAAGGGGTGTAGTCCCGCAGGTTGTGCGTATATACCTCCAGCAGGCCCTTTGCCTGCGCCCGTTTCAGTATAGAGTGGCTGAAAGGGCTTTCCAGCAGTTGCGGCAATACTGTTATTATATCAATACGCATGTTAAAGTCAAAATTCAAAAGTAAAAAGTCAAAAATTCTTCGCGTGGCAGCTATTTCTCTCCAAGGTATATTTCCAGCAGGCCATCAGGCAGGTCCATCCTCAGGAATTTATTCTTGTAATTCACATCCAGTATCATATCCTCCACCAGCGGCACCAGCACTTCTTTGCCATCTACAGTCAGGCGGGCTATCCATTGTTTGCCCATCAGCAGCACGTCTTCTATCGTACCAATACCGCCTTTTGTTTTGTCCACCAGGTTGAAACCGATATACATCAGCGGGCTGTCTACTTTGGCTTTTTCCAGTACTTCCTCTTTGGCATATACGGTTTTGCCTACCAGTTTTTTAGCATCTTCGGCACTTGTCACATCATCCAGGGTGATGATGTATTCTGTGTCATTGGCGGGCTTTGCCGTCTCTACAAAGTAAGGAATAAAGCTTTCCCGTTTGAGTTCTATAAATAAGACATCCCCTTTATTCAACCAGCCTGTATTGTCTATTATCTGTTGCAAAACAACCGCGCCCTGCAACCCATGTGTTGCTACTATTTTACCTACTCTCAACATAATTGTGCTGCAAAGTTAAAAATACCCGAAATACAGTTTGGCATTTGTTGAATATTCAATATTTAGCTCATCGCCGTCGTTCAGCATGTGGTAGTCGCTTTCGGTCACCTCTACGCTCAGTTTATTAGGGCTGGCCAGGTAGAAATAATAAGTATGGTTGTGCGGCATATATTGTTTGCGGGTAATATGGGTGCGTTCTACCGTCTTCGACCTGTGGTGAATATCCTTTTTTATCTTATGCAATGTGCGACGGTAGGCAAACCAGGCGCTAACACCTAAAAACGCTAACAAGTAAGCTACCCCCAGGAAGTATTGTGTATATGAAAATGCATATTCTTCACCATCTATAGCCTTGTACCACGCTATAGCAAAGGGTATAATAAAGCATATAACCATGAATATGCTTATTACCTTATAAAAATTACGCGTTTCTTTCCCGTCTTTTTCAACAAGAAACTTCAGCTCATCAGGAGACAACAACTCATTATGTATTTGTATGGACTGCTTCATCAGGAAGCGTATTTATCTCATATACATCCCGGTATTTATCCCGTGCGTATTGCATAAATGCATTAAAGTTCAGCCCCTCGCCCGTTACCAGCTTACATAGTTCTGCCGAGCGGTAACACCTGCCATGCCTGTGTATTTTTTCGCGGAGCCATTGCAACAGTTTGCTAAAATCGCCCTGCTGGTGCAAAGCCTCCATGCCGGGAATATCCTTTTTGGCCTGCGTGTAATACTGCGCCGCGTAAAAACTGCCCAATGAATAGGTAGGAAAGTACCCGAAACTACCGTGCGCCCAATGTACATCCTGCAGCACGCCTTGCTTATCATCTGGCGGGGTCTGCCCCAGGTATTTTGCGTATAAGCTGTTCCAGGTTGCAACCAGCCCGCCGGGGTCAAGTTCTTTATTAATTAACGCTTTTTCAATTTCATATCTTATCAGTACGTGAAAATGATAGGTAAGTTCATCAGCTTCGGTACGTATAAGCGAGGGCTGTACCTTATTAATACCCTTATAAAATTGAGTTAAAGGCACATCATTCAGCTGCACTATAAATGACTTTTGCAACAAAGGGTAAAAATACGTCCAGGCGTGTATGCCCCTGCCGACACAGTTTTCCCACAAGCGCGATTGTGATTCATGGACAGCCAGCGAGGCTGCAGCGCCGAGGGGCAATCCATATTGAGCAGCAGGAAGCCCCTGCTCATACAAAGCATGCCCCCCTTCGTGGATACTGCTCCATAATAATGAAGCAAGGTCACGTTCGTCTACCCGGGTAGTTATTCGTACATCTTCGGGTGCAAACGAGGTGGTAAACGGGTGCTCTGATAAATCCTGGCGACCGGCTTCAAAATCGTATCCGGTTTTCTTAAGAAATTCTATTGAAAACTCCCATTGTTTGTCCTTGTTGTAGTAGCGTTGCAGGAAGCTGTCATCTACCTGCGGAGCTTGCCTGATTTGCTCCAGCAATGCGGGCAGTTGCTGCTTCACATCCTCAAACACAGGATCAAGCATGGCCACTGTAGCACCTTTTTCATAGTCATCCATCAACGCATCGTATGGATGATGTTCATATCCATACAAATCAGCCTGCTCTATTTTAAGGGCAATCATTTTTGCCAACTCAGCAGTGTATAGCTGAAAGTTATTCTCCTTCCGGGCCCTTATCCATGCATCGTAGCTAATGCTGGTTTGCTCCGTAATACGTGATATAAAAGAAGTAGGCAGTTTTTTACTTTTCCTGTAATCCTCCAGGCTCAACCGGATATTAGCGGCCTGTATATCATCGGTATCTCCCCTGCCTGCCAGTTCCTCCAGCAAGTGGCCGTATTCATCTGTCGTCACCATGTCGTGCGCCAGCGATGCTAATGTTGCCAGTTGCCTGCCCCTGTAAGAAAAACCTTTTGGCGGCATATACACCTCCTGGTCCCAACCCAAAACAGCGGAAGCATACCCCAGGTCAGCAGACTTTTGTGTGATTTCTAAGTATTGATTGTATAGTTCTGTTGTTGTCTTTCCTGTCAGCATGATTATTTTTTCTACGGGAAACACGGCTATTCGCCCCTTGCTTCCAACCTTGTCACTTTATTTATTCCATCGAGCGCACTTAGTTTGCGGCAAAGATTATCCAGTTCTTTGGTATCGTACACATACACCATGATAGTTCCGTCAAAGATACCATCGTGCGAATCGATACTTATAGAACGCATATTCATTTTGAGTTCGGCGGAAATCACATTGGTTATCTTCTGAATGACACCCACATCGTCCAGCCCTATAATACGTACACCGGTCAGGAAGGATATTTCCTTGTTTTTAGCCCATTTCGTCTTTACCACCCTATGGCCATAATTTGCCAGCAGTTGCGCAGCATTGGGGCAATCCGTCCTGTGAATTTTGAGGCCTTCGCCGGAAGTAACGAAACCAAACACATCATCGCCCGGTATGGGCTGGCAACACTGCGCGAGTTTATACAATATCTTATCCGAGCTCTCCCCGAATATAATCAACTCACTGTCTTTGGCCGGTTTGCTCCTGGACACCTCTTCTTCAGACAAGAGGTGTTTGGTATCCAGGTTTACCTCCCTTACAGGCTGTACCAGTTTATCGCCATTTACGGTAAAAGAGCGTAACTCTTTTATATCGAGCGCGCCAACCGCTATGCCGTAATATACATCGAGCGGCGAGGGCTTTTTAAAATAAGTAGTAATCTCATTGATATTGTACTGGGAAGGGTGCACACCCATATGTTTCAGCTTGCGGAGCAATATTTCCTTCCCGTCTTCTGATATTTTCCTTTTCTCTTCTTTCAGGTAATACTTAATCCTTGATTTTGCTTTACCTGTTATTACAAATTGCAACCAATCTTCAGAAGGCTTTTGTTTGGATGAAGTGATAATCTCTACCTGGTCGCCCGTCTTCAGCTCGTGGCTGAGCGGTACGAGCTTATAATTTACTTTAGCACCAATGCACCGCGCCCCCAACTCCGAATGTATATCAAAAGCGAAATCTACAGTAGTAGCGCCCTTAGGCAACACACGCATATCACCTTTGGGGGTATATACATATATCTCTTCTGTAAAAAGGTCAAGTTTGAAATCCTGCAGAAAGTCCAGTGTATCTGTATCAGGGTTGCTCAACACGTCTCTCAGGTGTTCCAGCCAGCTATCCAGTTTGCTTTCGGGTGTGCCGGGGTGCCCCTCTTTATAACGCCAGTGCGCTGCCACGCCTTTCTCAGCTATTTCGTTCATACGAACGGTGCGTATCTGTACTTCTACCCAGCGGCCACCGGGGCCCATCACCGTAGTATGCAACGCTTCGTAACCATTACCTTTTGGAACGCTTATCCAGTCGCGTAGCCTGTCGGGGCTGGGGCGATAAAAATTGGTAACTATCGAATATACTTTCCAGCAATCTTCTTTCTCTTTTTCCGGTGTTGAATCCAGTATAATCCTGATGGCAAACAGGTCGTACACTTCTTCAAAGGATACGTGTTTGGTACGCATCTTATTCCATATAGAGTGTACGGACTTCGGCCGGCCATATATCTCATATTTAAATCCATCCTCGTTCAGGGTTTCTTTTATGGGCCTGCTGAACTCATTGATGTAGCGCGTACGCTCACGTTTCGTTTCACTCAACCCCTGCATGATTTCAGCATACACTTCGGGCTGCGTATATTTCAGGGAGAGGTCTTCAAGCTCTGATTTGATTTCGTACAAACCCAGCCTGTGTGCCAGGGGTGCGTATATATAAGTGGTTTCTGAGGCTATTTTCAGTTGCTTTTCACGGCTCATGCTTACGAGGGTACGCATATTATGCAGGCGGTCTGCCAGCTTTATGAGTATCACCCGCGGGTCGTGTGCGAGCGTGAGCAATATTTTCCTGAAATTCTCCGCCTGTTCCGTAGTGGTCGATTTCATATCCACTACAGTAGATATTTTAGTCAGGCCATCTATAATTTTGGCATAATCTGAGCCAAACTCGGTTTCTACATCGTGCAGGGTTATTTCCGTATCTTCTACCACATCGTGCAGCAAGGCGCAAATAGCAGATGTTACTCCCATGCCTACTTCTTCCACCACTATCCTGGCCACTGCTATCGGGTGCAGTATATACGGCTCACCTGACTTTCTGCGTGTATCTTTATGCGCATCGGCAGCTATTTCAAAAGCCCGTCTTATCCGGGGCCTGTCCCCTTTTTTTATACGGTGTTTAAGCGCACGTAACAAAGCCCGGTACTCTCTCAGTATCAGCTTCTTCTCTTCATCTTCACTTTTACGGTATGTATCCAAAATGGTTGTTTCCATTAACAAATTGCACTTGTACTAAATTTACAAATTTCGGCAGGAATAACGGATAAAAAGAAATTAAGCGGCAATAAATATAAACTTAGACCCCATCAATATTTGGACTTGTAGAACCTGGTATAGGCCTCTATGTCTTTATCAGCCACCAGTTTATTAAAGTTTGAAGCTGATATCATCATCACATCGTATTCCCCAGCCTGGTATTCCCGAAATATCTGAGCCGTTTTCTTCAGGCTGTTCATATATATGACCGCCTGGTTCCTGTTAGTGAACGACTTTACTGCAATAATACCATCTGTTGCATTCAGCATATTCACCTCTGTCTGCAACTTCAGCGAACCAAATTTAAACTTATTAAAATCTTCTATCGCCACCTGTACCCCTTTGGTCCTTTGCTCCATATTCTTAAAGGTGAATATTACCAGGTGCTCTTCTGAAGGGTCGTATTTGTAAGCTACAGATGTCTTTGCAGGCATATCCGGCACTTTTGATGAAGGAACATTGCCTGCTGCCGAGGTATCTACAAATGTGGTTCCGGAAGATGGCGGGGCGCTTTGTATAGGAGGTGTCGGTATTGGCAATTTGGACTTATTGTCGCCTATGTATTTCTGCACAGCCTCTGCCCAGCGCCGCAGCGAATCGTTGGGGTCGGTATGTTTGGTCATAAAGGCAGAAAGCAGCGAATCTGCAACGGTAAAATCACCCATCATAGCCAGCGCTATAGTTTCAATCAGCTGGAACCTTTCCGTATATACCGGTACATTATATTTTTCACGTCCTGTACGGGCCATGGGGGCTGCCAGTTCATATTCGTGGTTTAAAAGTGTATTATAGGTCCTGTCATAATAAGCCACTACACCCTCAGCAGCTTCCAGTCCCTGGCCATCTTCTGTGGGTTGTACCAGTTTAGCCCACTTGCTGTCAGGGTAGTCGCTCAACAGGCGGCTACTGTATTGTTTAGCCTCGTCAAACCGGCTTTGCTTTATGGCAGCCATATACCTCAGGTATAAGACTTCGGCATCGTATTCATGTTTTGGGAAACGCCTGTCCAGCGTATCCAGCAGGTTGATTGCAGGTGCGTAATCTTCCAGGTCTTTTATATATGCTGTAGCTGCGGACACATATGCTTTCCTGATGTCCGCCAACGCTTTTTCCTTACTTTTTTCATCTTTGGGTATAGCCGCCATCAGGGTTTCTTCTGTAGGTATGCCATTGGCATCCGTACCCGTATTTTCATCGCCATCGCCACCATCGCGGTTGTCGTTGCGTGCAAAACCACCCGCACTGCTCCGGCGCCAATTATCCGTCATGGGCCGGTTGCCCCATTTTTGCTTAAAGTCGTTATACCCTTTTTGCATTAACGCGGGGTTGGAGAAGTACCAGTTAGCATAGTTATTTTTATTGGTATTGTTGTTATTACCGGCGTTCTTCATTGCAGCTGTCAGCCCTGCATTTTCCGCCTGGAAGATACTGTCAGCCCGCCTGTCCTCCAGCATTTTAATATATCTCCTTATAATGCTCCTTTGTTCTCTTTCGTCCAGCGTGGCCAGGTGCAACAGGCTGTCATTATTCCTGATAGTGTCTAACGGGCCTGTAAGCTTGCTTAAAGCCACGCTCCGGCGCAAAGCCGTGGTCATCAGGTCGCTGTCCGGGGCTTCATTCATGTATATCGAAGCACTGTCATATGCGTTTTTAGCATACTGGTATTTCCGCTGATCATAATAAATGTCTCCTAAAGTAGCGTACGATACCGCTTTCTGGGCTGCTGTGGTTTTAGGGGCGTCAATACCATCTTTCAGGTAAGCAATAGCTTCTTCTGTACTCCCACCGTTCAGCGACAGCCTCCCCAACAGGTAATATACCTGCTCGTAGTATTGAACATACTTGCCGTCCTTTAATATTTTTTTCAACACCGCTACTGCCTCTTCCTGCTCTCCTCCAGCCATCATCAGGCTGGTAGCCATGTTCTTTTTGGCGTAAAAATCCATGTCGATGTTGGGGTGCATATCCAGCACCCTGTTGAAGCTTTCGGCAGAGGCAGCATAATTTTCATATCGCTGTTGCAGCTGCCCGTTAATATAGGCTGCACGTATCCTTATCCAGTCGGGCAATTTACTATCCTTTGCTACTTCGTCAAGCGGCGCTATAGCCCCCCTGTAGTCTTCCTGGTTCAGCCTGATAAATGATTTTTCTAATGCTACCCTACCCGATAATGAACCGGGAAAATTCGGATCGGTTTCCACCAGGTCTAAAATAGACTCTGCATCTCCTTCTTTTTGCTGCTGCGTTAATACACGCGAAAGCCAGAGTATGCCTTCATTATGAACAGACTTGTGTGCCAGCAGCTTGTTTATGCCCGACTTCTCCTCTTGTACTACTGAGCTTTTAGCTGTAGTGCGTTTCTTTTTCTTTTTATCGCGCAGGCTTACAATATATTTAAAGGCATCGCTTGCATTTTTATAATCACCTTTATAATAATAGGCCTGTCCAAGTAACAGGTACAGGTCATCGCCCCATTTTGTGCGGGGGTCGTGTATCTGTATACCCAGCGACGCTTTTTGGATGATACTGTCCATATCCGGAGCTAATACAGAAGAATCCCTGTCCGGATTAAAAGGGAACAAGGCCAATAAAGAATCATAGTTTTCCCGCCGGAACCGCTGCATATTATCTAATGCTTCGTCCATCTTCTGATCGGCATTGAAATAGTAGTTGAACCGGGTAAATGTGTTTTGCAACACCGACCTGGGGAACCCCCATCTCTTTTTCAGCATCTGGTCATTATTATATGCCTCCCGCTTCTTCTTAATCTTCAGCTCCAGGGCTAACTGGGCTTTTTCTTCCCTGTTTTTAGCCCTTACCTCTTTGTCCTTCTCTCTTTTAACTTTTAGTTTGGCCAAGCTATCCGTCCTGACTTTACGGGCTTCCTTCAGGCTATCGGAATATATCTTCCGGGCGGTAGAAATACTATCAGTATATGCCTGGCGTACAGCAGCTATACTATCATTCACCCGTTTCCGCTCGGTGGATATACTATCGTAGTAGGCTGTTCTGACTGCCTTAATGCTGTCGGACTTCATTTTCCGTACCACAGCTACACTGTCTTTATACCTGTTACTTTGCTTATATTCCCTTATGGCAGCCAGGCTGTCCGACCTTCGTTTTTGTACTACTTTAATACTGTCCACATAAGCCTTCCGCACGGCCACCGTACTATCTGTAATACGTTGCCGTTCCGTCTTGATGCTATCCAGTCGCACCTGCCGGGCCAGTTGTATAGAGTCCAGCCGGGCTTGCCGGGCAGTTGCTATGCTATCTTTGTAATATTTGCTTTGCTTATATGTCCGTATAGCGGCCAGGCTGTCAGACACCCTTTCCCTTTCAGCTTTTACGCTGTCCATCTTAGCTTCGCGTACGATACGCAGGCTGTCAAAATAGTTTTTCTGAGCAGTACGGGTGGAGTCTAATATCCGCGCCCGGGCAGTTGCTACACTGTCGTTGTATCTCTTTTGCGCTGTACGGGTCGAATCCAATACCCTCTCCCTGGCAACCCTCATGCTATCGTTATAGCGCTGCTGTGCATTCCGGGCGGAATCCAGTTTTTGTTGTCTTGCCCTCTGAAGGCTATCGGTATTGACCTGGGCACGCAGGTGCATACCGGCGAGCAATAGCGGTAATAAGAAAATTATATATTTAAAATACTGCCTGATAATAATATGGATTGTACCGGGCTTACCGGATTACTATAATAACTACTTTCAGCATAAAATATTTTACCACTGAAAATTCATTAAATCAGTACCCTCCCCTGAGCCTTCAAAAATAGAGAAAAAAACCGATGCAATAACGCCGGATAACATTAAATAAATACAAATTCAACACATGTAAAAACCTCTATATTACACATACTGTAAAAGCACGAACATTAGAATATGTTTAACAAAGCAACTGTCATCATTTAATTCTCAACGACCAACCAATTATAACATTCCCTTACATTTGCACAGTTATTTTTATAATCGCCATCGCAAAAAACTGTGGTGCTGACATACCTGGAATTACAATGAACAAAACAATACTATTCATATACATACTAATACTGATGCCTGTGTGCCTGCTGGCACAAAAGAAAGTAACCTTGAGTGGGTATATGCGCGATGGAAGCAGTGGCGAAGCCCTGATATCGGCCACAGTGTATGTAAAAGAACTGGGGGTAGGCACACAAACCAACAACTTCGGTTTTTACTCCATATCTATGCCTGCGGGCAGCTATACGGTCATCTTCTCTTACGTTGGCTTTAGCACCCGTACAGAAACTATGGATATGACAGCCAGCAAGGTATTTACCGTAGAAATGAACACCGAAGCCACGCTGGAAGAAGTGGAAATAACCGCTGAACGACAGGATAAAAACGTGAACAGTACCAATATGGGCACTATTACCATCTCCGCCCAGAAAGTAAAAAAACTACCCGTAATATTCGGCGAAACTGATATACTGAAGACCCTGCAACTGATGCCCGGGGTACAATCTGCAGGCGAAGGCAATTCAGGGTTTTACGTACGTGGCGGCGGGCCTGACCAGAACCTGATATTGCTGGACGATGCCGTGGTGTATAATACAGGCCACCTGTTTGGTTTCTTTTCCGTGTTTAACACAGATGCCCTGAATAACGTAACCCTGATAAAAGGCGGTATGCCCGCCAAATACGGCGGCAGGCTTTCATCGGTTGTAGACGTATCGATGAAAGAAGGCAATATGAAAGAATACCACGCAGAAGGAGGCATAGGGCTTATCGCATCGCGCCTTACACTGGAGGGGCCGATAAAAAAGGACAAAGGCTCTTTTATGCTGTCAGGCAGGCGTACGTATATAGATGTGTTGATAAAGCCATTCGCTACGGGCGCTTTAAAAAATTCAGGCTACCACTTTTATGACGCTAACCTGAAGGCTAATTATAAAATAACGGATAAAGACCGTGTGTACCTGAGCGGGTACTTCGGGCGCGACAAGTTTAAGTTCGCCGGAGAAAGTGGCTCATTTGCCGCAGATATACCCTGGGGCAACAGTACGGCTACCCTGCGCTGGAACCACTTATTCAACAACAGGCTGTTTCTGAACACAACTGTGGTATACAATGATTACCAGTTTGCATTTGGCGCTACGCAAAATGATTTTGACTTCAAACTATCTTCAGGTGTCAGAGATTATAACGCCAAAGTAGACCTGGACTATTTCTCCGCATTCAACCACAACTTTAAAGGCGGGCTCGCTTATACTTATCATAAATTCATCCCTAACCAGATATCGGGCTCTGCAGGCGAAGTAGAATTGCAACCCAACAATTCCCTGATTAAATATGCCCACGAAGGCGGCGCTTATATTATGGATGAATTTGACCCCTTTCACTGGTTGAAAATAAATGCCGGGCTACGATATTCATGGTTTGGACAGATAGGCCCGTATGCGACCTACACCACCGACCTGAATGGCAAACGCACTGACAGCACCGTATACCCGGCCGGGCAAATAGTAGAAACTTATGGCGGATGGGAACCCAGGCTGAATATGCGCTTTGAGCTAAATGAAAAATCATCAATAAAAGCCAGTGTCACCAAGACCTATCAATATATACACCTGGTATCGAACAACGGCAGCACGCTACCCACCGACCTATGGGTACCCAGCACACTGGTAGTAAGGCCACAGGAGTCATGGCAATATTCATTAGGGTATTTCAGGAACTTTTTTGATAATGCCTTAGAAACCTCAGTGGAAGTATACTATAAAGACATGAAAAACCAGGTGGAGTACCGCCAGGGATATATACCCACCACCATACAAGACCCCGAGCTTGATTTCGTATTCGGTAGCGGAGAGGCGTATGGGGCAGAATTCTTCATCAACAAAACCAAAGGAAAATTTACAGGATGGATAGGGTATACACTTGCATGGACCTATCGTAAATTCCCGGACCTGAACAACGGCATGCGCTACCCTGCCAAATACGACCGCAGGCACGACCTGTCGCTGGTAGGTACTTATGAACATAGTCCACGCTGGACTTTTTCATCCGTATTTGTATATGGCTCGGGCAATGCTATCACGTTACCCACCAACTATTATTTCATCAGCCAAACCGTAGTACCACAATACAGCGACCTGAACGCATACCGGTTATTTGCCTACCACAGGCTTGACCTTTCGGCAGTGCTGACACCACAAAGGCAAAAACATAAAAAGAAGCGTTGGGAAAGCAGTTGGGCATTCTCTGTTTATAACGTGTACAGCAGGCAAAATCCATACTTCCTGTATGTTGACACCGAGGGAGACCTGAACCAGGGGGTAAAAGCCACTGTTAAACAGGTATCTATCTTTCCCGTACTGCCGAGCATTACCTACAACTTTAAGTTTTAGCGATAATGACATTGTTATGACATGCCGGGATACCGGTGTGATAATTTTGCAAAAAATATATCATGCCCCTGGTTAACTACATACCGATAGCAACAACGCTATTTTCCGTGTACTTTTTCATTTTGCTGTACAGGCACTGGAATAGTCACAGAAAGTCGATGTATATCTTCTGGTGGATGCTGGGGGTATTTTTTTATGGTGCAGGTACTGTTACAGAGAGCATACATACACTTATGGGTTATTCCCCTGCCAACTTCAAGGCATGGTATATCTTCGGCGCCTTCCTGGGTGGTGCACCACTGGCACAGGGCACGGTGCATTTATTAATGAAGAAAAAGACTGCTAATACGTTGTCCATTATCCTTACCGCATCCATACTCGTTTCTTCTGTACTGGTCATCTTATCACCGCTTAAGGATGGGCCGCACCCTAAGCTGGATGGAAAAATACTGGAATGGACATTTATCCGTTATATCACGCCATTTATCAATCTTTATGCATTCGCCTTCCTGGTAGGCGGCGCTATCTACTCGGCCTATATATATGCGCAGGATAGAAATTTCAAACACCGCTTCTGGGGCAATGTACTCATCGCTATCGGCGGTTTCCTGCCGGGCATAGGCGGCTCATCGGCCAAAGCGGGACATGTTGAGGTGCTATACGTCACTGAGTTTATTGGCCTGTGTTTCATCTTCGCCGGTTACTATGTTATTAAAAACAGCAAGGAAACTTCCGCTCATGCCAACCAGGCAGCAACAACCTGAAATACACTGCTGTAAAGGGGTGCAGGCCCATTTCCCTAATATACTACAGCCGGTAATTTCTTAACGGCTGGTTAACGGTTAACATTTCCCCCTGTTAAGCAGTTTTAAACAGTGCGTTAAGCAAGGCCGTTTATTTGCAAACGGGCTTGTGCGTGTTGCATCTTTGTATTGTCAAACGGCAGTAACCTTCCGCAGACAACAAAAAGAAAACACACAACAACGCCACAGCGTTTCAAAACAAAGAATAAAAAACACATTTCAAAAACAAACAAAAAACACAAATCATGCAACACATCGCCTTTACACCGACGCTCGCAAAAGAAGCCCCATATACTGCTACAATAGTAAGGAAAGAGGCTACCCAGAAAATCATCCTGTTTGTAGCTATGCTGGCCTGCCTGGTATTAGCTGTGAATATCTAAAAAAGATATTTGCCGGGGTGTTTGTCTTTGGCTTCTTGCGATGATCTTGCCATTGCCCGGCATTTTTATATATCATTTCTATCCTCAATATATAAACAGCCTCCGTTCCCGGAGGCTGTTTGCATTTGTTACTTCTGTTACCTAGCCAACAGAAGATATAACATATTTTCGCCAACAGATGCCAATACTACATGTTTATCCCCGCATTCGCCTGTTTCATCTGAAAAGACATTCCCGTGACATGAATTGTCGTAAATTGCGTCTGCAAAAAAAGTAACATAAACAAATCAGTATTTTAATGCTTACAAAGAAAACAAACAACATTTTTCTCCTGCTAATCATCTCGTTATGCGCCATACAGACAAATGCGCAGGATACAAAATCAACGCTGGCTAAAGAAATTGAGGCCGCACATGCAAAGGGAATTGACTTTGAAAGCTTCAGGTTGTTCAGTATCACTACGGGTGAAAAGCATGAAGTACTGAACGATGAAACTTTGTTGTTACCAATAGCAAAGGACATACTTAAATTATACGAAACGAGGCCGGAAGGTATATCCTTAATGATAGAATCAGCCAATGGGGAAAAATACACATTGGAAATGCTGCGCAGCAAGCCTTTTTCAGACAACCCGGATATCCGGTATACAGATGCCAATGGCAGCCATTCCTTTACGGCAGACTTAGGAGTGCATTACCAGGGTGCAGTAGCGGGGTCAAATAAATCACTGGCAGCATTGAGCGTATTCTCCAATGGCGAAACAATGATATTATTCGCTAATGAAGAAGGAAACTTCGTGGTGGGTAAACTTGAAGACGAGAGTGATAAGTATATATTATACAACGACAGGGATTTCACCGTAACACCTCCCACGACTTGCGGCACCAAAGAAGGAGATGCTGTAATACCTAACGGCGACGAACCTGCTGATGGCGACAAAACTACCGCTGCATTCAGTTGTAAGAAAGTGCGGCTGTACTGGGAGGCCGACTATAACCTCTATGTAAACAAACAGTCCAGCACGGTATTTACTCAAATATATATCACGGGCCTGTTTAACCAGGTGCAAACCATGTATAAAAACGAGCAAATTGCTGTAGAACTGAAATCAGTTAATATCTGGACAACACCCGATGGCTACGACAGTACTGATTCTCATGGTGCACTGAACGACTTTACCAATGCCTGGAACTTCAAAGGAAATAATTTTGACGGGGACCTGGCTATGCTGCTGGCGCGTGATGCGGGCGGCAATGGCGGTGTGGCATTTTTGAACGCCTTGTGTAATAAAAGTATCGCTTACGCTTATGGCGATGTAATAGGCGGATTTGTATCCGTACCAACCTACTCCTGGGATGTATCTATGGTGACGCATGAAATAGGACACAACCTGGGTTCTAACCACACACACTGGTGCGGATGGAATACAGGAGCGGGGGGTGCCTGCGGTTCTATTGACAACTGTGTTACACAGGAATGGGGCAGTGGCTGTAATACATGTCCCAGTACGTTCAGCAATTCCCTGCCAGGCTGGAAAGGGACAGTAATGAGCTATTGCCACTTATCTTCAAGAGGTGTGGACCTTGCAAACGGCTTCGGCCCGTTACCCGGCAACCGTATACGTTCTGTTGTGAACAACAGTCTTTGCCTCACCTCCATCATCAGCGCCAGCCTTGTAGCAAAACCTATTTGCCGCAACCAGGGTTCTATCAATCTTATTTTTGACTCTGTAGCAGTAGGTTCTAACCACTTTGGTGCCAATCCACACACATTCACCTGGTCTAATGGTGCCAACACACAAAACATCACCGTTTCAACAGCGGGAGATTACTCTGTAATCATTACTGACTCTAATGGCTGTTCTGCGATGGTGGAAGTAACAGTGGCTCAAAACAACGCAGACTCATGTAAAGCCACGGCCATTAATGATACTTATACTGAAAATAAATACATAAATATTTATCCCAATCCTGCACATAATAACGTGCATGTAAAATTCTTTACCAACGCTACCGAAGCTGCACAGGTAAGACTAACAGACATAACAGGGAAAACGGTGCTAATTGAAAATATCAACACCCAAAACGGAGAAAACAACCTGACACTTAATCTTTCCGGCATTACACCAGGCATGTATTTTATCAATCTCACATCCACAGGTGTACAATCCCAAAGACAGAAATTAGTAGTGCAATAAACAGCAGTTTATATCAAATAAAAATGGTGCGGATTACCGCACCATTTTTATTTGCATCTATAAGCAGGTTAGTTCTTTGCAACATTAGCGCCCTGAGCCCTGGCCTTCCAGTTCACTGTTTCATTATCTATCGGCTTCAGCGTTTGCAGGTAGTCATATATGGCTGCCAGGTCGCGGTCTGTCATAGTGCTGTACATCATCCATGGCATAACCGTATTATACTCGTGCATAAAATCAATTTTCGGGGATTTATATGTGGAGTCCTGGTAGCCTTTGAATTTAGCTAAAAACTGCTCTTTGCTCCAATAGCCCAAACCAGTAGCGTGCGGGGTAATATTGGGTGAAGTAAGCGTACCACCCGGCAATTCAAATACCCTGCCGCCACCATATTCCAATTCAGGTATCACCTGGCCATCCTTCACCGGTGTATGACACTCGCGGCAGGCACCTGCATTTACCAGGTATTTACCATAGGCTTTTGTATCTGTAGGCTCGGGCATAACATTGGGCTCACCTTTTTTCGGTATCAAGCGCATGATGAGGCTGAAAGGAAAATCCACTTCCCGCTCCGGTATGCTGCTGGGCTTGGATGGCAAGGTGCGTAGGTAAGCTATTATCGAATAAATGTCTTCGTCAGCCATACGCCCATAATAATGGTAAGGCATAACCGGGAATATAGGCTCACCATCATTCCTGACACCGGTAGTTATAACACGGTACAATTCACCGTCTGTCCAGTTACCTATACCATGGGGTGTTATATTTTTAGAGTAAAATACCCCGGGGAATCCCATGTTCCGGTCGAAACGCTCGCCACCAATACCCTCGGTACCCGGCATCATAGGCCCGGCAAATTGCGACCAGTCGCGCGTAGCATGGCAATCCATACACAGTGTCACAGAATTTGCCAGGTATTTACCTCTTTCCACCCGTTCAGGTGTCAGTTCTACCTTTAGTTCAGGGGCATCACCAACATTGGGCAAAGCAAAATTCATATAACCGATGCCTGCAAATACCAGCAGGATGATAACGCCGACCAGGATACCCAGCCATTTGAGAACTTTTTTCATTTTGTACTTTGTTTAGGAGTAAGCAGTTAGTTAATTGAACACAAGATATTTCTATTATTTTAATATTCATAGAGCCGTTGTAAAAAATTTTACACTGTCCTAATAATAAAAAAACCTGTCTCCCTGATGACACCATGGACTATACTCCACCCCCTATACTTGTGAAAAAAAAATGCAGGATACACAGGTTTACACTATGTCATTCAATGACACTTTACACAAAACATTATTAGGCGAACGAAAAATTTTTCTTTGGGGCCAGGTGGATGATAAGAGCTCAGGAGAGGTGGTAAAACAGCTCTGTTACCTGGAAGCCTTGCAATCGCAAGTACCCATCCATTTGTACATCAACTGCCCCGGCGGTGTTGTGACAGCCGGGTATGCCATGTACGATATGATGCAGGCTATATCATCGCCCGTGTACACATACTGTATAGGGTTTGCAGCCAGTATGGGTTCTATTTTATTGTCAGGCGGCGAAAAGGGCCATCGTTATATTTACCCCCGTGCCGAAGTAATGATACACCAACCCGCCACAGGCGGCTGGCAGGCTAATGCCAAAGACATAGAGATTAACGCCCGGCATATACTCAAGACAAAAGAACTGACAGCAAGGATATTGGCAGATAACTGCGGGCAGAGTTACCAGAAAGTGATGAAAGACTTTGACCGTGATTACTGGATGGATGCTGAAGAATCCATTGCATATGGTATCGTAGATAAACTGATAAAACCCTAAGCCGCAACTTTCATTTCGGGCAGGGCAATGACATGCCCTGTCTTCTTTTCCAACAGCAGTTGGTGTTCCCTGCCTAGTTTCAGTCTGTATTCGTGCAATTTTTCAATCTCCGTGTCAAGGCCGGTTATTTTACGCTCTACTATCTGAATGAGCTTAGTAATATCCAACACATGTATAGATTGCAGCACGAGCAATTCGCGTATTTCCTCTAAGGTAAAACCCAGTTCTTTGTATTTGTGTATGGCTAGCAGGGTGTGTACTGTATCGTCTGGGTAATCTTTGTAGTTATTATTCCGTCTTGATTGCTTAGGCAATACTATCAGTCCTATCTTTTCATAATACCTGATAGTATCCCTGCTGAAGCCGGTACGTTTAGATAACTCACCAATAAGCATAATACTAAGATAAGCAGCAAATCTAAAATCAGGAAATCAGTTCCTTTTTCATGTCAGGATTGCCTTCTACATAACCAAAAGCCTCTTTCTGCTCATCAGTTAGTTGCCCCTTTTGTTTGCGCACAATTGTACTCATTTCCTTTACTGTGAGCGTTGATTTATCAGGGCTCCACCCCGGGGCACCAAAAATATAGTTCAGTTTATCTTTGAGTGACTTGGCACTGCGTACATCCTGCCAGATGTTTTCAAATTCGTGCGTAATAATTTTTATCGGGTTGTAACTGTCAGGGGGTTTAGTTACGCCGAAATGCCTTTCCTGCCCATCGCGGCCATTGTGAAATGTTCCGAATATTTTATCCCATATAATGAAAATACCCCCAAAATTTTTATCCATGTAAGCAAAATTCTTACTATGGTGTATCTGGTGCAGTTGGGGGGTATTGAATATTTTCTCGAACCAGCCGAGATGCGGTACCGATAAAGAATGCAATGTAAACTGGTACAAAGAATTGATAGACATGACCATCAGCACCATTATGGGATGAAAACCCAGGGCAGGCATCCACAACCAATATACAGGCTTGATAAAAAAGATAGTCCAGCTATTGCGGAAGGATGTGCCGAAATTGAAGTATTCTGATGAGTGATGCGGTATATGTGCAGCCCATAATATGCGTACTGTATGTGCGAAACGGTGGTGCCAGTAAAAATTAAAATCATCGCCCAGTATAGCCAATACCCAAACCCACCATGCTGCACCCAACCAATTTTGCCCAAAAGCGGCTGTATAATTTAATGCTTCCCTTACCGGCTCAAACAACTCAAAAACCGCCGTCAACACTGCCAGCGTACCGGCCTTGGTAAGTACCTGCATCAATACAGCACCTATGCCTACACCCGCACTGGCTGCTGAATCCTTCCACTCATAAAGATGTTTATCATGACGTATGCTCATGATAACTTCAATCGTTATAATGATAATAGCAGCAGGAATAAAATAAGGAATGAAATAAACAAACTTCATTTTGTATGCGTTACTTTTTTTTAAACGGCCTTTAAAAATATATGCTGCAAAGTAAATATGCAACAGGCTCGTATAATCAGTGTGAAAATCAGGAACGTTTATTATTCAAACGTAAAATGAGCAGAAATATTACCTGTACAACACTACTCAAAGTTCCGGCTACAAGATACCAAAAAGAAGCCAGATTGAAAAATAACAATACTTTATCAGCACGGCTTACCCGCATAGCAAATGACACTGTAAATATAAGCCCTAATGCTCCCCATCCAATAAAAATACTCTTCATGAGTGTTGATTCAGGGTTAATGCCTATTGCCGAAACAATACCTGCCCAGGGACCTAATTGCCCGGCATATTCTCCTGTTTGCGGCCTGAAATAATCTCCGACAATCAATGCGCGCGAGCCATCAACAGTCATGAAGCCGAAGTTGAGTATGGCCATTAGTATAATAATCCACCTGAGTACTTTCATAAGATATGACGAATGTCAGTTTTAAATGTAACACATATTACAGACCCGACAATATAATGACGGTATTTTCGTATTGCAATTATTCACTTAAAAATTGATAGTTATGAAAAAGCTTCTTCCAATATTGATACTGATAGCAACCGCTGGTTCTGTATTCAGTTTTGCATCCTGCAAAAAAGAGAAAAACAATGTTACACCCGCAGGCACATCGCAACCAGCCAATGCTACAGTCCTTACCCTTTTTGAAAAAGAAACAATTGTATATACCCGCGAAGAAGAGAAAATGGCACGGGATGTTTATACAGCAATGTTGGCCAAATGGAACATCAATATCTTCTCCAATATCAGCGCGAGCGAGCAAAAACACATGGACGCTATACTAACATTGCTGACAGCATACAACCTGTCAGACCCGGTTGGCAATAACGGCTCCGGGATGTTTACAAATATGGAGATTCAGAAGCTGTATAACGACCTTGTGGCTAAAGGGAACAACAGCGAAACAGATGCGATAATTGCCGGGTTGACTATTGAAGACATGGACATATACGACCTGCAACAGGCATTACTGCAAATTCAGAAGCCTGATATAAAAACCGTGTATGAAAACCTGTTGCGTGCCAGCAAAAATCATATGCGCGAGTTCTACACACAGTTGCAAAATCGCGGAGGAACTTATACTCCACAATTCCTGGCACAACAAGAGTATAATAACATTGTAAACAGCCCTAAAGAACACGGTGGGCAGTAATAATAGCTAAAAGTGAGATGGGAGATTAAAACGGCGCAGCAGATTTGCGTCGTTTAGTTTTTTTATACATTCATGACAAACATCACCATGAAATGTAACATTTATCACCAACAGAAGAAAATAGCGGTTGTACTTTTGTATTGCAAGTGAAGAGAACGGTGATGTTGATTGCATAATAGTTTGATAAGGTGGGTGTATAGAGGCGTGGTTTTCCGCGCCTCTCATTTTTTATATAATTCTACCAGTTTGAGCAAAGTCTTCCGGTTGCGGGTAGTGCATTTCACCTTTAGCTTTGTCTCAATCAGCTTATTTTCAAAACGTGCTTTCCCCCTGTCCCTGTAACGCAGTATATATATCTCTTTCCCTTTGATGGTACATTCATCCACTTCGTTATTGAAGGTTAGCAACATCTCTTTTTGTGCTTTAGCTGGTTCCGCTGCCAGGAATCCCAGGTACACCACCGCGTTGCCGTCATCTTCTATGTTTTTATAAGGGTCATTGTCGGCTATAGACTGCAACTCATCCATGGTGCGTACCATAGTTTCCACTTCATAGCCCAATTCTTTCTGCAGGTGTTTTTCTATTTTCTTCGATAGTGCATCGTTGCTATGCTTAGCTGTTTCAAAATATACATTACCACTCTGGATGTATGTGGCCACGTTTTTAAAACCCATGTCCTCAAACATCTGTTTCAGGTACACCATCTTAATGATTTTCGTACCTGACACGTTGATGGCGCGGTGAAATGCTACGTATCCAGGCATACCTAATCCAGTTTATTCTCCCTGTTGTCCAAAAACTTCACCTGCTTGCGGCTGCCTTCAGGAAATTGCACCTGCTGTATGGTGCTGGCAGAATGGAATTGCAGTAACGGCGCTACCCGGAGTTTACTTTGCAGTTCGGGTTTCAGTTTCGCTTCGCAATCGTCTATAGGCAGCGGGGTATGTATATGCAGTTTCAGTTCATCCGTACCCAGTTCGTTGGTAAATGTTTCTACTACATAGTCGCGCACGTAACCTATGTTATTGAGGATATCGAATATAGCAGGCGGATATAGCGTAGTACCCTTGTATTTAATCATCTGCTGCTTGCGGCCCAATACCGGCGATAACCTGCGTGAAGTGCGGCCACAATAACATTTGGTTTCATAATAAGTACATATATCCCCCGTGCGGTAGCGCAGCAAAGGCATGCCTTCCACACCCAGGGTAGTGATGGTCACCTCGCCAAACTGGTTGGGCGGCAGTGGCTTGCCATTGTCATCCAGTACTTCCATTATCACCAGGTCGGGCTGCTCATGCCCCCCTACTCCTGCATTGCATTCAGTAAAGGCTGTCTGCATTTCTGTAGAGGCATAGGTATTATACATATGCACCGGCCATTCGTCATATATCTTTTGCCCCAGGGTATTCAATTCAAAATCCGCTGTCCTGATACTCTCCCCAATGCAAATAGCTTTTTTAACCGGTGTTTTTTTCAGGTCTACCTGGTGCTCATGGGCATATTCTATCAGTTTCAGCATAAACGAAGGCACAGTAACTATACTGTTGGATTGTAACCTGAATATAGTATCCCACTGCAACTGGGGCAAACCCGGCCCTGTACGCACCAATGCAGCACCCAGCTTCCTGATACCCTGGTAGTAGGCTATGCCTGCCATAAACTGCCTGTCCAGCGTCAGCATCAGTTGGTAAATATCTTCCGGTCGCCCATCGGCACAGAGGAACGACTGCTGTTCGTTGTACGCCAGCCTATCCAGATCTTTATCCGTCAGCGCTATGGTAACAGGTTTGCCCATGGTACCCGATGTAGCCGTGTATTCCTTGATAGCGGTTTCGGGCACGCATAAAAACTCCCAGTTATGCTCCTGCATGTCGCTTTTGCTGGTAGTGGGCAAAAAAACAATATCGTCGAGCGAACGGATATTATTAATATCAATATTATGCTCTTTGAACAGCTTTTGGTAAAAAGGTGAATGTGCGGACAGGTATTTCAGCAATTGCTGCAATGCCTGGTTTTGGTAGGTTTTTTGCTCTTCTACCGGGGCGAAAGCCAGTTTCGGGTTATACATAACTCATGCTTTATTGCCCGACTAAAGTACGCCGAAATTAGTCTATTGCTATATTTTCAAAACTGATTTTTCATTTTTCAAACAGCGTTATATCTTTGCACATGGCTGCAAAATCTAAATTCTACGGCGAAGGCCTTACTTTTGACGACGTATTGCTGGCACCCGCCTACTCTGAGGTGCTTCCCCGCGAGGTAAACACAACCATCCAACTGACAAAAGACATCAGGCTGAACATCCCGATGATGTCTGCCGCTATGGATACAGTGACAGAAGCCCCACTGGCCATTGCACTGGCACGCGAAGGCGGAATAGGTATACTGCACAAGAATATGACCATAGAGCGCCAGGCCGAGCAGGTGCGCAAGGTAAAACGCAGTGAAAGCGGCTTAATTACAGACCCCATTACGCTAACGCCTGATGCTACAGTAGCAGAAGCAGTAAAAGTAATGCGCGAAAACAGGATAGGCGGCATTCCCATAGTAGAAAAAGGCAATAAACTGGTAGGTATCCTCACCAATCGCGACCTGCGTTTCGAAAAGAACATGCGCAAGCCTATACGCGAGGTAATGACCAAAGAAAACCTGGTAACAGCTGCATTGGGCACCAATATGGCCAAAGCGGAAAACATCCTGGAGAAACATAAAATTGAGAAACTGCCGATAGTTGACAAGAACGGTAAACTCATCGGCCTCATCACCTTCCGTGATATACTGCACCTGAAAAGCCACCCTAATGCTGCTAAAGACGGTACAGGCCGGCTGCTGGTAGGCGCTGCGGTAGGTATCACCGCTGATACACTGCAGCGTGTGGAAGCCCTGATAGGTGCCGGTGTTGATATTATAACACTCGACAGTGCGCATGGCCACTCAAAAGGGGTGCTGGACACTGTAAAGTTGGTGAAAAAGACATTTAAAAAACTACCGGTAATAGGCGGCAATATAGCTACCGCAGCTGGCGCCAAGGCCCTGGCCGATGCAGGTGCCGATGCAGTAAAAGTAGGTGTGGGACCGGGGTCCATCTGTACCACCCGTGTAGTAACAGGCGCAGGCGCACCACAGCTTACCGCCATCATGGAAGCAGCAACGGCCTTAAAGAGGACTAATATCCCCGTAATTGCCGATGGCGGCATACGCTACACCGGCGACATGGTAAAAGCCCTGGCTGCAGGAGCATCAGCTATTATGGCTGGTTCCATCTTCGCAGGTACCGAAGAAAGCCCGGGAGAAACTATTATTTACGAAGGACGCAAATTTAAATCGTACAGGGGTATGGGTTCTGTTGAGGCGATGCAAGAGGGTTCAAAAGACCGCTACTTCCAGGATAATGAAGCGGATATTAAAAAGCTGGTTCCGGAAGGCATAGTTGGCCGTGTACCATATAAAGGCACACTAAGTGAGATAACCCAACAGTTTTTAGGCGGCCTGCGTGCAGGCATGGGTTACTGCGGCGCAAAAGATATTAAGACGCTGCAGAATGATGCACAGTTCATACGTATTACTTCGGCGAGTATGGCAGAAAGCCACCCGCACGATATAGTAATTACCAAAGAAGCGCCTAACTACAGCAGGTAACATTTAAAAACAGCAAGAGAATAATAAGAACGGGCGTACAGGTGTACGCCCGTTCTTGTGGAAACAGGTTCGTTCAAAAAAATAACAGATTAACTTTTTCAACAAGATAATTTTCCTTTCTTCTACCTTTGCGCATTCTTATGAGCAAATTCGGCAAGGGGTATATCAACGCTTACATGGGCTTGTCGCCATCTGCATGGTGGTTATCGGTAGTGATGCTGGTAAACAGGATGGGCACTATGGTATTGCCCTTTATGACGCTGTACATGACCGAAAGCCGCGGGGTGTCCATCAGCAAGGCGGGCTTTGTTATGACGATGTTCGGGCTGGGCGCTATATGCGGGGCTTTTATAGGCGGCAAACTGACCGATAAATTTGGCTTTTATTATATCCAGTTGTTCAGCCTCTTTGGCGGTGGTGTCATGTTCCTGGTACTGAGCCAGGTGAAGGATTATAATGCCATATTGATTACTACGTTCATCCTTAGTTTCGTGAATGAGGCTTTTCGCCCAGCTAATGCCTCAGCCATAGCGCACTTCAGCCACGAGAACAACCGTACACGGTCTTTCTCGCTCAACCGGCTGGCTATTAACCTGGGCTGGGCCGTGGGTGGCTCTGTAGGCGGATTTGTTGCCAGCAAAAGTTATTACCTGCTGTTCTGGATAGACGGGCTGACCAATATATCGGCTGCCATATTATTGTGGCTGCTGCTTGCACCATCAAAGAATAAAGACTCCGCCAGGAAACCCGTACCCTATACAGGGGCAGTAAAGTCTGCCTACAAAGACAAACCTTACCTGGTGTTTATTGTACTCAACACGCTGTTTGCTATCTGTTTCTTCCAGACTTTCACCACTATCCCCCTGTACTTCAAGCAAGACCTGTTGCTGCAGGAAAACCAGATAGGTATCATCATGGCCATCAACGGGCTGTTGATAGGCATACTGGAAATGGTGATAGTTCATAAGCTCGAAAGCAAAGGCGGAATATTAATCAACATAGTGCGCGGCGTATTCCTGGTAGCTTTAGCCTTTGCAGCGCTCAACCTGTTGCCGGGTATGTTTTCATTGGCAATGGTATTCATTATACTGCTCACCATAGGAGAAATGGTGAGTATGCCTTTTATGAATACGTATTGGATAGACCGTGCCAACAACAGCAATCGCGGACAATATGCAGCACTATTTACCATGTCGTGGGCTGTAGCACAGGTAACAGGCCCCGGCATGGGTGCCTTGATTGCCCAGTATGGCGGATTTTCCACCCTATGGTGGGTGATTGCCGGTATATGTTTAGTGGCTATTGCGGGCTACCGCTGGTTGCAGTTAAGGACTAAATCAAGGTAATCATCAGCGTTCGCCGAAGATACTGCTGCCAATACGCACCATGGTGCTGCCTTCTTCTATAGCTATCTTATAGTCACTGCTCATACCCATAGAGCAGATGTTGAAATAATCCTTTGTGATGAAACAGCTGTCTTTCACAAAGGTGAACATATTCTTTATTTGCCTGAATTCCCTGCGCACCTGCTCCATATCATCGGTAAAGGTAGCCATACCCATTACTCCACATATACGCACGTTGGCCAGTTCTGATTTCTGCGCTTCGTACATGTCCAGCAGTTCTACCAACTCAGTATTATCCAGGCCGTGCTTGGTTTCTTCTTCCGCTACATGCAGTTGTAGTAACACATCAATCACACGCTCATGCCTGGCAGCCTGTTTGTTGATTTCCTGTAATAACTTAAAGCTATCAACTGCGTGAATGAGGTGTACAAACTTGGCTATGTACTTTACTTTATTGGTTTGCAGGTGGCCTATATAATGCCAGTTGATATCAGCAGGCAGTAATGGCTGTTTCTCCGTCAGTTCCTGTACATAGTTCTCACCAAAGTTGCGTTCGCCCAGCTTGTATAGTTCCTCTATATCACATACAGGCTTCTTTTTTGAAACAGCTACCAGTGTAACATTATGTGCTGTAGTTTCTTCTTTTATACTTTTCCAGGTACCGGCATCTACCATAGCTAATCTTAATATTGTTCCTGCTCGTTGGGGAAATCCTTGCTCTTAACGTCTGAGATGTATTTTTCTGTAGCTTCTTTTATCTGCTCGTACATGTTGAGATACCTGCGCAGGAAGCGCGGTGAAAACTCTTTGTTGATGCCCAGCATATCGTGCATCACCAATACCTGCCCGTCTACATGCATACCTGCCCCTATACCAATAATGGGTATTTTCAGTTCCTCGGCCACACGTTTACCAAGTGTAGCAGGTATCTTTTCTAATACGATGGCGAAACAGCCCGCCTCCTGCAATTTGTGCGCGTTCGCTACCAGTTCTTCCGCTTCTGCTTCCTCACGTGCACGCACTACATAGGTGCCGAACTTGTATATAGACTGCGGTGTCAATCCCAGGTGGCCCATAACAGGCACCCCCGCACTGATAATGCGCTTCACCGATTCTACCACTTCTCCCCCGCCTTCAAGTTTGATGGCGTGGGCGCCGGTCTCCTTCATGATACGTATGGCAGAGTTCAGTGCTTCTTTACTGTTGCCCTGGTAAGTGCCAAAAGGCATATCTACTACTACCAGGCAGCGGTTGATGGCCCGCACTACGCTCTGCGCATGATAGATCATCTGGTCGAGCGTGATGGGAAGGGTAGTTTCGTGCCCCGCCATCACATTCGACGCACTATCCCCTACCAGCAACACGTCAATACCTGCGTCGTCCAGTATGCGTGCCATCGAAAAATCGTATGCCGTCAGCATAGATATCTTCTCGCCCTGCTGTTTCATACGTTGCAGGGTGTTAGTAGTTATCTTGGTTATCTCTTTATGTGTAGACATACAATTAATTGAAACGTAAAATTAGACAAAAATTTCCGCAGCCTTCAGCCAGGCAGCCTTAAATGCGTCTTTATCCAGTTGCAAAGGTATTTGCTGCCTTTCAGCCCAATCTACCACATTTTCAGTAGCGATGTTCCCCACCAGCTCATCCTCGGCCATGGGGCAGCCGCCTATGCCCTTCATAGCACTGTCGAAGCTGCGGCAGCCGTTGTTGTAAGCAGTGGCAATTTTCTCTTCCCATTTGTCAATAGTTGAATGGAAATGAGCGCCAATCGTCACATCTTTAAATGCAGGTACCAGGTTGCTGAATATGTATTCGATATTTTCAGGTTTAGCTACACCCACCGTATCTGCCATCGAGATTATGCTGATACCACGCTTCACTAATTCACCCACCCATTTAATGGCTACATCGGCATTATACTCATCTCCATAAGGATTGCCAAAACCCATTGATATATACACCACCAGTTCTTTGCCCTTCTGTACACACAAATTCTGTATCTCCTCCACTTGCTTCAGCGATTCAGCAATGGTTTTATTCGTATTCCTGAGCTGGAAAGTTTCTGAAATAGAAAAAGGGAAACCCAGGTACTTTACCTGGTCGAACTGTACCGCATCTTCCGCACCCCTTGTATTGGCTATTATAGTCAGGAGTTTGGTATTTACGCCGTCTAATTGCAATTGTGGTAGTACATCTTTGGTATCCGCCATTTGGGGTATAGCTTTGGGCGACACGAAGGACCCGCAGTCCAGTATATCAAAGCCTACCTTCAGCAATGCGTTGAGGTAATCCACCTTCTGTTCCGTAGGAATAAAATGTTTCCACCCCTGCATGGCGTCCCGCGGGCATTCCACCAATGTTAATTTATCACTCATATATACCTGCAAAGATACAAGGCTGTTAAAGATTATTTAAGCTTATTACTATTAAAGCTGGCTATACCCCTATTATATAACTTTGCACCAAAATATATATACATGATACTCACGACAACTAACCAGTTAGAAGGTAAAACCATTAAGGAATATAAGGGCATTGTGTTTGGCGAAACCATTATAGGCGCCAATATCTTCAAAGACCTGTTCGCGTCTATCAGGGACGTAGTAGGCGGACGTTCAGGCTCATACGAGAAAGTATTGCAGGAGGCCCGCGAGACAGCCATGAACGAAATGGCTCAGAGGGCACAATTCACCGGTGCTAATGCGGTAATCGGCATTGATGTGGACTATGAAGTAGTAGGCAATTCAGGCAGTATGCTGATGGTAAGTGTATCAGGCACTGCCGTGGTGGTTGACTAAAGAAATATACCTGATTCTAAAGGGTCTGTATCAGTTCAAGGAACTTTTGCAGGCCCTTTTTCTTTTCCTCATCCAGGTAATAATGTATGTTCTCTGTATAATACTTCTTCAGGTCGTAGTAGGGAAATTCCATTGCGGCTACTATCTCGTCAATATGTTGTAACCCTTCCGAATTTGCCTTATTAAAGGCGTTAATAAACTCCTCAGGCAATTCCTTATTAGCCACCCATGCCGCAAATACAAAAGGCAGACCTGTATGTTCTTTCCATGCTGTAGCCAGGTCGTAGATATAATTAAAGTTATTCAGTTGCCTGAGCGCCCTGTCGCCTATGATAACACCTGCTGCCTTGTCATTTATATATTCAATATAATGCTCGGTGGCAGGTTTGAACACCAGATCTTTTTTCCAGTAATCCCTCAGCAACAGCCTCGCCAGCATGATAGATGTGCGCGACTGGTAATCAAGGTAAACCGTTTCAATCTCTTCCATTGGTACCTGGCTGTATATAG
Source organism: uncultured Flavipsychrobacter sp. (assembly GCA_964515955.1). GTDB lineage: Bacteria > Bacteroidota > Bacteroidia > Chitinophagales > Chitinophagaceae > UBA5543. Next base: position 243,779 of record CAZEZM010000001.1, on the reverse strand, counting down.
CAACCGATGCCACTTCACCATCGGCCGCTATGCCATAATCTGAAACGATATTGGCACCTGGGATAGTGGGTATTACTGCAACTGGCAATAACGCTACATCTATCTCATTATCTTTCAACTGCTGCGCCAGTACAGATGGATAATTAATGCTCAGCTCAATATCATTGATGATGGAACTGCCTTTAATACCATGCAACATAGGCACCGCATTCAGGTAACTCACACCACCGATTTTTATTTTAGTAGGCAACTGTCTATTTTTAACGCGCAAAGATACACCCAAACAGAGGATTAATGTCGCAACAACTGATTATTTATACTGATGGCTCTGCAAGGGGCAACCCCGGGCCCGGCGGATACGGCATTATTCTGAAATGGGGCAATACGGTAAAAGAACTGTCGCAGGGCTACCGTATGACTACCAACAACCGTATGGAATTGCTCGCAGTGATAGTAGCCCTGCAACAACTGAAGAAAGAGGGTGTAAACATCATTATATATACAGATTCATCTTATATCGTCAATTCAGTAGAAAAAGGCTGGTTGTTTGGCTGGGTGAAGACGGGTTTCAAAGGCAAAAAGAATGCCGACCTTTGGCAGTTGTTCCTGAAGGAATACCGCAAACATCATATCAAATTTCAATGGGTGAAGGGGCATGCCAATAATCCGGGCAACAATCGTTGCGACGAACTGGCTACCGCAGCGGCTGACAGTGGTAACTGGCTGACAGATGAGGGATATGAAAACGGTAATGGTTAAGTTGTAGCTTCCTTTCCATGTTTTGAATCCGCCCAAACATTATTCATATTCCAGGTTGTTTGTGCGCTGAAATCCTGCCGTCTTTCGGAACAGTCCGCCAACGCGCATAGTTTACAAGAATAATCCTGGCAGGCATCTATATGTATGAACACTTCCACTTTGTTGCTGAAGTGTTCGCTGATCATGTCCTCAATAGCATGAATCTCCACTTCCGCATCACGCACTTTATAATACCAGGGCAATGTAAGGTGCGCGTCAATATGTATTTTATTGCCAAACTCTATCACACGCAGGTTATGCAGGTCTACCCAGCTATCCTTCCTGTTTTTTTGCAGCAGGTCTATCACTTCCTGTATCAGCTTTTCATCTGCCTCGTCCATGATGCCCGACAGCGATTTGCGAACTACCCTGTAACCCGTTACTATTATTACTGCTGAGAATACCAGTGCCACCACGCTATCCAACCATAGCCAGCCTGTAATCAACAACAATATCAACCCCGCCACCATGGCTATCGTCGAATAAGCATCAGATTTCAGGTGCTTGCCCGCTGACTCGACAATGAGCGACCTTTGCTTTTTGCCCGTCTTAACTGCATATATACCCACTGCCAGGTTGATAGCCCCTGTGATGGCGACTATAACAATACCGGTGTCTAATTGATGCAACGGATGAGGTTCTATCAACTGCCCTATAGCTTCGTAAGCTATCATCAAGCCGGCAACAAATATCAACGAACCCTCTACCGCCGATGATACAAATTCTGCTTTGCCGTGCCCGTAAGGATGGTTCAGGTCGCGGGGTTTCGCTGCCAGTATAATACTGTACAGCCCTATCAACCCGGCTATTACATTCACCGTACTTTCCAGCGCATCGGTAAGTATGGTTACAGAGTGGGTAAGGTACCATGCCCATATTTTGCCAACAAACAATACAATAGACAGTATGGCTATATTTCTCTGAACCCTGATAACCGTCATGCCTGTTCTTTCTTTTTAAATATCTTCCACATAGATGCCCCACTCCATCCGCCAAGTCCGCCCAATAATGCACCCAACAAAACATTGACTATAATAAACAGCGTATGACCCAAACCAAACAACTGCGCCATGCGTCCGGAAAGTATCTGTTCATTCGCTGTATCTGCCCTGAGTATGAGGTACAGCCACAAGAGGCTTATACTTAAAAAGCCATTGAGAAACGCCCATCCGGGCCTGAGTTGCCAGACTACTGCAATGAGGAAAGGTATTACTGCAACCATCCACCAGGCAAACACTTGCGAGGTGAGCCAAGCCAGCAAAGCTGTGATGATGATGGTAATCAACTGCCTCATTTCTTTTCCGGATTTAACTGCCATTGATATTTGACTGCACTATCAGCAGGCTTTTCCTCTTTAGCTACAAACGACAACCTGTAACATTCACCCTTAGCCCATTTATCAATAAACGTAGCATAGTATTTACTGCCCGGGTTACCCGACTGCCCGCCGGGATATACACCATAACCTTCGGGCTCATCTTTCATCTCTACAACCATTCGCCACGATGGACCGTGGTTGCCTTTCATAGCATTCACCGTATTACCCCAACCCCCGTTTTGTATATCGGTCACGCTCATGGGTTTCAGCTTTGCAAGGTGGGTGATGGTTGTATTCTTCACTTTGTGCCATTCCAGCCCACCGTTTTGTCTTAGTTTATCCAAGCTGTCGACAGCCTTTTTATAGCTTGAAACAACCAGCTTGTCCACGTCACCCAGCTTGCTTTTATCATTCAACATCAGTTGCATGGTTCGTTCAGGCAGAGGATATAACGCATTAGGATATGAGCCTAATTTTTGCTTCCATATCGAAGAATAAAGCAAAGACCACCATACCTGGAATATTGTAGCTGCCTCACTCTCTGCTTCATAGTTATAATTCCATTTTTTTAGCGCAACCACATATTCATCCTGTACGCCATTAGCTATAACTAAGTTCAACAGATAAGGTGTGATTTTTCTTGCCAGTACCGAATGTTCATCATTCTGTAGCTTAAACATATCCTCCACAGTTGCACCATGCATAGTATCCAGCACCTCGTTGATGCGCCATGCACGCAGTTCACTAAAGTCACCATTGAACCAATAAGGATAACTACTATCAGCCACATTCTGGTTGGCCGATGAGAGATAACCTAGCTGAGGGTTGAACGCATGCGGGTTTTCTGAAACAGGTATCAATGCCCCCCAAAGTGTACTGCTGTCGTAGCCGGGCATAATGTACTTGCCCTGCCCTTCCCATTTGTTTACATACTGTCCTTGTCCCCACAAAGCAATATTCCCTTCAACGTCCGCATATATAAAATTTTGGGCAGGGCAAAGAAAATAGCCAATAGCTTCAGTAAACCCTTGGTAGTTGTGCGCCCTGTTCAGCAGGTAGAGGCTCAGCAATTCATTACTTTCCATATGCGCCATCCACTTCACAGCAAGAGGAATTTTCAAACCACCCGGCCCTTCAAAGCTGCTGTCATAGATGAGAGGGCCATGTACTGTATAATTGACAGTATCCATTACATCAGGCTTACCTTTCACTTTTATCACCTCTACCCTTTTGTCAAAGGCGGTGGCGGTGCCATTGAACCGGTAATGGTCTTTATCTAATACATCAATAGCATAATAGTCTTTTACATCGCGGTAGTTGTTGGTAAAGCCCCAGGACATATGATCATTGAAGCCGATAACTACACCGGGTGCGCCGGGCAGCGTCGCTCCATATACATTCACACCTGGTGCCGATAACTGCATTTCAAACCAGAGCGATGGCAGATTGAGTGAAAGGTGAGGGTCGTTACACAATATAGGTTTACCGTTTCTTGTCCTATTGCCCGACAATACCCAATTGTTACTGCCCTTTCCTGTTTCTTTGTGTTGTGTATCTATCGCTGGCAATTTCACCCATGTATCGCCCTCTGGTACAGGTGGCACAGCTATAGTAGCTGGTGCGAACTTCGTTCCTGCTGGAATTACTGGTGTACTGCCCTCAATCTTGTCAGGAAAGAACAAATCCATCTCTTCAGCAGTAAGTAACTGGCTTAGGTAATATGTATGGTTGATGTCCTGCACCTTGCCCGTCAGGTCATCGGCCATATACATAAGTAATAATGCAGTCCGGATATTCTCCCATTTCTCAGGGGCGAAACCCATCAGCTTATACTCAAGGGGATAATCTTTTTCTTCAAGCGAGGTAATATAATTGTTGATGCCATCCCTGTAGCCATCTAAAGCTGTTTTGGTACGCGGGTCTGCTTCCATCGCGCGGAGCGAATTTTCAGCACCATACACCATGCCTTTACGCCTTTGCTCACGGTCGTACTTCAATGCTTTTTCGCCCAGCAGCTCGCTGACGCGCCCACCGGCTGCCCTTGTCTGCAGGTCCATCTGCCACAGGCGGAAATAAGCATGAATATACCCTTGTGTAAAGTAGAGGTCGTAATCATTAGCGGCGGTGATATGCGGTACCATACGCTCATCAAACCATACCTGCACGTCATCACTCAATCCATCAAATGAAAGTTTTGCATTGAAGTCCTTATCTACAGGTTCTGCATTGACCCAGAAACCATTTACAGGGTCTAATAACCTGCCGATAGCGGGATTGCTGCCTATGGGCCTGTTCAACCAATAAACTATAATGGCCGTCAGCATTAATGGCAGTATGGCACGCAATATCCTCAAGCTGCAGTAGTGTTATACTTCATTACCTGTTTGCGGGCAACTCAATTACGTAAGAATTTCCGGTACTTATCGTCAACGAGTTTTCACGCAGCCAGGGGTTCAATGTTTTCAGCATCCTGTAATTCGTACCGTTCTGCATGGCAAAAGCCGCCAGATCGCTTACTGACTGTGTTACTGTAATAGGCCGGGTAGCAATGGGCCTGTATTGCTCATGCTCCATTATATTGAAACCCAGCTCTTCAGGGTTGCTCAAAATATGCTTGTATGCCACTATACGGAAGACATAACGCATAGTTTCTTCGGGCAGCAACACATCATAGTAGTTGCGCTGATATTGGTCGGAAGCCCTTCGCTCATATCCTGCCATACCACAGTTATAAGAAGCCGCAGCAGCCGTCCATGAACCAAATTTTGCATATGCTTCTTTCAGGTAGCGGCAGGCTGCATCAGTGGCTTTAGCTACATGGTAGCGTTCATCCACCTCTTTATTCAGTTCCAGTCCATAGCGTGGTGCTGTGCCATCCATAAACTGCCAGAAACCACGCGCTCCGGCCGGAGAACGGGCATGTGTCAAGGAACTTTCAGCCACACAGAGGTATTTGAAATCGTCAGGCACACCATTTGCACGCAGTCGTTGTTCTATTATAGGAAAGTACCTTGTTGACAAGAGCAATATCTGCATTGTGGCAGAATGCCGGTAACAATTATTCAGAATTTCATGTTCCAGCGCTTCTTTTACATCCCATCTATGCATAGGCACCGGCTCACCTGCAAAACTGATTTGCCGGGGCACATCAGGCACAAACCATTTGTATTGCAACTTGCGATTTTTCTTCACGTCCACTACTTCTTCATTCTCATCTGTTTCGCGGAAGGCAAAACCGGATATAATGGCAGCGCCCAACACGGCGCCCATAGCAACGTACAAAAGTGGTCTCAGTTTCATATCAATTCTTTCTAAGGGTTAACCTAAATATAAGAAGAATAAAAAAAAGCGCGAAATCTAATATTTCTCGCTTCCGGTATGAGCAGAACTTTAACTATTTCTGTGAGATGGTGGATGGCTTTTCATAAATCAGGTCCATCAGTTCATCCAGTTTGGGTTCCAGTATGATCTCGGTACGGCGGTTGCGGGCACGTCCTGCTTCGTCGTCGTTAGATGCAATGGGGTTGAACTCGCCATGGCCACTGGCAAATACCCTTGTGGGTTCTATTCCATAGTCTTCTGTCAATATCCTCACAATTTCAGTAGAACGCCCCACACTCAATGCCCAGTTGTCAGGATATTTAGCCGTTTTGATGGGCTTGTTATCCGTATGTCCCTCCACTTCTACATTTATCTGGGGGTTTTGCTTCAGTACCGCAGCCAGTTTGGCCAGTGCAGTTTTACCCTTTTCGTTCACCACAGCGCTACCCGATGCAAACAACAAGCTCTCCTGCAGGGCTACGTGTACTTTACCGTCTTTGATGAATATGCTCAATTCTTCAGCATTGAAGTTTACCAGGGCATCAGCCATTTTTTGGCGCAAGGCTTCTGTCCTGGCATGCTGCTCGTATATCAGCTTTTGCATACGCATCAGCCTTTCCTGTTGTTCCTTAATTTGCTCCTGGCTAAGGTCCAGTTGGGAATTGGCAGCGGTGTAGTAGCTGCTTAGCGTACTTACCTCCTTTTCAAGGCCATTAATCCTATTATTCGCTTTGGTCAGGTCTGCATATAGCTGAGCATTCTTATCCTGCAAAGACTTGTTAGAATTCATTGCACTTACATACTTTTTTTTGGCTACACAGGAGCCAAGTGTTATTGTAGCCAGTGCCAAAAGTGACACCATATAGATAATCTTTCGCATAACATTTGTTTTAGTCTACATATAAAACCTGCAGAACGAAGAATTGTTCAATATATAGTATGCGTTAATGTGTTTTTAACGAATAGCGTATGCCTGAAAAGCACAAGGCTCCCCATACAGGAAGCCTTGCGGTATCTTGATATATATCCGAAGTATATTACAGGTGCGCCTGTATTTTCTTTTCAAATACACTTTTGGGTGCAGCGCCAACTTGCTTATCCACCACCTGGCCGCCTTTGATGAACAGCACAGCAGGTATGCTGGTGATACCATAGTTGATAGACAGGTTAGGGTTCTCATCCACGTTTACCTTTCCCACGTTCACTTTACCTTCATACTCTGTTGCCAGCGACTCGATGGTTGGGCCCAGCGCCAGGCAGGGTCCGCACCAGGGTGCCCAGAAGTCAATTACTGATAATTTGTCTCCGCTCAGCACTTCGGCATCAAAGTTTGCGTCGGTATATACTGCTGCCATTTCTACTAGTTTTATTTATTGATTAAGGAATGTTTATCCAATTATTAAGATGTCAAAATTACGACCATTTGCGTTACTCTACAATAGAAGCCTCAAATACACACATAAGCTATACACATAGTTATCAACACTACTGCGTTTCCACATGCATACGTATATAATCGTGCTCTTCTACATAATGTATTAATTCATCATTTATAGCTATCCTCTGCCCGCCTGTCTTTAGCCCGGTTACCATCTCCGTGGTATTATCTACCACTTTGATGAGCATATCTGTATTACCCGGATTAGCCTTTATATTCCCTGCCAGGAATGTCACCAACTCATTATCCAACTTTTCCAGCGGCAGCATGATGTGGAGGCGTTTAGAAAACTGCCTTTTCACTTCGTCCAGCAGCATCACATTATGTATTTCAAACTCCATAACCCCGGGACGGTAGGCGTGTTCCTTATAAGTACCCTGTATCATGAGCTTGCTGCCGTTTTCTATATAGTTGCGGTACTTTACGTAGTTGTTTTGCCAGAACATTAGCTCCTGGTTGCCGGTATAGTCGTTGAGTACCAGCTTGCCAAACTGGGCCCCTTTCTTGGTCATGCGGTGCTCGGCATCGGTTACAAAGCCTGCTATGCGTATGGTACGGCCTGTCATCTTCTCCACATCGCTGATATTGGTGAAGCCGTAATTGCCCATCTCGAACTTATAACCATCCAGCGGGTGAGCGCTCAGGTAAATACCTACCACTTCCTTCTCCCGTTCCAACAGTTCGGGCAGCGGCCAGGGGTCGCAGGTGGGCATATTGGGGGGCTTAATGTCGGGCATTTCCACATCGCCAAACAGGCTGTTGCTGCTCATGCTGGATGCAGACTGTACCTGGTTGCCAAAGCGGGTGAGCCGCTCCAACCCTGATACGGGGTCTACAGCCGGTGCGTAGAAATACTGCGCCCTGTGCAGTTCTTTAAAACTATCCAGCGCACCTGCCAGCACCAGGTTTTCCAACGACTTTTTATTTACAGTTCTTTGATTTACCCTTGCTATAAAATCGTAAGGTGATGCGTACAGCCCATTCTCTTCACGCTCGCGGATGATATCTTCTACCGCGGCTTCACCAACCCCTTTGATGGCATTCATACCAAAGCGTATCACACTCTCTTTGCTTACCGAGAATCCTTTAAGGCTTTCATTCACATCAGGCCCCAATACCGACAAGCCCATACGCTGGCACTCCTCCATGTAGAACTTTATCTTATCGATATTGCCCTGGTTGTTGAGTACGGCAGCCATAAACTCCGAAGGGTAATGCGCCTTGAGGTAAGCCGTCTGGTAGGCCACAAATGCATAACAGGTAGAGTGAGACTTGTTGAAGGCGTATTGTGCAAAAGCTTCCCAGTCGGTCCATATCTTGTTCAGTTTGTCTTCAGGGTGACCCTTGGCCTTAGCCCCTTCCACAAACTGGCTTTTCATTTTATCCAGTACTGCCTTCTGCTTTTTACCCATGGCCTTGCGCAGTACGTCGGCATCGCCCTTGCTGAAACCAGCCAGTTTCTGCGATAGCAGCATCACCTGCTCCTGGTACACTGTGATACCATAGGTATCTTCCAGGTATTCCTGCATATCGGGCAGGTCATATACTATCTGCTCCTCACCGTGCTTACGCTTGATGAAGTTGGGTATATACTCCAACGGGCCCGGGCGGTACAGGGCGTTCATCGCTATCAGGTCATCAAACTTATCGGGCTTCAGCTCGCGCAGGTACTTTTGCATACCCGGGCTTTCAAACTGGAAAGTACCGTTGGTTTCGCCGCGTTGGTATAGCCCGTAAGTCTTTTCATCGTCCAGGGGAATGCTGTCGATATCAATTTCAATATCGTAGTTGCGTTTGATGAGGTGCAGCGCATCTTTAATGATGGTCAGGGTTTTGAGTCCCAAAAAGTCCATCTTGATAACGCCCGAATTCTCAATGATATTACCTTCAAACTGCGTCACCAGCAGGTCCACATCTTTGGTAGCGCATACGGGTATCAGGTCGGACAAATCGCTGGGGGCGATGATGATACCCGCAGCATGGATACCTGTATTGCGCACACTGCCTTCCAGCTTCTCCGCCTCGCGCAGCACATCCCCATGTATGGTTTGCTCCTTATGAAACTCCCGCAGCTTTTCTACGTTGGCCATTTCATCGGCACCCAATCCTTCCTTATCCGCGAGGCTGCCATCGCCTTTCAGCGGGGCTGTCAGCAAACGTTTGAGGGATATACCCGGGCGCTCCGGCACCAGCTTGGCCAGCATATTACTCTGGTCCAGCGGCAGGTCCAGCACACGGGCTACATCTTTGATGCTGCTTTTGGCAGCCATAGTACCATAAGTGATGATATGCGCCACCTGGTTTTTGCCGTATTTATCCACCACATAGTCTATCACCTTCTGGCGGCCTGCATCGTCAAAGTCCGTATCTATATCGGGCATGCTCTTACGCTCCGGGTTAAGGAAACGCTCGAACAGCAGGTTGTACTTAATGGGGTCAATATTGGTAATACCTATGCAATAGGCGACTACGCTCCCCGCAGCACTGCCACGGCCGGGGCCTACGAATACGCCGAGATCGCGGCCGGCCTTAATGAAGTCGCCCACGATGAGGAAGTAACCCGCAAAACCCATGGTCTTGATGGTGAACAACTCGAAGTTGATACGCTCCTCTACCTCGGGAGATATTTCGCGGTAACGTTCCTTAGCGCCCTCCCAGGTAATGTGCGCCAGGTATTCATCCTGGTCGTCGTGAAACTCAGGAGGCACTTTGAAGTGCGGCAACAAGATATCCCGCTCCAGCTTAAGGGGTTTTATCTTGTCCACTATCATCTGGGTATTGTCTATAGCCTGCGGCACATCGCTGAAGAGCTTAGACATCTCCTCCGTATTCTTGAAGTAGAACTGGTCGTTGTAAAAAGCGAAGCGGGTATCTTTCGATTTTCCGCCCTCATCGTCAAAATCTTTGGCCTTGGGGGTAGCCTGCTTCTCGCCGGTATTGATGCAGAGCAATATATCGTGCGCGTTGGCATCTGTCTGCTCTACATAGTGGCTGTCGTTGGAGGCTATGACGGGCACATTGTATTTGGCGGCAAATTTCAGCAGTACTTCGTTGGCCTTAATTTGGTCGGGTATATCGTGGCGCTGCAACTCTACGTAGTAGTCATTGCCAAACAGGTCCAGCCACCATTTGAATACTTTTTCCGCTTCTTCTTCCCCTTTGCGCAAGATGGTGCGCGGCACTTCGGCAGCCAGGCAGCAGGTAGTAGCTATCAGCCCCTCGTGGTATTTCAGTATCAGTTCCTTATCTATACGGGGGTATTTGCCGTACAAGCCCTCCATATAGCCCAGGCTACATAGCTTTACCAGGTTCCTGTATCCTACCTCATCCTTGGCCAGCAATAGCTGGTGGTAACGTACATCCCGCTCTTCGCGGCTGAATGCCCGCTTGTGCCTGTCTTCTACCAGGTAGAATTCGCAACCAACGACCGGCTTAACCACGGGTTCTTTTATCTCTTTGCCGTTCTCATCGGTACCTACCACTTTGGTGTTCTTCCAGGCGCTGGCCACAAAGTCGAATACGCCGAACATATTGCCGTGGTCGGTAATGGCCATGGCAGGCATATTGTCTTTAGCAGCCTTGTCGAACAGGCGCGGAATAGACGATGCCCCGTCGAGCAGGGAAAACTGGGTATGATTATGTAAATGAGAAAATTGCATATGCACTATCCAAACGGCGTCTTACAAAATAACGAAAAAAGGAGGGGTGGCGGGTTCATAGTTTTCCACAGTTGTTAAAGGCGATAATGTGCTAATGCGACAACCCCGCCGCAGCGGGACAAGTTTTGGTAATTGAGTATAGGAGGGGGTGATAGTACGTTACCCAATCGGTAAAAAAGGACATGTAATAAGTACAAAACGGCCCTATTTTGTTAACCGGCTTAGACGCGGGTTTAACTCTTAGCAATTTTACACCTTTACAATTATTTGACAATGAATACGTTATAAGTGGTTTGTTAACTTTTGTTAACTCTCCACATTTTTTTCCTGAAAAACACCCGGAATAAAAATCCCGCCTGTAGGGGCGGGATAATGACACCTGGCTGTTATGGGTTTTTATTCGTGTTTTCATGACCTATAAAGTTTACCCTGTCGGCCACATGTGAAAAGCGGACCGGTAGAAAATTAACGATATTATTTCAATAACAAATATACACATTAATTATTAGAATAAGAAATTAAAATTTGCCATATAGTACCCCGTTGATACATTGAACCAACAAATAAAGCATCAATATATTCGTATATTTACAATGGTGTCAATAAACTGTTCATGAAATTGAAAATTATCCTCCTGCTATTCACCTGTCTTCAATATTCTGCCACTGCCCAACAGAAGAATTACAAGTATTACCACCTGAACATCAACAAAGCTGAAGAGCAGGCTTTTGTAAAGAATGACATCAAGGGCGCTTTAGTTACCTATCAAAATACGTTTAACCAGTACGACTTTGTATTTGTACATGATTGTATGACGGCGATAGAACTGGCGCTGTACGATAGTAACGCCAGGGCTTTTTTGGCATTTGTAGACAAGGGGACTGAAAACGGACTGATGCCCAGGCATTTTATGTACATACCCTATATTAAAAAACATCCCCTGTTTGTCAAATATGATGACAGTGTAGCCGCCATATACAAGCGCAACCGGCCAAAATACCTTGCAGGAATTGACACCCCTGCCCTGAAGAAAATGTACAGCCTGTACGGGTACGACCAGATGGAGAAAAACCCCATGAATGGAGAAGGATTTGGCCCTGAAAATGGACGCAGGTATAAGCCGCAGATAGAAAAAACATGGGGCGAACTGAAACAACTGATACAGGAAAAAGGCTGGCCATCGGACAAGCTGATAGGACTAGAGCAGACAGACATCATGAAAGAACTGAAAACCGGCACGCCGGATATGATGGAGCTATACGAGCTATACAAAGACGGTTATAATTATAATATAAGCGCAGGGCAGTTTACGTTGGAAGAATACAGGCTACATTCTACACTGTTCTTCGCCGTAATGGCCCATTATGGGGGATACTTCGGTTTCAACTTCTTTCCTGATGAGTTTTACATCCAGCAAATAGAAGCGGGATACCTGCACCCCAAGGATATAGCTTATGTGCTGGACTTCCATATCAAATGGAACGTGGACAGCGCAACCCAGGCCTACCGGACAAATAATATGCGGTACTTCGGGACGGGCACAGCAGGCACAAGAAATCATATTACTTCATATTCTTACAAAGTACCTATAGAAAAGATTGACGCTGCACGTCAAAAGTTTTATATAAAACCAGTGAAAACTGAAATTGCCAAGAACAACTTCTCACTGAGGAATAAGATGTTTATGGCTTGGGGATATTGGGCGTGCAGGTTGTAGGAATTTGTCAGGCGCGAGGATTATCCCCAATACCCCTCCTACCTTATCCGGACAATCCCACGCGGGCGGTATATTGTGCACGCATTACAATAATGACTCAACTGTAACACGTTGTTACGGCCCACACCAAATAATTTTACGGTAACAAGTAATTTATTATGTGTAGTTTCGTCTTTTATTTTTCGCCTCTTTGTTTAATTTTTAGCATTAATAGCTACAAAGGGTGCCCCGGCGGGCAAACAGTTCCAACGTAAATATTTATATGAATAAAAATGGCCCGATAATAGTGATAGAGGACGACATTGATGATCAGAATTTCCTGGTTCAGATTTTCAGCGAACTGAATTACTCCAACAAAATCACCTATTTTTCTGATAGCAACCAAGCCCTGGAGTACTTAAACAGGAGTGAAGTGCAACCCTTTCTTATCCTGTCCGATGTCAACATGCCGAGGATGAATGGCTTCGAACTAAGAAGTAAGATATTTACCAATGAGTTGTTAAAGACCAAGTGCATCCCGTATCTTTTCTTTACCACGGGGTCTGATAAGAAAGCAGTAACCGATGCATATTCCATGTCGGTACAGGGTTTTTTCGTAAAGGCTCAAACAATGGATGGCCTGAAAAACACCATCAGGAAGATAGTTGAGTACTGGAAGGAATGCATTGCGCCCAACCAGTATGATTAATACAATAATGGGTATTACCCGGGCCATCATTTTGAAGTTGATGCCCATGATACCGATGGTGATGAAGCGCAGGTATTTACCGGCTTCCTGACATTCTGTTATTCAGAAAAACTACAAATCCTTTCTTCCCCCCTTCCTGCACACCAAATACAATAAACGGTATTACAGAAGCTGAGAGCGAATAAGTTTGCTGATTCCCGTCAGCAACAAAATTTACCTACGGTGTCGTTTTCATGATTGCCAGCTTCCCATTAGCTCCGGCCAGGAATATGCGGTTTCCGTCGATACTTGGTTTCATCACATGGAAACCTTTTTCGTCGGACAGGCGTTTCCAGTTGATGCCATCGTCGTGGGAAATGTCGATACCCGAGGGGCCTACAGCGAAGGTAGTCCTTGTAGGGCTGCGATGTGAAGGGCGCTCCGTATCTATTTGCGCGAGGCACTCGCGGTAGCCGCGTGTGGTGGTGTGGGGTACCTGCCAGTCTTTGCCTTTGTTGTTCGAGTAGAAAAAGTTAGCCGTACTTACCGTATCGTTGCGGTAGTCGCCGCCGGCTAACATCCAATGCCATACAGAACCCCTACAAAACATAAATGAAAAGATGCCCGTGCTTTCGGAAGTGGCGAGCATAGGGGTGGGTATGCTGCGCCAGCGCCTGCCACGATTGCGGGAGAAGTAGAGTTTCGATGTTTTACCACCCACAGCTACCACTACCGCACCATGCAGGGTACAACCGATAGCGGTGCCGCTGGCGGCAAAAGAGGCTTCACCCTGCCCCATTACCGGCCTGTGTTTTTGTTTACGTTCTTTCCATGTACGGCCACCGTCTTTTGTATAGAGCAGTAGCATGCGCCCATTGATGGGGTCGCCATGTATGAGCCCGGCATTTTTGTTCCAGAAATCCACACCATCTATAAAAGCCGCGCTATCGGTATTCTTATACACCTCCTTCCATGTGTAGCCACCATCGGAAGTATGCAGGATGTAGGCAGGGCTCCCCGCATTGGCGATGATGGCATGGTTGGCATCGAAGGCGTACACAGTGCGGAAGTCGCAATCTTCGTAACCCGGCACGCGGAGGAACCTCCTGTAGTTCCCGCTGTCAGTAATGCGGCCCACCCAGCCTTTGCTGCCGCTTATCCATACCGCACCATCCTCAGCTACCGACATGCCGCGAAAGGAGGCATCTGTCTTTGTATCTATATATTGCAATGAATATAACTGCCCGTAGGAGGCAGAGGCTATGAGCAGGATAAATAGTAATAGTGTGACGTGGCGCATAAGGGGGAAATTACGGAATAAGTGAGAAGAATTGTGGTATTTGATTTCCCCTTAAGTACACCAGAGTCAGGAAAATCACTCTCGTCAAAGCAATATAAATAGCCATTTTGTACAAAAAAATGCTACAACACTACCTTAGCTTTGTTATACAATGAAAAATGGCATCATGCAACAAAGAGATATTCATCCTGATTTCCGGTTTCACCTGGATTTCAAGGACGGAGAACTAATCAGACTGTATAAAGATTTACGTCGGTTTATTTTGGAGAACTGTCCTGATACAAACGAACTGCTGTACAATACGCACGCACTCACTTCGGTGTATTCAGTTTCCGATAGACTGGCCGATGCTTTTTGTATGATACCGATATATTCCAACCATCTTAACCTGGGATTCAATAAGGGAACACTTCTTCCGGATCCTGAGGGAATGTTGCAAGGCACGGGTAAACTGATCAGGCATATTCCAATAACCGGCCCGGCAGATTACGATAATCAAGCGGTTAAAACATTGGTACAGTCAGCGATGCGCTTTGCTATTGATGACGCAGATAAAAAGATTACCCCGCAATCACAAACGATATCAAAAATTAAACGCTGAAATGAAAAAAGGAGATATTGGCCATTCCTCGGCATTATATGTATGGAACGGGTTTAGCGTGTTCTGGGGGATGTCTTTTAATACCAGCCCCCACCATCATAATACGCTGCAGTTGGTTTTTGATATAGAACGGAGTTTCAAGCTAAAAGATAAAGATAACGACTGGCGGGAGTACTCCGCAGCGATAATAAAAGACGGTCATATCCACCAGTTGGACAGCAACAATAGCATCCAGTTATTCCTTTACCTGGACCGGGAGAGCATATATGCTAAACAGCTGACAGAAAAATACCTGGTTAACCGAGGTATCAATGACTTTACAAACTCTGACATCAGAAAACTAAGTAATGACTTTTTCAAGAAACTGTTGGTAGAAAGTAATTGTGACAGCCTGTTCCATGGATATGTTATGATACTCAAACATCTTATTAACCTCGATATTCCTGCTCTGAAGGACGACCGTGTCGAAAAAGCCATCGCTTTTATTGCCCAGCGCCATATCCGGCAAATAACTGTAAAAGATGTAGCCATGCATGTATGTCTTTCCGAAAGCCGCTTACGCCACTTGTTCAAAAAACAGGTTGGTCAACCATTGCAGAATTTTATCCTTTGGATGAAAATTGTGAATTCATTAAACCTCATAGTGAAGGGCAATAAAGTTGAAGAAACAGCTTACACCGTTGGTTTCTGGGATGCCCCACATATGAACCGTTCTTATAAAAACCTGCTGGGTGTTACCCCCGGCGCCATCCAGCAATTGGATGGTGTGGTTAAAATTATTGCCTGCAACGCCAAAAATCACTATTCAATAAAAACTACCATATTAAAAAGCTGGAACCCCAGCGACCCAGCCAATATTGTAACAGTATAATTTTTTATCATCTTCAATCAACAACCATTAACATGAATAAACTAGTACATTTTGCCGTGTACACGGATAATATAGACCGTGCTGCAGCATTTTATCAATCCGTATTTAACTGGGAAATGAATAGTTACGGGCAACCAGGTTTTATGCAGATTATGCATGTTGACAATTTAGAAAAACCTATAGGCGCATTGCAAGACAGGATGTATTCACCTCTGCACGATAAGGTGAACGGTTTTGAATGCTCAATTGAAGTAGCCAATATTGAAGAGACGCAAAGGGCCGTGGAGCAATCGGGCGGCAAAGTATTGATGCCAATAACAGAAATACCAAATGTCGGCAGGTTATTTAAATTCACTGATACGGAAGGCAACCTGCTTTGCGCAATACAATATTTATCTCGTTAATCAGCGGTAAGCAAAGCCCACCGGAAACAGGTTGAACCAACAGAAATTATTCAGCTCGCTAACCTACCCTTCCTGTTAGCCCTCATCACCAATACCCCAAACACAATAAAAGGTATTACCGAAGCAATCATCTTAAAATTCATGGCCATAATGCCGATGGCGAAGATAAACAGGAGTAAGAGGTTGAGCGATGCCAGCCCGGTATAGGTGAGTATGCGTGAGGGTGTTTTCTGAAACAGGGTGATGAACAACAGCAACTGCCCCGCCAGCGGTATGAGCACGAATGGGTGCGCGAAGTTATCGGTAGTGGTGCTGCTAAACAGCAGGTCGTACTCGGCCTGGCCGAGGAAGGAGTGCTGCCCGCCACCCCACTCTAAGTAGCCCAGTAGCGAGCTGAGCAGCAGGCATAGATTGAGTATCTTTTGCATGGCGTAATATTAATATACTCCTCATGCATTTTGAATATGTAGCGGACAACTTTAACATTTTAACCATCTTGTCCGCCTTAGGCCGGATTAATCTTTATTGTACTATTTTTGCGGCTCGCTACCCTATAACGGGGAACAAATATTAACTTTTTTACTTTTCATATGACTCCTGACAAGATTAAGTTTGGCACAGATGGCTGGAGGGCTATCATAGCAAAAGATTATACAGTATATAACGTAGCCCGCGTATCTAAGGCGCTGGCCGACTGGCTGAAACAAAGCAACCCTACGCCTAAGGTAGTGGTGGGGCACGATTGCCGTTTTGGCGGTGCTATGTTTACCGAAACAGTAGCTGACGTGCTCTGCGCCAATGGCGTGAAAGTGATTATGGCACAGGGCTATATCAGTACCCCTATGCTATCATTCGGCGTGCTGAAGCTGGGTGCCGACCAGGGTGTGGTAATTACTGCATCGCACAACCCGCCATCGTATAATGGATATAAACTGAAAGGCCCCCACGGCGGCCCTACCAGTCCCAAACATATAGCCGAAGTAGAGGCGCTGATACCTGAGGAGGTGGAAATACCGGGTGTGTCGCTGGACCAACTGGAAGAAACCGGTATGCTGGAATATGTGGCGCTGGAGGATATGTATGTGAGTTACCTGCAGGAGCATTTTGACTTCGCAGCATTGAACAAATCGCCGTTTAAAATGGCGTATGATGCTATGTATGGCGCGGGCCAGAACGTGATACGCCGCCTGCTGACCAACGCTACCCTGCTGCACTGCGACAACAACCCCGGGTTTCACGGTCAGGCACCTGAGCCGATAGATAAAAACCTGAAAGAACTGGCGCATACCATGGCCACTACGCCTGAGCTGAAGATAGGCCTGGCGACAGACGGCGATGCAGACCGCATAGGCCTGTACGACGAGGACGGCAACTTTGTAGACGCGCACCATATACTGCTGATACTGATACACTACCTGCATAAGTATAAAAATATGACGGGCAAGGTAGCCATCGCCTTCTCGGTAACGGACAGGGTGAAACGCATGAGCGAGGCTTACGGGCTGCCTGTGGAGGTAACGCCGATAGGCTTTAAATACATCAGTGAAATCATGACACAGGAAGATGTGCTGGTGGGCGGTGAAGAAAGCGGCGGCATAGCCGTGAAGGGCCATATACCTGAGCGTGATGGTATCTACGACGGGTTACTGATATACCAGTTCATGACCGAAACGGGCAAGACGCTGAAGCAACTGTGCGAAGAGGTGTACAGCGTAGTAGGCACCTTTGTGTACGACCGCCACGACCTGACGATAGACAACAGCATAAAAGAAGCCATCATCAACAAAGCAGGCGCTGATGGCTATACTGCATTCGGGAAATATACTTTCAGCCGCACGGAGAAGATAGACGGTGTGAAGTACCACCTGGACAACGGCGGATGGGTGATGCTGCGCGCATCGGGCACGGAGCCACTGCTGCGTGTGTATGCCGAGGGCAACAGCAAAGAAGAAACCGCCGATATACTGGCAGCAGTGAAAAAGACGATACTGTAGTTAGTAATAAGTAATAAGTAGAAAGTAATAAGCTATAATAGAAAGGGCTGCAAAATGATTGCAGCCCTTTGTTATTCCTTATGTTACAAACATTATTGCATTTTCTTAGCGTCTTCCAGGAACTTCTGCAGGCCGATGTCTGTGAGCGGGTGCTTCAACAGGCCGAGGATAGAATCGAGCGGGCAGGTGCATACGTCGGCACCGGCTTCAGCACACTTAACGATATGTAATGGTGTACGTATGGATGCAGCCAGTACTTCGGTCATGAAGCCCTGTGCGTTGTAGATGCCCACTATCTGGTGTATCAGGTCGATACCGTCCCAATTGGCATCGTCTATACGGCCGATGAAGGGTGACAGGTAAGTGGCGCCGGCTTTGGCAGCCAGTATAGCTTGTCCTGCGGAAAATACCAGGGTGCAGTTGGTTTGTATACCATTGGCGGTAAACCATTTGATGGCTTTGATACCGTCTTTTATCATAGGCACTTTTACCACGATATTTTCGTGAATCTTCGCCAGTTTCTTACCTTCTTCCACTATGCCGTTGAAATCGGTGCTGATTACCTCAGCACTCACGGGGCCGTCTACTATTTCGCAGATGGTTTTGTAGTGGTTCATGATAGCGTCGTGGCCTTTGATGCCTTCTTTGGCCATCAGGCTGGGGTTGGTGGTTACACCATCCAGTATGCCCAGATCGTTAGCTTCCTTTATCTGGTCGAGATTAGCTGTATCTATAAAAAATTTCATATACTATTTGTTTCAGGTGCAAAAGTAGTTAATTATTCAGGCAGGGAAAATGAAATTATCAACAAAAGAGATGGGATATAAAAAAAGAACTGGCAAGTTACTTACATCGCGCCGCTACGACCACCTACCCTTGCTACATTCCTGTCCTGGGGGGTTCAGCAGGAGCTGGCCGTATAAGACTTGCCAGAACTGCAAAGGTAGATAACAAAACTGATTGCAGCAAACAAAGGTTGATATATAAAAAACAGCCGCATGTAGCGGCTGTATTACATATTGTGAGTTGGCGGGCCAGGGCCTGCCATGACATTTAATTATTAATGCTTGCCCAGCTCACCTTTCAGGAAGTCTATTACCTTAACCTCGGTAGCATTGTGCCCGCGCATATCCGCCAGGTATACAGATACCCAGTCGGTAAGGTGAACGAAGTAGAATATCTTTTCCCAATAGCTTTTACCTTCAGCATAGACCTCGGTAATATTCTTAGTGTACTTACGTATGATTTTTTTGTTGACTTCAATCCTGTACTGCGAGCGCTCGTAGCTTTGCTCATCGCGCAGGAAGATAACGGCTTTTGTGTTGTCTTTATCGCGCCAGCCTACCAGCTCGTTGTGGTTCATCTCGGGTATGGCATGGTGCCAGCACAGCATCTTGCTGTTTTCGTTGATTTGCTGCCTGAAGCGGATAGCCATGCCTTCGTACTCAGCAGTGGAATAGATAACAGGCGTGGTGCCGTACAGTTTCTTAGCCAGCGCCGAAGCCTTGCGTTGTATGCTTTTGCCGTTGGCCTTCAGCTGCTTTATAGATGCGTTGATGTCTTTTTTGAAATTGTAGTCGAGCAGGCCCATACCCTGCAGTACAAACAGGACCTGCGTCATGGAATAGCCCAGGCAGGCCCGTGGCGGCATACCCGCAGGCAGCATGATGCAGTCCAGTTTTTTCTTTTTTGCCAGCTCGGCAATTTTACCACCTGAGGTGATGCAGATAACAGTAGCCTTGGCTTTAATGGCCTGTTGCATGGCCTGCAATGTTTCCTCGGTGTTGCCGGAATAAGACGAGGCGATAACAAGAGTATCTTTGCCCACAAACGCCGGCAGGAAATAGTCTTTATTAACAATAAACGGTATATCCAGCTTATCAGCTACGAAATTCTGTACAATAGAACCACCAATACCACTGCCACCCAGGCCTGTAAGCACTACGTTGGTAAAATCTTTTTTAGATGCTGTAAAACGATAACTTTGGCCTATCAACAGCGCTTCATGCAGTTGCGTGGGGAAATTTTGCACTAATTCTTTCATACATTTTTTTTTCGATGGCCAAACATAATGAAACTGGCAGTAAAGGTGAAAAAATAGCTGAAAACTTTTTGCAAACAAAAGGTTATACCATACTGCACCGCAACTGGAAATGGGAAAAGAAGGAAGTAGACCTGGTGGCCGAAAAGGACGGCCTGCTGATATTTGTAGAGGTAAAAACCCGCTCAGCCTCCTACTTTGGATATCCTGAAGACGCAGTAGGGCCTGCAAAGCAGGAATATTTGAAAACCGCCGCCGGAGAATTTCTGTACCGTCACCCTCAATATGAACAGATAAGGTTTGACATTATCAGCATCATGATGCGAAAAGATGCCATTAAAGAAATAGTCCATTTCGAGGATGCGTTTTTCTAATATAAATAATTTTCATATCACTATATGTAGCGGCATAAGGATGGGAGCCATGAACAGATAATAAAGATTCCCTGTTTGGCAACCACTGATATGTGACACACTATTTTTCATTTCATGCAGGTCATTCCCAAAATATCTGCGACCGTATTCTTACTATTGACACACGGTGTTTTTCACATCTAAAAGGGGGTGTTATTCCCGTTGTTTGACATTTTTATAGCCTCTACTTTTATCCTCCCAAAGAAAATGTATATGCTATCCGCTACCACCATGACTATTACTAAACTGCTCCTGCTTTTCAACGTACCAATAGTACATACATACGTGCATTACTCACTATTTAAAAAAAAGTAACCATGACATTAAACAATGAAAACAAGCACACCATGACAGATAAACAACGTCTACTCACGCTGTCATAGCGCAATACCAGTCGTACATATTTTAATACCCATTACGGCACGAACATATTACCCTTCGTTCTGTGCCGCTCCACAACTTAACCGGCTCCCTTTTGGTTTCGCTGAGTGGCATTGCTTTGCATTGTACTTCAGCTAACCTATACAGACTGGCACCATGCTGCGCTGATAAGAGATAAAGATTCGTGTTCATAGTCTTGCCCTTTCGATACGGCCCTATAGAAACAAAAAGGTAGTGTACTGAGATGATTCATCCATACAACTACTTAATATGTCTACAGAGAACAAGGGCACCCCCGTGCTGCCTGAAAAGAACGGGAAAAACGAAACAATATTTCTTAACAGGCTGAGCAACCTGATAGAACAACATGGCAACAACCCTACCTTCGGAGTGCAGCAACTGGCACAGCAGATACAACTGAGCCGTGTACAACTGAACCGTAAAACCATGGAACTGACGGGACAATCGGCCGGCAAACTGATAACGCAGTACAGGATGCAAATGGCCAAACAAATGTTGCGTGAAAGCCAAGCCACTATCAAAGAAATAGCCTGGCAATGCGGCTACCTGCGACAGGGTAATTTTTGCCGCAGTTTCCACCTGATGTTCAGGCACAATCCCACCGACTACAGGAAAAAGTTTACAACAGCCAGAAGGCAGGAACCCTCAGGATGGATTGTACCGCTCAGCGATGAGGGTTACACCAGGCTGTATGAATTGTCGTGTGAACAACCCTGGTTGCATGAACTGCTGCTGGAGGCCATCAGTAATATAAGCAGTAACGTGCTGAGCGTACAACAGCTTTGTGCTGCCACATACATGAGCCCGGTAAGCCTGAACCGCAGGATAAAAGAACTGTTTCATATAAGCACCCAACGTTTTATCAGGGATATCAGGTTGCAGTACGCATGTGAGCTTATAAGCACCGGGTATGGCTCAATGGCTGAGATAGCTTACCAGTGCGGATTTTACGACCCGGCACACATGAGCCGTTGTTTTAAAAAATCCATAGGCTGCCAGCCAACTGCGTTTGTAAGTACGCCTTCATCATTAACTATTGAATGGTTGAAAAACAAGCTGTTGAACCATAATGATAAATGATTGTATGTTTTGTACAATAATCATGGGTGCAGCCCTGATTACTTTTACATATGTAAATAAGCCGGAAGAAAAACGGTGATTCACAACAAAATAAAAAAGCGAATACTATGGGTTCTTTAGCAGCTACATTTTCCAGCATGGCCGTGTCGATAGGCATAGCAATGCAAAATGCGACTACCAACCAGCACAATGGGCAGAACATAGCCACCACCTGCCTGGCCCAATGCTGCAAACTCATTATAATAAAAGGAGCTGCCGGCGGTGCAAGTGCTTAGCAGTTAAAACACAGAAATAAAAACATCATCAGAAAAAAAACAATAAAAACCGAAGCATATGGCAAGCACAAGTCTTACAACCATCGACGACAGCATCACACCGGAAGTGATAACCATGGAAGGAGCGGGAAAAGCATACCAGTCGGTAGCACAGTCAACAGCACTGACTATACAGGACGCTACTGACAATTTGCGGAACATCAATACCATCAGCGCCACCGTGCTGGGTGTGGCAATGGCACAGGCGCTTGCCAATCCCGCCAAAGCCAGTGAATACACCCAGATAATACAGATGGCGGAGGATATGGCCGTAAAGGCTGCAGATAATTACCTGACCATCGGTAAAAACGCTGCCACCGTACTGGAAGGGTACCCGGCAGGATAGCCGTGCCAAGCCGTACACACGATGGTTCATTTATCTATTACGTGAAACTGATTTCAACAAACCATACAATAATATAACACTATGCCAGAAGAAGTAATGTTCGACAATATCGCAGAGCTGCAAAAACTATTACGCGGGGCAGCTAATTCACAGTCAATAGCTATGCTGAACAGTGTAATGGCAGAAACCATCGGTATGTCCATGCACAACGCTGTGTCTACCCAGCACAACGCACAGATGCTGAACTCGGCGGCAACAACATCTACCTGCGCCAAGATATTATCAGTAATAGGTGTAATGCCGGGGCAGCCACCCGTGCCGCCTCCGGCTCCGCCGACACCTACTCCAACACCTGCTGGACCAACAGCAACTAATACCTTAACACCAACG
>CAZEZM010000001.1:193556-220695 GCA_964515955.1 uncultured Flavipsychrobacter sp. | reverse complement strand
TTTAAATCCTGCTCTTAAAAAATCCGCCATCTTCAGCACCCAAACAAAATATCCAGCAACCTGGCAACACGGGAGATAATGAGGGGCAAAAGAGATTGAACCCGGGTGATGATAATGATACAAACATCACCACCTGACATGAGTACTTACTATCCATATAAAAATGTTTTGAAAACTTTTAATGCGCAGAGCAAATGGCATCTACAGTAAACGACCAGATTACAGATTCCATCACGGAAGTGAATACTGAAACGATAGGGAATTCTCCGGCGATAGCGATGGGTAATTTGTACCAGGCGGTATCGCAGGCGCTGGGGCTGGCGGCCTACAACGCCACGGTGGCACAGCAAAATGGTAATATGCTGGGACAGGCGGCCACCGCCAAAGGTATAGAACTGATATTGTCCATCAGCGTAAAATCATCATAAAATATAGTAATAAAAAGATCATGTTAGTAAGCACACCATACAAAAACAAATCCTGCCGGTGTTGGGCAGACAACGGAATACCGCCATAAGATGAACAACGCAAGCGGCACGGTAAGCACAACATATCAGAATCATAACATTTAAACACAAACACAATTATGGCAGAACATACGGCAGTCAACAGCCAGATAACAGACTCGGTAACCCAGGTAAACACCAAAGTGCTGGGCGACGCACCAGCAATTGCTATGGGCAACCTCTTCATGGCTACATCGCAAGCGCTGGGTATGGCCGCGCTGAACGCTACCAACGCACAACAGCAGAACAATATGACAGCACAGGCTTCTACTACCATGGGTGTCACCACCTTGTATTCTATCAACACCGCCACTACGGCAATAGGTACAGCCGACATCCTGAAGCTGCTCGCCATGCGTTAAAAGCATCAACAATTATTAATAACACAACAACTATTAACAGTAAACATTTTCAATTATGGCAGAAAACACAGCAGTGAATGCACAAATCACAGACTCAGTAACCCAGGTAAACACCAAAGTGCTGGGCGACGCACCAGCTATAGCTATGGGCAACCTGTACCAGGCTACCTCTCACGCACTGGGCCTGGCGGCACTTAACGCTACCAACGCACAACAGCAAAGCAATATGGCTGCACAGGCTACCACTACCATGGGTGTCACCACGTTATATTCTATTGACACAGCTACAGACGCAGTGGGTGTATCAGATATACTGTCGATGGTACCTACCAAATAACAATCAACGGAAACTGTAATAAAATTCTAACAAACTAAAAACCAATAATTATGGCCACAAACACAGCAGTAAACAACCAAATCACAGATTCAGTAACACAGGTGAACACCAAAGTACTGGGTGATGCACCCGCAATAGCCATGGGCAACCTGTTCCAGGCTACATCGCAGGCACTGGGCCTGGCAGCGCTTAATGCTACCAACGCACAGCAACAAAGCAATATGGCGGCACAGGCTACCACTACTATGGGCGTAACCACCCTGTACTCCATAGACACTGCGACCGATGCAGTGGGTGTATCTGACATACTATCGCAAATGCCGAAATAATAATCGGTTCTTACAGGCGATACCACGGTATAGCCCGGGAACACGATAATGATGTAATCAATTAAAAGCTAAGAATCATGGCAGAAAACACAGCAGTGAATGCACAAATAACAGATTCGGTAACCCAGGTGAACACTGAGTTATTGGGCGATGCCCCTGCGGTAGCTACCGGCAACCTGTACCAGGCTATGGCTCATGCCGTAGGTCTGGCGGCACTCAACGCTACGACAGCACAACAACAGAGCAACATGACGGCACAGGCATCTACCACTATGGGTGTCACCACCATGTACTCAATTGATACCGCTGCGGATGCAATAAGTGTATCGGACATACTGGACCAGGTGCCGAACAGTAAGTAGCAGGCACCGACATGTAAAGACTAAGAGCTGTATAAGTTTAAAAATTGAACACAATTAAACAAGAACAACTATGGCAACACGTAAAACAACAAAAAAGCCACGCCGGCCTGTGGTGAGAAAGCCCGCAGACCCAGATGCTGAGCTAACGGCCATACCATCGGGCAACTGTCATGTAACTGATTCGGTTGCGCAGGCAAATACCAAGGTAACAGGTGTATCACCTGCTATGGCAACAGGCAACTTGTTCCAGGGTTCTGCACAATCACTGGGGTTAGCGGCGCTTAATGCCACCCAGGCACAGCAGCAGAACAACATCAATGCGCAGGCCTCTTCTACGGTTGGACTTACGACTCTTTACACTGTTGAAACGGCTACTGACACAGTAGGGACATCGGATATACTTTCCCGGCTTTTAAACCAATAAAAAATAATAACAATTTTAAAAACAATCTAAAATCTAAGAATCATGGCAGAAAACACAGCAGTGAACAATCACATCACGGACTCGATAACACAGGTGAATACCAAAGTACTGGGCGACGCCCCTGCAATAGCAATGGGCAACCTGTTCCAGTCCACATCGCAGGCACTGGGCCTGGCGGCGCTGAACGCTACTAACGCGCAGCAGCAGAACAATATGACAGCACAGGCATCTACCACTATGGGTGTCACTACGCTGTACTCTATTGATACTGCAGCCGATGCAGTGGGAACGGCAGACATACTGAGTATGCTGAAAAACCCACCCACACCCAAACCTACTCCCGTTTACCCCTCAGGACCCGTACAGGGGTAGGTTGACAAGCCATAAAAAAGGCCCCTGTTAGCAGTAACAGGTAATACAACCGGCCAATGGCAACGATTGCGGCAGCATAAGGGCACCGGGTGCATAACCCACCCGGTGCTTTACCTGCCATCTAAAAATTTCAATAAACTATTACTTATGCCAGAGCAAGACAAGAATGCCCAAGCACATACAGCCACCGGCAATTCCGGCACTGCCCAGGCAGGCAATAAAGAACAACTGAACCAGATGCGGCAGCAACTGGGCACTGAGATACTGAGCCTGAAAAAACAGGTATTGATGATACAGATGCAATCGCTGAAGACAATGCGCCAGACAGTTGATATATTTTTCAGAAAACAGGCGGAGGAAACACAGCAGTATATGGTACAACAGCAGCAGGAAATACAGCACGAAGCAGCTGTAGTAATGAATGAAGCGGAAAAACAGGCAGGGATTCCGCCAGGCACCAAAGCCGGGAAAGGCAAAAAAAGTACGGGACGACAGGAGCCTTCTCATAAAAAGGCTTCATTGCATGCCATAGAAGAAGCTCGAAAATCAGTGGACAACGCGAT
Source organism: uncultured Flavipsychrobacter sp. (assembly GCA_964515955.1). Taxonomy (GTDB): domain Bacteria; phylum Bacteroidota; class Bacteroidia; order Chitinophagales; family Chitinophagaceae; genus UBA5543. The sequence goes on along the minus strand of CAZEZM010000001.1, from coordinate 217,440 downwards.
AAAAGCGGCCAATAAAAGCATTAATAAAGCAGAGCAGATTATAAAAAAAGACATTGGCTGACAATAAACAATCACCTTAATTATACACTCAACATCAGTAACTATTTTTTTATAACCAAAAAATCACGCAAATATGGAAGAGGTAATAGATGGCGCCAACAGATGGCCATGTCGTATACTCGGCATCACACCCGACCGGATACAAGTACAAATGCTGGGCGACAACGGCCTGAATGCCGTTTGCTCAGGCCCTGCCCGGGGCGGGCAGGTAGACCAGGCCGGCAACTTATACACTGTAACACTCCCCGGCACATTCGAAGGAATGAATGTCACTTTCCGCAGGAACTAAACAGACCAACACATTCCCCTCTTAATAGAACCTTTCCGCTAATACGGGAGGTTTTTTTTTGCTCACTCATTTACCCGTTTTTTTACAAACAATCAGAACCCAGACACCTAAAAAAATATCAGTACTAAAATTAAACTTCATACACCACTCACAAATATTGCCCATCCACCCAGAATTGCTTATATTACTATTGTATTAGCTCATTTGTGAAGGGAGGCTGTATTTGAAAAAATCTTCATACCTTCGCGCAAATTTTAAAAAATCATATGAATTGGAACCCCGCAGGCATTGCTGAAGAACTGTCGACAACAACACAAAAACTGGCTAAGGGTTATGAAACCCTACAGAACATGGGCGAAGTGGAAGTAGCCACCACGCCAAAAGAACTAGTGTGGAAGCGCGACCATGTGAGTGTGTACCACTACATACGCGAAACACCTGCCAAATGCACCACGCCAGTGCTGGTGTCATTTGCCATGCTGAACAGGCACGATGTGCTGGACCTGCAACCTGACCGCAGCCTGATGAAAAAGTTGCTGGACGAAGGGTTGGACATCTACATCATGGACTGGGGCTACCCTACTAAGGCCGACCGCTACCTGACGATGGAAGACTATATAGACGGCTATATGAACGATGCTGTAGACTTCATACGTAAGAGCAACGGCGTAGAGAAAATTCATAAGATGGGTATCTGCCAGGGCGGTACGTACAGCATGATATATGCCAGCCTGTACCCTGAGAAACTGCAATCGCTGACTACTTATGTAGCGCCCTTTGACTTTGAACCCGGCGGCAACTGTATGCTGTACACCTGGGCCAAATATATAGACGTAGATGCCATGGTGGACGCGGTAGGCACTATACCCGGTGAAATGATAGACAGCGCCTTCGGTATGCTGAAACCGAGCATGAACATCAGCAAATACCTGGGCGTACTGGACAGCCTGGACGATGAGAACAAGCTGATGAACTTTCTGCGGATGGAAAAATGGAAGGGCGACCTGCCTGCTATGCCCGGCGAAATGTACCGCAAGTACATCAAAGACCTGTTTCGCGACAACCTGCTGATAAAAGGCAAATTTGAACTGGGCGGCCGCAAGGTGGACCTGAAGAATATGACCGTTCCTTACCTGAACGTGTACGCCACGGACGATAACATCATACCCAATGAAAGCACACTGCCGGTGATGAAAGCCATAGGCAGCAAGGATAAGGAAGAATATCCTTTCCCCGGCGGGCATATAGGCGTGTTTGTAGGCGGCAAAAGCCAGAAAGAACTGGCCCCTACTGTAGCCAAGTGGGTGATTAAGCGTTGCTAGAATTGAAATAGTTTTGACCGCGGAGACGCATAGACGCAGAGTTGTTAAATTGCTTTGCTTTTTGTGTCTCCGCTTCATTTCGGCTAAATTGTGCTGATGTTCAAAAAGTACGAGGTACATAAGGTGCGCCTGTCCAATGGCTGCGATATGGCATATATAGACGAAGGCACAGGCGGCACTACCCTGCTATTTGTACATGGGTTAGCCAACTACTGCGGTGTATGGGTAAAGAATATAGAAACCCTGAAACAACACTATCGCTGTATAGCTATAGACCTACCGGGCAATGGTTATTCTGACGGGGGCGATTATCCCTATGGCATTAATTTCTACTCGGGCTGTGTGTACGATTTTATGCTACAGTTGAAGCTGACAAATGTAGTACCTGTAGGCCACAGCATGGGCGGACAAGTACTACTGAACCTGGTGATTAACCACCCGACGGTATGCAAAAAGCTGGCACTGTGCGCGCCTGCGGGTTTTGAAACATTTACCCAACTGGAACGCAGCCTGTATAAAACCAGCATTCATTTTTTCGATTTCTTTTCGACCGAAGAAAACAGCCTGCGTAAAATAGTACGTACCAGCTTCTATCATTATCCTGAATATGCTGACGGCATGCAGGAGGAACTGGTAGAGTTAATGCACCGTCAACCTGTGAGCCAATACAGGAAAGTGATAGAAGCCTGCATTGACAGTATGATGGCTGAACCGGTATATGAACAATTGCCTACCATACAGCAAGAGGTACTGGTACTCTACGGCGAACGTGATGCATTGATACCTAACCGACTGATACACCATATAACTACCAAAGCTATGGCAGAGCAGGTGGTGGCGCAGATGCCACATGCACAATTGGAAATGCTGCCCGGGTGCGGGCATTTTGTGCAATTGGAAAAACCAGGTGTAGTGAATGAGTTTATCAGGGAGTTTGTGGAGTGAGTTGTTGGTCAGGTGACACAACAACGGCGGCAATCACCCTTTCTTAATGCCGGGGTATTTCATGTCCAGCCCTTTGAGTGTATCGCGGAGGATGGTTGCTACCAGGTGCGATTTATACCAGTTCTGGTCGGACGGAATGATATACCAGGGAATATTATTACAGGAGTTAAACGCTTCTTCGTAATACTTCATATAAGTGTCCCATAGGGCTGATTCGTCGAAGTCTTTGGAATTATACTTCCACATCTTTGCCGGTTCTTTCAGGCGCTCTACCAGTTGCTCGTGCTGCTCTTCCTGCGATATGTGGAGATAAAATTTGAGTATAGTCGTGTTGGCATGTTCAGTGAGCAATTGCTCAAAATCATTGATGGCTTGGATACGCTTTTGTGCCGTAGTATCGTCTATCATGCCATGCACACGGGTAACGAGTATATCCTCGTAATGAGAGCGGTTGAACAGATGAATCATACCACGCGGGGGTGTCACCTTATGTATCCTCCACAGGAAATCGTGTGAGAGTTCCTCTTCTGTAGGCACTTTAAAAGAATAGACCCGGATGCCGGTGGGGTTCATACTGGTGAATACATCGCGCACTACCCCATCTTTACCACTGGCATCCATGCCCTGAAAAATAACCAGTATGCTGTGTTTATCTTCAGCATAGAGCAGGTTTTGCAGTTCGTTCAGTTCTGTAAGAATATCCTGCGTCTTCAGCTTTGTAGCGTCTTTATCCCAGCCTTCGGGAGCCCTGGTACTGATGTCTTTTAAGCTGATTATACTCATTACATATCCGCGTTAAACAGCCTCCTGTAGGCTTTGATGAATATAGCACCCAGATTTTTGTGCGGGGGTACGTAATCGTCAAACATTTCTTTGATGGTTTTGTTCGATGTACTGAAATTTCCGCCCAGTGTCTGCCATGTGGTAATCCAGTTGATGTCCTGCCCGGCGGAAATCTGGTCGTTAATAGCTTTTATAATCGGCTCGTTGATGCTCATAGCCCCTGTTTGCTTCGACGATATAATGTTGGCGTTCGGTGCCTTACTGAGTACGGTAGACAGGTTGTGATATCCACCGCAGGAGCCAAGTATTACTATCCTGTTTTCTTTAGATATCCTGTCGAGTGTAAGCGGCAGGTGATAGCTGTGCCCCCTGTGCACCAGTACGGTAGGGTGAATGTTATTGGCTGCCAGGTGTTCGCATAGTTTGGCAACAGCCACTTCGTCTTCCGGCTCTTCCAGTGGCATGTTAGCATAAACCACTACAGGTTTACCTGATATCGAAGTGATTTTGGTCCAGAATTCGGATTTCTCTATCGCCCATTGTGTTTTGTCCCTGAAATTGGTGAGAAAGCTGTTGTAAGAAGCACGGCCGTCCTCATCTCCATAAAAGAAGAACTGTTCGTACACCACCTGGCCCGAATCGCTGAGCAGGTTGTTGTAAGGTACCAGGTTAATTGGCGGCAGTTTCAGCCTGGCAGATTGCGCCATTACCGCTTCGCTGTTGTCGCTGCTGCGTGTACCTTCAAAAAGGGTCGCCAGCAAGCCATACACAATTACACCTTTTTTGCTGCCCTTGCGGTAAGCCTGTTCGTAGTTATATTTCACCTCATTGCGCAGGAAATCAGCCAACTCTTCATCACGTATACTTCCAAATGCATCAGCCACATCTACCGCGCCTTCCAGGTCATCATCTTTGCCCTGTTCCAGCCCGGCGATGAAGTCTTTCATCAGCTGCGTTTTCTGCTCAGGCGCCATAGTACCCAGGAAATCGCTGAGGGTATTGTAACCTGCGCACATACGTAAGAAGGTACGGAACCTGTCACGATGTACTGTACTCAGCAAATCGTATCCTGACTTCCCTTCCATACGCTCCATCATCCTGTTGAAAGTACCCACGAAGCTGCTGGTGTATATCTCGTCCTGGCCATATACCATGATGAAGTAGAGTACTTCGGGGGGCATATCGTTGATGCATTTGAAACGTACCGGTGGTTTTTCGTTATGCAGGTCGTTCATTTCACGCACATAACGCAGGCCGCGATAATGCAACTCGTCAGTATAAGTATCGCCACCAAGGCTTACATTTTCAAGTTTCAGCCTCACCAGATTTTGATAATACAAATCTTCATCGGCAGCAATAGCATCTATCTGCGCTATTGTCTTTTTACCTGTGTAAATGTCATTAAGGAATGGCATGGCGCGCAGCGGCGATTTGGAATAACGAGCTATCTGCACAATGGCACGTACCAGCGGGTCAGGGCAGTTCTCCACCACATAACGGAGCCCACTGGTAGAAGTAGCATAGTTGAATACCTTATTAGGTACTACCCTTGCGGCGGCAGCTATTACATCGCAGGCATAAGAGTAAGACGCAAATTCAGCAAGTTTATCAATCATCATCACAGGTTCCATACGGCCCATTTCGCGGTAGAGGTATTGCCTGTCGGGATGTTCAGCCTCCAGTATGCGCGTACTGTTATTGAGCGTGTACACGTTCACATTGTTCTCGATAAACGCACCCGTCCTGCCTTCAAAATCAGCAATGATAAATTCTTTGAGATTGGTAACAGAGCGCCTGTAGAAATAACCATCGGGCGCAGGATCTGAGAGGTAGCGCTTCAACAGTTCATCTACCGCCTGCAGGTAGCGGAGCTTATTATTGTTTTCCCTGCGCTGGTCCCAACCCACTTCTGCCGCAGGCAGGTTTTCAATCATTACCTGTACCTGGTCCAAATCGCGGATGAGGGCCTGCGTGAACAGGCGGGAAAAAACAGAATCATCAGTGATAGTAATTAAACCATCAACAGTACCGTCAGCCATATCGGCGCGGTTCTGAAATTCATCAATATGCCCGCGGCCATTGTGCCATAGCTGGCGCTGCAGGGGAATGGGATTGATAAGTGTATCCACATCGTAGATACTGATAACCACCTCTTCCTCTTCTTTGTCTTTTTTCTTACGTTTCTGCGCTGATACCGGTTCGCATACCCAAAACATGAGTAGTGCGAACAAAGCCGCATATTGAAAAATAGTCTTAAACATTACTTTCTGTTGTGACACTTAACATGCGAAAATACGCAAAGAAGCTGTTAAGGTTGTACAAATAAAGGATATTAACTATCCGTTATCAAACTGTTGACAACTTCTCTTCATACATAGGAAAAGACAACATGAATTCGTTTACTTCTCCCTTAACTGCCTGGATGACTGATTCATCATCGGGCGATATGAGCACCCTGTCCAGCCAGTCTACTACCTGGGGCATATGTTCTTCTTTAAGGCCACGCGTAGTAACAGCAGGTACACCTATGCGAATACCCGAAGTAACGAAAGGTGAGCGGTCATCGAAAGGAACCATATTTTTATTGAGCGTTATATCCGCATGCACAAGCACATTCTCAGCCTTCTTACCGGTGATGTTCTTATTGTGCAGGTCTATAAGCACCAGGTGGTTGTCTGTTCCACCAGACACCACATTGTAGTCTTTGGCCATGAGTGCATTTGCCAATGCCTGTGCGTTGTTGATGACCTGCTGTGTATATACGCCGAACTCAGGTTGCAGTATCTCGTGGAAAGCAACCGCTTTAGCAGCGATGGTATGCTCCAACGGGCCACCCTGTATGCCGGGGAATACTGCCAGGTCGAGCAACTGGCTCATGAGGCGGATTTCACCTTTAGGGCCAGTGATGCCCCAGGGGTTTTCAAAATCCTGCTTCATCATGATAAGGCCGCCACGCGGACCACGCAAAGTTTTGTGCGTAGTGGTGGTAATGAAATGGCAATGCTCGAAAGGTGAGTTAAGATGGTGTTTGGCAATCAAACCCGCAGGGTGTGAAATATCCGCCAGTATCAAAGCGCCCACCATATCAGCTATCTGGCGTATGCGGGCGTAATCCCAATCGCGGCTGTAAGCAGACGCACCACAGATAATCATTTTAGGTTTATGCTCTTTGGCCTTGCGCTCCATATCGTCATAATCCACCAACCCGTCTTCTTTGCGCACACCATAATGAAATGCATTATACAGTTTACCTGAAAAACTTACAGGTGAGCCATGCGTGAGGTGGCCACCCATACTCAGGTCGAGGCCCAGGATAACATCGCCGGGATTGAGTGCAGCCAGCATTACAGCAGCATTAGCCTGCGAACCACTATGAGGCTGCACGTTCGCATATTCTACATCAAATATCTGTTTCGCTCTTTCTATCGCAAGGGTTTCCGTTTTGTCCACTACCTCGCAACCGCCATAATACCGCCTGCCTGGATAACCTTCAGCGTACTTATTAGTCAGCACACTACCCATTGCCTGTATCACCTGCATACTCGCAAAGTTTTCAGAGGCTATCAATTCCAACCCACGACGCTGGCGTTCCAGTTCTTCCTGTATCAACCCGAAGATGACGGTATCTTTTTGCATGTAGAAAAAATTTAGCGCAAGGTAAGCAAACAAGGGGGGAAAATAAAGCGCTAACCCGACTCAAAGCTTGCCGGGCTCGTACCTCAGGCTCTTGAAGTATTGTACATCCTTCAGCAAGCTTTGCCTTTGTAGCTGTAACTGCAATTTGGCCGTGAGTGATGATATGGGTGACAGTACGAAAATACCTGTGACCAGTAAGCGTTGGAACAGCTTAACCCGCCCCTGGCGTTCGGGGCTGCCCGGACCACCTTTTTCGCGAATGTATTTGGCGAACTTGCGGAAGTTGGTAATGCCCCTTTTTTCAAGAATGATAAGCCCGGGTTTGAGGTGTATAGCCCCCTGCATCAGCAATTCTTTATGAAGAGTATCCAGCCTGCTGTCTTCCAGGTGATTATAAATAGGCATACCGAAACGCTGTGCATTTTTGATGTCGGCAGACTGTACACCTGCTTCCGGCAAAATGCCCGAGGCTTCCTTCTGCCCCTTGAATGCCCAGCGCATCACCGTGAGTGTAGATACAAGGTTAGGATGACTGTCTGTCAGCACTATATTGCCTACCAGGCTGGCACCGGCTGCCTGCAGCATTTCCTTCATGCGTTCCTGGGCATTGAGCCACATATTGCGACAGCCAACTACGGTAATCACAGGCTTGCCCATCAACAGGGAGGCATAACTGCTTTTGAGAAAAGAAGTGACCGGCTGCGAAGGACTGAGGAACCAGGGTTGATAACCGAGTAACACCAGGTCGTAATCTTTGTTCAGTACATCTTCCGGAATGGGTTGTATGGGGGATGGTACAAGTTCTACACATTCAGGCATAGCATCGAAGAAAGAATTCACTTTCCATGGAAAAGGAAAGGGCTGCAGCGGCTTGATTTCCGCTACATCAATTTCCACTTTGTGCTGTATATCATACAGCACGTTATCCAGTATATCGCGCAACTGGCCTGATTGAGAATAATATATAACCAGTATCTTTCTTTTCATCCGGTACCAGGTCAGCCGTTTTTTGGGGGTGGAGGCTAAACCACTGTAAGGTACATATATGCGTATGAAAAACGTGCGCTCTCCGGCACCATTACCAATATACGCTGCCCTTTTTGAAGACGCCCGCTGTACAACAACTCTTCCAGCATCAGGAATGCCGATGCGCTGCCGACATTACCCACTTTAGGCAGATTGTAAAACCATTTTTCATCCGGTATATCCATGCCTATGGCTTTATGGTGCTTCTGTATCTGGCCCTTGAAAAACTCGCTGGATAGATGCGGCAGGTAATAGTCTATATCGTCAATTGTGAAATTATGTTTCTGCATCAGTTTCGCCAGAAATTCACCACCTTTCTGTACAATATGCTCGCCCAACAGGCGTGTATCTTGTTTCAGCGAAAAAACGCTTTGCCTGGCCCACTCTTCCGTTGGCAGGTCGGCCCAGCCGGTCAGCGCTTTATCCTCACCCTTTACAGTACCGGCATACATACATGTATCCAGTTCGTTAGCATAGGAAGTGATCTCCAGCCAGTCTATCCTGAACGAGAGGCCCCCACTATTCGGCGTACTTTGCAGCAGAGCTGCGGCGGCACCATCGCTCAGCATCCAGCGCAGGAAGTCTTTTTCAAAAGCGATGAACGGGTTTTCTTCGAGTTTTCTCAGGTTTTCCGTTTCCTGCTCGAAGCGCGAAGCGTGCATCCATGACGAAAGCTTTTCGCTACCTACGCTGGCAGCTACGTCGACCTGTCCTGCGCCTATAGCCATATAGGCATATTTCATAGCCTGTATGCTGCTGCAACAAGCTCCCGTGGCAGAAATCAGCTCGACAGGGTGAATTGCCAGCTCGCCATGCACCATAGCCGCATGAGAAGGTAGCAACTGGTCGGGAGAAGTAGTACCCGCTGTCAGGATTTCGAGTTGCCCTATTGGTAGTTGTTCGTCAAAAAGCTGCCTGATAACCTGTGCAGAAAGCTGAGCATTAGAGTGTGTGCTCTTGCCATCTTTGAATGCATAGTACCGGGTTTTGATACCATTGTTACGTAATACAATTGCCTTCGCCTTAGAAGGTTTGCCATCCACCATTCCCAACACCTCTTCCATCTCTTCATTCTTCACCGGGTCGTTGGGCAAAAACTTAGAAAGGCGCGTTATATAAACAGGTCTCACTATCTGAAAAAATCAATTTTGACGTGCAAAAATAGTCATTCTGCGCTGCTTTACTAATTCAACCTTAATTTAAATAATGAATTGCACCGCTATTACATCTATAAGTATATAACATTTACACAGAAATAGCAATAGCCCGCAAAGGGCTATTGCATTGATTATTATGCAGTATTAAAAAATATCATTATTCTAACTGAATGCCGTAATAGTACATCCCATTGCGTCCCGGGTAAAAACCGGCAAAACGCAGTTTGCCGCCGTTTGCCGTTACAGCAGCCTGAAATTCATCCACATTCTTCACGGGTGTATCATTAACCTGTGTGATTACAAAGCCTTTTCTCATGGCCGTTTGCGCAGCGATAGCACCCTCTTCTATAGTCTCTACCAGCACACCACCCTTTATATTATAACTACTTAATTCATTATCATTCAAAGAGCGCAGTTTAGCGCCCAGAACCCGTGCAGGTGCATCTGTCTTCACTATTTTGGTAGTGCCGTCAATATTTTTCAACTGTACTGTAGTATGCACAGGCTTGCCATTGCGGGTATAAGTAATGCTGATATTGTCGCCGGGCTTGTACATCGCTATCTGTTCCAGTAGTTGAGGCGCTGTTTTAACAGCAGTACCGTTTACGGCTGTTATAAAATCACCTTTCTTCAGCCCTGCTTTGGCTGCTGCCCCGTTTTCGGTAATGTTGGCAATGTATACCCCATCGTTACGGTCGAGGCCCAGTTCTTTTACCTGCTCGGGCGATGCGTATTTCATATCCATATAACTAATGCCCAGGTAGGCGCGCTGTACCGCACCATAATCAATTATGTCTTCCACTACCTTCTTCACAATATTGGAAGGGATAGCATACGAATAACCTGCGTAAGACCCTGTAGGGGAAGCAATAGCAGCATTGATACCTATCAGCTGGCCTTTGGTATTAACCAGCGCCCCCCCGCTGTTGCCTGGGTTTACAGCCGCATCGGTCTGTATAAATGATTCGATGGCGGATGCTGACTGGGTACGGTTGATACCCAACGCCCTGCTTTTGGCACTGACGATACCCGCAGTTACAGTAGCTTCCAGCGTGAGAGGATACCCTACCGCCAATACCCACTGGCCCAGGCGAACATCATCTGAATTGCCATACTCCATATATGGCAGGTTTTCACCATCAATTTTTAATACCGCTATATCTGTAGCAGGGTCGGTAGCTACCAGTTTTGCATCTGTAGTATATCTATCGTTAAATGTCACTGTCACAACGTCAGCCCCTGCCACTACGTGGTTGTTCGTAACGATATATCCATCGTGGGATATTACCACACCTGAACCGGCACCCATCTGTGGTGGCTGGAATCCCTCCTGGTATATATCGCCGAAGATAGTGGGCCTACGCACCACCACCTGTTTGCCGTTAGTTTTAGTTTTAATATGCACCACAGCCTGCACAGAAGCTTCTGCCGCAGGCTGGAAATCGGCCGGGGGTGTACTGGCTACCACATTGCCTGAATAATTGACATAATTGACAGGCAGCGACCTTTTAGTGTTTTCAAATCCTGTTATATCTGCATTACCAAAGAATTTAGCCGCTACGAATAACGTAATCACCGAAGTGAGCGCGGCAGTCATAATTACAGGTATCAGCCTATTTTTCATAATAATTCTCCTTTAAAATGTTTGTACCCTTATAGGACAAATTTAAAACCAATACTTATTACAAAACTGTTAAAAGTAACTGTATAAGAACCAATAGACTAAAGCAATAGAGGTATAAACAGCACAGATAGCAAATAGTTGCCTGTGACAGAGGGAAGGTGGTGGGAAATGTACACATGAAAATCTTATTGTATTTACTCACTGATATGAATTTTTTGAATCAAAAAAGCATTACCTTTGCACCTCGTTTTAAGAAAATAATTATACAAATTCATAATTTTTAACAATGGCAGACTTACGCTATCAGCGGAATTTTGGTATCGCCGCGCATATTGACGCCGGTAAAACCACTACTACAGAACGTATTCTTTACTACACGGGTGTGAACCACAAAATAGGTGAGGTACACGAAGGTGCCGCTACCATGGACTGGATGGCACAGGAGCAAGAGCGTGGTATCACAATCACATCGGCAGCTACTACCTGTTTCTGGAACTTCCCTACCGTACAGGGTAAGCCTACCGCTGACTCTAAAAAATATAAATTCAACATCATCGATACTCCGGGCCACGTGGACTTCACTGTAGAGGTAGAGCGTTCTATGCGTGTACTGGACGGACTTGTAGCATTGTTCTCAGCAGTGGACGGTGTTGAACCCCAGTCTGAAACAGTGTGGCGCCAGGCCAACCGTTATAAAGTACCCCGTATCGGTTTCGTAAACAAAATGGACCGTATCGGCGCTGACTTCCTGATGGTGGTACAGCAGGTACGTGATATGCTGGGTGCAAAATCAGTTCCCTTGCAACTTCCTATCGGCGCAGAAGATGATTTCAAAGGCGTCGTTAACCTGATAACCATGAAGTCTGTTATATGGGACGATGCAACACAGGGCATGACCTATACAGAAGGTGAAATACCTGCCGATATGGTAGAGGAAGCTAACCACTGGCGCGCGCAACTGGTAGAAGCCGTAGCTGAGTATGATGACAAGCTGATGGAAAAATTCTTCGAAGATCCCAACAGCATCACAGAAGAAGAAATTCATGAAGCGGTACGTAAAGCTACTATTGACCTGAGCATTATACCCATGCTGTGTGGTTCAGCTTACAAAAACAAAGGTGTACAAACAGCGCTGGACGCGGTAATCCGTTATCTGCCCAGCCCTGTAGATATAGAAGCCATTAATGGTATCCACCCTGATACCGGCGCAGAACTGATACGCAGGCCTGATGCAAAAGAACCATTTGCAGCCCTGGCTTTCAAAATCATGACTGACCCCTTCGTAGGCCGCCTGGCATTCTTCCGTGCTTACTCAGGCCACCTGGATGCAGGTAGCTATGTACTGAATGTACGTTCAGGCAAGAACGAGCGTATCAGCCGTATCATGCAGATGCACGCTAATAAACAAAACCCGATTGACTTCATCGAAGCTGGTGATATCGGAGCCGCGGTAGGTTTCAAAGACATCAAAACAGGTGATACCCTGTGTGATGAGAAACACCCGATTGTACTGGAAAACATGTTCATACCTGAGCCTGTAATATCTTTAGCCGTTGAGCCTAAAACACAGGCAGACGTTGATAAGATGGGTATGGCAATAGCCAAACTGGTAGAAGAAGACCCTACCCTGCGTGTAAAAACTGACGAAGATACCGGCCAGACCATCCTGAGCGGGATGGGTGAATTGCACCTTGAAATCATCGTTGACCGTATGCGCCGCGAATTCAAAGTAGAAATCAACCAGGGTGCACCCCAGGTGGCTTATAAAGAGGCGTTTACGATGACTATATCGCACCGCGAAACATATAAGAAACAAACCGGTGGCCGTGGTAAATTCGCTGATATACAATTCGAAATCGGCCCGGCTGATGAAGAATTCCTGAAAGAAGGAAAAGGCACCTACCAGTTTGTGAATGACATCTTTGGTGGTTCTATCCCCCGCGAATTCATCCCGGCTATACAGAAGGGTTTTGAGTCTTCAATGACTACCGGTGTACTGGCGGGGTTCCCTGTAGACAACCTCCGCGTACGTATATTTGACGGTTCGTTCCACCAGGTGGACTCTGATTCTATGTCATTTGAACTTTGTGCTAAGTCAGGTTTCCGTGAGGCAGGCCGCAAAGCCAAGCCAATCATACTGGAGCCCATTATGAAGGTAGAGGTGGTAACCCCCGACCAATATATGGGTGATGTAACAGGTGACCTGAACCGTCGCCGCGCCATGCTGGAAGGTATGGACAGCCGTAACAACCTGCAGGTGATAAAAGCTAAAGTGCCATTGAGTGAAATGTTCGGTTATGTAACGCAACTGCGTTCTCTGTCTTCAGGCCGTGCTACTTCAGTAATGGAGTTCAGCCACTACGCACCAGCTCCGAGGAATATCGAAGAGGAAGTAGTAGCTAAAGCAAAAGGTAAAGTAAGCGCTGAGTAATAACAGGCTTCCAACCATATAAAAAGGGCTGACTCGAAAGAGCAGCCCTTTTATTTTGAGTAATATTTCCTTCAGTTAGGTTTTACCTCGCACCGGGTAACGCTGTCATTATACAGGTTGCAAAGTGAAGTGGCCTCAGACTTTGTGGTTTGAGCGAAATGCTTGGCAACATGGGTATCTTTAGATTCAATATGGGTGCATTCACAGGCCCAGTCTTTTTTACAGGACCCTATGGACACAAGTAACAATGAAAGCAATAACAGGTTTCTCATCTCTTAGTTTTTTTTAAATTAATGCTGATGCAATACCCTTATACCCTCATCTGCAAATTTATAAAATCCGTTTTATAGCACAACCTATTGATTTGGTACTTGACGGATCGGGTACTAAGCCAATCAGTACCTGGTCAATAGCATTTTTGAGGTATAACTGTGTAGATTCAGACGGACTTGTAGGGTTATCTTCCATAGCACCTTTGTACATCAGCGTACCATTGCCATCAAAGAGAAACACCTCGGGAGTGCGGGCAGCACCAAAGGCATCGGCAAGTTTTGAGCCTGCATCCACGACATATGGCGCTTTATAACCCTCTCCTTTTGCATACTTCATCATAGCCTTCAGAGATTCTGCATCATCACGCTTTGCCTCGTTGGAATTAACAACTATTACACCTATGCCTTTCTCCGCTGCATACTCCAGCATTTCTTTGGTACGTTCTCTGCTTTTAAGAACGATAGGGCAGGTATTGCATGAAAACATGACCAATAACCCGTTGTTGGTTTTTACGTCATTCAGCGACACTTCCTTCTTATCTGTCGATTGCATCTTCAAATCAGCCATAGGTATCTCTGTACCAGGCTCAATACTCTTGATATTGTTTTGCGCCCATACATTACCGCTAAGGACTACCGCGGCTATTATTGTAACGAATTTGTTCATGATAAATGTTTTTATTATTTATAAATTTCAGGAAACATGGCTAAACAGCCAATTTTTTTATTCAATATCCTTATCAAGGCTGATGTTTTCATCCCCTTCTCGGTACATGAGGTAGGTAATGATAAACTGGAACATCTCGTCTGTAGCACGCATACTACCATCATTATCGCGCACCAGGCGGGGGGGGCTGTAGGGGTTATTCAGGTTTTTGCGGGTATTGTCATATAGCCCTTCTGCTATGATAGTGCTGCCTTTAGGTATTTTCACCATCTTTTTAAAGGTATAGAAATACTGCCAATGAAAATCCCATTTGGGAATGGATATCAGCCTGATAGTATCCCCGTCCGGTTTTATGGCATATGCTTTAAAACTTTTACCTAACAGGTGCATGTGCGGGTTGACCGTAAGAATGGAAATATCGTCCGGAATAACCAACTTAGTATGCACCTTTTTCACCGTGTTAGGTGGTATCACCAGGTCGGGCTCCACAGGCGAGACGCCTAATGTCCCCATCTGGAACTCCTGCACAGGCCTATCCGGTTTTGTTTTTGCATAAAAGATATTGATGTAAGAACTGTCCCAAACCGCCTCGGCGGCAGTGAAACCATAGTGCAGGTCGTTGAGCAGGAAAGCGCCCTTGCGTGGAATTGAATACCCCCCTATGCCCTGTGGGTATATCTGCCCGTAAGTACCAGGCAGGTAATTGACCACAGACTTCTGCAACACCGGGTATGTACCATCGTCATTGGGCAGGCCAAGTTTTTCAAAAGCCAGTTTAATAGTACTGTCCAGCACCATATCAGTCACACGTTCACCTTCAAAAACATTTTGCTTCCTGTTGAAATCGTACTTTACCATATCGCCATTAACATGGTGTACTACATTGTGCCGGCCGGGTACAAACTCTACCAGTGCAGCGTAGGTATCAGCAGGTAATTCAAAAGGCACTTTTACTATCAGGAATTTATCTGCGCTATTGGCTTCGAGATACACAGGCTGAACAGGTATACGCACATCGGGTACGCCTACCAGCGAACCCGAAGGGAAGGAAGGCAAAGGTGGCAATTTATCCGCAGGGCCTTCTTCCAGCCCGTCTTCCACCCATTTTTCAAGTATCCTTATCTCCCTTTCAGTCAATACTTTTTGCCCTGCAAATTGGGTATAGTGCGGGTCTGCCGGCCAAGGCGGCATTATCTTTTCCCTGACCGTAAACGCAATACCTGAAGCATATCGTTTAGCATCTTCATAGGTAATCAAATTGAAATGGCCGATACCATCGGGGCGATGACAGATAGTACAATTGTTGTACAATACAGGTGCCACATGCTCTGTAAATACCACTTTACGCGGCACAGCGTCTTCTCCACCGCATGACTGCATGAATAAAGACACAGATATTAATAAGCTACTTAGCGCCGGCCTTTCCATTCTTCGCCTCCCTATATGTTTTTTTCACCATCATTACACTTACGTTCAGGTCGTAGCCAATGAGTATAATAAATACATTTAACCATATCCAAACCATAAAGGCCATCAGCGTACCAATAGAACCATATATCTTGTTGTACTGGATAAAATTATCTACCAGGAAAAAGAAAACTGTAGATGCAACTACGCATAATGTAGTGGCAAATATGGCACCGGGCGAAAAGAACCTGACTTTTCGGGTAAAAGAAGGACCATACCTGTATATAATGGCGATACAAGTGAATAATATCATAGTAACCACTACAGCACTAAGGATACGTACGGCCACTACATTGTGGAATATCAACAACAATATATCGTTCAACGATTGGCTTTGTATAATTAAAACCACCAAACTGAGTATGGCTACCAGCAGGAGCAATATAGTTAGCTTAATCGCCGTCCACCTCTGCCGCAGATCCGACTTATGAACATAATCGGACAAATGTGTACGCTCAAAACTTTGTATCAGCCCCATCACGCCATTAGACGCAAAGAACAATGTAAGTATGATACCAAAGGAAAGCACCTCTCCCCTGCCATTGTTCATAAAGTCAACAATCACGGAACTCATGCTCTGGTACAGGGCTTCATTTCGTGCTACTATTCTTAACGTATCCAGTATTATATCCTGCACACCTTTTAAAGGCAGGTAAGGAACCATCGAAAACAACACAAGCAAAGTAGGTGGTAAGGCCATGACAAAGTTATACGTAACGGCGGCGCAATTTTCGAACAAGCGGTTGTTACCCAACTCGCTGAAAAAGAACATACTTACATCGTAAAGCGACAAGCGCTCTTTGCCCGGCAGTTTGATTCTTTTTGCCGTACGTACTACCCACTGAACAATTGCCGAATCTTCTATCTTCTTAACTATCCCGGACATCTGTCAAAGATACATTATCAAAGATTGTTAAGAATGAAGTTTGTCATCCTGTTGAATAAATGGTAGCGGGTGTTGCCGCCGCTGATACCATGGTTTTTATCAGGGTAATATTCGCTTTCAAATTCTTTATCGGCCTGTATCAAGGCTTCCGTGAGCATAATCGAGTTCTGGAAGTGCACATTATCATCGGCAGTGCCATGGATGAGCAGGAATTTACCTTTCATATCCTTTGCCATTTTCTCCGGTGCATTGTTGTCGTAGCCGCCGGGGTTTTCGGCAGGTGTACGCATATAGCGCTCTGTATAGATATTATCGTAGTAACGCCAGTTGCTGACCGGCGCAACGGCAACAGCCATTTTAAACACACCATCACCTTTGAAGAGACAAGTACTGCTCATAAAGCCACCATAACTCCAGCCCCAGATACCTATGCGGTTTTTATCAACATATGGCAGTTTGCCCAGTTCTTTGGCCACCGCTATCTGGTCATCACTCTCGAGCTTGCCTAATTGCAGGTAGGTTTTCTTTTTAAACTCTTCGCCCCGCATACCCGTGCCCGTGCCATCGGCACAAACAATGATATACCCCTTTTGCGCCAGCATCTGGTGCCAGAAGTAATTGTTTACCGAATAACGGTCGAGCACCTGCTGAGAGCCGGGCCCGCTGTACTGGAACATAAGTACCGGGTATTTCTTGTTCTTATCAAAATTGGGCGGCGTTATCATCCATGCATTCAGTTCATCACCATAAGCTCCTTTGAAGGTGGTGAACTCGAGTTTACCCAATGCATATTCTTCCAGTTTAAGGGCTAGTTTGATATTATCTTCCAGTATGCGGACTATTTTGCCATTATTATCCCTGAGGTAGTATATGGGTGGTTCGTTCAGTGTAGAATACTTATCCAGGAAATAGTTGTGTCCCTCAATAGATGTGATGCTGTGCGTACCATCTTCGGGTGTGAGCAGTTTTTTACCTCTTCCGTTCCAATTTATGGCATATAATTTTCTTTCCAGCGGCGTATTTTCAGCGGCTGTGTAGTACACTTTTTTGCGTTTGGCATCTATCCCAACTATCTGGTCTATATCATAACTACCGGGTGTAAGTTCTTTCAGCTCACGGCTTTTCCAGTTCCAGCTATATAGATGATTATACTTATCACGCTCGCTGGTGAAGATGAACGTATTGCCACCTGGCAGAAATTCGAGGTTATCGTTGATGTCTATGTAATATTTATTTGTTTCAGTATAAATCACCTCAGACACCCCACTGCGGGCATCTGCCAATAATAATTCCAAATGATTTTGCAAGCGGTTAAGCCTGTATACACATAAAGCCGAGGGGTCTTTAGTCCACTTGATGCGCGGGATATACTGGTCGTTTTCCTTGCCCGTTTGCACCGTTACAGAAGAACCATCGGACAGATTATGGATTCGTATTTCCACTACCGAGTTGGGCTCGCCAGCTTTAGGATATTTATACTTATAGTTTTCAGGATAGAGGCCATTGTATATAGGCAGAGTGTATTCAGGCACTTTCCTTTCGTCGAAACGGTAATACGCCAGGTACTTACCATCGGGCGACCATTGGAAAGCACGGGTGAAACCAAATTCCTCCTCGTACACCCAATCGCAGTTACCATTGATAATGGAGTTCCATTCGCCGTCTATAGTTACGTGTGTTACCTTACCGGTAGCCAGGTCTTTGTAATGCAGGTCATTATTCAACACATAAGCTACTTTAGAACCATCGGGCGAAAAAGTAGCATGCAGCACTTTCTCATCTGCCAACGGCTCTATTCTTCTATGGGCGATGTCATACACATATGTTTTGTAAAATGCAGAATGCCTGTACACTGGTTTCGGCTCTGACTTTATGAGCAGCTTGGTTTCATCGTCGCTGAACTGATACCCATACACGCGCACCTCCTTGCCGTCCACTTTAGCCAATTTGCTGTTGAATACAGTACTTACCCAGCCATCGTTGGACAGGCGGTATATGTTTATAGTCTGTGCTTTATCCTTAGTTTCCAGCTTTGTATAATGCAGGCCGTCTTTCATGGCATTGAAACCCGGCACGGATTTCATATTGAAAGTATTCTTCCTGTAGAGGTCTTCAAGCGTAATGAGTTTATCACCTTTGCCGGCATAAGTAACGCTGCAAAGGAACAATGCTATGAGGACAAGTGTATATCGCATATCAGGTAGTTGAATGAGTTTATCAAAAGTAATAAGCTCCTAGCTTAGAATGAAATATGAAGATGGTTAAAATAAGGGGTAAAAACACATAGTTACAGGATCCGAAAAAAGCCCGTACTGAGTGGTACGGGCTGTATAAAACGATTTAAAAAAGATTAATAGTCAACAGTGGCTTGTATACCCCTGTCTATCAGCGCTTCCGCTTTAGGCCTCAGGAAATCGAAACTGCCCTTCTTAACCCCGTATTTCCCCTTGTGGTGTATGAACAAGGCGCATTGTTCCGCCTGTTCGGGGGAATGTTCACAAATATCAATCAAAGAATCAATGACATGGTCGAATGTATTGACTTCGTCATTCCATACAATCAGGTTGTGCAAAGACTCGACAATGACATCCTGGTCAGCGTCTTCCTGTGTTTGCCACTGAATACCGTTAAGGGGCTGTTGAATAGTGCTCATCTGTTTGTCTTATTTAACAATATCGCCTGCAAAGATACGAAAGAGTAGAAAACACATTATGTGAAAGTTGGATTTTTTTAGTGTGGAAATCCAAAAGATATAACTTTGCTAAAGCAGAAAACAGGGCGAATGTTTGTAAAAAAACTAATGGATGAGCTGAACAGGCTGAGCAATGAAGACATGCAACGTGCTGAAAAACAGCCCATTATAGTGATACTGGATGATATACGTAGCATGCACAATGTGGGCTCGGCCTTTCGCACATGTGATGCTTTCAGGATTGGGGCGCTATACCTATGTGGCTATACACCCCAGCCACCTCACCGGGATATACACAAAACCGCTCTGGGTGCCACAGACACCGTAAACTGGCAGTACTTTACAACAACCATTGATGCAGTAAATACCGCTAAAGAAGAGGGCTATAAAATAATAGCCATAGAGCAGGCGCACGACAGCACTATGCTGGATAATTACAATGTCATTTTAGGAGAAAAAATTGCCCTTGTATTTGGCAATGAAGTAGGCGGGGTGAGCGAAGAAGTGATGAAAGTAGCCGATGAATGTATAGAGATTCCCCAGTGGGGCAGCAAACATTCGCTGAACATATCGGTAAGCCTGGGGGTTGTACTGTGGGAAATGGTGCGCGGCAGGAAATTATAAGGCTTTAACCGCTACCCGCTTCAGCAGGTTTACTTTGAGCAGGATATACAGCAGTATCAAGACTGCAAATAGCACGACCAGTCCTGCAACACCATAATCAGTATTAATCAATAGCATATTGATGCCCAACTGAACGGCTGCATATATAATGGCAACCAGCAAATGCGGCCAGCCCATTTCGTTACTTATTACCTGGTACATATGCCTGCGGTGGGCTTCCAATACCTTCTCGCCCATGCGCCAGCGCTGGATAATGGTGAGCCCTGTTTCTACGACATACACTGCCAGAAAGCCGAGGTATTTATAATCATCAGTAGCTACAATGCGCTGCACCAGCAGGAAACAGACTATAACCGCAATACTTACACTACCTACGTCTCCTGCAAAACATTTAGCTTTTTTGCGGGCATTAAAGAAGAGAAAAATGAGCAGGGCAACGCCTACAAAAGCCTGTAGTTCCAGGTTGACCATTTCTGTTTCAGTCAGCATTAGCGGCAATAAGACAGCGAGTGTATAAAACCCGGTAATGCCGTTAATACCATCCATAAAATTGAAGGCATTAATCATACCTGCTACAAAAATGAAAGCAGGTATAATGAGCCAGATGGATAATGAATATGCATTCGCCTCATACAAAATAAGCGCGGTAGCCAAAGCATGTACACCAAAACGCAACATGCGTGGCTGGCTGCGGATATCGTCAACAAAACTAACAGCCCCGGAGGCTAGCACCGCAAGAGCAAACCATGGATACTGCATAACGTTGAGCAAGAAGTACAGTAGTATTGTAATAGGAAAGACAACACCACCACCCCGTATTACCGGCTTAAAATGTGAGCTTCTTTCATTAGGCTTATCAATAATGCGGTAGCGAATGGCCAACCTGAAATACACTATCATAACAGCCAGCAATATTACCGCCAGCAATAGATAATCATATGAATAAAGTGAATCCGGGAACAAACTTAATATTTATTAAAAGATGCAATCGTGCGGGTAATCCCTTCCCTGACAGACACCGGGAATTTATCGATACGTAATGCTGATTTTATTTTCGTGTTGCTGACCACGTAGTCTTCTGTCAGCTTATTCAGCCTTTCTGTATTGAGTGGCAATTTCAATACATCCCCTACCCCGGCCATTGCCGACACCAAGCCTTTGGGGATGTTCAATACCTGTGCTTTGCGGCCTATCGTCTCCCCGATTACACTAAACAGTTCCTTTACAGACATTGGCTCATCATCTGCCAGATTGTATACGCCACTCTCTATATTACGGGTAAGTAAGTTCTTGCAGACAAAGCAAAAATTGTCGATGCTGAGAAACGAACGCTTATTATTGAACGCTCCCAAAGGATATGGCAAGCCCTTCGCAGCAAATTTGTACAACAGGTTGAGGTTCCCTTTGTTGCCCGGGCCATGTACCATACTGGGCCGAAGTATGTAAAACGACTTATGGGTAATGCCCAAAGATAATTGCCTGATATAGTCTTCGGCCTGTAGCTTTGATTTGCCATAAGCAGTAACAGGCGAAGGATGCACCTCCTCTGTCAATACACCATCCACAGAATCAGCGACTGCCTTTACACTGCTTACGTATATAAACTTGCCTGCGTTGCTTTTTAAATAGTAATCGTAGAGCAGCCTGGTTAGTTCATAATTTACTTTGTAGTAAGCTGAATCGTCCAATGTATTTTTAGTGTCATGCGCCAGGCCCGCGAGATGAATGACAGCATCTATTCCATCAAAATTCTTTTGTGTGAGTTCTTCCCAACGCAATTCACCGGATTTACCCGTTTTTTTTCTTCCCAGGAAGGCAAACTCCACACCCGGCATATTCCCATAGAGGTATGTAACCAGATTGGTTCCGATAAAACCGGAGGCTCCCGAAATAAGAATTTTCACAATAAGATTATTGATTGTTGAGTACGAACTCAAAAGGTTTGAAGATATACTTGGTATATATCTTCAGGAAATTGGTCCCCAGGTTATTCTCAGCACAGGCACGTTTTATTTCCTTGTTCAGCGTGATGATGCTGTTGATATTGCGGGTACTGACACCCCCCATGCGCATACGTGTTGTTTTGATTGGCAGGTATTTGTAATTAATACGGTTGACATACAAATAACGTATCAGCAATTCATAGTCGGCTGCTATTTTATAATCAGTTTTATAATAGCCCAATTTATCAAACAAATGGCGTTTGCAGAAAAATGAAGGATGTGGTGGCATATAGCCCCAGGCAAACTTTTCAGGCGTCCATTTGCGTGCATTGTAGTGTCGCAGAATGCGGCTGTTATCATCATTTACAAATACGATGTCAGCAATAGTAGCATCGAGTTCAGGCTCTATGTGAAAAGCATCAGCTATACTACTGATGGTATAATTATCAAAAAAGAAATCATCAGCATTGAGAATACCCACTACATCGCCGGTAGCCATCCTGACACCTTTGTTCATGGCATCGTATATGCCTTTATCTTTTTCAGAGACAAATTTGGCTATACGGTCGCCATAACTTCTCACTATGTCTACAGTACCGTCCTTAGAACCACCGTCTATTATAATGTACTCTATATCACCATAATCCTGCGCCAATACACTATCAATACAACCACGTATAGTGGATGCACAATTATATACTACTGTAACAATACTAACCTTCATCAATGAATTACTTTTCCAACACTATATTTTCCAACACCAGCATATCCATGTCCGTTCTCAGGAAACAGTTGAGGGCTTCTTCAGGTGTATTTACGATTGGTTCATTCTCGTTAAAAGAAGTATTGAGTAATATCGGCGTACCGGTTTTCTTCCTGAAAGCCTCAATAAGGGCGTAGTACCTGGGGCTTACATCTTTCATCACTGTTTGCAGCCTGCCTGTACCATCTACGTGGGTAACGGCAGGTATTTCCGCATGTTTTTCAGGTTTAATCGGCAGTACCTTTTCCATAAACGGCACATCTTCTACTTTAGTAAAGTATTCCGACACATACTCCTTCAAAATAGATGGTGCAAACGGGCGGAAACTTTCCCTTCTCTTAATTTTGCTGTTCAACAGCTCTTTAGCTTTAGAGTTGCGTGGGTCCGCAATGATACTCCTGCCACCCAAAGCACGGGGACCAAATTCGGCCCTGCCTGAGAACCAGCCCACAACTCCGGGTTCTAAGAGTTTATCAGTTACTTTATCATACAGTTCTTCATCGCTTAGGCGGGTATAATTTACTCCTCTTTCCTTCAAATAGGCTTCTATTTGTTCATTGCTGAAACGGCTGCCTGTGTATGCGCTATATATTGGCTCAGCGCGCGGCATGTCTAAAATATGATTATAAAGGTACAAACCTGCACCCATAGAGATACCCGCATCGTGGCCGGCAGAGGGGATATATAAATGTTCAAATGGCGTTTGTGATAACACTTTACCATTTGCTACTGAGTTTTGCGCTACCCCACCCGCTATACATACATTTTTCAACCCTGTTTTCTTGTGCAGGTGATTGAGTATATGCATAATCAGGTCTTCGCAAACACGTTGAACTGAAGCTGCGATGTCTTTATGCTTTTGCGTGAGGTCATCACTTTTCTGACGAGCGGGGCCAAACACGTCTTCAATCTTAGACGTATAGAGCTGCGATACTGTAGGAATATTCCCCTCGTAATCCAGTTTGATTTTAGTAGCTGAAGTGAAAAATTTCTGGTCCCAGCTAAAAAGACCGTTTTCTGTAAACTTCAGCATTTTTTTAATGTCGTCTACGTACTTCGGTTCGCCATAAGGCGCCAGGCCCATTACCTTGTATTCATCGCCATAATGCGGGAAACCCAGGTACTGTGTGAAGGCCGTGTAGAACAACCCTGCAGATACTGGGAAATCTACAGAATCCAGCACTTCTATTTTATTACCCTTGCCAATTGCTATCATGGTCGTAGTAAAGTCGCCTGAACCATCAATTGACAATATAGCCGCCTCGTCAAATGGACTGGCAAAAAAAGCTGATGCCAG
>CAZEZM010000001.1:40940-193507 GCA_964515955.1 uncultured Flavipsychrobacter sp. | reverse complement strand
CTCCTGTGGTGCTCTACCTGGTGAATTTTAGGCTTTATTAAAGCGGCAGCTACCCCAAATGCTTTTTCAAACTCATCTTCCAGCGAAGAAACGCTTTTCGCATTTTTCAACCTGTCTAATATCATACCAGCATTGGCAAGAGGATTCTTAGCCAGGAAAGCCATTTTATTAGCTAGTTTGGCTTTAGGGTCACGTCCGATGGCTATGTAATCCAATTGTTCCAGTGTGATACCAGCTTCTTCCAGGCAAAACTTAATAGCCAAGGCAGGGAAACCGGCCCAGTGTTTTACACGGGTGAAACGCTCTTCTTCTGTAGCGGCTATCAGTTTTCCATCAACAAAAATAGCCGCGCTTGAGTCCGCATGGTAAGCATTAATTCCTAAAATCGTCATTGTATGTATTGGTTTTGCACATTATATCGCAAACATTTCGCGATAGCGTTCTTTTATATTGTCAATATTATATTGTTGTCCAATGTATTTTTTGGCTTTAGCAGATGCGTGTGTATAGTCGCTATTATCAACTTCCGATAACATTTCCACCAATGCGGTGAATGATTTAACATCTTCCGGATTAATATTATAACCTGCCCCTGCTGCTTCCAATCCATTCCAGGGTGTATTATGGCTTGTAATAACCGGGCGGCCTGAAGATAATGCCTCATAAATAGCATGGCCGAAGTTTTCACTCTTGCTGGGCAACACGAAATAATGATAATCCCTCAATGTCTCATGTACCAGGTGCGGTAACATTTCTCCATTGTATACTACACTTATGTTAACAGGCATTTGAGCGATTATCGCTTTACAATTCTCCCAATACGTCGAGTCTTTAACAGGACCGTATATATGATAGGTTATATTTGCTTTTGCATTTTGTAATGCACGCAATACAAGTAATATATTCTTCATGGGGCTGATGAGCGAAACAGTAACCAGCCGAAGGTCTCCTTTCTCTTTAACCACAGGTTGCAAGTAAGGCAATACGTTGGGCAGGTTAGGCACTACCCATACTTTTTTATCGTTGCCGAAGTGATCATATATATACTGCCGTTCATCATCAGCAGTTGCGTGGTACTCTGCTTTATGATGCAAGCCACGTAATTTGAATATCGCCAGGAATATTTTTTTTTTAAACGACTTCTGAGACAAAGCACCCGGATGTAACATTCCTCTTATTGATAGTATTTTCCGCGCAGCACCCTTGTACAAGAGTGGGTATATAGTATATGGCAGAGAATATATACCGTTTATAAAAATTACGTCAGGCCGAATACCACTAATGATATCGCCGATCTCCCGATTACTACCTGGCAGCGAATTATAATATACTTTAATTCTTTTATCAAAATCTACCCACTTGTCGCGCACAACGTCTATCGGCGTTCCGTCAAGCTCCTTATCTGAACAGAGGATATAGACCTCAATATCATCAGCTGCCATAGCGCTTGCAGTATTTTTTACTGACTGCACGGGGCCACCTGCCTTGTATGCAGGGTAAAACCAAGGATAAGTGATAAGCAGGCGCATTATTTTGCCTTAGCG
Source organism: uncultured Flavipsychrobacter sp. (assembly GCA_964515955.1). GTDB lineage: Bacteria > Bacteroidota > Bacteroidia > Chitinophagales > Chitinophagaceae > UBA5543. Next base: position 191,963 of record CAZEZM010000001.1, on the reverse strand, counting down.
AAAATGAACTTGTGGAGTAATGGGAAAAAAGTGAAATAACCCAATACCAGGAATGCAATATTATTCCTTAAAGTACCCAGAAAGAAAATATTATCAGATTCGAAAGTACCGAACGAGAGAAACGCACCGACCAGTATTGAAAAAGTAAACAAGACGTTGTAGTTCTTCCTGCTTAATATCTTCTTGTGGATAATGCCTATAATGGCCATAATACCTAGTAGAGGTATAACCATAATATACAGCCCGAAGTCTATAAACAAGTCACAGAAATACCCCATGGAAATTGACGTACCCTGCGCGGCATTTGAAAACCTTTTACCTGTATAATAAGAGGTTCTCTGTGAGGCATCTTTTACACCTTTGTTTTCATTAATAAAACGTGGAACCACCAAAAATTCAATTGCATCGGCAAGATCGGCCCCCTCACGGTGCGGTACAACTGATGGGACACGAGCATACACCTCAGAATATCGCTCCATATATTGGGCCCGATACATAAATAATGTTAATCCATCCTTAAGCGAACTAAAATTAAAATCCCCAAGCCTGGTGAACAGGAAGGTAAGTGCCTCTTTATTTGACACAGATACAACCTGCTGGTTCGTTCCCTGGTTAAGGAAGTTTCTATAAGACCCTTTGACATATGACCAGAAAGAGAAGAACACTATCAATATTATTATTACAGGCGCCATCTTGTATACCGAGGTTTTCCTCAGATATGGATGCACTGTATAATAAATAATAATAATCATTATGAGAATAGTCTTAAAATCAGAGAAAAATGATGCGAAGCTGAGTATAAAATCAATAATCAGAATCGTAATAATCAGCCAACTATTACTGGTTTTTCTAAGTAAAAGGATAAAGATCAGTAAAGCTGTAAAAAGGTGTTTGACAATGTAAAATGAAAACACCAGTTGCAACAGTGAGGGGCTGTTTTTTGTTATCGATATCAATACTGGTATAAGACCCAATGCTACAAAATAACCGATGATTACATTCCGGATATTAATACGGTTTGCCGCATCTTTTAGCTGTTGAATATTTGCGACCAAAGTTTTACTGCCTTTGAGATATAGCTGTAAAAAGACCGCTACAGCTATCAACTGCAAAAAGGTCATAAAAAACAGGAAAGGTGTATCATTACTGAAAAACAAGGTATCGATACTTTCACCCAGAAAATCTGCGTATACAATACTGCTGAAGACCTGTAGCCAGTGAAACATCAGAAAAAACAACAATACAGGGGGTGTATATGGTTTCCACAAGCTGCGAATTATAACGATAAAGGTCAGGCCACCTAAAATGGTAAGGAATAGATACTGGGATATAAGTCCATAGATGAGGAACCCCAACATGATATAGCTATCTACGTTGCCTATGTAGTTTTTACCTAATTGTGATTTACTATTTATTGTCGCCGGCACTTATCCTTGTTTTAACATTTCAAGTTTTTTCAGCAACCCCGATAGTTGCTTAACTATATTAGTAAATGAATATTTTTCCAGAATTGCATTATTAACCGTAACATGTTCGTCAACCTTATCGCTTGTCATAAGGCTCTTTATATATTCCACAGCACCCTGTATATCACCCGGCTCTATAAGCAACCCATTTATGTTATTCTGGATTAAATCTATAGCGCCGCCACATTTAGCGGTAGCTACCACGTACTTATTGCATACGAGGGCTTCGTTGATTGCCAGCCCCCAGGTTTCGCCCGGACCATTGGATGGTAATATAAAAACATTACACAAATGATATATTACCGGCATTTTAGATTGATTCTGAAAATCAATAAAAATAGTTCTTTCGTCTGTTGCCGCATTTCTCAAATCCTCCTCCAACTCTCCGTTACCCACCAGCACAAATTTCAATCGATTATCAGGTAATAATCGAGCAAGTTCTATTATAAAATGCGGATTCTTTTTATTGTTAAACTTTCCGGCGAACAAAACGACAAAATCATCGGGGCTGATTCCCAATTCAGTTCTCCAATGCTCCGCTTCATTTCTATATTCCTGCAGGTTCTGCGCAAACCTGTTATTATCAATAGCATGGGGAACAAAAACAAGTTGTTTTTCTTTAATACCATGTGCCAGGAAATATTGTTTATTATTTGTACCTACATACAAGGCATAGTCAACAAAGGAATAAACATATTTCAGGAATAACCTTCTTAGCAACTGTTTGAAGCCGGGCTGTTCGTCCAGTAAGGTTGAGTCGCCGCGAAATAGTACAGGTATTTTCCCTTTGAAATACTTCATACATGCCAGATGGCTTTTGAAAGGCCAACCAAATATTAATACAGCCTGCGCCCCCCATTTTTCTATTTCTTTATTCAATGTGGGGTTAACGATGCCTTTATAGTGATGCGAACCGGGCGTGACTGAAGTATTCTTTACAAAGGTGTAGTCATACCCTTCCAACAAAGGAACATCCCAACTGACCATTCTGCCAAAGCCGGGATCGAATTTAGTATTCGTATTTGCTTGCTCCCAGGTATAAAACACCTTTACCACTATACCCGGTTCCTCAGCCAGCAGCTTGAACCATGGAGCATTATATTGTATAGGGTGTGTAGTTACTATAGCAAGCTTCATGTTACTATCGGCTATAAAGGCGTACACATAATCATATGAGGTACATTGTGCCGGGCTACGAGCTCCTGTGCATTTCTGAACACTTCACGTTTGTTGCGGAAACCTTCTATATACACACCTTCGTAGTTATATTTCTCCAGGAATTTACCTGCAGCCTCGCTTGCATTTATTCCATGTAACTCCAATAATAACAAAGGTCTTTTCTCCCTGAACAATTTATCACCATTGTGCAGTGCAAATATTTCGGCTGATTCAAGATCAAATTTGATGTAATCTGGCTTATCAATATTATACTTTTCAATCAACTCATCTACACCGGCACAGGTAACATCGTACAACTGCAGTTCTGCTTCAGATTGTTTATAGGACTTATCTAAACCAAACGGCCCATTTGCCCCGCCCAGGTTATCAACAAACTGAATCGTACAATTTTCAGGGCCGATTGCGAGGTTGTGTATAAATACATTGTTCCAATTATTATTTGCAGGCATGCTTTTCAGCCTGCTGTAATTTCCGCGCGCCGCCTCGAATGTGTGGACCTTGCCTTTGTCGCCAACCAGCTTTCTGAAAAAAGCAGTATAGTATCCTACATATGCCCCACAATCCCATACTACGTCACCGGGTTTTATCATTTCATTAAACGGAATTGCATCGAATATCCACTGGTCGTAATTTCCTACCCAGTAGGAACCTTCGATTCTGATATCCAATGTCAGATAAGCACCTTTGGCCGGGCCGGATAGTACTTTCAGCTTACTGTAACCGTTTTTTTTAGGCAGCAACTGATATAATAATGTTTTTACAATGCTTTTAGTTTTCATACTATTTTATTTAGCCAGTTTGTCAGTTAATCTTAATGCCAGTGCCAGCATTGTTAGCGTGGGGTTAGAATGGGAAACTGTCGGGAAAACCGAACAGGAGCAAACGTACAGATTATCGCAACCCCAAACCTTTAAGTCTGTATCTACCACACCTTGTTGCGGATTATCGCTCATACGTGTACCGCCCATATGGTGATTAACATCAGTAAGATGATCAGCCCAATCTTTATTTCCAGTTGAAACGTAATTATGCAACTGCACTTTTCCTAAAGACAACCGGGAGAATTCATCCCGGATCCTTTCCGACATATATACCGCAGTGTCCCATGTCTTGCGACTTACAAACCAATTGATATTAGCTTTCTTTAAGCCAAACCTGTCTGTTTCCGTGCCCAGAGAAATAGCACTTTGTTCTAAAGGTTCCTGTTCTAACATTAGCACAAGCTTACCCTTAGCTTTGTGTTTGTATATAAGCCGATGCAGGAAATATGCTTTTGCAGACAATAGGTAGGCATTAAAATTAGATATAATACCCATTGTTGACCCCACCCTCCTTTGCCGTATAGCCTTCCGTACTTCGACATAGGGATCCATAATATCATCAGGATAATAAAACATAATCCCACCTGATGCATTCAATAATTTCAATTTCTTCTGAACATCCGTAGCCAGGCTAAGCCGGATGGAATATTTTCTATTGTTCCTGATATGGGTGTTAAACTGTTTTTGGAGCAAATACTGATCACGAGCAGTAACCTCTCCTACATTGATGCAGGGATGTTCCATGAAATATTTGCCTAACAGCCCGGACTGGTTACCAATATCATTCAGTAATAATGTACGGACAGCCTCAATAGTACCGGTAGCCAGGATTAATATATTGACCTGAATGTTTAATGACCCCGAGTTATAATTTTGAATAACGACTGATTCAGCCTTGCCATTGTTAACTTCTACCCTGGTAAGAACAGCATTATATAAAACCGTAACCTCAGACGTTAAACGCGCGTCATACATTTTACGAAAATCGGGTTGCGGGGCCCATTTTGAAAAATGATACGATATTTCAGTATCGTCAAACCCGGGCTTAGTATGATTGAGGTGTTTGAATATATCCGAGCCATAGTTCATCGTATCAATACCCATAAATGCATTTGCATCATTATAGTATTGGCTTACTTCGTTGTATGGCAAAGGCCATCCACTAGCGTTTACCCAGTCTTTCTTCTCAAAATCAAATTCACTGAAAGGCAACGATTGCCCACCCCATGCAATAGTGGTGCCTCCTACTGCCCTTTTTCTGCCCCACACAGAGCTACTCAAGAACTTGCCGGTTTGTGTCACTTCATTCAACACTTGTCTCTTATCATCTTCATTAAAATGACCGGATTCTATCAGTAATACTTTCTTACCTTTTTCCGTTAGCTTTAAAGCTAATAATATGCCCGCAGCGCCTGCCCCTATAATTGTAACATCATAGCCGGAACCTGAAATATCAGGCTGAACAGTATTAAAATCTATGTACGGCACTTACTGCCCAGTATACTTTTTATATGCTTCAATATTCTGCTTCAACCTTACAGCATTTTTGGTAGAAAACAGAACTTTACCATTAGGATTATTTTGAACGCAGGAAGATAAAATATAGCCTGCCTTATCTGCAACACTAATATTTGTTGCTTTATTTATTCCGGACTTAATGCAACTATGGTGGATATGTTCTTTTAATGGATATCTCTTGAGTAATTGTTGTGCAGCATCATTATCACCTTCATACTGTAAAACATCCCACTGTTCTACATCAGCCGTATCTAAACTGAGTAAATGAACAGCATTGGCAGCTAACCCGATTTTCTTTACAATACCTTTCTGTTTTGCCGATAACAAATATTCTAAAGCATCTGGCGTAAGGAACGAAGGTATGCCCTCATGTAAAAGGTAATAATCTATGTAATGGGTCCCTAATCTTTTAAGACTGTTTTGTAAGCTATTTACGACGTTGTCATACCCAATTTCGCGCGTGTACAACTGTGGTGATTCGTTATTGGTAGGAGCGGGAGTCTTTATTGTTTCCGGGGATTGTGTTACCAACTTTTTAAGGCTATTTAAGGAAACAGCTAATACTGCAGGTAATTTTGGTATACCCGGCTCTCCTAAACCAAACTTGGTGGCAATAGTCAACTGTTCCCTCTTATTCCTGACAAAACTTCCCAATATCAACTCAGAATAACCTCTTCCGTACAATGGGGCGGTATCAAAATGTCTGATTCCGTAACGAAATGACTGTTCAAGTATGGCTTTTGCAGAAAAATAGCTACTCATTGCAGAAAGGCCAACGCAGCCGAAACCCAGTTTACCTGATATAACTGTTTGTATACTACTCACAACATGTATTGAGGTATAGCCGTCAGTAATTCTGTACATTGCAAATCTTCCACAAAGGCAATAGTCATTATTGCGTTCGCTTTAACCCGGTCCTTCGCGCTGAGATATACATTATATGCTTTTCCAAATATTCTTTTTAAATAATAATCTTTTTTGTCCTGCCATGTCCTGTACCAGTTGTATGATGCTGACATCTTCCTTTGTATAGACTCCACCGTATCGGTATCATCAAATATCCACCTTCTTATGGCATATTTTGACTGCCATGGCACATATACACCCAGTCCATATTTATAACCTGCCCATTCAGTTATTTTCGAGTAATCATCCGGTAATGAACCATAAGGATATGCAATGGACAAGACAGGCTTTCTAATGATTGACTCCAATATGGATTTACTTATTGTAAGTTGCCTTAAAGCCTCCTCCTCATCTTTTCCCTCAAGCATAATATGATTATGCGCATGGCTACCCACCTCCATGCCTATCTCGTTCAATCTCACAATATCATCTTCATCCATCAACTCAATACGAGGTTTTCCATCAACAACATTCCACTCATTATAACCACCTAAATGTGCAGTAGGTATATAAAACACAGCCTTCATATTTCTCTTTTGCAACTCAGGGATTGCAAAGTCCCACAATTGTTTTGGGCAATCATCAAAAGTGATAATGATGTTTTTAGTCCCCTTGGCTTTATGGGATAAATCCTCAAAGCCGATAGCATTATAACCATGTTGTTCCAGATAATCCAGCAAGCGGGTATAAGAGGCTGTATTAATATTCCACGGTTTCAGGTCATCATGTGTCGGATTGTCGCTTACATAATGCAACATCACTATTGTCGGGAAATTATTTTGCAAGAGCATCGCCAACCAGTGTCAATATTTTTTGTTCCTGGGTTTCCCAGCCGAAAACCCTGTTGTACTTTTCAATAACGTCTTGTTTATCAATCTGTATATCCACCAATTGTTGTAAAGCCACTCCCCAGCCCGTACTATCATTCGGGTTAACAATTTTCACAGCAGCCGGAAAATGTGCGGCAACTTCTTTTTGCCCGGTGGTGCCTGTAGCTAATACTTTAATACCGGTTTGAAGGTATTGGAGTATTTTGTTTGATATAGTCTTGTCCTTATTGCCGGGGTTATCGTTCTCCAATGCAAGACCTATATCATGGCCGGCCATGATATGGTATAGTTCATGATGCTTTACTAATGGCAGAAATTCTAATTGATGACCGACAGCAAACGGAAAAATATTTTGCAATGAATGTCGGTACGCATCGCTGCATTTACCCACCAATGTCAATTTAACCTTTGAACGCACGTTGTTCAGTGATGAGATTAGTTTCTCAAGTCCCCTGCCGGGGCCAACTGTTTGCGAAAACCATAATAATGAAACGGTGTTGCTGATTTTACCAGTCTCCGGCACATGCATCTCATCTGGAAAACTATTGTATATAGCTTGTATGGCGAGGGGTTTGTTGCAATACTCTTTCAATGCAACAGCCATAGATACTGAAGGACATGTAACGAACACGCCATGATTAAGCGCATAGCTTTCCAATTCCTTTAATAGTTTCACCGGCCTTGTACTTACCAGGTAATCCTCAGAATACCAATCTTCAAAATCGAAAGCTACTTTTTTACCCTGCTTTACCAGGCGCATACCTGCATACAAACCACATTCCACGTGAGCGATGTACAGGTCCGCGTTTTCCCTCAATGCTGCACGGTATATTTTTTCGGGTGCATGGCTCAGCAAGTACATACTGTCTAAACCTGCTTTTTTAAGCACATGGGCTAGCCTTGCCCTTATTTTATAATATACAGCTAAAAATCCGGAGCCACCGGCAGAAATATCGACAGCTGCATAATATTTAACGGATAGTCCAAGTTGCTGTAGTAATTCCCGATCGCGTGTTATGAATTCTTTGCTGTTGAATTGTGTTACTATAGTAACACTATACCCATTGCGAGATAACACCTGGGCTTCTTTCCACACACGAGGATTAGTACTTAAGTGCCTGTCTGTAACGATACAAATATCAGGCACGTACTGAAGGTTTATTCTGGCTTAGGATAAACTGCTCAATAGTTCTGACGTTATTCAGATACGTATGTTTTTTGGCATAAGCTATTCTTTCATGTTGTTTTTCTGAACTATTGTATAGAGCTAAATTACTTGTTACGTGCTCAAAAAGACGTGACAGGTTTTTATTATTTCTTTCCTCCGGCATTTCAACCAATCCTGTGCCGGCATATGTAGTAATATTATTAGACACTATTACTTTTCCGGCAGCCAGGTACTCAAGTACTTTATGATAATTCGTCCCTTTGCTTTGGTCCTTTTCTATATCGTAACAAATAAGAAAGCAATCCATTTTTTTCAAGCCTTCTGCTAATGTATATCCGTCAACAGCCCCATGTATTACGACATTATCCATACCTTTAAGTTGCTGCTTGATTATAGTAGCAGCCGCATCATGGTTTGCCGCAAGATTACTATCGCGCAAATTAAATGAGCCCCAAAAATTAAACACGATGTCGGGTTTCGTTTTTATTATTTCTAATAAACAATGCCAGTCTATATCCGGACGTAGAAAGTTACCTGATATACCTACCTGTATTGGCTCTTTTACATTTACCTCAACATCATCATTAATAAAATGCTCTGCAACTCCATGATTTACAAACATCTTTGGCGTACTACACTTATAGTTATCCAATATCTCCCTGGTCACGGAAAACATCACATCGGCTCTTTTTTCCTGTAAAGGATTTACAGGATTATCTACCGGCATAAATATTTTAAAACTACTACCCGGAAAAGATGCAAGGTGTATGGTATCTGAAACATCAAAAGACCAGACAATATCCACCGGGCGGCCGATAACTCTATATATTCTACGAATATGGTAGCGTAAAAGCATGCGGTGCAAGGATGGCAGTTTATGCTTAAGCAGGTAAGGATAAAAAAACTTATGTTTAATCACCTGAAGATTATCAATACCTGATGGTTCAATCCTTACCTCACCTGACTTCAGATTGCCACTTTTATCCGGGCTATTCAGGAAATATACCTTATTGCCTAACTGCGCCAAGACCACCGCGTAATGATGTTTGGAAATATACATCTTTCCCCAGTCCTGCTGAGAAACGATAATGATTGTTTTATTGTTAAAGTATTCCAAATCAGCGATAAAATGCCCGGATGGTATCTGCTACATATTGTATGCTGTCTTCGCTAAGTTCAGGATACATAGGCAAAGACAAGGTTTCCAACTGTAGCTGTGTGGCAACGGGGTAATCGGCAGGGTTGGTACCCAGGTATGCATAAGCGGGTAGATTCGGCAATGCCGTTGGATAATGAATGGCAGTCTCAATGCCATTGTCCTTAAGGTGCGCCTGGAGCTCGTTTCTGCGCTGCGCCCTTATCATAAATAAATGATAGGTATGTACGGTACCGGGCCGCACCACCGGCAGAACTATCTCATTGATACCGGACAAATGCTTCTCATATAATGCAGCATTAGCTATCCGTTGTTTTGTCCATTTGAGAATGTGGGGAAGTTTAGCGGATAATATTGCAGCCTGCAGCCCGTCCATACGGCTGTTGATACCTTCTATCTGATGTTCGTGTTTCTTTAAAGCACCATGATTCGCATACATCCTGCATTTTTCTGCAAGGGTGTCATCATTGGTTATGATACAACCTGCATCACCGTATGCACCCAGATTTTTTCCGGGGTAAAAGCTAAAACTACCTGCAATTCCCAAGGTACCTGCCCGCTTATTATTATGCTCAGAAAAGTGCGATTGTGCACAATCTTCTATAACATAAATATTTTTTTGCCTGCACAAATCCAGTATAGCATCCATATCGCACATCTGTCCATGCAAGTGTACTACAATCACAGCTTTAGTCGATGGTGTTATTGCTTTGGCAACAGTCTCAGCACTCATACTCATATAGAGGTTGTCCGGATCAGTAAAAACAGGCCTGGCACCTGCCTGAGATATAGTTTCTGAACTCGATATCCAACTGTTAGCCGCTGTTATTACTTCATCACCCTCCCCTATTCCCAACATCTTCATAATTATGTACAGAGAATCTGTACCGTTAGCGCAACTTATAACATGCTTTGCGCCATACAACTCTGCAAAGTTTTTTTCAAATGCCTTTACATACTCTCCGCCAATAAAGGCTGTTTTAGAAACTACTTCAGCAATTGTACTGTCAATACTGTTCTTTATACCCTGGTATTGAGCCTTTAAATCAACAAAAGGAACTTGCATGTAATACTATTTAATTTTTTTCGCCGGGTTACCTATGTAAACACCGGGTATTGTAATATTTTTTGTAACAACAGCACCGGCACCTATTACTACGTTATCGCATATCTGTACCGGTAAGATTGTAGCATTTGAGCCGATAGAAACGTTATTCCCTATTTCCGTTGATTTCCACAAATCTTTGTTACCCCGGGCGGGGCCGCCATTCTGGAATAAATCATTTATGAACATGACACCATGGCCAATAAAACAGTCGTTGCCAATGGTTACAAGCTCGCAAATAAAGCTATGTGACTGAACTTTCGTATTATCCCCGATTGTCACATCTTTTTGTATTTCCACAAAAGGGCCTACAAAACAATTACTGCCCAATCTGCAACCATATATATTTACAGGTTCTACAATCTTGACATTTTCGCCAAATTCAACATTAACAATTTTCGACTGATATAATGTAGGTGACGCCATGCTTTACTTGCTTACTGATGAATATATTTTATCTATTATTTCTACTGTTTTCAGTCCTTCAAATGCGCTGGTAGATATCGACGCATTGTTACTTAATACATCAATCAGGTTTTCATATACATGATCATGATTGGACATTGAACCCTGGTAGGTGCCATAACTATTTGCCTTATTACCCTCCGGCAGATTATCAATTTTGTATCCTTCGATATTCTGATACTCCATTTCATTCAAATATTGTCCGCCAATCTTCACTGTACCCTTTTCACCAAAAATCGTGAGTGAACCTTCCATATTCTTACCATAACTGTTTACCGTATAGTTTACAGTACCAATAGCACCGTTGTAAAACTCCAATATAACCGCACCGGTATCTTCAAATTCAATGACGCCTTTGTGATCATAGTTTTCCAAGAACGCTTTAGCCGATTTCACATCTCCAATCAACCAATAAAGCAGGTCAATAAAATGAGAAAACTGTGTATACAAAGTACCTCCGTCCAGGTCTTTAGTCCCCTTCCATGAATTTTCGTAATACTGGGGATTACGATTCCAGAAGCAGCTCAACTGTACGCTGTATATTTTACCGAGCCGTCCTTCGTCAATAGCATTTTTTACTGCGGCTACGGGAGGGTTAAACCTATTCTGCTTGATGGCAAACAAGCGCCTGTTGTAACGCTCTGCAGTTTTAATCATTTCTCCGCAGTCGTGTACATTAGTAGCCAACGGTTTTTCGCACAGTACATGAAAGCCGGCACGTAATGCAGAGATGCTGTGTTGGGCATGCAAACCATTAGGCGTACATATGGAAACAACATCCACGTCTTTTTCTTTTAACAACAGATCATTAATATCATAATATGCCCTGGCATTGTATTGGGCCGCTACAGCGTCAGCTTTATCTTTATCAATATCACATACTGCAACAAGCCTGGCCTGGTTGTTGATATGCTCGGCATGACGATTAGCAATTCTGCCGCAGCCTATTAAAGCAAAGCGTAATTCACTTTTTTCCATTTTAGATATTTAACTGGTATTTTTTTAACCGAAAACAATACTTTCAGCGGGGAAACTGATTAACACCCCCATGCCTTTTTTCTGAAATACGAACATGCTGCCCGCAGCTACAGCAGAGGCCCCCGCTGATACACCCTCTTTCAAATCAGCAACAGAGCCGGCACCACCGCAAGCAATTAAGGGTACGTTTATTTTTGCAGCAACTTTCTTTATCATGTCCAAATCGTAGCCAGACCAGGTACCATCCTTGTCAATACTATTAAGCATTATTTCTCCTACTCCATAAGACTGAAGGCGCACCGCCCACTCTATGGGATCGTGTCCTGCATTTTTTGAGCCGGATTGAGTGTACACTTTACTCTTTCCGAAAAGATTTTTCTTATAATCAATACTACCTACTACAGCCTGAGCACCAAAAATATTTCCTATTTCTTCTACCAATCCCGGATTGCTAATCAATACAGAATTCAGGACGACCTTTTCGAAACCACAATCAAAAACCCGCCTGGCATCATCCAATGTTTTTATTGCCCCGCCATAAGCCATTGGCATAAAAGCCTCCCCTGCTATTTCTTCAATTCTCTTATAGTCTATCTGGCGGTTATCTGCCGAGGCATTGTAATCAAGCAGTATGAGTTCATCAGTTTCCTTCTCATTGAATATTTTCACAGCGTTGATTGGGTCGCCTACGTAGGTGGGGCTCTTAAAATTGACAGTCTTGTAAAGTCCGCCGTTTTTAAGCAATAATACCGGTATTGTCCTGATACGTCTCATTATACTACAAGCTCAGTTTGCTAAAATTTTCCAACACCCTCATCCCAAACTTGTGGCTTTTTTCAGGGTGAAACTGTGCACCAAATACGTTGTTTTTTTTGAATGCACAGGCGAATTCGTATCCGTACATCGATGTTGCCACGATTTCTTCCGGCATTTCGAATGAGAAGTGATAGGCATGCACAAAATAAAACCTGGGATTAACAGGCAGGTTTTCCCATAATTCACATTTATTGGTAAGCTTTATATCTGACCAACCCATGTGCGGAACAGGCAGATTATTCAACTTATCCTTATCAAACCGTACTGTAACGGCATCTACCCAACCCAGTCCGTCTACATCCCCCTCTTCGCTATGCTTTGTCATTAGTTGTGCGCCCAGGCATATACCAAGAATGGGCTTGCCGTTTTCTTTCACCTCGCGGTTCAGTAATTCTCCCAGCCCGGTATCCTGTAAGTTGGCCATCCCCTTTCTAAAATGCCCAACACCCGGCAATAATAGTTTTGATGCGTCACGGATTTTCTGCGGGTCATTTGTAATAATAGCATCAACGCTTATACGCCTGAACATATTTTGAATAGATGTCAGGTTGCCCAATCCGTAATTTATTATTGCAATCATTTTTTTACCGGAAACATTTTCCTGAATATATATTTTACCGGTTTTAACAATGGGTATCGTTTATCTACCGGCATTTCATAGTCAAAGCTATAATGACTTACAGGTGGTTTATCCATTATCTGCTCAAACTCATCTCTCGTAAAGCCAAATTTTTTCAATACAAACTCATAGTCTTCTTTAAAAACCTGCTCATTGTATATGGGCTTCTGCAACTCCTCCAGCGCTTCTTCCTTAGAGATTTGCCCGCTGAATATCAGATCACTTAAATGAGCTTTGCGCTTATCTACCTTGAATTTTCGTGGCAAAATATACCCCTGGTAAAAACGGGTCCACACACTTTCATAATGCTTACCACCGTAATCGCGCCATGCTAATTCCTTCTGTATAGTTTCCTTAACCTTGGCTTTGTTATATTCTACATAGTTAAGTACGGAAACAGATGTAACACCTTTTATCTTCTGATAATATCTCTTGACCTTTGCATTCATAAAGGGAAAGGTCTTCAAAGGAACTGTTCCATAGGCTTTATGGATAGATTGTATGTTAACATGATCGGTCTTAGGGTGTATCCAACTCTTAGGTAATGTACATTCAGTTTGCACATTGGTGCCACTCAAGATGTATTTTATATCCCTTTCGCCGGCAAGCCTGTATAAAGTGGCAAATATCGCGTGGTCAGTAATTGCTTCTATATCAATAACTGAGGCTTTGAGATAGGCCATCTGCAGGTCCTTAAATTCCTCCCAGTTTATTACGAAAGTATGTAAGTCTATACCCAGCTTCTGAACGATATTTTCAATATTCTTTACCGCTAATTCACTATTCCAACCATTGTCAAAATGCACTGCCAGGGGGCGCAACCCGTGCTGCTTAGCCAGGTAAGCAACATACGTACTGTCTACGCCGCCGCTCAAACCCATTATGCAATCGTATGGTTTATTTCGCCCCTCCTGTTTGATTTTTTCAACGATTCCGGCAAAAATATCCGCACCTTCCTGACCGGTACGTACATGTTCAGTATATGCTTTCCTGAATTCATAGTAATAATTGCTGATACCCTTCTCGTCAAAAGTAATATCAGGATCTGCAATATTATCCATTACCGAAATTGTGCACTGCCTGTATTCCATATCCATTAAATGTACAACCCCTTTTTACGACGGTACTCATCAAATTTGTGGTGGGGTATATAACCGTTATACTCATGTTTGTTTTTGTACCGGATAAACTTTTCTTTTATTGAAGGATTATCTGAATAATCCGCGACAATAGTAGCGGGGTTTCCAGAGACAACGCAGTATCCCTGGGGAAAAGAAGTAGTAACCACTGAACCTGCCGCTACCGTTGTAAAATCGCCCAACACTACGCCGGGCAAAATGAGGCTCCCCATACCAATTCTACAATATTCCCCGATTTTCACTTCATTAGGTATATGTTTTCTTATATCCAACATAAAGTGATTGGAACTGATAATACCAACATTAGGAGCCACCTGGGTATAATCGCCTATATATATTTTGCCAACCGCTTGTATATAACACCCGGGGGATATACCGGGTGCGGCATCAATGCCAACATATATATTCTTAGGGAAACGAACAGTAGAGGTAAAATGAACCGGCCAATAGCAATGTTTGTTAAACCCTAAAAACTTCTGAAAAAACCACAGTTTAAATGATACGGCACTTTCATTTCCACGGGTATAATACACCGCCGGTAAAAGCATTTTAGCAACAGACCAAAATACCGGGCCACGAAATACGAAACGGTAAGTGGAACCAAGTGTTCTTCTTATGGAAGTTATTACACTCATTTTGTCTTAGCAATTATCACGTCGCATAGGTCATTAATATCCCGGGACAGGAGAATATCATCGAGAGATAGCTTTATATTGAATTTACTTTCGATACCATCTACAATGTAGAGATTTGTAATAGAATCCCAGCCCTCTACATCATTAGCAGTATATTCCGGCTTAAGACTAATACCCGGGTTGTTTAACACTGTTCTGAAAATTTCTTCTAAATCGTTCAAAACTTTTTCTTTATCCATTATCTTTTATTTATAAAATAATATAAATTCATTTTTCCTGTTTCGTTGAACCCCATGCTCTTATAAAAAGAATATCCATCAACAGTAGAATGCAGTACCAGGATATCGTATCCCTTACTTCTAAGATAGTCGATGGTATATGCTACAAGATTAGTGGCAATCCCTTTCTTCCTGTATTCTTTATCAACTGCAACCATATACAAACCGGGCAATGTGCCTAAAAATACCATAAGCGTTCCTACAAGCCTGCCTTCTAAAAATGCTCCGAACATTTTTACCCGGCTACCTTCGTAAGCTGCAACAAAGATGCTTTTATCAAGGGCCTTAGTGGGAAACAACACAGCTGTAACCACACTTATCCACGCATCAATATCCGCAGGTAGCACCTCTCTCACCTCTACGTTCTTACCCTGAGCATCTATTGCCGGGGAAATATCCAGATACATATTTGACCAGAAAGAGATTTTCCTAAAACCTGCTTTTGCCAACTCATCATCAAAGCCAGAGTATCCATCTCCTAATATCAGTAAGGATGGGTAGTTCTCATCTGATACCAAGCCTGGCAATGCGGCAATTTCTTCCTCGCTAATGCCACTGCCTTTATTAATAGTTAGGTATGGCCATGCCGATGTATCTGTGCGAAACCCGGTAAAACTTTTTTTAGTATTTGACACATTTTCCGCCGCTCCTATCTCATGCAGGTACTCCAGCAGCTCATACAGATTTGATTCTATCTGAATATTATTCGCCGCGGCCATTAAAACATGGTTGTTAATTTAACCTTGTCAATCTTATTGCTGCTATTCTGCGGCAGTTCGTTTACAAATACCAGTTTTTGTGGCACCATGTAATAGGGCAGAAATTCTCTTAAATGATTGACCAGGTTAGTGTGATCCTCCTTATTGCCCTCTATTACCAGCCCAATTTGAGTAATTTTATTCTGATCTTCATATCTGATAACTACCGTTAAAAGAGAAGGAAGATGCTTTTTGACCAGCATGTCCACCTCTCCCAATTCTATTCTGAAACCTTGTACTTTTACCTGATCGTCTTTTCTTCCACAGTAGAAAACATCCCCTTCTTCATCTATATAGCAAATATCCCCCGTCTTATAATACCTCTTACCGGCTATCTCTGCAAACGCTTCGTTATTCCTTTCTGCATTATTAATATAGCCAGATGTTAATTGGTCTGAACAAAGCAACAGTTCACCCTTCTCCTTTACAGGCACTTCTGACAATTCAGCGTCAACTATCAAAGTGGAAACATTTTTAAACGGTTTTCCAATTGCTACGATGTCGTTGTGCGATTTTGATTGTTCTATTGCTGATGGCAATAAATATCCTGTACACCAGATAGTAGCTTCAGTAGGGCCATATAGATTGTATATAGCTGCCAAAGGCAGGCATGTTTTCCACTCATATACCAGGTTCTCATTTATAGCTTCCGCGGTCAGAATACAACATTTAATTCCCGGCAGGGATATTTCTGAAAAATAGGGCTTAAGATATTTGACAATAGAAGGAACAATTGTAGCAATAGTTATGTTGTGCTTTTTCAATACCTTAATTACATTCAGATATTTTATTCCTCGCGCAGATACAGGATAAACACAGGCACCTGTAAGCATGGGCACAAGGTAGGAAGCAACTGACACATCAAACGTAAGTTCGAACATCTGTAGATAACCATCATTTTCATCTGTTGGAATGCCCAGTGCATTATACGAGTCCAGGAAAGCCTCAATATTTGAATACGTTATTGGTACTCCTTTCGGCACCCCAGTACTCCCGGATGTAAATAATATATAAGCTATACTATCCGAATTTCTTTGTACATATTGTATTGATGAATTGCCTGTGATAGTTATCTCTTTAGTAGAAATGGGTTTGATATGTGCACCTAAATCTAACTGATGGAAAAATTCTTTAGCATCTTCAATCGCTGTTAATACACAATCTATCTGCGCATCGTCAATTATCTTCCTGATTCTTTCTACGGGCATCAAAGGATTAACAGGTACATATGCGTACCCTAATAACCAGCACGCCAATATTGAAGCGTAATCATCAACTGTTTCTGATGTCAGTATTCCTATTTTACCCGATTGACTACCCCCATTAGCTAACATTGAATGTTGTATAGCAATAACACGGCCCTCGAGGTCCTCATATGAATAAAACACATCATTCACACAGAATGCGTTGCGGGTTTTATAAGTGTCAAATACTTTTATTATGTCGTCAAGAAACATCTCTTAGCCGGTTTATTTTTTCAACTTAAACAGCTGGTAGGCTACATTAAGTCTGCCATGTTTTATGTGATGCAGAATTATCCTGTCAGCACGCATACGGCATATTGCTACAGCTTCCTTCTTCTCTTTATCTGACAACGGACAATCTTTATGAAGTATATTCTCAATAAAATTATTGATGGTGACTATGGGTAAATGTAGTTTCTTCTTCCTTTTACTCGATTCTTGTGAGCTGTCACCTCCCCTCCACCATACCAGGCCATCCTGCATTATCAACACGGGGTAATGCATAGCCAGCCTCTGCCACAAATCGCTATCGCCATAATGCCTGACGTCCTTAAATCCACCCACTTCATCAAACGCCTCTTTTTTAATAATAGACGACAGCGGTGCTTTATAAAAAAGATGAGGATAGTTTACAGAACGGTTACTATTAAAGTAGTGCCTCCTGTATATCTCAACAGGCTGTAATAATAATGGAAACTGCCTGTCATCATCCTGGGGTATAGACATCAGCCCCCATTGCGCAGCAGGATGATCCTCCATACTGCGTATCATTATTTCAAGTCCGTAAGGATATAGTTTATCATCGGCATCCAGGTATTTCAGGTACTTACCTGTTGCGTAGGAGGCAGCCATATTCCTGTTAGGGTAGTCTCCCAGGTTAGTATCATTTTTATATACTCTTATGCGGCTGTCTCGTTCAGCATATTGCAAGGCTATAGAGTAGGTGTCGTCCTGCGAAACATCGTCAACGATAATCAATTCAAAATTTTGCCATGTAGAGCCCTGAACACTTTCAATGGCTTCGGCAATATACTTCCCCCGGTTATAAGCCGTCATTAATACACTAATCAATGGCTGTTGGCCAGCATATACTTCAGACATTCTTGTAATAATCCTTATACCAATCAACAAATAATTTCAATCCTGCGTGTATATCTACTTCGGGAGCAAAACCTACTGCTGCTGTCAAATCATCTATGTCTGCGTATGTTTCAAACATATCTCCCGGCTGCATAGGTTTGTTTTCAATAATAGCTTTCTTACCAATCAATTCTTCCAGTATAGCAACAAACTCTAATAACTGTACAGGCTTATGATGGCCGATGTTATATAGCCTGTAGGGTGCAAAACTTTCAGATATATCAAGTATAGTGCCTTTTTTAGCCGGTGATGCGGAAGGTGGTTTAGTTACCAATGCGTCAATAGTTTTAACAATATCGTCCACGTATGTGAAATCGCGGCTTAGATTGCCGTTATTAAATAATTGTATCGGTTTGTTGTTAATAATTCGTTGGGTAAAGAGGTAATATGCCATATCTGGCCTGCCCCATGGGCCGTACACTGTAAAGAACCTCAACCCTGTGGTTGGTATATTATACAACGCTGCATAACTATGTGCCATTGCTTCGTTAGCCTTTTTAGTGGCGGCGTATAAGGAAATGGGATGATCGGTATGATCATCGGTGCTAAACGGGATTTTATTAGACCCGTATACGGAGCTGGACGAGGCAAATATCAAATGTTCTACCGGAAAATTGCGGCAAGCTTCCAGCACATTCATAAACCCAATGATATTGCTATCAATATATTGGTATGGGTTCTCGATACTATACCTGACACCCGCTTGTGCAGCCAGGTTGATTACAATATTTATTTTATTGTCTTTGAACAGTTGATCAAAATTAACTTTATCGCTAATGTCAATATTGTAAAATGTAAAGTTATCGTAGTTTTTCAATTGCAATAACCTGTCATTCTTTAGCTGAACATCATAGTAGGCATTAAGAGAGTCAACCCCTATAACATTATAACCACCAGCTGACAATAACGATGAAAGATGATAACCAATAAAGCCTGCTGCTCCTGTTATTAATACCGTTTTCATTAAGAATATTTTTGACTAACCCACACTGACAATATCAGCATGTTAAATGCTATGGCTTCGTTCTGTTTTATCACTCCCATAGTTTCTTTATACGGAAGTATATTGTACAGTGGACTATGTTCGTCATGCAGGTAGTCCTTGTACATCTTCTGCAATTTTGCAGAATCGCTCCAATGACCTTTCCTGATACCAAAACCTTGCTTACCCCTGTTTTGTATTTCTTCAGGCCAATACTTGCCCATAGACTCCCTTAACAGTATTTTATCTGACTTGCCATCGGTTTTAAAATTCCCCGGCATGGATATGCAGAATTCAGCCAACTCAACATCCAGGAAAGGCGAACGTAATTCCAGGCTATTCGCCATGGCTGCCCGGTCTGTTTTTACTAATATGTTACCCGGCATATAATCCGCGATATCAAACTTCATGGCATCATTGATAGTGCCTTCTTCCTCCCAAAAAGATTTAAATGCAGGTACATCAGGCAGTCCCAGGCTCTTAAATAAATTATCCTGTATAAAACGGCTTTCCGCAGCTTCAATCACGGTATCATATTGTTTTGCACTTTTAATACCATGAAACTTATCCCTCCAATGCCTGCCTGATTTATGGCCTGACAATTTTTCTTTTGCTTTTTCAGCAGATGCCATTGCCATAACAAACGCAGCACGCATATTACCTGTACCACGTTCCGCAATATCCTGCAACAGGGGTTGATACCACCATGTGTACCCACCCAGTAACTCATCACCACCATCCCCAGTCAATACTACCTTTCCAAATTTCCTCGCAGCTTTGCATATCAAATAGGTGGGTATGGCAGACGAATCAGAGAACGGTTCGTCATATATAGCCGGCAATTCCAACAGAAGGTCCTCTATATTTGCTCCTTCTTCCAATATTTCATAATGATCCGTTTTGTACGCATCTGCAGCCAGCCTGGCATAGGGCAATTCATTTAATTCCCCTTTATAACCAAAGGCTATAGTCTTGAGCGCAGGGTTAATCTTTGACGCTGCTTTTACAACAGAGGTAGAATCTAACCCTCCGCTTAAAAAAGCACATACTTCCACATCGGCTATCATCTGCTTCTTTACAGCTTCGCTAAATAAACCTTCAAATTTGTCAGCTGCATCTGACAGGCTTAAGCTTTCCTGTGTTGTAGCAGGGAAATTCCAATAACGCTTAATATTTAGTTCCCCGTTCTGAAACGTGAGGTAATGTGCAGGAGGCAGAGCGTATATGTTCTTGTATATGGTATTTACAGGCCCTACATATCCCCTTGATAAATACCGGGCAACCGCTGATGGGTCAATTTGAGGCTTTACCAATTTATTGGCTACTATGGCCTTTAACTCGGATGCAAAAATCAACTCCTTATCGGCAGTAAGGGTGTAATAAAATGGTTTCTCTCCGAACCTATCCCTTGCGGCAAAGAACAACTGCTTTTTTTCATCCCATATCCCAAAGGCAAACATACCCGGCAAATGTCTAAGTAATTCCGTCCCATGTTTTTCATACAAGGCAATGATTACTTCTGTATCGGATGTGGTGGCATACGGATAATTCAGCGTTTGCCTTATAGATTGATACCCGTATATCTCCCCATTGAATACAATGCCAACATCCTTAGCTGCATTTAACATGGGTTGGTCACCGGACAACAAGTCAATAATACTAAGCCGGTTGTGCCCGATAAGGCAGTTGCCAAACCCATATACACCATCACCATCCGGGCCGCGATGCTTCATACACGCCACCATATCATGCTGCAAGGGCATATATCGTTCCGCGTCTTTCGCAATTATCCCTGAAATACCACACATATACCTAATAATTCTTCAACAAACAACACGCTACCTGTTGCCGCAATATTCATTATACATATTATCCAGACCGCGCTCCCCTTGTTGAAAGGCAACATAAAAAACCGAAGCAGCAGTCATCGCAGCCTTTTTCAGGTTTATATTGTAATGCAACCATCTAAACCTATCGCTATATCCAATGCCTTTCGCCTTTAACAACATTTTAGCCACATGTATATAAAAACCGGCAGTCAATCCAACTATTGCAGGAGTAACCTTAAAAATCATGTACATACTATACATTTCAGAAATATTCCTCTTTAATGCAGTGTTGTAATCCTCATGATGATAATGATAAACTTTTGCATTGTAGTTATATGCTATAGTATGTCCCGCAAGTATAGCATCGTTGGCCCACCATGCATCTTCAGCAAATGGCGTATCTCTAAAAGGCAAGGATGACAAAATATCTCTTTTATAGATGGCTGTAACATCGTCCCAGCCACAAACGGATTGTTTCTGCCGGGGGGGCAACGCTTCATAAGTCTCTTTTGTAAAAGAGTACTTAACCACCTGTGGCACTGTATATGACCTGTGCCACTGTACAGGGTTTTTATCTTTATCGTGCGGAACAATCTGTTGCCCGCAAACAGCAGCAACCGCGGGTGAATCAAACCCCTTGAGCAGGTTCTCCAACCAATGTTCATCAGCAGGCCATGCATCCTGTACGGTAAGTACTACCATTTCGCCGGATGTATGACTAACACCCAGGTTTCGGGTGGCACCGTGGTTAAAATCCTGAGGATTAATCTGTATTATTTTCACTTTACTATAGGTCTGCAGTATTTCAAGCGTACCATCAATTGAACCGGAATCGACAACTATTATTTCATTCACTTCCACTGTTTGAGATAAAATACCGTCCAAACATTTCTTAATTGTCTCTTTACCGTTCTTTACAGGTATTACTACTGATATTGTCGGCATTTCAAATTACTATTGCTGACCCCATTTCACTTTACCAATCGTCACATCCTGTGCAGGTACTATGTCCCGGGCATTATTGTCAAGTAATGTAAACAATGCCGGTATTTTGTACAGCTTGGTTTTGTACGCATACATGTAGCGTTTAATCCTCCGCTGCTCCTTTTCACTAAATATGCCATGTTTCATTGTGAGTTGCAGAAGTTCTGAACTTTCCTCATATAATCTTCCGTTTATCGCACTTATCAACACATCTACACCCATTACCCTTAGGCCGTCCCTGTATAGTTGCATTTTATCCTTCGCGGCAATTTCTTCAACAGCGTATTTATAAACATTCAGGCGGCTTTTTAATTTTGGTGCGGCATGGTAACCGATACGCGACAAACTATCATCTGAAATCCGGAGGTAAACATCAGGTTGCAAATCCAACCTCTTCTTATACTTTACGGGGTACAAGAAACTCCTGATATGTAGTTCAACATCCTGCCACAATTTCAAATCTTCATTCCACATACCGATCTCAACAAATGATTTTTTCTTCCACAAAGGCCCTGTGCCCTGGCAAACAGCATCGCCATGTAAGACCCTTAATAAATCATCCTCATCCTTATCTATATTCCAGAGCAGCCCCAGGTCGTGTAGCTCCTTTTTAAACAAAAGCATTGGAAAAATCACAAAGTCACATTCGGGATTTTGCAACATGGCATCAACACGCTGTTGCAAGCAATACGGTGCCAGCAGATCATCAGTATCAAGGAACATTACATATTCACCGGAAGATTTACTTACAGCAATATTCCTGCAGGCACATGCTCCCTTCGGTTCCCTGTCCCTTTTAAATATTTTAACACGTGCATCCTTTTGCGCAAATGACTGCAATACTCCCCAACTATTGTCAGTACTTCCGTCATCTACTATTACCCACTCCCAGTTAGTGTACGACTGGTTGAATATTGAAGCTGCCGTTTCATGAACAATATCTGCTCTGTTAAACGATGGGGTAATGATTGATACTGCAGGCAAGGGCATAACTATTTCTTCTTCTGTATACCTAATATGCTAAAGAAAAAGCTGGTAAAGAAAATCTGGAAGCCAAGAATAAGTGATGTAACGGAAGGAATTACCATCGTTAAATTAACAGATAAGTCCAATTGGCCTAAGGCATTCTTTTCCCAATATGCAAAAGACAAGATACCTACAACTAACCCAGTAACAATCAATATTCCGCCAAATATCAGCCCAAGTTCCAGCGTAAACCATTTAAATAATTTCTGGTACGACGGTTTTTTGGGTAAGTACCCCTGCTCAGTACCATAAATACGGGTGACAACTGCAAATATTATCAACTGTACACCGATAATAATAGCTGAGGAGCAATACAGTAATGAGTTATTACTGAAATTGATGTTGCCGACATTGCTTTTGCCTGTTAATATTAGCAGCGATCCCAGTAGCCCAAAAAGTATCAGGAACAAACCGGGATACATAAACAGCCAGCGCGGGCTGTATATTAACAAGAAGCGCAAGTGCCTCCATCCATCTCTCCAGGTTTTCAGATGCGGTGGCCTTGACCTACCGTCGGGAGACAATGTAGTGGGAACTTCTGTAATTTTACAATTATTGATCGTAGCCTTTACCACCATTTCCGAGGCAAACTCCATGCCGGTGGTTTGTAAGTCCAGCAAGTGTACAATGTCCTGCCTGAACCCCCTTAAACCACAGTGAAAATCATTTACATTACTTCCGAAAAACAACTTTCCAATAAAAGATAATACAGGATTGCCCAGGTATTTGTGCAAGAATGGCATAGCACCGGGTTTTATTCCACCCTTAAACCTATTCCCCATTACCAGGTCATACCCTTCACGCAATTTTTCAACGTACAAGTTTAAATTGCTGAAATCATAGCTATCATCAGAATCGCCCATGATAACATATTTTCCTTTAGAAGCATTGATAGCACCAATTAATGCACTGCCATATCCTTTTTCAGGTATATCCACCACCCTTGCGCCATTCCTCCTCGCTATCTCCTGCGAGCCGTCCGTACTACCATTATCTCCAATCACTACTTCCCCATTCACGTTGTTGTCGGCTAGATATTTATTGGCTTTGCGTATGCACACCTCAATTGTTTCTGCCTCGTTGAGACAGGGCATGACAATTGACAATTCAAGGCTTGCGCTTTCTGAAGACATCATGTTATTTCTTTTTGAGTAATGCTATAAAGTGTAATTTCCTGCCAAACACCAGGTTGAAAGGAAAAGGATATAACGGTATGTCGTTGGTGTAACTAACTATTTCAAGATTAGTATCCTTAAATACCTTTTCCCAATAGCTTCTCTTTTTAAAATTATATATCACTTTTACTCCATGCGGGGCATTACCAACCCAGTCCATAAACTTCAATATCTGGTAATCGAGGCCTGTAGCATATTCGTGGTCTTTTATCACAATATACTCTTTTGTAGTGCGGGCTGCTTCTTTGATAAGCGCTTCTATGTTAGTAGTATGATGCAGCACGTCCACAAACTGGACAACATCAACCGAAGCATCTCCATAAGGAAAATGATCCCCGTCATATGTTTTGTATGGTATAGAACACGAAGGCCTGGGCATAATATCTATACCCTCATACTTCACGTCCCTTTTTCTATCCTGGATGTTATGAGATATGGTACCATCGCCACACCCCACATCCAAAACGCTTATTTTATCCGGCAGTACTTTAGCTATTGAATCGGACAATACGTTTACCCTTCTCAGGAATACATTTTTATGATGCACTTTTTTTAACAAGCCTAACATGCGGATATTATTTTAACGATATAGAAAATAAATCAGGTGCTCCTGTTGGTGATATATTATATACAGAATCGGGCTTAATATTTTTAAGCTCATCTACTTTACCTATATAATAAACAGTATCAAACTTTTGCAACTGTTGAGTATTATTCCAGAATTTATCAAAATGATTGTCAACAATAGCGGACGAATCAACAAAAGTAGACCGTATCAATACTCCGTGACCGAAGTCGTGGTATACCTTATAATCATACAATTGAAAAAGAGAACCGTATGATGTATTATCCACAGGCCTGTCCCAATAGTTTACGACAATCAGTTTATTGGCGGGGTCATGAGTTTTCAGCTCATCAAATTTCACTAAGAAATCGGCATAATTCCGTTTATAGGTGCCAATCGGGTTCCGGGTAAGTAATGAGTATGCTGAATAACCAATACCAACAAACACTAATGGTAAGATTACAAAGTTGACGAATTTCAAACGGTAGTTTTTCAATTCTTTATAATTATACACTATAAACAGGAACGCTATAAAATATGCCGGTGCATAGTACCGGTACTCTTTTACATACGTCCAAACCCACGAACCGTCTTCACTTGCATCCAGCTTATTTTTTACGCTTACCAATACAAGATAGGCAACGTTGATAAGTATAATCAGCAGCGATAAAATATTGAAGAGGTCTATGCGTTTTTTCCTGATATTGTCAATACAAATAAAGAGAACCATGGCAAACATCAGGAATGTGATGCCGTACTTTACTATCTCATAAGCTAATTTTACCGTCCCGCTCAACCTGTTCAGTATAAAGAAATCGTTTACCAGGCTGTTGTATAAAAATGCATTGAAATAGCGAAGATTTGAGAAATACATTGCTCCTTCTTCATTAATATGCCGGCCGCCACTCATCGGATTTGGCTGGCCTGAAAGATCGACCTGATAATAAGTATAACCTGCTATAAATGCTATAAATGTTATTCCCAACAGTATGGACTGAATTGCATATTTCTTCTCCTTCTTAAGCAGGGCTATACACATAAGAAATGCGGGGAAGACAAATACCATAGCGTAGTACCCATACCTAAGAAAAGGCAACATTAACGCAGTGAGAATAAATAAGCTTAACAGCGCGTAACTCTTTTGGGCTGTATCCAGCCAACGGATAAACAAGATAGCTGCCAACATAAAAAAAGAGACCGTAAGAAAATCAGTACTGTACAGGGTGGTAAATGGTGCGGATGATATACCAAAGAAGACAAGTGCCAGGGCTATCAGCCAATCTTTCATCTTATGTTTATACCAAATAATAAACAACAATAGCGCCAGATAAAAAATGAGTACAGAAATAATATCTAATACTAAAGCGGCTTGCAGGTAATCGCCTGTGAATTTTTCTACTGCCGAAATCAACAATGAATATCCCGGAGGCCAGCCAGACAAAGACCTGTAAATAGTCTCTGTCATATCACCCGCATCCTGCACCGACAAGCTGTAACCTTTCCCTTCGTCAAGATTTTTAGCTGCTAATAATTGATAACACTTATCAGACCCCAGCTCCATATGGCGCAGAGTAAGCCATATACGGCTTGTAAGCGAGCCGATAAACAACAGGACAAATACTAAAATGCGTGTTGGGGCCATAAAATAGTACTGATATTCTTTTGTATGTGAATGGTTACCGTTTGGGCATTGGCCTGAACATTCTCCACAATGGCATTAATGGCTTCAAAACAGGATAGTAGTGAAATAAAGAGCCTTCCGTATCAAATTCTCTATGACTGCGTGCGGGCATAGCCAAAATGTCATTAAACTCTTTTTCAGTCAGCTCCAGCTTTTTAAGAACAAATGCTTTATCAATTTTAAGCATTTCCGGGTCGTATGGCGGCTGTTTCATTTCTTCAAGAGCTTCTTCCCTTGTCATTTGCCCGGAACATACCAGGGTTGACAAATGTGCCTTACGCTTGTCAACCTTGAATTTCACCGGCAAGATATATCCCTGGTAAAACCTGGTCCATACACTTTCGTAGTGCTTACCTCCATAGTCTTTCCAACCCAGTTTGTCCTGTAAAATCTTTTTTACATCATTTTTGATGTAAGGAAGCCAGTTGAGATAATTGATAAATTCTACTCCTGAGTTTTGTATGAATTTCTTCATTTTGAGATCGAGGAAGGGGAATGAAACTAATTTCCGGCTGCCATACTGCTTATGTATCGCCTTAATGTTGATATAGTCCTTTTTATCGTAAGTCCAGTGGTATGGCAAAACCCCTTCTGTAACAACATTGTGCCCACCCAGTACATATTTTATGTCATTGTCCTTCGCAATCTTAAACATAGTACCATAAATAGCATGGTCAGTCAGCACCTCTATATCAATCACAGAAGCCTTAAGATACGCCAACTGCAGGTCTTTAAATTCTTCCCAATCTATTACATAGGTACTGAGGTCAAACCCAAGCTTATTCACGATGTTGTGAATATTTTGTACAGCAATTTCAGAATTCCATCCGTTATCAAAATGTACACACAAGGCGTTCAGCCCTTTCTGCTTAGCAACATATGCAACATAACTACTGTCTACACCACCGCTGAGGCCTATGAGGCAATCGTATTTTCTACCCTTGCCATAGTCTTTTATCTTTTTTATGGTACTGTCCATCAATTGTTCAGCGTCCTTACCCGTCTTCAGATACAATTGTGCCTGTGCCTCATAATTCCTGCAGTGGTTGCATATGCCCTCACTATCCAGAACAAGGTTAGGGTCGTCTTTACTGTCTAATATGCAACGCGTACACTCAATATATTGCTTGGTTCCACCACTCATATCCATAATTTTTTCTTCCGGTAAACTTCAAAGTCTCCGGCTTTTACATATCCTATATATTCGTTGTGATGACGGCGGGGTATGCATTTATCTTTCTCCAACTGCTTTATTACCCTGGCCGGGTTACCACCTATTACACAATACCCATCAGGAAAGGGCTTAGTAACTACTGAACCGGCTCCCACAATAGTAAAGTCACCTAATTCAACACCTGGTAGTATAACCGAGTTCATGCCTAACCAACAGTACTTTCCAATCTTCACTTCTTTCTTTATATACTCACTGTTATCATACACATCATGATTAGCACTGATAATACCAACATTCTGCGCTATCTGGGTATAGTCACCGATAAAAACCTTACCTATGCCCTGGATGTAACAGCCGGGTTCGTACCCCGGGCTGGTTTCCACACCTATCACAATATTCTTAAACTGGTTCACCTTACTGCTGGGATGTACCGGCCAATACACTTCTTTATGTACTCCCATTACTTTCTGCCTGAACCAGATTTTAAAAGTAATCGGCACCTGTGTACCTCTTGTATCTTTTATGAATCTGAAATAAGGGATACCCAGTAAAAGGTTATACAGGAGTGCTTCTGTTTTCCTTTTAGTAAAGTTATATGTGCGTATCAGGATATTCAAAATCAATTAACTTATCCGCGAAACTTTCCATTCTAATACCGGGTGGATAACACCTGATGGTTTCTTGGCATTGGTTACACCCAATTCGTTGTATATAAGCTCGTCGATGTTAAATGAAACTGTCTGTGCTATCACAAATGCTTTTTCCTTAGGTATATCTATATCTACAGCAATATAATACCTGGAAACATTAAGTAACCTGCGGGGTATTTTCACAACAGATGTGTATATCCCGGGTTCTCTGAGCCGACTCGAATTATAATAATTATAGTCGCTGGTAGAAAAAACCTCCTCGCCATCATATCCCAATACGTTTACCACAATCCTCAGGTTTTGAAGGGTTTCAAAAAGCTGGTATGCAACTTCAACATACACATCGTCGTCTGATGTGAGTTGCCTGTCAAAATAACCTTTATCGTCTAAAACCTTGATTGAATTGAGACGTAATGAACTATTGCCGGGACGTTCGTTTTCAGACCATGCCTGGTACCTGTCTACATCTGAATCTGAAGACAAATATCTTTCGATTGCCGAAGGCGTGTCTTCAAGGCTTTCCACCGTACCATGTTTCATTACCAATGTTTTTTGGCAAAGATTCTTGATAGCGCCCATATTGTGGCTTACAAACAATACAGTCCTGCCATCATTCTGGCTGACATCTTTCATCCTGCCCAGGCATTTTTGTTGAAATTCAGCATCTCCTACAGCCAATACTTCATCGACAATCAGGATTTCAGGTTCTAAAAATGCGGCAACAGCAAATGCGAGCCTTACATACATTCCTGAACTATACCGCTTAACAGGTGTATCTACATATCTTGCTACACCCGAGAAATCCACTATTTCGTCAAACTTGCTTCTAATCTCAGGCTTGGTCATACCTAGTATAGCTCCGTTAAGAAAAATGTTTTCTCTGCCTGTCAATTCGGGGTGAAAACCAGTACCCACTTCCAGCAAACTTGCTATACGGCCCTTAGCCTTTATGATTCCGGTAGTAGGTGCTGTAACACGCGACAACAGCTTTAGTAATGTAGACTTACCGGCTCCATTCTTCCCTATAATACCTAATACCTGGCCCTGCTCTACATCAAATGATACATCCTTCAGCGCCCAAACATACTGGCCGCCCTTCGCATCTCTCTTATTTTCCTCGCCTAATTTCAGGTAAGGGTCTTCTTTACCACGAATCCGATGCAACCAGCGATTAAGGTCATGAGATATAGTGCCTGTACCCACCTCTCCGAGGCGGTACATTTTCGATAAATTTTCTACACTTATTGCTATATCAGACATATTCCTTGCTTAAACTGTATCCATAAATGTTTTTTCAACCCTATTGAATATCAATATGCCTGTAACCAAAAAAACAAATGTTATAATGACGCTATAGACAAAGTAACCCTCATAAAATTGTCCACTGCCTAAAAAGCCGAAACGAAATGTTTCCAAAATAGAGGTAAAAGGGTGATAACCTATCATTGCACGGGCGCTGCCACTGGTTGCTGAAAGCGGGTATGCTACAGTAGTGGTAAATTGTAAGAGTTGTATACCAAATGTAAGCAGGTATTTCAGGTCGCGATACTTGGATGTGAGAGAGGAGATTATTATACCCAGTCCCAGCCCTTGCAGGCCCATAAGTATTACTAAAGCCGGAAACAGAAAAGCAGCCCATGTCAACTGGATATCCGCATCTGTAAAGAAGTAATAGTAGCCCCACACACAGAAAAACAAAGCTAACTGTATGCCAAGCCTTATCATGCTTGACAATACTACAGACACCGGAATCACTATACGCGGAAAGTACACCTTACCAAAAATATTAGCATTTGTAATGAACGTATCAGAAGTTTTCAATAACACTTCAGAAAAATACATCCAGCAAGTAATACCTGCCATTTGAAACAGAACGGCCGGCGCACCATCTGAAGAAACATTTGCAACCTTATTGAATAACAATACATACACCGCAGTGGTGAGTATAGGCTGTATCGCAAACCACAGCGGACCTAACACTGTTTGCTTGTAAAATGCAACAAAGTCTCTTTTTACAAGGAGCATAACCAGGTCTCTATATCGCCATATTTCCTTAAGGTTGATATTAAATACGCCCTGTTTAGGTTGTATTATCAGTGTCCAGTCGTTACTATGCTTGTTCATGTAAATATTATGACCGGTTTTATACTACTGTTAAAAATTTTTCATGATACACTTTCTCCACCCCTTCGCGCAGGCCAATCTGTGGCTTCCACCCAAGATTGTTGATCTTTGTATTATCCATCAGTTTCCTTGGCGTTCCATCAGGTTTAGTAGTATCCCATTTCAATTCTCCTGTATACCCTGTTATTTTCATTATCATTTCCGCCAATTCTTTGATACTCACCTCTGTTCCCGAGCCCACATTAACATGGCCCGCTTCATCGTACTGCTTCATTAAGAACACACATGCTTCAGCCAGGTCATCAACATGCAGGAACTCTCTTAGTGGCGAACCTGTTCCCCACACTTCCACCACTTGTGTGCCACTTACTTTGGCTTCATGAAATTTCCTGAGCAATGCTGGTAATACATGCGAATTGTTCAGGTCATAGTTGTCATTCGGCCCATAAAGATTAGTAGGCATAGCAGAAATGAAGTTGCAGCCATACTGCGCCCGATAAGCGTCACACATCTTTATACCGGCTATTTTAGCTACCGCGTATGGTTCATTGGTCGGTTCCAGCAAGCCCGTCAGCAATGCGTCTTCCTTCAAGGGTTGGGCGGCCAGTTTGGGATATATACATGAAGAACCAAGAAATAATAATTTTTTGACGTTTTGTATGTAAGCCTGGTGAATGATATTGTTCTGTATCATCAGGTTATCATATAGAAAATCAGCTTTATAGGTATTATTAGCCAGTATCCCCCCCACTTTTGCAGCAGCCAGGAATACATATTCAGGCTTTTCCTGAGCAAAGAAATCTGCTACTGCAGCCTGATTGCGCAAATCCAGCTCGGCTGACGATATGCATATAAGATTGGTATAGCCGTCACGTTCCAGCTTTCTCTTTATAGCACTGCCCACCATGCCCCTGTGACCAGCTATATATATTTTATCGTTCTTTTCCATTCTCAGTATCAATCGTGCTGCTGTATAAACACATAACCCGCATCTTTCAGCAGTTTTTCTTTTGTAAATGCTTCAATGTCTGCATGTACCATTTCTTTTATAAGTTCCGGCAGTGTACATTTTGGCACCCAGCCCAGCTTTTCTTTTGCCTTTGTAGCATCTCCAATCAGCAGTTCCACCTCAGTAGGGCGGAAGTATTTAGGGTCTACACAAACCACTTCTTGTCCTGCTTTCACATTACCATCCTTTGCAGCAGACACTACTACCCCCACTTCATTCAGTCCTTCTCCTTTAAATTCTACTTCCACTCCTACTTCTGCAAAGGCCATTCTTATAAAATCACGGACAGTTGTAGTGATACCGGTTGCTATCACAAAATCCTCTGCTACCTCTTGCTGCAACATCAGCCACATTGCTTCTACATAATCCCTGGCATGTCCCCAGTCTCTTTTTGCGTCAAGGTTACCTACATAAAATTTTTCCTGCAAGCCCAGCGATATTTGTGCTACGGCTCGGGTAATCTTCCTGGTAACAAATGTTTCCCCTCTCAACGGGCTCTCGTGGTTGAAAAGGATGCCATTACATGCATACATATTATATGCTTCTCTATAGTTCACCGTAATCCAATATCCATACAACTTGGCAACACCATAGGGCGAGCGTGGATAAAAGGGTGTTGTCTCAGACTGGGGTATCTCCTGTACTTTACCATACAATTCAGATGTCGAAGCCTGGTATATCTTCACTTTGTCAACCATATTCAACAACCTCACCGCTTCCAGTATTCTCAGTGTTCCTATCGCATCTGTATTGGCTGTATATTCAGGGGTTTCAAAGCTCACTTTCACATGGCTCATAGCCCCCAGGTTGTATATCTCATCGGGCTGCGCTTCCTGGATAATCCTGATGATATTGGTGCTATCGGTCAAGTCGCCGTAGTGCAATATGAAGTGCCTGTCGCGCACATGAGGATCCTGGTATAAGTGGTCTATCCTGTCTGTATTGAATAAAGAGCTTCTTCTTTTAATCCCGTGCACTATATATCCTTTCTTCAACAGGAATTCTGCAAGATAAGCTCCATCTTGCCCTGTAATACCCGTAATAAGCGCTACTTTTCCCATGTTTATTTATGTCGTTACGTCTTTGATGCTAACATGCAGCCACCAGGTTTTCCAGTCGTTGCCTGTATCTTTCAAATGAAAAATTTTCAATAGTTTTCTGCCGGGCATCCCACCGCTCTTGTTCATTCAGCCTGTATTTATGCTTTATGTGCATTATTAGTGCGGCCTTTATTTCACTCACGCTATCAGGGTTTACCAATGTGCCTAATTCTCCGTTTAGCAAAGCATCCACACTACCGTCAGCATTACCTGCAATAACAGGTACACCACACACCAGTGCTTCAATAAATACTATTCCGAATCCTTCTTTTTTGCTGGGCATAATGTATACATCTGCCATGCTGTAATGTGCTACCAGTTCTCTTTCATCAATGAACCCGGCTATAACAACATGCCCTTGCAGGTTGTATTGGGCTATAAGACCGTCTATCCTTTTTTTTTCCGTTTCATCATACTTGCCGGCAATAATATATTTTACCCTTGGGTACTCTTTAACCAATGCTCCCACGGCTTCAATCACTTTATCATATCCCTTAAAAAGTTCGGATGCGGAGAGCCTTGTGAGCGTATATATTACAAAATCGTCAGTATCAATGCCATAACGCTTATTAAGCGCCTCGGTTTTATCAACAGAAGGTGGCATTGAGAAGAACGGGTCGACAGTATTCGGGAAGATCTTTATCTTGTCTGCTTTTACTCCGTGAAGTTCAAGTAGCTTCGATTTGGTAAAACTACTTACGGATAATATCGTATCCGCTAACTGTAACATTCTCTTTTTGGACGTAGGTAATTGACGCCATACATCAATACCATGGGTTACCAGGATAAGTTTTTTTGCGGGGTATAATTTTTTTATTACCAAGCCTATTACAGACATGTTTATATGTCCTAATACTATTACATCGAACTTCCTGGCAGCAAATATGCTTTTTATTACAAAAGCTGCTTTTCGGCCACGAAATCCCTCGTATTTTTTTTCCTGGTAATACTTTCCATCCGAATGCTCATCGTATGCTGAATGGGCATGACTCTCGGTTATTCCTTTTTCATCCAGATCAGACAAGGCTTTCAGGAAGCATTTGTTAAACCTTTCTATTCCCCCTGTTTTTGAAAAAGTGGTCAGGCTTAAAAAAAGGATGGCTTTCATCAGTATGTTACAGGAACAGTATTAGAAATATTCTTGGATAGTAAGATGGCTTCGCCGCGGTCAGTCACACCACAACAATGTAACGACCTGAAAATCAAAGCTTGTAAAACATCCCCCCTGACACACGTAATTATCAGGAGAGTTATTATGATAACCGATAGGGGAAATGAGCAGCGTGCTTATGAAAACTACTTATACTTATTTTTAGATTTCACTAAGCCCTGTATTTTTCCCTTTAGCTTATCCATAAATGTTTTTTCCCTCTGATAATATCCTGAACCGTGTTCTCCGTAACCATATCCATAACCGTAGCCATAACCATAACCGTAGCCATAGCCATAACCATAAGAATATCCACGGGTGTACACTACGTCGTTTATTACAAAGTTGATTTTAGGTATTCTTCCTGTTCTCTTCAGGTCGTTCGCTAATTGTATCTGCTGTTTGAAGGTATAGCCTTGCCTTACAATATAGAGACATGTACTAGCAAAGCGATTTAATAATACCGCATCGGTTACTAACCCTGCAGGTGCAGTATCTACGATGATATAGTCGAAATCCTGTCGTAACTTCTCAAACATCTCATCCACTTTTGGCATCGACATCATCTCAGCCGGATTGGGTGGAATATGGCCTGATGGAATTACATATAAGTTGTCATCAATGCCGGAAGGTATGATAATCTTATCCAGCCCATATTGACCTATAGCATACCCCGAAATACCTGTTGACTTGTCGATACCCAGGTGTTTTGAGATTTTCGGTTTACGAAGGTCGAATTCTATCAGTACTACCTTGTTACCTGAAATAGCAAATGTCATAGCCAGGTTAATGGCTGCAAAAGACTTACCCTCGCCACTCATACTTGAGGTAAGCAATATTGTTTTGTCGCTGGGGTTGGGTAGTAAGAACTGTATGTTGGTTCTCAACGCCCTGAATTGCTCAGCTAATGCAGTATTACTGTTTCTTTTAACTGCCACCTGGCTTTCTTCATCTTTATAGTGTCCGATTTCACCCAAAACAGGAATGTCGGAACTGCTTTCAATATCGCTCTTGGCAATGATTTTATTGTTCAGCAACCTTCTAACTGAGAAGAATATCATAGGTATCAGGAAACCTATCAACAATGCCCTGTTTTTTATTTTCTTGGCATTAGGAGATATGGCCCCCATACTTCTTGCCTCGTTTATGACGGTTATGTTTGCTGTAGTAGCAGCCTTGGTAACTGCCGTTTCTTCTCTCTTCGTCAATAGTAATATATACAACTCCTGTTTAATCGCCTGTTGTCTTGCCTTCTCCAGGTATAAACGCTCTTTCTTCGGCACCTGCCTGATTTGCTGATCTACAATTCCGGTTTTTTCCCTCAGTTCTTTTATCCTCACCTTAACACCCTCTTTTATAGCCGACAAGTTGCTTTCGATAAGTGTCGTCAGGCCTGCCAGTTTTTTGTCAATGGCTTTTATAACCGGCGCCTCTTCCTGGTGGCTTTCTGCTTTCTGTTCCCGTTCGGCAAGTATAGCATTGTATTCAGACAAAACGCTATTCAAAGACTCATTATCTACAAAGGCAGTAGTGGGTATTAATTCATGGTTGATAGCGGCTCTTCTGATATTCCCTTCAAGAGCTTTTATTAACTCCAGTTTTAATTCCATTTCCGACAATTCTTTATAGAATTCGTCAGTTTTGGCATATAACAATTCGGACTGGGTCTCAGGAGCTGCGAAATTATAGTCTTGTTTGAAGGTCTGAATATCTTCTTCTACTTTTCCCAATTCCACGTTTACACTGTCAATCCGTTCATTTATGAAATTAATGACATTATCGGCTTTCCTGTTCTTTTCTTCTACATTGGACACAATATATACTTTTACCAATGTATTGACTAAATCAATTGCCCTTTGAGGCAGTACATCAGTTGCGAATATATATACCGAGTTATCAGCCTTATCTGGCCTGTCCAATTGTATACTGCCTACAAACCCACCTGCAGCGCTGGTCTGGTTGATAACCACTAACTCATACTCGTTGCCATAATGCAGCGGATGTCCGGTTTTGGTTATCATTACCTCGCCAAATGGTAATAAAAATGGCTTATCTAATTTCGCCTGTTGATATTTCTCAGTCCCTTTTAGTTTATACTTGAAAGTCCCGTCCTCGTTAAAGACAAGGATATAAGAATATCCACCATCTAATTCAGCCAATGCAGAATCACTTATTTGCAGAATGAACGGATTGTTATCGTAGAATTCAGTTGTCTTAAACCTTCCGTATTCATAATACCTGATATTCAACCTCAGCCTGGCAACAACTTCTTTCATCAACTCGTTCTTTTTGAAAGAACGTAAGACATTGTTAATATTGTCAGCACTGCTCTTGCCATATCCCAATTCTGAAAGTATCTGCGCTTCCTCAGAAACGGTCATACCACTGCGGCTATCCTCTACAAGTATCTCGTTGCCTACCTGGTATACAGGTGTTGTATATCTCAAATACAGAAAGGCTATCATGTATGCAACTACCATGCTCGCTACGAACCATGGCCATGTTGCTAATATGGTCGTAAATATCCACTTTAGATTTAATACACTTCCTTCGGTTTCGTTGGTGTTATCGGTATTTGAAGTCGTATTATTATTAACAACGTTATTTTCCATTAATATGATTTATCACCTAATACCAATATAAGAAAAGGTTATGTACGGAGTTGATAACAACAACATACCAACCTTTAGTATATCATATAACTCTTTGAAATTTATCCTTGTACTGGTTTCTTGTAAACAATATTGGGTGCAAAAGTAGTTTAAAAAAACAACACATTAAACTGCCGGTATTAACTAATTTGAAATTTTGCACAGCCTACATACCAAACAATATACAATGTGTAATTACCTTAAAATGTTTATTTTGTATTATTAACCGGATAAAAACTATTGGCATAGTATTTTTGATGAAATTGTTTATTGATCTTAAATGGCTATTTACAGGAAAGGCTGGGGGAGAATACTTATAAAACTTGAGCAACTCAGGGTAAAACATGTACGTCATAGAAACTTTATTATATTCATCAGTTTCACAATAGGACTTCTTTCCGCATTAGCGGCAGTATTCCTGAAAGTATTAGTAGGCTTTGTTGAACACCAGGCCGAACGGTTGAATGATTTTATGCACAGCAACTGGCTTACGGCTATTTTTCCGCTTATAG
This sequence comes from uncultured Flavipsychrobacter sp., assembly GCA_964515955.1. GTDB lineage: Bacteria > Bacteroidota > Bacteroidia > Chitinophagales > Chitinophagaceae > UBA5543. The sequence continues at coordinate 155,130 of CAZEZM010000001.1, read as the reverse complement.
GGGTAGGTATATCGATGATACTGCTAAAACGTTTATTTAAAGGGCGGCTGAGCAGGGGCGTGGGGTTTATACTCAGCAGTATTCTCACTGAAAAAAGCAGGATTGGCATTCAGCACACCTTTGGTCATATCCTTACATCTGCTGTTACTGTAGCTATGGGCGGTTTCGTGGGGCTGGAGGCACCCATTGTAGCTACCGGCAGCGCTATCGGCTCAAATACAGCCCGCGACCTCAGGTTATCATACCGCGACACTACCCTGCTACTGGCGTGTGGTGCTGCAAGCGGTATAGCAGCCATATTTAATAGTCCAATAGCCGGAATCATCTTTGCATTAGAGGTTTTATTGCTTGACTTCAACATACCATTTTTTATCCCCTTACTCATTTCTACCGCTACCGCCACGGTGGTGTCACAAGTACTTTACCCCGAAAAATTCTTTGTATATAATATTGTAGAATGGGATATGGCTTCCATCCCTTTCTATATCATACTGGGCGTAGGTTGTGGTTTGTTATCGGTATACACTACCAATGTAGTCGAAGCTATAGAGAAGAGATTTTCTAAAATGCCCATGAATACACGCACGTGGTTAAAAGGAGGGATACCATTATGCCTGCTTATTTTTATCGTCCCGTCTTTGTACGGGGAAGGGTATACACTCGTTACTGCATTGCTAAATGGCAAAACCAATCCTCTCACCAGCCATTCTTTCTTCACTCAATTCGGGAACGTGCATGTAGCAATTATCGGCATGTGCATCCTGATTATTATGCTAAAGTCGGTAAGTGCGGCATTAACTACCGGTGCAGGCGGTAACGGGGGGTGTTTGCACCTTCACTAATAATTGGTGGAGTAGCCGGTTTTTTGTTTTCTTATATTGTCAACTTAACTCCTTACTTTAATGTAAAATCACCCAATTTTATCGTGGCAGGTATGGCAGGGGTATTGGCAGGGGTTATGCATGCACCGCTTACTGCTATATTCCTGCTGGCAGAGATAACAGGTGGGTATACCCTGTTTATTCCCCTGATGATAGTAACTGCAATTTCCTATTTCATGACAAGGAAATATGTAAAACATTCCATTTATCACAAATCACTGGTAGAGAAAAAGATTATTCTAACTGATAAAGACAGTGATGATGAGGACCAGATATAAGCTTATTTATCCAGGTAGTAGGGATACATTAGTTGCTTGAACGTGTCAGTATAATCACCCTTTGGGTTCCTGATGTACAAATGTTCTTCAGTACATGTTATGTTACTATTACGGCTACTGATGCTCACTACCCTGTTAGCGGCTTTATGGTCGTGGGGGTGTATCAGGAGTTTTTTTTCGATATACCAGTTATTATCCTGCAGCAGTTTTTCCCACTGCGCGTGTTCTGTACACGGTAATAATACAGATGCTACGCCAACCTCATTGAGGCATTTATTAAGGATATCAAAAAGACTTTGAAAGCTGAGGGACACCGTATGCCGGGCCATGTTTCGCCGGTCGATATTACTTAATAAACTATTATTAAAAAAAGGTGGGTTGCTAATAACGAAACCGTATGTATGGGTATATGGATATATGGTTGCATCTGCCTGTATTATATTAATCCTGTCTGCCCATGGGGAAGAAGACACATTTTCTTTTGCCTGTGCTGCAGCCTCTGCATCCAGTTCTATGGCGTCAATAATGATACCGGGATTTTTCTGCGCCAACATTAGCGCCAGCAACCCTGTTCCCGTACCTATATCAAGTACTCGTTTTGTACCGGGTGGCAAATCCATCCATGCCCCTGCAATGCAGGCATCTGTAGACACCTTCATAGCACACCTGTCCTGGTTAATAGTAAACTGTTTGAACCGGAAATAGACATTACTCATTGCCAGCTTGCTTTTGCTGTAGGGCTTACGGTCATGTCCGCGAAATCTCCGTTCAGGTATTTGTAGTAGCCTGTAATGCCTATCATGGCTGCATTATCCGTACAATATTGAAATTGCGGTATATGAGCCTGCCAGCCGTTTTTGCTACACATTTCCGCAAAGGCAGCCCTCAATCCACTATTGGCAGAAACCCCACCTGCAATACCCAGGTGATGCACATTGTATTCCTTCGCTGCCTGCTCGAATTTTAGCAGCAAAGTTTTAATAATAATATGCTGCACTGATGCGCAAATATCATTTATGTTTTCTTCTACAAAGTCAGGATTTACTTTCTTCTGCTCTTGTAAGAAATAGAGTACTGCTGTTTTGACACCGCTGAAACTAAAACCATAGCCTTTAATATCAGATATAGGGAACGTGTATTTATGCGGGTTGCCTGTCTGTGCCAGTTTATCTACCAATGGGCCGCCGGGATATGGCAGCCCCAACATTTTGGCTGTTTTATCGAATGCCTCGCCTGCTGCATCATCCTGCGTTTCTCCTATCACTTCCATATCCAGGTGGCTGCGGCAAAGTACTATCTGGGTATGCCCGCCTGAAACAGTAAGGCAGAGGAAAGGGAACCCGGGATGAGGTTCATCAATAAAATGCGCGAGTACATGCGCCTGCATATGATGTACCGCCAACAACGGCAAACCCGATGCCTGCGCAAATGATTTGGCAAAACAGGCACCCACCAGCAATGAGCCTATCAGCCCGGGCGATTGGGTAAAGGCTACTGCAGTCAGTTCGTCTTTAGATATACCCGCATGCCTGAGCGCCACATCAACAACCGGCACTATGTTCTGTATATGCGCTCTCGATGCCATCTCAGGCACTACGCCGCCATATTGTTCGTGTATTTTTTGGGTAGCAACGAGGTTACTTAGTACCTTGCCATTGCTGATAACAGCCGCAGATGTATCATCACAGGAAGACTCTATTGCCAGTATATTGATATGCTGAATATCCAAAGCCATATTTAAGCACGCAAAATTAAGGTGTCTGCGGGCTAATATTACAGCAACTTAAATAAAAAATAGACCATCCAAAGCAAAACGAAGGTTGCATAAAAAACTGCATTAACGCTATTACTGGTTTTGTAATACTTTTTGAGCTTGCTGTGAAAAGTATTCTTAACAACCTGGCTGCTATACATTCTGAATGAATCAATATACAGGCCAAGCGGGTCTTCCCTAAGCCCATATACATTAATAAATATCAATTTCAGGAAGGCGAATAGCCCTACAAGGATAATAAATATTACAGGTGCATATTGAATAATATGTGCACGTATCATAATTTGTCTCTCTATTGAATCATTATACAAGAAATACTATATGTAAACACATGCATATCAAGAATAATGAAGTACCTCTAAAGTAATCTCTGTTGTACTTGTAAAGCAAACACATGAATAATCCTTAAACAAAAACACCATGTCCGTTAACAAGCGGTTAACAATTGACTGGCATCATTTCTACCATATGAATTATTAACGGATAAATGTAAATACCAGGCCTGCCAACCAGTTAATACCCGGCATAGGGCGTGCATTTACCACCTGGTATTGTTTATTCCACAGGTTATTGCATTGTGCCGTAAGTTGTAACCTGTTGCCACTTACAGGTACATTATACATCAGTTGCAAGTTGCCTGTCATATAAGATGCGATACTAAATGATTCATCTGTAGTGATATAACGCAAACCGGTATAGGTATGATTGTAGTTAACATATAGTATTTTTCCCCAAGTAACGCCTATGTTGCCCTGTCCATTGTATAATGGTGTGTATGGTATCTGTTTACCGATACTGCCATCGCTAGGCAGGTAACTGGCTCTTGTTGTGGCTAAGGTATAAGTGGCATTAATGCCCAGATGGATTGTAACATCGTTCAGTTTATACTGCAGCTTATTCTCTGTCTCCAGACCACGACTGTGCACGCTGGCTATATTGTGCGGTGTCCAGATAGCCCCGCCCAGCCACAGTATCCAGTCGTCAATCACACGGTTGTAGGCCGAAAGGCTATGTTGTAATATCCATCCCCGCCTTACACTTATAGTATATCCTGCATCTTCATTCCAACCTTTTTCGGGTTTCAGGTTGGGGTTGCCGCCGGGGTTGTAATACAATTCATTGAGCGTAGGCACGCGGTACGAACGTTGTACATTGGCACGAAACTGCAACCAACTGGTCACATCATAAGAGGCATTCAATCCCGGCAGCAGAAAGGATATGTTATTCACAATCTCGCCACGCCCGTTTACAGACAGGTTCAACCGCTCGTTAATACCCGTAAATAAATAAGATGCCGCTAATGCATAGCGGTTTTGCATATGCCTGTCACCTTGTGTTATCCTGTCTATCCATGATAGATGAACGGGGGTAAATACCAACAGCCTGTGGTGTTCGTTAAAACGGTGGTCAATACCCGCCTCTGTGTATACCTGGTTGGTGAAGTTGCGGGAGTCTACCAGGACCATACTGTCCCGGTACCATACATAATCGCGTATATATGCAGTTTTGATGTAAGTATTGGTTTGGATGCCTTTCCGTTTCCAGTCCAGCATCAGCCTGATGGTTTCATCACGCTGGTTTTTCAGCGAGGCGGTTTCAAACAAGGCAGGAGGTATTTCGCGGTAATACTGCTGGTACCATGCCCGTGCTGTAACTGTATTCCTGTCATCGACTTTATAGGCCCCTTGCAACAGCCCTACCCCACTTTGCAGCTCTGCATTAGGCATGCGTCTGCTACTGTCGTTGGCATCGGTATAATGAAAGTTATTCCTGGCTGATTGGCCAAAGAGGTTGACTGTAAAAGCAAAACGTTCTTCGCTTAATGCAGATTTTATCCCAAACCGGTAATGCCCGAAACTACCCCCTACCGCAGAAACTGATTGGCTAAAATGTACACTATCGCTGAACGCAGGCAAATCGTTTTCTATCAACAAAGCGCCACCCACATTACCACTACCCCACAGGGCAGATGAGCTGCCATACACTACATTTACTTTGTTCATAAGTTCTACAGGCAACAATGATACATCCGCTATACCCAAGGCAGCATTTTGTATAGGTATGCCATTCCAATATACTTGCGACTGTGCCGCCGATGCTCCCCTGAAATTGAGCGTTGCCACATTATTCAACCCATACGACTTGACAAAAACCGGCACCTGTTGCGCCAGCAGGTTGGCCATGCTCTGAAACTTATATTGCTCCAGTGTAGCACTATCTATAGTAACAATTGTTTGCCCCGGCGAATAGGTATTGAGACGCTCGTCATTGCTTACTTTGGCTTTCGCCCTCCTCGCCTTTACCTTTACTTCCTTAAGGGTATCGGTAACCTGTGCACCTGCCTCTGCAAAAGAAAACAGCATTGCCATCAGCAATGCTGTTATACTTACTATCCTTTTCAAGCTGTATTTATTCATCGAAGTAAAAATAACCCGGTCCAATACCCACGGCAAAGGTACGCTTCTGTTCACCATTGCTGTTGTACACAGACACGACTCCTTTTTGCATAAAACCCTTCGGGTCGCCCACATATATATCATCAGTCAGCGGGTCGATACCCAGCCCCCAGAAGTATTGAAACTTTTGTGCGGGTATAAACGGAGTTGCGGGTAGTTTGCTGTCATTGACACTCATCCTGAAGATGCCATTATATCCTGTAATCCCTTTATAATCCACTCCAATGAAGTACAGCATATCACCGGCCTTGTTGAAGGCAGGCTTAATCACATCCTGCAATTCTTTAAACCGGTAAGACTGAACTATATCATCGGTACCCGGTGCCAGTACTGTCAGCGCAGCCCATTTCTTCTTTTCCACATTGCCCGAAAGCACCCATATAAAACCATCCTTATCCACCAATGCATGTTGCGGTGCGTAACCCGCTACGGTAAAGCTATCGGTAATATTATCAGTAACTATGTCGGCTATATATACTTTATTGCAGGCAGTGTCCCAGGGACAGATATATACCTTGCTGCCGCGTAACAACATACCTTCAGGATTTTTTGCTGGCACTTCAATCGTATTCAGTATTTGTAATGTACGGGGGTTGATGATGTACACCTTATTACCGTACAGACTGCTTACATAAGCTTTGTCTGAATTTATGGGCAATATATAACGCGGTTTAGGTATGCTGATAGTGCCTTCGTAATTACGCGTTTTGGCATCTATCACTAATATCTTATCCGAATTATTCACGCAGAGGAAGAGCCTGTCGTCTATACGCTGGATGCTCTGAAATACATCACCTATTGACCTGCCGTTTACGTTCAGGTACACATTTTCGTACAGTGTGAGTGTAGCCAGATTTTGCATGTACAATGATGCATTGCCGTTGCCAAAGCTACCTTCGCAGGCTATGTACAGGTTACGTTCGCCTGCACCGGTAACCGGGGGCGCCTGCCCCGGATTGGAAGGTGTTGCCCCCGAGTTCCTGTCTTTGTTGCAGGCTGCTACTAATAGCAAACAGGCGACAACACCATACTTTAATATTTGCTGAACCGCTCTATCCATTCTTTACCGTTACCATCGTTCAAAATAAGGTAATATACACCGGCTGGCAGATGACTTATGTCAACGTTGTTATTTGCAGTAGCTTCTCTGCTCACCAGCAGCCTGCCCGTTACATCTTTTATCATCAAGCTGCCCGCGGTAAAGCTAACTGCCGAAACCTGTATCCTATCCTGTGCCGGATTGGGATATAGTTGCATGCTATTCGCCTTTGCTATATTGTTCAACGTTGATGGCCACCAACCGGGAATATTTAGTGCAGCCACACCGTCAAGGTCGAAACCACCGGATGGTATTGGCGAGGGGTAAGGGTCGTTAATGGGGTTGCCGTCTTTGTCCATACTTGCATGTGCGCCCACAGAGCCTACCACGTCTACCAGCCTTACATGAGTGATATTATTCATATCCAGCCCGGGGGAGTTTTTCAATTCATCCAGGTCGAAGGGAGTGCCGTAGCCTGCTACATATTTTCCCGCCATGTTGTTGATCTTCCTGGCATTCATATATACGCCTGCCATTGGCACCTGTGGAGTATCTGTTAAAGACGATGCGGCGAAACGTGTATAATTCACGCCATCGGAACTCACTTCTACAAATGCCAGTTCCATGAAGGCTTCTTCAGGATTAGCGGGATTGATAAAGCCATATTCAAATACAGCAAAATCAGCGCCGGGGCCATTGTACAATGGCGCGGGAAAGGTAATGACTGCTGTACCACTGTCGCCCAGGCTTATTACGAGGTCATCAGCCTTGCCAATACCATTCTGGTCAATACCCTGCGAGGCCCTGCCCTGTGGCTTATCGGCTATGTCCAGCCACCCGCGCTCTACCGTGCAGGTGGTGGCCCAGGCTACTATACGGCTGTCGTTCTTGCTGATGGCCGTACTGCCCGCCACACCCGCCTGCGGTGCGTATTGGGCAACCGCAGGCAGTGAGCAGCCTATTATATATAACAGAACAAATAACCTCATGATTACTGTTTTACAAAACGTGAAGTGGCTGTACCGTTAGCACCCTGCATGGTAAGCATGTAGATGCCCGGTGCATAGCCCGACAGGTTCAAAGTTAGCTTATCCTCAGCTTTCAGCCTGGCTACCAGCCTGCCTGCCGCATCGGTTACCATTACATACTCTATGGTTTTATCGTTCAGCTCTACCACCAGCATATCGGTAGCGGGGTTGGGATATACTTTGGCAGCATAGGTTACTGCGGTATTGGCTATGCCCGATGTTTCGTAGGTTTCAAAATTATCCATAGCAAAGTACGCGGGATTGTTCATGCCAAACGCCCCGGTATCAGTGGAACTTACCTGGAAGGTCAGGCTATCCACGCCGCCCAGTGGCAGCAGGTTTACCCATTCCCATGTTTTGATGATATAATCTTTGGTACTGTCTGCAAAACGGAAGTCAGCCAGGTAAAAATCAACAGTATCGGGCTTTATGGTGCCGTTCAGGTAGCCTTTGATCGTCACCTTATACCAGTCAGAATCTGTATTGGGCACACCGCCAAATTTCTTGGTAAAGCCATCACCGTGTTTCATAGCCTCGTAGCCAAAGGTGGTGTTGGTAATATAAAAACCTTTTACGGGTTGTCCCTTGGCTTTACCCGTCAGCGTTGTGAAAATCGGGCCATTGTAAGCGAAGGCCACCACGTACTGGTCAGAATTATTGTACCCCTTGGCCGTCTTGGCAGAATTCGGGTTCATATAAGTGCCGTCAACGCTATCTGTCATGTTAGAATAAACAAACCCTTCAGTCAGCGATTTGAAGCCAAACAGTGTATCATACACACATTCGTAATGTGCGAGGCCGTCGTCAAAACCCACATTGTTGCCGGGGTCTGTATAGTTGACATAAAAAGTGTCGGTACCTGCCAGCGAAAGTGTGTCGAAGGTAGCGACTGTCTGGGCCGTTGAGGCCGATGCACCGAAAGCCAGTGCAATTGCAAGTGTTGAAATTTTGCGCATAATGTTGCTTTAAAAAGTTAAACAATTACGCAGCCAGTGAAAAAAATTCCAGATACAGAAAAAGACAGTGAGGTTGCCTTGTTCTTACCTGTGCCTTTAAATCCCGAAAGCAGCGATAAGTAAAAAATTACCAAGGCAGGTCTTCTGACTTACTTCGTCTTTTGCGGCCTTCCCGTTTGCATATAGCGCACAGTGGCTGAGGATACAAAAGATTTTAAATGAAGCTTACAGCATCGGGTAATGTCCGGGATTTACACCCGGTTCCCTTTTCATTCCGCAAAATGCGGAAACCTTAGCAGGGGCAAAAGTAACGGTAATCTTTAAAAAGCAAAAAAGTTTTTGTGCGGGTGTTTATTTCCTGTGTATTCTCTGCCTCACCGCCTCGTACAGCACCATGCCGGTAGCTACCGATACATTCAGCGAGTCGAAACCCGGTGCCATGGGTATATGTATCAACTGGTCGGCGCGCTTCAATACGTCTTTGCTGATGCCCGTATCTTCTGCACCCATTACGATGCAGGACGGTACGCTCATATCTGCTTCGTACACGGGTATACTGCCCTTCATCTGCGTGCCCAGCACCTGTATGCCGTTGAGGCGCAGTACGTCTATAGCCTGCGGGACAGATGGCACACGGCAGAGCAATATCTTGTGCAACGCCCCGGCCGATGTCTTGATGGCCTCTTCGGTAAGCGAAGCGGAGGAAGCAGTAGGCAGTATAAGCCCCTGTGCGCCGGTGCATAATGCGGTACGAGCTATGGCGCCCACGTTGCGCACATCAGTTACGCCGTCCAGCATGATGAACAAAGGGGTTTCGCCGCTCTCTACTACGTGTGATATAGCATCCTGCAAATCGGTATAGTTGAGCAGGCCAGCCCATGCTACTACGCCCTGGTGGTTGGCGCGCGTCAGGCTGTTCAGCTTCTCCTCAGGCACCTGGCTGATGGGTATATTCCGCTCCCTGGCCAGTTTCTTGATGGCGCTCACCTCCTCGCCAGTAGCCGTACGCAGCAGGAATATCTTTTCTATAGTAGTACCCTGCATCAGGGCTTCGAGCAGTGGCTTGCGGCCCACCACCATTTGCAGCGAATTAGTGCGTTTCACAGGGCAAAAGTAGTGATTGTCCCCCTATCCCCCTAAAGGGGAGACTAATTATCTGTCCTTCTCAAGTGATTTGGTTTTGTAGCGCTGTTGCGCACGCTACACGCTACAGTTATAAATCGCGAGTGCTCCCCCTATCCCCCACCCACTGACAATCATCATAACAATATGCGCAGGTATTTGTTATTTTTATAGAATATAAACAGCGCTTATGCAGTTACCTAAGTCACTACAGGCATTTTTGCAGGAGGCGGGCAACCTGGCTGCTTTCACGGGCAGGTTTTTCCGCGAAGCCTTCAGACCCCGGTACGAATGGCGCGAGTTTATCAGGCAGTGTTTTATCATTGGCTACAAATCGCTGCCGTTGATAGGCGTTACGGGTTTTATCATGGGGCTTGTGCTTACCATGCAGTTGCGCCCATCCCTGGTAGATTATGGCGTGGAGGCACAACTGCCAGCTATGGTCAGCCTGGCCATCATACGAGAGATTGGGCCTGTGATTACAGCGCTCATCTTTGCAGGTAAGATAGGCTCCAGCATAGGGGCCGAGCTGGGTTCGATGAAAGTAACCGAGCAGATAGACGCTATGGAAGTATCGGGCACCAACCCTTTTAAATACTTAGTAGTAACCCGCGTGGCGGCCACTACGCTGATGCTGCCGGTATTGGTGATACTCTCCGATGCCATATCCATATACGGTGCTTACCTGGGTGTGAATATCAAGGCCAATACCAGTTGGAGCCTGTTCATCATGCAGGTGTTTAATATACTCGACTTCAGCGATGTAATACCCGCCGTTATCAAAACCTTCTTCTTCGGTTTTGCCGTGGGTATTATCGGTTGTTACAAAGGATATAATTCTAAAAAAGGAACAGAGGGCGTAGGCGCCTCGGCCAATACGGCTGTGGTGCTGTCGTCACTGGTCGTATTTATTTTAGACCTGCTGGCAGTACAGATAACCGACCTGCTGGGGCTTAACTGACGATGAAAGGACAGGAACAGGCATATCAATCAACCCAACAAACACCGCAGGATGTGGTGATGGACATTCGCGATTTGCATATAGCTTTCGGCAGCAACGTGGTGCTCGATGGCTTTGACCTGCAACTGCACAAGGGCGAGAGCAAAGTAGTACTGGGCAGGTCGGGCTCGGGGAAATCTGTATTGATAAAATGCATCATCGGCCTGCTGCACCCCGACTCAGGCAGCATCACCGTGATGGGCAAAGACATGCTGGCTGTAGACCACGAGGAGCTGGATAAAATGCGCATGCGTATCGGTTTCCTCTTCCAGAGCAATGCCCTGTACGACTCTATGACCGTACGGGAGAACCTGGAATTCCCCATGCGCAGGCACCATATAGACCTCGCCGACCAGACGGCTGAACAACGCATTATGGAAGCGCTGGAAAATGTAGGGCTGGAGCATACTATTGATATGATGCCCGTAGAACTGTCGGGCGGTATGAAGAAGCGCATAGCCCTGGCACGTACGTTGATACTGAAGCCGGACATCATACTCTATGACGAACCCACATCGGGCCTCGACCCGGTGACATCCAGGGAAATAGCGCACCTCATCACCGAAGTGCAGAAGAAATATAAAACATCATCTATAGTCATCTCTCACGACATGAGTTGTGTACATACCGTAGCAGACAAGATTGCTGTACTACTGGACGGTAAAAAACGCGCGGAAGGCACCTACGACGAGCTGGCTAAGAGTGATATAAAAGAAGTACAAGAATTTTTTGAATAAACGATTATGGCAAAGGATACTGGTAACAATATAAAACTGGGGGTATTTGTAATAGCAGGCCTGCTGCTGCTGGTAACAGGGCTGTACATCATTGGCAAGAACCATAGCATGTTTGGTTCTAAATTCGAGCTGAAGGCGAGGTTCAGCAATGTGAGCGGCCTGGTGCCGGGCAACAACGTGCGCTTCTCGGGCATACAGGCAGGTACGGTCAAAAGCCTGGAAATCATCAACGATACCACTATCGAGGTGGTCTTCCTGATAGATAAAAAAACCCGTGACTACATACGCAAGAATGCCATAGCCTCTATAGGTACCGAAGGGCTGATGGGCAACAAGGTGGTGAACATTTACCCCGGCAAAGGTGAAGCAGCAATGGCTGAAGAAGGTGATATGCTGGCTACCAAACCCATAGCCGATATGGAAGATGCCATGGAAACATTGTACACCACCAACGATAATGTACGCCGCATATCCGAACAGTTGCTGAGTACTATGGAGCGCATTAATACCAGCCCTGCACTGTGGGGAATACTGGAGGACTCCACACTTCCGGTACACCTGCGTGTATCATTGGTGAATATTCGCAAGGCATCCAACGACATATCTCTCGCTGCCGCCGACCTGGATGAAATGGTAAAAGGAGTGGCACAAGGCGAAGGCGTAGCCGGCTTGCTGCTAAAAGACACATCTGCCAAAAGAAGTTTATCAACTGCTATACTGAATATACAAAACGCATCGGCCGAGGCTGACCAACTGGTAACCAGGCTGGACAAAATGGTGATGGATATAGAAAGCGGCAGGGACAGCAGCATGGCGGGGCTGATACTGGGCGATACTTCTGTGGTAGGGTCTATCAACAGGTCCTTGTCCAATATAGAAGCAGGTACAGCATCCTTTAGCGAGAATATGGAAGCCCTTAAACACAATTTCCTGTTCCGGGGTTATTTCAGAAAGAAGGAGAAAAATAAATAGTGCGCCGCAAAAAAGATACATATACCGATAAGAACAAAGTACATCTTGTGCAGGGCGGGCAGGAATACTTCGCCCTGCTGGAGCAACTGGTAGACAAGGCGCAGCATACGGTTTATGTACTGGTATATATCTTCGACGACGACCATACGGGCACACAAATAGCCGGTGCGCTGAAACGGGCTGCAAAAAGGGGCGTAAAAGTGTACCTGCTGGTAGATGGCTACGGCGCTCGCATGACTAATAATTTCATCCAGGAATTGAAGACAGCGGGTGTAAAGTTTCGCAGGTTCAACCCCTTGTTCAGGAGCAAACATTTTTACATAGGCAGGCGTATGCACATCAAACTGGTAGTGGCAGATGCCACCTACGCGCTGGTGGGCGGGCGCAATATAGCTGACTATTACAACGACCTGCCCGGCCGCCCCGCATGGCTCGACCTGGCGCTGTATATAGCAGGCGAAGCAGTGCCAGCACTGGAACGTGTGTGTATACTCGGCTGGAACAGTATGCTGGAACCGGCAGGCAGGGCTCGTGCCACGCCATTGGCTGATGCGGGGCAACGTATAGCTGCTGTAGGCATACGGCAAACCTGCCGTGTAGCTGTGCGCCGCAACGACTGGGTAAGGGCTAAAACAGAAATACTATCCAGCTACTATACCATGTTCCGCACGGCTAAGGAGGAGATAGTAATAATGGGCAGCTATTTTCTGCCGGGGTATAAAATGAGGCGGTATATGGAGAAGGCTGCCGAAAGAGGCGTACGCATCAAAGTAGTGGTAACTGGTGTGTCGGATATACTGATGGCCAAATATGCCGAACGCTACCTGTACAAATGGATGCTGCGCAAAAACATTGAAGTATATGAATATACCCGCAACGTGCTGCACGCCAAAGCTGCTGTAGCCGACCACAGCCGGATGACCATCGGCTCGTTTAATGTCAACAACCTGAGCGCACATGTAAGCATCGAGCTGAATGTGGATGTGGACAACAAACCTTTTGTAAGCGAAGTGCAGCAGCAGTTTAATCACATAATAGCCCACGACTGTATGCAGATAACGGACGAATGGTACAGCAAATCATCGTTGCTGCGCAGGTTAATGGAACGCCTTGCCTACGAATTCCTGAGGCTGATGCTATACATCACTACCTTTTATTACAAAAGTGAAAAAGCACCTGCTGAATCCGCTGAGTATAATTATTGACTGTCCTGTTGTCCCGCGTAGGACAGCAGGACAGTCGTATATTTGTAGCGCTGTAGCGTTACACTACAATACCTTTTTTAGTATCACTTTTTGATATTGCCCAGTGTTATTAATGAGTATATAAATAATATCACCAGCCATAATACCCCTGCGAAAAACATAGCCAAACCACCAAGAAAAAGCGCTTCATTAAGATGCTTTACTTCGGTATTATACGTCCAGCCTAATACACTTAATATCCAACCTGTAATAATGGACACAATAGATATTAGTATTTGTGTTCGCTTTTTCATTCTGACAACCAATTATCGCATTGCCGCATTAGCATATTGGCACATTAACGAATTATACCGCCCCATTCTTATACTTACCCTTGCTCTTCCTGATGTTCACCGCCACTACTTTGTACTCAGGGCAGAGAGCATCTGTATCGGTGATGCTGGAAGTGATATTGTTCAGCATAATCTCGGGGAAGTGGAAGGTGCTACTCAATACGCCCGGTTTCACCTCGTCGGTTATCCTTGCTTTGATGTCTACTTTGCCGCGTGCAGATTCTACGCATACCATATCACCATCATTAATCAGGTGCTTGGCAGCATCTTCAGCACATATAAGGAGTACGTCTTCAGTGAGTATGTCTACATTGGGTGTGCGGCGGGTCATAGCGCCACAGTTGTAGTGTTCCAGTTCGCGGTTGGTAGTAATGATATACGGGAATTCTTTTCCGTTCTGTACTATTTCTTCAGATTCTTTCCAGTCGCTGTACACGAATTTACCCCTACCACGTTTGAAGGTTTCTGTATGCAGTATCTCCGTGCCCTTACCATCTTTGGCTACGGGCCATTGTTTACCATTGTCACCCAGTTCATCCCATTTCACACCCTCGAAGAAGGGTACAATTTGCGATACTTCCTCCAGCACCCAGTCTGGGTGGTACACCGCAGGTTGTTTGTAACCCATGCGGTTCATAATGTCTACCATTATCTGCCCGTCCGATTTTGTGCCGGCAATCGGTTCTACCACCTGCTGCACACGTTGTATCCTGCGCTCGCCGTTGGTAAATGTTCCGCTCTTTTCCAGGAAGGATGAAGCGGGTAAAATAACAGTCGCCAGCTTGGCTGTTTCAGTCATGAAGAGTTCCTGCACCACAAACAGTTCCAGCTTGCTCAGCGAGTCAACCACGTATTGCGTATTGGGGTCTGTCTGCGCCATGTCTTCACCTATCACCCACATGGCTTTCAGTTTATCCTGCTGCGCTGCTTCATACATCTGCGGTATTTTCCAACCTACATAGTTGGGCAGTTTGGCATTGTAGAAGAGTTCGTATTTCTGATGTATTTCCGGGTTGGTTACATCCAGGTAACCCGCACCCTGGTGAGGCTGGCAACCCATATCTGCCGCACCTTGTACGTTGTTCTGTCCGCGCAGGGGGTTCACGCCCACACCACGGCGGCCTATATTACCCGTAATCATCGCCAGGTCGGCTATCTGCATTACGGTAAAAGTACCCTGCGAATGTTCTGTAACACCCAGCCCATGGAATGACATAGCATTGGGCGCAGATGCATAAGCCATAGCTGCTTTGCGTGCCAGTTCTTTATCCACTCCTGTAATGGCTGCCAGTTCATCCATATTCAGCTTCAATATATTGGCCTTGAATTCTTCATAGCCTTCTGTACGGGCTTCTATGAATTCTTTCGCCTCCAGCCCTTCACTGATGATATAATACAACAGCATATTCAGCATAGCCACGTTGGTACCGGGGCGCAGTTGCAAATGGTAGGTGGCGTAGTTGGCCAGCTCTGTACGGCGCGGGTCAATTACGATGGTTGTCTTACCACTAATAGCATGTTGCTTCAGTTTTGCGCCGGTTACCGGGTGCCCCGATGTGGGGTTGGCACCGATGACCATGATACAATCTGTAAACTTCAGGTCGATAATGGAGTTGGTAGCCGCACCTGTACCAAATGTGCGTTGCATGCCCAACGCAGTAGGCGAGTGGCATACACGGGCACAACTGTCAATATTATTAGTGCCTATCACCGCACGGATGAACTTCTGCATCAGGTAATTCTCCTCGTTGGTGCCGCGTGCTGATGATATGCCTGCTATGGAATCGGGGCCGTATTTATCTTTTATCTCGGTCAGCTTGTTGGCTATGAAGTCGTATGCTTCATCCCGGGTAGCTTCTACAAATTCACCGTTCTTTTTGATGAGTGGTGTACGCAGGCGGTCGGGGTGGTTGTAAAAGGCGAATGCATAACGCCCTTTCAGGCAGGTATGGCCTCCGTTTGCTTCTGCTTCATAAGGCGCCTGTATCGATTTTACTTTACCGCTTTTCACCGCTACCTCCAGGTTGCAACCCACACCGCAGTAGGTACATACCGTACGTACTTTTTCATCGTAAGCTACTGACTTCGATTCGTACACATCGGATATAGCAGAAGTAGGGCAAGCCTGTGCACATGCGCCGCAGCTCACACAGTCCGACTCGAAGAAGCTTACTTCCTGCCCCTTAACAATATGCGCATCGAAACCACGGCCCGCCATGCTCAGCACGAATTGCCCCTGCACTTCATCGCAGGCACGTACACAGCGCGAGCAGTTGATACATTTAGACATATCCGTCTTCATATACGGGTGGCTCAGGTCTTTTTTATAATGGAGGTGGTTCTTGCCCTCGGGGTAACGCACGTCGCGTATGCCTACCTGCGCGGCAACGGTCTGCAATTCGCAGTTATTGTTCACTTCGCAAGTCAGGCAGTCGAGCGGGTGGTCTGTTAGCACCAGTTCCACTATATTCTTACGCAGGTCCAGTATACGCTGGCTATGCGGGTATATATACATATTGGGCGACACGGGTGTGTGGCACGATGCCATAGCCTTGCTGCTGCCATTGGCTGTCAGCGCTACGTCCACACTACACACACGGCAGGCCCCGAATGGTTTCAGGTTAGGCGCATCGCATAGCGTAGGCACATAATCTTCGCCAAAATTCCTTTTGAGGAACGACAGTATCGTTTCGCCGGCTTTCAGTTCATAAGGTACACCGTCTATATAAGCCACCTGTGCGGCTACTTTGTCAGTGCTTTGTATTCCGCCCTGCGAAGGCTTTATATAATATTGTTTACTCATAACTATCTGTTTTATGAGAAGTATTGTGCTAATTCGTTATCAAAATATTTCAATGCATTCCTGATAGGCAATGGCAGTCCACCACCCAGTGCGCATAGCGACCCTATCTCCATCGTAGTGATAAGGTCGGTCATCAGTTGGCGTTCTATCTTATAGTCTGAGTTCATGGCTTTGTTCACCATTTCATATCCGCGGGTAGAGCCCAGGCGGCAGGGGAAACACTTACCGCAGCTCTCGTGTGCCGTAAACTGGAACAGGTGTTCGATATAGCTGATGACAGGGAAGCTCTGCGGCAAACATACCACCGAAGCGTGCCCCAGCAGGAAACCGTTTTGCGAGAAAGATTCAAAATCTACCGTCAGGTCTTTAATCTTCTCTACAGGTACCAATCCCCCCAATGGGCCGCCTATATGCATGGCTTTCACCTCTTTTTTAAATCCGCCACCCAGTTCATTGACCAGTACCGACAATGGTGTACCCATGTCCACTTCGTATATGCCGGGCTTGTTGAAGAACCCGTCCAGCGAACAGAGCTTGGTGCCCATTGATTTACCAACGCCTATTGAGGCGAATTGCTCTCCTCCGTTCTTCACCACCCAGGGGATGCATGCCAGCGTCTCCACGTTGTTCACCACGGTGGGTTTATTGAACAGCCCCTCTTGTGTAGGGTATGGCGGACGAACGCGCACTTCAGGGCGCTGGCCCTCTATCGAAGAGAGCAGGGCAGTTTCCTCACCACATATATAAGCACCCTGCGCGCAGATGACTTTGAAATCGTAATTGAAGCCGGAGCCGAGGATGTCCTCACCCAGCAATTTCCTTGCACGGATATCGTCTATGGCTTTTTGGGTGATTTCTATCGCCTCAGGATATTCCGCACGGATATATACCACGCCCGTATTGGCACCTGTGATATAACCCGCTATCATCATACCCAGCAATACGCTGTGCGGTTGATGCTCCAGCAGGTACCTGTCGCTGTAGGCACCGGGGTCGCCCTCATCGGCGTTACACACTATGAATTTTATATCCCCTGTCGTGTTCTTGCACGATTCCAGCTTGAAGGATATGGGGAAACCCGCGCCACCCCTGCCACGCAGCCCCGAAGTTTTCAGTTCCGCTATCAGTTCGTCGGGGGTGTGGTTTAGTGCTGTTTGTAATATCTTGTAATATTCATCAACACCGGGGAAGGGTGCGGTCAATACCGGAGTGCCGTGGTGCGCTACATGGTATTTGTCCTCTACCACCAGCTTATCTTTCTTAATGGCTTCGATACTGTCAATGGCATTGCCCGAGTAGTTTTTGCCATTGGTATGGAAAGAGCTATTCTCGTGGCAGCGCCCCAGGCAACACATCTCACCAATCTCGCTTGCATCGTAGTGTTGAGTCAGTTTATCTTTCAATGCCCCTTGGGTACCCGCCGTGAGGCAGGAGCTGCCGTTGCATACATATACCTTTTTACCCTGGTTTTCAGGGCGGAGGAAATCATAAAAGGTGGCGGTGCCATATACATTGGCCTTGCCCACCAGGAACTTTTCCGCCAGTTCGTCTATCTTTTCTTTAGGAACAGTACCTGTGTCCCGGGCTGCTATACCCAGCTCTTCAAACAGGTTTTCCTGGAGCCCCTTCCTGCCCGATAATTCACCAAGATTTTTTGACATGTTTATATCCGTTTTTAAATGCCGGTTATCTCAGCATTTAAACTAAGTATTTTTTATTAATGAGTGCTCTCAAATTTAACCAATATTCTTGTAAAACAGAGGTATGCGAACGAGTACCGGGTAGTTATTTCTTGAATTGCTCAGCCAGTGGATTTTCGTAATTATCGCTTTGGTCTTCTATAGAGTTGTCCAGGCACTGGAAATCTTTTTCCAGCAACAGGTACAATTCGTTGCCGTCGCCCAGGTCCATATTAGCATCATAACCCACCTTGTTGGTAGCTACCCAATCCTTAGCTTTTTCCTCGGGCAGGTATATGGTTATTTTCCCTTCTTTGAAGTCGGCAGTCATATCGCAATGAGTGGTGGTTTGCAGTGCGTATGTCAAAGCGGCATTGCCGAAATTGGTTTTTTCCTCGATGTATCCCTGCTCGCCAAATGCCGCCACTTCGCCCTTGCTCAATCGCAGCCTTACAGTGTTTCCGCGTATCCTTATTTTCATTTTCTATCTTTATTGAACGTTCAAATAATATTCTATTACTAAATCAAAATCAAATAGTTATGTTTTTACCATTGCAATAAATATTGAACTTGTCTTTCTTGGCAAAACCTATGAGGGTAATACCGAATTCATCTGCCGTTTGTACTGCCAGGCTGCTGGGCGCACCCACCGAAACTATTACTTTAAGTCCTGCCATAGTGGCTTTTTGCACCAGCTCGAAACTGGCCCTACCACTCAGCAATAGTATATGCTGTTGCAGGGGTATTATACTCCCGATCAGGGCGGCACCAATGAGTTTGTCCAGGGCATTATGCCTGCCTACATCTTCCCGCACCATAATGATATTTCCCGCCAGGTCGAACAGGGCTGCGGCATGAATACCACCTGTTTCATCAAAAGTTGCCTGGTGGCCACGCAGCTTTTCGGGTAGGGTATAAATCGTTTCAGCAGATACAGTAAAAGGCTTCACCTTATCGTAAATGGCACATTCGGTTTTTATGGCATCAATGGATGCTTTGCCACATACCCCGCAGCTGCTGGTGGTATAAAAGTTGCGGTCAATGTTTTTCAGGTCAAGAGTAATGCTTTTATCTAATTCAACCTGTACTACATTGTCATTCAATTGCTTGTACGATACTATATCAACCTGTTTTAAGATAACCCCTTCGGTATAAAGAAAGCCTGTGGCCAGTTCTGTATCGTTGCCGGGAGTGCGCATGGTCACTGCCAGGTTCTTATGAGTACGGGTTGACCCGTATACAATTCTAATCTCCAGTGGCTCCTCGGTAGCCAGCACGTCCTCCACATCTGCAACATTACCTTGCTGCACCCGCTTTATACTTTGCTTGGTTACCTGGCTATTGGACATAGGTTCAAATTTAAGCTATTGGGATGATATTGGTTAATAGGGTAAAAGGTTAATCTGGTAACAGGCTGGTAGTATATCAAAACTGTAGCGTCGCGCAGCGCTACACGCTACATTCCCCACCCTCTGTAACCAATGCTACACAACCACCATATCATTTCTCTATCTTTATAGTGCTCAACATCTGCCATATGAAGAAGTATATCTTTTTTTCTGCCACATTAGCTTTACTGTCAATAGCGGCCTGCAATGATGAATCCGGTACAGATAAGTCCGGTGGAGAAACCGACACGACTGCTACAGCTATAGACAATGGCCTGGCCATGTTGCGCGACAACTGCTTCAACTGCCATAGCGCTGATAAAGATGCTACGGGCGGGGTTGCCCCCACTATGGCGGCTGTGAGGCAGGCATACCTTACCGATGGTATATCAGAGCAGGAATTCGCCGACAGGATTATCTACTTCATCAACAACCCCGCGGCGGAAAACAGCCGTATGCCCGAAGCGATAGAGCAATATGGCGTCATGCCCCGCCTCTCTTACAACGAAGACCACCTGCGCCTGATGGCGGGATACATCTACCACAACGACCTGGGCAGCACCGAATGGAACAACGCCTGGAAGAACAATAAGAACACGACACCGGCAAGTACGGCTGATATGAGCTACGAGGATATGGGGCTAAACATAGCCAATGGCACCAAGGCGCAATTAGGCAAAAATCTGATGGCAGCCATAAAAGAACATGGTGCTCCGGGTGCAGTTACCTTCTGCAATACACGAGCTATACCCCTTACGGACAGTATGGCCAATGTGTACCACGCATCTGTAAAACGTGTAAGCGACCAACCCCGCAACCCCGGTAATGCCGCCAACGAGGCCGAATTGCAATACATCAAACAAATGAAAGAGCAACTGGCAAAGGGCGAAGAACCCAAACCTGTGGTGGCGGAAGTAAACGGCAAAATGGTGGGCTACTATGCTATCCTCACCAACCAGATGTGCCTGCAATGCCATGGCGATAAGGTCAAAGACATCCTGCCCGAAACATGGACCAACATCAAAAAAGCCTACCCCAACGACAAAGCCACAGGCTACGGCGATAAACAACTACGGGGTATATGGGTAGTGCAGATGGATAAGAAGTAATGAAGGCAATCACCCTACCCTTTCTCAGCTAATTTTACCCGTTTCTGCGGGTTCATCTCGTATATGATGTACAGCACAAAACTGCTGACCAACGCTGCGAAAAAACACCACACGGATATCACGTATTCCTCGTAGAATAACTTTGCAGCTACATAGGCCAGTAAGGTAGCCAGGCCCAATACCCGCAGCTTGCGAATGCCCGATATAAAAGGCGGTATAGCTGCCGGCAGGAAATAGCCCCAGCTCATAGCCAATACACCAAGTGTAGGGTAAGTAAGTACATAATTGATATGCGCGCAGCCTGTGCCTACCGTTACGGGATATGCCACCAGGCAATAACAGAAGTATGCAGAAAGCAATACACCGAACGCCAGCAGCACCTTCATTATCTTTTTCCTCAGGGGGTTGGGCTCTATGCGCATCATACTCAGCGGAATGAACGTGGGCCACACCACCTGTGCAAACAGCAGGAAGCCATACTTGGCAGGCTGTACCAGGTATTCATACCCCGGGCGTGACAACCCAATCCACAACAAACCCTCGGTTAGTTGCTGCAAACCAAAAACTATAGGGATGCAGGACAGCAACCGCTGTGCGGGCGTGGAAGACTTCTTAATAGCAATAGCCCCTATGGTGAGTAACACCGCGCCGGCCGTGAAACTCGCACTTGCTGAAAAACACATATTGATGACTTAAAACAGGTAAAAACGATAACCCTTTGATTTGCAGGATATGCGGCAAGGTAAGGATTATTTACCAGGTGGACTGTCGCGCAGCGCTACACGCGACACCCCCTCAGCCAATCCCGTAGTCCTGCAATATCCTTTTTACCCTGGTGTGTGCATTGGCATTGCCAAACACCTCTGCTGCTATTTTGCGCAGGCTCATGCCCTCCTGCTTGTAGCGGTAGCACAATGTCCGTTCATCATCGGTAGGGTCCTGCTTTTGATTGGCAGCGCGCCTGATGCCATGCTTCTCCAGGTATTTATACACGTCTATAGCGTTGTAGCTCAGTACATCCATAATGGCGAGGGCGCTTTGCAGGTCGGCATCGGTACAGGTGAATGCGGGGGCAGTTAGTTTCGGGTCAGTTTCAAACCGGCGCACGATGGTCAGTATCATGGCTATGCGGTAGGCCATCACCGCCATACGGTTCACACTGCCATCCAGGTCGGGGCTGATGTGCTCCCTGGTCCAGTCTTTTACATATTTGAAATGCCGGTTGAACAATGCTTCCTGCTGCTCCGTCATGATGAATTGCTTATGTGCGGGCACAGCTTTCAGGACCTTATACAACTCAGCGTATTTCGATGCAAACCTTTCCATATCCAGCGCCAGGGTAAAATCGTTACGGTCGAAGGGATTACGGAATTCCTCGTTGCCATGCAGCATGTAGAACATAAAGCGGCTGTACAAACCATTATCAATACTTGGTATCAGCTTCACCAACTGGTCGTACGTGCCGGACAGCACTACCGACAGGGCGGGGTTCTTCACACTCACATCTTCGTTATTGGCCCGGCGGAAGAAGCTCAGCGGCTCGTGGTGGTATGCCTTGCGCAGTATATCGCTGAAGTTGCCATAATCCTGCCGCAGCATGTCGGCCAGGGTATCGCCCTCGGTTTCAAATATGATGCCGTTGCCTTCGTTCTCTTCCAGCAGTTGCATCACTGCCGTCTTGGTGGTGTTGGCGGGTATAAAGAGTTTCAGGTGGCGCGGCTCGCGTGGTTCCTGCGGGGCTTCGGCCAGCTTGCCTTTGTTGAACAATGTGAGTTGCCTGTTGTAATGCACCTTGTCCAGCTTGTACTGTTCTTCTTCGGCACGGGCTTCGTCCAGGCGGTTCATATGGGTTATTTCACCCAACATACGCGCCCATTTCAGCGCACCCTTGCCTGCGCCGTAGTCGCCTGCAATAAAGCAATAGAGGTTGGTGCCCGTGCTGCTGCCAAAGTAGTTGCCTATATAGTTGGGCAGCATACCGCTCACTACGCCCAGCGCCCCTACCAGGAACAGCTCCCGCTCCTGCGGGTCGGTAAAACGGTTGGCGGGCTCGCGCAGCATACCGGGCAGTGCATTGAACAGGTGGGTGGAAAAACAGCGGTAGCCGTTGTCACATTCATCACCGGGAGGGGGCAGGGGTATTTGTTTTTCCTGCTTTTTGCGTGCTTTGGAAGCTTCGTACAGTTCGTTGAACCAATCCTGCTCTGATAGCGGTTTGCCGGTGTCTTCTGTCCTTTGTGGTAACATGGTGTTGTTTATTTTTTAGGTGATATAATAGTTACAATAGCAATATTACAACAATTATAGTTAATAACAAAAAATGTGAAGGAAAATATTTTATTGCACAGGATTGTAGCGTCGCGCAGCGCGACACGCGACATTTTCTCTCCCGTCATTGCGAAGGAGTATCGGCGAATGCCGATATGCATGAAGCAATCTAATCACGCGAAGGACAAACCAAAATGGCTGTTAATACTCCAGTTCGTCATAAAGGTCTTTCCATAGCGGGTTGATACTGTTAATCAGTGTTTCCTTTTGTTCCCTGTTACCAGCCTTAATCCTTTTTTCTTCAGCTATGGCTTCTTCGATGGTATCATAATATTTAAAATACACCAATAGTATGCAGTTGTACCTTGCAGAAAAGCTGGTTGGATTTTTTTTGTCTTTATGTTCCCAAATACGGCCTTTGAGGTCGGATGTAACACCGACATATAACACTCTCTTGCTTACCGATGATAGAATATATACCGCACCACCTTTATACATGCCACTAATATAGTAAACACGTGATTAGATTGCTTCCGCCGTATTTATATCCATAAATACTCTGTCGCAATGACGGAGATGGAAAGAGGACACTCGCAAAACTGTAGCGTGTAGCGTAGCGCTACAGCGCTGCACTCCCACCCCCTCACATCAACATTTCCCATATTTTTAACGTCTTACCCGCTAATATGTAGTACCTTTGCGCACTAATTTAAAAATATGCCGGGATTTACCGTAGCCATAGTAGGAAGGCCCAATGTGGGCAAGTCAACACTGTTCAACCGCCTGTTAGAGGAAAGGAAGGCCATTGTTGATGATGTGAGTGGCGTTACGCGCGACCGCCAGTACGGCATTGCCGACTGGAACGGCAAGAGCTTTAACCTGATAGACACGGGTGGTTTTGTGCACGGGTCTGACGATGTGTTTGAGCGCGAGATACGCAAGCAGGTGCAGATAGCCATGGACGAGGCCAACCTGGTACTGTTTGTATGCGATACCACCACAGGCATTACCGACCAGGATGCTGAAATGGCCGATTTGCTGCGCCGCAGCTCCAAGCCCGTATTGCTGGTAGTGAACAAAGTTGATAACCCCGAACGTGCGCTGGACGCTACTGAATTCTACTCACTGGGTTTTGAAAAAACATTCTTTTTATCATCCATATCGGGCAGCGGCACAGGCGAGCTGCTGGACGAAATAGCCGGGCATATAGAGGAACTTACAGAAGAGGAAGACGAAAACCCGATTCCCAAGTTCATCATCATAGGCCAGCCCAACGCGGGCAAGTCTACCCTGTTGAATGCCCTTACAGGCCAGGAGCGCACTATTGTAAGTGATATACCGGGCACTACCCGCGATACCATACATACGCATTACAACCAGTTTGGCAAAGAGTTTATCCTGATAGACACCGCCGGCCTGCGCAAGAAGAAGAACGTGCACGAAGACCTGGAGTTTTACTCAGTGATACGCGCCGTACGTGCTATGGACGATGTGGACGTATGTATGATAGTGATAGATGCAGAGAAAGGCGTTACCTCGCAGGATGTGAGCATCTTCAGCCTGGCGGCACGCAAAGGCAAGGGCATAGTGCTGCTGGTAAACAAGTGGGATACCGTTGAGAAGGAAACCAATACCGCCAGGGATTACGAAAAGATGATACACGAAAAGATATCGCCTTTTACAGATGTGCCTGTCATATTTATATCAGCCAAAGATAAGGTGAGGATTTTCCAGGCTATGGAAAAAGCATTGGAAGTGTACGAGAACCGTCAACGCAAAGTGCCTACGTCCAAGCTGAACGATATCATGCTGAAAGAAATAGACCGCTACCCGCCCCCTATTACACGCGGGCATTCAGTTAAGATAAAATACGCACAACAACTACATACCACTGTGCCATCATTCGCTTTTTACTGCAACTACCCCGATGCCATCAAACTTCCTTATAAAAACTTCCTGGAAAACAAGTTGAGGAACCATTTCAATTTCAGTGGCGTGCCCCTGCGTATTTTCTTCAGGAACAAATAAAAAGACAGAACTGTGCAGACGAAGAAGCTAAAAAAAGACAAGGTTAATATCATCACCCTGGGTTGTTCTAAAAACATGGTGGACAGCGAGGTGCTGAGCGGACAGTTAGTTGCCAATGGCATCAAGGTGAAGCATGAAAACACCAAACTGGACCATAATATAGTGGTGGTGAATACCTGTGGTTTTATAGACAAGGCCAAGGAAGAAAGCATCAATACCATACTGGAGCAGGTAGAGCTGAAGCGAGAGGGCAAGCTGGATAAAGTATATGTAACCGGCTGCCTGAGCGAGCGCTACCGTGGCGACCTGCTGAAGGAAATACCTGAAGTAGATGCATGGTTTGGCACTATGGAGCTGCCGCTGATACTGAAACAATTTGAAGCGGATTATAAACAAGAACTGATAGGCGAACGCCTGCTGGCCACCCCTAAGCACTACGCTTACCTGAAAATATCTGAAGGCTGCAACCGTACCTGCTCCTTCTGCGCCATACCGCTGATGCGCGGGCAACACCTATCTAAAACCATAGAAGAAGTTGTAATCGAAGCTAAGAAATTAGTGAGCATGGGCGTAAAGGAAATCATGCTCATAGCGCAGGAACTTACTTACTACGGGCTGGATATTTACAAGAAACGTGCATTGTCTGATTTGCTCAAGCACCTGTCGGACATTGAGGGCCTGCACTGGATAAGGTTGCATTATGCCTACCCTACCAAGTTCCCACTGGAGATACTGGATGTAATGCGCGAGCGTGATAATATCTGTAATTACCTCGACATGCCTTTGCAGCATATATCAGACAATATGCTCAAGGCCATGAAGCGCCAGATAACCAGGCAGGATATACACGAACTGATAGGCAACATCCGCGAGCGTGTGCCCGGTATTGCTATCCGTAGTACACTCATCACAGGTTTCCCGGGAGAAACAAGGGAAGACGTAGAAGACCTGAAAGCATTCCTGGAAGACGTTCGCCTCGACCGTGTAGGTATCTTCACCTACAGCCACGAAGAAAATACTTCTGCCTACGAACTGACTGACAATATACCCGCTGAGGAGAAAGAAGCCCGCGCACAGGAAATAATGGAAGTACAGCAGGAAATCTCTTTCGAAAAGAACCAGGAGAAGATTGGCAAAGAATTCAAAGTGTTAATAGATAAAAAAGAAGCAGGGCGTTACTTAGGCCGCACCGAGTTTGACAGTGTGGAAGTGGATAATGAAGTCATCATCAATACCGATACGGAACTGCCCATAGGCGACTTCGTGAACGTACGCATTGAGAAAGCTTATGATTATGATTTGGAAGGGGTTGTAATCTAATCCAACCTGTAAAACTTACCCGGCAGGGCTTTTACCAATCCCTGCATTTCCATCATCAGCAGTGTAGATGCCAATTGAGAGCTGGTCATGTTGCACACGTGCAGTAGCTCGTCGGCATGTACCATATCCTTGCTGCCCAGCACATCATACACCGTCTTTTCTTCGGGCGACAGGTTGATGAACAATTGTTTTTGCACAGGTTTCTTTTTGCCCACCTCTTTCCAGTTCATCAGTTCCAGCAGGTCGTCAGCACAGGTTATCATACTGGCTATATTGGTGCGTATCAACTCATTGCAGCCCGATGATTTGGCATCATATATCCTGCCGGGGAATGCCGCGACATCCCGGTTGTAGCTATCCGCTACACGGGCTGTTATCAATGCACCACCCTTTATATCACTTTCTACCACTACGGTTATATCGCTCAGCCCGGCTACTATCCTGTTCCGCATAGGGAAATGCGCCCTGTCTGCCGGTGTGCCAGAGGGATATTCACTCAACACACCACCATTCGCCATCATTTCTTTAGCCAGGTTTTTATTGGCGGCAGGGTACATTTTATCCAGCCCGTGCCCTACTACACCTATTGTAGGCAGGCCGTTTTTTACAGCCGCTTTATGTGCAATAGTATCTATGCCATGCGCCAACCCGCTGATGATGGTAACACCTGTTTCTTTCAGTTCTTCTACCAGTTGTTCCGTAGCCCGCTGCCCGTAGTCAGAATATTTTCTTGTGCCCACTACTGCCACTGCTTTTTCAGGACTAAGGCCCGCATTACCGGAATAATACAAGAGTACAGGCGCATCTGAGCAGTTTTTCAACCTTTCAGGATAACCATCATCCCACATCCACAATACTGACACATCATGTTTCTGTATATAATTCAATTCTTCTTCTGCACGTGGAAATATGGTTTCATCACGAAAGCCTTTTGTGCGTATTTCCCCTAAGCCTGATACGGTTTTCAATTCTTTTAGCGGTGCTTTGAATATGGTTTCGGCAGTGCCAAAATATTCAACAAGATTTTTTGCGGTAACAGGTCCTACATCCTGTACAAATGTTAAAGCAATTCTATAAAACAGTTCCTGGTCGTTTTCGGGCAGCATATTTGCTATTATCTCAGTTAATGGATAGCATATCGCTATCTTTGGGCACGGAAATTAGAAAAAATGAAGAAAAATCTCTTAAGTTTTATTGTAGTGGTGGCTGCAATATTCAGCGCCTGTGCACAACAGAAGAAGACAACCTCATCCAAAGCATCTGTAGTCAAAAAAACGAGTAATTCCATTCAATCTATGGCCATGGAGCGCACCCCTTGTTTCGGCAACTGCCCTGCATACAGGCTGGAGATATATAAAGACGGGCTGGTAAAATTCAAAAGCTGGTCGGATACGGAATACGAAGGCGAATATGAAAAGAAATTCGACCCGGCAAAAGTGAGAGAATTATTCACGAAATTTGAAGAACACCGTGTAGATACCTGTGCAGAGGCGTATGAAAGTTTGATACAGGATGTGCCGGGCATCAATTATTATTTCACCTACATGGGCAGAGAGCAAAAAATAATGAATGCGCATTTCGGCCCGCGGTACCTGGTGCTCCTTGCAGAAGAAACGGATGGCTACTTTAAAGTAGATGCCACCTGGACGAAAACTGCGGACAAGAAAAAAGAACAATAATAACAAAGCCCCTGTATAAGGGGCTTTGTTTATTTATAAGTGCAGTTTCTCTTTTTTGGCCAGTAGTTCATCTACTGTTTCGCGGTACATTTCGTCGGGCACGCAGCAGTCTACCGGGCATACCGCCGCACATTGCGGCTCTTCATGAAAGCCCTGGCACTCCGTACATTTATCGGGTGTTATATAATATATATCCACGGCACGTGGTTCGTGGCGCGCATCGGCATCTGTGGTGGTGCCATCCATCAGGGTATAAGCCCCTTTTACAGATGTACCGTCGGTTATAGCCCACTCTACACCACCTTCATATATTGCGTTATTAGGGCATTCAGGCTCGCAGGCCCCGCAGTTGATACATTCGTCAGTTATCTTGATTGCCATAGCTCAGTATTATTCTAATTTTGCCTGTAAAGTTAGTATTTCGCAGGCATAAAAAAGAACAGGATGATATCAACAAAAGAGAGAATAGGCTTATTGGTACGGTTAGGTGAATATATGCAGTCGGACAACGAGCCCTGGCTGGACACCATAGAATGGGCTAAGAACCGCAACGCATGGTTTACCGATGAAAGTATCTCTATGGCGGTGAGGGGTATTACAGAACGGTTTCTGAAGGAAGATTTACTGGCAGACTGGATAAGCAGCTACCCCGCACCACAGCACAGCCATAAAATAGGCATTGTCATGGCGGGCAATATACCCCTGGTCGGTTTTCACGATTTCCTGTGCGGGTTCGTTACCGGGCACCAATTACATATTAAACTTTCATCAAAAGATGATATGCTTTTGCCGCACCTTGTAGGCAAACTGGCGGAATGGCAACCCCTGGTAGCGGAGCAGGTAACATTTGCGGACAACCTGAAGGGCTGTGATGCATACATAGCAACCGGCAGCAACAATACCGCCCGCTATTTTGAGCAATACTTTGGCAAATATCCCCATATCATACGCAAAAACAGGACCTCGGTAGCCATACTGTCGGGCAACGAAACCGGCGGGGAGCTAAAACAACTGGGGTTAGATATTTTCAGCTACTATGGATTAGGCTGCAGAAATGTTACTAAAGTATTTCTGCCAACAGGATATGATATTAATATTCTTCTTAAAGGGTTACAATCCTACGAAAACATCATCCATCATCATAAATATAAGAACAATTATGACTATTACCTGGCCATATACCTGCTCAACAGGGTTCCGTATATATCCAACGATTTTCTGCTGATGGTAGAAAATGAAGAGCCCTTTTCAGCAGTTAGCGTATTACATTACGAATTTTACTCAGACAAATCGGAATTATTAAAAAAGTTGCAACAGGATGAACGCATACAATGCATAGTAGATAATACGCATGTAAGCTATGGCGATTCCCAGTATCCATCACTCTATGACTATGCCGATGGTGTTGATACTATTATGTTTTTGAGCACTTTATGACATAAAAATTAAAAAATCCGAAATGTTGGCAAATTTTAACAAAATGCTTTGCCGAAGTGAAAATTATTAGTAATTTGTCACTTAATATTAGTCTCGCCGGCAACTGCGGGAAGTTTAATAAAAAAACCAACTGATTCACAAAAAACCATGTCTATAAGGCAATAACATGGTGTTTTACTGTTAAGAAAATTAATAACATGATAGGAAAGTTATTCACCCAGCGTTTTTTGTTGCTTTTAACACTGTTAACCACATTGGGCAGTATAAATGCTGTAGCCCAGACTACTGTTTTAACCACATCGGTACCCAACGGAGGGTATTATGACATCAATACTAGTGGTCAAAGATGGAATGGTATCATAACAGAAGTGCAAAATGACAACCAGTGTCCCATTGCATTGACTAATATGTCAATACTTCACTGGGGCAGGGTTCAATTAGGCTTCCAGACGTTTTCGGCCAATGATTCATCATACAATTTGTATGTCAGTTATACCAGCCTGAATGGAGGTGCCACAGTAAATGCTCCTGGTGGCTGGATTTTTGTGGGCAACTCAGGACCAATTACTACCGATACCTTTAACACGGTAACACAGATTTTCAAGGACCTGAATGTAGTAATACCGGCTAATTCCAAAGCACGTTTTGCAGTTCATTCTACCGGCATTAATCTATTGCCTACCAATGTGCTGCCCATTACTCATACAAACAACAACATTACATGGACCAGTGGAGGTAGCAGCAATGTGTTTTCAGGTGTATTTCCAAGTCTTTTCAATAGTCAATCAAACACTATTTTAACCCCAGCTCCAACTCCTCCTATACTTACTTTCAATTTTGTAGGTTCACTCACTTTTGAGCAACTGGCGCCTACTACACCTGTTGCTGATGTTAGCTTAAAACCCGCTATCAGGTGTATTGGCCAGAATTTAGTTTTGAAAGCAACACACCCCAAACAACCTAATGGTGTTTTTACCTGGAAAGACAAGAATGGTAATATCATAAGCCAGAACACAACTGGCACACATACTATTACAGGCGTTGACCAATCTCATGCAGGAAGGTATTATGTAACATATACATTATGCGGAAAAGAGTCATTACCTGATTCAGGAACACTGATCATCAGCGACCCTCCCGCACCTACTGTATCGGGTAAATTCGATTATTGCCTGAACGAACAGTTTGAATACACGGTAGTAAACGGCACTAACCCTATATGGTATTACGTGCAGGCTCCCGGTGGTTCTCCTGTTCCTGTTACGCCTACTATTAATACATCTTCACCCAATACTTTGATATACTATGTATCTCAGACCGACCAGTACGGTTGCGAAAGCCGTACGCGTACTATGGTGAGGTACAGGGCAGCGCCAAAACCCGAAAAACCAATAGTAAACACACCCGTATACTATTGCGAGGAAATGCCTGCCGAACAACTGACGGCTATTGGTGATACACTGCTGTGGTACTACTTCCCTGTAGGAGGGGTGCCTACTGTAAATGCGCCAACGCCTAATACTTCCAAGAACGATTCATTCCAGTATTATGTTACCCAAACTATAGATGGTTGTGAAAGTGACAGGAGCAGGATTGATGTAGTGGTGACATTCAGGCCCAATGGTCAGATATTATTGGACAAAAACGCTTTGTGTGCCCAGGATAGCATTACCATAGGTTATTATGGCAGCGCATTCTTAGGTTCTCAATACAACTGGGAATTACCTAAAAAAGGTACTACGATACTGAATGGCGGGTTCGACCAGGGCCCGATAGTAATACGTCTTGATACACCGGGTACTTTCAAACTGAAATTAACAGTAGGCCAAACCGGCTGTCTGAGCGAAGAGTACGAGGAAACTATCACAGTTAATCCTCTGCCCTATGCCAGGATTTACTCTAAGCAAGATGTTTGTCTGGGTCAGGCGGAACTGATAGAAGCAATCAGGTACACCCCCAACCTGGATACTTTTAACTGGGATTTCGATGGAGGTAAAACAACCCACTTTGCTACAGAGCAAGGCCCCTATGGCGTATACTGGGATACCGATGGCGAAAAGGTAATAAAAGTAACAATGGTGGATGAAGGCTGTGTGTACACGGAAATGGATACTATCATGGTTCACCCTAAGCCCAGCGCAACAATACTGGCTACACGCGACGTATACAATAACGACCAAAGATTATTCACAACTGTTGACTATGTGGAAGGTGAAGAAATGTGCGCCAGCGACAGCCTGAAAGTGACTGTACAAAATGTTGAGCCGGGCGCTTCTTACAAATGGACGCCTACCAGGTTCTTCGACACCTACAGCGACCAGCCTGTAACCTACGCAAGGGTAGATTTCAGCAGCAAAATATATGTGGAAGTAGAAGACGTGTACGGTTGTCAGAACAAAGACAGCCTGGACATAAAAACCAAGTCTTGCTGCGAAATGACATTCCCTTCTGCATTCAGCCCCAATGGCGATGGCAGGAACGACCGATTCCGCCCTGTAACCATAGGCCGCAGGGAAGTAGGTACCTTCCAGGTATTCAACAGGTATGGCCAACTAGTATACGAATCTAAGCAAGCACAAATAGGTTGGGATGGTACTATGAACGGCAAGCCTGCGGATATAGGCGCTTACTTCTACCAGATCAAATTCATGTGTGATAAAGAAAATGTAAACCAGTCGGGCGAAGTAATACTGGTTAGATAATACAATAACAATAATTCAAATAATAAAGCAGCCTCCACACTACGTGGAGGCTGCTTTATTTTGGGGATGTGTTTACTGCCTATCTTCTTTTAAAGAATACAAACCCGTTCTTACCGCCCATTTCTTCCAATTGTGGCATAGCCCTGTAAGTATCTGCCTGCATTGTTTTGCATACAAAGTATACCGGCTTATCTACCTCGCCCGTCAACAGCCATTCCTCGTTATAATGATTAGCATTAGATTGGGGCATTTTTTTAGAATAGAACAAGTGAGCGTAACTTTTATAGCCAAGCACTTTTACATATACATCTTTGCCCTCCAGCACCTTGAAAAATTCAACTGCCGCCCGTTGTGAATAAGCTTCAATCTTAGGGGTAAAATGTAATACAGTTACCTGTATTATTATTACCTGTACAATAAACAATGCAATGATACCTTTTAAGTTGCTTTTCTTAATTAATATCAACGCAGCAATTATACCCGCCAGGTAAAATAACCCCCATATGGTTTCTGCCCCACTCCATGTTACATTTGCCTGCAGGTTGGCCACTGCAAAGGGGTCTTTGATATAGGGCACCAGCTTATCTTTATAAACCCCGGCAAGTGGCAATAATGCAATAACTGTAGCCAGCAAAACACCTATAAAACCTAACATACCTTTTACCAATACTCCGGGTTGTTCCTTCCGGTGAACGATATTGTAAATGTGCAATGCCGCAATAAATGTCAGGGGGAAATAACACAGGGAAGAGTAATGGACAATTTTAGTTTTCACAATAGAAAACAACAAGAGTACTACCCAAAACATTACCCACATCCAACGTTTAAAATCACGTACCTCGGTTTCTTCCTTTGCCCGCGATTTGTGAAACAGGAATACTGATGCCGGGAAACATCCTATCAGCAGTATAATGAAATGGTAAAAAAACGGCCCGCCATGCCCGGCATCTTCCGTACTGAATAACCTTATTTGGTAGGTGACAAATTCATTCACCATCCACCAGCCGTTATTCAGTACCTCCAGCCCAAACCATATGCTCGTTGTCAGGAATGCAGCCCCAACTATTACCGGCAAGTGCAGCCATTTTATACCGCCAAAGCCTTTGTTGATAACCATGTAAACCATAAACGCCAATAGGGCGATGAGTATAGCAGCGGGCCCCTTGGTAAGTACGGCAATGCCCAGGAATATGCCGGATAGTATAGCGTGGAGCCATTTTCTCCGTCCGTATTTCAACAGGTGTACCTGGAAAAAAGCCAGGAAAATGAACAAATTGAAGGTCGGGTCAATAATGCCGGATTTGAAATAAAAATGCGGCAGCCATGATGCTGCATATACGGCAGCCCACCACATCCCCATCTTTTCGTTCACTACCCTTTTTCCCGCATAATACAATACCAGCAGGGTAACTACGCCAATAACTGCATTGGGAAAACGGGCGGCATATTCATTGACACCAAAAGCTTTCATAGCCAATACCTGCAGCCAGATAAACACGGGAGGCTTTTCCCAGAAAGGACGGTAATCTATCTGCACCTGCAGATAATTATCGGTCACTATCATTTCCCTTGCACATTCCGCAAAGTTAATCTCATCCCAATCGAACAGGTGTACCTGCCCCAGGAAAGGGAAAAACAGCAATGAAGCTGCAACAGCTATTACAAAATACCTGGATAATGTAGAAGACATGAGCAATATTACTACTACTTTTTAAAAAATGCCCACTGGTACTTATTCATCAGTGCTACAACGATGATGGTAAAACCAGTACCTAATATGCTACCCACATACACATCTGCCAGGAAATGAACTGCAAGATATATACGCGAATACGCCACCAGCAGTGCCAGCAGGAATAAGCCCAGCCCCCAGGCCCTGTAACGGGCGGGCAGTAATATAGCCAGGAAAGTAAAAAAGGCAAATGCTCCACAGGTATGGCCCGACGGGAAACTATGTTCCATATGCCTGGGCCAATGAGGTAGTACATGCACCCAGCCCGCATCACCGAAGAATTTCAGTGGCCGGGGAGCGTCAATACTCCTTTTTACTACCTGGGTAATTATTGAAGGTAACACACTGCTCAACAATGCTGCGGTGAAATACCACCAATTCCGCAGGCTCTTCTTACCCAATAGTATCAGCAACACTAGGGCTATTACAATACCCTCACCCAGCATTGTGCTCCTGTACATCAATACATCCAGGAAGGGTGTATGGTGCAGGTTGACAAACCTGAAGATGGCCTCATCCCCCTTAACAGATAATAATATCCCGCCCGCCACCAGCCATATACCAAAGGGTATCAGAAAATAAGGATTGTATGTGGTATATTTTTTTTGCACATCAGCTTTTTTTAAACACACCGATTATTCGGTTCCACATGCGCATATACCATTCTTTAGAGAAGAGCTGCGAGTCATTCCGCGCCTGGTGTATCAATATAAAAGCAATAGGCAGCAGCATAGCCGTGGCCAGCCACATACCCATCCATGTTTCCACCGCCTCAGTCCGGGCCAGCTTTTCCCCGGTTATAGACATGATATGGAATACTACGAAAAATGCTATCGCCACAACAAGGGGCATACCGAGTCCGCCTTTTCTAATGATTGCGCCCAGCGGCGCCCCTATCAGGAACAGGAGTACACAGGCAAAGGAGAGCGTGAATTTGCGATGCCACTCAATTTTATAGGTCGCATAATTCATTTGCCTCAATATCAGGTCGGATACTGTAACTTCTACAAGATTTTTGCTGCTGCGCGCCTGGCTGGACGCCAGTTGCAACACACGCATTTTTAACGAGTCGCGTACAACAGATAAAAAAGAAGAATCGTAAGGTACGGGCTTGATGTTTAAGCTATTAATGTTCCCCGGGAGTTTATTGGTACTGTCCGGCGAAGCCATAGATACATATGGAGAAATATAATTGTAAATCTTATCAGGCACTTTATTCCTGTAGCTTTCCTGGCTATCTATCTCATGCGTCAGCTGTTTTACGTTCATCATCTGGTACGCATTTTTAAACAAATCCTGGTTAGTTCTCTGTAGCTTGAAGGAAGACAAATCAAAAACCTTGTCCCATTGTTTAAAATACATTCTTACCTGTTCATTCTTTTCAGAGCCATCTTTGTTGGTGTACTCTTCATAACGCCAACCATCTTTCAGCCTGAAAATCATATATGATTTGTCGGGTGTAGATATCATTTCCCCTTGCCGGGCAACGGTCACCTTATCATTACCCATACCACTGGTATGGTCGTAAATTATCACATTTCGTATAGTACTGCCGTCATTATCCTTTTCTCCTACCCTTATTGAGTAGTTTTCAATATCCTTATTAAATTGCCCTGCTTTAAGGTTAAATGCTGGCTTGGAGTTGCGCAGGTCGTACAATAGCGACAATGCCTTGAGGTTTGCATAGGGAATTACGTTGTTGTTGAACACAAAAGCCAGCGCACTGATACCTATAATAAAGAACAACAGGGGGCGCATAAATCGCAGTAATGATATACCCGCCGATTTAATGGCTACCAGTTCAAAACTCTCCCCAAGATTACCAAATGTCATGATTGATGCCAGTACAATGCCCAGGGGCAAGGCTAACGGCACCAGGGTAGTAGACATATAAAACAACAGCTGCAGGATCATCCAGGCACCTAACCCTTTACCTAACAGCTCATCCATATACAGCCAGAAAAACTGCATAACCAGCACGAATAGCGTAACAAAAAACGTGACGATAAACGGCCCGATAAAGCTCTTAATAATTAATATGTCCAGCTTTTTTATCAATGCTGCGGAAAATTTGGACAAACCTAATTAAAAACGACGCTATTTCATTGTGCTTCATAACATTATTAACCAAATATTGAGGATTGCATCAATAGTACAATCTCCTGGATTGCCGTATATTGCGCCCTTTCAAACAAACGGAATTGGTACAGATAGCGGAAATCATGCCCGGCCACAATAAGGCTATGGCTGATATTATCAGGAGGAGCCTGGAAGAATTTGACATAGACCTGCGTGGGACAGTATATGTAGACCCCTACCTTGACGATATGCACAGCCATTTTACCGTACCACATAAAATATACTTCGTGGCCGTAGAAGATGGCGAAGTATTAGGCGGTTCCGGGATAGCGCCGTTGGACGATGTGAATATGGAGGTATGTGAACTGCAAAGGATGTTCCTGCACAGGAATGCCAGGGGAAAAGGTACAGGCCAGCTATTAATGAATGCCTGCCTGGACAAAGCAAAAGAAATGGGCTTTAAACAATGCTACCTGGAAACTTTTGCTGACATGCATAAAGCTATTGCGCTGTATGAGCGTAGTGGATTCCGTTACCTGGAGGCACCCATGGGCAATACCGGCCACTTTGCCTGCAAAACATGGATGCTGAGGGATTTGTAGATAAGGCTGTTTTTAGTAACATGCCTGTTTTTGCAACAGTTCGCCTATCCGTTTACTCCATTTTTCCTGCTCGTCTATAATGGTGCCATGCTCTGTTTCCCGGTCATATTCGTTTTGCATATTCCCTGTTTCTGCCTGTACCTTGTCCAGCATTTCTTTTAATTCCTGCTTGTAGTTGTCCGGCGAGAAAGTAGCTTGTTCTATCTGCTGTTTCAGCATACATGCTTTAATAGCCGTGATGTCAAAATGCAACTGTTCATGCTGTAGTGTGGTGACGTTTTTGCCATGGCCTTTCATCCACGAGCGCGACCTGTCGAAATAAACCGTCAACA
The DNA here is from genome assembly GCA_964515955.1 of uncultured Flavipsychrobacter sp. GTDB lineage: Bacteria > Bacteroidota > Bacteroidia > Chitinophagales > Chitinophagaceae > UBA5543. The sequence goes on along the minus strand of CAZEZM010000001.1, from coordinate 118,192 downwards.
TCACATCTACTTTAGTATTATTTCGCAGGGTAGATGCCTGCATTTTCATACCTATACCGCTAAGGGTGGCAGCAGCACCTATACTTGACTCGTCAGGTTCCCCTTCAAAGTCTGTGATAAACAATTTACGGCTTTTAGTATACGCAATATGGTTTTTGTTATCTGTCACCCTCGATAAGGATACATTTACTGTTACGGTAGGTTCTACACTGATGGTGTTTCTATTTTTACCTACCCATTTATCAAAATCCTCCAGGTTACCCGATATATTCTCTTTTATCAGTTTCTCTATATAAGGTGCTGCGGTAGTGGCCGACTGGGCAAAAGCATTGCCATTATATTCTACCAGTTTCGCCTTACCGGCATAATAGGCAATACCTAACGACAGTTCGAATTGCCGTTTGCTGCCCACAGCTTTTTCCTTCACTTCCAACCGTGTAATGTGCATACTGACAGGTAAAGAATTTTGAGCGGGTGTTATGCCTGTATAGGTCCGGATACTCTCTGTTAATCCGCCCGGCACTAAAACATTCCCCTCACTCACCTTGCCTATTGAGCCGGTAAACGCCCTTTTATCTACCACATCCGTTACGTGGAAATTTATCGGTGTGTAAGCTGCCTTATCATTTGCTAAATGAATATTAATTACATCCTGTGCGTTTACACAAAACGTATCAGCTAAGCACCATAATAAAACAGCGAATATAATCCTCATCCTTCTCCAGTATTGTGAAAATAACGATTATCGTACCTACATCGTATCGTTACGGTGTTAAAGTTATATCAATCAGCTTTTGCCGCGGTATCTTTATAGTATTCCAACACTCTGTGGGTCCTGCTTACAGGGATGCCCTGTTCATATTTCCGCCTGGTTTTCCAGTTGCCATTTTCATCATATGTATATGAGTAGGTATAGTCGTATTTATACCGGGTAAAAATAAGCTCTGATACGGGCAGCCCTCTTTCGTTATAATCTATAGTGCGGGATTCGGTTATCCTTTTGTTGGAGTCGGCCACTGATGATTCCACTAATCTGCCGGCTTTATCATAAACCTTTCCCCGCATACCCATTATCCTATACGCCCCTACATAGTCGTACTCATTAGCTTGCACATAACCGTTATCTAATGTGTCGTAACTGTACTTAATACTCGCCTCATATTGTAGGGTATTCCCTTTGATTTCCTTCTCTGCCGGGTTACCTGCCACGTCATATTCAAAACGGATAAAACGCACTAACATTTCATCATCATCGCGTTGTTTGATGTTAAATACCCTGCCATTCCGATAAAAGTATTGCACCCTACCCTCTTTTCTCCCTTTTTTGTCAAAGTATAGCTGTTCATCTACCTGGCCGTTGCGATTGTAGCCGAAGAACACCGAGTCAGTCATCTTGCCGTCATTGACGTGTGCTACACTTTCCAATCTTCCTTTTTTACCGTAATTGTACCTCGTTTCCGTACTGACAATAGTTTTGCCCTTTTCATCAAAGGAGTCTGACTGTAAGCTAAGTAAGTAGCCTTGTTCATTAAAACGATAGTTTGCTTCTTTGCTTTTAGTGAGTAACGTATCAGTAAATACGGTTGAATCCGGCATCACCCTTTCCTGTAGTTGTATAGCGTACATAATTGTATAAACCGACTGTACATTTTCAGGCAGGTGATAGGAATTTAGGGTTATGGTTTCAGGCACTTCTGTTTTGTCCTGCCCGGTGGCAGCAACAGCAAAAAGCACCTGTAATAAGCAAATCAACCTGGTCATTATTCAATACGTGTTTTTCGGATATACAAAAGGGGGAATAGCCAAAGCAAACTAATATAGTAAAAATGCAATAAATGGCCGGGCCTTCATGCACAGTATTATGCAAAGATTAACAGCCGGTATCATAACTTTGCATAAATTAGCAACACATAAAAAGAACCACAATGGACGATCAAAGCAAACCTTATAGCGACTACACGGTATTGAGCAGTGAACAAAAGACCGGCTCACTGTCCAAAACATTCATGGCCAATGTCTTTATCTGGATGTTTACAGCCTTGGCTATTTCCGCAGTGATGGCTTATGTTTTTGCCAACAACATGTACTTAATGAGTTACCTGGTGAGTGAAACAGGGCTAAGCATATTTGGCTGGATAGTGATGCTGGCGCCATTAGGTTTTGTTATGCTCATGTCTTTTGGCTTTAACAAATTATCGGCGCCTGCAATGACGGGCCTGTTCCTGCTGTACGCAGCGGTAAATGGCATATCATTCAGTTTTATTTTACATACCTATACAGCAGGTTCGGTGATAGGCTGCTTTGCGGCTGCGGCAGCTATGTTCGGCATCATGGCGGTGCTGGGTTATACTACCAACCAGGACCTGACCAAATTCGGCAGGTTGATGATGATGGGCGTGATAGGCATTATCATCGCTACGGTTATCAACTGGTTCCTGGGCAGCGAGCGCATGGATTATATTATCAGCATCATTGGCGTAGCAGTATTTACCGGCCTTACCGCCTACGATGTGCAAAAACTGAAACATATAGGCATGGGTATTGAACAGGAAGGTGTCCCTGCGGTGAGCGCCAAGAAAGCAGCTGTATTCGGCGCATTATCATTGTATCTCGATTTCATAATGATATTCATTTACCTGCTGCGCTTATTCGGTGGCAGAAGGGATTAGTTTTCTTTCAAATATTTATATAAAAAAGCACTTTCCTGAAGGTGCTTTTTTATATTTATACCCTCACCCTAACCTATGACCTATACCTATGATTGTCTGGCTTAAGAGCAGGTGGCCACTCCTTAAACAAAATACTTCCCTTGTGTTGGCAGAGCGTACTGAAAAGGGAAAAGCGTGGAGCGAGGTGTTTGTACGGAAACGATTGTTAAAAAATGAACATTAATCTGACCTTCCCTGCCTCGATTTCATCATGATATTCACTTACCTGCTGCGCTTATTCAGATGCTTTATTTGCATTTTTTGGTGAACCTTTAACACCCTTCCTGCGTTTTACATTCAACAAAAACATTGAATTATGAAAAGGAATGGAATGATGATTGCTGCATTAGCATTATTAATGCCTGTGCTGGCAACATCCTGCAAGAAGGATTTTACCTGTACCTGTCAATCTACAAATGCCTTAGGGGTTTCGAGTACACAGACGTACCCGCTGGACAACCAGACCCGGGTAGACGCTGTTGACGCATGTGAAAACTTTGAGGCCGATAATGCATGGGTAACACGTAATTGTAATTTGTAAAGAAGTCAGCTTTTGGGGGCAGCAGCAGTCCGGCGCAAGTCCTGGTGAACTTTATACGTTGTTCATATGTTGTTATTAGCTAACAAAAAATATTTATTTATGAAAAAGATTGGAATGATTACCACGCTGGCTCTTATATCATCGCTATTCCTGATGTCTTGTGAGCGAGATTATACCTGTTCTTGTCAGTCGACTGATGCGCTGGGTAACACTAGCACCCAGACGTACGACCTGGACGACCAGACGAGAGTTGACGCTATAGAAAATTGTGAGAATTTCGAGAGAGACAATGGATGGGTAACACGTAATTGCAACTTATAATCGATATATAATAAACCCGGCATGGATGAACTGGTCTGTGCCGGGTTTATGCTTTACCTGTTCAGCGCGTCGAAAGCACCTTCTATTACATGCTCCGACATCTCCTCTTCTTCCCTTGCTTTTTCCAGGCTGTCCCGTTGCTGCCCGGTCAATGTCGTATCGGCAGCTATGTTATCTTGCCTATTGCTTACGGTTGCATTACCGCACGATGCGAATATTAATATGGCTGCTATGAATATGAGTTGCTTCATATTTCAAAGTATTAATCGTCCAGTTTCAGCACGGCCAGGAAGGCTTCCTGCGGTATATCCACGTTACCTATCTGGCGCATACGTTTCTTACCTTCTTTCTGTTTTTCCAGTAGCTTACGCTTACGGCTGATGTCGCCACCATAACACTTGGCAGTAACGTCTTTGCGCATAGCCGATATAGTTTCGCGTGCCACCACTTTGGCGCCTACCGCTGCTTGAATAGCTATCATAAACTGCTGGCGGGGCAGCAACTCTTTCAGTTTGGCGCAGAGTTTACGTCCAAAATCCTGGGTACGGCTGCGGTGTATCAATGCGCTCAGGGCATCCACTTTATCACCGTTCAGCAGTATGTCCATCTTTACGATATCACTCTCACGGTAGTCAATTGGCTGATAATCGAATGAAGCGTAACCACGGGTAGATGATTTCAGCTTGTCGTAAAAGTCGAATACAATCTCCGTCAGCGGCAGTTCAAATATCAGTTCTACCCGCGTAGGGGTAAGGTAGTGCTGGTTGATAAGCAGGCCACGCTTGCCCAGGCACAGGCTCATAATATTACCGATATAATCAGGCAGTGTAATGATTTGCGCGCGGATAAAAGGCTCTTCTATCCTGTCCAGCCTGCTGGGGTCGGGCATTTCCGTGGGATTGTTCACCGTAATGGCTTTGTCCTTTTCGCGGGTCAGGTAGGCTTTGAAGCTTACGTTGGGTACGGTGGTAATCACGGTTTGGTTGAACTCGCGTTCCAACCTTTCCTGTATGATTTCCATGTGCAGCATGCCCAGGAATCCGCAACGGAAACCAAAGCCCAGCGCCTGAGATGTTTCCGGCTCAAAAGTCAGAGAGGCATCGTTCAACTGCAGTTTTTCCATGCAGTCGCGCAGCTCTTCAAAGTCTTCTGTTACTACCGGGAATATACCGGCAAATACCATCGGCTTTACTTCCTCGAAGCCTTTCACAGCTTCTATATGCGGATTGGCCACCGTGGTAATGGTATCCCCTACTTTTATCTCTTTGGCGTTTTTGATACCTGTTATCACATACCCTACATCGCCTGTCTTTACTTCTTTCTTGGGTGAAAGCCCCAGTTTCAGGATACCTACTTCGTCAGCAAAATACTCCTCATCGGCATGGTAGAATTTAATTTTCTCGCCCTTATGTATGCTGCCGTTGATAATACGATAGTAAGCGATCACACCCCTGAATGAGTTGAACACACTATCAAATATCAGCGCCTGCAACGGTGCGTCAGGGTTGCCTTTGGGGGCGGGAATTCTTTCTATAACGGCTGCCAGTATCTCCTCTATCCCTATACCTGATTTTCCGCTGGCATGGATGATTTCCTCCGGTTTGCAGCCTATCAGGTCTACTATCTGGTCGGTCACTACTTCTATCATAGCGCCATCCATATCAATCTTGTTGATAACTGGGATGATTTCCAGGTCGTTTTCGAGCGCCAGGTACAGGTTAGATATGGTTTGCGCCTGTATACCCTGCGATGCATCTACCAGCAGCAGCGCACCTTCGCATGCAGCCAGCGCGCGCGACACTTCGTAAGAGAAGTCTACGTGGCCGGGGGTGTCTATCAGGTTCAGGGTGTATTGTTCACCCTTATATTCATAGTCCATCTGTATAGCGTGGCTCTTTATAGTGATACCCTTCTCACGCTCCAGGTCCATATCATCCAGCACCTGTGCCTGCATATCGCGGTCGGATATAGTGTGGGTAAACTCCAGCAGCCTGTCTGCCAGGGTACTTTTACCGTGGTCAATATGCGCTATAATACAGAAATTCCTAATGTTTTGCATGCTATAATTAAAGTGTGCAAAGGTACGCCGAAAATCGGTGAATATTGTTAATGCTTAGGCTTTATGCAACAACACATTCGCCGTTGCTACTACTCCTTCTTCCCTGCCTATAAAGCTCAGGTGCTCGGTAGTGGTGGCCTTGATGGAGACATCGTCAACTGTCAACCCTAATATACCCGCTATAGTTTCCTGCATCCGGGGAACAAAGGGCTTTATTTTGGGTGCCTGCAGTAGCAGCGTGCTGTCCACATTCACTATGCTATAACCTTTTTCTGTTATCAGCTTGCAACAGTGCGCCAGCAGCAGTTTGCTGTCGGCCCCTTTGTATTGCGGGTCGGTATCGGGAAAATGCACCCCTATATCGCCCAGGGCAAGTGCGCCCAGCATGGCATCGCAGATGGCGTGCAAAAGTACATCAGCATCGCTGTAGCCAACAGCACCTTTGGTATGGGGTACCAATATACCGCCCAGCCATAGCTCGCGGCCATCTTCCATCCTGTGAAAATCAATTCCTTGTCCTATACGGTATGACATGCGGCAAAAGTAGCTGAATTGGTTAACAAAAACAGGCCGGGAATAGCATTCCAGGTAAAACAGTGTTTAACTAAAGGCAATATTGCGCCGTTGTAACATTATGATAGTCAACATATTGAACAACAATTGTTAAGTATTGTTAAGCAAAACAGCATTCTGCCGGTACTTAACAATTCAACAACATGTTCCGGAATGTTGCCACATTGGAGGGGGGAAAAATAACAGGCATATTTTCCGAACGACTATTAACTTCAAAGAGCTTCAATAGCCGTATTCCCCACCCCACAACGAATACAGCAATTTATACAATAGCAAATATACACATTATCGCCAATAAATAAAAATTATATTACAATTTTTATAACAGCTCCGGGAACACTCGTAAACAATACAGATGGGATTTAATCAATGTGTTGAACGACGAAAATCAGGTAAAGGACTAACCACGGTCATTGGGCTCGGGAGGGCAAGTCAATATTTTGCTCATAATTCGAATGCACAAAACATCAAATTATGAAACACATCAAAAATCTGCCTGAATTATTGGTTGACTCAATCAGGAGGGCCCTGGCATCAGAACGCGAGCAAATGTCCAGCTTACCCTGGCTCACAGGAAAAGCGGGCACATCGCTTTTGAAAAGCAGCATAACCGATTACCGTGGAACGAAGGAAAGAAGTATTGAACGCCTGAACACGTGTTTGGACAAGCTGAATATCAGTCAAAGAGAAGATTATTGCGAACTAACCGAAAAATTAATAGATAATTGCCAGTTTGCAGTAAGTAGGGCGGCAGAAATGCAAGTTGCAGATGTATCGCTGATTGCGGCCATTCAGCAAATCACACATTTCAATATTGTTAATTACGGCTCCGCTGCATCATATGCTGAAACATTGGGAAGTGGCGATATCGCAAAAATACTGCATGAAGTAATGGAAGACGAAAAGGAAATGGACAACCATCTATCACATATTGCGAAGGAAACTGTAAATCCTTCTGCTGTATATGCACTTGCATAGATTAACCGGGGAAAGTAGCATACCCGCTATTTTGCACCGTGGTTATCTTATAGTCCCCTTTGTATTTGTATATACGTATAGCTACACGCATGATAACTGATACAAAAACGCCCCGTATCACACGGGGCGTTTCTCGTATACATAATCAGTTGATTACTTTTTCTTTTCAGGAACTGCGTCAGCTTCAGCCTGTTTCAGCGCACGGGTCATTACTACAGACGCGATAGGAATACGCGGCGGGTTCATTACTTCCATGTTTTCTGCAACTATATCCTGTACCCGTACGTTACCGTTCAGTTGCAGGTTATCTATGTTTACCTCCAGGTGCTCGCGCAGGTACTTAGGATAAGTACGCACTTTTACACTCTTCAGTTTCAACACCAGGCGTCCGCCATCTTTAACACCTTGCGGCTGGCCAACAAAATTCAGCGGCAGCTCAGCTGTCACTTTCTTGCTTTCTACCAGTTCCAGGAAGTCGATGTGCGACAGGTCATCAGTCACCACATCAAACTGCATGTCTTTCATGATGCAACGGTGTGTTTTACCGTTTACATCAATTTCCACCACTTGGAATTCGGGTGAATACACCAGGCCACGTACTGCCAGGGGCGCTACAGTGATGTGGATAGTGTCTTCGCCGCCGTAAATAACTGCGGGGATTTTTCCTTCAGAACGAAGGCGGCGTGTAGCAGATTTGCCGTGCTCGCTCCTGAGTTCTCCTTGTACTTTAATAGTTTTCATTACTTAACTTTTGTAACCCTTTCAACACCGTGCGCATACCCGGCAAACATCCGGACGTTGAAACGTTTTTTTTAATTGTTAGTTTTTGTCAAGGCCGCCAATACTGGTCGGGCCGGGTTTTGTTGTTTAAACAGTCTTTAAAATATGTTGCGGTTAATTGCTTAACCTTTCAATTTGCTATGTATAAATAACGAGTTGATGGACTTGTTCTCAAAAGCATTGCGGATAGCTACCCCAAACAGTTCTGATGTCGTCAACACTTTTATTTTAGCACTTTCCTTCTTCAGCGGTATAGTATCGCACACCACCAGTTCTTCCAATTGGCTGTTTTCGATATTTTCATACGCCTTACCACTCAATACAGGGTGGGTGCAGAACGCACGTACCGATAAAGCCCCCTTATCTTTCAGTACCGAAGCCGCTTTGCTCAAGGTGCCGGCAGTATCGCATATATCGTCAATCAATATTACGTTTTTGCCTGATACATCACCTATCACAGTCATACCGGCTACCTCGTTGGCACGCTTGCGCTCCTTATCACATATCACCATATCAATGCCAAAATACTTGGCCACTTCGCGCACACGGTTGGTACTTCCTACGTCGGGGGCCGCAAAGATAAGGTTTTCTATATTAAGTTGTTCAATATATGGTATGAAAATAGCTGAACTGTCTAAGTGGTCCACCGGTATATCGAAAAAACCCTGTATCTGCGGTGCGTGCAGATCCATAGTAATGATACGGTTGGCACCCGCGGTAGTCAGCAGGTTGGCTATCAGCTTGGACGCGATAGACACACGGGGCTTGTCTTTACGGTCTTGCCTGGCGAAGCCGAAATAAGGTATAACCGCTGTAATATAACCCGCAGAGGCGCGCTTGGCGGCATCAATCATCATCAGCAGTTCCAGCAGGTTGTCAGACGGGGCGAAGGTAGATTGCACCAGGAACACATAATCGCCACGGATAGACTCCTGGAAAATGGGCTGGAACTCGCCATCGCTGAACCTGTTGACCTGCATCTGGCCCAGCTTTTTGCCAAAGGCTTTGGCTATCTTTTCCGCCAGGTACTCCGAACCTGTACCCGAGAATAATTTTACTGCTGACTGCATGACTGAAATTGGAATGAGGGTGCAAACTTAGGTAATCATTAAGTTTATTAAAAGGGAAATTTACGCGAGTACAAAGGATAGCAGGTGCCGGAAACAAAAACACATTCAGAAGATTCCTTCAGGCAAGCTTGAGGTGAGTTTTTATTACTAATTTTGCCGTCTTATATAAATCATATTTTAACGCATATCTATGCTGCAACTCCCCAACCAGACGGCTTTCTATAAAGGAAAAGTACGCGATGTATATACTATAGCCGATAAATACCTTGTAATGGTAGTGAGCGACCGAATATCAGCCTTCGACGTGGTACTACCCCGCCCCATTCCTTACAAAGGGCAAGTGCTGAACACCATCGCCGCCCGTTTCCTGGATGCGACAAGGGATATAGTGCCTAACTGGAAAATCAGCGCTCCCCTGCCCAACGTGACCATCGGGCATAAGTGCGAGACCTTTCCCGTAGAGATGGTGATACGCGGCAACCTGGCAGGCCATGCCTGGCGCACTTACAAAAGCGGCCAGCGCGAGCTGTGCGGTGTGCCCCTGCCCGAGGGCATGAAGGAAAATGATTTCTTCACGCAACCCATCATTACCCCATCTACCAAGGCGCACGAAGGGCACGACGAGGATATATCTAAAGAAGAAATAATAGAGCGCGGCTTAGTGGGCAAAGAGGATTATGAAGAGCTGGAACGCATCACGCAGGCATTGTTTGAGCGTGGCAGGCAGATGGCCCGCGAACGCGGATTGATACTGGTGGACACCAAATACGAGTTTGGCAAAATAGGCGATACCATCTACCTGATAGATGAAATACACACCCCCGACAGCAGCCGTTATTTTTATGCCAATGAATACGACGAGCGCCAGGAAAAGGGATTACCACAAAAACAACTGAGCAAGGAATTTGTACGCGAGTGGCTGATGGAAAACGGTTTCCAGGGCAAGGAGGGACAAACCGTACCCGAAATGACCGATGAAGTGGTGAAGATGATTTCGGACAGGTATATAGAACTGTACGAGCAGGTGACGGGAACGGTGTTTATGAAAGAGGACTTGAGTGAGGAGGAATGGAAAGCCACTTTAGAGAAAGAGGTATCTAAGTTAGCATAAGAAATATAACCGCAGAGGCGCTAAGACGCGGAGGCAGCATTTTATGACTTTGCGTCTCTGTGTCTCAGCGGTAAAAAAATAATCAATGAGCAATACAACACGGCACAGAATTATCAAATCGCCCACAGGCAACCAACTGAATTGCAAGAACTGGATAAGCGAAGCTGCTTACCGCATGATACAGAACAACCTGGACCCCGAAGTAGCGGAACGCCCTGAAGACCTGGTGGTATATGGAGGTATTGGTAAAGCCGCCCGCAACTGGGAGAGTTTTGATAAGATACTGGAATGCCTGCGCAACTTGGAGGAAGACGAAACCCTGATGGTGCAGAGCGGCAAGCCCGTGGGTGTACTGCGCTCACACAAAAACGCACCGCGCGTTCTGATAGCTAATAGTAACCTCGTAGGCCGCTGGGCTACCTGGGAACACTTCCGCGAACTGGAAGCCAAGGGGCTGATGATGTACGGGCAAATGACTGCCGGCAGCTGGATATATATCGGCTCGCAAGGTATAGTACAGGGTACTTATGAAACATACCTGTCGCTGGCTAATATGCACTATGGCGGCACGCTGAAAGGTACGCTGAACGTAACAGCAGGCCTGGGTGGAATGGGTGGTGCTCAGCCGCTGGCCATCACCATGAACGAGGGTGTATGCCTGGCTGCGGAAATGGAAGAATGGCGCATACAGAAACGTATTGAAACACGCTATTTAGATAAATACTCACACGATATAGATGAGGCTATTGACTGGGCGCTGCAGGCGAAAGAAAATAAAGAAGCTATATCCATAGGCGTATGCTGCAACGCTGTTGACCTGCTACAAAGGCTGATAGACAGGAACATCACGCCCGACACACTCACCGACCAGACATCGGCGCATGATGAACTGATAGGTTACTTCCCCGAAGGACTGAGCGTGGCAGAAGCCAATGCCCTGCGCGAGACCAACCCGCAGGAATACATCCGCCGCTCATTAGACACTATGGCGAAACATGTACGCCAGATGCTGGAGCTGCAAAAACGTGGTGCGGTAACGTTTGACTATGGTAATAACCTGCGCGGACAAGCTAAGGACAAACGTGGGGTGGAAAATGCTTTTGACTTCCCCGGCTTTGTACCCGCATATATCCGTCCGCTGTTCTGCGATGGCAAAGGGCCTTTCCGCTGGGTAGCACTGAGCGGCGACCCCGAAGATATATATACAACCGACCAGGCATTGAAAGAACTCTTCCCCGAAAATAAGGGGCTGCTGCGCTGGTTAGATATGGCGAGAGAAAAAATTGCCTTCCAGGGATTGCCCGCGCGTATATGCTGGCTGGGTATGGGCGAAAGGGAAAAAGCGGGATTATTGTTTAACGAACTGGTACGCACAGGGAAAGTGAAAGCGCCTATCGTTATCGGCCGCGACCACCTGGATTGTGGTTCCGTAGCATCGCCCAACCGCGAAACAGAAGCCATGAAAGACGGTAGCGATGCCGTAGCCGACTGGCCGATACTGAACGCATTGATTAACACAGCAGGCGGTGCCAGTTGGGTATCCTTCCACCATGGTGGTGGTGTGGGTATGGGCTATTCGTTGCACGCAGGTATGGTAATAGTGGCAGACGGTACTGCCGACGCCGACGAGCGCCTGAAACGCGTACTCCACAACGACCCGGCTATGGGCATACTCCGCCACCACGATGCAGGCTACCAGCAGGCTACTGATAATGCGGATAAGTTTGGGTTGAATATTTGGTAAGCACCCCACCACTGTTATAACTTATAAGGCTGCTGCAGTAATGTAGTGGCCTTATATTATTTCCTTATTTTTAATCCGTGAACGGCAACAAAATACTATCATACCTATTGCAATCAATTGCAACCTGTGCCATTTTGCTTCCTCTATATATAGTATTGGCACTATTAGATTACAACGGCGGATTCCCAAGCTTTATAGGATTTATTCTTCAACCATTAATAGGCCTGTTATTATCAATCATTACAATCCTAGTATGTACTATTATTGGATTACCAATACGATTTGTAAACAGTATAAATTCATGGTGGATAAAAAGGCCGTATATACCATTAATAGGATTTTTTATTGCCACATCAATTATGCTATTATCCTTTTTACCAAGTTTAAGAAGTACGGTTAGCTACATGGATGGAGAATATCCAATTCAAAAGGAAATCCCTAATGAAACTATGATTATCTCAGGATGGTTTCTATTAGCGTTCTGCATCCTCCATTTCTACCCTGTCGCATACATCAAAAACAAAAGGCTACCGCTTTCGCGATAGCCTTTAAATATACTTAGTCCGCCTCAGGCGGATTGGGGTTAAATCTTCCCCACCATATCCGCGGGGTTCACCCATTCGTCAAACTGCTCTGAAGTAACATAACCCAGGTCAATAGCTGTTTGTTTCAGCGTCTTGCCTTGCTTGTGGGCTGTCTGTGCTATCTCTGCCGCTTTGTAGTAGCCTATTTTAGTATTCAGCGATGTTACCAGCATCAGCGAATTGTGCAGGTGGGCATCTATATTCTCCTGTATCGGCTCTATACCTACGGCGCATTTGTCATTGAACGACACACAACCATCACCTATCAGCCTCGCGCTATGCAGGAAGTTGTATATCATCATCGGCTTGAACACGTTCAGCTCGAAATGGCCGTTGGAACCACCTACGCTTATCGCCACATCGTTGCCCAATACCTGCGCGGCTATCATCGTCAGCGCTTCGCACTGTGTTGGGTTTACTTTACCCGGCATGATAGAAGAACCCGGCTCGTTATCAGGAATGGATATCTCCCCTATTCCGCAGCGCGGGCCTGAGCTTAGCATACGGATATCGTTGGCTATCTTCATCAGGCTTACGGCTACTGTTTTCAATGCGCCGTGTGCTTCTACTATCGCATCATGTGCAGCCAGGCTTTCAAATTTATTCTCCGCTGTTACAAAAGGCAGGCCCGTCAGTTCAGCTATTTTAGCAGCTACTTTTTCAGCATACCCTTCGGGTGTATTGATACCCGTGCCTACAGCAGTACCGCCTAATGCCAGTTCGCTAAGGTGCGCCAGCGTGTTGTTGATGGCTTTCAGTCCGTGGTCCAGTTGAGAAACATACCCGCTTATTTCCTGCCCCAGTGTCAGCGGCGTAGCATCCATAAAGTGCGTACGGCCAATCTTTACGATGTGCATATACTCTTTGCTCTTGGCAGCCAGTGTATCGCGCAGTTTTTTAATGCCCGGGATGGTGGTCTCCACCAGTATCTTATACGCAGCTATGTGCATAGCCGTAGGGAATGTATCGTTAGACGACTGCGATTTGTTCACATCATCGTTAGGGTGTACAAACTTTTCTTTATCGGTGAGCTGGCCGCCGTTTACCACGTGCGCGCGGTAAGCGATTACCTCGTTGCAGTTCATGTTGCTCTGCGTACCCGAACCCGTCTGCCATACCACCAGCGGAAACTCGTTGTCCAGTTTGCCTTCCAGTATCTCGTCGCACACCTGGCCTATCAGTTTCGATTTTTCAGCGGGCAGTACACCTAGGTCTGTATTGGTGAGCGCGGCTGCTTTTTTCAGGTAAGCAAATGCCTTGATGATTTCTTTGGGCATTTTGTTGATGTCCTGCGCAATTTTAAAATTGTCGATAGAACGCTGTGTCTGCGCGCCATAGTAGGCAGCAACGGGCACCTTCACTTCACCCATTGTGTCTTTCTCAATACGAAATTCCATATCTTATTTATGAATTATGATTTATGATTTAACCGCTAAGACACAGAGGTGCAAACCAGCCACCCATATTATCCCGGCGGTAATGACGGCGCAAAGGTATTAAATGATGGAAATTATCGTATGAGTTTTTGTCTGACAAATATAATTAAACTAAATATTGTCCAGCCATACTGAAATAGTGCAAAAACCAGCATCGTATTGATTTGTACATCAAATGCTTCATACCAATCTCTGCAATTTGTCACAAAGACATTAAATGTTATTATTCCAATAAGTGAAAGAGTAACTAGAATATGAATCCTTTGAATTTTATCAAAAAGTAAAATTCTGCTCCAGACAAAAAAGTACGTGAGATATGCTAGAGAAAAACCAACATAAAAATGCGTGAATACAATAGTGTAGTTAGATTCGAGTAAGTAAGTTGTCCAACATAAAGGTATTCTAGGAGAATAGTTATCCCAACCCGCATCCAGTAATTCATAAGTAAGAATCGAAGCGAGTAGCAGGTTATGCTTATTTACAATATATCTTTTCACATCTGTTGGATAAAGGTATTAAATGAATGAATATGAGTTGTCCTATATTTCAAACACTATAAAGTTTGCCGTTCATTATTTATACTTGCAGGCAAATTTTATACACATAATGAGAAACCTTGTATTAACCCTCGCCGCAGTATTGTGCGTGCAACTTTCGTTTTCCCAGGTAAAAAACATTGAATACAGCGCCCCTTTTGAAGAACCTGAAAAGGGATGGTACAAAATAATGCAACTGACCAACGGCAATACTTTTTTCTTCAATTTCAACAATGAGAAGGGCATTGAAATAACCGTATACAAACCCGATAGAAAGGTGGGTGCCAAAAAGGTACTGAGCAGCAGCCTTTGGGACCCTAAAAACATGAAAAACTCCACCATCGAGGGTATTTACGAAATAGCAGGCCAGCCGGTAATATTCCTACAGCAACTGAATAGCCGTACACCCGAGTTGTACCGCATACAACTGAACCCCGACAATGGCGCTATTGCCAAACAGCAAAAATTAGGGGAATTACCAAAATACGGCATGATGGCCGGGTACGCTATTGCTTTCGGCGGTGTGGACCAGGAAGATTTCATAGTAGAAAAAGACCCCTACTCCGATGCATACGCGGTGGTGCATTACAACTCTTTTGCTAAAGAAAGCGATAAACGTATTGAGTTGGTGCATTATGCTGTGGAAAACGGCGAGCATACAGAAATCAACAGGTCGTTCTACGATGCGCAGGGCTTTAAATATACCAACTACATAGGCATGGTGGTAAATGGCGACAAGCAGGTGCACCTGGCAGCTTATGGTTATAATACAACGGGATCAGGTGGTAAAGACTCAAGGGTGATTATATCCAGGATAAGAAATGGAGAAACAGCTTTTACCAACCTTAATCTTGAGTTTACCGATGATTTTAAAGAAACTGAGGGGCTGATGAACTACAACCCCCAAACGGGTATGATACAAATGCTTACTCTGACATTAATAAAGGGTGGCAAGAGAATGAGTATGACAAGTGGCAGGTCGGTCGGAACAAGTTACTACATGGTATTGGTCAGCTATATCGATCCCGAATCACTGCAAATCATCAGGAAGACGTTGCTTCCAATGGAAGATGTGAACAACTATGTAAAGTCGAAAAACATAGATAAGGAGGGCTTCGCAGGTATGCCTGTGGATATGATATTGAACAACGACAATACCAGCACCATACTGATGGAGGAGAAAAGCGAAATCATCAGCAAGAGTACTACTATTGATATTCCTTTCGGTAATATCGCCGTGGTTACACTTGATGGCACAGGAAAAGACATTGAGGCCTATGCCATTCAAAAATGCCAGGACGGCAAGAGCGGCCAGCAAATGGAAAATATGTACCTGGCTAAAAGAGGCAAGGGCATGTGGTCTTACCGCAAAAGGGCAGGCCTTAGCATGAATGCGCCATTAGACAACAGGGCGTTTTATTCTTTTGGTTATGTTAACACTTCATCCAACAACAGGTACATCATATTCAACGACAACAGGGAAAACTACCAGGACGGTGCACCTAAGCGGCAAAAAGACAATTCTGTATTATGTGCGGCATCTGTTAGCGATGCGGTGACAGTGTTCAGGAAAGTGAACAATAGCGGCATGGAATCAGGCTACCTCTTTGGCCGCAATGCAAACGACGACCAGACTGCTTTTGCCAATGTCGAATCAGCGCATTTCAGGAAAGAAACAGGCGTGTATGCCGCCTTGATGGTAAAGCGCGTGAAACGTGAAAAGAAAGCCTATATTTCCTGGGTGACGCTGGAGTAAACAGCGGAATACCGTATTTTTGCCCCGTGAAATACTTATACACGGTATTAATAAGCGCGCTTGTTGTAATGCTGGTTTCTTTCTCTCCTAAGAAAGAAGACAAAAAACTGACCAAAGAGCAATTGGGCGAAATGCTGTTCTTCGACAATATACTGTCAGAGGATATGAGCATCAGTTGCGCCTCCTGCCACAAGCCCGAGTTTGCCTTTGCCGATACTGTGGCTTTCAGCACGGGTGTACACGGGCGCAAGGCCGTGCGCAATACCCCATCGGCTATGAACATGGCATCGAGGGAGGCGCTGTTCTGGGACGGGCGTGCTGCTACACTGGAAGAACAGGCGCTGGGGCCGATAGAAAACCCCAACGAAATGAACCTGCCCCTGCAGGTAGCTATTGAACGCCTGAACAACAGCAAATACAAACAACTCTTCCTGCAAGTATTTGGCAAAGTGCCCAACAGGGACAACCTGGGTGCTGCTATCTCCGCCTATGAGCAAACACTGGAAACATCGGACACGCCCAACGACCGCTGGCTGCGCGACGAACCCGGCGGGCTGACCGCACAGCAGGAACGCGGCAGGGAAATATTCAGAGTGAAGGCCAAATGTTTTGAATGCCATTTCTCGCCCGACTTTACAGTAGACGATTTCCGCAACATAGGCCTGTTCAATGGCAAGGAGTACAACGACTCTGGCCGCTATGTCGTAACGCACAACCCCGAAGACATCGGAAAGTTTAAAGTGCCCGGCCTGCGCAATGTAGCCGTAACCGCACCCTATATGCACGATGGCAGCATCAAAACACTGCGCGAAGTAATAGACTATTACGACCAGCCGCAAACATTTGTAGCCGACGCCATAGGCCGCGACAGCGTACTGCGCGAACCGCTGAACCTGACTGAAGAGGAGAAGCAGGACCTCGAGGCCTTCCTCCACTCGCTGACCGACGACAGGTTTGTGAAGAAATAATCAACATCGCATATACCTTTCTTAGCATCCTCTTTTTATCTTGAGGCCTTGTAACCATACCACATGGAAAAATCAAAGGCAAGGCTTATCTCACTGGCTACGGGTGTTATCCTGTTTGCATTCATGCTATGGGGCAACCCCTTCGGGCTGGACCTGGCAGCTGCTAAAGTGTTGGCCGTTGGCACCCTGATGGTTACCTGGTGGGTAACACAGGCGTTGCCCATGCCCGTAGTAGCACTGCTGCCCCTGCTCTTCTTCCCGCTGATGGGTATAGCCGGTATAGAAGAAGTGGCTGCGCCCTACGCCTCCTCCATCATCTTCCTGTTTATGGGTGGTTTTATGATAGCGCTGGCCATAGAAAAATGGGGGCTGCACAAACGTGGTGCACTATCTATCATACAACTGACGGGCACCAGTGGCAATAAAATCGTGCTGGGTTTTATACTGGCATCGGGGCTGTTGAGCATGTGGCTGAGCAATACTGCCACTACCATGATGATGTACCCCATAGCGCTGAGCGTTATCAAGGTAATGGAAGACAACGGCTCACAAAAAGGGAATGTCAATAACCTGGGCATCTGCCTGATGCTGGCAATCGCCTATGCCAGTAATATAGGCGGCATAGCCACCATCATAGGTACACCGCCCAACGTGGCCTATGTGGGTTATTTAGAGCGTAGCGGCACCTACAATTTCCAGTTTGCCGACTGGATGAAACTCTGCATGCCCCTATCGTTGTTACTCATGTGGGTACTGTACTTGGTACTCACCCGTGTACTCTACCCCAACCGCATAGCAGCCGACGGTGCGGCTAAAGAAATGATTCATGCGGAACTTAAGGAGATGGGTAAACTCTCTGCGCCCGAAAAGCGGGTGCTTGTCATCTTCATCTTCACCGCACTGCTGTGGATTACCAAAGATATTATCAATTCGGCGCAGGCTGCATTCAAGCTGGACGATTCCATCATAGCCCTGCTGGGTGCTATACTCATGTTTGTTACCCCATCGGGCGATGCGGAGAACAAACCCATACTGGTATGGAAAGACACCCGCAATATGGCATGGGGTATACTCATACTCTTTGGCGGGGGCATCACGCTGGCGGCGCAGTTGGGGCAGGCGGGGCTGATACAAAGCCTGGGCGAATGGATAGCCCGCTATGCGCAGGGTGGTATTGTGCTGCTGTTTGTAGTTACCATTGTGTCCATCTTCATCAGCGAGGTGATGAGCAATGTGGCGCAGGTGATTGTATTCGCACCCGTGATAACTGGCATGGCCCTGGCACTGAATATTGACCCTGTACAACTCGGCGTAGCCATGACCCTCGGTGCCAGTTGCGCCGGTATGCTGCCTATGGGCACCCCGCCCAATGCAATAGTATTCGCCAGCGGCCGGCTGAAGCTGAAACACATGCTCACCGCGGGCTTTATTATGAATATGGTTAGCGCTGTGCTAATAACCTTATTCTGCTGGTATTTATACCCGGTGATGATTGAGGTGATAAAGAGGTGAGGGGGTTCCTTTAAACTTCAAAATGTGTTCAGTATTTTTAAACAATAAATTACTTAAATGAAATATCTCCCTTTATTTGTTTTTCTCTTTTTTATGAATCCCTTGTTTGCGCAAAAAGAAAAACTATTGGATTCGGTTAGCTTTTGTCATATAAAATACGCAGTGCCATCAGGATGCATGGCAGAGCATGAGTACATGGTGAGGTGTAATGACTATACAATGACCTGGCTGTACATGACCGAGGAAATGATGAGCACAATGCCCGACAATGCGATAAAACAGCTTCAAAAAAAAATGCTTGATTTTAAAAAAGAGCCAATTGCATGTAACATATTAGGGACGACGAGTAGAGGGTATAGAGTGAGCTACAGAAAAGATAAGGGCGGCACGGTATATCAGGTTATTTGTTATGGCATTGTAAATAACCAGCCCGTACTTATTCAATTATATCTTGATAACGAGCGCAAAACCAACAGTGATTTTCCACCTTTCCCTCAACAAATAATTTCAATAAAAGAATAAATCATTCTATTTCCGCAGGGGTCTTCGGCACGAGACCCCTGCGGAAATATGCTGAATGACAGAAAGCCAGTTCTTTCGCAGCACTGATAACCAAATATAAGCCACTTACGTATATTCACATCACACATGACTACCCGAAACACACATATTTTCGACCCCGGAATATGGTTCGTTACATTCACCAACTATAATTGGATACCGCTATTTGGCCTAACCGATGACTATGATGTGGTATATAAATGGTTTGAATCGTTCCGGGCTAAAGGCAATGAAATAACAGGGTACGTCATTATGCCTAACCATCTGCACGTACTTCTTGTTTACCGCGATACTACATCAAGCCTGAACACCCTGATTGGAAACGGCAAACGGTTTATGGCTTATGAAATAATAAATCGACTGGAACAGAAAAATGAAGTCGGGCTACTGGAACGACTGAAAAAAGGAGTGAATGAAAAGGAAAGAACTAAAAAGCAGCTACACAAAGTATTCGAACCATCTTTTGATTGTAAAAAATGCGAGGGCTTTGACTTTCTCACTCAGAAGCTTGATTATATGCACGCCAATCCGGTAAGTGGCAAATGGGAACTTGTAAAGGAAAGTATTGACTACCTGCACTCCTCCAATAATTTCTATGAAACAGGAAAGAATGGCATTTATAAAATTACCCATTACATGGATTTAGCTGAAACTGCGGACTGGTAAAACTATAGCTATCAATTGAGCCCTCTCGCAGGGGTCTTATACCGAAGACCCCTGCGAGACTAACGCTCCTACCGCACTACCGAACCGTTGAGGATAGTTGGTGACGTAACAGATTGGGCCAGGCTGCCAGCCGAAGAAATACAAAAATGGCGCGAACGGTTGGCCGAAAACGACGGCGAAATAATCAATTAACGCATTCGAGCCGGTCCCCCTGATGAAATATGATTTGTTGCCCTAATCCCAAATCCCGTTCTGAGCTGTAAATATCACCGGCTGGCCATCGGTTACCATAATGGTGTGTTCGTGCTGCGCTACAAAACCACCCCTGTTTCCCTTTAGCGTCCAGCCATCTGCCTGTATATCGGCCATGGTCGACCGTGTTGAAATAAACGTCTCTATCGCCACTACCGAGTTCTTTTTGAAACGTTGCCTGTTAAACCTGTCGCGGTAGTTAGCTATCTCGTGCGGTTCCTCGTGCAGGCTGCGGCCAATACCATGCCCAGTCAGGTTTTTTATTACCGTGTAGCCCGCTTTTTTGGCCTCCGTCTCTATCAGCCTGCCTATCTCTGATATCCTGACACCGCCTTTGATATTGCTGATAGCCTTCCTTAATATGTCTTTCGATACTGCTACCAGCCTGCCATGTCCGTGGATATCTTCGCCTAATACAAACGAGCCGCCATTGTCGGCCCAATAGCCATTTAGTTCGGCAGACACATCAATATTTACCAGGTCGCCTTCCTGTAGTATTTTATTTGCTGATGGTATACCATGGGCTGCCTCCTCATTAACACTGATACATGTGTACCCGGGAAAATCATAAGTGAGCATAGGTGCAGACCTCGCCCCCATGGCAGCCAGCAGTTTGCCCCCGTATTCGTCCAGTTCTTTGGTGGACATACCCGGTTGGGCAAATCCGCGCATCTTTTTAAGCGTGACGGCCACGGCATCGCTTGCCTGCTGTATGCCTGTTCTTTGCTCTTCAGTAGCTATAGACATTCCTTAGTTTTTATCCCGGGGCAAAAATAAGGATTAATGCATTTTGCCCGGTATTCCGTTCTGCGGTGATCTCGTACTGAAGACCCATGCGAGACTATATGAAATACATGTTAGCTTTGTATATAAAACTCCCAACCAAAGAAAAAGACAGTGCAAGTAATGAGAAAAATATTTTTATACATGCTCCTGTTTTGCCCCCTGTCCATGTATGCCCAGCTATCAGATGATGCACTCAAAAGCATTTGCAAAAGTCTGTATGACAGCACATTGCAGGATGACACTGAGTTGAATCCACCAAGAAGTAATTGGAGCTATCATATTTTGCCTGTTGAAGAGGTATTCAGCGGCTATTTCGACAGCATCAGGGTCTTCCTGGTTACCTGCCGTCATTCTCTAATGATCGATAGCACCTGGATAGCATTTGATCATAGCCCCACTAGTTTTCGACTATATGCTCTAATTCCCCAAACCGGTAAAGAAATTGAAGTCAGCAGTATTGAAGAATTCAACAGCATATTTGCTGAATCTTCTAAGCTCTGCAACCTGGATAAATGTTATTTGTACTTA
This sequence comes from uncultured Flavipsychrobacter sp., assembly GCA_964515955.1. Lineage (GTDB taxonomy): Bacteria > Bacteroidota > Bacteroidia > Chitinophagales > Chitinophagaceae > UBA5543. The sequence goes on along the minus strand of CAZEZM010000001.1, from coordinate 96,722 downwards.
TTGCTTGCCACTAAACAACCGGGCAACCTGACTAATCCGGGAAAATATCGAAAGGCACTTAGCAATGCCAGTGTATTTCTCAGGGACACTATACCACATTATACGTACCATTCCTTTGGTGTTCTATACACCGCAGATGAGGTAAATCGTCGCCTGATGATAAATCCCCAAATTGACCGTGACATAAGCCAATCGACAAAAAACAATATTTATATCTACTCTGAATCCGAAAATGGCACTTACCGTTATGAGTTTATCTATACATCAAAAGGGATTTTAAAAGAAGTAAAAAAAGCCGAATTGAAATTGTAATAACAAGTATGACAATACCCCATCCGGCGCCCCCCCGCTACGTTGCCACGGAGCCACGTATCTCATCTTGCGTATACCTTCCCTTTAACATTATATTCTGATTTGTAGCCGTGGTACAATACACGGATGAGTTATATTGCGGCTATCGCAAACAATAAAGAACTAAAGCAAGAATTATGAAATGTCCTAACTGTAACGAGACGCTGCTGATGACAGAACGCCATAACGTAGAAATTGATTACTGCCCCGCCTGCCGCGGTGTATGGCTGGACAAAGGCGAACTGGACAAAATGTTGGAATACGTGGAAAACAAGTACGCCTCCACCAATCCACCGCAGCAATACCCGTCGCAGGCTGATGAGTACAGGCAACCTAAGTATGACGATGACTATAAACATAATAAACACGGCAAGCCTTACCGCAAAAAATCCTTCCTGGGCGACCTGTTCGATTTCGATTAACAAAAACGCAATAAAACAATATTTTTACGTATATTTGTATATAAATAATGGCCACCCAATTTGGCGGCCCGGCAGTTCTTTGACATACCTGCAAGCAACCATGTATTCCCAAAAATTGTTCCAATTCCTAAACAAAAATCCTGGCATCAACTTAGCGTAGCGACTCAATGAAGCAAATAGATAGACATTATGCCTGATTTAAAAGGGAACATTTTACTGCTAATTTCCCGCAGAAGTCATTCACAAGGAAAGTCCCCCTGCGGGGGATTTAGGCCCGCCCGGACAATCCCGTCGGACGGGGGCCTCTCGCGACAGATCAAATTGTTCCCACTCCGCACAATTGGAACAAAACTCAGTATTGGTTATCAATTACTTAGGAGAAAAACGAGGCTAAAAATTTAATTCCAAAATCCTGGCATCAAAAGGGAACATTTTCCTGGAGCAAAAAAGCTCTGTGCGGTTGGTGCTCCCCTTCAGGGGGTCGGGGGAAAACTATAACCCCAACCGCCCCTCAAAGTCAGCAATCATGCCATGCAGCCGCTCTTTGCCATATATGGTTTCCGCATCGGGCAATGCCTGGTTTTTCAGCAGGGCAAAGTATTCGTTGCGACTGCTGTTATTATACATATACTCCATAAAGGCCCCGCCTACGGGATAAAGCAGTTCGTGCGGAGCGGTTTCCATACTGTCCAGCCAAAGGTCGGTTATGCTGTTCAGCGTGTATTGGCTTACGGCATTTTTAGCCTCCTCCATTTTATCATAATCCTGCAGGTCGAAGGCCACCGCCACACCCTCGTTGATAAACATGGAATAGCTGTTAGGCTCTACACCATCTGCCCAGTAGGTCATTACATGGGTCATTTCATGGCCCATGTTCAGGTCGGCGCGTACGTTGCACATGCACAGGAATGGGATTGCAAACCCGCCCACCCAGTCGGGCTCGTTGTACAACTGCAGGCCCTGCTGCCAGTCTGTCCATACAAAATAGCGGAGCTTTCGTGGTAATATAGGATTGAAAACCCCTTCCAGTCTATCGTACGCCTCTTCGTGAAGGTCAGTATATATCGAGGCAGCCTTCACGCCCGTACCTTGGAAGTAGTAGGTCATATTATCCCTTTCTATTACCATCCACTGTACACCCAGCGTGTCGAATGAGCCTGTGGGGTACATGTCTATTTCCGGGCGGCAGCTTGCCACCAGCAGGGTGAGGACTATTAATAACAGTGTGTATTTCATAACAGGTGCCGTATTAAAATTTAAACCCGATAGCCAGTACAGGAGTGCCGCTTGCAACCAGTATACTTCTATCCCTGCTGTCAGCCACTATACTATACTCTTTTAGGTTATGCCAGTTCAGTACAAATTTCAATGCCAGGTAGGCCCCTCCCCCTCGTTTGGTGATACGCCGGAAGTAGCCTAAACCCAGGCCGGTATAAAAGCCGTTGTTATGCGGAATATTATATACAGTAGTAGAGTCGCGCCGGTAGCTTTGGTCCTGCTTGTGCAGGTTCATGCCCAGGTTGATGAATGATATCAGGCGGTTCTTCTTGGTAGCCCAGGCAGTCAGGTGTACATCGGCATAAATAGCGGGTATAAAACTGGTGTTATTTGAGAAGGGCAAATAGAACCGCTGCCCCTGCAAGCCACCACCGGCTCCCAGGTTTTTGGTCAGCTTGTAATTGTACGTAGCAGAAAAACCAAGGGGAATTCCCAGGTCAGCGTATAGGCAATGTTGCTGGGCAGTTGCCCATATAGCGTTCAGCAGCAGCAATGCGGTAAACAAGTATCTCATAGGCGTGTATACTGAATATGGATAGCGTTTTACAGTATGTAAGATATATAATATGAATTAAATTTTAAAATGCGTTATGTATCCATCTATAATATGATTCATCTTATCATGCCTATTGACAATTATCACTATATGCCATAATATCAAATGATACCTTCAACTATCGTTAATCTAAAAAACCGGCTTGTTATGATATACATGGATACAACCAAAAAGAAAAACATCGGCATTATCTCTTTCGTGCCCATACTGGCTTTTATACTCACTTTTGTATACGAATACCGGGAGGTAGGCAGGCTGCTGGCTGTAGGCGACCACCATGCCGTGATGGATGAAATATGCGGCTGCTACAACAACCTGCTGCTGATGTATACCATAGCGGTGGTGCTGACACTGGCGGTATTGCTGTATTTCATCATCCATATCGCCAAAATAAAATCTATAAGTGCCGGCAATAAAATAATCTGGATTGTAGTATTGGCAGCTTTTATGCCTTTATCTTTCCCTATCTTCTGGTATATGCAGATAAAAACTGAGCCGGAAATGGTGGACACCAAAGAGGATATTAGTTAAGCGGATGATGCACAAGCTGCGGTACCTAACAAAAAAGCCGCTCCACTCGGAACGGCTGTAATATGTGCCCCAGGCGGGACTTGAACCCGCACCCGCATTGCTGCAGACAGGATTTTAAGTCCTGCGTGTCTACCAATTCCACCACCAGGGCGGCCCGCACATTAGTGCGCAAATAAAAAATTCCAAACCGCCGGGCTTGGAATTAATTATATGAGCGGAAGACGAGATTCGAACCCGCGACCCTCACCTTGGCAAGGTGATGCTCTACCAGCTGAGCTACTTCCGCATAGGTGTTAAGAACTTTGGGATGGCAAAGATATAGGACATTCAGGAAATTGCAAAACCATAGAAATATATTTCTTTTTATGAGGGATTGTCATTGAAAGTCAATCGTTTAAAATTAGCATACAGCCTGCGCGTGTATTACCTTTGCCACAGCATGGCCGGCACGAAACTGACTACCTTGATATACAAAGACCTGCTGCTGGAGTGGCGGCAGAAACATACCTTTTACGGCGTACTGTTGTATGTAGGTGCTACCGTGTTTATGGTATATATGATGAGCGGGCAGCCCGAGGCCAAAATATGGAATGCTTTGTTCTGGATTACCCAGCTGTTTATAGCGGTGAACTCCGTGGCCAAAAGCTTCCTGCAAGAACACCCCAACCGCTTCCGTTATTATTATACTATAGTCAAACCAACGCATTTTCTGCTGGCCAAGATGGTGTATAGCACCCTGCTGATGGTAGCGGTGAGCAGTATAGCCTTGTTATTGTTTAACATTATGCTGGGGGCGCCCCTGGTGCAGGTGGGGCTGTTTGCGGCTGTCACTGCTGTAGGCAGCATCAGCCTGGCGGTCATTTTCACATTCCTGTCGGCCATAGCTGCCCGTGCGCAAAATAACTCAGCCCTGATAGCCATACTGGGCTTCCCGCTGGCAACGCCTATACTCATGATACTGAGTAAACTGGCGGTAAAGGCGATAGTGCCCGTATATCAACCCGGCTGGTGGAAGTTGATGCTGGTATTACTGGCTTTGGATATATTAGTTATAATATTAGGTATTATCCTATTCCCTTTTCTGTGGCAGGAATAATAATATCTTTTACATTTGCTGAAATTTTTAATTGAGCCCATGCGAAAGTCCTGGTGGAAAGTAGCTTGTGTTGTCCTGGTTTTATATGCGATCATCGGCGGATTGCTGATGCCTGTTCCCCGGCAGCACATACTCAACGAGACCATCCGCAACCTGTACTTCCACGTACCGATGTGGTTCACTATGATATTACTCTTCACAGGCGCCTTCATTTATGCTATAAAATACCTGCGCACCGGCAGGCTCGAATACGATATCAATTCCGTTGCACTTACCAAAGTGGGTATCTTCTTCAGCATACTGGGCATGGTGACGGGTATGGAATGGGCAAAATATACCTGGGGTGAGCCCTGGAGCAACGACCCCAAGCAACTGGGCACGGCAGTATGCATGCTCATATACTTTGCCTACCTGATATTGCGCGGGGGGCTAAATGACGAGGAGAAACGCGCCAAAATCAGCTCGGTATACAACATATTCGCCTTTGCCCTGATGATACCGTTGATATGGGTACTGCCCCGGATGGTGGATTCATTGCATCCCGGCAATGGCGGCAACCCCGGCTTTAACGCCTACGACCTGGATGCACGCATGAGGGGTGTATTTTACCCTGCCGTTATCGGCTGGTTTTTGCTGGGCCTGTGGGTCAGCACTTTAATCATCCGTATTGAACTCATCAGGTACAGGAAAGACAACGATTTTATTCTTACTAAAAACGAACAACCATAATGCGAAGAATATCGATTTTAACCATAGTTTTCAGTCTGCTGGCAATAGCCGGTGCTGTGGCACAGGAAAGTCAACCGGAAATGGCAGATGCCATGCGCACAGATGGTAAAATATACGTTGTTGTTTTAGTATTAGCCACTATCTTTGCGGGGATTATTGCTTACCTGGTAAGAATAGAGCGCAAAATCAACAAAATTGAGAAAAACAAATAATCATTATTAACAAAACAAAATCATGGGAGAAGCAACAGCAGCAGCTACAAACACAGCCCATTACAGTTTCTTTCGCGGTGTGGAGCAAAACTTCGACAAAGCCGCTAAATACACCCGTTTTGAGCCCGGTATTCTTGAGCAAATCAAGTCGTGCAACTCAGTATACAGGATAAAATTTCCTGTAAGGATAGGCAATGAAATTGAAGTAATAGAAGCATACCGCGTACAACACTCGCACCACAAACTGCCTTGTAAAGGCGGTATCCGCTACAGCATGGATGTGAACCAGGACGAGGTAATGGCATTAGCTGCTCTCATGACCTATAAGTGCGCTATAGTAAATGTACCTTTCGGTGGTGCCAAAGGTGGTATCAAAATAGACCCCAGGAAATATTCTGTATTCGAACTGGAAAAAATCACCCGCAGGTATGCATCAGAACTGGTAAAGAAAAATTTTATAGGCCCCGGCATTGACGTACCGGCACCGGACTACGGTTCAGGAGCACGCGAAATGAGCTGGATAGCTGATACTTATGCTTCATTGAAACCCGGCGAAATAGATGCTTTGGGTTGTGTAACAGGTAAACCGGTAACACAGGGCGGTGTACGCGGCCGTACCGAGGCTACAGGCCTGGGGGTATACTATGGCATACGCGAGGTATGTTCTATAGCAGAAGACATGCAGAAAGTAGGCCTTACTACGGGCCTGGCGGGTAAAAAAGTAATCGTACAGGGATTGGGCAACGTGGGTTACCACGCCGCCAAATTCTTTCACGAAGGCGGTGCAACAATAGTAGGCCTGGCAGAATACGAAGGCGCTATCTACGACCCCAACGGACTTGACCCCGACAAAGTAGTAGCTTACCGTAAAGAGAACAAATCGATACTGGGCTACCCCGGCGCTACAGATATACCTAACAGTGCTGACGCGCTGGAAATGGAATGTGATATACTGATACCCGCAGCATTGGAAAATGTCATCAACGGCGGTAACGCCGCCAGGGTGAAAGCCAAAATAATAGGCGAAGCAGCTAACGGCCCGCTGACACCTGAAGCAGACGAAATACTGCTGGCGAAGGGCTGCATCATCGTTCCGGATATGTACATCAACGCAGGTGGTGTTACTGTTTCTTACTTCGAATGGCTGAAAAACCTGAGCCACGTACGTTTTGGCCGTATGGACAAACGTTTCAGCGAAAACCAGAACACGCAGATACTGCAATCGGTAGAAGCGCTTACCGGCAAGAAAGTAACCGATATAGAACGCCGCCAGATACTACACGGACCGGATGAGGTGGACCTGATATATTCAGGACTGGAAGATACAATGATTGATTCTTACCACGAGATACGCGATATGATGCTGACACTGGGCATTAATGATATGCGTACCGCCGCTTTTGTTGTATCTATCAACAAAGTGGGCGTGGCTTACGAAGAGCTGGGTATATTCCCATAACACGGTTCAATTTCATATTCTTTAAAGGCTGCCATTGTGCAGCCTTTATTTTTATGTGTTGGGCATAAAGGATTTTCGTCGGAGAATTGTTATTTTTACTATAACATATACCTGTTGAACACACTGGCTACTGCACATGCAAAAGACTGAAACCAATAACGAGGAACTCAAGGCCCTCTTTAACAATGCGGCCATAGGTATACTTACTGTAAACCAGTATGGGAAAATAGAGCTGGCCAACGACTTCGCCATGCAACAGTTTGGCTATACCCAAAATGAGTTAAAAGGCAATACGATTGAGCTATTGATACCTCACCGTTTCAAGGACAAACATGTTGGGCACAGGGATACTTTTCTGAACAAAAAAACCCAAAGCAGGCCGATGGGTGTGGGCATGGATTTGTTTGCCATAAAAAAAGACGGCACTGAATTTCCGGTAGAGGTAAGTATTAGCAGCTATGAAACACCTACCGGGAAATTCGCCATCGCATTTATCAGCGATATCACCATCCGTAAAGAATCAGAAGAAGCATTAAAAGAACTGAACGCCCAACTGGAACAGAAAGTAAAAGACCGCACCCAATCGCTGTCAGAAGCGCTGGAGAAAGAGAAAGAACTGAACGAACTGAAATCAAGGTTTGTGTCTATTGCATCTCACGAATTCCGTACACCGCTCAGCACTATACTTTCATCTGCATACCTGGTATCGCGTTATCAAAAGACGGAAGAACAAAGCAACCGGGATAAACACGTGGCACGCATCGTATCGTCTGTCAATATGCTTAACGATATCCTGAATGATTTCCTTTCGGTAGGCAAGATTGAGGAAGGAAAGATACAGTTGCGCATCACAGAGTTCAATATTAAAGAGTTAATTGAGGCTATCATCAACGAGATGCAAACAATACTCAAGCCCGGGCAAATAGTAATGTATGACCATGCAGGAGATGAAACAGTAATGCTGGAGCCATCGCTGGTGAGGCATATTGTAATGAACCTGCTATCCAATGCCATCAAGTTTTCCCCCGAACATTCATCAATAGAAATCAATTGCGTACACAAGGCCGGGCAGCTCACCTTAGCAGTACGCGACCATGGCATGGGTATATCTGACGAAGACAAGCAGCACCTGTTCAGCCGTTTCTTCAGAGGTAGCAATGTGACCAATATACAAGGCACAGGACTGGGGCTGCATATAGTAGCCAAATACGCTGAACTGATGAACGGAAGCATTGCATGTAACAGCGCGCTTAACAATGGTACGGAGTTTATTATTACATTTGACTTGAATAAACTAGATAATGAAAACGATATTATTAATAGAGGATAACACGGAAATACGTGAAAACCTGGCAGAAATACTGGAACTGACCAACTATAAAGTACTCACAGCCCCCGACGGGCAAGCGGGTGTTACACTGGCTGTACAGCAAAAACCGGACCTCATCATCTGCGACATTATGATGCCCGTGCTCGATGGCTATGGCGTGATACATATGCTGCAGAAAAACAAAGACACTACTAATATCCCCTTCATATTCCTGACGGCAAAAGCCGAGCGTGCCGAAGTACGCAAAGGTATGGACCTGGGTGCCGATGATTATATTACCAAACCTTTTAACAGTACCGAACTGCTGAATGCAGTAGAAAGCAGGCTGAAAAAAGCCGAGCTGCTGAAAAAAGATATACCTGCCGATATTAACGGTATACAAACCTTAATCAGTTCCAACTCAGGCAAAGACCTGCTGAAAGAACTGACCGAACTGCGCAGCACCAATACTTATAAAAAGAAAGAAACCATCTACAGCGAAGGCGCACGCCCCTACCGCCTGTATTATATAGAGAAAGGAAAGGTAAAAACCTATAAAACCAACGATGATGGTAAAGAACTGGTAACGAATATATACAGTGAGGGCAGTTTCTTTGGCTACAACGCCCTGCTGGAAAATTCGCTATATAAAGAATCGGCAGAAGCGCTGGAAGAAACGGAAGTAGCACTGGTACCCAAAGAAGACTTTGAAAACCTGGTGAATAATAACCGCCAGGTGATGCTGAAATTCATACAACTGCTGGCCAATAATGTAGCAGACAAAGAGCAGCAATTGCTAAAGCTGGCCTACAACAGCCTACGCAAGCGTGTGGCCGATACCGTGCTGGAGCTATACAGGAAATACAAGCCTGAAAACCCTGCCAAACCAATAGCGATAGACATCAGCCGCGAAAACCTGGCTAATATCGTTGGCACAGCCAAAGAATCGGTAATACGCACACTCAGTGATTTTAAAGACGAGAAACTGATAGATATTGTGAAGGGAGATATTATAGTACTGAACGAGCAGAAACTGCAAAACCTGCTGAACTAAGCCATTCAAATACTCGCAACAAAGCGGTTGAATGCTTCTTTTACCGCTGAAAATTCTTTTTCCATGCGGTAAACATCTTCTTTGAGTTTACTTTGCTCATATTGGTACCCATTCTTCTCGGGCACTAAGGGTATTGATTTGGCAGCCTGGCGGGCGATATCACGCCTTAGCAGGGCTATAACGGTATCTTTATCCAGGAACAGGCCCTGGAAAAATTCCGCTTTTTCCAGTTGTTCCTTGCTTATTTCTTTTTTGATTATTTCAATCAGCTTGTTTTTCAGCAATAGGTTTTCAAGCCGCAAACGCTCCAACGTTTTCAGCCATGCTGCCTGTTCTTGTTTAAAATGTTCGTTGTTTATGTCTATCATGCTCAGCCTCATCTGCTCGCCCGGGAGGCATCATAACTTCCCGATGTAAAAGTATTTCCTGCAAACCGCTAAAATGGAAAGATTCGTCAAGCAGAAAGGTGATTTTTGTCATTTGTAACAGATTAATTTCCACACCATCTGCACAAAAAACAAAGCCCGGCATACATTGCCGGGCTTTGTTAAATTAAATATAAACCTTGTTAGTGTGTTTCGAAGTTGCCTGTAAGTTTGAACAGGTCTGACGTATCATTGCGGAAATTGGCGTTCACATTGTAGCCATTACCCTCCTCCTTCCAGCTAATATTGATCATGGGGTGTACATCGGGTGTAATCAGTTGCAGAAACTTCACTTGTCCTGCGTCGCGCAACCACAAGTGGGTATCCGTCTGCGCTTCCAGCAGTTCTTTTACCATCTGCATCATGCACACGCCCGGCACTACAGGCTGGCCCGGAAAGTGCCCCTTGAAAATATCGTGCTGGTCGTTAAACACAATCCTGCATGATACACTGTTGGGTTCCCTCTGTATATACTCTATCCTGTAAAAGTCATTCATTAACATTGCGCTCAATTTTAGTGAGTGATATGGTAAAATTCGCTTTGTGGTGGTCGAACAATACGCTGTCCGGCATGGACTTCTGATTTGTCTTTCCTCCTACGTTAACGGTTATTATCTTTTTTCTTTTATTGGTATTTTCAATTTTCACGAGCCGGTCATCCTCCACGGTATAATAGATATAACCTTCTTCCCTTTTAAGACGATACAACTGCTCTTTACCCCTATCCTGTCCAAGCATTATTTCCGAGTTTTTATCCATTCCTATCATCAGCAGCATTTCCAGGTCTTTCTTCAAAGTCTTCTTCACCGCCTCTTTATCCAACTGCTCCATTATCTGCCTTACGTTGAAATTTCCATCCTTATCCCACTCCAGGTCAAAGAAAGCAATTCCCATCTCGTTCTGGAATATAGCACGTTTCGTGCCATTTTCTAACTGCTTGAAAAACAGCACTCCACTCAAGTGGAATTTTTTAAATATAACCCGACCATCCACTATGCAACGGTATAAAACCTTGTCGAACTCCGGTTGAAAGCGGTATATTGATGCTTTGGCCGGATGCTGCTGAAGGCCCTTATACGGGGTAGCGCAGGACGCAATAAAGAGTAAAAAGAGGCTACTTAACCTTAAATAATGCTTCATTGAGGGATGAATTGTGCCTGGTATTGTAAAACTCCATGCTGGTATAATCGCCACCGGTTTCCGTCATCACCAGCTTCACTACGTCCAGCCCGGATTTATTCATATATACGTCTATTTGCTCGAACAGTTGCTTCATATCCCCCGTGGCGGGTACTAACCTGAGCAGGTACCTGCTGCCGTCATAATAGGCAGTTGTTTTGAAATCGGGATTGGAAAACACCGTTCCCTGCATACAGTCTACCATCACCCGGTTGACTGACTGCATCATCTTGCTGTTGCCCGTATTTATCTTGTTCGACTTCTGCTCGTCCTTCACCATCATTTTACTGCCGTTCATTACCATCAGGTAGTAATAGGGCTCGGTGTATTCAATACGTACTTTGCCCGGCTTCATGAAGTAAAACCTGCCTTTGGAGTGTATTTTTTCAGCCAGTAGTGAGAGGTTTTTCACCTGTTTGAAATCGCTGGATATATTATTGAGCGCAGCATTGGCTTTAGCCAGTTCCGCTTTGAAAGTACTGACGTCCGCCAGCTTTTTATAACCTGCAGGTTGGGCTAAAGAAGTAAGGGATAAAAGCAATAAAGCAAGACTACATATACTACGCATACGGCTGAACGTCCAGTAATTGGTCAACGCGTACAAAAGTATAACCCTTTTTCCGGGCCTGCCTTATGAAATCAGTTAAAATTTGGCGGGTTAAAGGCACCGAATCATGCAGTAGTATGATGTCTCCACCTGATAATTTGTTAATTATCTTGTTTTTGAGCTGTTCGTCGTCTTTTGCAAGCGTATCATAGGTACGCAGGCTCCACCCTATTGAGGCCATTCCCGAACGTTTGACGGCCCTATACAGGTTAGGATTAGTGATTCCGTATGGGGGGCGGAAGAGGTTGGGTTGTTTGCCTGTCACTTTCCTGATAATGCTGTTGCATTGCTCTATTTCGGCCAGCATACGCTTCGAACTCATCCAGTCGAAACTATTGGCGTGGTAGTAACTGTGGTTAGCTACCAGGTGCCCCTCATCGTGCATACGCAGTACTAATGCCTGGTCTTTTTCAATATTCCTGCCTATACAGAAAAAGGCCGCCTTTACTTGTTCTTGCTGCAGTATATCCAGTATAGCTGCAGTTTCGGTATTGGGGCCATCGTCAAAAGTTAGGGCAATGAAATGTTTATTATGCCCCCTGTTGTACGAGTGGATGTAATAGTTCCACTGTATACGGGTAACCCCTATGTACAACAATACCAGGTAGGTTACACAGAGCAGCGGCAACCAGAGAAAACTAATCAGCCCCAGGAAAAGTAGATAAGTGGTGATGGCCAGCAAGGCTACAAACAGTATCGCTATGTATTGAAAAGGACGCAAATAATAACCTGTTAGTGATTGTTTTGTTGTTCTAAATAAGCTTCGGCAATGGTTACATCTTCGGGTGTGTCCACAGCTATACTTGTATGTTCTGCCAGGGCCATTTTTATTGGCATACCATATTCAATAAAGCGGTTGCACTCCAGCTTTTCTACCACCTCAAGCGGTGAGGGGGCCCATGATGCGAAACGTATGAGTGCATCCTTCCTGAAAGCGTATATGCCTATATGAATATAATATGTATAGTTAACAGAAGTATCACGTAAAAAGGGTACCGGGCTGCGCGAAAAATAGATAGCGTAGTTATCGGGCCTCAACACCACTTTCACTTTATTGGGATTATTAATAACCGCCTGGTCTTGTGTTGGCTGCACCAGCGATGCTGCCTCAACATGCGTCCCCTCCGTACCTTTGAACAAATCAATCAATTGCTCCAGCGGCTGTTTTTGTATAAAAGGCTCATCGCCCTGTATATTGATGACCACATCAGCTTCAATACCTGCAGCAGCTTCGGCTATCCGGTCTGTACCGCTTTCGTGCTCCTTTTTACTTCTTATCACCTTACCCCCGGCCCGCTCTACTTCCTGTTGTATTTCATCACTATCAGTCACCACTATCACTTCTGCAAACAACCCTGTGGCTACTGCTGTTTCGTAGGTGCGGGTTATCAATGCCTTGCCCTTTATCAGCGTCAGCATTTTTGCCGGAAAGCGCGTGGAACCAATTCGTGCGGGTATCAGTGCTACTACTTTCATCTTATCGTTTTTGCAGGCATCCTGCTATGAACATTATCCAGCCCAATATAAAAAACAATCCGCCAATGGGTGTAATTAAACCAAAACCTCCCAGCCCCACTTGCCCTCCCGACTTGAGCATAACCAGCAGATATAACGACCCGCTGAACAGCACAGTACCGATGATGAAACATATAGATGCCCACCTCAGAGCCTTTACCGGCAAGTGCGCATAGATTAAGCCCGAGGCCAGCAATGCCAGCCCGTGGTACATCTGGTACCTGGCAGCGGTTTCGTATGTCTGCTGTAGCTCTGCGGTCAATATAGATGCTAATGCATGTGCGCCGAATGCTCCCAGTATCACCGATAGCGCCGCAAACAATGCACCCACAATTAATGCCGGTCTGTACATAATGCAATTATTTGTTCAAAATTAGTAATAATAGTTTCATCTGCCTGCACGGTATAATGAGCTTGTTCATAATAAATCCGGCGCGTGTGATAAAGCTGCTCTAATTGTTGCCGCACATTTTCACCGTTGAGCAGAGGCCTGGTATTTTCTTCTTTTCTTACTCTATCGGCAAGCGTATCTATATCGGCTTCCAGGTATACTACACAGCCGTTTTGCTTCATCAGTTCCAGGTTGTTATTATACACCGGAGTACCACCACCACAAGCCACTATAACATTGTTGTGCAAACAAAGTTGTTCCAGGCATTCAGTTTCCTGCGTCCGGAAAAACACTTCGCCTTCCGTTTCAAATATTTCCTGTACTGTCTTGCCTGCAGTCCGATGTATTTCTTCATCCAGGTCGGCAAAGACATAACCATACTTTGATGCCAGTTGCCTGCCCCAATATGTCTTACCTGCACCGGGCATACCTATCAGGAATATCCTGCTCATAGTTTGTCGTTGATATATTTCCATATCATCAGCATACCCATTTGCGCAGCCAGCTCTTTGTTGATTGCCCTGTTATAATGAAACTGGAATTTCTTCGTTTTTACTCCCTTCTCTCCATCCACAGCCATCCAGACTAATCCTTTCTGGATATGCGCATCTTCTCCGCCAAAGCTCAATTGCCCTGTAACGGATAAACTGTAATCGCTGCCAAACATCTTTCTCGCATTTACGGCCAGTTCTATAGCAGCCTCTTCGCTGATGGCTGTATGCTGTTCTATAGTGTTCGTATCAACCCCCACAATGCTCGTTTTCAACCTGCTCTGGTATGGTACTATAGCACCGTTGAAGTACTGACTGGAACCCTGCACCTGCGTAATAAGGTGTGCTATATACCCACCCGTGCAGCTTTCTGCCAGCGATACAGTTGCCTTTTTTTGCAACAATGTTTTACCTAACAACTCCTGCCAGCTTGTATCCTCCAGCGTTACTACAATACGTTCTAATATTTGCGCCAGTTCTGCATGCAGTTTATCTAATTCCGCTGTAAGCCTTTCAACATCTGCGCCTTTACCCGTAAGCCTGAGCTTAACAATGCCGGGGGCGGGCAGGTACGATATTTTGATGTACGGGGGCAGCGCGGCTTCAAAATCAGTCAGTATCTCAGCAATAAAACTTTCCCCCTCGCCGGAAGTAATAATATTACGATGAATGATAGCATCACTGACAAACACCTCCTTCAGCCTGGGTAATACCTCGCTGGTCATGATGCTCTGCATTTCGAAGGGTACACCCGGCATCGAGATAATCCATTTGCCATCTTGCTCAAACAACATACCAGGTGCGGTGCCCATCTCGTTGCGCAATACCGTACACACATCGGGTACCTCGGCCTGCCTACGGTTTATTTCCAGGAACGGGCGGTTGCGTTTTTCAAACAGCAGGCGTACATGTTCCAGCACTTCTTCGTTAATCACCAGTTTCCCGCCAAAATATTTACAGAGAAATGGCTTGGTTATATCATCAGAAGTAGGGCCGAGGCCACCTGTCAGCAGTATAATGTCCGCACGCGGTATTTCTTCGTCCAGTGCCAGTTGTATATCGGCTTCTTTATCGGCTACCGCCACTCTTCTGAACACATCTATGCCCAGCACATTCAATTGCTGGGCTATCCATGCCGAATTAGTATCTATCGTCTGGCCTATCAGCAGTTCATCCCCTATCGTAATAATTGTAGCCTGTATGTTATTCATGTTAACCAAAATATGGTTTCAATTTATCGTAAAGCAATGCCGGCATTGTGGTTTTCTCTTTCTTCACCGGGTCGTAAAACACCAGTGTAGTTATACCTTTATTTAACAACTCTTCTTTTTCATTAAACAGTTCAGAGTGAAACTGTATTTTAGACGCATCAGGTAGTTCTTTCAATATTGTTTTTACTGTTACCAGGTCGTCATACATTGCAGGGCGAAAATACTTCGCATTCAGTTCCACCACCGGCATCATGATACCCATCTCTTCCATCTGCCTGTAGGTAAACCCCAATTCGCGGATGGCCTCCGCCCTGCCCACCTCGTAGTACAAAGCGTAATAGCCATAATAGAGGTAGCCCATCTGGTCGGTTTCGCCGTACCTTACCCTTATTTTAGTTTCAGCGCTGTACATATTATTTCGCCAGTTCCGAGTTTCTTAAAGTGTACAGGCTATTGGCCTGGTTGGTGCAGGTCATGGTCAAATCGTTGATGCACACATGCGGTGGTAGTGTAGCGCAATAAAAGGCGACGTTGGCAATGTCTTCAGCCTTCAGCGGTTGTATATCATTGTACACCGCCGTTGCACGTTCAGCATCCCCTTTGAACCTGACCAGTGAAAATTCCGTTTCCGCCATACCCGGATTGATGGCCGTCACTTTAATACCATAAGGCAATAAATCAATACGCATAGACTGGTTCAAAGCATCTACCGCAAACTTGGTAGCGCAATACACATTGCCATTTTTATACACCGTCTTCCCGGCAGTTGAACCGATATTGATGATATGCGCGCTTTTAGCGGCTTTCAACATAGGCAATGCCATACGTGTAACGTACAGTAGCCCTTTCAGGTTAGTATCTATCATCGCTTCCCAGTCGTCTATATCTCCTTCATCTATCGTAGCCATGCCCGATGCCAACCCCGCGTTATTTACCAGTATATCTATCGTATCTGTATGCCTGCGTAGTTCATTGATGGCCACTGTTACGTCTGCCCGATTGCGGATATCAAACTGTAATGGAGTAACCTGTACGCCATATTGTTCCTCCAGTTCGGTCTTCAGGTTTAGCAGCCTGTCTTCCCTCCTGCCAGTAGCTATTATATCATACCCGTTTTCCGCAAATTTTGTAGCTATAGCTTTTCCAAAGCCTGATGTGGCTCCTGTAATTAAAATTTTTCCTGCCATGTATCTGTAAGCTTATGATGTGGTAAAGATACTGCCCTTTACGTACAAAGTATAAACAAGAAAAAAGCGGCTCCCGGCCGCTTTACACTTTTTTGAAATATTTTCAATTACCTTATCAGGGTGGCATCACCCTTCTTCTGGTGTGTTACGCCATCTTTATCTATCGCACTCAGCAGCCAGAAGTAAGTGCCTATATCAGCCTTTCTGCCTTTATAGTAGCCATCCCATCCATCCCCTATTCTTTTTGTATCGAATACCAGCTCGCCCCAACGGTTAAACACCCTGAAATAGTTATACGCTGAATAGCCTACGCTTAATGGCCTTAGCAGGTCGTTAGTCCCGTCACCATTGGGTGTAAATGCGGATGGGATGAACAACGAGCCCTGTCCTACAACCCACACCCTTATACTGTCGTTGCCCTCACAACCCCGCGGGCTCCTGATATATACATTGTAGTTGTACCTGCCCGTATCAGGATAAAAGCCTACGGGGTTAGGCGCAGACACGGTGCTGAGGTTGTTGCCCGGCGACCATTCAAAAACGCTGCCACCTGTAGCGTTAAAGTATATGGATTCCCCTTTTACAATAATTGTATCATTACCGGCAAAAGGTATGAACCTGTCTATAGACACATTTTGTACCGCTGTGTCTTTGCAGCCTTTAATGCTGGTAGATACCAGTTTGACAGCGTAATCCCCGCCCTGTCCGTATGTATGTTCGGGGTTTTGCTCGCCAGACGCCGTGCCGTCGCCAAAATCCCATTCCCATTTCACCACCGGCTTATAGGTAGCTTCAGACCTGTCAGTAAATTGGATAGGTGCATTAGGACAATACAGCCCGGCAACTTCGTAACCTGCAGTATAGTCAGGAAATACTTTCACAAAGCGGGATATACTGTCCGGGCAGGTGGAGCCCTGGTTAACAACCAGCTTCACCGTATAAATACCTGTATCAGGATAAGTATAGGTGGGCTCAAATTCAGTAGACACATCGCCTGTACCGAAACTCCAGTTGTAACTAAATCCGCCGCTGCTTTTGTTGAGGAACTTAATTGTTTTCGACTTACAGGATACCAGGTAAGTATTGTACTCATCTGAGAACTGCGGGATATCTGCTATTACCGCCTTAGAGCAATTGGTTACAGTAAACTGGAACTCCCTTCTTACTGTATTAATACGCACGCCATTGCGCCACTCGTGTGCGCAAACAGATACCACGAACCGGCCTTGCAAATTAGGTGTGCCTGTAATAACCCCTGTAGCGGGGTTTATCTGAACCATGGGGTTGCCACCCATGGGCTTGGCAGGTGAGAACCCCGCTTTATACCCATAGCTGGGCGGTGACTGGCTGATTTGCGTTATTGGCCTGGGCAGTTGTCCGGTAGGCCAGGGTTTAGGCGCCGTTGTTGTACCCCCGGGATATGCGTCGCAAAGCTCGTAACTTATAGAATCGCCGTCTGTATCAATAGCTGAATGGTCGTAAACCAACGGATTGTTTACACAAATAATCTGTGGCGGGTAATTTTTGAAATAGGCGCTATTATTGCAATTTGCCTCAGCACTCGCCGGGATGTTACAGAAAAATGTTGCACCCACCTGTCCCGGGTTGTTCAGGTTAATAATAGCCTCATTTCGGCAACAGCGCACATACATCACCCTATAACCTATAGAGTTGGTAGGCAATGTATAAACTTTTGAAAAAGTGAGTTTTTTAAGACAGAGCCTGGGAGGGTTATTAACGCATTCATTTTTGAAGTTGGGTGGCACCAGTACACTGTCTACACTACCCTGGCTGAAGTTTCCAATGGAATCTCTCCTGTACAGTACACCATTATTATCGAAAATACCAATGTAAGCCGGTATGTCTTCTGCACGGGCTTCAGGTATCCCATTCAGGCAATCCTGGTATATCTCTACTTCTATCCGGTACCTGATGCCATTGGGCACAGTGCCTAAACACTCATATGTTATGCCGCCGCCTACTATATGTGTGGCAAAAGCATCTCCCCCGTAGCCGAAACATGCCGCTACAAGACAACTAATGAATATGTTTATACTGTTCCTCATTACTTCTTCGCCGGGCCATAGCAATATGCGGCAAATGAATTTAAATAACCTGTGAGTTCTGTTGGCGATTCAATCATACTCATATGTCCGCAATCATTACAGGTATATACAAAGTTAACGCTTGCCAGCGAAGTTTGTTGTATTAAATTTTCGGGTGATGCGATAGTGTCGTCAGCCCCGATAACCCATAAAACAGGCGCCTCACTGTTCTTCAAGATAGCAGTTCTGTCCGGCCTGTTTATCATGGCATTGTAAAAAGCTGAAAGGCTTTTATTATCAGTTAATAATGCGCGGTCTGTAAGCGTTTTTATCTCCTCCGAACAACGGTTTTTGGATGCAGGGGAAAACAAAGCGGGTATCATCTGGCGGATAAATGCATCCTTTCCCCCTTTTCTGAAGAGTTCTATCGATTTCCGCCGCTGTTCTTTCTTTTCCTCCGTATCAGGCTTTGCTGATGAATGTACAAGCGCTAACCCCTTCATATGCTCCGGGTATAACTCAGCAAATGCCAGTGCAGCATAGCCACCCATAGAATGGCCTGCAATAATTGCTGTATTAATTTGCTCATTATCCAATACAAGCTTTACCGAATCGGCCATTTCCTCCATGCTCAATTCCTCGCCGGCAAATGTACTCTCCCCGCTACCGGGTATATCCGGCACTATCACGGTGTAGTCTTCTGCCAGCGCAGGCACTACTTTGTCCCATATACTGCCATCCAGCGGAAAACCATGCAGTAAAACAATTGCATCTCCGCTGCCATATATGGTATAAGATAATTGCGGGAATTTGTCGGTACTGATGATTTTCCTTTCCATAGTTATTTACGTTTAATGATTGAACCGAAAATGAATAACAACGCCAGTAGCAGCGGCGATAATTCAAGCAATGCCAGCTGCTGGATACCTGTTATATGCAGCAATAACGACACGAATATCAATACAACAGCGATAATGGCGTATTTGTTTTTATTTCTTTTCCGTGGCAGAAAGGCATATATAACATTAGCCGGCAAAGCCCATAAGATATTATAATTGTTCTGACAGCCCTGGTGGTCTGTCCATAGCCACATCACCAGCATCAGGCAACCCAGCAAACCTGTTACAAACAGGAACAGGAAGCCCATAAAATCGCCCAATAGCTTTAAACGCGGCACTGTTATACCAATAATCGTCAATAGTGCTGCTATAGACAATACAATCAGGGGCCAGTTGGGGCCGGCGGGCACTTTGCCCGGCCCTTCAAATAATACAGTTGTTTCAGGCGCTATCTTCTTACCGCCTACCGTAGCCCCTGCCATACCATCGCGCAGAAAATCGGGCAGGAACATGACTTCGCTTTCAGTCATCACTTTATCTATTGGGCTACCCAACAGCAGGTTGCAGCCTAAGCGCTCGAAATGCACGCGGTAAAAATATGCATTCATGATTTGCCTGAAGGTCAGCTTTGAATCCGGGGGCAGTGTACTGCCATAAGCAAAATCCTTATCTACCGCCATAGGAAATGCATCCCTGATGCGCGTAGCGCAGTTGTCGAAGAAGAAATCGTATTTGTAATAACGGTTTTCCTCCCTGGCATTCTCAACTAAGTAGTCTTGTATGGCTTTCTTCTCATCTCCTTTTATGTGCAGTACCTGTTCCTCTACCCTGCGTTGAGGGTCTGCGTATTCGGCCAGGAAATGCTCATAAGGATAATAAGACACATAATACAGCAGCTTGCCCCTCATAAATTGTATCTCGAAGCCCGGCCCGAATGAGAAGGTGCCATAGTTGTACACCAGGTCGGTGCCCATAGCGCTGTCTGTAACACGTATAGCGGTATGGCCGAACTGCGCCCATATCTCATCGCCAGGGCCGCAGGTAAGCAAGCTGATGCGTAAACGGCTGCTGTCTTCCTGCGCAAAGAGGCCTGCGGGCAATAACAGCAGCAGGCAGAATAGTATATTCTTCAACATAAGGCAAAATAACAAAAGGACTGCTTAAGAAGCAGCCCTTTGCAATTATTTTAAGAATAACTGTATTATACTGAATTTTTAGAACCACCCCTGAAGGTTGCCGCAATGTACTCGCGGTTGAGGCGGGCGATGTTTTCCAGCGATATACCTTTAGGGCATTCAGCCTCACAGGCACCGATGTTAGTACATCCGCCAAAACCTTCTTTATCGTGTTGGCGTATCATGTTTTCCACACGTATGCTCCTTTCGGGGTCGCCCTGGGGCAACAGCGCCAGGTGAGAAACCTTGGCCGATGTAAACAGCATGGCCGATGCATTGGGGCAGGCTGCCACACATGCACCACAACCAATACAGGCGGCAGCAGCGAATGCTTCGTCAGCATCATGTTTTTCTATAGGCAGTGCGTTGGCATCTACAGCATTACCGGTGTTGACAGATATATAACCACCTGCCTGTATGATGCGGTCCAGGCCTGTACGGTCTACCACCAGGTCTTTAATAACCGGGAATGCATTGGCGCGGAACGGCTCTACAACGATAGTGTCGCCATCTTTGTACTCACGCATGTGCAACTGGCAAGTGGTAGTATGGTGCCATGGGCCATGCGCACGGCCGTTGATGTGCATACTGCACATACCACAGATACCTTCGCGGCAGTCATGGTCGAAAGCGATAGGCTCTTTCCCTTCTGAAATCAACTGCTCGTTCAGCACGTCAAACATCTCCAGGAAGGACATCTCCGACGAGATATTCTTCACCTGGAAGGTTTCAAAATGCCCCTGTGCGTTTTTGTTTTTCTGCTTCCACACCTTTAAGGTGAGATTCATATTATAGTGTTCCATTTCGGAATAATTATAAAGTTTCTATTTATAAGAACGTTGTGTAGGATGAACCACATCATAAATGAGGCCTTCCTTATGCAATTCAAACTGGCTTTCACCTTTATATTCCCATGCAGCTACATACATATATTTATCATCCTGGCGCATAGCTTCACCGTCTTCTGTCTGGTATTCCTCGCGGAAGTGGCCGCCACAGCTTTCGTTGCGGTTCAGCGCATCCATACACATCAGTTCGCCCAGCTCTATAAAGTCTGCTACGCGGTTAGCTTTATCCAGTTCAGGGTTGAACTCATTGATTTCGCCCGGTATGCGTACGTTGCTCCAGAATTCTTTGCGCAGCGCTTTTATTTCTTCTATCGCTTCCCTCAATCCTTTTTCGTTTCGGGCCATACCGCACTTATCCCACATGATTTTGCCCAGGCGTTTATGGAAGCTCTCTACGCTTTCCGTACCCTTGATGCTCATCAGCTTGTTGATACGGTCGCTTACTTCTTTTTCGGCGGCAACAAAAGCAGGATGGTCTGTAGGTATCGCCTTGGTACGTATGTCATCTGCCAGGTTATTACCCAATGTGTACGGTATCACAAAGTAGCCATCGGCCAGGCCCTGCATCAGTGCTGAAGCGCCGAGGCGGTTAGCGCCGTGGTCGCTGAAGTTAGCCTCACCCAGCGCATACAGTCCGGGTACGGTTGTCTGCAATTCATAATCTACCCACAGGCCGCCCATCGTGTAGTGTACCGCAGGGTATATGCGCATAGGTACCTCGTAGGGGTTTTCGCCTGTTATCTTTTCATACATTTCAAACAGGTTGCCGTATTTGGCTTCCACTACCCCTTTACCCAGTTCAGTTATCTTTTCTTTTGATGGATTTTCCAGGCCCAGTTTATTAGCCTCTACTTTGCCATAACGCTCAATAGCGGATGCATAATCAAGATAAACAGCCTGCTTAGACGCACCTACACCATATCCGGCGTCGCAACGCTCTTTAGCGGCACGGCTGGCCACGTCGCGTGGCACCAGGTTACCAAATGCAGGGTACCTTCTTTCCAGGTAGTAATCCCTTTCTTCTTCAGGAATATCGTTTGGCTTGCGGTTGTCGCCTTGTTTTTTAGGCACCCATATGCGGCCATCGTTACGCAGCGATTCCGACATCAGTGTCAGTTTCGACTGGTGGTCGCCGCTTACGGGGATACATGTGGGGTGTATTTGCGTAAAGCATGGGTTGCCGAAGAAAGCACCCTTTTTGTGCGCCTTCCATGCAGCGGTTACGTTGCTGCCCATCGCGTTGGTTGACAGGTAGAATACATTGCCATAACCACCGCTGCACAATAATACCGCATGGCCGAAGTGGCGCTCCAGTTCACCGGTTACTAAGTTGCGCGCTATGATACCACGTGCCTTGCCGTCTACCATCACCACCTCCAGCATCTCGTGGCGGCTGTATTGCGTTACATTACCCAAAGCCACCTGGCGCTCTAATGCCTGGTAAGCACCTATCAGCAACTGCTGGCCTGTCTGACCTGCAGCATAGAATGTACGTTGTACCTGTGTACCTCCAAAAGAACGGTTGCTCAACAGTCCGCCATACTCACGGGCGAAGGGCACACCTTGCGCTACGCACTGGTCTATGATGTTAGCGCTCACCTCTGCCAGCCTGTATACGTTACCTTCTCTCGCACGATAGTCACCACCTTTTACTGTATCGTAAAACAAACGATAAGTGCTGTCGCCATCGTTCTGATAGTTTTTAGCTGCATTGATACCACCCTGCGCCGCAATGGAGTGCGCGCGACGGGGGCTGTCCTGGAAGCAGAAGGTCTTAACCTTATAACCCAGCTCGCCCAGGGATGCAGCAGCTGAAGCCCCTGCCAGTCCCGTACCCACTACTATTACTTCAAGCTGCCTTTTGTTGGCCGGGTTCACCAGCTTGCAGGTTGATTTATATGTTTTCCATTTCGACTCTAATGAACCTGATGGTATTTTGGAATTAAGTGTCATATCTAAGAAAAGAGATGATGAATAATTTTTTGTCTGTTTATTGTATCCACTTCAGGTAAAAAGCGATAGGCATCAATGCAAATACCAGCGGCACTATGATGGAGAACGCCACACCCACCGTATGAATAATGGGTTTGTACCGGTTAGTAGCCAGCCCCAGTGTCTGGAAGGCGCTGTAAAAACCATGCAGCAGGTGCCATGCCAGCGATATACAGCCCAGCACGTAGATAATTACAATCCACAGGTTCTGAAACTCATCACGCATCATAGCATACAGGTCCAGTTCGCCATCGCCAAAGGTTTGCGCCCCCCTGTTGGGTGCCCAAAACATGGATATGTGCAGTATAAGGAACAACAGTATCAGCGTACCCAGCAAACCCATGCTGCGGCTATACCATTTGCTGGTTTCGCTGTCTTTTTTCACAGCATACCTGCTCTTGCGGCTGCCCCTGTTTTTCGACCACAGCAGCAGCCCTTGCACCACGTGCAGTATCAGGAAGGCGAACAGGCCTATCTCTATAGTGCGTATTACGGGATTGGTACCCATAAAGTGGGCCAGGTGCCCGAATTCCACACCCCCGTCATTCCAGAATATCTGTGCATTGATATATGCGTGGACGATAAGGAAAGTAATAAGAAAAATGCCGGTAAGGCTCATCTGCAGCTTTTTACCAACCGAAGTACTGAAATAACTTTTCCAGGACATAAACCTCCAAAGATTTGACTGAGAATTAAAAAAATCCCTGCAAAGATAATAATCCGCCGCGCTAATAACAATCGTATTAATTAATATATATCGCAGGTAATGATAGTTAATAACAGCAAATGAACATTTGGGTTGTCATTTCACCTATCAATATAGCTTATTGAAGTAATGATGGAAGAAATGCACGAAAAACTCAACAGTAATTATGATACCTGGTCAACCAGCCTGGTGCCCGCATAAATTTCATTTAATGAAAGGTGTACATCTATGGCCCGGATATTCAGCAGAACAGAAATATCTCTGTATTCAGACAATTCCCAATGGCCGCTGCTATTGATATGAAATGCCTCTACCCCTATCGTTTCCGAATCTACTAATATGTATTCTTTTAGCGTGGCTATATCCCTGTACAGCCTGAACTTTCCTCCCCTGTCGTAATTTTTAGTGGATGGAGAAAGTACTTCTATGATGACTGTGGGATTCAAAAAATTCATTTCGTCATTATCAAGGCTTTCCACCTCACCACATATAACCGAAATATCAGGATAGGTAAATAATGTATTCTTCGGGATATGAATCCGCATATCGCTGCCAAATGGACGGCATGGTTTACCTGTCAGCTTATTAGCAAGAGCAACCAGTATATTGGTGGTGATAATATTGTGGTGCAGCTTTGCACCGGACATGGCAAATATTTCCCCCTTGTAGTACTCATGCTTTTCTGTAGCAGCATCTTCCATCTCCAGGTATTCCTCAATAGTATACCTGTCTTTGCTGTAAGCGGGTATGGGTTCCTTTATATCCACATACTAAAGATAATTAAAATTCAGACACCACTGTCCAGCCGCAGCATTTTATTGTCTATCAACTGGAAGAAATGCGCGGGATTGAAGGTGCGCCAGTTATCGCTTTCCAGTTGGCGTATATACCTGTCAATATGTGATATTCGAAAATCGTATTTTGTAGACTCGGGCATATTGATAGATACTATCCAGCCGCCATCGTCTTTTATATCATCATACCACTCTTCGTAGTACTCACTATCACTGCTGTGAAAGTTCAGGACGTTTTCTGTTATGAGGATGAATTTGTGCAGTCCCTTTTTTATCATCGGGTCGATGATGGACCGTTTCAACTGCATAATATCATTCTCTACAGCATCATTCCACTCACCTAACATTTCTATAATAACGAAGTTCAGGTCATAGTCTGCGTACAATACCTTCAGGTACAAAGTACGCGAGCCAAACTCGTCCCACTGCGGATGGATGTAGTAATTGTAAACCGTATTGGAAAATTCAAACTCGCTGTACTCCCTGCCATAAAATGGGGATAGCTCATCTTCTTCGGCAGTGTATAAATGCCGCCAATTGTAGTATGGTTCTATATCATGCATACATCCTCCTTTTCTGTATAAACACGCACCACGCTATGCAATCAACTATTTTATTTTTTCATTGCCATATTTTTCCTGCCAGGCCAGTGCGCCCCCTATCACGTTCACACAGTTTTTAAAGCCCACCTGTTCCAGCACCATGCAGGCCTGCATACTGCGCTTGCCCGAGCGGCAATGGATAATCAGTTCTTCATCGCGCAGGTCATCTATCTCATCCAGTTGCATACCCATTATCTGTCCCAGCGGTACGAGTTTTGCTCCCATATTATATTCTGCGTATTCCTCCGGTTCACGTACATCTATGATATGCAGTTGCTCACCGTTGTCAATTCTTTGTTTTAATTCTTCTACTGTTATTTCTTTCATTTGTTACAGTTTTACAATCTTGCGTGGTGTAGTGTTTTGCCCGTCCACCGAAAGATGTACCATGTATACCCCGGGAGTGAGCCCTTCTATGTTTATCCACTCAGTTTCATGCAGTTCACCGGATATTACTGTACGGCCCTGCACATCTTTTATAGTATAACCTGCCCCGCCCAAACCTGCGTTGTAGCTAATTTTTATCTTGTCTATAGCTGGATTGGGAATAACATCCCATGTACGCCGCTGTTTTACAACCGGGCCCGATACTATTGAAGGGAAAAAATCTCCGAACAGCGGTCGGATCATTACTGCGCCTTTCAAACGGGATTTTGTCCACTCATTGAGCACATTGAAATACAGATGATTATCCATGGTCCGGTTTACATCCAGGCCGAAATACAGGCTATCGCTGGCACCAAGTGCCGGCTGTATAGTGCCTATAAAAAACTTGCCCGCAGGCAACACAACCGGCTGCTCAAACCGGTAATACCAGAAAGAGTTTTGGCTGAGATAAGCCGGTACCAGGAAATCTTCCTGGTACAAAATATTGTCGCTGCCGCCCCCAAAAGCTATATCCTTATACACTACTACCGAAAAGTATTTCTGGAAAGCCAGGGGCACCTGCCTGCCGAAGTAAATGGCTACGCCTTTTAATGTATCAGGTACATTCAGTCTGTGTTCGATAGCTATTTTTCCCGGCAGGGTTGAAAAAAGGTTCAAATAATAGCTTTGTTCGGCAGTACCGTCGTCATATGCCAGGTAGTTATAAAAATGCTGGTATCCGGCTATTGTATCGTTATCTGTAGGGCCTGTATCCGGTGTTGCCTGCAGGTAAAACTTATTTTCAAATGTTACGGCAGTGTTGGGTGCGGGCTGCGACACGGTATTTGTGTACACAGGGAAGGGAACCCCGGTTTCAGCATTGCCGCCTATCCCGGTATTGCCCGTACCATTGCTCAGGGGCGTATTGGTAAACACTTCTTTCGATGTGTAACCATAATCTATGGTTACCGCACCTGTATTGTTATTGCGTATTGCTGTTTCAAATTGTGTGGCCTGCTCCCCTGCAGCATTGGCTATATACTGCTGGTAGGGCATAAAGGCATAGTCGTTCAGCATCTGTGTAGGCTCTTTGGTAAACGCAACATCCGGCACCGCTGTATCGTTTATGGTTCTGCCGGCTCCCATCCTTATATAGTCTATATTCCAGTTGTCATCAGTATTATTGATAGATGCCTTGTTGACAAACCTGAACCTGAAATCATTATGGAAAAAATTAGCATCGGTAACTGGTATCATCACCTGCGTGAAAGGTTGTAATGCAGAACCCGGCACCCGCCACACCCTTACCCAGGGACTGGTGCTGTTGGCACGCCGGAAAAACAACATCAGCGAATCATTGGGCTGAGGGTCAAAGCCGGTGCCCTGTGGCTGGTAAAAAAAACTAAAATAAATACTGTCAGCCGCGCTGTTGGCACTCAGGTCTATAGGCTGGGATGTAAGGCTGTCGCAAAATCGCACTAAACCCTTATTCACTGTTTCGTAGGGCAACCCGTACTCATTCAGCGCGTCAAACGTAGCCACTCCCCTGCTCACAGGGTCCACTGCCATGTTATTATTGATATACACCTGCCTGTCCGTCCACCTGGCTGTATCGGGGAAAAAGGATGTACTGGTAAAATCTTCAAAAAAAGGCAACGACACAGCTGTGCCTTTGGCGGCAGCGCGCGGTGTAGACGTATTATATTTTTTCACCAGGGTCGTATCAGGTGGCCGGTAGCCTAATGGTGCTACTCCTTCCCCTTGTGCCAGGGCTCGGGTACACATTACCGATAGCAGCAAAATACCGGATAAATGCAGCAAATACCCTGATTTTCTATATCGTTTACCAGTCGCCGTCGTCATTGCTATTATTAACAGGTTTTTTGGTAGGTTTATTGCCTTGCTGCTGCGTGGGCGACGATGATTTGTTTACAGGTGTTTGTCTTATTTTAATGTCCATAAACTCACCCTGCTTTATCCTGTTGGTGCCACCGTAGTCATTCTTCGCATCAGGGTACTGGTGGTATATCACCGCTGTAAGCGAATCCGTAATCGGCCCTTCCCATACATCGATAAACTGCAGGCCCGATGCACTCAATACTGCCGAACCCTCAGCATAACTCATACCCACTACATCCGGCACGTCAAATTCCACATTGCCCAGCCCGTCGCCTATTACCAGGGTTATTTTGCTGCCCTGCGGTATCATATCACCGGCCTGTATCACCTTGCCATTATACATCTGCTCTAAGATAGCCCCATCTGCAATATCGGGGCGGTGTATAGTGTCACCCAACCGTAATTTGTTGCTACGCAGTACCATATCCGCACTACGGTACGATACACCCATCAGGTCGGGCATGGGGGTAAGCGGCGCCTGCGATTTGTTGACAACAATAAAAACCGTTCTGCCACGCTTGACAAATGCACCTGTATCCGGCATTTGAGACAGCACTATGCCCGCATCTTTCTTTATATCAAAGGCTGAGTCAACATCGATATCAAAACCTTCTTTCTCTAGTATCTTCACCGCATCGCCAAAGGTTTTATCAACCAATACGGGCATTTTCATCTGTTCGCCATGGCCGGTTATCCTGCCCAGGCTGGAAAAGAATATGATGTAAAACACAACCGCCAGCAGCAGCATCAGCAGCAGGTGAAACCATATGGACTGTTTGTATTTTTCTTTGATTAATGCCATTTATTACTTAACCTGTTGTTTGAGACAATCTTCTACCAGCGAGCCGTAAAAGTCCATTAATGTAATACCGGCGGCCCTAACCTGTTGCGGCACTATGCTCGCCTCGCTCTGGCCCGGCATGGTATTCACTTCCAGGAAGTACAATTTATCCGTTTTATTCTGCAATATAAAATCCATGCGCACTACTCCCCGACAGTTGAGGTGCCTGTATATATAGCCCGACTTGGTTTCCAGCATTTCTTTCACCTGCTCACTCACGGGTGCAGGTGTTATCTCGTTGGTCACACCTGGGGTATATTTCGCTTCGTAGTCGAAAAACTCGTTCTGGCTCACTATCTCCGTGGCCGGCAATGTGTACAGCTTGCCATCTACCCTATACACGCCTATGGTCAGTTCCCTGCCTTCTATAAACTCCTCTATCAGCACCTGGTTATCTTCCTTAAAAGCCTTTTCTATAGCAGGCAGCAGGTCTTCCACTGCTTTTACTTTTGTTCCCCCCAGGCTCGAGCCGCTCTCGTTGGGCTTTACAAACATGGGCAATTGTATCTGCTCCAGTATCGAGCCTACCGAATATGGCTCCCCCTTTATCAGGTGTACCGAGTTGGCTATGTTCACTACATTAAACGCTTTTACCACTTTATTACAGTAGCTTTTATTAAAGGTAAGGGCAGATACTATAGCATTGCAGGAGGTATAAGGCACATCCAGCATATCTAAATAGCCCTGCATCCGCCCATCCTCTCCGGGTGTGCCATGTATGGCTATAAAGGCCATATCAAATACTATTTTTTCACCCTGTATAGTAAGTGTGAAGTCGTTTCTGTCAACGGGTATTTTTCCCCCGTCGCCTTCGTACCACCAGCCGTCTTTGGTTACTACAATGGTATATACATTATATTTTTCTGCATCCAGGTTCTTCTTTATGGTAGCGGCGGTTTGTATAGAGATAACGTATTCACCGGAATAGCCACCCGCAAGCAGGGCAATATTTTTCTTCATATTATAAGAGGTACGCTAAAAGTTGATGCTACCAAAGGTAATAGAAAATTGAATGAACACGGAAACATGTGTCATAAATTCATCTTAATGAGATAATCAGAAGGGTTTAAGGGACATTTTTTTCTTAAAATCATGGCAAAGCTAATTTGAGAGTTGCTCCTAAGTCATATACTACTCTCGTTCGGCGTAGTCCAACTCTCCTGACTTGTGAAGCCCAAAAAAGTTAAAAAATACAACAATTTTACGTATATTTGTACCACATAAAGCTTTCCCTGAAAACGGTTAGCCCACAGTTCTTTGACATACCTGTAACATCCTCTGTTGTACAATCAACAAGCCATAAACCATAACAATTGTTAACAAATTGCGCCCTGCATCAGGCCGGTTCTCTTTCAAGATTCCACACACTAAGGAAAACCTATCCCCGCAAAGGTGCCGGATTCCGCACAATTGGCACAAAACGCTGATTGACTATCAATTACTTATCATTGAAATGATGCAAAAAAATGCAAAACCAAAATCATGGCATCATTTCGGAACATTTTTCAACTGGTAAGTCCCTCTCCGGGAGCCCCGATAGCTATCGGGATTGGGGGAAAACGGCAATCCCGTACGTACGGGAGCAACTCTTTCAAGGTGCAAACGGCAACATTTCGCAACAAAAAAGGCCGCCCTTACGGGCAGCCTTTAATATGAGATTTCAAAAAATGATTAATTCTTCTTCTCAGCCTCGGGGTACAATATGGCCGTATAGTTGTTGGCGGCAAACACCTGGTTAGCTACCTTCTTAATATCCTGTACGGTCAGTTTGTCTATCCACTCGTCGTATTTCAGCTTGTGGTCTTTATCCCTGCCCCAGAAGAGTACACTCTCCATAGAACTCGCCCACCAGCCGTTTTTCTCCAGGCTTTCGCGGTGTTTCTCATGCCACTGGCTTTTTACCTTTTCCAGGTCTTCAGCTTTGGGGCCGTCTTTCTTTATCTCAGCCACCACCTCGTCAGCTGCAGACAGGAGTTTGTCTACATTCTCAGGCCCGCAGGGCAGGTACAGGCTTACAGAGAAGTTCTCGTAAGGTTCTTTCTCTACACTGGCATTATAACCACCGCCATATATACCGCTCAGTTTCTCGCGCAGCTCTTCTATCACGCGTATGTTCAGTATTTCGGCCAGCGCCTGCACTTGCAGCGAGAAATCTTCTGAATACTTGGCATCACCGTGTATCACACCTATTATCATACTCTTGGGGTCAGAGCCTTTGTAGTACTTCATAGTCTGTGTACCGGTTATGGGGCGTACGCCATTGTCTTTGTACGATGGCGCCTTGTTGGCCTTTGGCAGGCTGGCTACGTAAGTTTCCAGTAGGGGCACCAGTGTTTTGGGGTCAACATTCCCCACGATATAGAATTCATACCCATCGGCAGTGCTGAACTGATCTTTGTAAATATCCAGTATCCTGTCCATAGAAAGCGCGTCAAAATGCTCGGGCTTGGGTATGGGCGATGGCGCCAGGGGGTTATTCTTATACATCGACTCGTACACAGTATCTATAAAGGCATAAGTGGGGTTGGCAGACAGGAACTGTAACTGCATCATCTGCTTCTTTTTGTAAGCCTCAAACAGCTCTTTATCAGCTCGGGGCGCGGTCAGCTTCAGGTACATTAGCTGGAACATATCTTCCAGGTCCTTTATTGTACTGCTGCCAGATACCCTGTTGGTTATTTCTGATATGTTGCCGCTGGCGCTGATAGTTTTACCTGCAAGTACCTTTTCCAGGTCAGATGGCTTGAAGTTGCCATAGCCCATAGCATCTACCACTTGTGTAGCATAGCGTACATTGTGTACATCGGCCACGCCAAAGTTGTTGCTGCCGCCTTTCTTCAGGCCACGCACTATTATCTCGTCGCTTTTGAAGGTGGTTGGCTTCACCGTTACTTTGATACCGTTGCTTAATGTATAGGTAGTCGCGTTAAACCCTTCTACCTTTGATATGTTCGCTACCTTGCCCGGTGTTGGTTTTTTATCCATCAGGCTGCTGGCTACCGCTGTTTCTTCCTGGGCTTTTACATCCTGCGCAAAACCTTTTTGGGTCATAGCCAGCAGTTGTGCTTCTGAAGGCAGCTTTTCTTTCGCTTTGTCCGGTCCGGTAATCAGCGAGAAGAAGTTCATATCTGCCATCAGGGCTTGCATCTCTTTGTTCACTTCTTCAACCTTGACACCCGGCAGCAGAGTTTTGTAATAGTTGTATTCGTTCTCTATACCCGGTATAGGCTCATCTTCCAGGAAGTTGCGCACATATTCGCCTATCAACTGGCTACTCTCTGTTGTGTTACGCTCGTTGTAAGATTTCTCCATGTTGCTCATCAGGTTCTTGCGTGCCAGTTCCATCTCGCTCTCTGTAAACCCAAACTCCTTAGCCCGCTTCATTTCGCCTGTCAGCGCCATCAGGGCTTTTTCAGGCCCTTCTTCGCCAAACATGGTAAAGCCCACCAGGTTTTCATAGTCGCGTGCCCAACCGCCTACATATACAAATGCATAAGGGAAGGGAGGGTCGCTGCTGCGCGCCAGGTCGCTCAGGCGTTGGTTCAGCATTTCAGACATCAACCCGCGTAGCATAAACTCCCTGTAATCGCCCACAGTTACTTCTTTGTCTTTCTTCTGTGCCGGGAAGATGATTTGCAGGCGGTAGTTGGTAGCTTCTTTATCGGTCAGTACCATAGCCTTGGCCACTTTGCGTGTTTCTACAGGCACATCAAAGCGGGGGCGAGGGTTTGCCGGGTTCTTCATCGGCTTAAAGTGTTTCTCTAAATACTTCATAGCAGTTGCCTTGTCTATATCTCCCACCACAGCCACAGCCATCAGGTTGGGGCGGTACCAGTCTTTATAGAAACGGCGCACCACATCGTATTTGAAGTTCTTCAGAATCTCGTCTTTACCTATAGGCAGGCGCTCTGCATAACGGCTACCGGCCATCATTTCAGGCAGGTATTTTTGTAGCATACGCATTTCAGCACCCTTGCCCAGGCGGCTTTCTTCCAGCACTACACCACGCTCGTCGTCTATATCCTTATCAGTCAGCAATGCGTTGTGCGCCCAGTCTTCTATTATCTGGAAGCCTTTGTCCAGGTTACCTTCCTTATCGGTAGGTATGGGTAATATATATACAGTCTCGTCGAAACTGGTATATGCATTCAGGTCAGCGCCAAACTCTACACCTATCGACTGCAGGTAGCTTACCAGTTCATTCTTCTGGAAGTTCTTGGTACCGTTGAAGTTCATGTGCTCCATGAAGTGTGCCAGGCCCAGCTGGTCTTCATCTTCCAGTATAGAACCTGCATTCACTACCAGGCGCAGTTCTACCTTCTTCTCAGGTTTCTTGTTGGTCCTGATGTAGTATTTCAGCCCGTTGTCAAACTGGCCTACAGTCACATTGGGGTCTATCGGCAGCTTGGCCGAAAGGTCCTGGGCTACAGATACATTACCGGCGGTAACCAGTAACATAAGCAGGGCCAGCACCATGCTGTAAAAATTTCGCAATGAGTGTTGCATAAGGATGGTTTTAGGTTGCCAAAGTAATGTTTTCTGCCCGTAAACTGTGAACAATGAACCCATAATAAAATCTTAAAATATTGTAAAGAATTAATAAACACCGGATTTGAAAACATAATTCTCCTGTAGCCGCATAAGGGAATTATTGAATTATCTTAGCAGCCTGAAAACTTACAGTATATAATATGGCGCTTATCAAATCTATTTCGGGCATCAGGGGTACAATTGGCGGGAAGCAAGGTACAGGGCTTACACCCATTGATGTGGTGAAATTCACTACCGCATACGGGGCCTGGATAAAGCAGCAGGGTGATAATAATAAGATAGTAATAGGCCGCGACGGGCGTATATCGGGGGCTATAGTGCGCAACCTGGTAACTGCTACCCTGCAGGGCTGCGGATTTGATATAATTGACCTGGGGCTGAGCACTACCCCTACAGTAGAGATGGCGGTAGTGATGGAAAAAGCCGCAGGCGGGATTATCCTGACTGCCAGCCACAACCCAAAAGAATGGAACGCATTGAAACTGCTGAACAGCAGTGGCGAGTTCCTGAGTGCAGAGGCGGGCCAGTGGATACTGGACTATGCAGACAATAATGAGCATGAATATGCGCTGATCAATAAATTGGGTACTATAACTGAAGACGACAGCTACATACAAA
Organism: uncultured Flavipsychrobacter sp.; assembly: GCA_964515955.1. GTDB lineage: Bacteria > Bacteroidota > Bacteroidia > Chitinophagales > Chitinophagaceae > UBA5543. The sequence continues at coordinate 63,443 of CAZEZM010000001.1, read as the reverse complement.
AGCACATAGACGCCATATTGCAACACCCGCTGGTAGATGTAGCGGCCATCAAAGCGAAAAACTTTAAGATAGTGGTAGATGCCATTAACTCAACAGGTACACTATCTGTACCACCCCTGCTAAAGGCATTGGGTGTAGCGGAAGTCATCACCATCAACGAAGAGGTGACAGGCAACTTCGCCCACAACCCTGAACCGTTGCCTGAGAACCTGACAGAACTCTGCTCAACGGTTGAAAAGCAGAATGCACACTTAGGTATAGCTGTTGACCCCGATGTAGACCGACTGTGTTTCGTATGCGAAGACGGCAGCCTGTTTGGTGAAGAATATACACTGGTAGCAGTGGCGGATTATGTACTCAGCCATAAAAAAGGCAATACCGTTTCCAATATGTCATCTACCCGCGCCCTGAGAGATGTAACAGAGAAACACGGCGGTGAATACACCCCAAGTGCGGTAGGCGAGGTAAACGTGGTGAAGAAAATGAAAGCAGTGAATGCAGTGATTGGCGGAGAGGGTAATGGTGGCATCATTGTACCGGAAATGCACTATGGCCGCGACGCATTGATAGGCATAGCCCTCTTCCTGACGCACCTGGCCAAAACGGGCAAAAGTGTAAAATCATTGCGCAACAGCTACCCTAACTATTTTATATCTAAGAACAAGATAGAGCTGAGTGATGATATAGACCTGGAAAGCATCTTCGCCAAAATACAGGATAAGTACAAGAGCCACCCCATCAATACCGAAGACGGGCTGAAGATAGAATTTGACAACGACTGGGTACACCTGCGCCCCAGCAACACAGAGCCTATCATACGCATATACGCTGAGAGCGGCTCGGAAACTACATCGAACAATATTGCCAAACGCATAATGGAAGACATCAGGGAAATGATGTAATACCTCATTCATAATAATTGCTTTTTGCCCGCGAATAATACATATGATATAGTGGTGGTCGGCAGCGGACTGGGTGGACTATTGTCTGCCGTGATGCTGGCGAAAGAAGGCATGAAGGTATGCTTGATAGAGAAAGACAAACAAGTAGGCGGCTGCCTGCAAACCTTCTCTGTTGAAAAGAAAGTATTTGACAGTTGCGTACACTATATAGGCGGCTTAGGCGAAGGCCATACCCTCAACCGCATCTTCAGCTATGCGGGAATTATGGACAAACTGCAACTGAAAGAATATGACCAAAATGCCTTCGACAAGGTTGCGTTCGATGCCGTAGAAGAAGAATTCCCCTTGGCGCAGGGTATGGACAACTTCGTGGAGCAACTGCTACCCTACTTCCCCGATGAAAGAAATGCCATTGAAGAATATACCCGGCTAGTTACCAAAGTAGGCGACCATTTTCCACTGTATAGATTAAGGATGGGCGATGCCAATGAGAAAGCAGTTGTATCAGGTTGGGAACTGACCGATACACTCAGCAAACTGACCAACAACCAACGCCTGCAACAAGTGCTTGCGGGAAACAATATGCTCTATGCCGGTGTTCCGGGCAAAACACCTTTCTACCTGCACGCGCTGGTGACGGAAAGTTATATACACAGTTCACATAAGGTACTGCCCGGCAGTTCACAGATATCTAAGTTTCTCTGGCAGGAATTGCAGGCGCATGGCGGCGAGGTATTGCGCAATACTACTGTTGTGAAACTTGTGGAAGAGAACGGCATGATGACACATGCTTTTACAGATACCGGTGAGCATATTTATGGCAAACAGTTCATAGCTAACATTCATCCTGAAGTACTACTACAACTTACAGACAGCAGCCTGCTGCGTCCCGCTTACCGCAACCGCGTCAGTAACCTGCAACAGACCATATCATCCTTTATGCTGAACCTGGTATTGAAACCCGGCACAGTACCCATGCAGCACCACAACCTGTACTGGAACGCTACCCAAAATGTTTGGGATGCGGTCAACTACGAAAAAGAAACTTGGCCGGCCAACTATACCCTGTTCTATACACCTGATAAGGACAACCCGGAATATGCTGAAAGCCTCTCTGTACTCAGCTATATGCATTATGATGAAGTGAGCCAATGGGCGGACAGTTACAACCGCACCGGGCATGAGCACGACAGGGGCGAAGACTACAATGTGTTTAAAGCATGGAAAAGCGAAATACTGCTGAACAAAGTATATGAACGCCTGCCTGTACTCAGGGGAAATATCATAGCACAGAAAGCAGCGACCCCGCTCACCTGGCGCGACTATACAAGTACACCCACCGGGGCGTTGTACGGCATACTGAAAGACGTAAACAAACCGAATGAAACCACCATAGCCACACGCACCAAAATCCCTAACCTGCTGCTGACCGGGCAGAACGTGAACCTGCACGGCGTACTGGGTGTCAGCATCACAGCAGTAGCTACCTGTGCCGAACTAATGGGTATGGAGTATTTGCTGGGGAAGATAAAATAGCTATTTTACCTTTATGAAAAGAACTCACCTCCTCTTCACCCTCCTCCTGGTACTTTTCAGCTTCAGTGCTCACGCACAGTATTTTCCTAAATATGGCATCTATGTTTTACAATGGGGTGAGGCTGCACATGGCTTACAATACAAAGGCACTATTGACTTCCCCAACAATTACAATAAGGACAACCTTGATTCAATTATGACGTACCTGGCACATGATATGTACAGGTATAATGCGAACACTTTAAGAATTATCCACAGAACTTATACTGACGCAAAGTTCAATAAACGATTTACTAAAATCAAAAAGAGATATATAACCCACAACTTCGAAGCGGAAATATTCTATGCTCACGATGTAGAAAATATAAAACCGATAACCGATAAACAGTATGACGATTCTCTAAGAAGCATACTGATCAAAGACACTACAAACGAGGCGCTGATCGTTTTTTTCGCATCGCCTCAAATATCTGATGTAGACACATTCCCTGTTGCTACTTTACGTTACCCGGGATTGACACCGTGCAAAATAGACAGGTATAGTGTTTGCAGCATTGTAGTTACCAAGGAAATTCCAATGCACTTCAATATCGGCTACAAAAGGCCTTTCACAATACCCGTTAAATTAGGGCAGGTGTATTTTCTTGAATACTTTCCGACTCCCTTGGGACCGGTAAAACCGGCAGACTTTCTAACAGCCTACCGCATATGCAGTGAACTACAAAAAATCAACGACGAAATTAATCTGCTGAAACAATAGCCCTACACCACTGCCAACAACATTTCTTCGTGTTTCTTCTTCACGCTATCGCCAATAGGTGTGGGGTTACCATCGTCATCTATGCGTACAAACGTGATTGTAGTAGTGCAGACCACCGTCTCTACTCCACTATATGGATTATACTTTCTCACTTCGATTTCCAGCGTGATGGATGTAGTGCCTAAATGAGCCACTTCTCCATACAGCCTGATGTGGTTGCCCACTTTAATGGGCTTTTTGAACCTGAGTTCGCCCACCTTCAGTGTCACCATATTAGGCGTATAGCAATACTCCGTAGCAAAAGCCGCCGCCGCTTCGTCTATCCATGCCATCAGTATGCCCCCAAACATATTGCCGTGTATGCCTATATCCTTGCCCATGCAGATTTTTTTGTTGATCAGTTGCATCATTCCTATTGTTTTGTGGCCATAAAAAAAGCCCCCCGGATTACCGGGGGGCCTATCAATGTTTTGCTAATATCTTTTTGTTATATGCATTACACCTCCGTACCCCCGGATACCGGGCGCTTACAATTACGGGTATGTTTATGCATTTGCATCACGGTGCAATATTACAACAAAGGAATAATAACCAACAAATTATTTTTTGATTAACCTGCATTTTACCTCCAGCCACTCTTTATAATTAATATAGTCCAACACCTCATCAGGAACAGCAGGCTGACTGTCAGCAGTAAAAAGTTCTTCGTATACATCCCTGTACAATTTCCTGTGAGTGCCGGGTGGTGTGTTGGATAACTTTGCAAACATCTTCAGCAATACATCTTCGTAAGTGTGCAGGGTACTATGCTTTTTAATAAAGCGCCGGGTACTGTCTACAAAGTAACGTAATACAAAATCGTTCTTCTGCTCCAGGTGGATGATGATATTGAGCATACGTGCATGCTTCTGCAAATCAGGGCGGATACCTGGGCGGATATCATTCAGGATATTGTTCAACCATTTTAATGCTTCATCATAACGTCCACCGGTAAAACTAATATGCCCCAATTGAAACCAGAAAGATAACAAGTAATCTTTGGGAATCTTGTTCCGGTTGGCTTCTATGAACTGTGCAGTTTCCAGCGCAAAGGCCAGGTTGGATTTTCCTTTCCTGTTGCGGTATATCTCCAATTCCAGGTTATAGGTACGTAGTACCTGTTTCAGCATACTCTTCTTTTCGGTTGTAATGCTGAATGTCTTGTATACTGCCCTCGCCTTCCTGATGGGTTCCAGTGCTTCATCGTCCCGCTTACTGAATATAAGGTAGCTCACCAGGTTGTTGATAGTAGATACATAAGGGGATGGTTCTTCCTTCAGGCGGTGCGGGTATTGCTCCAGCAGGTGCAGCAATTGGTACAACTCTGCAACCCCTTTGTAGCCTTTGCCTGTACCAAAGTACTGCAGGTATTTTGTATTTGACTCCAGCACTTTCGCCTCCAGGGTGATGGCTTTCCCGGGCTTCATAGCTTTTATATCTTCCGGAGCATCGTCACCCATCATCCGCCAGGTGTTCACAATCATGTTTTGCCAATAGGCATTGTTATTATCTAACAGGGCCAATGCCTCCTTCTGTCGTGAAATACAATCATGAAACACAGGATAGTTATATGGCTCCAATGCCTGTTTCAGTTTGCGCCTCCAGGCCTGCACCTCGTACATGCCGGTGTAAAGTTCATACTTCTCCGACAGTTGTTCCGCTTTCTTCAGTTCAGTTTCGCAAAGCGCATACAGTTCTTTATTGAATAGTATCTCGACATTCCGGAGCAGTTCCTTCAGTTCCGCATCTTTTGAAATACTGCCGTGAAAACTGCGCAAGGCATCCATAACCAGGTTGCGCAGGTAATACTTGGTCACATGCAATTGCTTGATGAAAGTTTCATTTCTAAATTGCTTTTTTATTGCTGCTTCATCGTACTCTTCCTGCGCATCTACAGCGTCGAATAATTTCAGGTAATTGGCACCACTGCTATCATGACGGCTGTACAGCTTAATATATCGCTTCTCGCTACGCGACAATGACTTAATGAGCGTAAATAGTTCGTCTTCTCGTGGCATTTGAATTTTACGTTATATAAACGAAATTATCAATAAATTAGACAAAATATCTTAATTTTTACATTTTAGAAACTTACGTTTCAGGTAAATATTATATCAATGCGATTGATAGTGGGCTACATTTGTATGGTAATTATTCAATAACGACAAAAACAATAACATTATGTCAAACGCAATTAATTGGTTTGAAATCCCTGCTGCTGATTTCAACCGCGCCGTGAAATTTTACAGTGAGGTATTGGGTGCAGAACTGCAAACAATGAAAATGGGCGAAACAGACATGGCCTTTTTCCCATCGAAAGACAAAGGTGTAGGCGGGTGTGTAACCCATGGCAATGGCCAACAGCCCAACGCCCAAGGTTCCACAGTTTACCTGAACGGCGGTGAAGACCTGTCTGTACCCCTAAGCAAGGTAGAAAAAGCCGGTGGCTCGGTTGTACTGCCTAAAACTTCCATCGGAGAAAATGGCTTCTTTGCAGTGTTCATGGATACAGAAGGCAACAAGGTAGCATTCCACTCAATGAGCTAAATTGCATCATGTTCCGGCATAGAGTTGCCGGAACATGTTTATCTTAGTCACACTAAACACAAGATTATGGCAACTATCAGCAACGATACTTTCAAGTTCTTGAAAGACCTGGCAAAGAACAATAACAAAGAGTGGTTCACTGATAATAAGAAGCGTTACGAGGATGCAAAAGAAGACTTTGAAACATTCATCGGCGCATTAATAAAAAACATCGCTAAGTTTGACCCCCCGGTGGGCGACCTCAGCCCTAAGAAAGCTATCTTCCGCATTTATAGGGATGTGCGTTTTTCAAACGATAAGTCTCCTTATAAAGTCAACTTCGGCGCACATCTGACAAGCAGTCCTACAAAAGTTCATGACCGTGCAGGTTACTATATACAGGTACAACCCGGCAATAGCTTCCTGGCTGGCGGTGCATACCTGCCGCCTACTCCATGGGTTACAAAAATCCGCCAGGAGATAGACTACAACACAAAAGAATTCAAGAAGATTATCAACGCTCCCGGTTTTAAAAAATACTTTGGCGAGATAGAGGGTGAGAAACTGAAAACAGCTCCTAAAGGATATCCCAAAGACCATCCCGAGTTGGAACTGCTGCAATATAAAAGCTACCTGGCTACCAACTACTGCGATGATAAGCTGGTAACATCAGGCGATTTCCTGAAACATGCTACCGACGTGTTCAAAGCGATGAAGCCCTTTGATGACTTTTTGAACAGGGCGGCGGAGTAAATTATTTATTGCTCCAGGGCATCATCATATACCACACGGGATATTTGCGCAATCAGTTTTTCGCAGGCAGGGGTTTCTGCTTTTGCATCAGTAATATATACGGCTAATGCAAGGTGCTGACCGTTGGGCAAGGTCACAACGCCTATATCATTAACGGCAATATTTAACCCATTCTCAAAACCACTGGTACCTGTTTTGTGCCCTACAACCGTTCCTTCAGGCAACATGCCTTTTATCCGGTTTGCACCACCGCTGGTACGCTCCATTATCCGGCGGAGCGTGTCAGTAGATGTTTTACTCACCACTTCACCTTGGTAAAATCTTGCCAGCAATTGCGCCATGTCCATGGGTTCGCACCAGTTTTCGTATGGACGTTGCATATTTAATCCCATGTGTTCTTCTGTATGCAGCATGCTTATGCCGGTCATACCCTTGCTTTTTGCATATTCCGTTACAGCATTGGGGCCACCTACCTGTTTTAACAGTACATCGGTGGTTATGTTGTCGCTCATGGTAACAGAATAATACATCAGCTCATGTATACTTACATCACTTGCTTTGCTCTTTAAAGAATCCCTCAAAGGGCTATGTGTACCGGGCCGCATTTCAGCTTTGCTCACAAATACTTTTTGCTCCAGTGATAGTTGTCCACTGTCTACTTTGTCGAGAACCAGTAAAGCCAATGGGAATTTGCAGGTACTCATCATAGGCCTGTGTTCATAGCCATTGTAGCTGAAGGTATCCCCGCTTTCAATATGCACAAGGCCTACAGACACCTGGCAATCCAGTGTATGCGCAAGGCTGTCTATTTGCCTGTTAAGATTGGTATAATCGTGGCTGCTGTCCGTCACCACGGTTTCTTCTTTCGTGGTTGTCGCGTTATCACAACCGGTAAAGCAGAGTAAAGATGCTGCCGCCAGGCAACTGTAAATCAATTTCTTCATTGTGAGGTGTTAGAGAAATAAAGTTAGGGAATAGCCTGAACAAAAAAACGGCCACCATCCGGCAGCCGTTAAATATTTCCAGTCACTAATTACTAACCCCTAACTACTAAAGATGTATCGCCTCACCCAGCGCCACTTCTATCGCATCTTTCACCGCTTCGCTCATAGTCGGGTGCGGGAAGATGACATCCAGTTGCTCGTGGTAGGTAGTTTCTGCTATGATTTCAGTTACGTTAGCACCTATCATATGGGTACCCAGCCATTCGCCATATTTGGCGTCAAATATCACTTTCACAAAACCTTCGGGCGCTCCTGCTGCACTTGCCTTGCCCGAAGCTGAGAACGGGAATTTACCCACTTTGATTTCATGACCGGCATCTTTCGCCTGCTTCTCGGTCATACCTACAGAGGCTATTTCAGGCGAGCAATAGGTACAGCCCGGTACATTGTTATAGTCCAGCACTTCAGGCTGATGGTGGAATTTACCTTCTTTATGCGCCAATGCTTCTACGCATATAACAGCTTCTTTCATAGCCACGTGCGCCAGCGCCTGGCCGGGAACGATATCGCCTATGGCATAGATACCCGCTACGTTGGTATTGTAGTATGGGTCAACGCTTACTTTTCCTTTTTCGGTTTTGATGCCCAGGTCTTCCAGTCCTATGTTTTCTATATTGGCAGAAACACCTACCGCGCTCAGCACCACATCAGCTTCCAGTATTTCTTCACCTTTAGCCGTCTTAACGGTTGCTTTTACTTTCTTGCCACTGATATCCACTTTCTCTACAGAAGACTCCAGCATGATTTCCATGCCTTTCTTCCTGTATGCTTTGAACAGCTCTTTCGATACATCTTCGTCCTCTACAGGCACGATGCGCGGCATGAACTCAACTATGGTCACTTTGGTACCGATGCTGTTGTAATAGTATGCAAACTCTACACCTATAGCGCCGGAACCTACTACTATCATGCTCTCGGGCTGCGTGGGCAGGTTCATAGCCTCGCGGTAGCCAATTACTTTTTTACCATCTATCGGCAGGTTAGGCAGTTCGCGCGCGCGACCGCCTGTAGACAGTATGATATGTTTAGCCTGGTAAGCGGTGGTTTTACCGTCAATACCGGTTACTTCTACCTCTTTCTTTTTATTCAGTTTACCCTGCCCTGTCAGCACATCTATCTTGTTCTTCTTCATCAGGAACTGTATGCCCTTGCTCATCTTATCGGCCACACCACGGCTGCGCTTAATCATGGCGTTGAAATCCGCCTTCGCCTCGCCTACAGTTACACCATAGTCCTGCGCGTGGCTGATGTATTCAAACACCTGCGCCGACTTTAATAATGCTTTAGTAGGGATACAACCCCAGTTAAGACAAATGCCGCCCAGGCTCTCACGCTCTACTATCGCCACCTTAAAACCTAATTGTGATGCACGGATAGCCGCCACATATCCACCGGGTCCGCTACCAATAACGATTACATCGTATGCCATAAACAGGAAATAATTTTATTGTAAAAAATTGGTTTTTAATATCTGAGGTGACAAAAGTAGCCAATTTATCGGATAGATAATAGCACCCGGAACATATAACAACACAGCTATATCCGCCAAAGAAAAAGGGCGCATTGCAGCGCCCTTCTATGAATACAAACTAAAGCTTATTTATTCGTTATCTTATTCTTTTGCCTGGCACCTATGGCATATATCACCAGGTGGGCCAGGGCAAATATGACAGAGAACCAATACAGTCCCGAAGAAGCTTCGGGTGCCTGGTTGTACAACACTGCTACCACAATGAGTATCAGCACCATGGCCATACCGGTATATGCTACCGTCCTATAGCTCTTGTTCGAGAAACCTTCCCGGTTCATGTGGCTGTTCTTCATACCATAAAACAGGTACAGGTCAAAGCCAAACATCATCCATGCTATCAGGCGTATCCATGTATCCAGCGGCAGGAACACCATCATAAACAGGCAGGTAGCCACGCCCAGGATAGGCACCAATGGCACCAATGGTGTTTTAAATACCCGGGGCGCATTGGGTTGGCTGCGGCGCAATACTATCACGCCTATACACACCAATATAAATGCGAATAACGTACCGATACTGGTCATCTCACCCACTACATTGGCAGGTACAAATGCCGCAAACACACTCACCAGCAGCATAAACATAAAGTTGTTGCGGGCGGGGGTCCTGAATTTTTTGTGTACTTCAGAGAAAACTTTAGGCACCAGTCCATCGCGGCTCATAGAAAAGAAAACGCGCGACTGGCCCATCAGCATCACCATGATAACAGATGCATAACCACCTAATATAGCCAGGATAATCGCTTTGTTCATCCACGGGTAGTCCGGTGTAATTGTCCCGTCCGGATTAGCCTGCCCCATATGGTCGATGGCTACTGCCACAGGGGCGATACCATCTACACCTTTGAATGTTTCATAACTGGCGACGCCGGTCATCACATGTGCAAACAGTATATATAATATGGTACAGATAAACAGGGATAGCAAAATACCTATCGGCATATCGCGCCCGGGGTTCTTAGCCTCCTGTGCGGCGGTAGATACAGCATCGAAACCGATATAAGCGAAGAACACTATTGCCGCGGCCCTGATGATACCGCTGAAACCAAATTCGCCAAATACACCCGTGTTTTCAGGCACATAGGGCGTGAGATTGTCAGGATTGATATATTGCCAGCCCAAAGCTATGAATATCAATACGATAGACACCTTTATTAAAACTATAATACCGTTCACAAAAGAGGATTCCCGGGTACCCCGCATCAGTATCAGCGACATCAGCATAACGATGAAAACTGCCGGGATATTCAGTATTCCTCCCTCTGATGGGGACGATGCAAAACGATGGTCAATGTGTATATTATAATATTCCAGGAACTTGACTAAATACCTTGACCAACTGATTGATACTGTGGCTGCACCTACTGCATACTCCAGCACCAGGTCCCAGCCTATTATCCAGGCTATAAATTCGCCCATAGTAGCAAAAGAATAGGTATAAGCGCTACCCGCTATAGGAATCATAGATGAAAACTCCGCATAACAGAGGCCGGCAAAAGCACAACCCAATGCAGCTACTATAAAAGAAATGGTAATAGCAGGCCCTGCGTGGTTGGCAGCGGCCAACCCTGTAATTGAAAACAGCCCCGCCCCTATGATAGCGCCTATACCCAGCGCTACCAGCGAGCGTGCTGATAAGGTTTTCTTAAGTCCTTTTTCATCGTCAGAGGCTTCGGCCAGCAATAGGCTGAGCGGCTTAGTTTTAAATAAACCCATATAGATAAGCAGATATGAGCGTCCAAACTATAAAGAAAATGTGGTTTCTACAAACCTGACAGATTTTATTAAAGTTTTGTTATTGAATTGAAAACAGTAATAAACACACTACCGTAAAAATAAAATTTGCAGTAGGTTTGCTAAATGGCACGTACCATAGTTTACAGTTTATTATTTCTCTTTATTGCTTACGCGGGTAATGTTTATGCACAGGCACCTTTATTGCCTGATATAGCTATCGCATCAGACAAAGGCGTAAACGTTTTAAGTTGGACATGCCAGTATGACGGCATCAAATCAATTGCAGTACAACGTTCATCAGACAGTGTATTTAACTATACTACAGTAGGTTATGTAAGAGATTTAAAAAAAGGGCCGCAGGCTTTTATAGATGGCCATCCCCAGGCCGGCAACAACTGGTACCGGTTATACATCGGCTTCAGTTCAGACCTGACCTGGTACAGCAATACCGTTAAAGTATATATTGACAGCGCTACCCTGCTGAGCAAAAGCGTAATTCCGCCCAACGATTCACTACAGAAATACGCCTCTTCCATCAACCTGAAACCGGAAGATATTATTGCCACATCGTCGAATGCCAATACCACTCCTGAATATACACCGGGTAATGTAACCCCCGCAGCCAGGCCTGCTACCACAGGTGGCAATGTTGCAGCCCGCCCTGCACCAAAGCTGGAATTGAACATCCCTAAAAATGATGAGGTGAACCAGTTCACTTACATCAAATCAAGGCATGTATTTACCAATCCATTTACCGGGCATGTTACGCTGGAATTACCTGAAGATTCGAGAAAGATATATGCCATTCAGTTCTTCAAACAGGGCGATGAACGTACCCCTGTACTGGATATACCCAGGTTGAGAAAAAGCAAGGTGGTGATCGACAAGCGCAATTTCCAGGGCAAAGGCGTGTATAAGTTCATTTTGTACGAGGGCAGTAACAAAATGGACGAAGGCTACATATCCATTTTCTAAACAATATCAATTGTCCATTTCATGCTCCTGCATCATCTGTGCCCATTCTGGGCCCAGTGAAAGGCTACTGCCTACATAGAGTTGCATCATATTCACCATCTCTTCAGCAGTCCAGGAATATACCCCTCTGCCAAAACGAACCGGGAAACCGCCGTAATTAAAATACATATTCCCTTCATTGTGCAGCCTGTGTATCAGCTTTTCACGGGTTTCAAATCCATAATAATCGTAGCACTTGCCCGCCAGTGGATGGTCGGTCTTTTTATCCTGCCCTACGTAGTGCAATGGGCCCATATGTTTCCATTCAAAACTCCGCGCTTTGTAAGAAAATGGTGTGCGGGTAACAATCTCCAGCACATGCGGGTAGAGAATCAGTTTCTCTGAATAAAATATGCGGGATAAGAACCTGTATGATGCCAGCAGGTATAAGATAACCGCGCCAATACATTCCAGGGTATTGATTATATCGCCGCGAAGGGGTATTGCCCTGACCATGAAGATGGTTGCCCAACCTATAGTCAGTATAAACTCAATCCAAAACAAGGCTTTAATCCGGGGTTCTGTGCGATTGCCCAGGTTGATTAGCAGACTATTGTCGCCCCAGTGAAATGATATTTTGTTGTCGCCGCGCATAGGGTATACATTAACGGGACAATAAATTTAAGTTATTTATACATACGACAGCGCATCTTCCTGTATTATTTCCGCTTCAAACACCTTGGCGAATTGCGCCCGTATAATCCCCTTTACCTCCTCTTCATCTACTTCCCTGCCCAATTCCTTTTGCATCGACGTTACCGCCTTATCGCCTATACCACAGGGCACTATATAATCGAAGAAGCGCATGTCCGTATTCACATTCAGGGCAAAACCATGCATAGTAATCCACCTGCTGCAGCGCACGCCCATGGCGCATATTTTCCGGGCTTTTGCGGGGTTATCAGCATCCAGCCATACACCTGTTGAGCCCGGCAACCGGCCAGCTTCTATGCCATAATGCGCTATAGTATTGATAATTACTTCCTCAAGGCTGCGCATGTACTTGCCCAGGTCGGTAAAAAACTGTTCCAGGTCCAGTATGGGGTAACCCACTATCTGCCCCGGCCCATGGTAAGTGATATCCCCTCCCCTATTAGTTTTAAAAAAGGTAGCGCCGAGCTCTTTCAGGCGATTGTCATTTACGAGTAAATTTTCGATGTGCCCGCTTTTGCCCAAAGTATAAACATGCGGATGCGTACAAAACAACAAGTGGTTATGTATGACTTCATCGGCTGTTGCCTCGCCCCCGGTTATCCTGCGCGATTTCACAGCCAGCCCTGCCTTCAACACATCCTCCTGTAGTTGCCACACCTTACCATATTCAGCTTCACCCAGGTCCCGGAAATATACTTTTCGCATACGGTCAAAAAATGTTCTGCGAAATTACACATATATAAGCTAAAATCCCCCTTTTGCTACCTCTGCGGGTGTATCTGATTAGCGTTTTATTAACAGCAAATACTTTACATTTGTTACAATTGTAAATTATTTTTCAGACTATGTTGAGATTCATGAGAAACAAGATTCTGATACCTTCAATAATCATAATGGCGCTGGCCGCTTTTTTTTCGTTCAGGAAATCTGCGGCAAACGGTGACGTAGAGAAACAGAACAAACTGGTTATTGAAACAGTATACAAAGCGCTCCAGAGCAGCCACTTCGAGCCAAAAGATGTAAACGATTCATTTTCCGTGCATGCCTATAAGAAGCTGCTGGAAAGAATGGATTACGAAAAGCGCTTCTTTACCCAAAAGGATATAGAGGAGCTGGATAATTACAAATATAAAATTGATGATGAATTCAAAACCGGTTCGGTGAAATTCTACAACAAGTTTATAGACCTGTACAATAAGAATGTAGAAGAAACGGAAAAGCTGTATAAGGATATACTGGCCCAGCCATTTGACTATAGTCAGGACGAAGAGTATACAGCCAACTCAGAAGGTATGAGCTTCCCCGCCAACGAAAAGGCGCGTAAAGAACGCTGGCGCCAATACCTGAAATTCAGGGCTCTGGCACAGTACACCGACCTGAAGAAGAACCAGGAAAAACGCATTGCTGACAAAGACACTACGCTTAAAGCTGTAAAAACTGACAAGGAACTGGAAGCAGAGGCACGCAAGAAAGTAACCGAAAGCATGGACTATTACTATAAGCGTATGAATAAGCTTAGTGATGAGCAAAAGTTCACCATATTTGTAAACACCATCACAAATACTTACGACCCGCATACAGATTACTTTCCGCCGGAAGACAAAGAGCGTTTTGATGAAATGATGTCCGGCTCATTCTTTGGCATTGGCGCCCGCCTGCAGGATAAGGAAGGTAAAATAACGGTAGCATCCATCATAGCCGGAAGCCCCTGCTGGAAACAAGGCGACCTGAAAGCAGGCGATGAAATCATAAAAGTTACAAATGGCGACTCTACTGTAGATATACAAGGGTATGATGTAGAAGACGCTGTAAAACTGATACGTGGCCCCAAGGGGACTGAAGTACGCCTGACTGTGAAGAAAGTGAATGGTGCTACCCAGGAAATTCCAATAGTACGCGGAGAGGTATTGATAGAAGAAACTTTTGCCCGTTCTGCCATTATTAATACAGAAAACGGTAAATACGGCTATATATACCTGCCGGAGTTTTATGCCAACTTCAACCAGACCAGCGGACGCCGCAGTGCTGAAGATGTGGCAATAGAGGTAATGAAACTCAAAAATGCCAAAGTGGACGGCATCATACTGGACCTTCGCTACAACGGGGGCGGTTCCCTGTCTGATGTGGTGAACATAAGCGGGTTATTTATAGACGAAGGGCCAGTGGTACAGGTAAAAAGCAGCCACTCTACGCCCGCCGTATTAGAAGACAGGCAACCAGGCACACTATACGATGGTCCGCTGGCTATTATGGTGAACCAGGGCAGCGCGTCTGCATCTGAAATATTAGCAGCTGCCATGCAGGACTACAAAAGAGCGGTAATAGTTGGCACCACAACCTTCGGCAAGGGTACAGTGCAGAAAGTCATATCACTGGACGAATACCTGAAGTTTACTGAAAAAGTGGCTGCCCGCGATGATGAGGATGGCATAGGCTCATTAAAACTGACGATACAGAAATTCTATCGCGTAAACGGCGGCTCAACCCAATTGAAAGGTGTAACACCTGATGTACAACTACCCGGCCCATATGAGCATTTGGAGTTGGGCGAAAGAAAAGATGATGCGGCTATGAAATGGGATGAGATTCCTGCGGCTAAATATAACCTGTACGGCAGCCCCATAAATGTAGCCAGGTTGGCCACCCTGAGTAAAGAACGGGTTAGCAGCAATGAAACCTTCCGGTTAATTAAAGAAAATGCGCAGACTATCAAGAAACAGGAGGATGACAAAACATTCTCGCTAATGGAAAGTAAGTATAAAGCAGAACTGGATGAGGCCAACAAAACAGCCGACAGGATGAAGGAACTGGAAGAAAAAGCTACCAAGCTTACTATTGTCAATCCCAAAGAAGACATGACAAGGATAAACTTAGACAGCAGTACGATAGCTAAAAATGAAGAATGGATAAAAACACTGCAGAAAGATATATACCTGGCAGAAACAGTGAATATACTGAACGATATGTCGCAGATGAACGTACAACTGAATATGGGTATGAATGTGGAACAAAAACGAGAAAATTAAATAATATTGCCTTATGAAGCCCCGTACACAGTGACGGGGCTTTTTTATTTTATATAGTCCAACCTTTGGTTAAATTTGCGCATCAATTTGCTGTAGCATTGAAGTATATACTCTACATAATGGCATTTATAGCCGGCACAGGCGCTGTACAGGCGCAGGAACTGCCTGTTGCCGATACCGTAAAGAGTATACAGGCAGACACAAATCTGCAAGATGAGGCTCAGAAAACAGCGACTGACACCATATCATTGAAGGACACCGTAAAGGCAAAAAAGATATTTGAACCCAACCCTAAAAAGTCAGGTATGTATTCATCTATATTGCCGGGGCTGGGACAGGCCTATAACAGGCAGTACTGGAAGGTGCCGGTAGTATATGCTATACTGGGTACAGCGGGTTACTTCATTGGGTTCAACTACAATAAATACACAGAATACCGCCAGGCTTATATATATGCCATTGACGGGGATATAGGCACCAGGAACAAGTTAAGCGAATCTTACGATGCCCAATCTTTGCAACGCCTGCAAAACAATTATAAAAAAGACCTGGATGTCATAGTATTACTCACTTCTGTGGGCTATGCACTGCAGATAATGGATGCTGTGGCATCTGCACACCTAAAGAACTTTGACGTATCCAGAGATATATCTATGCAGGTAAAGCCTATGGTACAAAACAATTTTGTAGGCATGGGGCTGGTTATGAATTTTAAATAACCACAATTCAGTTCACTGCTTTTTTTCACGGGGTATTGGTTTAATTTTACATTATGCTTCAAAGCAAACCAAAAGAAGACACGTACCTGCATAAGGGGCTGAGGAAACAACTAATAGAAATACTCAGGGGAAAAGGGATAAAGGACGAGCGCGTACTGGATGCCATCAACGCTATCCCCCGCCACTTTTTTTTAGACCCCGCTTTCGAGCGTATTGCTTACGAAGACCGTGCCTTCCCTATCAGCGCAGGACAAACTATATCACAACCATATACAGTCGCGTATCAGACAGAGCTGTTGCAAATAAAGAAGTTTGACAAAGTGCTGGAAGTAGGTACAGGTAGCTTATACCAATCATGTGTACTGGCAGAGCTGGGAGCAACCGTATATACCATTGAGCGGCAAAAAGAACTCTACAACGAATCAGGCAAGTTCTTCCTGCTGAAGAAATATCCAAATATCAAGCGTTTTTACGGCGACGGTTACGAAGGCCTGCCCGGCTATGCACCTTTTGACAAAATAATCATTACAGCCGCTGCCCCATATGTGCCTGAGAAATTATTGGAACAACTGAAACCGGGTGGTATTATGGTAGCACCGATAGGAGAAGGAGCCGGACAGAAGATGACCAGGATTGTTAAAGACACAGAAGGAAACATACACAAGGAAGAATTGGGTGACTTCAGCTTTGTGCCTATGCTGCAGGGGAAAAATAATCATTAAACAGGAATACCCCGTTTTCCCAGTTCTATTACTTCGCAGTTGCTGATGCGGGTGTCGTCTATTACAAACCTGGTGATGGTACGCACCTTGTGCCACCCCTGGTTGCCCGCAGCGCCTGGGTTGATGTGCAGGCAATTCAGCTTATCATCATACACCACCTTGAGAATGTGAGAATGACCTGTAATAAACAGCTTTGGCGGGTGCTGCATCATTTCCTGCTTTACTGATGGTGCGTAACGGCCGGGGTAACCGCCTATATGTATCATCAGCACCTCTACCCCTTCGCAATACCACCTCAGTTTTTCAGGAAACTCCACCCGTATTTCCTGGCCATCTATATTGCCATACACACCTTTCAGGGGCTTGAATGCCTGTAACCGCTTTATTACATCAGTATTGCCAAAATCGCCGGCATGCCACACTTCGTCACAATCCTTAAAATAATTGAATACAGTTTCATCCAGGTAACTGTGGGTGTCTGATATCAGCCCGATTCTCGTCATGGCTTAATACTACAAAATTTTTCTATTCAGCAGGATATGGTTATATAATTCCTATTGACTTAGAATGTTCTATCGCCTGCTCACTATGTTTAAAATAGCAGGTGGCTATGTTGAGGGTTTCCATGTTATTCAGTATCCGCTGCGTCTTATTGTTTTTCTGCTCACCACTCAGCCTGATGTATACCGCCCGTACACTACCCGGGAATATTTTGCCTATCTTTTCGTAAATAACCGGGTCGTGTTGCGAGTCATCGCCCAGCAACACGTATTTTAAATCCGGGTAGAATGAAATAATATCTTTTATCTTATAAAACTTATGGTTGTGATCAGAATGGCCCCTGAACAAAAAATCCCCCAGGCCGGTTTTAATATCCTTCAACTTCATTACCCCTTTGGGCAGTTGCTCCCGTTCCACCACATGATTAATAAGGCTGTAGAGGTTCCACTCGCTACTGGATACATAGAAAAAAGAATTAAAAGAACTACCAGTGTGCCCTGCTATGCTTAGTTGCTTGTAATGTGCTTCTACGTCTTTAAATACCTTTCTCTTATTGACATTCCGGTACAAAAGTACATATAGCTTTCTTAAAATATTATTGCTGTGCGACACCAGGAATGTATCGTCAATATCAGATATGATACCGAGTTTACTTGTAAATGGTTTCAGTAGTTCGCCTTCCTCCTTTATTTCCTCCCCGTTGCAATAGCAGGTCACACTATAAGAATGCCAGCCGCTTTCCAGTTGTTCCAAAAAAGGTACTTCAAAACGAAAATATCCATCTGAAAGTGTTTTAGTGCTTACGTCCAGGCCGCGGAAGTTCAGCCTGACAGTTGCGTTATTCACCGGTTGTATGTGGAACATACGGATAACAGACAGGGAATGATTCAAACCTTTTCTATCCAGGCGGTATTTATCAGGCGCAGAAGATAAGAATACATGCCCGAAAACCACAAGATGATTCTCGTTAGCATATCCACGGTATAGCTTCAAATCCTGTTTCACCATCAGAATGTTTTATTAAACAACAAAAATCAAAGGCAATTGTTATAATAACAACTATGTTACACATGCAAGAAAACAGGAATATCCTGCTCATTATAAACCCAATATCTGGTGGAAACGACAAGACCGAACTGATAGCCTCTTTAGAATCCTCAATTGTAGAACGGCAATATGAATTACAAGTATACAACACTACCGGCGACAACAGTAACGACATTCGACATATTACTGCAATTTTGCAGCGCAGGAAACCAGGCCGTGTGTTGGTAGCAGGCGGCGATGGTACGATACAATTGGCAGCGGGGGCGCTAATAAGAACTGGCATTCCATTAGGTATTCTCCCTTACGGCTCAGCTAATGGCTTCGCTGTTAACCTGGGCATACCCGGTACGCTGGATGAGCAACTGGATATAGCACTCGGCCAAAACACCATAGATATTGACCTGCTGAACCTGAACGGGCATTTATGCATCCATATAGCCGATATGGGTGTGAATGCTGAATTGATTAAGAATTACGACAACGCCACTATACGCGGAAAACTGGGCTATGTCCTGCAGTCTATCCCTTCTTTAATCAAGGCCGATTTTCCTTATGAATTTGATATTGAAGCCAATGGCAAAAAATATGTGCAAAAAGGCGTATTACTGGCAATAGCCAACGCTAATAAATTTGGTACAGGCGTGGATATTAACCCGACCGGCAAGCTCGACGACGGCAGGTTTGAATTGGTGATTTTTAAAAGCTTTAACCTGGTAGGAATTATTAAAACCCTGGCAGGGCAAGAGGAATTTCATCCTGACTTCGCTGAAACCATATCAACCTCACAAGCAAGGATACACTGTACCGCACCTGTAGCCTTCCAGGTTGATGGTGAATTTATCGGTGAACTACAGGATGTGGAAGCAGCCATTGCGCCGGGTAAGCTGAAGATTGCTGTACCTATAAGTTTTACAAGCGACACTAAAAAATAAGGAAAGGCTTATTGCGGACAACCGTTACATTTGCACATATTTACCGGGTGTACATGAAACATTTATTAGTAGGTGCTTTTACTGTTGTACTGCTGGCGGGTTGCAATGAAGAGCGGCAAGATCGGTCGCCTGAAGTAGTGCTGGAAAAGATGGAACAGGACTACATGGCCCAAATAGCCCGGCTGGGCATATTGGGCCTGTACGAAGAGGTGAAATGGCGACTGTACTGCAATCATTGCGATGTGCCTGTAAAGGATTGCAATGGCAGAAAGCTTCCCGGCATTACTTATGGTATGCTGGACCTGAAAGTTTTCTACGTAAAGTATGAAAACGGCAAGGGAGAGCTGGCCTACACCTTTTTATACGATAATTCCGTTCAATGTTCACTGGAAGATGTGCCGGGCAATAAGATACACGGCATAGGCTTTGAAAAAGACGGTATCGAACCACTCTACTACATCAGCGCGGGCGAAGCAGGGCAAATAAGCGTACGCTGCGATACAATGGCAGACATATCCGAATGCCCTACACGTATGATAAACCCTGACCAACCTGTTGTCAGAAAATTCCTGGCGGCAAACCGGGAGAAACTAAACCCATGGTTCCACATGCAGGCGGTAAAACGTGGCTTCCTTCCTGACAATTAAAGTACAGGTAATTTCCTGTTGGTGATGATATACACCATCCTGATGGATAATACATGCAACTGCGTTTTGCTATGTGCATTACGCTCTATATAGTATATGGTGTCTGTAAGTTCTTTCACCATGCTGTTGATGGTTTCCAGCCCTATATTCATGCCCGCCAGTTTTTGTACAAACTCCGCCTCAGCAGGCGGCAGGGCCGGTGGATGCCCCGGCAGATAGCGGGTACGTATGGTTTGCTCCAGCAACTGCACTATATAATGCAGGAAATTCTTCTGTTGCTCGCGCCCTGCCTTGCTCCACTGGTCAGCAAATTTGGTAATAGCCAGTCCGTTGTTGGTAAACAAGGCATTGAACCAGCTACGCACCTCCGGGAAGAGGTCATTCCCAGCATGTTGTAACAAGCGCAATGCTTCGGCATAACTGCCGTTGGCCATATACCCTACCTGCAAAGCTTTCTTTTCCTCGGCCAGGTTGCGCTGCTGCAACATAGCTGCAATGTCTGCTGCAGGCACAGGCGCCAGCCTCACCATTTGTGTACGCGATAATATGGTAGGCAGTATATCATCCGTATCTTCTGCCACTAATATGAGAAACGTGTCGGCAGGCGGCTCTTCTATCAATTTCAGCAGTATGTTCCCTTCTTTGCCCAGGTATTCAGGCCGCCAGATGATGTGCACCTTTGCACCGCCTTCATACGAACGTAGGTTGAGTGTATCAATTATCTCCCGGCATTCCTCTGCTGTAATATTCCCCTGTTTATTCTCAGCGTCTATAAACTGTAGCCAATCGTACGTACTATTGAAGGGGGTTTGTTTTACAAAGTCGCGGAAGTCCTGCATATAGTACTTACTCATGGCCTTGGTACCCGGCTTGGGCGATACTGTGGGGAATGACAGGTGGAGGTCGGCATGCTCGAGTTTCTGCACTTTGCTGCAGCTTGGACATTGGCCACAGGCATCATGTTCCTGCTTGTTTTCGCAGAAGATATAGCGGGCCAGGGCAAGCGCCATAGGCAGGCCGCCCGTGCCCTCGTTACCGGCCAGTAGCAGCGCATGCGGAAAATGATTGCTCTTCCACATATTCAGCAATCCTTCTTTGGCGGCTTTTTGTCCCGGTATATCTGCAAACAGCATAGTAAGGCAAATGTAAATAATGAGAACTGATTAACGGCGGCGAAAAAATTTGGCGGATATATTTTTTCATTCTACCTTTGATATCAAATTAATATCATTACGCAATCACACTCTAAAATATATTATATGGAAAAAGTAATCAAACCTCTTAATGGCTATGCCGCGCTCTTTATCTCCTTTATTACATTGGTTGCAGCTGTATACGGGTTCATGAATGTATATATCAGCCCTGCATATTACTGGATAGCTGTACCTGCGCTGATAGTAACACTGCTGCTGTGGAAGGGCCTTATAATAGTGCAGCCCAACAATGCTAAAGTGCTGAACCTGTTTGGTAAATACGTAGGCAGCGTTAAAGCCAACGGCATGTTCTTTATCAACCCGTTTTATGTTACGGTGAAACTGACACAGCGCGCACAAAACCTGGCCACACCTACCATAAAAGTGAACGACAAAATGGGTAACCCCATAGAGATTGGCGCCGTGGTGGTATGGCAGGTGACGGACACCTTTAAAGCAGCGTACGATGTATCGGACTATATGGCCTATGTACGTACACAAAGCGAGGCAGCTATACGTATATTGGCAGGTAGCTTTGCCTACGATAATATAGAAGATGAACATGCAGGGATAACACTGCGTGGCGGTGGCGAGCAGGTAAACCACATGCTGGAAAAAGAACTGGCAGACCGCCTGGCCACCGCGGGTATAACTATACGTGAGGCACGCATCAGCCACCTGGCCTACGCACAGGAAATAGCTGGCGCCATGCTGCAAAGGCAACAGGCCACTGCAATAGTAGCGGCACGTTACAAAATAGTGGAAGGTGCCGTAGGCATGGTAGAAATGGCGCTGGAAGAACTGGGCAAAAAGAATATAGTACACCTGGACGACGAGAAAAAGGCTGCCATGGTGAGCAACCTGATGGTAGTACTGTGCGGTGAGAAAAACGCGCAACCTGTGTTGAATACGGGAACACTTTATCAATAAACAAAAAGATATAGGTTTTGGGTGCGAAGAAAAATTTTGTTTTAAGGATAGACGAGGAAACGTATAAGGCCCTGGAGAAGTGGGCGGCAGACGAATTCCGTAGCGTCAACGGGCAGATAGAATGGCTGATAGATAAAGCCATGAAAGATGCCGGACGCAAAAAGAATTCGCCTGCCCCACCCCATAAGCCGAAAGGATAATTATCCTGCAATTTTGTATTTTTATGTATCACTCAGCATTGTCCTATGAACTATGATAAAACCAAATACAGGAAAATAGACTGGAAACATTTCATGATGTTTCATTGGATCATCAACCCGGGGTTGATGAT
>CAZEZM010000001.1:39346-40865 GCA_964515955.1 uncultured Flavipsychrobacter sp. | reverse complement strand
AATTGATATTCGGCCAGCGGGTGCCTAAGGTAATGCTGATGGAACGTAACCGTAACAAAGCATGGGCGGAACGTTTCAAAGTTCCTTGTCCACACTGCAGCACTATACACGATAACAGAACATGGAACCTGACCAACAAAACTATGTTCAAAAACTGGTTTGGCCTGTACTGCCATGCCTGTGGCGGCGTAATACCCTGCCTCATGAACATAGGCACTTTCGTCGCATTGGCTATTACCTCGCCTATATGGTACTGGTTCAGGAATCCCCTGTACAACAAATGGCTGGCAAAGCAAGCTGGGCGCTACAAAAAACTGGACCTGGAAACCAGTGATTTCCAGAAACACACTTGGTGGCAACAGGGGCTTGGCTGGGGAATGTTCATGTTTGTAGCAACCATATTATTAGACAAGCTATGGAGTGAGGAATACACAATACAAAAGCTCCTATTCCATTTCGTATGGTGGATAATAGCCGGATTGATTTTCGGTTTAATCATGAAAGGCATCATGCCCAAACCTGCAAAAAAACAGGAGACAAGCACTAACTAAGCAAGCAAATTAAAATCTGCTACAGCTTCCTCATGACCATTTATAATTACTGATACCTTATGCTTGCCGGGATAATATACACGGGTGGTAATGGGTTTAAAGCTCTGTTTGCGCACCACTTGGGTGCTTGAACCGGGCTTGTATTCCTTCTCGCTGATTTTAAATACTTTCTTAGAGAGGGTGCCATTCGCGCGCAGATAATACATAGCATACTCCAGCCTGATGATTTTAGCCTGTTTGCTACTGTTGTGTACCGTAAATGAGAAGATGAGGTCTTTGCCCATTTTTACTTTTGGTGTTTCTATTGCCAGTTTATCCAGTTTTACACCATTCTCCTTTTTAAAGCCGAAAAGGGCCATCACTTCTTTATTGCCTGCCTTCAGCAGTGTACGTGCTGCATGTTTTACTATCCAGTCAGTATCCTTGTTTTTCCCTAGCCACAACTTGAATATCTTTATTGCCAGTTCCGGATTGTCTTTCGATATATCGTTCAGGTTGTTGGCTACACTTTTGCGTACCCACACGTCTTCATCCGTTTTCAAGTTTTCGAGTATGGGCAATACCAGTGCAGGATCTTTTTTGAAGGCAGGCAATGCCACAGCCCAGGGCAAACGCGGACGACAGCCCTCACTTGACAAGCGGCGCACTTTAGGCTCTTTATGCTTACTCCATGCCAGCATTTGCTTCATCATCTTAGTTTCATACTTTATAATAAAGGGCCGGACGGCAAACTCGCAACTCATAAATTGTGTTATATACTCCATGGCCTGTACAGACTCTTTGTAATGCTCCAGCCCGTACACTTCTATATATTCAGGTAGTGCCATGTAGCCGAAACTTACCTCTTTGATACCTTGCTTGCGCAGGTGTTCGACTGTCTTCAATATTATCTGTACTGCAATGGGAAAATCTGTGGGCAGAAAGGTATGCAACACCAGTACTATATGGCGGGTTCGCTGTTTCAGTTC
>CAZEZM010000001.1:0-39336 GCA_964515955.1 uncultured Flavipsychrobacter sp. | reverse complement strand
GTCTTTATCAAACACATTCTTTTCAAAAACCTTCTTATCAAAACCCGGCATTGCATATGCAAGCGCTTGTGCAAATTCTTTGATAAATCCCGGTTTGAAAAATACATCCTTGAATAGCTTGCTTTCTTCGGTCATTGCATGATGATTTTGTGGTATCAAATATACCAATTCCATCAATCCATACGAAAGGCGATTCGCTGGTAGTTCACTCTAAAGTTTCACCAGTTTGTATGTATTTCGCGATTCCTTGCTCTCGGTAATAGCCATGTAAACCCCGGGCTGCCATCCTGATGTTTCAATAATAATTTTTTCGCCGCTGCTGCATGTATGGCTACACACACACTTGCCTGATACGTTATAGATACGCACAGTTCCTTCGGCGGGTGAGTTGACAGTAAGTTGGTGGCTGAAAGGATTGGGGCCAAATAGAAACAACTTATCCTTATAAATATTATCCACGCTCAACGGCCATATATCTGCACAGGCTGAATTGTTGTATACATATTCCTGCTGCCCATTGGTGGAAAAGCAGAATACTTTGCCCTTTCCTCTGCCGGTTGTGCCCACCGCTTGCAATCCCCGGAAACCCAATCCAAACCTTAAACTGCCTATCCCTTCAATTAAAGTATCTATAGACTGCCATACAGTGTTACTTAACGCAAATCGCTTTCGCAATGTGCCATTTATATTTATGGTATCGATATGCACCACGGAATCCTGGTAAGCACCCATAGCCATAAATACCACCTGTCCTACTGAATCAATATTGAAATCTAAAGCAACTGTGTGAACGGATGTATCTAAAACCGGTGAATCCAGTATATAGATTCTTTTGTTCTTCTCTATCATCCAAAGAGTGCCGGGCGCAGAATGGGCTTCAAAAGGATATTCAAAGGGTCTATCAATTGTACATGTGCTAACAAATTCAGCTTGCTGGGGGGTTGAGTTGGGATAATTATATCCCGCTGCGGCACTGTGTACATTTATGCGATAGAATGTATCCGATCCGTTGACGGAATACGAACCTGCAATGGTAAATTGGTATTTTGCACAATGACCACTGTTTATAGAAAATTGTTCATTGGTTGCTTTCCATACGGCATTATTGGTGGGTATCGGTACATATTGGTAAGTCTGGGCAATTGATGTTGTAGCACATAGGCTTAGCAGGATAACAAGGAGATGTTTCATAAGGATGGTTTTTATAATATAAAATTACAACTCGCTTGCAATATACTGTCAGGATTATGTCAATTAGTTTTCAAAATTACCCTGAGTTGCACCACTCTTTGTTCAAAATCAACCTGCTCAGGCAGCGGATTAACGAGGGGTGTAAAGTAATCCATCAACTCCTTGCTATGTGTATCACGCCTTTGCGTCACCAGGTTGAAATGTACAAACCTGGACCACAGTACTGATTTAAGCTGTGTTTTGTCCTTGTTCCACATCAGCATTTCTACCAGTATATCCGTATCCGTCAGTTCCAGTACGGTAGATTGTATCACCACGGTTTCCATAAGCATGGCGGGTTTCAGATAAGCAATCTGGTTCTGCCCCACCACCCAGCTTTTTCCATGCTGCTTGCCATAGGCGTATATGTTCAGTTGGTAATGCTGCCAAAGGTGGTCTTCGCGTGCGTTAATGAAATAATCTATGTAGCGTGAATTGTTGAGGTGATTGAACGGGTCGCAATCGGGGAATCGGATAAGCACCTTGCTTTCAGGCATTTTTTCCATAGTATGAATATTTAGACAAGGCAAAGATAGGAGTATGTTTAGAAACTATAATTTATATATCGGCGTGACGCAGGTGCAGAAAATGCATAAAAAAAGTATTTTGCATGGATAAAATCATCCGGATGAAACCAATAACCATTGTATTGCTGTTGCTTAATATAGTTGTATTACTAGGACAAATATGGCCCGAAGGCGCTCCCCCATTCGCCAGGACTGTTAATATCATTTTCCTGTCGGGTAGCTTATTGTTCTTTATTTATTCACTCAGGAAGGGGACAAAGGTATAAATCGAATCAAACAAAAAACGGGCTGCTCAATGAGCAGCCCGTTCAGTATATTATGCAAAGAGCGAATTATGCTTCTTTGTTTTCTTCGTTGTTCTCTTCCTGTGCGGGAGCTTCTTCTACCACCGGTGTTTCTTCTGCAGCGGCTTCAGCTTTTACTTCCTCCACTTTTTCTTCAGCAGCAGGTACCTCAGTTTTAGGAGCAGCTTTTTTAGCAGCACCACCACGACGGCTGCGGCGTGTTTTCTTAGCAGCATCTTCGCCGGCTTTCTTGTACAGCTCGTTGAAGTCTACCAGCTCAATCATAGCCATATCAGCAGCATCGCCCATACGGCGTGGCAGCTTGATGATGCGTGTATAACCACCGGGGCGGTTAGCTACCTTGTCGCCGATAACGCCAAACAGTTCTTTGATGGCTTCTTTATCCTGTAGGTGGCTGAACGCTACGCGACGGTTGTGCATAGTATCGTTCTTAGAACGTGTAATGATAGGCTCTGCATATACGCGCAAAGCTTTTGCTTTAGCCAATGTAGTAGTGATACGCTTGTGCTCTATCAGCTGGCTGGTAAGGTTTTGTAATAATGCCTTACGATGGGCCGTTTTACGGCCGAGGTTGTTCACTTTATCTCCGTGACGCATGACTGTTATTTTTTTAGTTTCCCCCGCACCGTGTCAAGGAAATGCGGGGTACATTGTTAAGTAAAAATTCAAAAGTCATCCCAACTTTCGCCGGGATGACTTTATTAATTATTTAATCGCTGTTGCGAACATATTTGCTGATATCCATACCGAAGTGCAAGCCGCGCTCACCCAGTACCTGCTCAATTTCAGACAGTGACTTCTGGCCGAAGTTGCGGAACTTCATCAGTTCTTCCTGTGTGTATTGAACCAGCTCGCTCAGTGAATTGATTTTGGCAGCTTTCAGACAGTTGAACGCACGTACAGAAAGCTCCAGGTCTTCCAGCGGTGTATTCAGTGTCTTGCGCACCTGCAGTGTTTCTTCATCCACTACGGCCTCTTTCTCTTCGCGTTTTGTATCCAGGCTGATGTTCTCGTCAGTGATGATCATCAGGTGCTGGATGAGTATGCGAGATGCTTCTTTTACAGCCTCTTCAGGGTGAATAGTACCATCGGTAGCTATTTCCATTATCAGCTTTTCGAAGTCAGTGCGCTGCTCAACACGGGTATTTTCAATCGTGTACTTTACGTTTTTGATAGGTGTGTAGATAGAGTCGATGGCGATAACACCCAAGGGTGCTTCTTCCATGCGGTTCTCTTCTGCAGGCACGTAACCACGGCCTTTGCCTATGTATATTTCTATCTGGAAGTTGGTAGAAGGCTCCATATTGCAGATAATAAGCTCGGGGTTCATCACCTCGAAGTTAGGCAACGCATCGCCTATCATACCGGCAGTGAAAGACTCCTGGCCTTTGATGTTCAGCTCTACCCTGTCGGTAGCTACATCATCTTCTACAGATTTTTTCAGCCTTACCTGTTTCAGGTTCAGGATGATTTCGGTTACATCTTCGAGCACACCTTTGATAGTTGCAAACTCGTGGTCGGCACCGGCTATTTTAATAGCAGTGATAGCATAACCTTCCAGCGAAGAAAGCAGTACGCGGCGCAGTGCATTACCAATGGTAACACCATAACCCGGCTCAAGCGGGCGGAATTCAAACTGGGCTTCGAAATCAGTAGCTTTCTGAAGAACAATTTTATCCGGTTTCTGGAAATTCAATATGGCCATATTGATATTTTATTATTTTACTTTTTATAAAAAAACAGGCGAGCCTGTATATAATTTCAGCCCATGAACGAGCATGGGCTTCATTATTATTTAGAATACAATTCAACTATCAGTTGCTCCTTGATGTTCTCAGGTACGCTATCACGCTCGGGGTGTGCCAGGTAAGTACCTTTCATTTCCTTCTCGTTGAACTCCACCCAGTTAATTTTAGGGTTTTTGCTGCCCAACATGCTCATCAGGTCTGTGTTTACTTTGCTCTTAGGCTTTATCTCTATTACATCACCCGGTTTCAGGCGGTAAGACGGTATATTAACTATATGGCCGTTTACCATTACGTGCTTGTGAGATACCAGTTGGCGTGCAGCAGGACGCGTAGGCGCTATACCCATGCGGTATACTGTGTTGTCCAGGCGGGCCTCCAGCAATTTTATCAGGTTTTCGCCGGTAGCGCCTTTCAGGCGGTTAGCCTCTACATACGTATTGCGGAATTGTTTTTCCAGCACACCGTAAGTGTATTTGGCTTTTTGTTTCTCTTTCAGCTGTATGGCGTACTCGCTGGTAGATTTACGCTTGCGGGAATTACCATGTTGCCCCGGAGGGAAGCTGTTTTTATCCAGGTTTTTACCTGAACCTAAGATTGGTTCGCCGAAGATGCGGCAGATTCTGTTTTTTGGTCCTGTGTAACGTGCCATTACGATTTTTGTTGTTTTACCGTTGCGTCTCTTTTAAAAATCGTAAAATCCGATCCGCAGCGGTTGGTTATAAAAATTGATTATTGTTATTAATTATACACGGCGCTTTTTAGGCGGGCGGCAGCCATTGTGCGGCAGTGGGGTAACGTCTTTGATTGACATTACTTCTATACCTGAATTGGCTATGGAGCGGATAGCGCCCTCGCGGCCCGAACCTGGTCCTTTTACTATTACGTCAGCTTTTTTCAAGCCGGCATCCACTGCTACTTTAGCGCAATCCTGCGCAGCCATCTGTGCTGCATAAGGTGTGTTCTTCTTAGAACCGCGGAAGCCCATTTTACCTGCAGAAGACCATGATATTACCTGGCCGCTCTTGTTGGTAATGCTGATAATGATGTTGTTGAACGTAGCGTTGATGTGCACATCGCCGTGCGTTTCAACTTTTACTATGCGCTTTTTAGCTGCTGCTTTAGCGCCACCCTTCTGGGATGATTGTGCTTTTGCCATTTTACTTTTAATATAAGGTAATCTTGTACAACAAAAACCGGTATTACCCGGCTTTCCGCCACTCCTCCCCGATGCACCTGTACGGATCCGGCAGTGGTGGAAATATTATTTTTTCGGTGCTTTCTTTTTACCTGCAACGGTTTTACGCTTCCCTTTACGGGTACGGCTGTTGGTACGGGTACGCTGTCCACGCAGAGGCAAGCCTTTACGATGGCGCAGGCCACGGTAACATGCAATATCCATCAGGCGTTTGATGTTCATCTGAACTTCAGAGCGCAACTGGCCTTCTACTTTAAACTCACCCGTAATGATGTTACGGATAGCAGTCTGCTCATCGTCATTCCACTCAGCAGCTTTTTTATCGTAGTCTATCTCAGCTTTATCCAGTATATACTGGGCTGTGCTACGGCCAATACCATAGATGTAAGTGAGCGCTATCTCACCACGTTTGTTTTTCGGAAGGTCAATACCAGCTATACGAGCCATGTATGTATTTTATTGTATTTTAAAATCTGATTTTCTACAGCAATTAACCCTGGCGTTGTTTAAAACGAGGGTTCTTTTTGTTGATTATATATAATCTGCCCTTACGACGCACAATCTTACAATCTGCACTACGCTTTTTTATTGAAGCTCTAACCTTCATGATCCTGGTTATTTTATTATATTATATAAATTATTTATAACGATAAATAATGCGACCGCGGCTTAAATCATAAGGACTCATTTCAACGCCCACTTTATCTCCGGGAAGGATACGGATATAGTGCATCCTCATTTTTCCCGATATGGTGGCCAGAATTTCATGTTCATTTTCAAGACGTACACGAAACATGGCATTTGATAAAGCTTCTACGATTACTCCATCCTGTTTGATTAAAGACTGTTTGGCCATATTATTAAAGGACTGCAAAGGTATATGTATTTTTTATTTCGTCCAAATAAATGTAAGAGAACATTTATAAGGACACACATATATGCCCGCGGATGCCTGGTTTCATAGTAACGATATACGGCAAAACGGTTTATACATTACGAAATAAGCTATTCTACCGGCTGGGCTGCCAGGCTTTTTACCCACATTTGCAATGAGGGGAATTGTTCGTCAATCAGGTCGTGCGGAAGCTCGTAAGGTTTGCGTACAGATGTAAGGAATACTGTATACATGCCCATGCGTTTACCAAACTCCATATCGGTGATGTTATTGCCGACCATTACACTGCGCCTGAAGTCTATTTCCGGGTAATCCTCCCTGGCCTGTGTAGCCATACCGGTATTCGGCTTTCGGTTGTGGTCATTATCGTCGAGTGCGGTGCAAGCATATACTTTATCTATCCTTCCACCCCCGGCAGCTATCTGCTTCGACATATTCTGGTGGATGTTCTTCAGGTCATCGACGCTCATAATGCCCTTGCCTACCCCACGCTGGTTGCTCACTACTACTATACGCCCGAAAAGCTCACTGAGCTGCCTGAGCGATTCCACGCTGCCATTGCAAAAAACAAACTCATCCCAGTTGGTAATATAAGACCCTACGTTCTCTTCGTTAATCACACCGTCCCGGTCTAAAAACAATGTCCAGCTTCTGTCTATTGGTGCCTGAATGTTCATGTTGTTCGCCTGTTTAATTATTAACCTGTTTGTCCGTCAAAATATTGTTCTTCCACCAGTTGGCAAATGATATGTCCTATCATTATATGCGCCTCCTGTATCCGGGGGGTATCTTTACTCGGTACATCCAGCAGGTAGTCGCAGTATCCTTTCATTTTTCCTCCGCCCTCACCTGTAAAACCTACAGTAATCATACCAATTTCTTTTGCGGCCTGTAATGCATTTGTAATATTAACAGAATTGCCTGATGTACTAAGCCCTATCAACACATCTCCCTGCCTGCCCGAGCCCTGCACCACCCTGCTATACACCTGGTCGTAGCCATAATCGTTGGCTACAGCGGTAAGGTAAGAGGTATTGCAGTGCAATGCCTCGGACGGCAGTGGTTTGCGGTCTTTATAAAACCTTCCGCTAAACTCTGCAGCCAGGTGTTG
The DNA here is from genome assembly GCA_964515955.1 of uncultured Flavipsychrobacter sp. Classification (GTDB taxonomy): domain Bacteria; phylum Bacteroidota; class Bacteroidia; order Chitinophagales; family Chitinophagaceae; genus UBA5543. Next base: position 32,325 of record CAZEZM010000001.1, on the reverse strand, counting down.
CGCATCCGCAGCACTGCCCCCATTGCCGCAAAACAATACTTTATTCCCATTCCTGAATGTATCTATTATTAACGTAGTAACCTCTTCTATGGTTTTTAACAAACCCAGGTCGTTTAATAACTGTGCTTTAACACTTATTGAAGCCTGGACAATATTCTGAATTTTCGCTTGCATAACAGCCTAAAAATACGACAACGCACCTATTGATAAGTGCGTTGTGCGAAAAAAATACAATTCTGTGGATATTATATTACCAGCATGGCATCGCCATAGCTGAAAAACCTGTATTTTTCTTTAATAGCCGTTTTGTAGGCTTCCATTGCCAGATCGTAGCCGGCAAAGGCACAAACCATAATCAGCAGGCTGGTCTTAGGCAGGTGAAAGTTGGTAACCAGGCTATCAGCTATTGAGAAATCGTGTGGCGGATGGATAAACAGGTTTGTCCAGCCCTCCTCAGGCTTCAACAAGCCGTTGGCTGTTACAGAACTTTCCAGGGCACGCATGGTAGTGGTGCCAATAGAACATATCCTGTGTCCATTCTTTTTAGCCAAATTCACTGTATTAGCCGCAAACTCATCAACCCTGAAGTATTCAGCGTCCATTTTATGCTTAGAGAGGTCTTCTACCTCTATCGGGCGGAAAGTACCCAGGCCGGTGTGCAGCGTTACTTCTGCAAATTTCAGGCCTTGTATTTCCAGGCGCATAATCAGCTCGCGGCTGAAGTGCAGGCCCGCTGTGGGGGCAGCTACAGCTCCCTCGTATTTTGCATATACAGTCTGGTAACGCTCCTTGTCCATCTCATCGGGCTTACGCTTGATATATTTGGGCAGGGGTGTTTCACCCAGTTGTTCCAGTATCCTTTTGAATGCATTTTCGTCGCCATCGAACAGGAAACGTATGGTGCGGCCACGTGAAGTAGTATTGTCTATTACTTCTGCTACCAGCTCGTCGTTATCACCAAAATACAGCTTGTTGCCTACCCTTATCTTTCTTGCGGGATCAACGATAACGTCCCACAGGCGGTTGGGCTTATTCAACTCGCGCAGCAGGAATACCTCGATTTTGGCGCCGGTCTTTTCTTTTTTACCATACAGGCGTGCGGGAAATACCTTGGTATTGTTCACCACCATCACGTCTTTATCGTCAAAATATTCGGCTATATCGCGGAAAGTACGGTGTTCAATTTTGCCCGTATCCTTATGAACCACCATCAAACGACTGTCCTCTCTGGCCTTGGTAGGATTTTGTGCTATCAGATTAAGAGGAAGTTCAAATTTAAACTGGGATAACTTCATACTAGGCAGAATAATTTATAAAAGTGTGCAAAGTTAGTAAAAAACACACAAAATAACAATATTAAGACTGATTGGGGTAAATATCAAAACAATTGGCGACTCTTTAGAACAGCTAATTCTATATTTTGTTTCAACTGCCTTACATTTACGCCCTAAAATGAACAATTTATGCAAGTTTGGAACGATTATCTGAGCCAGAACAAAGACAGGTTTTTGGACGAATTGCTGGAACTGCTGCGCATACCCTCTATAAGCGCCGACAGCAAATATAAAGGTGATGTAGCCCGCTGTGCCGAGGCCGTAAAAGAATCGCTGCTGAAAGCAGGGTGCGACACCGCTGAAATATGCCCTACCAAAGGCCACCCGATAGTATACGGAGAAAAAATAATAGACCCCAGCCTGCCTACAGTGCTGGTATACGGCCACTACGATGTACAACCACCCGACCCACTGGACCTGTGGGAAAGCGGCCCGTTTGAACCCGTTATAAAAAACGGCAATATATATGCCCGGGGTGCCTGCGATGATAAAGGCCAGGTGTTCATGCATGTGAAAGCGTTTGAAGTAATGGCTAAAACCAATACACTGGCCTGCAACGTGAAGATGATGATAGAGGGTGAAGAAGAAGTAGGCTCTGACAACCTGGGCAAGTTCCTGGAAGACAATAAAGAAAAACTGAAAGCCGATATAGTGCTGGTGTCTGATACGTCTATGATCAGCCTGGAAACCCCTTCGTTGGAAACAGGGCTGCGCGGGCTGGCCTATATGGAAGTGGAAGTAACAGGCCCCAACCGCGACCTGCACAGTGGTGTGTATGGCGGGGCTGTAGCCAATCCCATTAATATCCTGTGCAAGATGATAGCATCTATGCACGACGAGAACAACCACATTACCATACCGGGCTTCTATGATAAGGTGCAGGAACTGAGTGCCGCCGAACGCGAGGCGCTGAACAACGCACCCTTCGACCTGGAAGAATATAAAAAAGACCTTGATATATCCGACGTACGCGGAGAAAAAGGGTACACCACCCTGGAGCGCACCGGTACCCGCCCTACCCTGGATGTAAACGGTATATGGGGCGGCTATACAGGCGAAGGCGCCAAAACGGTACTGCCCTCTAAGGCATTCGCCAAAATATCTATGCGCCTGGTGCCTAACCAGGGTTCCCACGAAATTTCTGAACTGTTTACCAAACATTTTGAGGGCATAGCGCCCGCAGGTGTAAAAGTGAAGGTAACCCCGCATCACGGCGGTGAGCCCGTAGTAACACCTACTGACTCTGTGGCGTACAAAGCGGCAGCCAAAGCCATAGAAACAGCTTTTGGCAAAGAGCCTATACCTACACGCGGTGGTGGCAGCATTCCCATAGTAGCATTGTTTGAAAAAACACTGGGGCTGAAAACCGTGCTGATGGGCTTCGGGCTGGATAGCGACGCCATCCACTCGCCCAACGAGAAGTACGGAGTAGAGAATTATTTCAAAGGGATTGAAACCATTCCTTACTTCCACAAGTATTTTGCGGAGATGAGCGGGGGGAAGTAGTAAGTCGTAAGTAGTAAGTAATAAGTGCAAGATTTTGTTAACAGATGAAAGTGCCGGTTTAACTATCGGGAATATCGCATCTTTGCAATGAATTGATTTTAAACGCCTTACGATCTGTTTGTTTATTTTTGTTAAGTAATACTGTACCTCATTCAGAAAATAGATGGATGCAAAACGCCCGGCTGTATGCCGGGCGTTTGTATTATGTACTGCTATGATTTTGTTCGGGGTATTTGGTGGTGGGTGTTTCATGGGGTAAAGTTTATTACCACAAATATACGCTAATTAATCTATTTTTTCAAAATCATTATCTGACATAGCAGGATTTATAACCCATTTTAAAACCTGAATATCATAGACAGGATTACCCTCGTTTCATCTTTCACCAGGTCGGCGGTATAGCCTGAGGGGTTGCCCAATGGTTCGTTATAGCCGTTGGGGGATGTTACACCACCCCTGCCGGAAAAATACGGCACACTACTATGTCGTGTCACAGCTTCGATACCCCAGGTTATATAATCGTTGGGCATGTACTGGATAGTAGTTGATGCATCCCAACCCGTAAACTGGTCGCCGGGATTCTGTGTAAGCACCCCATTGCCCGCGGGTAATAATGCCAGGTACCTGCCCGGGTTATTTATATATCCTCCACCTATCGTCCAGCCAATTTTTTCGTTTGGCCCGAACCATAACCTGTGGTACACCATACCACTCAGGAAATATTGCGCAGGCAGGCCATTACCACCAAAGGGGCTCACACCTGCACCTTTCTCAAAGCCTATATCCCCGGTAAGTGAAAATGCGCCTTTTGCAATAAAACCGCCTTTGTTTTGAAAATACCTGATAACAGCGCTATTGTCGCTATGGAAACGGGAGCGCGTAGGCTGGTTGGGCGTATCATAACCCCAATAAGCACTGGTGAGTATAGACGACCACTCGCGCGGACGCCATTGCAGTTGCATACCCACGCCGGGCGCTTCATTAAACATACCATAGGTCTGCCAGCCGTTTATCAGCCACAATTCCACCTTCAGTTTATCAGTAGGGAAAGCCTGTACCCTTGCACCGGTAAAAAACCAGGGCGTATTGTCTGAAGTAAACGAAGGCTGGTAATTCCAGTTTTCAAAGTTGTTGTACGAAAGCAGGCCAACATAAGACTTAAACATACCCAGGTCGATATTGATGCCGTGCCAGACATTAAGGTGGTGCCCTGCATAAGCTTCTGTAACATAGCGCAAGGCAGTGTAAAGGTCATATTGTCCGCGCAGCGGGGTATTGTCGTTGCGGGGTATGCCTGTAGCCCTTGTGCCGAATTGCAATATCAGCCTGGCTCGGGCGTCCTTGTAATGAAAATCACCACCCGCTTCAATATACGAGATGTTAAATTCATTGGCCCTGAAAGTAGCTGTAGAGCCGCTGTTGGTATGGTCTATAGGCCTGTTAAAGGAATAGTTGTAATTCGCGTCCAGCGTAAAGCTCCCTGTAAAATATTTACCATCCAGCAAAGGTTTTTCCTGCCTGTTGTTGCCTTGCACCCATGTGAAGTCGCCCCAGGCAAAAGGTTCTGATTTAATAATAGTTGGTGTTGCCTCATTTTGTGCTGCAACTATGCCGGGCAATAATATGGACATAAGCCCGATAGCTGCAAATATTAATTGTTTCATTTTATTACAATTGTGTTTTAGTTCTTGATAATTCTATTTGTTGTACAGGCTGGTACAGCAATGGTATATGTTCCACCACTACATCGCTTTTGTCCAGCCCGAATGCTTTTTCATCACGCTGGCCCATACGTTTCAGTTTAAAGTAGGTATTGAGCAACAGCCCTTCGCGCAATGAAAACTCATTTTCCACTGACAGGAATTTTTCAATCACGATAAATTTGAAATCGGGCTCGGTATTATATCGTGTGGAGCCGTCGGGGCGTATATGCAGGTTCAGTTCTTTGTTGGCCACCAGCTCCTGCACTATCTTTTTAAAATATAGTTCAGTACGAGGCTGAATCCTGAAACCAATATCTATCGTCACCCTTATCACTTTGTCATCTACCAGTTCGTTTATGTGATAGCTAAGTGTATAAGGCTCATCTGTACGGTTCAGGTGCAGGAACCAATACACGTCCGCCCGTTTGGGGCGTTTTGCAAATATTGATTTAATCACTTTTTCCTCTACCTGTTCGCGGTGGTTGGCCTTGGTCAGGTACACCAGGTGCGTGGCAAATTTCGGTATGCTGTCGTCATCGCTCAGTTCTTTCAGCATACGCGTATATTGCCCCAGTTGTACAAACTTCACCAGCTTATTATTAGCCTTACGCCCATAATACCATGCATACATCACAAGGAAAATGCCTGCTTCAAATACCAGGAACATCCAACGTTCTTTTATCTTGGCTATATTGGCTATAAGGAAAGAAAACTCTATACTGCTAAAAACAAGTACAATACCCGCTACCAGCCAGAAGTTCCACTTGCGTATGTATAGCATATAATAGGTAAGCAATATGGTAGTCATTATCATGGCGATGGTAATAGAAAAACCATATGCCGCCTCCATGTGTGTTGATGACCGGAAGTACAGTATCATCAATACACATCCCGCCCATAATATCGTGTTGACACTGGGAATATATATCTGTCCTTTCAGTTCTGTGGGCTGGCGTACACTTACCCTGGGCCAGAAGTTCATACTCATCGCCTCGCTTATCAATGTATAAGAACCGCTGATTAACGCCTGCGATGCAATAATGGTAGCACCCGTAGCTATGATGATACCGGGTACAAGGAACCAGCCGGGCATCATTTCATAAAACGGGTTGCGCCCGTTCAGCAATGGTTCACCCTGGTGCATCAGCCAGGCAGCCTGCCCCATATAATTGGTCATGAGTGCCACCTTAACCAAAGCCCAGGTAGTGCGTATGTTTTTGCGCCCGCAATGGCCGAGGTCAGAGTAAAGCGCCTCTGCACCGGTAGTACATAAAAACACCGCACCCAGCAGCCAGAAACCATGCGGGTAATGCGCTAACAGGTTGTAGGCATAATACGGGTTGAACGCTTTCAGCACATCGGGGTATTTGAATATTTGCGACAACCCGATAGTGAACAACATGGCAAACCAGGCCACCATGACTATACCGAATGTGCGACCCACCTTCTGCGTACCGAAACGTTGGAAGAAAAACAAAACGGAAAGAATAGCTATAACGATGGGCACTGTAGGAATGCCCGGCACAATCATTTCCAACCCTTCTATAGCGGACGATACGGATATAGGCGGTGTAATGATACCATCGGCCAGCAATGTGGTCGCACCCAGTATCGTAGGTATTATCAGCTTTTTGCCAAACCTGCGCACCAAAGCGTATAGTGAGAAAACTCCCCCTTCCCCATGGTTGTCCGCCATCAGCGTCAGCACTATGTACTTAAGGGTAGTTTGAAACACCAGTGTCCAGAATATGCAGGAGATACCCCCCAGTACCAGTGTTTCATTTATCGGCCTGTCGCCTACAATAGCTTTGAGCACATAGAGCGGGCTGGTGCCGATGTCGCCGTAAATAATACCCAGTGCTACCAGCAATGAGGCAAAAGTTACCCTCTTCGAATGAAAAGTATTCGAACTCATGACAATTAATTTTTATGTTATTGGCTATTTACCCGGTAAACCTGTAACCTATACCGGATTCAGTTTTTATATATGCAGGTTGGTTTATGTCGTCTTCTATCTTTTTCCTTAGCTGGGCGATGAATACCCTCAGGTACTGTGTCTGCTCAGCATAGGCAGGCCCCCATACAGACTTTAACAGATACCTGTGTGTAAGGGCACGGCCTTCATTTTGTATAAATAATACCAGCAGGTTATATTCAGTTTGTGTGAGCTTAATAGTATTACCATCTTTTTTTACTGTTCTGCCCAACAGGTCTATCGTCAACTTCCCGAACTCCAGTATTGCCGCTTTTTCGGCTGTTACGCTTTTTCTTAATGCTGTACGGATACGTGCCAGCAGTTCACCCGTCCTGAAGGGTTTAACCAGGTAATCGTCAGCGCCATTGTCCAGGGCTTCTACAATATCATCTTCACCGCTTTGTACAGATATTATTATCACCGGTTTTTCGTACCACTGTCTTATCTCTTTCAGCAGTTCATGGCCGCTTTTATCAGGCAGGCCAATATCCAGCAACACTATGTCAGCCGGGTGTGTGGCTAATGCAATCACTGCTTCTTTAGCCGTGTTCACAGCCTTCACCTTATACCCTTCCGAACGCAGGGTAATTTCCAACAACCTGCATATCTGCGGCTCGTCGTCTATCACTAATATTTCCTGCTCATTCATGTTTCAACGAGTTGATATAAGATGTTTCCGTGGGAATTTCAATCGTAAACTTAGCACCGCCGCCTGCTATATTCTCCAGCCTTACCGTGCCCTCATGCGCTTCTACAAAACCTTTCACTATCGAAAGGCCCAGGCCTGTACCCCCGGTTGTCTTTGTGTCCAACCGGTAAAACTTATTAAACACATTCTCTATTTCGCTTTCCGGGAACCCCGGGCCGTTATCCGCAACACTTAACACGAGGCTATTATACCTGCACCCGGCAGTTATGGTTATAGCAGTACCTCCGGGTGTATAATTCACGGCATTGATAACCAGGTTGCGCAACACCTGTTCCATCAGCCCGAAATCCAGCCTGAACAAAGGCAAGCCTTCTTTTACATCAACTACTACAGTATGGCCTGTAGCTATCCCGGGGAGTTTATTAATAGTGGCATATATCAGCTCTTGTACATCAACCCAGTCTTTTTTCACTTTAACAAATCCCGACTCTAACCGGGACATGTTCAACAGGTTTTCTACCTGCTGGTTCAATCGTATAGTAGCAGTGGCCACCTCATTCAGCAATTCGTTTCTTTGTTGGGTATCCTGCGAAGCAGCATTGGCCTGCAGGAAATCCGTAGCTGTAATAATGGTCGAAATAGGAGTACGCAGCTCGTGAGAAAGGGAATTCAGCAGCGTGTTATATAATTTGATGGTGCGTTCCTTTTCTTCTTTATCCCGCTGCTGCATTTCCATTTGCCTTATCCTGAAAGTGAGCACACCTGTAACCAGCGATATGATGAAATACATCAGCAGGAGCAAGGTATCTTCAGCTGTATCTACATGGAAAGTATACCGCGGAGGAATGAAGAAAAAATCCCAGATTAAGGCACTGAGCACTGAAGCTAATAACACCGGGCCTATACCCACAAACATGGCCAGTAATGATACTGTTACCAGCAACATCAGTGCGGTTACCCTATAACCGACCCAGCCTGATATGCCGTAACCTATCGCGGCCACCACGAGTACCGCCAGCAAACTATATATGTATTGCGAAGTACGTTTTTTGAATATGAGTGCGGGATTTGCCATTTCTTATTACATGACAAAGTTATGCAGGGTGTTATAAAGAAAATATAAAGAATGTGCCCAACCGTATAAAAATCCTGCAAAGAAGAACATTGTAGCACAACAGCCGCCTAAAGGCGGCTGTTGTTGTTCATAATTTACCGGTAATTATTGCTTCACCACCCTCCCGGCAACTACACCATTCGCCTTTACTATATACATTCCGGGTGCAAGAATGCTTACATCTATACTGCCGTTTGCTGAAAGGATAGCTTTCCTTACTGACTTACCAAGTATATCTGTCAACTCAATAGTACTCTCTGGTTCAACACCGCGAAAATATAGAATACCCGACACCGGGTTAGGATAAACCTGAAAGGTATTTTGTTGGGTAACTGCTCGCGGAATGCTGTTGACAAATGGGTTGCACCAGTCATAGTGATAGGTTGTCTTCTGCGAGCAACCGCCTTCATAAAAGCTATGAAGGTCCACGCGGGTGGGTATCACTGATAAAATAAATTGTACCGAGTCGCAGGTATCGCATCCGCTCAACAGGTTGACAGGGGGATTAATGTTCCAGGATGTAGCTGTAGCTTCCCGATGGGCCTTGTGGAGTATAGTATCTCCAATGCAATTGGTCTTCTCAATATTATAGTGCATATAGCAGGTATCAAAGACCTCGACAACTGTGATTGCCGTGTCCGACATACCGGTATTGGTGTCTATTGCAACCAGCTTTATCGACTGCAGGTCGTAACAAGGCTCGTACAGGGCAACAGAATCGTTGACCGCTGCGGAATAAAACACATCGTTGATGAACCATTTATACGCCTGGCTGCCTGCAGACTGGTTGGTTAGCGTCACAGTAGCACCGCTGCAAACCTTGTGCCGGCCCGGTGTGAAAGCGGCTACAGGCTGCGCATGAGCTGTGTAACAGCTTGCCAGCATGGCCACTGCTATGCATTTTACAGGATAAAACATAGTGCAGTTATTGGTTTCAGAAGCATAAACTAAGTTCCGGCAATTCCGGGTAACGGAAATCCTAAAAATGCCTAATTCCTGTCATGGAAAGAACCTTCTTAGCCGCAAAAAACGATACAGCCGCCCGATGGGCGGCTGTATCGTTTTCAAAATCTGCTAATAGCATTTATTTCTTTACCATGCTGTTGAATACATCCTCGTTTACCTTAACAGGGTATTTGCTGCGCAGTTTTTCGTTCCATGTTTTCTCCAGGTAGTCCTGGTACTCAGCTATTACATAGCCGCGTGCTTCATCCAGCGTTTTAGGCTGTTCAGTTTCAAACACATCCACAACATACACTACAGTATACGTACCGTTTTCATTTTTCTTCCCTTCAGTTGCCTTACCCTTCTGTATGGCTGCCCTGGGGAAATCTTTAAACTTATTGAATTCATAATAGCCCCTCTGTATGCTTACAGCACCCGGATTCTTATCTGTATTCAGCTCTTTGGCTATTTTTTCGTCCGTCATGTCTTTTTTGCCAATCAGTTTCAGCCCGGCTTTCATATCGTCTTCCGTTTTGAAGGTATATACCGAACCCCTGAAACCCGGTTGCCATTTATAGTGGTCAGCCTTTTGCTTGTGGAAAGCAGCAAGGCCGGCACTATCTTTAGATGCTTTGCCCCATACATTGCGGTCCATCAACTCAAACAGCATGATACCATCGCGGTATTCATTCATCAGGTTCCTGAATTCGGGTTTTTCATTCAGCAGGTTTTCTTCCTCTATGTTCATTACTACGGTCTTCACATAGTTGTCATATATATTCTGGAAAATAAGCTCTTTGGGGCCCATCACCCTGCCCTGTGTTACATTCTCGGCATAACTCAGCAGGTCAGATGCTTTGTAGTTATTCCCCTTCACCTCAAACATGGTTTTATCCGTGCCGTTAAAATCTTGTGCAGCGAAATGGTTAGCGTTCTTACCGGTGTCGGGTATATTGGCCGCAAACCATTTTTTCACTTCTTCTATATTAGCCGGGTATTCTTTGAACTTGTTCTTCTCTTTTATACCGTTGTAAAATATCTCCCTGGCTACCTGTGCCCGGTCATCCCTATCTACACGGGCTTTTAGCTCGGCCCTTATACTATCAAACGGCTTAACAGGATATTTCTCTACCAGCTTGATGATATGGTACCCGTAATCTGTTTTTATTATATCAGAAACATCGCCCGGCTTTTTTAGTGCGAAGGCAGCTTTTTCAAATTCAGGTACGTACGCGCCTATACCAAATTTTTCCAGCACGCCATCGCTGTCCTTAGTATAAGCATCTTCAGAATATTTTTTTACCAGGTCCTCAAACTTCGCGCCTTTGGCCAGTTCGGCTTTTACCTGTTTGGCTTTCTTTTCAGCCTCAGCCTGCACCTCGGGGCCTTTGGCCTTAGCAGCCGCTATCATTATCTGTGCCACCTTCACCTCTCCCTGTGCGGGTTTGCGGTCGGTTACTTTCACTATATGGTAGCCGTATTGCGACCTGAAGGGTTTAGACACTTTGCCAACCGGGGTATTGTACACTACGTTTTCAAAAGGATATGGTGTTTGCAGTACCGTGATATAACCCACATCGCCGCCGCTGGCTTTGGTGCTCTTGTCGTCGGTGTACAGCTCCGCCATCTTAGCAAAGTCAGCCTTGCCGTTTACCACTGCGTTGTATATACTGTCTATTATCCGGTAAGGCTTCACGGTATCTTTCGACGGCGCCATAGACGATGAGAGTATTAATATATGGGACACCTTCACCACTTCTTTCATCCTGTCGTAAGCCTCCTGCAATTGTTTTTTACTTACCTCTTCGTCCGTCAGGTAAGTTTGCGCCAGTTGCTTACGGTAATTGCCCAGCTCGTATTGTATGCTGCTGATGGTATCCATATGCTGTCCTTCAGCCTCTTTTACTTTCATACGGAATAAAGAATAGAGGTCGAGGTATTCACGCAGCGCCTCTTTGCTGTAGTCAGGTTTCTGGTTAATGGCGTTTTTCTTGTACACCCTCAGAAATTCATCCTTTTCTACCGGAGTACCGCCAAAAGTGAATAGTGTTTGCGCAAACAGTGAGTTGGTTAAAATAAGTGCAACAAAACAAGTTAAGGTTAACTTTCGCATATCTGTTATTTATGATTTTAATTTCCCGGCTTTTTTATCTTTTTCTTTTCTTTCCAGCATCTCTATTACATCCAGGATGTTGGTATGGTCCATACGTTTGCCCCTGATGATTTTTCTTTCGTCGAGCAAATATAAAACAGGGGTGCTATAAATATCATAGTCCGACCTGAATCTTGTCTTGCGTTCGGGGTCATATATATGCAGCCAATCGTCCAGGCCTTTATCTTTTATCACCTCTTTCCATTTGTCCACCTCGCCCTCGGTACGCACGCCTATTATCCTTACCCCTTTCTCTTTCAGCACGGCTTTGTACACAGAGTCTACCTTGGGCATCTCTGTAAGGCAGTGCCCGCACTCGGGGCTCCAGAATATAAGCAGTGTGTATTTAGCGTCAAACTCGTGCAGGGAGTGCATTTTCCCGTTCACATCCGGCATCTTCAGCTCAGGCGCTACACGGCCCATTACGTTGGGCGCTATCTTCTGGGCACGGTCTACATACTTTTCCAGGTCTTCGGGCGACAGCCAGAACGCATCCCCTTTCATATAATAATTTTCAACCAAATACACGAAAGCGGCATCCATACCCATTATCTTGCTCGACTCTGTAAAACGAGTGAGCCACCATAGCGTGTACTTAAACATATCTTTAGTACCCTTAGCCTTAGCCAATATAATATCCGCCTCGCGCTGAATAGTATCAGGTATGGGCAGCATCAGCCTGCTGAAGTACTCTTCCAGCCTTCCATCATATATCGGTGTATGGATCAGCCGGTCATCCTGGAAATCGAAACCGTCCCAGTAATGCTCTTTGTAATAAGTATAGGCAAACGAACTGTCTTCAGTACCGTCGGGCAGCAGGTGCGGGCCCGGTGGAACTTCCGGCACTTTAAGCGCATTAAATATTTTAGCCAGCAATGTACCGGGATATTTGTCTGCATATGTTTTGCGGTATTCTTTCAGTTCGTCCGACAGCTTTTTATACTCATTGCGCACGGCTGTGGTATCTTCAATACTGGTAGCCGTTTCAAGCTTTTTGGTGAGTTGCTGGCTCCTTTCCCCATAGTTTACCAGGTATTGTACATACTCAATAAACCTGGTATTCTCAGGGCTGCCCTTGAAGGTAACACCCGCAGGCAGTTTGGCTTTGGTGGCTGTTATGGAGAAATTATCGCCATTGTTCAGCAGCATTTCAAAGTAGTTGGACTTGTCTGACAGCAGCACCATATAGATGCCACCCAGTGTAAACGTGTCGCTTTCAAACACCGCCTCGCCTTTTTTATCCAGTTTTGCCGAGTCGGTTTTGTATATAGTAGGCAGCGGTTTGCCATAGTAGTGCACCAGGTAGAGCACACTGTCTGTCAGGTCGGTGAACTTTATTTTGATTTTATAGCCGTCTTTCCCTTTGAAGTTACCTTGCTGTGCCTGTACGCCGACTGCACACAATAACATGAGGGCCAGGCCTGTTAATACCTTACGCATATCCTTTCTTTGTTAGATTTATATCGTTACCGGTTTTTTTAATTTTTTGACGACACTTTGCCTTCCAGTATTTCTATCACGGTCAGCATATTATCATGATCCAACTTTTTGCCGCGGATGATTTTTTTTCCGTCGAGCAAATATACACTGGGCGTGCCATATACGTCATATTTGGCCCGGAAGTCTGATGTACGCTCAGGGTCGTATACATGTATCCAGTTATCCAGGTTTTTATTTTTGATGATACGCTGCCACTTTTCTGTTTCGCGGTCAATATTTACACCTACTACCTTCATGCCTTTTTTATACAGGCCTTCGGCTTTTATGGCAGAATCTATGCGGGGTATTTCTTCCTCGCAATGTCCGCAGTCGGGGCTCCAGAATACCAGCAGGGTATATCTGGCATCTACACCGTGCAGCGATATTTCCTTCCCATCCATCTGTTGCAATTTCAGTTCGGGGGCTATATTGCCTATTACATTGGGCGCTATACTGCGGGCGCGCTCTATATATTTATCCAGTGTACCCTGCCCCAGCCAGAAAGCTTCTCCCTTCATGTAATAATTCTCTACCATATGCACAAACACAGCGTCCATGCCCATGATATTACTCTCCTGCGCATAGGTAGTAATCCAGTGCACTACATATTTAAATACTTCTCTGGATGCCCGCGCCTTTTTTATCAGCGCATCGGCCTCTGCATTGAATGTATCAGGGATAGCCTGTACCAGCTTACCGAAGTATTCCTCCAGTTTGTTGCCCAGCAGTGGCGTATACACCAGTCGTTCATCATCAAAAGCCACATTGTCCCAATAGTGTGTCTTGTACCATTGGTAGCGTGCATCATTATCCACTGTGCCGTCTTTCTTCTTTATATCTGGCACCTCGGGTGTCTCCAATGCTTTAAATATATTGGCCAATAGTGTATTGGGGTTCTTCTGCACATAATCCTTCCTGAAACGGGTGACGTCTACAGACAGCGCCCTGAATTTATCCTGTATGGCAGCACTGTCTTTCGCGGTCTTTGCCTGCGACAGGTCTGCTGTCAGGTCCCTGTGTTGTTTGCCCACTTTATCCAGGAAGGCGACATATTGTTGAAAGCGGTCATTCTCAGGACTGTTTTTAAAGGTAATGCCCATGGGCATTTTCTCTGCCGTAGCGGTTAGCTCCAGGCTCTGCCCGTTGTCCAGCAAAAATTCGGTGTACCGGCTGTTGTCCTGCAGTATCAACAGGTACAGTCCTCCTATTATTTTTGAGTCGCTTTGTAATACCCCCGTACCCTTGCTGTCAATAGTAGCCGAATCTACCCTGTAAATAGTAGGCAATGGCTTACCATAATAATGCGCCAGGAATACCTTCTGGTCTTTCAGGTCGGTAAACTTCAGCTTAACAGTATATCCGTCTTTGGCAAGCAATAACTGGCAAGTACTGCCTATAAAAAGCAGTGTGAGTAAAATGTGTTTCATAATAGTAGCCCGTGAAGTTAAGTTTTTTTGAAAAATATGGTTGAACAATCGATTTAATATTAACAATTCTTATATAGTGCTCAGAATTAAACTGTATTGACAGGCATAATTGGTAAACCGTTGTAGCTTTGCCCCTTGTTTAACGAAATTCTAACAGGGAATTGGGCAGGAAGAAAAAAACTACGGTTCAGGATATAACGATTGAATCTTATGCGGCGGAAGGCAAAAGCATAGCGCACCTTGAGGACGGGAAAGTACTGTTTGTACCCAACGCCATACCCGGCGATGTGGTGGACGTGCTGGTATTGAAAAACAAAAAAAGCTATGCCGAAGGTATAGTGCTGAAGCTGGTGCAGCCATCGCCGCTGCGGGTGGAGCCCTTCTGCCGGCACTTTGGCGTATGCGGCGGCTGCAAGTGGCAAATGCTGCCCTACGAGCAGCAACTGCAATACAAGCAACAACAGGTAGCCGACCAGCTAAAACGCATAGGCCATGTGGAACTGCCGGTTATACAACCCATACTGGGTAGCCCCCTGCAAACCAACTACCGCAACAAACTGGAATTTACCTTTTGCACCCACCGCTACCGCACGCAGGAAGAACTGCAGGCGGCGGAAGGGGAAATACTGGCACCTGAACCCGCACTGGGCTTTCACGCGCCGGGACTGTTTGACAAGGTAGTGCCCATATACCAATGCTACCTGCAACCCGAACCCACCAATACACTACTGAAAGTATTAAGGGAATATACGGAACAACACCAACTGCCCTACTACGACCACCGTATGCACACCGGCTGGCTGCGCAATGTGATGCTGCGCGTAGCCCGCACCGGGGAGGTACTGGTGAACCTGGTGGTAAAAACAGAAAAAAAGAAAGAACGTGAAGCATTGCTGGAGCATATATGGGAGAACGTGCCCGGCATCACATCGCTGCATTATACCATCAACCCCAAAGTGAACGACACGGTACACGACCTGGACGTGCAGCTATACAAAGGCAAGGGATATATAGAAGAAACACTGGAAGATTACCGCTTCATCATTTCACCCAAATCATTTTTCCAGACCAACACCTACCAGGCAGAGGCGCTGTACAGGGTAACGCGGGAGTTTGCCGGGCTAACGGGCAACGAGGTGCTGTACGACCTCTATTGTGGTACGGGCAGCATCGGCATATTTTGTTCAAAGGGCGCTAAGAAGGTAATAGGCATAGAGGTGGTGGAAGACGCCATAGAAGATGCAAAGAAAAACGCCGCGCTCAACGGGCTGGAGCATTGCCTGTATTATGCAGGCGATGTAGCGGATATATGCACCGATGATTTTTTTGCGGAGCATGGCAGGCCCGATGTCATCATTACCGACCCGCCGCGCGCAGGTATGCACGAGAAACTGGTACAGCAACTGCTGAAAATGCGCGCACCCAAAATAGTGTACGTAAGCTGCAACCCCGCCACACAGGCCCGCGACCTGCAACTGCTTTGCACCGATTATAAAGTCACCCGCCTGCAACCGGTGGATATGTTCCCACACACGCACCATATAGAGAATGTGGCGCTGCTGGAGTTGAAAGGGTGACGATGCAGATTTGACAATCCCGCAGTTGCAGGATTGTCAAATCTTGATTCCCTATATTATGTATTCTGCATGGTCTGATTGTGCCGAACTTATCAATTTATACTAGCAGCTGTTTGTTTATAGCAAGCTTTTTATTTTTACATAACATTCCATCTAAAATTCAATATAAATGAGACGCATACTCCCGATAGTGATTATTTGCATTTTCTTAATATCATGCAGAAACAATGAAGCTGATAGTTCAACCGTAAAAAAGGCCGAATCAAAAGCTAAAAAGAGCACTTGGATAGATGTCACCCCGAGCGACCTTAAAAGAATATCATGGGAGGACTCATTAGAGGCCTTTGACGAGATAAAAAAACATGGGTTTATTAGTGTGAATGAATATGTCTTTATATCTCCGTTAGATAGTGCCGGTGCAAACCAACTGGCATTGGGTGACTTCGTTGCATTAGGCAAAAACTCATTAATTAAACTTGATAGGGATATATGGTATGTATTTCCTATAAACCGTCTATCATACTACAAGCAATATATTCTTAACGACAATAAATTTAGCTTTAGCAAACAAGAGGTTAAGTTTAATGATAGATATAACAAATATTATATAGCTGAATATTACTACCCTGATTACGGTTCTTCCAGTTACCGGCTTCAATATTATGACAGTTTCGGGATGATATGCTTACAGGCCGACAGGATGCAACCAGTTTCAACAAAATAAAATATCACACCAATCTCTTACCAAAAGGCATCAGGCTTATCTCTACCAGTTTAAAATGCTGCCGGCCAAAAGGAATACCAATGATGGTGAGGTACAGCAGTATGCCGAAGAAAATGTGCGTGATAGCAGTCCACAAGCCGCCGCACAGCAGCCAGATGATGTTAAACATAGCAGAGAAACAACCCGTGTTACTGCTATCGCTTACCACCTGTGTGCCAAAAGGTGCCAGCACTATAAGGCCTACCTTAAAACACTGCAAGCCGAAGGGTATCCCTATAATGGTAAGGCATAAGATAATGCCGCCGGTAAAATAACCCAACGCACTGATGAGCCCGCCAAAAACGAGCCAGATGATATTTCCTAAAAGATTGAATGGTGCCATGAGATAATGAACAGTGAGCCGCAAGACTCGCGAAACCCAAACAAATATAATATTTCCAATCCATGAACCGCTCCCTGTTTACAACAACTCACAGCGAAACATTAGCAATTCAATAAAGAAAAATTTCTAGTCAAAAACATAGGTCCAATTGCTTTGCTCAAGTTCTTCAGCAGTTAAAACTACTTTCCTCATGTACAATTGGTGGCTATATATCTGCTCCCAATCCACTTTTCGAATTATAGTATCATGTATAAAAAACATCTTGATTGTACTGTCCTTGCACCTGTTTATTGCCATTGCTAGGTTTGAAGCTCCCTGGACACCACCTTTAGAAAATGGGGGAATCTTATATCCATGAATTGAATCTGAATCTGATATCAGATATGAATATATTCGTCTGTTAAGTTCAATTGAATCTGAACATGTACAATACACGTATATTGTATCAGCTGAGTTATTTTGAACGAATATTTTTTCAGGGGGAGGGTCATAAATACATGATTCATTTGTCATTAGTACAATAAGTATGCTTATTAATAGAATACTATATTTCATATTACTATATTATGTAGCTCGCATGTGGTCAGTGTTATCACCGTGCCACCAACACTGTTCAGTGTTTACTAACACAAACAAATATAATATTTACAATCCATGAACCAGTCCCTGTTTTTACAACAATTGCTTTATGGCAATAGACGGCAATGGAAATAAATCGTGCAGTTCATTCCGGAAGAATAAAAATTGTAAATAACAATAATTTTATGTATATTTGTAGTAATATACACTACACCAAGCAGGTGAGTTGCAGGTAGTTCTTTGACATCAATCCGGGTATACATCCGGAAATATCTCTTAACTAAAAACCCGTACGGTATCATTACCATTTTTGTTCCTACACCGGAACATTTCGCACAATCAAGACATTTTTCAGTATTGATTACCAGGCACTTATGTATGGAATGAGGCTAAAAAAATAAAACAAAAATCATGGCATCATTTGGGAACAAAAATCAGTTTCCCCCTCCCTGGTGGGGTTGAGGTAAAAAAAAGCATTTTCTGTCCTCCCTCGGGGCAGGAGGAGGGATATTAAAAGATGCCCTACTTCTTGGTAATCGTGTACACGATATCCGTAGTATAAGTACCCGCAGGATAATTGAACCCGGGCTGTGCCATATACTTAAAAGAAAATGTACGTGTACCCCGCAATCCGGAAGCGATAATCAATTGGTTCAGCGTGCCGTCTACAGGTTGATACTGGGTGAACCCGTTGGCGATGCTGCCACCCGTACCATTAGCCGTAATCTTGATGCTTAATACGTCTTTTACTGACATGGGCGCGGGGTTTGCAGCAGTACCGTTGTAAGTGAAATATTCTGAAGAGGAAGACACACTTACATCGTAGTCAGCCGTAGACTGCAGGGTTACTTCTATCTCATGGCTTTCAGAGCCCTCGGCCATAGCGTTGATACCCCCTATGGGTATAGCTATAGAAGACGTATTGCCGGAGTCTGCCGCAAACAGACTGGCGCTCACCACTTCAGTCAAACTAAGGCTCAGTCCCTGTGTGGCGCCACCGCTTACGCCCTGTCCGCTGGCGCAATGGCAAAAGAGTATCATGATTACCGTGATAAAGTAATGTGTGTTTTTCATTAAGATGTTTTGCTGGCACTAATATCTGCATACCGGCATTCAGATGAAAGCAATTTTCAATCTTTAACCGCAGTTTTGTATACTGTTAACAGGCAGATAACCAATAGAAGGAACAGCTCCCAACTGTATAAGCAGTGGGGAGCTGTGAAATAAAAAGGAGATGAATGTTATTTCTTTGATACAGTATAAACTATATCGGTAGTATAAGTACCGGCAGGATAATTGAAACCCGGTTGCGCCTTGTACTTAAAAGAAAATTTGCGCGTGCCCCGCTGGCCCGAACTGATTACTTGTTTGCCTGCCCCTGCGTTAATGGGCTGGTATTGGCTAAAACCATTACCTACCGAACCACCTGTATTGTTTTCGGTAATCATAATTTTCAACACGTCTTCTACAGGCATGTCTGTGTTTTGCGTACTGGGTCCGCTGTAGGTAAAATACTCTGAGGAAGAAGCGACACTAATGTCAAAGTCGGCGGTACATTGCAGCGTCACCTCAATTTCAGGGCTTTCAATACCCTCAGACATGGCGCTCGTTCCGCTCATAGGCAGTTCTACCGATTGGGGGGCACCGCTGCCCGGTGCAAAGAAACTCGCACTCACCACCTCAGCCATTTCCAGGCTGGCGGTTTGTACGGAACCTGCGCCCTGGCTCTGCGCCTTCAGCGCATTTGCAAAGCCGGTGAGTACCAAAAGAATAAAGCAGTGTTTGTTCGTCATAGATTACAGTTTGATGTTTCAAATATCTATACCGGTACGCGTTAACAATAACTTAGCGACTTTGTTAACCACCTGTTTGCAAGGCATTAACGAACAGATAACAGCCGTACGGATACAAAAAATCCCGCAACGGCAGACCGAAGCGGGATTTCATCAGGAAATTATCAAAAGTTAGTGCCCTGCCTCTGTAACAGGAATGGTGGTTTTATACCCTGTATTATCGTAATCGTAGGATATACGCACCGGTATTCCACCCGCTACGTCGCTGTGTATTTTTTTGTCGTAGCCTTTTGCAAAAATGTAATAGTTACCCACCCTCTTTTGGTAGAAGGTAGCGGTCGCATAATCTGAAGTATTCTTGATCAGCCTTGCCGAATCATCATACTCCCCGGAAGCCTCAGTGGTATTGTATTTGATGTATACCATACCGGTGTCTATCAGTGAATTGTGGTGCTTTAGATCAACTATAATCTTCATATCGCCACAAGTTCTGCAATTGGCAACTTTGTCGCCGTCTTTTGAGCAGGATGCAATAGCAAGCATTAATCCCGCTAGTAACACTGTTGATTTCATAATTCCTAAAAGATAATTTAAACTTAAAGCTATATATTTCCTTTTTCAGAAAAAAGCCTTTAACAGGTTATTTACAAAAAGAATTTCAGTTTCTTGTTTTATAACGATTTGATCTTTTCCAGTGCAGCTTCAAGTATAGCATCCTTGCCTTGTGCTTCGTCTGCCGCTGTGGTATGTACGGTCATGTCAGGCAACACCCCTTCTTCCAGGTTTCGGCCATCATCTGTAGTAAAGTAAGATGCGGGATATTCCAATAGCCAGCCATTGGGCATTTCGGCACCCACTACACGGCCTGCCCGTCCCCCCGTAGTATCCCCTACGATGGTTACATTGTTAAACCCTTTGGCACCTGTGGCAAACAAGGCCGCCTCAGCAATAGTGCCCCTGTTGGTAAGCAATACAAACCGCTTTGGAAATTTAGGTTTGTCGCTTTGCTCTATATAGCTGGTTTGTGCTTCGGTAAAGTCGCCGCGTTCCGGCCCTTTTTTATAATATGCTTTGAATAGCACCGCCGACATGGCGAAACTGGTATCTACCCCCATACGTTTCAGTATCGTAAAGGCGTTATTGATATCCCCACCCCTGTTATCCCGCACATCGAATACAACACCCCTGATGTTGCTATCCAGGCGTAATTGTTCGATGATGATATCCAGGTGCTCATCTGTTACTTTATCGCCAAAACTCCCGTAATATATATACCCGATTGAGTCTATGGTAGTATGAATAAAAGGGCCTGTCTGCTGGTAATTCTTCCAATAGTACCTCTCGAGCAAGCGGCGGTTGAAGTTGGGCAGGTAGTAGGTGGTGTCTATGTAATGATACTCGCCAAAGGAGGTTTTCAGGCTGACCGACGGGTCTTCCAGGCGCCTCAGCATCTGCACGCATGTATCGTACAATTGCCTGCTGCTCATAGTATCATTTATTTTGGGCTTGAACTCTTTGTACACCTCGTCCCAGTTAACAGCCCTGTAGCCAAAATATACATACCCTTCTTCTATGGTCTTCCACATGTATTCAAATACCTCGTTGGGGGTTTTGTCTTCCGGTTTGGGCATCAGCAGCTTTTCGCACCCTGCCAGGCCAATGGACAATATTAAAACCGCAATAATCCTCTTCATCATCTGCTGCCTGTATTAATAATTGAACATGAATGTGACTGAAACGATATGCTCTGCAAAGTATGACTTGTGAATGGTCTTCATACGGGTATAATCCCACTGGTAGGCAAACTGTATCATATTACCATTGGTGAGCCTGTACATAATTGCGGCACGGCTGTTCAGCCTGAAGAATTTGCCGAAAGTTCCCGTAGTGGCATTATCAAAAAAGTCCTTGCCAGGCTTGTTATCAGGGTCTGCAAACTCCTCGCGGTTGAGGTAATAAGGGCGGGAAATATTGGCAAAGAAAGGTATGGCCAGGTCCCAGGTGAGGAAACCGGTCTTATCGCCAAATGTCACTTCCCTGGTTATTTTGCCACATAGGCCCAGGCTAATGGCATATTCATATACCCTGGATGCATCTATCAAATGTTCGGCCCTCTTGTGGGCAAACATGGCAGACAACATTCCTCCGGCGCGTATCTCCGTGTAGCGCATCTCCGTTGGCAACTTCACGAGGAACCTGTAATCCATGAGCGCACGTTGTGTTTTGGCATACACTTTGGTAGGCTTGTCTGTATTATGTGTCAGGTTGAGCGAGGATGCACGCAAAGATATTTCTGAATAGGTGGACCCGTTGACCTTAAGATGTGATAGCATAGGCAACGCCCCTACCCTGCTATACACTATTGGCGAAATGGCAGGGTCGTTCATTACCTGGTAAGTAGCCCCCGCACCGATGCCTATATAGCGCAGGTACCCCAGCATAGACTCAACACCCCCTTCCTCCTCCGTATACTGGGCAGATACGTTTATGGTAAATACGCAGGAACAAAGTAGCAATACAAACTTCCTGCCTAAATGATTATAGTACATACGGGCAGCAAAATATCAATAAAATAAGGAATGGCAAAAACTATCAGAACCTATACACCCATCCGCGGGTATCGGGCTTGCGGCCATATCGTATAGCATTCAGCTCTTCGCGCAGCCATGGCGCCAGCTTCCAGTCTTCCTGCGGAGGCAGCGCCATTTTTTCATCCTTGTATGTCAGGTCTGCTATTGGCGCAATAGATGCTGCTGTACCGGTGCCAAAAGCCTCTTTTAACTGGCCTGCCCTGTACGCCTGTACTATCTCGTCTATATGCAGGGGACGCTCTTCTACATTATAGCCGTTCTCTCTTAATATAGCTATCACACTGTCGCGTGTTATACCTTCCAATATGGTATCGGACAACTCCGGGGTTACAATTGTATCGCCCAGCATAAAGAACACATTCATAGTACCAATTTCCTGCACGTACTTGTGCTCCAGGCCATCCATCCACAATATCTGGTGGTAGCCTTTTTTGCGCACTTCTGTCATGGGGTACATGCTGCCGCCATAATTGCCTGCTGCTTTTGTATAACCTACACCTCCGGGAAAAGCGCGCACATAATTCTCGTCCACATATATAGATACCGGCTCTGCATAATAAGGGCCTGCAGGGCTGGTGATAATCATAAAACGAAACCTGGTAGTTGGCTTAATGCCTATGAACTCATCCGTTGCCATCATAAACGGGCGGATGTATAATGATGTCCTGTCAGCTTCAGGTATCCAGTCTTTATCCAGGTCTACCAGTTGCCTCATCCCTTCCATGAACAACTCCTCGGGTATACCGGGCATACCCATGCGTATAGCTGAGCGGTTCATGCGTTTCCAGTTGTCCTGCGGACGAAAAATAACGGGATTGCCTTCCGGGTCTTTATACGCCTTTACACCTTCGAATATCGCCTGGCCGTAATGGAAGAAAGATGTAGCCGGGCTCATGCTCATAGTACCATAAGGTATTATTTCGGCTTTGTTCCACGCACCATCCACATAGTCCGCTATCAGCATATGGTCTGAATATACCTTGCCAAATTCGATATTATTTTTGTCCAACTCGTTTAGCCTGCTGTTATCAGTTTTTTTAATGCTGATATCTAATGTGAATACATCCATGCGTGCAAATATTTTAAAAGAACGAATAATAAAAAAGGAAGTACAAAGAAACGAAAAAAAATGGAATAGATTTGCTTAAATTGTAAGTGAATACGCTGAAATGCTTGTTATGACTGATTTCCAGAGGATTATCAACACAGAAATTATTGATACTGAAACAGATGTATTCTGGTATAACAATTCTGTATCACATGACCCGATTTCACCTAAAAGTGTATTGATATTGTCAAAAAAAATTGACGAACAATCGGCAGAACAACAGCAATTAAATAAAATACTGGATGCGTGCAAGCTGACTGAAGATAAGTACAACCTTGTGCAATTAACTGATAATGAACGGCGCGCATGGCACTTATTAAAAGACATTGCT
Organism: uncultured Flavipsychrobacter sp.; assembly: GCA_964515955.1. Lineage (GTDB taxonomy): Bacteria > Bacteroidota > Bacteroidia > Chitinophagales > Chitinophagaceae > UBA5543. The sequence continues at coordinate 8,956 of CAZEZM010000001.1, read as the reverse complement.
AAGCCATCTGTTGTTATCCTATTTGGTGTGCATCCGTCTGATTTGGGGGTATCCGCATTGTTCCGGTTGAACGGGCTTAATAATTTTGATGGTGCTTCGTGGATACCCACATTATCGCTACCGGAACTGGAACAACAGCCACAAGCTAAGAAAGAATTGTGGACCTCTGCGCTGAAACCTTTATTTGCTGATACTCAATAACATTGCCTGCACCTTTAGAAATATTACAAAGGTATTGGGGGTATGACCGGTTCAGGCCACTGCAAAACGAAATTATCCGGGCCGTATTGCAGCACCACGATACATTGGCGCTGCTGCCCACGGGCGGCGGCAAATCGTTGTGTTACCAATTACCATCATTGTTGCACAATGGGCTGACCTTGGTAGTGACACCGCTGATAGCGCTGATGCAGGAGCAGGTGGAAAACCTTTTATCAAAAGACATACCTGCAGCGCATATCAGTTCAGGCATGCACAGGGCAAATGTGTACAGGATACTGAACAATGCCGCAGAAGGCGCTTATAAATTATTATACATCTCACCGGAAAGAATACAAACCGGACTGTTCCTGGAATTTCTTCCCGCATTGGACGTGCAACTCATAGCCGTAGATGAAGCGCACTGCGTATCACAATGGGGACATGATTTCAGGCCCGACTACCTGCAGATAAAAACCATCAGGCAGGTATTTAAAAATGTACCCGTGCTCGCGCTCACCGCATCTGCCACTAAAGAGGTAGAGGCAGACATTATCAAACAACTGGAATTAAATAAGGTAGAGGTATTCAGGCAGAGTTTTGAACGGCAAAACCTGTTTTATACCGTACAATACAGCGAACAGAAAAACAGGGATGCCTTATCGCTGCTGGGCAATATCAACGGATGCAGCATTGTCTATTGCAGGAGCAGGAAACAAACCGAAGTACTATGTAAACAACTGGAGCAAAATGGCGTAAACGCACTACCCTATCATGCGGGCATGAAGCATGAACAACGTGCCGAACACCGTGAACTGTGGATGAATAACAAAGCCCCTGTGATGGTGGCCACCACGGCATTTGGCATGGGTATAGACAAAGCGGATGTAAGGCTGGTGCTGCACTATGACATACCGGAACACCTGGAGGCATATTACCAGGAATCAGGTCGGGCAGGAAGGGATGGTCAGACAGCACAATCAATATTACTGTACAATCAACCTGATATTAATAAACTGGAGGAAAGTACTGAAACACAATTCCCGCCTTATGACTTTATCCGGAAAGTATATCAATCGGTAGCGGAATACCTGCAAATACCTATTGGCGCAGAGCCATACCGGTATTACGATTTTGAGCTGACTGACTTTAGTAAAAAATTCGGTCTGAATGCGTTTACTGCTGCAAGGGCTTTGAAACTACTGGAACAGGAAGGCCTATGGACACTAAGTGAAAGCGTATTTATACCCACCACTGTACAGGTATTGGCAGACAGGGCTGAGCTGGATAATATCGGCAGGCTACACCCTGACCTGAACCTCTTGCTCACCACTATGCTCAGGTTGTACGGCAGCTTGTTCTATCACCCTACAGCTATTAATGTAAAAGTAATAGCCAAGCATCTGAAAATACAATCGTCGCTGGTCATCCTGATGCTGGAGCAACTGGACAAGATGGAACTGGTACAATTTAACCAGCCGAAAGAAGGGCCGCAATTGTTCTTTCATCATTACCGGGTAGATAGCCGCACGCTCCTCATCAATACAGAACGCATCAATGCACTGAAGAAAACCCACCAACAGCGTACAGACGCCATGATACGTTACATTACGGACAATCATGTTTGCAGAACAAAAAACATGCTTCACTATTTCGGCCAGCAATATGACAAAAATTGCGGGCACTGCGATGTATGTGCCGGGATGAAAAAAAGAGACATACTCCCTGCTGCGGTACGTACAGACATCGCGCAACTATTTACACATGCATCAGAAAAAAGTATTGCTGAAATATGCAACATGCTGCCGCAACACACCACTCCCGCCATTACCGGGGCACTCAGGGAAATGATTGACGAAGGGCTATATGGCCTGAAGGGTAATAATATTATCTACCGGAAATAACTACGACAAATACTTGCCCACAATCGGCACCCTGCGGCCCACCCCAAATGCCTTGGGCGATACCCTGATGATGGGGCAAAACTGGTTGCGTTTGTACTCATTCATATTTACCATCTTCAGTATACGGGCTACCAATGCGGCATCAAAACCCTGTGCGGTTATTTCTTTAGGCCCCTGCCTGCGTTCTATATATTGATACAAAATCGGATCGAGCACATCATATTCGGGCAGGCTGTCGCTGTCCTTCTGCCCTTCTCTTAGTTCTGCCGATGGGGCTTTATCTATAATATTGCGGGGTATTACTTCTTCATCGTGATTAATGTATTCTGCCAGCGCATACACCTGCATTTTATATACATCGCCCAATACGCCCAGGCCTCCGGCCATATCGCCGTATAGTGTACCATAGCCTGTAGCCAGTTCACTTTTGTTCGACGTATTCAGCAATATAGAGCCAAACTTATTGGACAATGCCATCACCAATGTCCCCCTGATGCGCGACTGTAAGTTTTCTTCAGCCACGTTGAAAGGCAGGTCTTTAAAAATGGGTTTGAGCGCTAGCCTGTATTCATCAAAAATACTTTTGATGGGGAGGATGTCATAAGGATTAGCAAGATTGACTGATAATTGTACTGCATCATCTACCGAGTGGCCGGTTGAATATTGCGAAGGCATGAGTAGCGCATGTACATTTTCGCTGCCCAAGGCCCGACAAGCCAAAGCAAGCGTAACGGCACTGTCAATACCTCCTGAAGAAGCAACAATAGCTTTGGTGAAGCCCATCTTGCCGAAGTAGTCGCGTATACCTGTCAACAGTGCATCGTGTATCAGCGCCGTGCCCAGGTTTGGTTCAAACACCTTAGGCATAGGGTCTGTGTAAGGTATTTCGTCAGCCCTACGCAATACCGGCTGAACGAATGTGTTATCGTCTTTCAAGTCTACCGAAGCAAGGTGTTCTGAGAAATAAGACATCTCCAGCACCAGGTTTTCCTGCGCATCCATAACCACAGAACCGCCATCGAAAACTATCTCCGTTTGCGAGCCTACGGTATTACAATACACCATTGGTATTTTATACTTAGCTACGTTCCTTTTTACAATACCCAGCCTTTCCTGCGCCTGTGCATAATCGAAAGGTGATGCACTGATATTCACCATGATGTCCGGCTGTTGTTTTACCAACTCATCCATCGGGCAAATGCGGTACAGGGGGTTATCGTCCAGGTTCCATATGTCTTCGCATACAGTCACCGCCAGTTTCTTGCCTTTAAACTCCATCACATTCCATTCCAACCCCGGCTCGAAGTAGCGATATTCATCGAATATGTCATACGTAGGCAGCAATGTTTTATGCGCTGTGGCCTGTATCTTTTTATCATAAAGCAGGTATGCGCTGTTAAACAGGTCTTTACCTTCTACCCGCGGGTTGCGCGACGGTGCTCCTACTATTACTCCAATTGTATCAGCCTCCTGCGCTATAACATGTACTACAGCCAGGCATTGTTCAACAAAGTCATTGAATTCAAGAAAATCCCGGGGTGGATAACCACACACAGCCAATTCAGAAAACACCACCAGGTCGCCACCCTGCTGTTTAGCCTGGCGAACAGCATCAATTATTTTGGCGGTGTTTGCTTCAAAGTTGCCTATATGGTAGTTCTGCTGTGCGAGGAATATCTTCATACAAAGGCAAAATTACGATTTAACTGAAAGTATTAATGAAAAAGCAGTTTGCTACACGGCAAACTGCTGTCAATATTATTGTATAAACCCTTAAAAGAAAAGGCCCACCTTCAGTGCTATATTGTTCAACCTGATATTACCATCAGTAAAAGTACCCTTATACCCCATGTTGAATTCTTTAGGGCTGGTCACGTCTGGTGCGAAGCCATTGTTGAAGAACAGTCCCATATACAGGCTCATTTTCTGAGTTATCTGGTATTCGATACCACCGCCCAGGTTCATCTGGAAGAGAATAGGTATAATGCTGACACCGTTACGCAGTTTTTCATTTTCACCGGTTACTATTTTATCTACAAACCCTGCACCCGCAGTATCTGTATAGGTAACGGCATAGGTGGCCTTTTTTGATATATTAATAGCTGCTGTAATACCCAGGTTACCAAATATGCGCAGTCCGCCTGATAGGTTATCGCTCATCAGCTTCAGGCCAAAGGGCACTTCAAAATACTGCAGGCGGTAATCAAAACTGGCAGATTTTACTATGTTGTCAGGGGCAGGATTGGGCAATTTTGCCGGGTTATATTCAGCCAGTATTTTACCCCCTGATGTGGCTAATTGCACACCCGTGGAAATGCCATAGTTTTCAGCAAAAAAATGGTCTATCATCAACCCCCAGCTATAACCTACTTTACTGCCCTCATTGGTTATCATATACAAACCATCGTTGCTTTTGGATGCAGTTGGTTTCATCCAGGAGTTGTTGGGCGCGACAAATAAACCAAAACGTGTTTTCCTGGGTTCTGCGCTGCTGCTGCTTTCTATAGGCTCGCCATAGGTATATTGCGCCAACGCATTAAACGAATACATACATGTAACAACAACTATCAATAATTTCCTGATATCCATAGCCTTTTGCAGCGGTTAAAGATTATTATACAAATAAAAACAGTAATGCTATTTTTGCCGTCGTAAAAATAAGCGCATTTCACGGGATGTTAAGTCTTTGTCTATGAAAAGTATTCAACAAAAGTGTATTCTACTGTTAATAATATTATCACTCCCGGCTGTATTAATCAGCTGCGGGGGAGATAAGGCTCCGGACGTGAGTAATATACCCGTAAAAATACAGAGCGAGAGGCTGGACAAAGATTTATATGCTTTGGATACAAACAGCCTGGGCGCAGGGCTGGCCTCAATACATAATAAGTACCCTGAGTTCCTGGGTTTTTACCTCGATACCATTATGGGTTTCAGCATCAACGGTAACTACACAGATACCAACCCCGGTATACAAAAGGGGCTGAAAACCTTCCTGACCCATAAAGACTATCGTGGTGTATTTGATACTGTATTGGCCCGGTACCCCGACGAAACCAAAATCAATGAAAATTTAAAAAAAGGCTTTCAATACATAAAGCATTACTTCCCTTCGTATAAAGAGCCTCGTATTATATACCTCGTTTCCGGGCTGAACAACTATGGTGCGCTGACGTATGGCGATAATATAATTGGCGTGGGGCTCGACATGTTTTTGGGTGCCGATTATCCTTATTATAAATCTGTAGGTATACCGGAGTATTTTTCGCGCCAGCTCAACGAAAACTATATACCCGTAGCGGTTATGCGAACGGTCTATCGCCAGGACCACCCTTTCACGGTAGACCAGAAAGTGCTGCTGGATATGATGATACAAAGCGGTAAGGAAATGTACTACCTGGGCAAAGTATTACCTTTTACAGAAGAACATGTACGGCTGGCTTATACCCCCGAACAATTGCAATGGTGCGAAGAAAACGAAGCTATGATATACGACTTCTTTGTGCGGCAGCAACTGTTTTACGAAAACAACCTGCAAAAAGTTGTCAGGTACGTGATGGATGGGCCCAGCGCCACAGGGATGCCATCGGACAGTCCCGGCAATATCGGCGCATGGTTGGGCCTGCAGATAGTAGAAGCCTATATGAACGAGCACCCTGACATGACACTACCCGAACTGGTAAACGCCCCTATAGATGCACAACGCTTTTTATTGGAATCAAAATATAAACCGAGATAGATATGAAGAGAACAATTACCATATTACTGGCCTTAGTATCATTATCAGCTAATGCTCAACTGAATAAAACGGACACTGTAAGGGCCAACCTGGAAGTGAAAAACATAGATACTGTTGCCTGGATATACAACGGTACCCTGAACGTAGGTATCAACCAGGGTTTCCTGCACAACTGGGCCGCAGGCGGTGAAATTGCATCAGCGACAGTAAACGGCTTATTCAGCGGCAGCCTCAGCAGGCTGTACAACAGGCATATATGGAGCAATAACCTGGATATGACCTACGCCTTATTTTATGCTTATTCCAATGCCTTCACCCCAAGAAAAATGGATGACCGAATAGATTTCACATCCAAATACGGCTACAGGCTGGATACTGCTAAAGATTTCTATTTCACTACCCTGTTCAACTTCAAGTCGCAGTTTACCAAGGGCTACGACTACGAGGCCCCTGAATGGGATACGTTTTCTACCTCCAATTTCCTTTCCCCCGCTTATTTTATCCTGGCACCGGGTATCGAATACAGAAAGGGCAGCAACCTGAGCCTTTTTCTGTCGCCCATTGCCGGACGTATTACCGTTGCGAGTAAATACTATACCATGCGGTCGCCTGAAGGGGCATTTGGTATAGAGAACGGCAAGAATATGCGTTTCGAATTCGGCGCCTACTTTTCAGGACGATATGTAGTAGACATCACTGAAAATATGACTTTCAAAACCCGTCTTGACCTCTACTCAAACTACCTGGCCAAAGATTATACCGACAGCACAGGCAAGGTGGTAAAGAAAGATAATCCGGGAAATGTGGACGTATTATGGGACAACCTGTTCGCATGGAAGTTATCCAAATACTTCAGCCTGACCCTCGGCGGCACTTTCATATATGACAATGACATACCCTATGTGACCACTACTACCAACCCTGCTACAGGCCAGGAGGTGCAGAAAGATGAACCGGGTATGGGCCTGGGATGGTGGCAGGTAAAACAAGTGTTTACCATAGGCTTCCAATACAAATTTTAAAGCTATATTTGAACGAATCGCAGAGATAACGCATGTCAGAAACTTACCAGATAAAGTTGCCCCAGTTTGAGGGCCCGTTCGACCTGTTGCTGTTCTTTATAGAGCGTGACGAGTTGGATATTTACAATATACCTATTCACAAAATCACCAAAGAATTCCTGGAATATATTCATAAACTGGAGGCACTGAACATAGAGCTGGCCAGTGAGTTTATATTGTTCATCTCTACCCTGATGCGTATAAAAGCAAAAATGCTGCTGCCGCGCAAGGAACTGGACGAACAAGGAAACGAGATTGACCCCCGCCAGGAACTGGTGGATAAAATACTGGAATACAAGCGTTTCAAAGAGGCATCTGAACAAATGATTGTATTGGAAGCCGAACGCCTGCTGCAGCAAAAGAGGGGTAACATTAAGAAAGAACTGGACTCACTGGGAGAAGAATACAGTGAAGGTACGGAGATACAGACCATAACCATGTATAAGCTCATGCAGGCTTTTGAGCGGGTTATGAGCAGGTACAAAGACCGCACGGACAAACCCCAGCACGTAGTAGTAAAATACAATTACAGCCTTGAAGGGCAAAAAACATACCTGGTAGAGCATATTAAGTCGAATACAAGAGTGGCCTTTGAGACTATCTTCTCTCAATGCGAAAACCGTATCCATGCCATCTTTACCTTCCTGGCTATGCTGGAGCTGGTGCAGATGAAGTACCTGACCCTGCTTATAGGAAGCGGGCGGAACAATTTTATTATAGAGTGGAACACTGAAGCGCCCGAAACTATGCCGGACAGTTCAGAAGACAGTTACAAAACTGAGATTGAAAATACCGAAGATTAAACAACTACTTCAAGTGGTTGCTGATAACAGTGCCGAGTATATATATATCTGATTCGATGCTTACCGGTGTGCTTTCTCCTGTTATATTCATATTGCCCGAAAGCTGCTGGGATATTTTACCACTCAGCACTAACCCGCTTTTTATTTCTATATCCAATTCACCGCTTTGCATACCCTTTAGTCTCATATCGCTGTTTTGCGTCTGCGACGCGTTATCCGAGCTGATTCGCCCCTGCAGTTCGATATGCGCTATTCCCTTTTCTACTGAAACAAGTTGGTATTTATTCTTTACACGGACATTGGCAAAGCCGACAGAAGTAGCATAAGATTTTTCCCATATACTTCCCGCCTCTACTGGCCGCGATGGGTACACCTGCAACACATGCAACATTATCTTCCTGATGGAACTGTCATCAAAATTGTACGCCCCCGTCCCATCGTGCCGTGTTTTTATTACCGGCTCCGATGCTATTATATCACCTGCAGGAGAAATGACCATTTTGAAATTTTTATCTATCAGGTTCCGCAGGTCTTCGTACATAGGGTCCGTACCATTGTCATTTTCCGAGTCGTAATCGAGTGAAAATAATTGGTTGCCCGAGCTCATGGTTATTCTTTCATATGTCACCGATACAGTTCTTTCGCTAGGCTTCAGCGCTATTACCTTATACGCATTCGTCAAGGTCATATTCTGGTTGATAGCAATAGCTTTTTCTTTATCTAACTCCTGTGTCAGGGCTATATTGTTTTTAATAGAATAGCGATAAGTACTATCCGGGAATAAATTGAATGTCAACTCGATAGGCCCACTCACCTCTTCTGTTACTACAGCGTCGTCGCAGCCTGTCAAAGCTGCTGTAAACAAAACTATAGATATGAGAAATACGTTGTTGATATTCATAACCTGCCGGGTATTACCCCGCTATTCTCCTGCAATATATGTAAGCTGCTACAAAATAGTATATCACAATTTGCATTACAAAAAAAGAAGGCCCTTTTTAAGAGCCTTCTGTAATTTATTATGCTATATGTCTTAGCGTATCAGCGTTGTTTCCCCTTTGTAGGTTTCCACAAATCCATCAGGATAAGCTACCCGTATCAGGTAGGTGTATACCCCCATCTCCTGGGGTTTACCTTCCCAGCTACCATCCCAGCCCATACGGTGGTCGTTGGTGCTGAATATTTCCTGGCCCCAGCGGTTGAACACACGGAACTCCATGATACGCTGGAAACTCAGGTTCGTTACCTTGA